>NZ_BDAU01000019.1 GCF_001612615.1 Nocardia amikacinitolerans NBRC 108937 | reverse complement strand
CCAAGGCCGCCGGAACCACCATTTCTCTCCCGTCGATCCGTCAGCGCCTACCGGGAGGCGAAGAGCTGCAACGAGTTTGGTTGCGGCTGGGCGGGGGTACTGTGCCGGACAGCGGTCGCGCAGCTGAGGGGGAACACATGGTCATGGCGAGTACCTTGCGGAAGCTGTCGGCGCGACAGTTTCGGTTGATGACCAACGCCTACCCGGTATTCCTCATGGGCGGGGTCCGGATCGAGCATGTGGCGGACGACTGGTCCAGTGTCACGGTCCGGCACAAGGTGAGCGGGTGGAACAAGAACCACGCGGGTGCGGCGTTCGGCGGGATCCTGTCCATGATGACCGACCCGTTCTTCGGGTTGATGGCCCTCTGGCAATTGGGGGATGGCTATCGCGTCTGGAATACCACCGCCACAACGGAATTCGTGCGGCCGGGTCGCGGGCTGGTGCGCGTGACGATGTTGATGCCGCCCGAGGACATGGCGAAGATCCGCGGAAACCTGGAGGCGGACGGCGTCTCTCGCACCAACCACTCCGCCGAGCTCGTCGGCGCCGACGGCGAGCTGGTCGCGCGCACGAGCCAAGAACTATACGTGCGCAAGCACTCTCGGTGAGTCAGCGCAGCGCCGCGGCAGCCGCTTCGGCGATCGCCCCGGCGATCGCGCTCAACGCGGGGGAGTGCAACTTCCACTGCTGCCAGTAGAGCGGCACGTCGATGAACGAATCTCCGTCTATCGGAACCAGACTCGTCGGTGGGTCGGCGGCGGTCTGGAGGTCCGGCAGCATCCCCCAGCCGAGGCCGAGGCGAACGGCCGTGCCGAAGGCGGTGGACGAGGGGACGTAGTGGCGGGGCGGGTCGATCGGCTGCCGAGTGCGGCGGCGGAGGTGGCGGTCTTGGAGGTCGTCTTTGCGGTCGAACAGGACGACGGGCGCTGCGGCGTAGGCCTTGGCGGTGGGGCCGTCGGCGAACCAGGTCCTGGCGAACTCGGGGCTGGCCATCGGGCGATACCGCATGGCGCCGAGCTTGTCGACCTTGCAGCCCTGCACCGGCTTGGCGGTGGCGGTGATGGCCGCCATGACGGTGCCGTCGCGCAGCAGGGCGGTGGTGTGCTCCTCGTCCTCGCGGTGGATTTCGAAGCACACGCCGGGCGGCGCGTCGCGGAGTGCGGGCATCACCCACGTCTCGAGCGAGTCGGCGTTCACCGCGATGGGGAGGCGGATCGGGCGGTCGACGGGGTGGTCGGCGTCGCCGAGCTCGCGGGCGGTGTCGCCGGTGAGGAGGTCGATCTGCCGGGCAAGGCGCAGCACGGCGAGCCCGGATTCGGTGGCGCGTACCGGTTTCGTGCGTTGCAGCAGGATGCGACCGGCGGCGTCCTCGAGTGCTTTGATGCGCTGGCTGACCGCCGACGGAGTGACCCGCAGACTGCGCGCGGCCGCCTCGAAGGTCCCCTCGGTGACCGCCGCGTTGAGCGCCCTGAGCTGGTCGAGCTGCAGATCCATATTTAGAAACTGTAATGTTGCTTCAGAATCTTTAGCTTGTCTGGTTGGATGGCGCGGTCTTAGCGTCGATGGACGTGACAGTTGCCTCGGCGGGTTTCGCCACCATCTCCGGTTTGGGTTTCGGGTTGTCGCTGATCGTGGCGATCGGCGCGCAGAACGCCTTCGTGCTGCGCCAGGGTGTGCGCGGACAGCACGTCGCCGCGGTGGTCGCGGTGTGCGCGGTGTCGGACATCGTGCTGATCGCCGCGGGCATCGCGGGCTTCGGAGCGCTGGTCGAGTCGCTGCCCTCGGTGGTGACGGTGGTGCGCTACGCGGGCGCCGCGTTCCTCATCGGCTACGGCGTGCTGGCTGCGCGGCGCGCGATCTCCGGCGGCACGCTGAGCGCGGACGGGTCGGGCACGTCGGTGGCACTCGGCGCGACCGTCCTCACCTGCCTGGCGCTGACTTGGCTCAACCCGCACGTCTACCTGGACACGGTCCTGCTGCTCGGCTCCTTCGCCAACACCTACGCCCCGCCGGACCGCTGGTTCCTCGGCGCGGGCGCGATGCTCGCCAGCATCCTCTGGTTCGTCACCCTCGGCTTCGGTGCCCGCCTGCTCGGCCCGCTGTTCGCCCGCCCGACGGCCTGGCGGGTCCTGGATTCGGCGATCGCGCTGGTGATGTTCACCCTCGCCGCGGGACTGCTGCTTTCGAGCTGAGATACGTGGAAAGCGCGGAACTGCATGGGATCTCGCGCCTCTCCCAGAGCCTCACTGCCGCCGAACGAGTCGATGCCGTCTACTGTGAGAACCATCGCGCCGTCGAGGCGTAACCCCCTGAGTGTGCAGCTGGCGCCGCCGCGGGTGCGCAGCCGGAGCGCCCATCGGAGCGGCCGACTTTCTGCGGGCGCGTGGCCGACGATGGGGCCGCTGAGGAACGCCGTGCCCGCAGAGTCGTGACTACCGCCGGGTGAGCCTCGCAGTGCACCGCACAACGGCAACCTAGAACGACTTGTGCGGCACCCCAACCGTCAACCCGCCGTCGATGACGAACTCCGCCCCCGTCGAATACGACGACTCATCACTCGCCAAATACGTCACCAAGTTCGACACCTCGGCCGGATCCGCCGCCCGCCCTAGCGGGATCTGCAGGAAGTCCGCCGGAATCCCCTCGGTCATCGGCGTGCTGATCAACCCGGGGTGCACCGAATTCACCCGAATCCCGTACTGCGCCAACTCGAGCGCCGTCGACTTCGTGAGCCCGCGGACCGCGAACTTGGTCGCCGTGTACCCGTGCAGACCCGGGCTCCCGCGCATGCCCTCGACGGAGGAAATGTTGACGATGGATCCCCCGCCCGCCTCGATCATCGCCGGGGTCGCGGCCTGCATACCCAGGAACGTGCCGGTCAGGTTGATGTCGACGATGCGCTGCCACTCCTCCAGCGCGAAGTCCACCAGCAGGTTCCCGTTGACGATCCCGGCATTGTTCACCAGCACGTTCAGCGCGCCGAACCGCCGCACGGCCTCGTCGGCGGCGGCCTGCCAGTCCTGCTTCTGCCGGACGTCGAGGTGCACGTAGACGGCGTGGTCGCCGAGCTCCTCGGCCAGCGCCTTGCCCTCGTCGTCGAGAATGTCGCCGAGCACCACGCGCGCGTCCTCGGCCACGAATTTCCTGGCGTGCGCGGCGCCCATGCCGCGGGCTCCGCCGCTGATCAAGGCCACCTTGCCGGTGAGTCGCCCCATTGCGATACCTCCGTCCGTCGCGGAACAGTCGCCGGCGGAAGCCGACGTGAACACGTTACATAACTCCGGGGTGGTTAGGGCTCGAAGGCTCGATGGCACAGCGGAGAAGCCGCACAACCGTGTGGCATCATCGAATAGAACTTGTTTCAGTGACGGCTCGTCCCGGAGGAGGCCGACGATGGCGAACCGGTTCCGACGCTTGATCCGGCGCGCGGGCGTCCCCGACATCGCGGAGGTGCCGGGCGGCCGCTTGGTCGACCTGCCCGGCCGGGGACGCACCTACGTGGTCGACATGCCGGGACCCGAGGGGGCTCCCACGCTCATCCTGCTGCACGGCACCGCGAGCACCGCCTGCCTCACCTGGTTTCCGGCGCTGGAAGCGCTCGCCGAGCGGTACCGCGTGATCCTGTTCGACCAGCGCTGGCACGGCCGTGGCATCCGATCCCCGCGCTTCTCGGTGGACGACTGCGCCGACGACGTGATCGCCGTCGCCGACGCGATGGAGGTCGAGCGCCCGATCTGCGCGGGCTATTCGCTCGGTGGGGTGGTGACGTTGACGGCCACGCACCGGCATCCCGACCGCGTCGGCGGGCTGGTCCTGTGCGCGACGCCGTACCGATTCCGGGAGAAGTGGCGCGAGCAGGCGTTCCACCAGGCGTTCGGCGCGTTCGCCGACGCCATCGGACCGTATTCGCTGCGGCGCATCGACAAATTCGCGAGCACACTGTCGGAGCTGCCGGAACACACGTGGCCGCCGGGCGGCTTCGAGAAGTGGGCGCTGGGTGAGTTCCGCAGTACGAGCGGGTGGGCGCTGGCCCAGGTGATCGCGGAGGTCGGGCGCTTCGACGCGTCCGCCTGGCTCGACACGATCACGGCGCCGACTGCGGTGGTCATCACGACCCGCGACCGGGCGATTCCGGTCTATCGGCAACTGGAGATGGCGACCATGATTCCCGGCGCGACCATTCATCTCGCCGGTGTGGGACATGCGGGCTGCGTATTCGGTGCGGAGCGTTTCGTTCCCGCACTGCTGGACGGCTGCGCGTCGGTCACCGCGCGGACGTAGCGAAACCCGCTGCGGTCGACCCTGTTCGGCGTCGGTGGCGAACAGGGCGGGCTGGGATCACCTATGCGCGTGACTCAGTGCGCACTTCGTCGTCACCGCGATTCGTGTGCCGCGGAACGCAATTCGTCGATGATGCCCGGCACCGCATCGGCCATCGCGCTGAGATCCGGCACGAGCTCCTTGCAGGCGATGAACCCGAAATCGAGATCGCCGTTGTTGGACAGCACCGTGACGGTGAGCCCGGCCCCGTGGAATACCGGACCGAACGGATACATCGCGTTCACCTTCACGCCGAGGAAGTACAGCGGCATCGGCGGTCCCGGCACGTTCGAGACGACGAGGTTGTGCACCACCGGATGATGCTCGGCCAGCTTAAGCGACGAGTAGACCCGCGCGGCGAGCTGAAAGGTGTTGGGCGGAGCGTACTGTGACCAGTCCTGCAGGAAGTCGGCGCCGATGAGATCGTGCTCGTCCTTGGCGTCGCGGTTCGCCGCGGCCACCTTGCGCAGTCGCTCGACCGGGTCGGCGATGTCGGTGCCGAGCTCGGAGAACAGCGAGGAGACCTTGTTGATTCCGGCCTTGTGCCGGGAGGCTTCGTGCACCGACACCGGTACCGAGGCGATGAGCGAGCGATCGGGCAGTTCGCCGTGCTTGTCCAGATAGGCGCGCAGCACGCCGCCGACCACGGTCAGTACCACGTCGTTGACCTTCACGTCGAACGCGGTCTTGATCTCCTTGATGGCGGCCAGATCCGCCTCGGCGAAGGCGACCGTGCGATGCGGCGTGATGGCCTTGTTGAACGGTGTGCGCGGCGCGGTGAGCGGAATCGCCATGCCCGCCTGGTTGTTTCGCCGACGCTGCGCGAAACCGGCGAGCATGCCGACGGTCTTGGGCAGCATGCCGACGATGCCCGCCCTGCCGGGCAATCGAACGGCCGCCTCCGCCAACAGTTTCCAGTCGTTCGGCGCGGACTCGGGCTTCCATTCGTCGGTCGGCTCCGGACGTGTCACGCCCGGTTCCATGTCGCACAGGTGCATCATCATGTTGGTGCCGGTGATGCCGTCCACGGCGGCGTGGTGGTACTTGCAGATCACCGCGACCTTGTCGCCGTCGATGCCCTCGACGACGTTCATCTGCCACAGTGGGCGGTCGCGGTCCATCGGCCTGCTGGCGATGTCGCCGACCAGTTCGGCCAGTTCGCGCCTGCCGCCCGGACTCGGGATGCCGATGCGGCGGATGTGGTAGTCGAGATCGAAGTCGGGGTCCTCCACCCAGACCGGATGGTCCAGGTTGAACGGCACCTCGTGCAATCGCCGCCGCATCTGCGGAATCAGGGGCACCCGGCGACCGAGTTCGGCCTTGAAGGAGTCGAAGGAGTACCGCACGCCGTCCGCGGTCGGGTCGAGGATGAGCAGCGCGCACACGTGCAGATGCTGGGTCCCGGTCTCGAGGTAGAGGAAACTGGCATCCAATCCGGTTAAACGTTCCATAGCGAAAGCCTACTAGAACGTGTTCTAATTTTGGGCCGGATCCGGGGGAGATCGCTCACAGTGGTGGGCTCTATTGTCAACCTGGATAACGGGATTCATCGGATGAATGCCGTGGGATAGCCCGTCGTATCGGGTTCGAGTCCGATCGGTGACTCTCATGTGTGTTACCGCTAGTTCCATATATGTGTATGATCGTTGCTACACCAGCGCAGGAACCGGCGCACCGCTGTGCCGATTCGCCCGCTGAGGTGCACGTATGAGGATCGAGGAGTACCGATGAAGCTACTTCGCAGGGCTCACCGGCGCCCGGAAACCGACCCGGGCGAGGTGGCCCTCAACGCACGCAATGTCCAGTTCGACTGGTCCGACACTCCGCTGCACTGGATGCCGGAGGAGCCGATCGCCTCGCATCTGATCAATTCGCTGAATCTGCTGCTGCCCGAGGGCGAGCGCATGTTCTGCGCCGCGTATGCCGAGGCGTTGCCCTACGTCAAGGACGCGAAGCTGCGCGAGGCCATGCTCGGCTTCATCGGTCAGGAATCGATGCACGCCGAGACCCACGACAAGGTGCTGCACGAGGTGCTCGCGGCCAACGGCATCGACCCGACTCCCTATGTGCGGCAAGCCGAATACCTGTTCCGCAAGACGCTCGGGCCCAAGGACGCCGAGGGCATCGCGCAGCGCCAGATCATGGTCGAGCGGCTGGCGTTCATCGCGTGCCTCGAGCACTTCTTCGCTTTTCTCGGTGACTGGGTGCTCAACGCCGATCTGGAGAAGTTCGGCGCGGACCCGCGGATGGCCGACCTCTTCCGCTGGCACGGCGCGGAGGAAGTGGAGCACCGGCATGTCGCCCACGACGTCGCGGTGTACTTCGGCGCGGGATACGTCCGCAGGTCGGCGCTGATGGTGCTGGTGTTCCCGATCTTCATCTCGCTGGTCGTGCGCGGCACCAAGTTCATGGTGCAGCAGGACGCCACGCTGCCCGATCTCGGCTATCCGCGCCTGATCAAGCGGGTTCTCGGCGCCATGTGGCGGGGCTCCCTGCCCGGCGTGCCTTCGCTGCTGTGGAGCGCGCTGTCCACCTTCAAGCCCGGCTATAACCCGGAGACGGTCGGCTCCACCGCGCAGGCGGTGGCGTACCTGGCCGCCTCGCCCGCGGCGCGCGCGGTCGCCTCGTGAGTCCCAGGGTCGTCCCCGAGCAGCTGCCCGCCGACCTGTTCGGCAAGCGCGATCGGGACCGGACGGTGCGGGTCTTCGACGCTCTCGCCTCGGCCCGGTTGCGCTGGGCAACGCTGGTCAACCGGCGGGATCTGCGCCCGAAGGTCGACGACCGAAGGCTCGCGCTCGTCGTCACCGAGCGCCGGGTCGAAGCGCACGACCAGGACGTGGTGAGCCTGCGGCTCGAGGCGCCGGACGGGCGCGAACTGCCCGCGTGGCGGCCGGGTGCGCACCTGGATCTGGAGCTGCCGTCCGGCAGGTTGCGGCAGTACTCGCTGTGCGGCGACCCCGCCGACACCCGCGCCTACCGTGTCGCGGTGCGCCGCATCCCGGAGGGCGGCGGCGGTTCGTTGGAGGTACACGACGCGCTGCCGGTCGGCTCGCCGATCGTGGTGCGCGGGCCGCGCAACGCCTTTCCGTTCGCGGTGCCCGGTTACGGCTCACCCTCGGTGCACCTGCACTTCGTCGCGGGCGGCATCGGGATCACCCCGATCCTGCCGATGGCGCGGCTGGCGATGCGGCTCGGCCTGGACTGGTCCATGGTCTACGTCGGCCGCAGCCGCGAGACCATCCCGTTCCTCGACGAGATCGAGACGTTCGGCGACCGGGTCACCGTGCGCACCGACGACGAACACGGTCTGCCGGACGCGGCCGCGCTGCTGCCCGGCGTGACCACCGGCACCGCGGTCTACTGCTGCGGCCCCGTGCCGATGACGACCACCGTCGCCGAAGCGGTGCGCCGAATGCGCGGCGTGGAACTGCATTCCGAGCGCTTCTCGCCGCCGCCGATCGTGAACGGGCGGCCGTTCGAGATCCAGCTCGCCTCCACCGGTGCGGTGCTCCAAGTGCCCGCCGACGAGTCCGCGCTTGCCACACTGCTGAAATCCCGTCCCGACCAACCGTATTCGTGTCGCCAGGGCTTCTGCCGGACCTGCAAGGTCCGCGTGCTGGCCGGCGAGCCGGATCATCGCGACACTGTGCTCACCGAGGACGAACGCGCGGACGGCGACATGCTGGCCTGCGTATCGCGCTGCGACGGTGGCCGTCTCGTGCTCGACCTGTAGTGAAGGCCCTCCGACCAACAAGGAGACGTCGATGACGACGGATATCGACTCGGCGGCGACCGAGCGGATCGTGCGCAGCGGTGAATTCGACCTCGCTGTCTACGAATACGGCGATCCCGCCAACCCGACCGTGGTGCTCGTGCACGGCTGGCCGGACACCCACCACCTCTGGGACGCCGTGGTGCCGCTGCTGACGCCGCGGTTCCACGTCGTCACATACGACACCCGAGGGCACGGCCGGTCCACCCGCACCCGGCGCACCGCCGACTTCCGGCTCGAGGCGCTCGCCGCCGACTTCTACGCCGTCGCCGACGCGGTGAGCCCGGAAGCACCGGTGCACGTCCTCGCGCACGACTGGGGTTCGGTGCAGGTGTGGGAGGCGGTGTGCGAACCGGCCGCCGCCGACCGTATCGCCTCGTTCACCTCCGTGTCCGGGCCGAACCTGGACCACCTCGGAAAGTGGGTGCGCGCCAAGCTGTCCCGGCCCACCCCGCGCAACGTCTGGCAGCCCTTCACCCAGCTGCTGTCCTCGGCCTACACCGCGTTCTTCATGACGCCGGTACTGCCGCGAGCCGCTTTCACCGCGCTCGGCACCGAAGAACGTTGGCAGCGCGTCGTTTCCCTCATGAACGAGACCCCGGCGTCGAACGTCACCCTGGCGCCGACCTTCCGGCGCGACATCGTCGACGGCCTGCGCATCTATCGCGCGAACATCGTGCCGCGGCTGCTCGCCCCGCGCGAGCGGCGCACCGAGGTGCCGGTTCAGCTGATCGTGGCGGGTCGTGACGTCGCGGTGCGGCCCGCGGGCTACGACGACGAGCGCAAGTGGGTCTCGCGGCTGTGGCGGCGCGACGTGCCCGCCGGGCACTGGATGCCGTTCTCGCACCCCGAACTACTGGCCACCGCCACCACCGAGCTGATCGACACCCTCGACGGCGGCGCGGTGCCGCGCGGCCTGCGACGCGCGGAAACCGACCGGACCCGAAAGGAATTCGACGACCAGCTGGTGGTGATCACCGGCGGCGGCAGCGGCATCGGCCGGGAGACCGCGCTGGCGTTCGCCCGCCTCGGCGCCGAAATCGTGCTCTCCGACATCAATCTGGACGCAGCCAAGCAGACCGCGGAGCTGATCGCCGCGGAAGGTGGTGTGGCGCATGCCTATCGGCTCGACGTCTCGGACGAAGCCGAGGTCACCGCGCACGCGGCCGAGGTGTTCGCCGCGCACGGCGTGCCCGACATCCTGATCAACAACGCGGGCATCGGCCAGGCGGGCGGGTTCTTCGAGACGCCGTCGGCGGAGTTCGATCGGGTACTGCGGATCAACCTCGGCGGCGTGGTCAACGGCTGTCGCGCCTTCGGCGCCGCCATGGCCGAGCGCGGCTTGGGCGGACACATCGTCAACCTGTCCAGCATGGCGGCCTACAGTCCGCAGCAGGGATTCAGCGCGTACTCCACCAGCAAGTCGGCGGTGTTCATGTTCTCCGACTGCCTGCGCGCCGAGCTGGCGGGCCGCGGCATCTCCGTGCACACCATCTGCCCGGGCATCGTGCACACCAATATCGTTGCCACCACCACCTTCTCGGGCGTCAGCGCCGAGGAGGAGAAGCGCAAGCAGGCCAAGTACGACGATTTGTACCGCAGGCGCCGCTACACGCCCGACAAGGTCGCCGATCAGATCGTGCGGGCCGTCCGGCGCAACCGCAGCATCGTGCCGGTCACCCCGGAGGCGCGGTTGCAGTACCAGTTCAGCCGCTTCGCGCCCGCGGTGGTGCGGTTCTTCGCGGCGCGGGTGAAGCTCACTTAGCGGGGCCCGTCGACGCCCGGTGCAGTTCGGCCTCGATCGCCGCCACGCGCCGGGCGTCGATGCCCCACGGTTCGGCGACCCCGACCTTGCTGTCGAGATCCCACAGCACGCAGGTCTCACCGGGTCGCGCGACCATCGACCACGCCACCACCGTGCGGCCGAGCTGCTCGGCCATCGAACCGTGCGCGGCGGGTTCGGCGGGACCGTCCCCGTCCGGGTAGTGGTGCAGGAACCGGCCGTAGGCGGCCGTGCAGAACGCGGCGTAGCGCTGCGTGCACAGGATCAGCCCGTGCCACGCCTCGTCCACCGCGTGCGAGGGCATGCCGATGACCTGGCCGTCGCGCATCGCCGCGCCGCAGCAGCGCAGCCACTGGCGCAGGCCGGTCTCCACCAGCTCGCGCGGCTGCCATGGGCACGTCTTGAAGACGGCCTCGGTGAGTTCCAGCGCGGCCACCGCCTCCTCGACGTCGCGCAGGTCGACCTGGCGGCGGAGGCGCTGTCGGGAACGGAAAAACTGCACGATTCACTGTACGGCGGCGCGCCGCTACCATTCCGGCATGAGGGCTCTTCTTGTTCTGTTTCTGCTCGTCATGGTTCTACTGATCCTGTTCGCGGTCGTCGCGTTCGTGGTGGTTCTGGTCAAGGCCGCGAACAGGCCGCCGCGGCAGCCCGGCTGGGGGCCGAACCATGCTTCGGGACCGTGGTTCGCGGGCGGCGCTGGAGCGGGGCACCACCACCGCCACCACGGCAGCGGCTGCGGTGCGGGCGGAGCCTGGGACTCCGGAAGCGGATGTTCGGGCGGCAGCGGCGGCGACAGCGGGTCCGGCGGGGGCAGCAGCAGTAGCTGTGGCGGCGGGAGCAGCAGCAGTTGCGGCGGCGGTGGTGGCAGTAGCTGCGGTGGGGGTTCCTGAGCCCGATGTCCTGCCCGCTCGCGAGTGATCCGACTCGCAGCGCTTGACCTCTACTGAACTTCAGGTTTCATGCTGGGCACTGCCCCACGAGACAGGGAGATCAGTGATGCGGGTAGTGCAGGCAATGGAATTCGGTGGACCAGAGGTGCTCGCGGTGCGCGAAATCCCGGATCCGACACCGGGTCCCGGACAGGTGGTCGTGCAGGTCGCGGCGGCCGACGTGATGTTCCTCGACACTCGGCTGCGCGGTGGGTGGGGACGCGAATACTTCGACATCGAAACCCCTTACGTGCCGGGCGGCGCGGTCGCGGGCGTGGTCGTCGAGGTCGGCGCCGAGGTCGATCCGGCGTGGCTCGGCAAACGCGTCGCCACCAGCACCGCCGCGAGCAGCATCGGCGGCGTCGGTCAGCCCATCGGCGGCTATGCCGAGAAGGCACTGGCCAAAGCCGAGACGCTCATCGAAGTGCCGGAAGGGCTTTCGCTGAACCAGGCGGTCGCGCTCACCCACGACGGCAGGACCGCGCTCGCCGTGTTCGACCGGGCCGCGATCCAGCCGGGGGAGTGGGTTCTCGTCACTGCGGCGGGCGGCGGGCTCGGCACGCTGCTCATCCAATTGGCCCGCTCCGCAGGGGCACACGTCGTCGCGGCGGCTCGCGGCCGTGCCAAGCTCGAACTCGCCGAACGGCTCGGCGCGCACGTCGTCATCGACTACTCCGAGCCGGACTGGGCCGCCAAGGTGCGCGCCGCGACCGGCGGGGACGGGGTGAACGTCGTGCTCGACGGAGCGGGCGGCGACCTCGGCGAGGCGGCCACCGCAGCCATCGCCGACCACGGCCGATTCCTCGGATACGGCGCCGCGGCGGGCGATTTCGCCGAGCTCGACAAGGACGGATTGGCCGCGCGCGACATCGCGGTGCTCGGCCTGTTCGACATCACCGGCGCCGACACGGATTGGAACGCCCTCGCGCGGGGTATCCAAGACGCTGTCGCCGCCGGTGACATCGAGGTCGTGATCGGACAGACGTTCCCGCTCGAACACGCCGACCGAGCCCATGCCGCAATCGAATTGAGGAAATCTCTCGGTCGAACGCTGCTTACTTTGTGACTTGTCAGGCAGTGCGTGCGATCGGTCTGAGACAGCGCTAGGGTGCCCCCGTGCAAACTCTGATCGTCGTCGGTGTCGTCGTCGTCGTCCTCTTCCTCGTTTTCGCCGTCGTCCAATTCGCAAGTCGCCCACCGAGAATGGAGAGTCGGTGGGACGACAGCGTGCCGGTGGACAAGGGGCGCTGGGGAGACGGCGACGACTGACGGCTCACCTCGCCTGCGTCAGCACCACCACCGCGATGGGCCGCTTGGTCATTTTCTGATAGGCGCTGTAGCGGCCCTGATTCACCTCGTCGACTATCGCCCAACGTCGTGCGTAGTCCGGATCGTCCGGATACGTCGCTCGCGCAACCACTTTCATCCTGCGCCGCCCCACCTGGATCTCGCACTCGGGCGCCGCCTTAACGTTCGCCAGCCACCCCGGCGGACGCGGCGAGCCGCCGTTCGACGCGGTCACCAGGTACGCCTCGCCGTCGCGCCCGTAGGTCAGCGCCGAAGTACGCTGCTGCCCGGTCTTGCGCCCCACCGTCCGCAACAGCAGGGTCGGATTCCCGAACAGCAGCTTGTGGCCGATCAGGCCATCGCTCTTCTCATACACCAACTGATGAACCCGCAGCACATTCGCGAACACACTGGCCATATCTGACCCTCCAGTAAGTTTCCGGTATCGGACCCACCCTAAACGACCTCCCCAGCCCGACTCGGCCGACAGACCGCACGTCCTCACAACAGCGTCGCGGGAGCGGGGAGTCAACTGGTGCCCGCCCCTTCGAGCCCGGTAGCATCCTTGACAGTCGCGGTTCCACCGCGCATGCGGGGCGGTAGCTCAGTCGGTTAGAGCCGTGGACTCATAATCCATTGGTCGCGGGTTCGAGCCCCGCCCGCCCCACAAACCCCCTCTACCAGCGGAAACGTTCGCCTCTTCGCTGTGCGTTCGTCCCGGTCGGTTCCCGACAGCCATAGATTTCGGCGGTCGGCTGGGTACGGGTGCCCGCTGAAGCTCCTCCTGGACTTCTGCGGCGAACAGCGCCCGTTTCAGCACCTCGACCTTCGTGAGTCCCTGGTGCCGGATGCAGGTGCGTTTGCTCCCGGTGCGGCCCGTCGTTCGGCGCCAGTCCCGCCCCGGTTTACGTTCAGCCGGTAGTGGCAATCCCGTGTCACTCGTTCGTCCGAAGGCTAAGGCGTCGTGACGATCCGGGGTGTCTGGTCCTACGCGGGTTTGTACGGAGTGCCGTCGAGTGACTTCTTCGATGGGGCCGCCGCGATGCCGACGTCGAACTGGCCGCTCGCGGCGGCCGCGGGCGGTTGGAATCGACCGACTTGCGCCGCCACGTGCGCGTCCATTGGAAACCCGTGACACCGATGATCTCGCCCGGCGTGGAAGCTCCGGAGTGGGTGACCATCGAAACCTGTCCGATCTGTGGGCGACTCGCCCGCACGCCGAGCTGACTCCAGGAACTTGCCTGCTACTAAGGGATTTCGGCCGCACAACCGGCCTGAGTGCACGGAGAGCCTTTACTCCTCGAGCAGGCCCGCCGCGCTTACCTGATGGTCGCTACGGGGATGGCGTCCAGACGTTTCGCCCGTTGCGAGGGGCTTGCCGAAGACAGCTTCAAAAGGCGGCCGAGGAGACCCGGCCGACGGTCCCGCATCCGGCGGTCGAAGTCGAGCATCGTATCCATGAGTGGCCGACCCATCTCCTCGACCATCCTGCGGTCCACCCGGTAGGCAAAGCGTCGAAGTCTCACCATATGCGCTGCCACATAGCAGGTCACCCACACCGCCATGGACGCGGGAACCACCAACCACGCGGGTATGCCGCTCGCTATCGCACCACCACTGGCGAACCCGAGTGGCAGTGCCAAGGAAAGCGAAACGGCGTAGGAGAACAGGAGACGTCGTCTCATGACGAGGTCCATAGCCAGCAAGATACCGGTGACCATATAGTCCTGCTCAGCTCGCGAGTGGTCGGCGAAGGTGGGCCCGACGACCAGAATCGGCTGACCCTTCTGAATCCGCACCTTGGCACCTTCCGGCAGCGCCTCCGGTACCTTCCCGAGCTCGACCTCGAGTGCCTGCACATCGAACCTGGCTGCGAGGTCACCGACGCGTGTTCTGATTTGATCAAGCTCCACCCGCACATACTCTCGTACGCCCGTGCAGAATCATGCCGCGGGACGCAGGCGACGATCGAGCCGAGCCTTCGCAGGCTGTTGTCGGAATGCCTCGGTGGTAATCGGATGCCCGTAGCTACGACATTATCGGCGGCGCCGGGGAGTCGAGGTTCGCGCTCCGAGTTCGCCTGCGCCCATGAGAATTCCTCCCGCGGCGAATATTGCGAATGCGACGCCGGGGGTGCTCGGTGCATTGTGTTGGCTGATGGCGATCATCATGATCGCCCACCCGAATACGGCGATCGCGCCGCCGACCCAGAGGCAGACTTTCGTCCACGTCGGCGCGCCGGACAGGTCGTCGGGTTGCGGGGCGTAGTAGTCGGAAATGATGTTGTCTCTGCCCGCGGTGTGGCCGTGGCCGTAGCCGGCGACGGTCTGGCTACCGCCGCCGGTCAGGATCACGCTGTTGGGTCCCTCGCGCCGGTCGAGTTGGCTTTGCAGGTCGGCGAGTTCCCGGGCGAACTGCGTGTCGGTGGCTGCCGCGCGTTCGATCGAGGCGGCCACGCGACGATGTGCCGCGACGCTGTCCGGGTTTTCGGCGAGGTCGTCGAGCGGTGCTCGGCCCAGCTTGCGGCGCACCGTGTCGGTCAGAGCGGTGAGGATCCGGTCGAGGTGCCCGTCCACCCACCGGCCGCCTGCGGCTCCGAGCGCCCCCGCGAGATATCCGGCGATCACCATTCCATCGATCACGCCCTGCCTCCTCCGTAGCAATCGGGCAACTCGATCATCTCACCCCTCATCGCGTGGACGGACGATTTTGTTTCCAGCCCGGTGCGCGTTAATTCGTTTGCTAGCGAAGGTAATTCACCGAGAAATTGCGTGAGGCATCCTGGGTGAAGGCAGCCACCGGATTCAGGCGGCTGATAGACGGTCCGCGATCCACGATTCGGCGTCCCGAAGGGCGGCGGCGGCCATGCCGGTCGGGCGGTGGGTGAATGCGTGGGTGGACTCGGGGTAGACGCGGATGTCCACGTCGTTTCCCGCGGCGGAGAGTCGGGCGGCCATGGCCAGGTTGTCCTCGAGGAGGATATCGAGACCTCCTACCAACAGCAGGGTCGGCGGTAGGTCGGCGAGGTCGCCGTAGAGGGGTGAAATATCGGGGTCGGTTCGGTCGGCGACGTGGCCGACGTATGCCTCGATGAAGTACTCGTCGGCGTACAGTCTGCCGCCCGGAGTTCGGCCGCTGAGGTCGTAGGCGCCGAACTGTAGAACGGCACCGACGAACGGATCGGCCAGGCCTTTGTCTCGTAGCCGCAGCAAGGTGGTCATGGCCAGAGTGGACCCCGCCGATGCTCCGCCGATCACCAATTCCGTTGTCCCGAAAAACGACTCCGCCTGATCCAGGAGCCATAGCGCGGCGGTTTCGCAGTCGTCGGGAGCGGCGGGCCATGGATGCTCGGGCGCCAATCGATAGTCGACGCTCACCACGGCCACGCCGAGAGCGTCGGCCAGACGAGCATTGCGGGCATCCCCACTCGCTGCTGATCCGAGATAGAAGCCGCCGGAGTGGATGTCGAGGTAGGCGCCCCGGATCTCGGTTTCCCGGGGCACGGTGATCCGCACCGGGACTCGACGCCCGCCGACTTCGGCGGTGTGCTGGGTCGCCCTGCTGTCCAACGGCGTCAGAGACCTGGCCTGCCGTTCTCTGGCCTGATGTAGCTCCTCGACAGTGGCTGGGCCCGCGACAGCTTTCGAGGCTGCGTTGAACTGTCGGCTCTCCTCGACGTAAGTGTCGAGCCCCTCGCCGATAAGCCGCTTCAGTCCGATCTCCATGTTTCCTCCCGTTCGCGGGCGCGTGCAGTGTGGAGTGGGTTGGTAACTGGCACCGCCGAAAGCCGTAGCGCACTTGCGTTTCCGCACGACGCACATTGATGAGGAGGATGCAACCAGGTGCCGCGACCGATCTCAAACAACCAATCATCGTGCTGGCCACAACTATTGGTTGTGCCTGCCGCTGGCCCGCGGTCGTTGTCGTGCCGTTGACGATGCCGCCGGAGTTACCCCCGATGAAGGGACCGGATCACCAATCTCGAACGGGACCAGCACCCTGCCGTCGTCGCGTACGACTGGCCGGATCGAACCAGGCGGGCAAAGGTTCTCGAGCGGCGAGCCACGCCTCTGGCACCCCGATCGAGCGAGGGCGGCTGCCGCTACCGGTGTAGGCGGCGACGATTCCGCCGACGATCGCACTGGTGGTGTCGACGTCTCCGTCGGCCGCGATACATGTGGCGTTCGCGGCCGGGTAGTCGTCCAGATGCGTTGCCGCGACCCACATCGTGAACGGCACCGTGTCCTGCGCGGTTACCCGAGATCCGTTGCCGAGTTCATGCGCGGCTTCCACAGCGGTCGTCTCGAGCAGTGCGCGAGCGCGGTGAATCCGTCGGCTCGTGTCACCCGCATCGAGGCGGTCGACGATCGCGGTGATGAAGTCGCTTGGTGAGGGGCGTGTTCCGGTGAGACGAGCATGAGCAGCCTGTCCAGCCGCGAGTGCCACCGCGACCGCGCCGGTGACCCCTTCGGGATGCAGATGCGTCACCTGGGCCGACCGGATCGCCTCGGCGACAATCACTTTGGGATCGTCCGCGTAGTACGCGCCCAGCGGTGCGACCCGCATGGCCGCACCATTGCCGCACGAACCTTGGCCATCGAACGCGGCCCCGGCCGCCTCCCGCCAGACCATGCCGTCCCGTATTCGTCGCAGTGTCCCGACCGTTGCGAAGCCATAGTCGCGGTGCGGCTCATACCGAGCGGCGAAACCAGCGGCCAGTCGATTCTGTTCGATGCCACCGTGGTCACGAAGTTCTGCCACTACGCTGCAAGCCATTTCGGTGTCGTCGGTCCACGCCCACTGTCCGGCAGGCGGAGAGCCCGCCATGAGATCCGGAAGCGACTGGCCCATCGCGAAGACCTGCGCGCCCAACGCATCACCAACGGACAGCCCGTCGAGCGAATCGAGCATCAGGCCGACATGCGTCACGTTCGATGCGGGTCGCCGCTTCCACCAAGCCACGACTCCTATCTTCCGTCCACCCGAGCGCTCCGGATGACGCGCTCCGCTAGGCTGCTTTCGGAACTTCTGGCATCACTCACGCGAGGTGTGGCATGGATTCGTCGGCGGTTGCCGCCGCTGCTGGTGTGGCGACTGCGGTGATCGCGCTCGTCGCGGCTTCGCTGGTGGTGTGGCAGGTGACCGAGATGCGGAAGACGACCTACGCCAGCGCTTTCAAAGCGGTGTACGACATGCTGCAGGGGGAGGCGCTGCGTCAGGATCGGCGTTTCGTCATGCGGGACTTGCGGATTCGCGAGTTCGACACCTGGTCCGAGGACGAGATCCTGCGCGCCGAACGGGTCTGCCACAGCTACGACTGCGTCGCCATCATGTGCCGCAACGGGTTCATCCCGACCGACGTGGTCGCCGATTCGTGGGGCGATTCGCTCCGGACGTGCTGGAGTGTTCTGCGACCGCTGGTCGAGAAGTACCGTTCGGATCGGGGCGCACCCGAGTTGTGGGACGACTTCGCGTGGCTCGCCGGACGCGCCACCGAACTGCACGGGCAGCGGCAGTCGCGGTAAACCGGTGCCCTAGTCGCACTAGGCCTTTCATCGCTAAACCCGCTGGACGGAGAGTCGTTCACACGGGCATACCAAGCGCCGAGGCGAGAGTCTGGCCGATCGCGCCGACGAACGCCGCGAGCGCACCGGGGTCGAGGATCTGGCTGGCCACGTCCCGGTTGCTGCACTCTTCGGGCGCCGGCACGCCGTTGAGCCGGTCGTTCAACCACATCGCGGCCGAGCCCGCACCCGCGACGGCCGCGATGCCGTGCTCGGCGAGGATGTCGCGCGTGTAGGAGACCTGGGCGTCTGGATCGGCGCAGTAGGTGTCGTAGAGCTTGTTCACCGCGTTGATCGGCATGGCCTCGTCGAAGGGCGCCTGGTAGAGGTAGAGCGGGCTTTCCGGCGTGCCCCGGTTGCCGAGGGCGAGTTCGGCGAGAATTCCCTGCACCTCGGGCGCCCTGAGCGGATCGCCGGGGTAGTCGAAGAGCCCCTTGATGTTCAGGAACGGAAACCCGGCGAATTGCACTGCGACGCACTGTCCTTCGTGAACCACACGTAGCGCTTGGCCCAATGGGTTCATGTATCGGTCGAGGAACCGGTCGACTTCGGGATACTCGCTGGCGACGCCGAGCAATCCGCCGAAGACGGCTCCGGTGAACGCCGAGGTGCCGTTGTTGTAGTCGACGCCCGCCGCGACATCCGCGAGCAGTCCGCCGGCTGCCGCTCCGACCAGATTCAGCTCCGGCGCGTACTCCGGCTGCAATTCGGCGGCGTGCGCGGTGGGGATGGCGCCGCCGGAGTAGCCCCACATCGCCGCGCGGGTGGACGATCCGGGCAGTCCGGCCGGTTCGAAGTTCTCCGCGGCGCGGATCGCGTCGAGCGTGATGCGGCCACCGAGCGGGCCGACGGCGTAGGCGGAGTTCGGGCCTTGGTGATCGGGAACCACTACGGCATGGCCCAACTGGAGCATCGCCTGCAGTTCGATGAACTCGAACGGGATGACGGGGTTGAGCGGGTTGGGCAGCGATCCCATCTGCAGCGCGTAGGACGGTGCGCAGTTCACCGACAGCGAGTCTTCGGCGAACTGAAAGGCGAGCAGGCCGCGCTCGCCGGTGGGCGCGGGCCGGTGCGGCACGATCACCGTGGCAACGGCCGGAATCGGTTCGCCGCGGGTGTTGGTGCTGCGGTAGGAGAGCTGCCACGCCTTGACGTTCAGCGGGATGAGCCAGAAGTTGGCCAGGTTGACCTGTCTGGCCCGCAGAATCTCACCGGGCTGCGCGGCGGCGACGCGGGCCGGATCCGGTTGGTAGAACGCGGGATCGAGATACGGCGGCGCGGGCGGGACCGGGAACGGCAGCGGAGGGGCCACCGGCACGGGCTCGGCGACCGCGTCGCTCACTACGACCGGGCATAGAGCGACGGTCAACCCTGCGGTCAATGCCAAGCACGCGTGCGCCGCCGTCGTTGCGGCCCTGACTTTGATCGGCTTCATCTCGTACCCCTCTGCCGCGCGCCCAAAAAGAGAGCGATCGTTTCCTAAGTTGGAGTGACTGTAGGACCGGGGTGGCGGTGTGTCAACGATCACGTCGACCCGATGGCCGGTGTCTCTCGGGCGGAGCGGCAGGATGGGCAGCCGTGACCGATTCCGCCGACCGCCCACGTCGCACCCAACAGCAGCGCCGCGCCGCGACCGTCGCCAAGCTGATCGAGGCGACGATCGCGGCGATCGGTGAAGTCGGCTATCAGCGCGCGACTGTCCAGGAGATCTGCGGGCGCGCCGGGCTTTCCGTCGGGGCGATGTTCCGGCAGTTCGACAGCAGACTCGATCTCGTCGTGCGCACGGCCGACGAGATCGTGACCCGGCAGCTGGCCGGATTCCGCGCCGTCATGGAACAGCTCGGCGCTCAGGAGAATCCGCTGGAAGTCGCGTTGCGGTTCCTACGTGATGCGCAGTCGTCCACCATCACCCACGCGCTGCGCGAGATCTACCTGGCGGCGCGATCGGACGCCGAATTGCGCGACCGGATCGCGCCGACGGTGGAGCAGTACTACGCCGAGATCGTCGCCGAGGTCGAGCGCACCGAGGTGTTGCGCGATTTCCCGCCGCGGATCCGTGAGCCGCTGTTCTTCCTGACGCTGCACTTGTTCTCCGGTCAGGCGATAGTGCGCGGCGTGATTCCGAATCCCGAGCGCGACGACGCGGTCTTCACCCTTGTCCTGGACATGCTGACGACCTACGCCGAATCCCTGGCGCGGCAGCGGAAATAGTTCGTCTCGATACTCGCGTTGCGGCGGTCAGTAGGGCCGGTCGATGGTCTGCGGGACTTCCCATTCGTCGGTGATGTCGAGGGCGCGGTTTCGGGCCTCGCCGAGCAGGGCGTGCGAATGCCTGCTGCGCTTGGTCAGTTCGTAGCGGCGGGCGCCGAGGCCCGTCGTGGTCTGCAGCTCGTAGTCGAGGTCGTCGATCAAGTGGTGTAGCTCGTCGACCTCCGCGAGTGTCGGCCGGTCGCCAAGACCCTCGAGTTGGTCGATGACGTCGCCGAATCGGTCTTCCAGACTGCGCATCGCGCGCCCTCCCCTGTATCGCCGTGTGCCCCTTGCCATCTCAGGGTAAGGCGGAATCCGGTATTCGGCGAACGATCGGGAACACGTCCGTGCCGGTTCGACCCGAATCCGGCGTACACCGCGCGCGTTGGCTAGCATCTGACCGAGGCGTACGGGTGTGGTGGATCGGGCGGAAGCTCAGCGGCGGTACGGGAGCCCATGAATCAGATCTTGTTCTCGGCGATGATCGCGCTGGCGGTGTCGATCATGGTGACGCCGTTCCTGATCAAGGCCTTCGTCACGAGGCAATTCGGTCAGGAGATCCGGGTCGACGGCCCGGCAAGCCATCAGGCCAAGCGCGGCACGCCGACGATGGGCGGCATAGCCATCATCGCCGGTCTGTGGGCCGGATATCTGGGCTCGCACATGATAGTGGTCCGGGACGGCGTCGATGGCCCGTCGGCTTCCGCGCTGCTCGTTCTCGGGTTGGCGACCGCTCTGGGGTTCGTCGGCTTCCTCGACGACTCCATCAAACTGCGCAAGCGACGCAATCTCGGCCTGACCGCAACGGGCAAGTACATCGGCCAGCTCGGCGCGGCGGTGTTGTTCGGCGTGCTTGCGCTGCGATTTTCCGATGGCGCCGGGCTGACGCCCGCCAGCAGGCACATCTCCTACGTCCGGGATTTCACCGCCATGTCGCTGGGGGTGGTCGGCTTCCTGCTCGTCGTCTGCTTCCTCGTGGTGGCCTGGTCGAACGCCGTGAACATCACCGACGGCCTCGACGGTCTCGCCGCCGGATCCATGAGCTTCGCGCTCGGCGCCTACGTGATCATCACCTTCTGGCAGTACACCAACGCGTGCGCGACCGGCGCCGCTCCGGGCTGCTACGAGGTCCGCGATCCGCTCGATCTGGCGGTGGTCTGCGCCTCGGGCGTCGGGGCGTGCATCGGATTCCTGTGGTGGAACGCCGCGCCGGCGAAGATCTTCATGGGCGACACCGGCTCGCTGGCCCTCGGCGGCCTGCTGGCGGGCCTCTCCATCACCACCCACACCGAGTTGCTGATGGCCGTGGTCGGCGCGCTGTTCTGCGCGGAGATCCTTTCGGTCCTGCTGCAAATCGTCGTCTTCCGCACCACGGGCAACCGGGTGTTCAAGATGGCCCCGTTCCACCACCATTTCGAACTCAGCAAATGGGCCGAAACCACGGTCATCATCCGCTTCTGGCTCCTCGCGGGCATCGCCGCGGCGGTGGGGCTCATGCTCTTCTACGGCGAATATCTCGCCGTCGTCGGCTGACCTCGAACGGCGTCTGTCTCGCAGCCGGGGCGAGGTAGAACCTGCGGTCGTCGCCGTGGGATACCGGCGCACCGCGTCACTGCCCTCCGCTTCGGCTGGAGAGCACTTCGGTCGCCGCGCCGGGCGCCCGATCATGACGGCCCGCCGGTGCACGCGCCGCCGGATTCGCCCCGCTCGGGCGACACCGTGCTGCTGGCTCCCTGCGTTTCTGGTGACGGACGGCGGGCGGGCGCGATGCGGGTGACGCGGACTACCGTGGAGGGATCATGGCCGATACACCGCGCAAGGCGCCGCGGCAGCGGCGGTCGAAGGAGACCGTGGACACGCTGCTCGAGGCGGCCGCGCAGATGTTCGGGCGGGAGGGGTTGGCGACGACGACGAATCGGATCGCCGAACGCGCCGGGGTGTCGATCGGGTCGCTATATCAGTATTTTCCGAACAAGCACGCGCTGTTGCACGCGCTTGCCGAACGGCATGTGGCCGAGGCGATGGTGCGGCTGGACGCGGTGTTCGCGGAGGCGCGCGAGACGCGGCCGGGGTTCGACGAGACCATGCGGGCGATCCTCGAGGCGGTTGTCGACCTGCACCGGGACCGGCCCACACTGCACGCGGTGCTGCATCGGGTCGCGCCCCGGTTGCCAGCCGAGGTGGCGGCGATGCGGGCGTTCGAGGACCGGTTCGTCGACGAGGTGGCGTTCCACCTGGAGCGGTGCGGCCGGGGTGGCGAGGATCCGAACTATTTGGCGCGCACCGTCGTTCATGCCGTGGACGTTCAGCTGCATCGGGTGCTGATCCCACACCGGCTCGACACCGAGCGGCTGTTGGAACTGGTCCGCCGGATCACCGCCGATCCGGCGGCGTGAGCGCGGACGTTTCGGCCAGCACCGCGCGCAAGGTCGTCGCCAGCTGGCTCAGGCCGGGTTCTTCGATCGGGAAGTGACCGCAGCCGTCCAGGAGAACGGCCCGGGTCCGGCCGGGGATCCTGGCCAGGAACCGGAGGCTGAGCGACGGCGGCGTCCACCGGTCGGCCCCCGGATGCACCAGCGTGACCCGTGCGGCGGTGAACTCCTCCGGCGGGGTGTGCCGGAAGTTCAGGAAGCTGGCGAGAAATCCCAGCGGGACGTGCACGCCGCCGCCCTTCGGGTCCCTGCCGCACAGGTCGGAGAGGGCGGGATCGAGGCTCATGTTCCGCATGTCGACCAACCACCGGATCGGCACCCGCAGTCCGGCCAGCGGTGTGAGCGATCGCAGCAATTCGGGAGCGAAGCCGCCCGTGAACGACCAGCGTGCCGCGGCCCGGCGCGCCGCGGGGTCGGCCGGATCCAGCAGGCAGGTGGCGACGACGTGCGCCACCGCTCGCGTCCGCGCGGCGGCCTCGTAGGCGAGCATCCCGCCCATGCTCGCGCCGAACAGGATCAGCGGCCGGTCGTCGGATTCCTTTTCGGCGCCGACGAATTCGCTGAGCAGCCGCACCCAGTGGGCGTAGCGCACCGAGTTCGGATCGGGTTCGACGGTGTCGCCGTAGAGCGGCAGATCGATGGCCATCGCCTCGACGCCCTCGTTCGCGGCGAGCGAGGCGAACGGCCAGAGCAGTCCCGCGTGCCCACCCGCACCGTGGATGAGCAGCACCCGCACCGCCGCATCGGGACGCACCGCCCGGGCGACGTGCACGCTGCGCCCGCGCCACTGCCACCAGGTCGAGGTCGGTTCGACCAGCGGTTCGCGTCGATAGCCGGCGGGCAGGAACTGGGCGTATCGCAGGTATTCCATGTACCCAGACTCCGGCCCGGCGTCCTGCCCCACAACTCGCATTCGACCCGGTCGACTCGGCCGCAAAGGACCCGCTGACCTGCGAAGATGGGCGCCTCCCGAGCCTCCGCGATAACCAGCTCACATTCGGAACCCCTTCGCCGCCGAAGGCTGACCGGGCGGGTGAGCACGCCGCCGCACCGACCGCCTGCTTGCATCGGGAGAGACCACGCGATATCCCACAAACCGTCTGCACGCCTCACATAGCCACCGCCTATGTGAGGCGTGCAAAACCTGTGTGCGAGCGAGGCTGCCGTGCTTGGGCGCGCGAAGGTCCGGCAGGCAGGCAGGTGGGCGGGACGGCTTCGCCGATGTGCGCCCGCTGGCCACCGACATGGACCCTTTGGATCCGGTGCCCCGCATGCTGTGCAAGATCTGCCACATCGACGGTCGGGTGTCGCGCTACCGCGGCGAACCCGCGCCCAGCCCACGCCGAGCCCGCCGCCACACCTCCTTGGGACGCGGATCGAGTTGTCTCACAGCGGAATCGGCGCCGCGCTGCTAGAGTCGCGCGCAAGCCCGAGGGAGGTGAGGCTTGGTGATCGTGGGGCGCGCCGAGCTGCTGGAACTGATCGACACCCTGGTGCGGGTTCCGAGGGGGAACACCGAAGAAACCGGGAACCCGGTGCTGGTGCTGGAAGGGTACGGCGGGTCGGGGCGCACCACCGTGCTCGAGCAGGTGCTCGACCGGTGGCAGCGACGGACGCCGACCGTGTTGGTCCGGCCGTTGGAACGTCCGTACGACCAATTCAACCCGGCCCGTCCGGTGCTCGCCGCGGCGATGCTCGGCCTGAGCATGGATCTGCCCGGCTTCCCGATGGCGTTTCCGCGCATCGTGGTGGCGCAGATCGCGATCAACGAGAACTTCACCGAGATCCCCGCGACCGAACATCGAGAACGGTTGCGCACGGTACTGAATCAGTACAAGGATCGCGCGGCGCTGGTCGGCTTCATCGGCGATCTGGTCGGGTTGGTCGGCGCGCAGGCCGCCAATATCAAGCTGCCCGGCGCCAGCGTGATCGCGCCGACCCTGAGCCAGCACCTGTCGAACCTGGTGGTGGGCAGGCTGACTCGCGGCAGGCTGATCACCAAGATCACCTGGGGCTCGGCGGTCTCCTGGTACGGACACCAGGACCTCGGGCTGCGGGCCGACGCCGAGACCGTGCTCATCGAACTCGCCATCAAAGCGGCCAGCGAGGACCCGGCCATCCGGCGCGGCGTGGACGACCTGCTGATCAGCGCCTTCCTCGCCGACCTGCGGCACAGCGCGGCGCGGGTCGCCGGACGACCGTCGAATGTCGTTGTGCTGCTCGACGATGGCGACGCCCCGGCCGCGATCGCCTTCACCAGCGCACTGCTGCGTGCGCGAAAGGCGATGGCCGCCACCGGTTCTCCACTGACGGATCCGCTGACGCTCGTCACCACCAGCTCCGGAGTGCTCGCGGAGGAACTCGACGGACAGGTCGCCGCGCCCGTGACGTGGACGCCGCGCCGGCGCGCCGACCCGACCGCACGCGACGCGTGGGCGCGGTTGCGGCTCGGCGACTTCACGGAGTTCGAGGTCAAGACCCTGGCCAAGGAGGTCACCTCGATCGAGGCGGACCGGATCGGCGAACGGGTCTACCAGCTGACCGACGGCCACCCCGCCGCGACCGCCTACGTCCTCGACCGGATGCGTCGGCAGTCGACCGACGATCTGGACGCCTTGTTGCGCGGCAACCACGCGGGGCCGGGAACCGCCGTCCAACGCCACCTGCTGGGGGCGTTCGCCAGAGACCTGGACCCGCGCAAGCAACTCGACGAGAGCATGCTCGACGCGCTCGTCACCGTGTCCGCGGCCCGCACCAAGGGCGACGCGCTTCGCCTCGTCCCGATGCTGCCTTCCGGGATCGGGGAGCGTTCGCCGCTGTTCCGATCCCCGTCGCTGTGGAGCGGACCGGGCAACAGCGCGGTGCTACCCGCCTTCGTTCGTCGCATGGGTCTGCGCGAGCTGGCGGCGCGCACGAACAGTCGCCCCGGCTGGGCCGAAGTGTTCGAAAAGCTGTTGGACACAGTGTCTTCCGGCGATCGAGCGAGCAGGCTGTATTACACGCGGCTGCTGCGCCGCGGCACGGACATCGTCGAGGAACTCGGTGAGCTGCTGCCGACCATGGCCGCTACCGGGTGGTTGTCGCTGTTCGACAAGATCGTGGAGATGTCCGATCCGCGCAGGCCGGACGCCGCCCTCGTCGACGGGAGCGACCGCGCCACGAGTCGCGACGAGCACATCGCGGCGCTGCTCGCGCTCGTGCCCGCGGAGGAGTCGGACCCGCGGGTCGCTCGCGACGAGCGAAGGTCGATCCTGTGCACACGGGTGGCGCACAGCTACGAACGGCTCGCCGACCATGCCACCGATCGAAGCCCGTTCCTGTTGCGCGCCAACGAGTATCACGAACGCGCTCGCCGAACCCGTTGACCCGACCTCGATGAGGAGCCCGCTGTGGAGTCGCGTTACTTGGCAGGCCTATTCCCCAAGCGGCACAGGCCCATTCCGCGACCATGGACCGACTGGGTCCGACTGGGCGTCGTCGTGATCTTAGTGGTCGGCGCGGTTGGCGCGTTCGCGGCACGCGATCCCCTGCGGCGCCTGGCCACCTGCAACGACGGCTGGCCGAACACGGCGGCGTGGGCGGCGGGCGACCAGTGCGTCGGATTGTCCGAAGGTCCCTACGCTTTCGGCCTTCCCGCGTTCGAGCACGTCATGCGGGTCGTCGACGAGCAGAACCGCACTGCGGCCGACGGATGTCCCGGCACGCCGGTGACCGTCGGTGTGCTGCTGACCATGACCGACCATTTGGCGGGCAGCCGCGCCGTGCACGAACTGGAGGGCATGGCCGTCGGTCAGCGCCGGGCCAACGGCACCGGATGCGTGCACCCGTTGCGGCTCGTCGTAGGCAATCTCGGCGATTACGGACGCCGGGGCGACGCGCTGGCGGTGGCGCGGAAGCTGGCGCAGCGCGGCGACGTGGTCGCCGTCGCGGGGATAGGGCTGAGCGATCAGACGACCGCCGAAGTGGCTGATCTGCTTGCCGCCGAGAAGATTCCGATGGTGTCGGACCTGGTGACCGCCGAGGGCTTCGATCAAAGCGGTTCCGCGGGCGACGATCCCGACTTCGCCCGGTGCGACGAGGACATCACCTACCCGGGGGGTGTCGGGAAGGACTACTTCTACCGGGTCGCCTTCCGCGTCGCGGTGCAGGTGCGCGCGTTGGGCGCCGTCGCGCCGACGCGGCCGGATTTCGTCATGGTTCCGACCGGCGGGTCCGACCCGTACACCTGCACGACGCTGCCGTTGCTGCACCGGCAGTACGGCGGCGAGCTGCTGGAGGTGAAGTTCGACGCCGAAGAGCCGACCACCGTCTCGCAGACGGCGCGACGGGTCTGCGCGACGGCCGCGGACGTGACGATCGCCTATCTGGCCCGCGGCCGCGATCTCGGTCGGCTGCTCTACAGCCTGGACGAGTCGTACACCAACGGTCAGTGCGCGGCCACCTCGATCACGGTGCTGAGCACCTCCGACGGCAATCGCCTGCGCACCGCGGAATCGGATGCCGCACTGGAGGATCTGCGCGGCAAGGCACTGCGCTCGCCGAGCTTCTCCAGCGGACGCGTTCGGCTGCTGTTCACCCGCGTCGCGGGGGCGGACGGACCCGACCAAGGCAATCCGCAGTGGGGCGCGTTCGAAGAGGCATACGCCGCAGCCGGATTCGACCTCGCGCACATCGGCGACGGCTGGGCGGTCAACGCCTACGACGCGCTTAGCACCGTCGTGGCCGCGGTGCGCGCCCTCCCGGCCGCGTCGACGGTTCAGCGCAGTCAGGTCAACATCACCATCGGCGGCTTCACCTCACCCGATCTCGCGGTGAACGGCGCGGGCGGCCCGATCGTCTTCGACAACAGCGGTAACCGGGCCGGACCGGGTCCCGCGGTGGTGCGACTGTGCCCCGCGGGTGAAGCAGGGGGCAGGCCGTACGTGCCGACCGTCGAGGCGAAGCCCGGCGAGCCGATTCCTAATTGTGCCCGGTCGACGGCGTGACGGGTTCGCGGCGGTCGGCACCCGGACCGCCGGCCCTCGACTGTGCCCGGTCGACGGCGTGACGGGTTCGCGGCGGTCGGCACCCGGACCGCTGGCACCGGCATTTCCGTCGCCGCGAACAGATCCCGGAGTGCACCAAGCCCGTGCGTGACGGGTCCGCGGCGGCCTGGGCAGGGTACCCTCGCGCCGCATCGGGCATTGCTCCGCACCACGGAGCAGCCGTGATTCATCAAGGGGCGCTGCGTATTCGGCGCTCTGACGGTGGTGTCGGCGGTGCGTGATACGGTACGGCGCGAACGGCGAGAGGTCGTTCGTCAGGGGTGAGGGGGAGTGGGCGAGTCCGCCGCGTGATCCGGGTTTCGGGTAGCCGATCGTCTCGCGTGTCGGGGCGTGCGTCGGTCGGCTGTCCGTGGATTCGCGGCGAGCCTTCCGCCGATCGGGCGCATCGAGTTACACCGGCCGACCGCGCCTCGGCCACCCATGAGGAAGCGTGAACATGAACTACCGCAACAAGCTGACGCAGCTCCTGCTGGCGGCGGCCTTGGCGACCGGTCTCGGCGCGGCGTTCCCCGCCGCCGCGCAAGCGCAGGGCATCGCCTACCCCGGCATGACCATCACGACGGGCGAGAGCATCTGCTCGGTCGGCGCGACCGGGCACATGGGCGACGCGCAGTACGCGGTCACCGCCGCGCACTGCTTTCAAGAAGGACGCACCGTCTACGACGAGAGCGGCAGGGTGATCGGCCGCTACGAGCAGAGCTACGGCGACGACGCCACCATCGGCGGGCTGGGCTTCGCGCTCATCCGGCTGGCCGCCGGGGTGGGTGTCTCGGCCTCGCTCGGCAACTTCGGCATCGAGTCGACCTACACCGATGCCCAAGTGGGACAGGAGGTCTGCCACGTCGGCTGGGCGACCAACTGGACCTGCGGCCGGGTCACCGAGGTCGGTGCGACCTTCTTCGTCGCGGATTTCGTGGCCGACCGCGGTGATTCGGGCGGCATCGTCTACTTCCCGACCCCGGAGGGACGTGCGGCCTTCCTCGGCATCGTGATCGGCAGCCTGGAATCCGGTGGCGTGCTCGTCGAGTCGGCCAACTACCTGCGCGACACCATCGATGCCCACGCGCAAGGTCCCGACCACTTCCGGTGGTACGTGGAGTGATTCGAAGCCGGGAAGAGCGGGACGCAAAGTCCCGCTCTTCCAGTGCGGTTCGCTAGCGGCCCTGGTGGCTGTGCCGGCCGCCGAGCCGCTTGGCCTCGACCGGCTGGGCCGCGGCGCCCTTCTTGCCCGCTTCGCTCGCCCTTCGCGGGTCGTTGTCGAAGCTGCCGCCGCTGGCCTTGCCGCCCTGGCTGGCGATCCTGCGCTGCTGCTCGGAATCCATTGCCGCGAAACCTCGTCGGTTGTCTGCCATCGTCATCCTCCCTCGGAAGGTCGGCGGTCGCGGTGACGCGGGATTGCGCCACCACTGATGGCGCTACCCGGGGCCGCTGGACACAAACATGCGCTGCGATCGTCGGTGCGGTGGACGGATGTCGGACACGCGCCGGGTTCGCGGCGGCGCAGGAGCTGTCCGAGGCAGGCGAGCCAGTGTGGTGCGTGAGTTGAATCACGGTCCGCGGCAGAGGCTTCCGCTGCGGGGCAGCATCCGGCATCACCACCTACCCTCGATATGAACGGGGCGGACCGGCGGAAGGGGAGCAGTCATGGGGCATGTCGAGCACTCGGCGACCGGCGAGGCGCCGGTGGATTTCGTGTTCGAGTACGTCGCGGACTATCGGAACGTGCCGAAATGGATGTTCGGAGTTCGGCATTTCACGCCGGTCGGCGAGCAGACCTCCGGCGTCGGCGCGGTGTTCGACACGGCACTGCACCTTGGCCCGACCACACTGCACATGCGCGCCGAGATCATCGAATGGGAAGACGGCGCGAAGGTCTCGCTGCACGCGATCAAGGGCATCGAGGGCACGGTCCGCTGGAGCTTCGCGGCCATCGACCAGAGCACGACCGAGATCGGCGTGGTTGTCGATTACCGGGTGCCGGGCGGATTCGCCGGACGCGCACTGGACAAGATCATCCAAGCCTTCGTCGGCCCCGCCATCCGGCACACCGAGAAGAGCCTGCGCGAACAGGTATTGGCGGGATACCGGGAATCTCTCGGCGACAAGGCCTGAGGGCGAGACGTATCGAGGTGCGCCGTCCAGCGGAACGGCGCGCCCTCGCGACTGATTCATCCAAGACAGAGCCCACTCGGCTACGCCCGCACGGACTCGGCCTCCGGTTCGGCGACCGGCGTCTTCCGCGCCCGCAGTAGGAGCAGGCCGAGCACGGCCGCGGCGATGCTGAAGCCCGCGCTGATCCACGCACCACTCGACATCGCTTCGGTGAACGCGGTCTTGGCCGGTTCCTCGAAGCCGAGTTGGAATGCGGCGCCGATGGATTCGCGCGCGGCCTCGGGCGCGTCGGCGGGCATGTTCGACGTGAACACCCCAGCGAGCACACTGCCGAGCACCGCGATGCTGATCGCCATGCCGACCTGTTGGAGCGTGTCGTTCATGGCCGAGCCGACGCCCGCGTGCTCCAGCGGAATGGCGCTCATGATGGCGGCGTAGGCGGCCGGTCCCGCCAAGCCGCCGCCGACACCCATCACCAGCATGCTGACCAGGACCCAGGTGTAGCCGCTTCCGACGGCGAGGATCGCGAAGGCCAGGCCCATGACCAGCAGACCGGACACGATCAGCGTCTTGTTGCTCAGCGTCTTGCCGAGCGTCGCGCCGAGTCCGTTGCACACGGCCGCCGCCACCGCGTACGGCAGCAGTGCCAGACCCGCCTTCATCGGGCCGTACCCGAGTACGAACTGCAGGTACTGGGTGAGCATCAGCATGATCGCGCCCATGCCGAAGACCATGAGCAGCAACGTGAAACAGGTGCCGGTGAAGTCCCGATTGCGGAACACCCCCAGCGGCAGCATCGGATGCTCCGATCGGCTCTCCCACGCGACGAATCCGAGCGCCGCCACCGCCGCGAGCACGATCACCGGGATGTTCCATTCGCGCTCGATGATGACGTAGACGATCGAGACGAGCGCGACGACCGACAGCAGCACACCGACCAGGTCGACGGGCCGCTGCTCGCCGGTGGTCTCCGGCATCAGCACGAGCGCGGCGACGATGGCGAGCACCGCGACCGGAATGTTCAACAGGAACACCGACCCCCACCAGTAGTGCTCCAGCAGGAACCCGCCCAGCGTGGGCCCCGCGACGATGCCGACCATCGAGACGGTGCTCCACGCGGCCATCGCGGTGCGCCGTTCGTCCTCGGCGAAGGTGGTCATCAGGATGGACAGCGTCGACGGCATGAGCAGCGAGCCGCCGACGCCCATCGCGGCTCTGGCGGCGATCACCTGCCACGGTTCGGTGGCGAGGACGGCGGCCAGCGACGCCGCGCCGAAGACGGCGAGGCCCGTGACGAGCATCCGCCGCCTCCCGAACCGGTCGGAGAGGCTGCCCGCCGTGAGCAGTAGTCCGGCGAAGACCAGCACGTAGGCGTCCAGGATCCACTGCACGTCGGAGGGTGTGGCGCCGAGTTCTCGGATCAGTGACGGGATGGCGAGATTGAGGACGGTGCCGTCGATCATCAGCACCAGCAAGGACAGGCAGAGGACCCCCAGCACCCACCAGCGGCGGGGATCTCGTACAGTGTTCGATTCCACTCGCACACCGTACTAGTTTCTCGAACAGTGTGCGAGTGAATATAGGATCATGGTCGTGGCCAAGCAGTTCACTTCGGTATGGACCCGCGAACTCCGGCAGCCGAGGGCGTGGGGGTTGGATCGCGCGCAGATCGTCGCGGCGGCACGCGAGATCCTCGATTCCGAGGGGCTCGACGCGTTGAGCATGCGCAAGATCGGCGCGAAGCTGAACGCGGGCGCGACCAGCCTGTACTGGTACGTCGCCAACAAGGACGAACTGCTCGAGCTCGTCCTCGACGAGTTCTGGGGGATGCTGCGAGCCCCGGAATCCGAACAGGCGTCCTGGCGCGAGGTGCTCACCGCCTTCGCCTACAGCCTGCGCGGCACCATGCGCGCGCACCCGTGGGTCGCCGGGCTCATCGGCCACATCCCGAGCATCGGGCCGAACGCGATGCGCATGACCGATCGGCTGCGGCGGGCGTTCACGGAGGCGGGTTTTCACGGTGTGGACATCTACCTCGCCAGCGGCACGGTGATGTCCTTCGTACTCGGCCAGGTTCTTCCGGAAATCGCGTACGCCAAGGCCGTCGGCGAGGACTACGACACCGAGGGCATCTTGCAGGTGATGAGCAAAGTCACCGCGGACTATCCCGAGATGTTCGCCGACTACCGCGAAGTCACACCGACCGACCCGGAAGTCGCTCGCGCGCTTGCGTTCGATTTCGGGCTGGTGTGCGTGCTCGACGGGCTGGAGTTGCGTCTGCGCGATGGTGACCGGTCGCGGCCGCGGAGTGAGGCGGCGGCGCGAGACGGTTCGTAGTTCGCGGATGCCGACGTGGGTGTGCACGGCCGAAGCGACTCGCATGCCCGGAAGGCGTTGCGGCCGACGCGATCCGCCGGTTGTGGAACCTCAGCCGGTCGGCTGCGGCCTGCCGTACGCTGAGCCGGTCGCGGCGACAGGAGTTTTCGGTGGGCACATTCTTGGTCAAGGGGCAGAACGGGCCGGTGGAGGCGAGGCTGGTCGTGGTGTCCGTGCGCACCGAGGCGGTGGTCGACGTCTCGGCACTGCTGGTCACCGAAGCAGGCACGGTGCGTTCCGACGCGGACTTCGTGTTCTTCAACCAGCCCGTCGCGCCCGGTGTCGAGCTGACGCCGGCTCCGCCCGCCGCACTGGCGATCTCGCCCGCCGACCTGCCCGACGAGATCGCGCAGGTGCGCGCGGTGCTCACCCTGGACGACCCCGCCGCCACCTTCGGACGATTCGCTCCGCCGGTCGCGACCGTCGCGGACGAGTTCGGAAATGTCCTGTACGAGTACGCGATCGAGGGGCTGGGCAGCGAATCGGTGGTGATCGCGCTCGAGCTCTACCGGCGCGGGCCGCAGTGGAAGGTGCGCGCGGTCGGGCAGGGGTACGCGGGCGGGTTCGCCGCGCTGGTCACCGATCACGGAGTGGTCGTCGACGAGCCGTCGCCGAGCGCCGATAGTGAACCGATGCCCCACGCGCACGTGGCCGGGGCCGTATCGCCGCCCTCCGCTCCGTCGACCGTCTCGGCCTCGGTATCGACGCAACCGGCCGTGGTGCGCCCCGGATCCGCCCTGGGCGAGGTGAAGCCGTCGGCCACACCCGAGGTCCGCACCGTCCCAGGGGAGGCCAAGCTCTCCTTCGAGAAGCGCACCGTGCTCGATATGCGCAAGCGCGAGGTCGCCAAGGTCCTCATCGACCAGCGGGCCGTCGGCGTCCGCGCGCGAGTGGTGCTCGTCATCGACAAGACCGGCAGCATGCAGAAGCAGTACCGGAAGAAGGTCGTGCACCGGGTGGTGGAGCGGATGATCCCGATCGCCACCCAACTCGACGACGACGGGACGCTCGAGGCCTACCTGTACGCGCTGTCGTACGCCAAGCTGCCGGATATCGAAGTGGCCGAGGGCGATCAGTGGTCGGAGACGCACCTGCATCTCAGCGGCACGCACGCGGGCATCGACTACGGCGCACTCGGCGGGCGCAACGACGAGTTGCCGATCATGCGCGCCGTCATCGATACGCTGCGCCCCGGCGATCGACCGACGCTGGTGCTGTTCTTCACCGACGGCGGCTTCGCCAAGAAGCCGGAGATCACCGCGCTGATGCGGGAAGCCGCACGGCTGCCCGCGTTCTGGCAGTTCGTCGGGCTCGGTCAGGCCAACTACGGTCTGCTGCGCAGCATCGACGAGATGGACGGCAGGCTCGTCGACAACGCCGGCTTCTTCGCGCTCGACGACATCGACAGCGTCGACGACGCGCAGCTGTACGCCAGGTTGCTCGGCGAATTCCCGCAGTGGTTGCGCGCCGCGCGTGCCGCGGGCGTGACGAGCTGAGCCGCGGCGTTCAGTGGTCGAGGGCGATCAGCCGATCACCGCGTTCATGATGGTGCCCGCGCTGGTGGCGACCACGCCGCCGATCATCGCGCCCGCCACCATCTTCGGCGACTCGAGTCCGCCGCCGGTCCACTTCTCCCAGGCGAACCGGCCGCCCGCGTAGATGATGCCGCAGACACCCGACAGCAGAACGAACCAGGTCAGGTAGCGGACGAGCTGCAAGATCTTATCGGACACCGGCGGCGCCTCGGGCGTCGGATTGCCGATCTGCGCCAGGGTGTCGTATGCGACGGCCAGGATCATCGTTGTGCTGCTCATTCCGGGTTCGGGACAAGGAGAATCACTGAAAAGATGGTATCCGGTTCTTCGGCCCGACGCAGACACCTCGCGCCCGTGGCGCGGTCGTCTCCGCCACCGTGACCGGCTCGGCGTAGCCAGGCTGTCGCTGTGGCGCAGACGTCGTTGTGGCACAGCGCCTTGCGAGCGGCCGGGTCCGTCCGGATCATGGGTGGGACGTGGTGGTCGACGCCCGGCCGCCGTGAAACCGGTGAATCCCGAGGTAACCAACAGTGAGCATGATCTTGATGTCGGTCGGGGACACGTATTCCACCCTGGCGCAGATCGGTAACCCGACTCCCGAGGCGCCGCCGTTGTCGGACAAACTCATGCAGTTCGTTCGGTACGCGACCTGGTTCGCGCTGCTGTCCGGCATCATGAGCATCATCTACGCGGGCGGCCGCTTCGCCTGGGAGAAATGGTCCGGCGGGGCGCTGCAGTCGCCGAAGATGGTGGCGGGCGCGATGATCGGCGGTGTGGTCGCGACCAGCGCGGGCACCATCATGAACGCCGTCGTCGGAGGCTGACCCGAGACCGACCGGTCCGAACTTTTCGGGCCGCGGTTTGTTGGGCGCTCAGCCCTCCCAAGTCCAGCGCGGCACCGCGCGGATCGGATGCAGTTCCTCGTCGGTGCTCGCGTGCGAGTTCTGCTGCGCCACCTCCGCGCCGAACTCCACATGCGAGCGCACCGCGTCGCGGAACGCCGCCGACTCCAGCAGGCCCGCTTCCTCGAACGCCGCCATGTACAGCTCGGCGAAGCGCTCGCGCTGCTCGTCGGTGATCTTCAGGTGCCGATGCACCGTGATGAGATAGTCGAACCCGAGTTCGCGGCTGAAACGATCCGGGCCGCCGAACGACTCCGCGGTGAACCAGGTGAGGTGATCGACGTGGTGCGGGCGGCGCTCGGGGAACAGCGACTTCAGCACCGGGTCGGCGAGCACCTTGTCGTAGAAGGCGGTCTCCACCCGGCGCAGCGCCTCCTCGCCTCCTACGTGTTCGTACATGCTCGTCATGGGTGACCTCCCGACTGGGTGCGATTGCTACCCATTAGAGGCCCGCGCGCCGCGGAAGGTGCCCGGTTTCGCCGAGAGCGGACCCGAAATCCGTGTTTTCTCAGGGTGTTTCCCGATTCTCCCGCGCGCGGTTCTTGCCGCACGATCGATGCGACCGAATCGAGACGAGGAGCCGAGATGACAGATCGGGCGAAGGACGAGGCACTGATCCGCGAGGTCGTGGCGCGCGCAACGCGGGCGTGGGACGCCAACGACGCGACGGCCTACGCGGCCGAATTCACCGAGGACAGCGACTACGTCGCGTTCGACGGGACGCTGCTGCGCGGACGGGAGGCCAACCGCGCCCTGCACGCCGGGCTGTTCGACAGCGTGCTGTACGGGACGCGGATGGAGGGCTCGATCGAGTCCATCCGCTTCCTCACCGACGACGTCGCCGTCGTCCACCTGACCGGCTCGGTGGCGTTCGCTTGGCAGCGCGAGGTGCCCAAGGGCCGCCGCTCCCGCAACACCTGGGTGCTCGTGCGCACCGCGGACGGCTGGCGCGTCGCCGCGTTCCACAACACCCGGGTGCGACCGATGCCAGCGGAAGGACCGCTGGTGCGGTTGTTCGGCGAGTACGTGCGCTGGCGGACCGCGCGGGCACGAGCGAACGGGTAGCGGAAGCGTCTGCGAGCCTCAGATCCGCGCCCCCTTCGCACGATTGCAAGCGCGGCAGAGGATCTGCAGGTTGCTCGCGCTGGTGGCGCCGCCGCGGCTGAGCGGGATGATGTGGTCGAACTCGAGGTAGTGGGCGCTGCCGCACTCGACACATTTGCCGCCGTCGCGTTGCCACACTTCGGCTTTCACTTCCTGGGAGATGCTGCGTGTGTCGCGCTGGCCAGGAGTGAGCACCAGGCGTTTCGCGACCCGTAGTGCGCCCTCCAATACGGCGGCGACGTAGTCGGCGTCGACGACTTCGAAGGTCGCGCCGCCGCGCGCCGAGGTCGCCGCGATCACCACGACCCCCGCCTCGACGTGCACCGAGACGACCCGCGACCACGGCATCTCGACTCCCGCGCCGGTGCCGACGAAACGCAGCTTCTTGTTGCTGGCGATCAGCCTGCCCTCGGTGAGCTTCGGCCCGCGGGCCAGCTGCCGCACATGCGTGGCGACCAGGTCGAGGTGCACCTTCTCTTCCGAATCCAGGTGCAAACCGGGTGTCCGGACCACCGGCAGATCGCCCTCGCGCAACCGGCACAGCGTGCGACCGCGGTGCATCCGCCTGCGCAGGTCCTCGATGAGCGGTCCGGTCAGCGCCAGCTCGGCGATGGCGCGTTCGAAGACGTCGTACTCCGACTGCTGGATCGCGCCGTCCGCGAACGCGAAGGTGACCAGCCGCTCGACGTAACTGAGCCCGACCTCGCGCAGTGCCGTTCGGCCGATGTTCTCGTCGATGCGCTGGTAGCGCAGCGACGCCCACAGCGCCTCCCACGGCTCGTCCTGCGGCCCCGAGCCGATCAGCACCCGCCAGGCTCTGGTGTGCCAGTGGGTGAGGAATTCCTCGATCTCGGCCTCGCAGTACTGGCACGGCGCGGTTCCACCGAACAGCTTGCGCCGCAGGGCGTTTCCGCAGCGCGGGCAGGCGCGTGGACCCGGCGGCGTGACGCGGAAGGTCGCCGATGTCCACTCCGAGCCGTCCCACCAGCGCATGCGGGACGGGTCCTCGGGGTCCGAATGCCAGTCGGCGCGTTCGGGATTCGGTGGCGGTGGTGGCGGGGCCGGTTGCCGCGATCGCCGGGTCAGGTCGACGTGCGGCGGGGTGCGCGTCGGTCCGCCCGCGGTGGAAGGGGTCGTCGGGTCCGCCGGTACAGCGGCTCCGACCGATTCGCGACCGGCGGTCCCTTGCCGCGCGGAAGTCCCTCCGCCACCGGCATCCTCGGCGCTGTGCGGAGCCTGCCGCGCTGGGTAGGGGGCGCCCGCGGGGAGGTGCCGGTCCGGTGCGGTCTGCGCGGTCCGCGTGCCGTGCGACGCGACAGCACCTTGCGCGCCGGACGGCGCCGCTTCCGCCGCGCGCTCTGCGGGCCGGGTTACGCCTGCCTCGGGCGCACCGGATCGCGCTGCTTCCACCTCACGCACTCGGGACCGCCCCGCTCCCACCTCGCGCACGCCACCACCGTGCGGTCGGGCGAACGGATCTGAAGGCCGCGCCGGACGCCCAGGCGACTCGTCGACCGCGACGCCGAACTCGGTGACCAGCCCCGCCAGCCCGCTGTCCCACCCCTGACCGATGGCGCGGAACCGCCAGCGACCGTCGCGGCGGTAGAACTCGCCGAACATCATGGCGGTCACCGCGTCGGCGTCCTCGATGTCGAAGCGGGCGATCGGGCCGTCGGCGGCGAAGACGGTCACCGTCAAACCCGCTATGTCGCCGAAGGTTCCGTGCTCGAGCGAGCCGCTGACCACGATCCGGTCCACGTCGCTCTCGGTGCGCGGCAGCGAGACGGACAGCCGCGCGGTCCCCGGCGCTGGCTCCTGATCCAGGGTCACCGCCTGCGACACGTGCCGAGGCGCGTTGTAGAACACCAGATCCCGGTCCGTGCGCACCGCGCCCGACCCGTCCAGCAACAGCGCGTGCGCGTCGACGACATGCTCCGACCGCCATGAAACGACCACGGCTAGAAGGGATGTCGGTACCGGCGCGTGCGCGCCCTTGCTCAGTTTCATCGTGCTCGAATATTGCCACGACCCTCCGACACGCCGAATTCGCGAGGTCCGCGCGCGGGCGCGCCGAGGCGACACAGACCGGGCGGTCCGGCATTTACCGGAGTTCCGGGGGTCGGTCGGGCACAGTAGTCCTATGAGTACCCCGAAGGGGTCGGGCCGCAAGAAGCAGACCCCGAAGACAACGGGACCGCGCGTCCCCGGCGCCGCGGAGATCCTTGCCGCCGCGCAGACGGCGGTCGAGGCGGCCCAATCGGCCGCGGGTCAGGCGCTGGAGTCGGCGCAGTTGACCGCGGGACACGCTTTCGACGCCGCCGTCCGGCTGCCACCGGCCTCGGCCCAGCTGGCCGCGCAGCTGCCCGATCTGCTCGAGAACCTGACGATGGCCATCGATCGGCTCAACGCGACCATCGACCGGTTGGACCGGACGCTCGCGCTGGCCGACCCGGCGTTCGCCGCATACGACCGGCTGCTGCCGCGCCTGGAGGCGATGATCGCCCTCGGCGAGGACGTGCTCGGCAGGCTGGCCAGGTTGCCGGGCATCGCGATGCTCGGCAAGGTGACCGGATTCGGCGGCAGACGGCCCGGTGAGGAGGAACCGCCGCCCCCGCCGCCGAAGCGGCGTCGCTGACCGGCCTCAGCGGGCGGCGGCGCGATAGGTGGCCGCCGCCTTCAGCAATACCTCCCGGTACTCCTCCTCCGGGTCGGAGTCCAGCACGATCGCCCCGCCCGCGCCGATGCGCCACTCGCCGCCGTGCCGGACGGCGGTGCGGATGACGATGTTCAAATCCGCCGTGCCGCCGAGTCCGAGGAAGCCGATGGTGCCGGAGTAGACGCCGCGCGCCTCGGTCTCCAGTTCGTCGATGATCTCCATGGTGCGCAGCTTCGGCGCGCCGGTCATGGAGCCGCCGGGGAAGCAGGCGCGCAGGCAGTCGATCACGTCGACATCCGGACGCAACGTGCCGCGCACCGTCGAAACCAGTTGGTGCAGCGTCGTATACGTCTCGGTGGCCATCAGCTTGGGCACGTGTACGCTGCCGATCTGGCAGACGCGGCCGAGATCGTTGCGCAACAGGTCGACGATCATCAGGTTCTCGGCCCTGGTCTTGGGGCTGTCGGCGAGTTCGCGGCGCAGGCGCTCGTCCTCGGCGGGGTTCGCGCCGCGCGGCGCGGTGCCCTTGATCGGCTTGCTCTCCACGGTGCGCGCGCGGTCGATCTTGAGGAAGCGTTCCGGTGAGGAACAGGCGATCTCGAGGTCGTCGAAGCGCAGGAACGCCGCGTACGGTGCGGGATTGCAGCGGCGCAGCGTGCGGTAGAAGTCGAGGCCTTCGGTGTCGGCGGCGACGGTGAGGCTGTCGGTCAGGCAGATCTCGTAGGACTCGCCCGCGTGCAGCCGGTCCAGGCAGACGTCGATGTCGGCGAGATAGCGGTCGCGGCCTCGGGTGAGCAGTCCCTCGACCGCCGCGATATCCGAATCCACTTCCAGCGTGGGCGGATTCGACCAGGTGGGCAGGGTGGCCAGCGCCTCCGCGGTGTCGCGCAGCCAGTCCGTGGCCGCGCGCGCGGTGTCGGAGCCGGGATCGGTGAGTGCGAGCAGATGGGTGCGTCCGGCGACGTGGTCGACTACAACGAGCCGATCGGCGAAGATCCACTGCGCGTCGGGTGTCGGCGCGCGGTGCGCCGCGTTCGCGCCGCAGTCGGCCTTCACCTCGTAACCGAGATAGCCGACGTACCCGCACGCGAAGTCGAATGGCAGCTCGGGGATTTCGGCGGTGCGCCAGCGCAATTCTGCGGCCAGATAGTCGAGCACGTCGCCGGCTACGGTGCGTCGGCCGCCGTCGGCGGTCTCCACGACCACCGCGCCGTCTCCGACCCGGTACCGGACCACCTCGGCCAGCGGACCGCTCGCGTCGCCGAGGAAGGAGAACCGGTCGAGCCCGGGTTCGACGTGCTCGCTGTCCAGCCAGAACGCGGTCGGGGAAGCCCGGTAGAGGCGAAGGAACGCGGCCTCGGTGTCGATGGCCCGGTCGAGGATCTCGTGGCGCAGCTGCCAGGGTCGCTCGGGTTGTCCTGGGCGATAAGGGCTTTCGGTGGACGGGCGGGGCTCCGGCGGCATCCGTCCGGTCTTGATCGCGCCGGGGCCGAGGTCGATCGCCGTTCTCTCGGTGCTGAAGCCGGACGTGCGGGTCGAGTCCCGCGACGGATCGAAATCCGCGGCCGGTCTGGTTCTCGCGGCGGCGTCGAGCACGGCGCTGCCGCGGGGCGGTCTGGAGCGCGCGAGAGGCAGCGCGTTGCGCACGGTCGGCGGCGCTTCGGCGGTCGGGCGATGGCGAGCCGCACGGGTTTCGGCACGTTCGACGGTCGCCGTTCCGCCGCGGGTGGCCTGCATGCCTCCGGGTCGTCGTCCGCCGGCGTGTTCGGCCCGGTCGTGGTGGGCCGCGGTGAGTTCGGCGAAATTGCGCAGCAGCGCCGCGCCGTACTCGCTCGCAATGGACTCGGGATGGAACTGCACACCCCACTGCGGTCTGCCGCGGTGCCGCACGCCCATGATCACGCCGTCGGGTGTGCTCGCGGTGATCTCCAGCTCGGCGGGCAGCGGCCGGATGGCGCACAGGGAGTGGTAGCGGACGGCGGTGAAGCCCTGCGGAAGACCGGCGAACAGGTCGCGGTTGTCGTGGCCGACCTCGTCCAGATAGCCGTGCCGCGCGATGGGCGCGGGCGCGACGAGGCCGCCCGCCGCCACGACGATGCCCTGGTGACCGAGGCACACACCGAGCAACGGTAGTTCGACGGTGGCGATGACGGCCGCGGAAATGCCCACGTCACGGGCCACATCCGGGCGGCCGGGGCCGGGGGAGACGACGACGTTGTCGAAACGGTGCAGGCCGAGCCGGTCCGGGTCGTCCACCTCGTCGTTGCGCACGACCGTCGGCTCGACGCCGTTCACCTCGCTGATCAGCTGATACAGGTTGTAGGTGAACGAGTCGTAGTTGTCGATCAACAGCGTGTGCATGGTGTGCAAAACCCTACGCCTGGCGGCGCGGCACGAACTGTGGTCATGTGCCTTCAGTTGGTGTGGACGGGTGGTGCAGAATGTGGGGCATGTCTGTTGCGCAACCGGTCGAAGTGGATCGCGACGTCGTCGATTTCGCGATCGTCGGGAAATGGATGGAAGAACAGGGCCTGCCCGGCGGCGCGTTCGAGGAGGTGACTTCGCTCGGCGGCGGCACACAGAACATCATGTTGCGGTTCCGTCGCGGCGGCCGGGACTACGTGCTGCGGCGCGGACCGAAGCATCTGCGCGCCAAGAGCAACGACGTCATTCGTCGGGAGGCGCGGCTGCTCGGCGCGCTCAGCGGTGCGGGCGTGCGCGCGCCCGAGGTCATCGCCGCCTGCGCCGACGAGTCGGTCATCGGCGCGGTCTTCTATCTGATGGAGCCGATCGTCGGCTTCAACCCGCAGAACGAACTGCCCGAGTTGCACGCGAAGGACCCCGAGATTCGGCGGCAGATGGGCTTGTCCGCGGTGGAGGCCATCGCCCGGCTCGGCGCGCTCGACTACAAAGCGCTCGGCCTGACCGACTACGGCAAGCCCGAGGGATTCCTGGAGCGCCAGGTGCCGCGCTGGCTCGGCGAGCTCGAATCCTATTCGGCCAACGAGGGTTACCCCGGACCGGAGATTCCCGGCGTGCGGCAGGTCGGGGAGTGGCTGGATCGCAACCGGCCCGCCGAGTGGACGCCGGGCATCCTGCACGGCGACTGTCACCTGGCCAACATGATGTTCTCCTACGAGGGCCCCGAAGTGGCCGCGATGGTGGACTGGGAGATGTCGACCATCGGCGATCCGCTGCTCGACCTGGGCTGGCAGATCGCGACCCGGCCGGAGCCCGGCACCACCGGAGCGGCGCTGGTCGGCAAACTGGGCGCCGTCGGCGGGCTGCCGACGCCGGAGGAGATGGTCGAGCACTACGGCCGGTTCTCCGATCGCGACCTGAGCCACGTCACCTGGTACACCGTGCTCGCCTGCTTCAAGCTGGGCATCGTGCTGGAGGGCACGCACGCGCGCGCCTTCGCGGGCAAGGCGCCCAAGCAGGTCGGCGACTTCCTGCACGCCATCACCCTGGAGCTGTTCGAGCGGGCGCAGCGCCTGATGGAGTGACGGACCGGATCTCGACGAAACCTGGCCGTATATGGGTGGAAATCCATATACGGCCAGCTCTAGTTTCGACGCATGCCGATCGTTCCCGACGTGAAGAACTGGACCTGGGTGCTGGAGCGCGCCTGCCCCGAATGCGGTTTCGACGCCGCCGCCACCGGCTACGAGCAGGTGCCGACGTTGGCGCGCGAGAGCGCCGACCGGTTGCGCGCGGCGCTCGGACGTCCCGATGCTCGGCGGCGCCCGGACGAGTCGACCTGGTCGCCGCTGGAGTACGCGGCCCACGTGCGCGACGTGTGCCGGATCTTCGCCTATCGCGCCGCCGTCACCGCCCGCACCGCCGCCGTCGATCCGCGGGTGCCCGCCTTCGACGCGCGTGGGCTCACCCCGGAGGAGACGCCGGACGGCTTGCCGGTCTTCTCGAATTGGGATCAGGACGCGACCGCGATCGCCGACCGCTACGACGCGCAGGAGTCCGTCGCGGTCTCGGGTGAACTGGCGCTGGCGGCCGAGGCGGCGGCGCGGGCGTTCGAAGTGGTGCCCGCGGCGGATCGCGGTTTGCGGGTGCGGCGTAGCGACGGGTCGATCTTCACCGTCGACTCGTTGGCGAAGTACTTCGTGCACGACCTCGTCCATCACGTGCACGACGTGCGCGGCTGAAAACGAGTTCCAATTCTAGAACGTGTTCGGGCATCGCGCCGAGCCGCACCGATGAATTTCCCGATCAGTACTAGAACGCGTTCCACTTTTCTCGTACTGTGGGTGCAGTCACATTGAAGCACTGTGCACGCGAGAGGTCGACAGGAATGAAGACGAAGGGCGCGATCCTGTGGGGGATCGACGAGCCGTGGTCGGTGGAAGAGATCGAGATCGGTGACCCGGTCGCCGGCGAGGTGCAGATCCGGATGGAAACCGCCGGTATGTGCCACTCGGATCACCACATCGTCACCGGTGCGACACCGATGCCCGCCTTCCCCGTGATGGGCGGCCACGAAGGCGCGGGCGTGATCACCAAGCTCGGCCCGAACGTGCCGAGCGACCTTCAGGTCGGCGACCACGTCATCCTGTCCTTCATCCCGGCCTGCGGTCGCTGTCCGGCCTGCGTCTCGGGCAACATGGCCCTCTGCGACCTCGGCGCGGGTCTGCTGCTCGGCCAGGCGATCAGCGACGGCACCTATCGCATCCAGGCGCGCGGCCAGAACGTCATCCCGATGTGCCTGCTCGGCACCTTCGCGCCGTACATGACCGTGCACCACACCTCGGTGGTGAAGATCGACCCGACCATCCCGTTCGAGGTGGCCTGCCTGGTCGGCTGCGGCGTGCCGACAGGTTTCGGCTCCTCGACCCACGTGGCCAACGTGATGCCCGGTGAGACCGTGGTGATCGCGGGCATCGGCGGCGTCGGCATGAGCGCGCTGCAGGGCGCGGTGCTCTCCGGCGCGTCCAAGGTCGTCGCCATCGACCCGAACCCGTGGAAGCGGGAGCAGGCGCAGAAGTTCGGCGCCACCCACACCTACGCGAGCATGGCCGAGGCGATCATGCCGCTGATGGACGCCACCGAGGGACGGATGGCCGAGAAGGTCATTCTCACCATGGGCGAAATGCACGGCGACTACATCGAAGAGGGCCTGATCCTCACCGCGAAGGCGGGCACCCTGGTGGTCACCTCCATGGGCCGCATGGACGCGGGCGAGGTGAAGATGAACAGCTTCCTGCTGTCCATGCTGCAGAAGACGGTGAAGGGCTGCATCTTCGGCGGCGGCAACGCCCGCCAGGACGCGCCGCGCCTGCTCGCGCTGTACAAGTCCGGCCAGCTCAACCTGGACGACATGGTGACCCGCAGCTACAAGCTGGAGGAGATCAACCAGGGCTACCAGGACATGTTGGACGGCAAGAACATTCGCGGCATCATCCGCTACACCGAGAACGACTGGTAGATCGTCGGCCGACCCGCTCGGCGAGCCGGACCGTGTGCTGGGGGGACCAGGTCCGGGATCGGTTCGCCGAGCGGGGACTTCACCGTCCTTCTCTATGGGATCCGCGGAAAGCCGTGTCGCCCCGCGAGATCGGACAGGCCGACGTTCCGCTGTCGCCGGTGGATGACCTCGCGGATTCTCGCGGTGCCGCATACCGAGTCGACGTTGGTGTCGTCGGTGCTCGGTCCCGCGTGCCGAGTGCGGACGATCAGATCTTGCAGCGCAACAAAGCCTCGCGGAGATTGCGGCTGCGCACGTCGTCGAGGACGGCCATGCCGAGGCGATTCATGGTGTAGCCGAAACCGAGACCCGTGCTCGGATCGGCGAATCCGAAGGAGCCGCCGAGACCCGTGGTGCCGTAGGCGCGTTTGTCGGAGCCGAATCGGAACGAACCGCGGGACTTGCGGAAGCCGAGGTGGTAGCGGCTCTTGGTGTGCAGCACCAGATCCTCGGCGGGCACGTCGTCGGCGGTGTCGGCGGCGGCGAGCAGCTCGAGCAGGTCGTCTGCGATGGGCAGCGCGCCGGTGCACGCCGCGGCCGCGCCGTAGACCTTGGCCAGCGAGCGGGCGTTGCCCACGCCGTTGGACGCGGGCAGCTCGACCTCGAGGAATTCGCGGCGGGCCGCTCTGGCGGGTGCGCCGCACCGCGGATTGGTCAGCGCCGCATGGGCATGCCCGCGCTCCAAGAAGATCTCGGCGCCGATGCGCAGCGGCAGGTCGCGCTCGTAGCGCAGGATGTCCAGGCCCTTGGTGGCCGAGAGCACGGCGACGCGCTCGATCGGCTCGTCGGCGGGCAGGCCGATGAAGAAGTCCAGGCCGAGCGGCCCGGCGATGTCCTCGGCGAAGACGCGGCCGAGGGTGCGGCCATGCGGATCGACGCGGCGCACCAGTTCACCCTGGTAGAGACCGAGCGTGATCGCGTGATAGCCGTGCCGGGTGCCGGGCTCCCACGCGGGCTTCTGCGCCGCGAGGATTTTCGCGAGCCCGTCCAGATCGGCGATCTGGGCGAGTTTCACCACGGTGTCGAGTCCATGCAGGCCCGCCTGATGATCGATGAGCTGGCGTACCGTGATCGCGCCCTTGCCGTTCGCGGCGAACTCCGGCCAGTAGTCGGCGACCGGCTTCTCGTAGTCGAGGAGACCCTTCGACACGGCGGCCGCGACCACGAACGCCGCCATGCCCTTGGTCGAGGAGAAGACCGGCGCGATGGTGTCCTGCTCCCACGGCTGGGTGCGGCGCTGGTCCCGGTATCCGGCCCACAGATCGACGACGGGGCGATTGCCCGCGAAAACCGCTACGGCCGCGCCGATTTCGCCGTGCCGGGAGAAATTGCGGCGGAACGCGTCGGCGACCGGACCGAAGCCGGGTGCCACCTCGCCGTGGATCGTGGGTTCGTTCATAGTGGCTCGATGGTACCGGCGGTACCGATATCTCCCCTAGGGCTCCCATTCATCGGATCGATTTCCGGTGGCGGTACTACCGCGCCGCCGCGGTCTCGTAGGCTCGTTTTCGTGCGCGCACTCGAGCAGATTCAGGACTGGCCGGTTCGACACGCGGCGGCCGGTGTGGTCACCGGCGCGGGCGCGGTATCGCAGGGCGACGCCGAGCGCGTCTTCCCGCTCGCCTCGGTGACCAAGCCGCTGGTCGCCTACGCGGTGCTCGTCGCGGTGGAGGAGGGCGCGATCGAGCTCGACCAACCCGCGGGCCCGCCCGGAGCAACCGTCCGGCATCTGCTCGCGCACACCTCCGGACTCGCCTTCGACACCACCGACGTGCTCGCCGAGCCGGGAGCGCGCCGCATCTATTCGAGTTCCGGCTTCGAGGTGCTCGCCGAATTCGTCGCGGACCAGACCGGAATCGCGTTCGACGAATACCTGCGGGACGCGGTGTTCGAACCGCTCGGCATGAAATCCTCGGTGCTCACCGGACCCGCCGGACACGCGTGCAAGTCCTCGGTGGCGGACCTGCTGCTGTTCGCCGCCGAACTGCTGAACCCGCGGTTGATCTCGGCCGAGACCCACGCCGACGCCACCACCGTGCAATACCCCGGCGTGAACGGCATCCTGCCCGGATACGGCTCGAAGCGCCCCAACGACTGGGGACTCGGATTCGAAATCCGCGACGCGAAATCCCCGCACTGGACCGGCGGAGCGAACTCCCCGCGTACCTATGGGCATTTCGGCCAGTCCGGCACCTTCCTGTGGGTCGATCCGGAAATTGGAGTGGCGTGTGTCGCGTTGGCGGACGAGAATTTCGGCGACTGGGCACGGGAGGTGTGGCCGGTACTGAGTGACGCGGTGATCGCCGAAGCGAGACTCGCAAGCAACACGGTCGCGAAGTAACATACGTAACTTCGGGCACTCCAGTACACTCAGGCAACGCCAGCTGGACGAGTCGTTGGGGAAGACGTCCCTCGTCGAAAGCTGGAGGTATCGGTGGTGCGCGCATCGAGTCAGTTCGCGGACGCGACGGCGGGTGTGGTGTGGATCCACTCGTCGCCCGCCGCGCTGTGCCCACACGTCGAGTGGGCGCTCACCTCGGCCCTCGGTTCCCCGGCCAAACTGCGCTGGACCACCCAACCGGCCGACGGACAACTGCGCGCGACCAGCGACTGGATCGGCCCCGTAGGCACCGCCGCCCGAATCGCCCAATCGTTGCGGTCTTGGCCGGTGCTCCGATTCGAGGTCACCGAGGACCCGAGCGATGGGGTCGACGGCGAGCGGTACAGCTTCGTGCCCGGCCTTGGACTCTGGCACGGGTCGACCAGTGCCAATGGTGATGTGACACTTGGCGAAATGCGTCTGCGATCGATGCTCCAAGCGGCGCGAGAACTAAGCAAGTACTCCGCCTACGACCTGGCCTCCGAAATCGATCGCGCACTGGGGACGGCCTGGGACGAGGATCTGGAAGTCTTCCGCTCCGGCGACGGCGGGGTTGGTGCCGAGGTCACCTGGTTGCGCCGCGACGTGGGGTGAGCCGCGGGCGGACTCCTCGGCGACATGGTCATGTCGATCGACGTACGCATGCAGGCCACATCGAATGGCGGTCGATCTTCAGCGGTACGCGAATCGACCCAGTATGCGCATTCGCCACATGGGCAGTTCGCCCGATGCGACGTCACGCGGCGGCCGCCTAGCGTCGGAATCCTGGTAACCATCGGGTCAGGAGGACGACATGACCATCCAGCACATCGAGACGCTCATCATCGGGGCCGGGCAGGCGGGGTTGTCGACGGGTAGCGCGTTGCGGCGGGCGGGACGGCCGTTCCTCATCGTCGACCGCAACGAGCGCATCGGGGACAACTGGCGGCGACACTACGACTCCCTGCGGCTCTACACCCCGGCGAAATACAACGGTCTACCCGGGCTCCCGTTTCCCGCGGCCGACGGCTGGGGTTATCCGGGCAAGGACGATGTGGCCGCCTATCTCGAGCAGTACGCCCTGCACTGGGATCTGCCGGTGCGGATGAACACAGGCGTCGACCGGTTGTCCGCCCGCGAGGGCGGCGGCTACCTCGCGCACCTCGGTGCCGACGTCATCGGCTGCGACAACGTCGTCGTCGCGACGGGAACCTTCGGGCGCACGCCCAATGTGCCGGAGTTCGCCGCCGCGATGGATCCTTCGATCACTCAACTGCATTCGAGCGAATACCGTCGCCCGAGCCAGCTGAGCAGCGGACCGGTGCTGGTGGTCGGCGCATCGCATTCGGGCACCGACATCGCCTATGAACTCGCCGCCACCCACCCGACGATCCTGTGCGGCCGGGACTGCGGTCAGATTCCGCTGCGCTGGAACTCCCGCGCGATCAGGTTCGGGCTGCCGATCTTGGTGTTCCTGTGGCGGCATGTGGTCACCAGGCGGACGCCGATCGGCCGGAAGCAGATGCCGGAGGTGCGCCATCACGGCGGACCGATGCTACGGGTCAAGCGCTCCGATCTCGCCGAGCGCGGTGTCCAGCGGACCACCCAGCGCGTGCAAGGGGTGCGCGGCGGCCGTCCGGAACTCGCCGACGGCACCGTGCTCGATGTGCGGAACATCGTGTGGGCCACGGGATTCCGTCAGGCTTTCGATTGGATGGAGGTGCCGGGCATCGGCGCGGACGGCTGGCCGAAGGAGTATCGGGGCGTGGTCGACGATGCGCCCGGACTGTTCTTTTGCGGGCTGAGCTTCCAGTACGCCTTCACCTCGATGCTCCTTCCCGGCGTCGGCCGCGACGCCGAGTACATCGCGCGCCAGATCGTGGCGCGGGCGAAAGATGCGCCGTTGGTCGGCGCGGCCGCTTGACTGTTGTGGGTCAGGTGCCGCCCGTCCACCTGGATGGATCGGGTCCGGGCCGCCGCTCTGCTCCCGGACGGTCCGTCCCGCGAGTCGGATCGCCCACCAGCGCGTATCCTCCGTAGCAGGTGATGTGCGATGGGCGTGGTCGACAGCTTGCTGCGGGCTCGGGAGGCGTACGAGCGACGAGAATGGGTGGCGGCCTTCGAGACGCTGTCCGATTCGGATGCGGACGCGTTCCGCGGCGATGATTTCGCCCGGCTCGCCACCGTCGCCTATCTGACCGGGCGGACCAACGACAGCATCCAGGCCATGCAGCGCGCCTACCAGGTGCACCTGGACGAGGGCGACCCGCTGGCCGCCGTGCGCTGCGCGTTCTGGCTGGCTCAGACTTTGCTGACCACCGGCGAATCCGCGGTCGGCAGCGGCTGGGTGGCCCGAGCACAGCGGTTGCTGGACGATGTGCCCGGCGATGTCGTGGAACGCGGCTACGTTCTGGTCTCGGTGATGCTGCGACACCTGTTCGCGGGCGAGTTCGCCGACGCGGCCGAATGCGCCGACCGCATCGCCGACTACGGCCGCGGATTCGACGCACCGGACCTCATCGCGATGGGCTTGTCTTCCCAAGGCAGACTCGCGATCTACGCCGACCGGGTGCGCGACGGCCTCGCGCTGCTGGACGAGGCGATGGTATGCGTAGCGGCGGGCGGGGTTTCGACGCTGTTCGCCGGACACGTCTACTGTTCGATGATCGAGGCGTGCCAGGAGATCTCCGATTTCGTCCGCGCGGAACAGTGGACTCTGGCGTTGACGACGTGGTGCGCCGATCAGCCCGGTCTCGTGCTGTTCACCGGCCAGTGTGCCGTGCACCGGGGGCAGTTGATGCGTATGCACGGAGCCTACGACGCCGCGCTGGAGGAGTTCGGGCTCGCGGTCCGCCGCTACCTCGCGGCGGAGACGACGGCGCCGGCGGGCCTGGCGCTGGCGGAGCGTGGCGACGTGCTGCGCATTCGCGGCGCCCTCGCCGAGGCAGGCGACGCCTACGCCGAGGCCGTCGGTTACGGTCATGACCCGCAGCCGGGGTTGGCCCTGCTTTGGGCGGCCCGTGGACGGCTCGCCGCCGCGTTGGCCGCGGTGCGGCGGCTGGTCGCCGAGGCGCCCGATCCGGTGCACCGTTCTCGGGTGCTTCCCGCGGCGATCGATGTCCTGCTCGCGTCGGACGCGCCGGAGGAAGCCGCGAAACTGAGCGCCGAATTGGCCGATATCGCCGCGAGATTCGGCTGCGCCGCACTGCGGGCGATGGCCGCCCGGGCGGCGGGCTGCGTCGCGATGGCGCGCGGCGATCACGTTACCGCGGTTCCCGAGCTGCGGCAGGCGGCACGGCTGTGGGCCGATATCGGCGCGCCCTACGAGACGGCGCGATGCCGGGTCGACCTCGGCCGGGCCTTGCGCGGACTCGGTGACGAGGAGTCGGCGTGTACGGAGTTCGGCGCCGCGCGCCACGTTTTCGCGGAGCTCGGCGCCGCTCCCGCCGAACGCGAGGCGTCTACCCTGCTGGGACCTTCGGCGCCCGCCGGGCTGACAGTTCGCGAGATCGAGGTGCTGCGCCTGGTCGCCGCCGGACGCACCAACCCGCAGATCGCCGCGGCACTGGTGCTCAGCGAGAAAACGGTGGCCAGGCACCTGTCCAACATCTTCACCAAACTCGATGTCACCTCACGCACCGCCGCGGCCGCGTTCGCCTACCGGCACAACCTCACCTGAACTCGGCCCCCTGGCAACGTCGACTCCTCGCGGGCGCTATCGCTTGGTTCGGCGCCCAGATCAGGTGGTCGCGCGACGCGGAGCAGGTTTGTCCGGCGAATCAGCCATGTTCGGTGTGTGGCGAGGTCGTCGGCTGAGCGGGCAACCTCGACGCCGCCGCGGATCGGACCCACGGCCACGTCATCAAAGCCCACACGATGAGCAGGATGATGGCCACTGTTCCCCAGTACCACGGCCAAGGGCCGAGCACGTCGAGTAGGGACGGGGTCGACGGCTTGCGGTTGACGAAGCCGTAGTTGGTGTCGGCGAAGGTGTTGAAGACGAAGGTGACCGCGACCCACACGACGGTGACCGCAACGGCGAACCAGTAGCTGCGCCAGGTCGGGTGCATTCCGATGCCCCAGGTCAGGTAGATCGCGGCCCAGACAACGGCCAGGTGGATCGCCCAGAAGGCGAGGAACTCGTAGTGCGGGAACTCGGGGCTTTCCAGCGCCGGTGAGATGAGCGCCTGGGTGCTGAGGGTGAGGCACCAGTAGTAGGTCAGTGCGTACGCCCAGCGTTGGTGGGTCAGGAGCGCGTAGCCGGCGACGATCGTGGCGAGATCGGTCAGGCGTAGGGGAACCGAGCGGCCGAGGGTGGGCGGAAACAGCGTGGAGAGGTAGATCGCCAGATACGTCCCCAACGTCACCGCGCCGAACATGTGGCTGAAACGGCGTGCGGCGGAAGGGGTTTGCGTGCGCCCGAGCACGACGACCAGCACCGCGCCCACCGCGAACACGGCGAGCACGATCCAATGCGACAGCCCGTACGCGGAGAACTCCCGCTGCGCGGTGGGTGCGTCCACCTGCTCAGTTTAGTTGTGGAGCGGCGGAGATTCGGTCGTCGCGCGACAGCGGGGCGTCGGCGCGGCGCGGGTCGAGGGCTCGACTGTGGTGCGCCGTCTCATTGCCGCTGAACCGATCGGTGTCCGCCTGGTAGCGGATGCGACCCAGGCCGTGTCCTCGGTCCGTGTCGGCGGCCCTGGTCGAGGCCGCGCCCTCGGTCCGTGGCCACGGCAGTTGACTCGGGCCGCGGCGTCCGTCGGCGCTGATCGGACAGCGGGTGCTTCAGGCCGCGACCGCGGAGCGCCGACGAGCCGCGGCGATCCGGCGACCGATGATCCCTTGCCGCGGCGCGAACAGGTACGCCAGCGTGAACGCGACGCCCTGCACCACGACAACCATGCCGCCGGGCGCGGTGTCCAGGTGATAGCTGACGTACAGCCCGATCACCGAACACAGGGCCGACACCGTGGGAGCGATCACCAGCATGCGACCGAAGCGATCGGTGAGCAGATACGCGGTGGCTCCCGGAATGATCAGCATCGCGACCACCAGGATGACTCCGACCGCTTGGAGCGCGAGGACCGCGGTCAGCGCGAGCAGCGCCAGCAGCGCGGCGCCGAGCAGGCGTGGGCGCAGGCCGATGGCGTGGGCGTGGGTGCTGTCGAAGGCGTAGAGGGTGAAGTCGCGTCGCTTCAGGACGAGTGCGGCGAGCACGATGACGCCGAGGATGACGATCTGGACGAGCTCCTCGCGGCTCACGCCGAGCAGGTTGCCGAAGATGATGTGGTTGAGGTCGGTTTGGCTCGGCGTTATCGAGACCAGGACGAGCCCGAAGGCGAACAGGGTGGTGAAGACGATGCCGATCGCCGCGTCTTCCTTCACCCGGCTGGTATTTCGCACGACGCCGATGAGCGCGACGGCGAGGAAACCGAAGACGACCGCGCCGACCGCGAACGGCGCGCCGACGATATAGGCCAGAACGACACCGGGCAGCACCGCGTGCGACACCGCGTCACCCATCAGGGACCACCCGATCAGCACCAGCCAGCACGACAGCGTCGCGCACACGACGGCGGTGACCAGGGTGGTGGCCAGCGCCCGGACCATGAACTCGTAGCGCAGCGGGTCGACGAAGAACTCCACGAGCGACATGTCAGCCCGCCTTCGGTAGTGAATCGCGTTCCAGCACATCGAGTCCGAAGGCGAGCGCCAGCTTCTCGGGGCGAAGTACCTCGCGAGTCTCGCCGTGCGCCAGCACCTTTCGCATGAGCAGCACCGATTCGTCGGCGAGGTCGGGCAGCGCGTGCAGGTCGTGGGTGGAGATCAGGATGGTTGCGCCGTCGGCCGCGAGTTCCCGAAGCAGCGTGGTGATGGTGGCCTCGGAGCGCTTGTCCACTCCGGCGAACGGTTCGTCGAGCAGCAGAATCGTTGCGCCCTGGGCGATTCCGCGCGCCACGAAGGCGCGTTTGCGCTGGCCGCCGGACAGTTGCCCGATCTGACGGTCGGCGAGATCGGTCAGTTCCACTCGTTCCAGGGCGTGTGCCACGGCTTCCCGGTCCGCGCGCCGGGGGCGGCGGGTGAAACCCATGTGGCCGTAGCGTCCGGTCATCACGACATCGCGCACCGACAGCGGGAAACTCCAGTCGACCGCCTCGCTCTGCGGCACATAGCCGAGCGATCCGGCGCGACGCGCGTCCGCGGGGTCGGTCCCGCCGATGCGTACCGTGCCGCGATCGGGTCGCACCAGGCCCATGATCGTCTTGAACAGCGTCGACTTGCCGGAGCCGTTCATGCCGACGAGTCCGCACACCCGCCCGGAACGCAAGGTCAGATCGACGCCGTCGAGCGCGAGCACATCGCCGTAATGCACTGTGACGTCACGGATTTCGATGCTGGGTGTCATGGCCGAGCTCCAGTCAGCGCCGCGGTGATGGTCTTGACGTCGTGCCGGATCAGATCCAGGTACGTGGGCACCGGGCCGTCGGCCTCGGACAGCGAGTCGACGTAGAGCACACCGCCGAACCGCGCGCCGCTCGCCTCGACCACGCGTTGCATGGGTGCGTCGGACACCGTCGATTCGCAGAACACGGCGGGCACCCGGTTCGCGCGGACGAAATCGATCGCCGAGGTGATCTGCTGCGGTGTCGCCTGCTGTTCGGCATTGACCGCCCAGATGTACTTCTCGGTGAGCCCGGCGTCGCGAGCCAGATAGGAGAACGCGCCCTCGCAGGTCACCAGTGCGCGCTCGTTGGGCGGCAGCGTGGCGAGGGTGCTCACCAGTTCGTCGTGGATCTTCTGCAACTCGGCCTGGTAGGCGGCGCCGGCGGCGCGGAAGTCGGCGGCATGGTCGGGAGCTAGTTCGCTGAAGGCGCGAATCATGTTGTCCACGTAGATCTTCACGTTCAGCGGAGACATCCACGCGTGCGGGTTCGGCTTGCCCTGATACGCGTCCTCGGTGATCGACATCGGCGTCACGCCCTCGGTGACGACCACGTGCTTCACGTCGACGTCCTCGACGAACTGCGCGAACCACGCCTCGAGGTTCATGCCGTTGTCGACGATGAGATCGGCGGTCGAGGCGCGGCGGACGTCGCCGGGGGTCGGCTCGTAGCCGTGAATCTCCGCGCCCGGCTTGGTAATCGATTCGACGGTCAGATGCTCACCCGCGACTTGGCGCGCGATGTCGGCGAGCACGGTGAATGTGGTGAGCACCACCGGCTTTTCGTTCCGATTCGCGGACTCGCCACAGGCGGCGAGCGTCGCGGTCATCGCGACGGTGCCGAGCAGAGCGGCGAACACGCGAGCAGTCGTGCGGAACAACGGATGGAGCCAGACCTTCACAAGCCGAATGATAAGTTTCGGGTTGCCTAAATTTCAAGTTCAAGATTGCCGAACGATGCCAATTTCACAGCGTGACCAGGATGTATCCGGGGAGAAAACACGGAGACCGTGCCAGATTCACTGGCACGGTCTCTCGGTATTCGGTTGTCCCCGGGTCTACCGGGCGTCGGCCAGCGCGGGCACCTCGCCTGCGCTGGCCGCCGCGCTCAGCTGCGGGTACGTCGGGTACTCGATGCCCGAGATGTACTGCACGGTCCGCACGACCTGGCACGAGTAGCCGAATTCGTTGTCGTACCAGAGGTACAGGATCACGGTGTCACCATCGACGATGGTGGCGTTGGCGTCGACGATCGACGCGGCGCGCGAGCCGATGAAATCGCTCGAGACCACGTCGGTGGCCGCGGTGTAGTCGAGGTTGCGGCTCAGCGGTCCGGACAGCGACACCTGGCGCAGGTACTCGAGCACCTCGGTGCTGGTGGTCTCCCGCTGGAGCTGCAGGTTGAGGATCGCGACCGAGACGTCCGGCGTGGGGACGCGGATCGAGTTGCCGGTGATCTTGGCCTTGAAGTCCGGCATCGCCTTGGCGACCGCGGACGCGGCGCCCGTCTCGGTGAGCACCAGGTTGAACGGCGCGGAGCGACCACGGCGATCGGCCTTGTGGAAGTTGTCCAGCAGGTTCTGGTCGTTGGTGAACGAGTGCACCGTCTCCACGTGACCGCGGACGATGCCGTACTCGTCGTCCATCGCCTTGAGCGGCGGAACGATCGCGTTGGTCGTGCAGGAAGCGCACGAGACGATCTGCTCCGACAGATCCAGCCCGCGGTGGTTGACGCCGTGCACGATGTTCGGAACATCGCCCTTGCCTGGCGCGGTCAGGACGACCTTCGCGATGCCGGGACGCAGGTGCTGCGACAGGCCCTTGCGGTCGCGCCACTTGCCGGTGTTGTCGATCAGGATCGCTTCGTTGATTCCGTACTCGGTGTAGTCGATCGTCGTCGGGTCATCGCTGTAGATGAACTTGATGACGTTGCCGTTCGCGATGATCGTGTTGTTCTCGGCGTCGACCTTGATCGTGCCGTTGAAACTGCCGTGCACCGAATCCCGGCGCAGCAGGGAAGCGCGCTTGGCCAGATCGCCCTCGCCGCCCTTGCGCACCACAACGGCCCGCAGGTTCAGTCCGTTGCCGGAGCCGACCTTCTCGATGAGCAGCCGAGCGACAAGGCGGCCGATCCGGCCGAAGCCGTAGAGGACCACGTCCCGAGGGCCCTGCGGCTCGGCCTTGTTGCCGTCGGTGATGTCGGCCAGCACCGCGGCCGTGAACTCGGGGATCGACAGTCCACGCTCGTCGTTGCGGTACGCCATGACCAGTCGGCCGAGGTCGATCTTGGACGGCCCCAGATCCAACTGGCTGAGCGCTTCGAGGAACGGAAGGGTCTCCTCGATCGACAGCTCCTCGCCCTCGATCTGCCGCGCGAAGCGATGCGTGCGCAGGATGCTGATCACCGATTTGTTCACCAGCGACCGGCTGTGCAGGAGGATGGTCACCCCCTTCTCGCGATACAACCGTCCAATGATCGGAATCATCGCCTCCGCCGAAGCCTCGTGAGCGTTCCAGCGGTCAAGATGGTCTGTAGTCAACGCGCGTCCTCGGGGTTCCCTCGATCTGTACGACGATTGATGCTAGCCAGGCCCGCGCTATCACAAGCCGCCGCTACCACCCTGTGAGGAGCAGCGGGTGGTCCGGAGCACAGTCGGCGTCGATGGGCAATGGAAGGAGAGCAACGCACGATGCGGGCTCCGCTGGGATGGTGGTCCGGCGAAACCCACTGCGCTGCCACAGAACAGCGCGCGACACCAGCTCGTCTGGTTCGAAGCGAAGCCCGGCCGCAGCATGAGATCAGCGAGCCGAAATGCGAGCGCGGGGGAGAACTGACGTCACGCGGGCGAGCCGAGGCGGGCGTCGGGGATGAAGCGGCGTCAAGTGGGTGAGCCTGGGCGAAGTGGCCCCGGCCGGCAACCCGAGGCCGAGCCCCGAAGCCTGGACAGGCGAGCTCGTGATGAGGCTCGGAAGGCAGCAGCTTTGGGAGCGAGCGAGAGGAGTGGCCGGGCGGAAAGTGGCTTCGGGCACGAAACCGAAGTAGACGTCCAGGGAACAGCGACTTTGAGTGCGAGCCCAGCTGGGTGTCCGGGGTCGAGCGTCTCGAGGGGGCGCCGGTGCGAAGTGGCTTTGGCTGTGCCGGCCGAGACGGGGGCCCGAAACGACTCGGGTGGGCGAGCAAGGGCTCGGGACGACTGTCCTCGAGGCGAGCCGAGGTAGGGAACGGGCCGACGCGGCTCGAGGTGGGCGAGCCGAGGCGGGGCCACGGGGGACCGAACGACCTTCGGGCAGGCGAACCCAAGCAGGGAGGCCTTGGGCCGGAGCAACTTTGGCAGGCGAACCTGAGGTGGGCAGCCCGGGGGCGGGAGCAATTTTGGCAGGCGAACCCGAGGTGGGGAGGCCCGGGGGCGGAGCAACTTTGGCAGGCGAACCCGAGGTGGGGAGGCGCGGCGGGCGGAGCGACTCTGGCAGGCGAACCCGAGGTGCGAAGGCCCGGGGGCGGAGCGGCTTTGGCAGAAGAACTCGAGGCGGGGAGGCCCGGGGGCGGAGCGACTTTGGCAGGCAAACCCGAGGTGCGAAGGCCCGGGGGCGGAGCAGCTTTGGCAGGCGAACTCGAGGTGGGGAGGCCCGGGGCGGAGCGACTTTGGCAGGCAAACCCGAGGTGCGAAGGCCTGGAAGCGGAGCGACTTTGGCAGGCAAACCCGAGGTGCGAAGGCCTGGAAGCGGAGCGGCTTTGGCAGGCGAACCCGAGGCGGGCAGGCCTTGGAGGCGAAGCGGCTTGGGTACGCGGACCAGGGGAGGGGTGGATGCCGGGGGCGATGCGGCTCCGGGTAGGCGCGCCCGAGGCGGGGGTCCGGGGGCGAAGCCCGCCGGGCGGGGCGTGGGGGCTGCGCCCCCACAAAACACGACGGAACGAGAATCGGCCCACGCCCTCCGTGGGCATGGGCCGAGCATCGAGTGGAGTGGGCGCAGAGGGGATCGAACCCCCGACCGCTGGTGTGTAAAACCAGTGCTCTACCGCTGAGCTATACGCCCGTCTCCGTCGGCGGGGCCGACGGGCAACGGTCTATGAATCTAGCGCGGCGAGCGCTTTCTCCCAAGCCGCCTGGTCACGGGGCTCTCCTGGACCGTTCATCTCGGAGAAACGGATGTAGCCGTCGCGGTCGACGACGAAGGTGCCGCGGTTGGGGTAGCCGGACTTCTCGTTGAAGACGCCGTAGGCCTGGGCGATGGCGCCGTGCGGCCAGAAGTCGGAGAGCAGGGGGAAGGTGTAGCCCTGTTCGGCGGCCCAGATCTTGTGGGTGGGCGGCGGGCCGACGGAGATGGCGAGGATCTCGGCGTTGTCGTTCTGGAACTTGGGCAGCTCGTCGCGCACCTTGCACAGCTCGCCCTGGCAGATGCCGGTGAACGCCAGCGGGTAGAACACGATCAGCACGTTCTTCTTGCCGCGATAGTCCGACAGCGTGACGTGCTGGTTGTTCTGATCCCGCAGCGTGAAATCCGGCGCGAGGGTGCCCACCTCGAGCGGCATACGCGAGTCCTCCATCGGTTCGGGTCTCCACCGGGCGGCGACAACACCGCCCGGCGAAACCATAGCGAAAGGGTCAGCGCTGCTTCGACGGCGCCTTGGGCTGGACGAGACGACTGCCGGTCCAGCCGCCGAGGCTGATCGCCGAGGTCTGCGTCAGACCCGCGGTGGGTGCGGCTTCCGCGATCTCGCTCGGGTCGACGTGCCCAGGCTGACCGGTCTTGGGGGTGAGGACCCAGATGAAACCGTCGTCGGCGAGCGGGCTGATGACCTCCATCAGCTCGTCGGCGAGATCGCCGTCGCCCTCGCGCCACCACAGCAGCACGGCGTCGACCACCTCGTCGGAGTCCTCGTCGACCATCTCCCCACCGCTGGCGTCCTCGACATCAGCCCTCAGGTCGTCGTCGGTATCCTCGTCCCAGCCCAGCTCCTGGACAACCATGCCGTGTGTAATGCCAAGCTTCTGAGCGTAGTTCTGCGCGTCCGCCGCGGCGACCACGGTGGTGTCCTCCTCAACTCCCGACAATAGATAGTTGCAAGCGAACATGGTTATCGGCTCGAGCGCAAGCCGATCGGCCGAAAATGATCACCGAATGTCGCGTCGGCCGCCGTGTCGTCAGCGTTTCGGGCACGCGTCGCGGACCGCGTTGCGCGCGTCGTTCACCCGTTTGCTGGCCTCGTTGAGCGGACCGACCGGCGCGGTGTAGGTCATGGTGCGGGTCTCCGCGGCCAACGCGCGTGCGGCGGCGACGTATTCGTTGAGTTTCGCGACGAGGTCGTCGGGCAGCGCGCCCGCCGCGGTGTTCACTCCGGTCTCGACTTTCGTCGCCGCGTCCTCGAGGGTTTGCGCGGCCAGATCGCGCTTGGCGGCGTAGTCGGGAGCGTTGGAGTCGTGCGCGTCGACGAAGGCGTTGTAGGTCGTCACGCCGACGCCGGTGGTGGTGGGAAACTGCGCGCAGTTGTCGTTGATCGCCTGCGCTTGCGCCGCGGCCCGCCGCGAGGAGGTGGCCGCGGCCGACGAAGCCGCCGCCTCGGTCTTGTACGCGGCTAGCTCCGAAGTGTTCGGCTGGGCGCTGCCCGCCACCCGGTCGGCGCAGCCCGCGACCGTCAATCCGGCCGCGACCGCGGCGGTCGCGCACACCAGTCCGAACCCGCGTGGGTTCAGCAGCTTCATCGTCCTCCCCGCTCTTGTTTCGTCCATCGGCGGTATTCGAAAAACAGGTGGTCAGGCCAGCTGGGCGACATCCGGTTCCCGGCGCGTTCCGGGGCAACTGGGGAGTAACCCATTTCTTGCAAACGGTACTGGATTTCCTGCTGACATGATGACCTGGGACGCATCCTCGGCAAGGATGGAGGGTGCGCCCGAACCTTACGTAACGGGTGGTCCGCCCACCAGCGCGCCCGCCCGGGGAAACAGACGCCATCAGCTTGTCCACCCCTGTACGAGGAGCAGATTTGACCGACCTGATCGACTCTTCCGTTCCAGCGAAATCCGCTGGAACCAATGCCGCCCCTGCCCCCGCCGCGGGCCGCGAATCGAACGGTTCGCAGCCGCAGTCGGGTGGACGTGTGCGGGTGATCCGCGAAGGGGTGGCGTCCTACCTGCCGGACATCGACCCGGAGGAGACGAGCGAATGGCTCGAGTCCTTCGACGAAATGCTCGACCGCGAGGGCCCAGGCCGGGCCCGCTACCTCATGCTGCGCCTGCTGGAGCGAGCCGGTGAGCGCCGGGTCGCCATCCCCTCGCTGACTTCGACCGACTACGTCAACACCATCCCCACCGAGAACGAGCCGTGGTTCCCCGGCGACGAAGAGGTGGAGCGGCGCTACCGGGCCTGGATCCGCTGGAACGCGGCGATCATGGTGCACCGCGCGCAGCGGCCCGGCATCGGCGTCGGCGGCCACATCTCGACCTACGCGTCCTCGGCGGCGCTGTACGAAGTCGGCTTCAACCACTTCTTCCGCGGCAAGAACCACTCCGGCGGCGGCGACCAGATCTTCATCCAGGGTCACGCCTCGCCCGGCATCTACGCGCGCGCCTTCCTGGAGGGCAGGCTCAGCACCGACCAGCTCGACGGATTCCGGCAGGAGTACAGCCACGGCGGCCTCGGCCACGGACTGCCCTCCTACCCGCACCCTCGGCTGCTGAACAACTTCTGGGAGTTCCCGACGGTGTCCATGGGCCTCGGCCCGATGAACGCCATCTACCAGGCGCGGTTCAACCACTACCTGCACGATCGCGGCATCAAGGACACCTCCGACCAGCACGTCTGGGCGTTCCTCGGCGACGGCGAGATGGACGAGCCGGAGTCGCGCGGCCTCGCGCACGTGGCGGCCATGGAGGGCCTGGACAACCTGACCTTCGTGGTGAACTGCAACCTGCAGCGCCTGGACGGTCCGGTGCGCGGCAACGGCAAGATCATCCAGGAGCTGGAGTCGTTCTTCCGCGGCGCGGGCTGGAACGTCATCAAGGTGATCTGGGGCCGCGAGTGGGACGCGCTGCTCGGCGCCGACCGCGACGGCGCGCTGGTGAACCTGATGAACACCACGCCCGACGGTGATTTCCAGACCTACAAGGCCAACGACGGCGCCTACGTCCGCGACCACTTCTTCGGCCGCGACCCGCGCACCAAGGCGCTCGTGCAGAACATGTCCGACCAGGACATCTGGAATCTCAAGCGCGGCGGTCACGACTACCGCAAGGTCTACGCCGCCTACGCCGCCGCGATGGCGCACAAGGGTCAGCCGACGGTCATCCTGGCCAAGACCATCAAGGGCTACACCCTCGGCAAGCACTTCGAGGGCCGCAACGCCACGCACCAGATGAAGAAGCTGACGTTGCAGGATCTGAAGGACTTCCGCGATCTGCAGCGGATCCCGATCACCGACGCCGAGTTGGAGAAGGATCCGTACCTGCCGCCGTACTACCACCCGGGTATGGAGGCGCGCGAGATCCAGTACATGCTGGATCGGCGCCAGGCGCTCGGCGGGTTCCTGCCCGAGCGACGCAGTATGGCGAAGCCGCTGCAACTTCCGGGCGACGAGGCGTACCGCTCGGTGCGCAAGGGCTCCGGCAAGCAGAACGTGGCCACCACGATGGCGCTGGTGCGCCTGATGAAGGAGTTGTTGCGCGACAAGGAGATCGGCAAGCGGATCGTGCCGATCATCCCCGACGAGGCCCGCACCTTCGGTATGGACTCGTGGTTCCCTTCGTTGAAGATCTACAACCGCAACGGTCAGTTGTACACATCGGTCGACGCGGAATTGATGCTTGCCTACAAAGAGAGCTCGGTCGGGCAGATCCTGCACGAGGGCATCAACGAGGCCGGTTCGACGGCGTCGTTCACCGCGGCGGGCACCTCCTACGCGACCCACGGCGAGCCGATGATCCCGCTGTACATCTTCTACTCGATGTTCGGCTTCCAGCGCACCGGCGACGGACTGTGGGCCGCCGCGGACCAGTTGGCGCGCGGTTTCGTCCTCGGAGCTACCGCCGGGCGAACCACGCTGACCGGTGAGGGTCTGCAGCACAACGACGGCCACTCGCTGCTGCTCGCCTCCACCAATCCCGCTGTGGTGACCTACGATCCGGCCTTCGCCTTCGAGATCGCCCACATCGTGCGCGACGGCCTGCGCCGGATGTACGGCGGAGGTACGACGCCGCCGCATCAGGCCGCGCTGCCGGGCACCGAGCCCATGGAGCGGCCGGACACCGACACCTTCGGCGGCGAGGACATCTTCTACTACATCACCCTCTACAACGAGCCGTACCAGCAGCCCGCCGAGCCGGAAGGCCTGGACGTCGCCGGTCTGCTCAAGGGCATCTACCTGTACCGGCGCGGGGGCGAGGGCGACGTGCGCGCCCAGATCCTCGTCTCCGGCGTCACGGTGCCCGACGGCCTCCGGGCGCAGGCGCTGCTCGCCGAGGAGTGGGGTGTGCAGGCCGATGTCTGGTCGGTGACGTCGTGGGGCGAGCTGCGCAAGGAGGCGCTGGCCAAGGAGATCGCGGCGCTGCGCAAGCCGGGCGAGGATCCGGGCGTCCCGTACGTCACCGAGGCGTTGTCGCGGGTCGAGGGCCCGTACGTCGCCGCAACCGACTGGATGCGCGCCGTGCCCGATCAGGTGCGCAAGTGGGTGCCCGGCGACTTCACCACCCTCGGCACGGACGGTTTCGGCTTCTCCGACACCCGGCCCGCGGCGCGGCGCGTCTTCAACGTGGACGCGCAGTCGATCGCGGTCGCGGCGCTGGAAGGGCTGGCGCGGACGGGCAAGATCGACGAATCGAAGGCGGTGGAAGCGGCCGCGAAGTACCGCATCGATGATGTGGACGCCGCGCCGAAGGCAGCCGTGAGTTCGGACGAAGATCTCGCATAGCGGAATATTGGATGGTGGAACGTAAACCGCCGCGGCCTCGTCGGATCACCGAAGGCTCCTCCGAGCACGAGGTGTATCTGCCGACCGGCGCGCTCTCACCGAACCGGCAAAACCGCGACCCGCTCCCGGACACGCTGCTCAAACGGGTGAAGCAGTTCTCGGGACGGCTCTCCACCGAGGCGGTGGGGTCGATGCAGGATCGCTTGCCGTTCTTCGCCGATCTGGACGCCGCGCAGCGCGCCGGCGTGCAGATGCTGGTGCAGACCGCGGTGGTGAACTTCCTGGAGTGGCTGCAGGACCCCGACAGCGACATCCGGTTCAGCCTGGACGCGTTCCAAGTCATTCCGCAGGATCTGGCCCGGCGGCTGACGCTGCGCCAGACCGTCGACATGGTGCGGGTCGCCATGGAGTTCTTCGAACAGTGGCTGCCCGCGCTCGCGCGCAACGACCGGCAGCTGGTCGCGCTCACCGAGGCGGTGCTGCGATACGGGCGCGAGCTCGGCTTCGCGGCCGCCTCGGTGTACGCCAGCGCCGCGGAATCGCGCGGCGCGTGGGACACCCGCCTCGAGGCACTCGTGGTGGACGCGGTGGTGCGCGGCGACACCGGCCCGGACATGCTCTCCAGGGCGGCCACGCTGAACTGGGACGCCACCGCGCCCGCCACCGTCCTCGTCGGCACGCCGCCGGGGGAGCAGGGCGTCTCGTCGGTCGGTTCGGTGCATGCCATCGCGGCACGGCACGGGCGCGCGGCGCTCGCGGTCGTGCAGGGCACCCGATTGGTCATGGTGGTGAGCGGACATCTCGGCGACGCCGGGTACGTCTCGCCGTTCCTCGCCGATTTGCTCGCCGAAGTGTTCTCGGACGGTCCGGTGGTCATCGGCCCGACCACCCGGACCCTGGGCGCGGCGCATGCGAGCGCCGTGGAGGCGTTGGCCGGTATGGAGGCCGTGGTCGGCTGGCGCGGGGCGCCGCGGCCGGTGCACGCGGCGGAGTTGTTACCCGAACGCGCTTTGTTGGGCGATCGAGGTGCGATCGACGCGCTGAACGAGTATCTTGTCCTCCCGTTGGCCGCCGCTGGTTCGGCGCTCGCGGACACCCTCGATGCCTATCTGGATTGCGGGGGAGCCGTCGAGACGTGCGCCCGTCAGCTGTACGTCCATCCAAATACCGTTCGCTACCGACTCAAGCGGATCGCCGAGATAACGGGCCGGGATCCGATGAATCCGCGGGACGCATACGTACTCCGGATCGCAGCAACAGTGGGTCGTTTGACACGAACGCGTAACGAATCGACAACTCCAAGCCCAGAGGCAACTCCGGTACCAATCGGTCACGAGGGCCTGTAACGCCGAAGGCGAGTCGGTCGATCGGGACGACCCACGTGGGATTTTGTGGGACCCCCACAAAACGCATCGGAAAGCTTCATTCGCGCCGACATCTCTTGCGGCGGGGCTCACAGTGTTTTCTTAGAGACGTGATCGCGTTGTTCGCCCCTGGACAGGGGTCCCAGACACCCGGCATGCTCGCGCCTTGGCTCGACCTTCCCGGCGCGAATGATCGCCTCGCCCTGTGGTCCAAGGCCGCAGGCCTCGACCTGGTCCGTCTCGGCACCACCGCGACGGCCGAGGAGATCGTCGACACCGCCGTGACCCAGCCGCTGGTGGTCGCCGCCGCGCTGCTGGCGTACGCGGAGATCGAACAGGATTCGCTTCCTGCCGCTACGATCATCGCGGGACATTCGGTCGGCGAGTTCGCCGCCGCCGCCGTCGCCGGGGTGATCAGCTCCGACGAGGCGGTCACCCTGGCCGCCATCCGCGGTGCGGAGATGGCCAAGGCGTGCGCGCTGGAGCCGACCGGGATGTCCGCGGTGCTGGGCGGCGACGAAGCCGCTGTCCTCGCGCGACTCGCGGAACTGGACCTCGTTCCGGCCAACCGCAACGCGGTGGGCCAGATCGTGGCCGCGGGCAAGCTGGACGCCCTCGCGGAACTCGCCGCGAACCCGCCGGAAAAGGCGCGGGTTCGGGCGCTGCCCGTGGCGGGCGCCTTCCATACCGCGTTCATGGCTCCGGCCCAGGACGCGGTGGCGGAGGCCATCGCCAAGATCACGCCCAAGGATCCGACCCGGGTGCTGCTGTCGAACTTCGACGGGCAGCCGGTCGCCTCGGGCAAGGACGCGATCGAAAAGCTCGCCGCACAGGTCACCCGACCCGTGCGCTGGGATCTGTGCACCGAGACCGTCCGACAGGCCGGTGTCTCGGCGGTGGCGGAGCTGCCACCGGCCGGAACCCTGGTCGGCATCGCGAAACGAGAGCTGAAGGGCACGCCGAACCTGGCGCTGAAGACCCCCGAGGACCTCCCCGCGTTGGCCGAACTGTCGACCTCCGGCTAGCTTTCCTCCGCGACCGCGCATCGAAAAAATGCGAGGTCGTGACCGAACCGACGGTAACCCCCGGCGGCCTCGGCCCGAAAAACACAGAAGAAGCCCTACAAAGTAACAAGAAGGGAGCCACCAAGTGGCCGCTCTGACCCAGGAACAAATCGTCGAGGAACTCGGCAAGATCATCGAAGAGGTTACGGGCATCGAGCCCTCCGAGGTGACCATCGAGAAGTCCTTCGTCGATGACCTGGACATCGACTCGCTGTCCATGGTCGAAATCGCTGTGCAGACCGAGGACAAGTACGGTGTGAAGATCCCGGACGAGGATCTGGCCAGCTTGAAGACGGTCGGCGACGCTGTCGCCTACATCCAGAAGCTCGAGGCCGAGAACGCTGAGGCGGCCGCGGAGCTCAAGGCCAAGTTCGACGCCGAGTAGGGCCGAAAAGTGACCACTCCTTCCACCTTGAACGGGAATTTCCCCAACGTCGTCGTAACGAGCCTGGCGGCGACCACGTCGATCGCGGGCGACGTCGATGCGACGTGGAAGGGACTCCTCAACGGCGAGAGCGGCATCGACGTTCTCGAGGATTCCTTCGTCGAGGAATACGACCTGCCGGTCCGCATCGGCGGCCACCTGAAGGTCAACCCCGACACCCTGCTGAGCAGGGTCGAGATCCGTCGCATGGCCTATGTCGAGCGACTCGCGACCGTCCTCGGCCGCGAGGTGTGGAAGAACGCCGGCAGCCCGGAGGTCGATCCCGACCGTCTGGGTGTGGCGATCGGCACCGGTCTCGGCGGCGGCGACGCGCTCATCGACTCGGTCGACAAGCTGAAGAACGGCGGCTACCGCAAGATCTCGCCGCTCGCTGTTCAGATGGTCATGCCGAACGGGCCGTCGGCCTGCGTCGGACTCGAGCTGAAGGCCCGGGCAGGAGTGGTCACTCCGGTCTCGGCGTGCTCGTCCGGATCGGAAGCCATCGCCAACGCGTGGCGGATGATCGTGATGGGTGACGCCGACATGGTCGTCACCGGTGGCGTCGAGGGCTACATCGACTCGGTGCCGATCGCGGCGTTCTCCATGATGCGTGCGATGAGCACGCGCAACGAGGACCCCAAGGGTGCGTCGCGTCCGTTCGACAAGGACCGCGACGGCTTCGTCTTCGGCGAGGCCGGTGCGCTGCTGACCCTCGAGACCGAGGAGCACGCCAAGGCGCGCGGTGCCACCATCCACGCCCGTCTGCTCGGCGCGGGCATCACTTCGGACGGCTTCCACCTGGTCGCCCCGGATCCCGAAGGCACCGGCGCCGCCCGCGCGATGACCCGCGCGATGCAGACCGCGGGCCTGTCCAAGCAGGACATCACGCACATCAACGCGCACGCCACCGCCACGCCGATCGGCGACACCGCGGAGGCGAACGCGATCAACAAGGCTGTCGGCAACCACCCCTCGGTGTACGCGCCCAAGTCGGCGCTCGGCCACTCGATCGGCGCCGTCGGCGCGCTCGAGTCCGTGCTGACCGTGCTCAGCATCCGGGACGGAATCGTTCCGCCGACGCTGAATCTGGAGAACCAGGACCCGGAGATCGACCTCGACGTGGTGAAGGGCGAAGCCCGCCGCCAGGAGATCGAGTACGCGATCAACAACTCCTTCGGTTTCGGTGGGCACAATGTCGCGCTCGCCTTCGGTCGCGCATAGCCGCCCGACTGACTGCAACAACGATCCCCGGTGGGGTCGGCCAGTACCCCTGGTCCGACCCCACCGGTGGTTCGACATACGCAGCCGCGGTAGCGGCACTCTCTTGATTGAGGAGAAAACGCGATGACAATCATTGCTCCCGCGTTTCAGCCGGAAACAGCGACCGATCCGCGTGACCCGCTTGGCAGGCTCCAGCGTTTCTTCGATCCCGGCACTGTTCTTCCGCTGCACCCGCGCGACAAGTCCGGCGTCCTCGCCGCGATCGGCGAGGTGGACGGCGTCCGTACCGTGGCCTACTGCTCCGACGCGACCGTCATGGGCGGCGCGATGGGCGTCGAGGGCTGCAAGCACATCGTCGACGCGATCGACACCGCCATCGACTCCGGCGTTCCCGTCGTAGGTCTCTGGCACTCCGGTGGCGCCCGGCTCGCGGAGGGCGTCGAGGCCCTGCACGCGGTCGGCCTGGTCTTCGAGGCCATGGTTCGCGCGTCCGGTCTCGTCCCACAGATTTCCGTGGTGCTCGGCTTCGCGGCCGGTGGCGCCGCCTACGGTCCCGCACTCACCGACATCGTGATCATGGCCCCCGAGGGCCGGGTCTTCGTCACCGGCCCCGACGTGGTGCGCAGCGTGACCGGCGAGCAGGTCGACATGGCGACCCTCGGCGGTCCGGAGACGCACGGCAAGAAGTCCGGCGTGTGCCACATCGTCGCCGACGACGAGGCCGACGCGATGCACCGCGCCCGTCGCCTGGTGTCGATGTTCGCCGAGCAGGGCGAGTTCGACCTGACCGCCGCCGCGCACGGCGACGTCGACCTGAAGGCGATGCTGCCGGAGTCGGCCAAGCGCGCCTACGACGTCAAGCCGCTCGTGCACGAGCTGCTCGACAATGTCGACGGTGAGTCCACGTTCGAGGAACTGCAGGCCGGATACGCCCGCAGCATGGTCGTCGGCCTCGGCCGTCTCGGCGGGCGCACCGTCGGCGTGCTCGCCAACAACCCGCTGCGCCTCGGCGGCTGCCTGAACTCCGAGAGCGCCGAGAAGGCGGCTCGGTTCGTGCGGCTGTGCGACGCGTTCGGCATCCCGCTGATCGTGGTCACCGACGTGCCCGGCTACCTGCCCGGCGTCGGCCAGGAGTGGGAAGGCGTTGTCCGCCGCGGCGCGAAGCTGCTGCACGCCTTCGCCGAGGCCCGCGTTCCGCGCGTCACCCTGGTGACCCGCAAGATCTACGGCGGCGCCTACATCGCCATGAACGCCCGCTCGCTCGGCGCGACCGCGGTGTACGCGTGGCCGGGGTCCGAGGTGGCCGTGATGGGCGCCAAGGCCGCGGTCGGCATCCTGCACAAGAAGGCACTGGCCGCCGCTCCCGAGGAGGAGCGCGAGGCGCTGCACGAGCGGCTCACCGCCGAGCACGAGAAGATCGCGGGCGGCGTCGAGCGCGCCATCGCGATCGGGGTGGTGGACGAGGTCATCGACCCGGCCAAGACCCGCAGTGTCATCGCCGCCGCGCTGGCCGCCGCGCCCGCGCGCAAGAGTCACCACAAGAACATCCCGCTGTGATGTGAGGACTCCGCTTGGGCCCCGGGAAACCTCCCGGGGCCCAAGCTTTTTCGCTCGAAGGAGACCGTCGTGCCGGAACGCTACGAGGTCGGCAAGGTACACAGCTGCGAGTTCTGCGACACCGAGGAACAGACGATCGGTTCCCGCGCCGCCCTCGCGGACGCGCAGTCGCTCGCCGAGCAGGACGCGAACCGGCCGCTGGAGTGGCGTCGCGTGCTGGAGGCCGAGCCGTGGCCGTTGCGTGCCGATCCGGAGGACGGGCACTTCCAGTACGTCATCCACCGGCGGACGGACGCCTGATTCGGACGCGGGCGTACCTCCGCGTTCGCCTCGGCCGGGCGCGTTCGACGACGGACCGCATCCACAGCGCCCGCTGGGCGTACCTCCGCCTTCGCTCCGGCCGTGCGCGGGCTGAGGGCGGACTGCGTCCGACAGCGCCTGCCAACGGGGCTGGGTAGCATCGAGGGATGCGTTACGAGGATCTCGCCGACGAGCCGTGTTCGATCACGCGGCCGCTGGTGGTTCTCGGTGACCGGTGGACGTTGGTCATCCTCAAATACGCGTTCTCCGGCATTCGCCGGTTCAACGGCTTTCAGAGCGCGCTCGGCATTTCCCGCAGCAGGTTGCAGGATCGGCTCGACCGGCTGATCGAGCACGGCATTCTGGTGAAGCGACCGGCCGCGGTCGGCGCGCACGAGGAGTATCGGCTCACCAAGAAGGGGCACGACATCTACCCGATCCTGATGGCGATCCGGGATTGGGGCGACACCTACATGGCGCCGGACGGGCCGCCGGTGCACTACCGGCACCACGACTGCACCGGCGAGGCACACGTGCGGCTCGAATGCGACTCCTGCGGAAGCGAAATCGCCGCCCGCGACGTCAGCCCCGAGCCGGGGCCGGGGCTGACCGGGGCGGATCACCGGGTCGCCGGACCGCTGAGCGGTGGTTCGATCAGTCGGTGAACCAGGTCGCGACCCGATCGGTTTCCGCACGGCGGGTGCGGAAACCGTTCACGGGGTGGTCGCTGTCGGGATAGCCGAACGAGATTGCGGCGACGATTCTCCGGTTCTCGGAGAGCTCGAAATACTCACGCAGAAAAGGGGAGTACGAGGCGAGAGCCGCCTGCGGTGCGGCGCCGAGACCGAGGCTCTGGGCCGCGAGCAGGAAGGTGCCGATGTAGAGGCCGCAGTCGACGGCGCCGTAGACGCCGAGATCGGTCTCGGTGCTGATGATCGCGACGTGCGGGGCGTCGAACAGTTCGAAGTTCCGCATCGCTTGTCGCATGGTGCCCGCCTGATCGCCCTTGACGACGCCGACGCTTTCGTACAGTTGCAGGCCGCATTCGCGCCTGCGGTCGCGGTAGACGCCGGTGTACTGCGCGGGGAACGCGAAATCCGGTGCGGGCGCGGAACTTTGGACGTGCTCCAGCAGCTCCTTGCGGAATCGGTCGGTGGCGGCGCCTTCGGTGACCGCGACCTGCCACGGTTGGGTGTTGCACCAGGAGGGAGTGCGCTGGGCGGCTCGCAGCAGGGCCTCGATGGTGGGGCGCGGTACCGGGTCGGGCCGGAACTGGCGGCAGGTCCGTCGCTCGTCGAGGATCCGGGTCAGGGTCGCGAACGCGTCGGTGGGCGCAGTGGTCGGGCTCATGGACCCGCCTCCTTCGATTTGGTTCTATTTCGAGACTGAATGCTAGCGGGTGTGGTCTCATTTCGGAACTGGGCTGAGGTCTCTCGAACCGTGGCCGGGATCCATCAGCGCGTGCACGCTCCGCTGATGCGCGGGCTCGACGGACGCCGCACGGCTGGGCCACCGCCGACGACGCGCGCGGGTTCCGGGCATCAGCACTCCCGCGGCTCTCCGGCGAGGCACAATCCCACCCATGGGTTCGCACACCCGCGCCGCGCGGGAGCGCAAACGGCATGGGCGGCACTACACCCCGCCCGCGCTGGCGCGTTTCCTCGCTCGGCGGTTGCTCGCGCATGTGCCGCGCCCGAGCACGGGTGGCGAACTGCGCGTGCTGGATCCGGCGTGCGGTGACGGGGAACTCTTGCTCGCCTTGTATCGGGAAGCCGCAGCCCGCCTTCCCGGCGTCCGGCTCCGGCTCACCGGGTACGACTTGGACGAAGCAGGGCTCGCCGTGGCGCGGACGCGGGCGATGGTGGAGGGCGTCCAAGTCGACTGGCGCGCGGGGGACTTCCTCGCCGACGCCGTGGACCTGGACGACAGCTCGTTCGACGCGATCATCACCAACCCGCCCTACGTGCGCACCCAGCAGCTCGGCGGCGCCACCGCGCAGTTGCTGAGCAGGCAGTACGGGCTGCGCGGTCGCATCGACCTCACACACCCTTTCGTCGCCGTCGCGTCGCGGCTGCTCACTCCGGGTGGCGCGTTGGGTCTGTTGTGCGCCAATCGTTTTCTGACGACGAAGGCGGGTGCGAACATTCGCGCCATCCTGCTCGGCGAACTGTCCCCGGTCGAGCTCTACGACTTGGGCGACACCAAGCTCTTCGCGGCCGCCGTGCTGCCCGCTGTCACCATCGCCACCCGGGGCCGTGGCGGTCCGGTGTGCCGTCACGTCTCGGCCTACGAGGTGCCGTTCGATGAAATGCTGTGCCCTACAGATCTTTTCGATGCACTCATCGCGGAGTCCGGCTCCTTGGTCAGGCACAACGGGCGGACCTTCGCGGTCGAGGTCGGCACCCTGTCGACGGGCGCGTCGGTAAGTGCCATCGCGCACGACCGAAGCGGGAGTACACAGTCCGCGTGGCGGATGTCGCGGCCGAGCGTGGATTCCTGGCTCGCTCGCGTCGGCGCGGGGACTTGGCGGAGCTTCGGTGAGGTCGCCCGCATTCGGGTCGGCATCAAGACGACCGCGGACCGGGTGTTCATCTCCGATCGCTGGGCCCAGGTGCATCCGCGACCGGAGGCCGAGTTGCTGTTGGAGCTGATCACCCACCACGATCTGGCGCCGTGGCGGATCGAGCGGGCCGCCGACACTCGCGTGCTCTATCCCTACGACACCGCCGCCCCGCGTCGCGTCCCGGTGGATCTGCGCGAATTCCCCAGTGCGGCAGCGTATCTGCGGGATCACGAGTCCACGCTCGCCGCGCGCAAATACCTCACCGACAGCGGCCGCGAGTGGTTCGAGATCTGGGTGCCGCAGCGGCCCAACCTGTGGCGGGTGCCGAAACTGGTGTTTCCCGATATCAGCGAACGGCCGCGTTTCGCGCTGGACCGGTCCGGCGCGGTGGTGAACGGGGACTGCTACTGGATCTCGCTCGAGGATCTCGGCGTCGCCGAGCGGGCCGAGCGGCTGGCGTATCTCCTTATGGGCGTGGCGAATTCGGCACTCGGTCTGCGCTACTACGACGCCGTGTGCGGTAACCGCCTGTACTCGGGCAGGCGGCGGTGGATCACGCAGTACGTGTCCCGGCTGCCGCTGCCGGATCCCGACCGGGCGGCGTCCCGGGAGATCGCGGCGCTGGTCGCCGAGCTCGTCGACGGCGACGGCACGCCCGACGACGCCGCGCGGCACCGGCTCGACGAGCTGGTGAACGCGGCGTTCGGGTTGAACTCAGGCGGACGCGCGGACGCCGACCATGGGCAGCAGGGTGCGCCGGGCGAACGCGCGACCGGCTTCCGCGTCGCCGAGCGGGATGAGCCCGTCGGGGGTGAGCGCCAGCGAGAGCGCCAAGCGGGCCATGATCTCGGCGACCAGATCGGCGTCGAAGTCGGCGTCCCCGGCGCGTAGCTCGCGCAACTTCTCCGCCAGGTACGCGCGACCGACGGCCAGGATCGGACCGCCCTCGGTGGTGAGTCGCGGCAGGATCAGGTCCGGCTCGGTACGCAGCAGCCTGCGCAGCAGTTCGTTGCCCGCGATCGCCGTGATGAAGGCGACGAAGATCTCCACCAGCTGGTTCTCGGTGCCCTCGACAGTGCGCACTCGCTTGTCGATCTCGGCGACGAAGCGCTGCGCCTCCCGCACGCTCACCGCCTCGACCAGGTCGTTCTTCGATTCGTACCGCCGGTAGAGGGTCGCGGGGCTGATGCCTGCCCGGCGCGCGATCTCGCCCATGCTGGTGCGCTTGATCCCGAAGTCCAGGAACGCCGAGAGTGCGCTCTCCAGGAGTTTCTCGCCGTCGGAAACGGGCTTGTCGAGGATGCGCTGGAGCATGGACGGAACGGTGGGCATCGATTCTCCAGTCGTTCGCGCGGAAACCGGTGCGCTGCGGCGCCGCGACGGTGCGGGTGATGGACGTTCATTATTTCACCAGCGCGCGAGGTGGGGGTCGGAGATGCCGCGAAGGTGTGAGACCGAGCGGAATGGAAGTCCCGGACTTCGGCCTCGGGTGCAGCAGGCCGCGGCGCATGAGCGATCGGGCTGGCGCACCCGATGGGGCGCAAACCGGGCGGTGCAGATGTAGCTCCGGCTGCGGTGCGTCGTCGGAGAGGTGCGCGTGGGCTGGTGCGAGTCGACGTGGTTGGCGGTCCGGACCGCTAGTTGATCTTTCCCGAGCTCCTTCGTTCTGGATAACCTGATCGAGTGCCCGATGCGGGTATGGGGTGAAAGGGGTTGGACCGTGGGGTATTTCGCCGACAAGGTGGTGGTCGTCACCGGGGCCGGTTCGGGGATAGGGCGGGAGCTGGCGCTGGGGCTGGCGCATCGGGGCGCGCGGCTGGCGCTGTCCGACAAGTCCGATCACGCCGTCGCGACGACGGGAAAGCTCTGCGCCGCCGTCGGGTTCGCGCCGACGGTGACCGTCCTCGATGTCACCGACCGGGACGCCGTGCTGTCCTACGCCGAGCGGACCGCGGCGTACTACGGGCGGGTGGAGGCGCTGTTCAACAACGCCGGGATCCTGCACGTCGGCGGGGTCGCGGAATCCCCGTTCGCGCATTTCGAGCAGGTGATGGACGTCGACTTCTGGGGCGTCGTCAACGGGACCAAAGCGTTTCTGCCGTATCTCCAGGCGGCCGAGCGGGCCAATGTGGTCAACGTGTCGTCGGCGTTCGGTTTGGTCGCGGTGGCGGGGCACGGGCCGTACAACTCGGCCAAGTTCGCGGTGCGCGGGTTCACCGAATCGCTGCGCCAGGACATGCGCGCAGCGGGCGGGCGGGTGCGGGTGACCGGCGTCTATCCCGGCGGCGTGCTCACCACCATCGCGCGCACGGCGCAGTTCGCGCCTGGCATCGACGGGGCCGCGGTGGCCAGGCGATTCGAGGACGAAGTCGCGCGCACCAGCCCCGAGGCCGCCGCCCGCACCATCCTGCGCGGTGCGGCGCGCGGGCACGCGAAGGTGCTCGTCGGACTGGATGCGCTACTGGTCGACCTCGTCACTCGGTACGCGGGTTCGTACCACGAACGCGTGCTCGATCTGGTCCTGCGCTGAGATCACGGCACTGTCAGGGCGTCGCTGAATCGCCGAAAATTACCGTGCCGGGTTCACTGCCGGGGCAGGTCCAGGTCCGCCATCTCTTTTTCGATCGCGTTCGCGGCGAAATCGACCCCGCGGGAACGCAATTCGTGGACGCGACGATGAAGCGCCTCGATCCCGCCCGGTTGGGCCGCGATGTCGGCCACGCTGATCCGCCCCTTCGGCCGGTGCATACTCGAGTCCCGGTACGACACCGTGATACCTCCTGCCTGTCACGCATCATGCTCGCCGTGCGGACGGTCTCGCCGAGCCGTCGGACGCCGAGCATGCAGGCAAAATGCTATCAGCCGTTGGTGCTGGACCCTTGATCAGTGTGTGATGTATCACAGCACTTTCGCGCTGCGGTGATTGGCCATGTTGTGTAAATAGACCGCGCCGTTGAGCCGGATTCCATCCTGCTCCGCCTCGCTCAGCTCGCGGCGCACCTTGCCTGGCACACCGGCCACCAGCGAGCCCGGCGGGATCTGCGCGCCCTCGGGAATCAGCGCGTTGGCGGCGATCAGGCTGCCCGCGCCGATCACGGCGCCGTTCAGCACGGTGGCGCCCATACCGACGAGCACGTCGTCGCCGATGGTGCATCCGTGCAGAATCGCGTTGTGCCCCACCGACACTCCGCTGCCGACGGTCAGCGGGAAGCCGGGGTCGGCGTGCAGCACACAGCCGTCCTGGATGTTGGTGCGCGCGCCGACGGTGATCTGTTCCAGGTCGCCGCGCAACACCGCGCTGTACCACACGCTCACCTCGGCGCCGAGCGCCACGCGCCCGATCACCGTCGCGTTCGGCGCGAGCCACGCGCTCTCATCGATCTCCGGCGCGAACCCGCCGACCTCAATCCTCATGCTGGCAACGTAGCCGCGCGGCCCCCGCCGTCGCGCGCGGGGGCGTCGACCGCGGCGCGGTGCGCGGCGGGACTTGTGCCGAGCGGGCGGCGGAAGTGGGACTCGTCGCAGGACGACTTTCCGTCGTATCCGCATTCCGAATGCTTCGAAAAGCAGGGGCTGTTCTACGAACCTGGCAATTCGAAATGCGCTGTGCGGCAACGGGAAAGACTATGTGATATGCCTTTCTGGCCGCGGCGAGTTCGTGGCGGCGAATTCCGCATTCCAAGGACGTGAACTGAATGAATTCGATGCGTACGACCGGAGCGGCGTGTCTGGCTGCCCTCGGCATAGCACTCGGTGGTGTCGTGGTCGCCGCCGCCGACCCCGCTCCGGCGATCCCAGGTGCGATCGGTAGCGGATCGTCATCGGGCAGCATCCCCTCCACGCCGACGGCCCCGGTCGATCCGAACCCCGGTGGCGGCGGTTGCGTCGGGTTCCCCGCCGGTTGCCCTCCGGTCGATCCGACCACGCCGCCGGTCCCGACGGTCCCAGTCGACCCCAACCCCGGTGGCGGCGGTTGTGTCGGGTTCCCGGCCGGTTGCCCTCCGGTCGATCCGCCCGCGCCAACGGTGCCATCGGTGCCGACTGTGCCGACTGTGCCGACCGTGCCGGTCGATCCGAACCCGGGTGGTGGTGGCGGTGCGTGCGTCGGCATTCCGGTCTGCCCGGCGGCGCTGCCCGTCCCGGTCCTCCCCTAGCCCTCGCTCGGTATCGGGTCGTCCCGAACATTCCGGCCGACTGATGGCCGAAGTCCGTCCGGCGGGCGGGCTGAGTCGTGGCCGAAGTCCGTCGGCGATGGGCGCGCCGAGCCGTGGCGGAAGTCCGTCGGCGGCGGGCGGTCGAGTAGTGGCGCGGATAATTTTCGGCCGTGGGGTCGGGGTGGTGTGCGGTGGCGCAGTTGGGGGCGGATTGGGCGGAAGTTATCCGCTGGGGTGTGCGCGCCGTCGTGGCGAACCTTCGCCGGGTGGTCCACGATGGCGATATGAGGATAGGAGTGCCACGGGAGGTCAAAGAGCAGGAGTTCCGGGTCGCGCTCACCCCCGCGGGCGCAGGGGAGCTGGTTCGGCTCGGGCATCAGGTGCTGATCGAAGCGGGCGCGGGCGTCGGGTCAGGGTTCGCCGATCGGCACTACGTCGAGGCGGGTGTGACGCTGGTGGACGGCCCGGACGCGGTGTGGGCGGATGCCGAGTTGGTTCTGAAGGTGAAAGAGCCGATCGCGCAGGAGTACCCGCGGATGCGCCGGGATCAAGTGCTGTTCACCTACCTGCACCTGGCCGCCTCGCGGGACTGCACCGAGGCCATCTTGCGCTCCGGCATCACCGCCCTCGCCTACGAGACGGTGCGCGCCGCCGACGGCTCGTTGCCGTTGCTCGCGCCGATGAGCGAGGTCGCGGGCAGGTTGGGTCCGCAGGTCGGCGCGTATCACCTGATGGCGCCGCTCGGCGGGTCCGGTGTGCTGCTCGGCGGCGTGCCCGGCGTGCGGCCCGCCGATGTGGTCGTCCTCGGCGGCGGCGTGGCGGGGACCAATGCCGCGATCATGGCCGCCGGAATGGGCGCGCGGGTCAGCGTGCTCGACACCAACCTGGGGAAGCTGCGCGAACTCGACGCGCGGTTCCAGGGGCGGATCACCACGGTGGCGTCGAATGCCGCCGAGGTCGAGCGCGCTGTGCTCGGCGCCGATCTGGTGATCGGGTCGGTGCTCGTGCCGGGTGCGCGCGCCCCGAAGTTGGTCAGCGAGGAGATGGTCGCGGCGATGCGGCCGGGGTCGGTGCTGGTCGACATCGCCATCGACCAGGGCGGCTGCTTCGCGGGTTCGCGGCCGACCACGCACGCGGATCCGACCTTCCGGGTGGCAGACGCGCTGTACTACTGCGTCGCGAACATGCCGGGCGCGGTACCGCACACCGCCACCGTCGCCCTGACCAACGCCACCCTCCCGTACGTGCGCGCCATCGCCGACCACGGGTGGCGCGACGCGTGCACCACCCACCCGGACCTCGCCCACGGCCTCGCCGCCGACAGAGGACGCCTGCTCTCCGCCGAAGTGGCCGCGGCTCATGGCTATCCCGTCACGGAGACGGTCGGCCTGGCAGGTTGACCCCGCGCCGCCCGCGCACGCTTCACAAGTGCGGCGCCCTGTCTGCCTCGTGCGAGGAAGAAGCCGCGGCGGGTCGCAGCGACGTGAGCGCCACGGCGGTCAACGCGGCCGTGATCGCCGCACACACGAGCGCCGTGCTGTTGAGGCCGCTCGTGAACGCATCGCGAGCCACGGAGAGCAGCGTGTCGCCGAGATGGGCGGGCAGATCGGTCGCCGCGGCGTCGGCGGCGCCGAGCGAGTCCTCCGCAGCCTCCTGCACCCTGGGCTGCACTCCCGGCACCGGGGAGCCCGCGACGTCCGCCCGGTAAATCGCGGTGCCGATGACGCCGAGCACGGCGATACCGGTAGCGACACCGAACTCCATGCTGGTTTCCGACATAGCCGCAGCCGAACCCGCTTTCGCCGGTGGCGTCGTCCCGATGACCAGATCGGTACCGAGAACCATGAGCGGGCTGATACCGACGTACACCAGCACGAAGCCGGAAACCAACACCGGAAGCCCACCGATGGCGTCGACGAAGGCAAGCGTCAGGTAACCGAGCGTCGCGATGGCCAGTGCGGCCGTGACGATGAACCGGGGTTCGACCTTGCGTGCGATGATCGGCGTCAGCATCGACGCCAGGATCAGCGCCCCGGCCGGAGGCAGCAACCACAGCCCGGCCCCCAGCGGCGTCAGACCGCGCACCAGCTGCAGGTATTGCGTGATGAACAGGTAGATGCCACCGACGGTGCCGAGTCCGAAGAGCAGGATCAGCAGTGCCGCGCGGAACGTCGGGTTGCCGAACAGCCGCAGATCGAGCAGCGGGTCGGCGAGTTCGCCTTGTCTGCGGACGAAGAGCAGGCCGAAGCCGATACCCACTGCGATCGCCGCGACCGGCACCGCGGAGAGGCCCGCTTCGGCCAACTTCTTGATGCCGAAGATCACGGGCAGGATGGTCGCCAGCGACAGCAGTACGCTCGGCAGGTCGACGCGGCCCGCCTCGGGGTCGCGATATTCCGGCAGCAGTATCGGCGCGGTCACCAGCAGCAGAGCCATCACCGGCACGGCGAGCAGGAAGACCGAACCCCACCAGAACGACTCCAGCATCGAGCCGCCGATGATCGGGCCGAGGGCCATGCCCGCCGACAGGCAGGTGGCCCACACCCCGATCGCCATCGCGCGTTGTCCGGCATCGCGGAACATGTTGCTGATCAACGCGAGCGTCGAGGGCATCAGGGTCGCGCCCGCGATCCCGAGCAGCGCGCGGGCGACGACCAACAGTAGCGGGCCGGTGGCGAAGGCGGCAAGCACCGACGCCGCGGCGAACGCGCCCGCGCCGAGCATCAGCAGTTTGCGTCGGCCGATGCGGTCACCGACCGTGCCCATGGTGATCAGGAAGCCGGCGATCATGAAGCCGTAGATGTCGGCGATCCACAGCTGTTCGATGCCGGTCGGCCGCAGATCTTCCGTCAGGTGCGGCACGGCCAGATACAGGACGGTGACGTCCATCGCGAGCAACAGGGTCGGCAGGGCGAGGACGGCGAGGCCGAGCCAGTCACGGGGACCGGCAGGTGCGGTGGTGGTTCGGTTGGGGTGCAAGGGATCTGGATCGGACATGCCGCTACGCTAAAGTTTCACATCAATGTGAGAGTCAAGTACGTATCGGAGGTCGCGATGCGAATCGGGACATTGCAGCGACGCACGGGCGTCAGCCAGCGCCTGCTGCGCTACTACGAGGAACAGGGGCTGCTGCGGCCGCACCGGCAGCCTTCGGGGTATCGGGAGTACACCGAATCCGACGTCGAGACCGTGCTGAACATCCGCAGCCTGCTCGCCGCGGGTCTGTCCACCACCACCATCGCCGACCTGCTGCCGTGCCTTTCCACCGGAGATGGGCAACTCATCGCCGACTGCCCCGAACTCCTGGTCGACCTGTATCGCGAACGCGACCGCATCGACGCGAGTATCCGCGACCTCGAAACCGCCCGCCACGCCCTCGACACCGTCATCGCGACCGCCCCACCCGACGTCGTTCGCGCCGTCGACGATCTGGTGCGCAGCGACTGACCTATCCCTGGTCCGGGCCGAGGAACCAATCGGGGGTGTCGGTTTCAGGGAGTTCGCGCAGCTTGTCCGGGTTGCGGACGATGTGCAGCGCGACGATGCGGCCGTCGTCGACGGTGAAGGAGAAGACGCCGGTGTGGGCGCCGTCGAAGACGACGAGGCCGGGCTCGCCGTTGACCAGGACCGACCGGCCCCACGCGCCGCGCGCGGACGGCGCGTTGTACCAACCGAGCAGCAGCTTCGCCACCAGCTCCGCGCCCTGCACGCCCTTGCGGATGGCGGGCACCTTGCCGCCGCCGTCAGCGGTCAGGCTGACGTTGGCGTCGAGCACGCCGAGCAGCGCGCTGAGATCCCCGGACCGCCACGCCACTGCGAACGCCGACACCACCTTTTCCTGCTCGTCGGGTGAGGCGGGGAAGCGGGGTGTTCCGTCCTCGACACGTTTGCGGGCGCGCGAGGCGAGCTGACGGACCGCGGCCGGTGTACGCCCCACCACCTCGGCGACCTCCGGGCCGCTCATGCCGAACACGTCTTGCAGCACGAACGCGGTGCGCTCGGCGGGCGAGAGGGATTCGAGCACGACGAGCAGCGCGGTGGTGACCCGCTCGTCCTGGGTGATCCGGTCGGCCGGATCGTCCACGGTGGTGACCTCCGGCTCGGGGAGCCAGTCGCCGACGTACTGTTCGCGGCGGGCGCGGGCCGAGCCGAGCTGGTCGAGCGCCAACCGGCCGGTCACGGTGGTCAGCCAGGCGCGCAGGTTCTCGATCTCGCCCGCGGTGCCCGCCTCGTGCTGGCGTTGCAACCGCAGCCAGGCATCCTGCACCACGTCGTCCGCGTCGGCCAGGCTGCCCAGCGTGCTGTAGGCGAGCCTGCGCAGATACGGCCGGTGCTCCTCGAAGCGGCGCGCCAGCTCGGCGGTGTCGAGGGGCTCGGGCTTCTCGGATGTCACTGCAACCACCGTTCGGTCGGGCGGCCCCGATCGCGGGGTCGTAGCGGGCGTCGCCGGTATGACGAGGCAGGACCACAGAGTGTGACATCCCGGCGGTCGCGACCGTCGTGTGCCCGCTACTCTCGCCAGGTGCACACGGGGATCTCGGCCGGTAGCGGTCTGCTGCTCGGCTTCGCGCTGGATCGCGCGTTCGGCGACCCGCGCCGGTGGCATCCGGTGGCCGGGTTCGGTTCGGCGGCAAGCGCGCTCGAATCCCTGACCTACGCTGACCGGCGGCTTGCGGGGATCGTGCACGAGGCCGTCGCGGTCGGGGCCGTGCTCGGTCTCGGGTTCGCGGCGCGGCGGGGCGGCATCGTCACGACCGCCCTCGCCACCTGGACCGTGCTCGGCGGGCGCAGCCTGGCGGCCGCCGGTCGCGCCATGGCCGATCACCTGGAGTCGGGTGATCTGGCAGGGGCTCGCGCGCTGCTGCCCTCGCTGTGCGGGCGGGACCCTTCGGTGCTCGACGCCGACGGATTGGCTCGCGCCGCACTGGAATCCATCGCCGAGAACACCTCCGACGCCACCGTCGCGCCGTTGTTCTGGGGCGCGGTGGCCGGCGTGCCCGGGCTACTCGGCTATCGGGCGATCAACACCCTCGACGCGATGATCGGTTACCGCGACGACCGCTACCACCGCTTCGGCTGGGCCGCCGCCCGGCTCGACGACGTCGTGAACCTCGCGCCCGCCCGCGTCAGCGGACTGCTCACCGCCGGGTTCGCGCCGCTGGTCGGTGGACGTCCCGGCGCGGTGCTGCGCGCGTGGCGGCGCGACGCGGCGAAGCATCCAAGCCCGAACGCGGGCGTCGTCGAGGCCGCGATGGCGGGCGCCCTCGGTGTCCGACTGGGCGGGCGGACGCAGTACCGGTACGGGACGGAACTGCGGCCGACTCTCGGCGACGGGCCCGCGCCCACGGTTCCGGATCTGCGGCGGGCGGTGCGGATGTCGGAGGCCGTTCAGGTGGGAGCGGTGGTGCTCGCGGCTGGTGCGGCGTGGGTTTGGCCCTCGCTGCGTCGGCGGCTGTCGCGCTCGCGCTGATCTCGCGCGGTCGGTGGCCTCGCGCGGGCTCGTGTTCCTCGTGTCGCACCGCATTGTGGGCTTCGTGTGCCGCGTTGTGGCCTCGCGCGGGCTCGTGTTCGTCGTGTCGCACCGCATTGCGTGCCGCGTGGTGGCCGCGCCGACTTCTACGTAGCTGGGCGAATTCTGTCCTCACCCGCTCAGCCGCTCAGCCGCTCAGCCGCGCAGACGTCAGCGTGAGGCAGCGCGGAATTCGCCTTGCGCCCAATGGACCTCGGCGGCGAAGGGGAAGTGCGCGGCGATGAGCGGAGCGCCGAAATTCGCTTGCCCGCGCCCCCGGGACCGCTCCTAGGATCGACCGCATGACCGAAACCAGCCCCGCCGACCTGGTCGAGCAGAACAAGCGTCACTGGGACGAGCGGGTCCCGATCAATGCCGCGAGCACGTTCTACGACCTCGACGGCTTCCGCGCCGGTGCCGAGGACTTCGATCCCTTTCAGCTGGACGAGGTCGGTGACGTCGATGGCCTCGAACTGGCCCATTTGCAATGCCACATCGGTCTGGACACGTTGTCGTGGGCACGTCGTGGCGCCCGCGTCGCAGGTCTGGATTTCTCCGCGCCCGCCATCGCCGAGGCCACCGAGCTCGCCGCCGAGATCGGCGTCGCCGACCGGGCCCGATTCGTCGCCGCCGATGTGTACGACGCGGTCGATGCGCTGGGCGCGGCGGCGTTCGACCTCGTCTACACCGGCATGGGCGCGCTCATGTGGTTGTCGGACATTCGGCGCTGGGCGCGCACCGTCGCCGGTCTGTTGCGGCCGGGTGGACGGCTCTACCTGGTCGAGATCCACCCCCTGACCGATGTGCTCGACGACGCCACCGGCACCACCGTCGCGGGCGACTACTTCGGCCGCGCGGCGCGCACCTACGAATTGGCGGGCTCCTACGCGGACTGGGACGCGCAGACCACGCACAACACGGTCACCGAGTGGCATCACACGCTCGGCGATGTCGTCAGCGCCGTCGCGGGCGCCGGGTTGCGCATCGAATTCGTGCACGAGCACGACGTGATCCCGTTTCGGCGCTACGGCACGCTCGTCGCCGACGGCCCGCGTTTCCGTCAGCCCGACCCTGCCTTGCGGGTGCCGTTGCTGTACTCGTTGGCCGCCACGTCGGGTTAGACATACCTTCGCCTTCGCTCCGGCCGGGCGCGGAGTCACCGCCCCAAGGTGGCCCTCACCGTAGCTCAACCTGGGTCCGCCACGAGCCGAGGCAAACTGGTCCAACCAGTTGACCACTAGACTGTGACGCGGCACACTGCTCGCATGGAATTCGCCGCCGTCGATCGCGCCGCCGTCTCCGATGCCGTCTTCGGTCAGCTGGTCGACGCGATACTCGCGGGGCGGATCGCGCCCGAGGAACCGTTGCCCTCGGAGCGGGAGCTGGCCGAAACGTTCCAGGTGAACCGGCACGCGGTGCGCGAGGCGCTCAAGCGGGTGCAGCAGAGCGGCCTGGTGCGCGTCGCGCACGGCGGCAAGACCCGGGTGCTGAACTGGCGGGAGAACGCGGGACTCGACATCCTCTCCGCACTCGCGCGCTCGGGTTCGATACCGCCGCAACGGGTTCTGTACGACATCGCCGTCATGCGCCGATCCGTCGGTGCGGACTCGGCGCGCCTGTGCGCGCAGCGCGCCGATCCGGATCAGCTGGCCGCGATCCTGCGCGCCGCCGCGGCCTACCCCGACGCCACCGCCGACCTCGCCACTGTGATCGCCGCCGACCACGCGTTCTGGATCACCGTGATCGAGGGTTCGGGCAACCTCGCGTATCGGCTCGCGCTCAACACCTTGGTCGCCGGTTACGCCGATATCGGCTGGGAGCTCATCGCCCGGCTCGGCCTGAACGAGGAGTACGCCGACCGCGACGTGCATCGCGAGCTCGCCGTCCGCATCGCCGCCCGCGACGTCGACCACGCCTACGCCTACGCCTATCGCCTGCTCAGCCGTCTCGTCGACGCACTGGACGTACCGAAAGCCTGACCCATGTTCGACCTCATCGCCCACGCCATCCCGGTCTTCGTGCTCTGCCTCGTGCTCGAGGCCGCCTCGTTCTACTGGCTGCCCGACGACGAGGAGCGCGGATACGAACTGCGCGACACCAGGACCAGCTTGCTCATGGGTCTCGGCAACGTGGTGATCAACATCGGCTGGAAGCTCGTGGTCGTCGCGGTCTACGCGGCGGCCTACCTGGCGGCGCCCGTACACCTACCGGCCGACCACCCGCTCACCTGGGTCGCGCTGTTCTTCGCCGACGAGGTCGCCTACTACTGGTATCACCGCACCCACCACACCGTGCGGGTGTTCTGGGCCTCCCACGTGGTGCACCACTCCAGCGAGTTCTACAACCTGTCCACGGCGCTGCGTCAGACGTGGACGCCGTTCACAGCACTGCCGTACTGGCTGCCGCTGGCGCTGCTCGGATTCCCGCCGTGGATGATCCTGCTGCAGCAGTCGGTCAGCCTCGTCTACCAGTTCTTCGTGCACACCGAGCGGGTCGGAACGCTGTGGCGGCCCATCGAATTCGTCTTCAACACGCCATCGCACCATCGCGTGCACCACGGCTCGAACGACGCTTACCTCGACAGGAACTACGGCGGCATCCTCATCGTCTGGGACCGGCTGTTCGGCACCTTCGAACCGGAGGGGGAGCGGGTGCGCTACGGGTTGACGAAGAACATCGGCACCTTCAACCCGGTGCGCGTCGCCACCCACGAATACGCGGCGATCTGGCGGGATGTGCGCGGCGCCCGGCGGTGGCGAGATTGGTGGGGGCACATGTTCCGCGGGCCGGGGTGGGCGCCTGCCGAGTGAGGGGCAGGTCGGCAGTCCGGTCGGACGTGCTTCCGCAGCCGCGGGTCGAGTCAGGTGCGGTTGCGGCCGTAGCGGTCGGCGAGCTTGGCCTCGGTCGTCGACGGCGCCGGTGTCGGTGTCGCCGCGGCGGGTTCGGTCGACGTGGGTTCGGTCGGTGCCGGTTCCGTCGGCGTCGACTGCGCGGCCGCGGCCTTCTCCCTGCGGCGTTCGCGGATCTCCGCGTAGACGAAGTACCCGAGGCCCAGCGGCGCCATGATGCCGAAGGCCAGCCACTGCAGCCCGTAGGAGAGGTACGGTCCCGCGTCGAGCTGGGGGAGCGGGGTCGGGGTGAACGCGCCCGGCTGGTTCTCCGAGAGCTGGAGGTACCCACCGCGCTCGCCGGCGGGAATCGGGGTGAGCGGCTGACCGAGCACCTCGGATTCCTGGGCGGTGTCGATCGAATACACCTGGCGGTAGCCGTCCTGGGTGAGCGGCGTCCGGTCCGCGCTCACGCCCTCCGACATCCGGACCCGGCCCTCGAGGCGCTGCGGGCCCGACGGCGGTTCGGGGATCTGCGGCGGCCGGGAGCTGCCGTCCACACCGGCGACCAGACCGCGATCGACGAGCAGCGTGCGCCCGTCGTCCAAGCGGAAGGCCGCGAGCACCGCGTAGCCGGGCGCGCCGTCCAGGTGGCGAAGGCGCACCAGCACCGTCGAGTCGGGCAGGTAGCTGCCGGTGGCCGTGACGCGCCGCCATTCGTTGTGCCCGGCGCCGGAGGTGTCGAGCACCGTGGTCACGTCGACCGGGTCGGCGCGCACCGAGTCGGCGATCAGTTGATTGCGGTGCTCGGTGGCGGTGTTCTTGCCGAGCTGCCACGGCGCGAGCACGGTGAAGCACAGGTACGCGAAGGCGGCCACCAGCGCGGCGAGGATCAGCCAGCTGGGGCGCAACAGGAACGCCAGGCGGCGCATCACGGCCGCCCGTCCGAGACGGGGACCCGGTCCAGCGCCGCGCGCACCCAGTCCAGCAGGCCGGGGATCGCGGCCTCGATCTGCGCGCGGACGAGCTCGAAATCGGCGGCGGTGCCGTAGTACGGGTCGGGCACGTCGGGGCCGTCGGCTCCGAGATCGAAACTGCGCAGCAGCTTGCGGCGATCGGACGGGACGCCAAGTCGGGCAAGCGCCCGCTCGTGCCCGGTGTCCAGGGCGATGAGCAGGTCGGCCGCGCGGTGATCGGCGCCGACGACGGCGGCCACGTGGCCCGTCGGATAGCCGTACTTCAGCAGCGTCTCGGTGGTGCGCGGGTCGGCGTCGTCGCCGACGTGCCAGGAGCCGGTGCCCGCGCTGCTCACCCGCACCCGGTCGGCCAAGCCGGCCAGGCGCAAGTGGTGCGCGAACATCTTCTCCGCCATCGGCGATCGGCAGATATTGCCGGTACAGACGAACGAGACGTGCAGGTCACCCACGACAGCCATTCTGGCCGGTCTCCTCGTTCGCCCGCCACGTAGGGTGTGATCCCGTGCCCTCCGACACAGTCGACCCCGCGCTGCTTCGCCACCACGGCGACGTCGACGCGCGCCCGGGCATGCTCGATTTCGCGGTCAACGTGCAGGGCAGCGAGCCGCCGCCGTGGTTGCGCGAACGCCTCGCCACCCGCCTGACCGACCTCGCCCGCTACCCGAGCGCCGCCGACGACCTGGCCGCCCGCACCGCCGTCGCCGCCCGGCACGGCCGCCGCCCGGACGAGGTGCTGTTGCTCGCGGGCGCGGCCGAAGGGTTCGCGCTCCTGCCGAAGCTCGCCCCGCGCCTCGCCGCGGTGGTGCACCCGTCGTTCACCGAACCGGAACTGGCGCTGCGCCAGGCCGACGTCCCCGTCGCGCGAGTGCTGCTCGAACCGCCCTACACCCTCGACCCGCGCGCGGTGCCCGACGAGGCCGATCTCGTCGTCCTCGGCAACCCCACCAACCCGACCTCGGTCCTGCACCCTGCCGAAACCCTGCGCGCCCTGCGCCGTCCCGGCCGCCTCGTCGTCGTCGACGAGGCCTTCGCCGACGCCGTCCCCGGTGAGCCGGAATCCCTCGCGACCGCCGCCACCCCGGACATCCTCGTCCTGCGCAGCCTCACCAAGACCTGGGCGCTCGCCGGCCTGCGCTGCGGCTACTTCCTCGGCGCCCCCGATCTGCTCGCCCGCCTCGACCACGGCCGCCCGCACTGGCCGCTCGGCACCCTCCAACTCGAGGCGATCGCCGCCACGGCCGCACCGCACGCCGTCGCCGAATCCGACCGCCACGCAACGGCTCTCGCCGCCGCGCGTGAGGTGATGGTCGAACGTCTCACCGACCTCGGCGTCCACGTCCACACGCCCGCGCACGCGCCGTTCCTCCTTGTGCATGTCGCGGACGGGGAATCGTTGCGTCGGCACCTGGCCGATGCGGGAATCGCGGTGCGCCGGGCGAATACGTTTCCGGGGCTCGGGCCTGATTTCCTTCGGGTGGCCGTGCGGGAGGGTGCCGCGGTAGACCGCTTGTGCGCTGCCATCCGCACCGCGCCCGGTCGTCTCCAGCGGGCGAACCTCGACGGAAGCTGACGGCAGCACTGCTGCTCCGGGCCGGACGTCCGCCCGAGCGGATGGCCGCGACGGTGGCGCCGACGGTGGCGAGGCGACCGACGGCGGGTGCCTCTCGCCTTCGTAGACGGCGGAGGTAGTCGTCGGCGTCGTCTCGTTCGAGCGGAGGCGTGCCCTCTCGGTCGGGCGGACACGGCGGGAAGCCGGGTGTGTTGTCCGGGCCGAACTCCCGAGTTGGATGATGGAGGACGGCCGGCGCGCGCCGGAACGGTAGTTCGGGAGGAGTGAGGGTAGGCGGATGGTGACGACGCTGGCGGATCTCATCGGGGTGCTCGACGCGGCGTATCCGCCGAAGCTGGCGGAGTCGTGGGACTCGGTCGGGTTGGTGTGCGGTGATCCGGAAGACGAGGTCACCAGGGTTTTGTTCGCGGTGGACGCGACCGCCGAGGTAGTAGACGAGGCCATCGACTGGCGCGCCCAGGCCTTGGTGGTGCACCATCCGCTGCTGCTGCGCGGCGTCGACACCGTGGCCGCCGACACCGCCAAAGGCGCTCTGCTGCACCGTCTCATCCGTTCCGGATGCGCCCTGTTCACCGCCCACACCAACGCCGATTCCGCCGACCCCGGCGTCTCGGACGCGCTCGCCGCGGCGATCGGGCTGACGGTGACCGCTCCGCTGGACCCGAAACCCACGGCCGCGGTGGACAACTGGGTCGTCCAAGTCCCGTGCACCCACACCGACGCGGTGCTCGACGCCCTGTTCGCCGCGGGTGCGGGCACCAGCGGCAACTATCACGACTGCGCGAGCTGGGCGCCGACCACCGGACAGTTCCGTCCCGCGCCGGGCGCGAATCCGGCGATCGGCACGATCGGCGAACTGGAGCGCGTCGACGAGGACCGTGTCGAGGTCATCGCCCCGCCCGCGGCCCGCAGCGCGGTATTGGCCGCCCTGCGCGCCGCGCACCCGTACGAGGACCCGGCGTACCACGTCACCGAGCGCGCCGCCCTGCCGTCCGGGCTCGGCATCGGTCGCGTCGGCACCCTGCCCGAACCGGAACCCTTGCGCGCCTTCACCGCTCGCGTCTCCGCCGCGCTCCCGTCCACCGTGTGGGGGGTCCGCGCCGCGGGCGATCCGGATCGGATGATCGAGCGGGTCGCGGTGTGCGGCGGCGCGGGCGACTCCTACCTGGCCGCGGCCACCCGTCTCGGCGTCGACGCCTACCTCACGTCCGACCTGCGCCACCACCCCGTCGACGAACACCTCCGCAAGGGCGGACCCGCACTCGTCGACGCCGCCCACTGGGCCACCGAATTCCCTTGGTGCGCGCAAGCGGAAGGCATTGTCGCCGCGGCGCTTCCCGACGTGGAGACCCGCGTCTGCACCATCCGCACCGATCCGTGGTCGGTGGGCGCCGCGGACTGACGGTTCCTCGCCGTTCCCCGGAATCGAAGCGCCGGAAGCGGGTACAACTACCGCATGAGTTACCCGGTGGATTTCGGGATCCTGCAGATCGGATTGATCCTGCTGATCCTGATCGCGGTCGCGCTGCTCGTTTCGGCGCTGGTGAAGGTGCGCAGGGTCGGGCCGCGGGTGCTGCTCGGCCGGGGTGCGGGCGGCCTCGTGCTCCTCGTCGTCGCGGTGCTGCTGCTGTGGGTCGCGACCCTCATGCAGACGTACCTGGGACTGAGCGGCGAGATCAAAGCCGCGCACGTGGTGGTGAGTGAGGTTGCGGGAGAGGAACATCAGCTCGAAGTCGACCTGACGCTCTACGGCGACGACGACGATCCGGACCGACGCGAGAAGTTCCGCGTCCAGGGCGATCTGTGGGTGCTGCAAGCCAACATCGTCGAGCTGGAGCCCTGGGTGAACGCCCTCGGCTTCCACTCCGGCTACCAGGTCACCCGCCTGTACGGCCAGCGCCTCGACGGCGTCGCCACCACCCAGAACCACATCTTCCTCAACGGCGGCGACGCCGACTTCTTCGCCGACATGCGCGACGGAAAGTGGTGGACCGACCCCTTCGTCCGCTCCGCCTACGGCAACGCCGTCATCGCGACCCCCGGCGAATACGACGTCTACATCTCCCGCGACGCCATCAAGACCCGCGCGCCGGGAAGCTGACCGTGCGTCACCACGTGTGCGTGCGCTCCCGGTTCACCACATCGATCCGCTGCTGAAGCTGTCGCATGATCTCGTCGGGGGGACCCGGCGCGATGTCGAAGTCGTTCCTGCCGTGATTGACCAGCAGGTATCGCCCGTCGTCCGGGTAGTCCAGCCAGATGAACGCGTGCCCGTCCAGCGTCGGCCTTGCGTCGTAGGTGATGCCCGGGTAGACGGTGATCTCGCCCGCACCGCTACGCGGCCGCCGGAAGAATCGGTTCACCTCCTCGGTACGGGACAGGCGCGTGGGATGCCGGGAGTACAGCGGCTGGTCGAGGTCCGTGCGGCGAGCGCTGAACGGATGGTGGGCGCCGCCCCGGCAACGCGGCAAGCGCGCCGCGATCTCCGAGACAACCATGTGCGAGTAACACATGGTGAGCACGACATCGCGCCCGTGCTCCCGATCCGGACCGGGTTGCTGCACCGCGATCGTCGCGACCTGATCCACTATGCCCGCGTGCATCCGCACGACCTGCTTCAACTCCGGACCGTAGAAGCCGTGAATCTCGATGCGCACCTGCGGTTCCAGCAGGACGGTGAGCGCGCGGTGCAGCCGCTCGTCGAAGATCGTCTGCAACCGCTGCGCCGTCCGCATGCGCAGCCGCTCGAAATCCGCCTGGGACTCCATGAATTCGGGCCGGAAACTCAACGGATACGGCAGCCGATCCCGGCCCATCGCTTCCATCGCGATGCCGAACGCGAGACCGTCCAGCTGCCAACGCCATTCGGTCATGCCAGCGCCTCGTCGGCGCACGGCCGTGGCACGCGCGCTGAATTCGGTTCGCTCATCCGCCGATGACCCCGCCCGGCGGCAGGACCCGCGGCTGCACGCCGAGCAACTCGGTGGTGCGGTCCTGCACGAGGTAGTCCGGAATCTTGTGCTCGCTCTCGTCGTCCTCGCCGCGGCGTGCGGCACCCGGCGCGCCCATGCCTGGCATGCCGGGACGCCCCGCGGTCGGCGACGCGGCTCGCGCACCCGGTGTGCCTGCGGGTGCGCCTGGCTGCCCTGGTTTGCCACCCGGGATGCTCTTCCCCGGGCCGGGATTCGATCCCGGACCACCGGGACCACCGAGGCCGCCCGGGAAGCCCGGCGAACCGGGTGAGCCCGGTCGATTCGGATCGGGTCTGCTGAGCGGGTCCTCCAGGTACGACTTCGGCTTGTCCGGCGTCGGCACGCCGCTCTGCGGCACCGTGCTCTGCGGATCGGTGCCCGCCGGATTCGTCCCGGCCGGGTTCGTGTTCTGCGGGTCCGTGCCCGGATCATCCGCTTGCGCCTGATTCGGGTCGTCTCCCGCATTCGGATCGTCACCGGAGCCGCCGGGATCGTCGGTACCGCGCGGATTCACCGGTCGACCGCCGGGCGGCCAACTGCCGTTGTCGTCCTTCGGCTTGTCACCGGGATTGCCGACCGGATTGAACGGCTCGGGGAGCTTGGGAGTGTGACTGTCGACCTCTTGCGCGCCCGGCACATAGATCTCTTGCATGATCCGGCGAGCGTTCGCCTCGGCCTCGTTCGCGCGATGCTGCGCCAGCTTCAACACACCGTTGCCGGGGATGTGCCCCATGAATTCGTCGAAGCCGGAAACGTGCGGCGCGGGCGGGATCGAGATCTTGACCTGATCGAGGTAGCCCTGCAACAGGTCGATGCCGTTGGCGACCTGCTGGAAGCTGGTCGGCAACTTCTTGAACTCGTCGGTGTAGGCGCGGGTGGCTTCCATCGCGGCGTTCGCCGCGCGGCCCTTCCAGAGTTGTTCGATGTCCTGGTCGACGCCGGTGCGGAACTGGCGGACCGCCTCGTCGGCGCGGTCGCGTAGCCGCCGCCAACCGTCCGCGCCGCTGTTGATGTCGGCCTGCGAGACGCCCTTGCCGCCCTCGTGGTCGTTGAGCGCCTTCCAGATCTGCTCGTGCGACCACGTGTCGAAGGGCTCCATGTCTTTCAGCACCGTGGGCGCGCGGTCACCGTACTGACCGTTGAGGGTGTTCCACTCGTTCTGGATGTGGCTCCGGTCGTTCTTCCACTTGTCCTCGCCGGAGTCGCGGAGATTGGTCTCGTTGACCTTGTTCTCGTGGGAGTCGTTCTGCGCGCGGGCGATTCCCGCACCGCCCGCGATGACGCCGATGACCGCTGCCGCGGCGACGAAGAAGGGCATCAGTTCATCCCTTCGGTGTGGGCGGTCAGTTGGGTGCCTGCGGTTTGGTCGGTTTCTTGCAGTTTGCCGATTGCGGCGGCGTAGGTGTCGTGCATGAGTTGGACGACCTCGATGTGCTGCTGCAGGCGAGTTGCCGCCGAATCCTTGCTGTCGTGCGGTCCGCCGTTGACGGCTTTGTTCTGGAACTTCTCCTGCAGTGCGACGGCTGAGGGCAGGCTGCCGTAGCCTGCCAAGTACTGGAGTTGCTGCGCATCTCGCACCATGGTGTCCAAGTCTCTGAGCATCGTCTCGCAGCGCTTTCGAAGGGCTTCGCCGATGCCTTCATCCATACGGAACTCACCCGTGACAGCCTGTTCTTTGAGTTGCTGCCACTGCCTCATCTGTGCCTGCAGGTCGTCCGACACGGCGTCCCACCCCCTTGTCAGTTGGTAAACGTTGCAATTCGGCGGTTGTTACTTCGGTAGATGTGGTTCGAGATCCTCTGCATGCTGAACCGCAAGCTCGCATCGGTCGTGAGTGACGGGCTTGGATGCGCGCCAATCTGCGCTGATCACGAACATGCCTTGCTCGGCGGGAATTGCGACGCGACAGATCAGTCCACGAGTGTCGGATTTGTCCTGGTGAATCAGTCCCGGGCGAGGCCCGACAGGCACCTCGCGGAAGCCAGTTTCATCAGGGTTGGAACGAACCTCGTCAATGGTGTGGCTGCTCGACGCCACCGTAATGAAGTACGGAAGAGTTGTGGAGTCCCACGAACAGATGCGCCACGCCGCAGGACCCGTAGGGGGATCCGTCACCACGTCCTTGCTTGCCGGGTCCGCGCCGGTCGCCCGCAGCGCATCCTCACTCAGGCTGGTACACGGATTGAAGACCTCGATCTCATCCAGATTCCGAACCGTGGTCGTCGGCGTCGCGGCGGTCCCGCCGACCGTCGACCCGCACCCGGCGACCAACCCGATGACAGCGGCGCCCGCGGCCGCGGTGCGTAGGGCGTCGGCGGTTCGCATAGCTCTCCCTGTCGTCGGCGTCGGGCGATTTCCCCCGTCGTAACTATAAGACGCGGGCAACCGCGCGTCGGTTCCCTCGGATTCCGGCCGCTACCCGGCATCGCGGGCGCGCGACCCGCACATTCCTCGGCCCGGTCTCGGAACCAACCGCCCGGGGGCCGGGGTACGGTTGAGCACTGGCATTCGCCGCCCGGCGGATACCCCCGACCCGTCCACAGTGCTCAGGAGTTTGTCCGCGTTGAATGTCGAACCACCGATCCAGGCCAAGCTGCTTCAGCTCGCGGCTGTCGACGCCGAACTGACGCGGATCGCGCATCGGCGCACCGTGCTGCCCGAGCAGCAGGAGGTGGCGCGGCTGGAGGGGGAGCGCAACAAGCACAAGGACGCCGCGGTGGCGGTGGAGATCGTGCTGGACGACCTCGATCGCGACATCCGCAAGCTCGAGGGCGAGATCGAGGCGGTCCGCAAGCGGGAGGAGCGCGACCGCGGCATGCTGACGGCCGGTTCCATTGGCGCCAAACAGCTTTCGGAGATCCAGCACGAGCTGGGCAGTCTGGAGCGGCGGCGCGGCGTGCTCGAGGACGAACTGCTGGAGGTGATGGAGCGCCGCGAGGCGTCCGCCTCCGATCACGATCACGCGGGCGCCCGGCTGAGCAAGACCGAAGAGGAGCTCGCCGACGCGCAGCGGCTGCGCGACGAGGCGCTGGCGGATCTGGATGTGGCGCAGGGGCGCTGCGCGGACGAGCGGTCCAATCTGATCGGACTGTTCCCCGCGGAGCTGCTGAGCGCCTACGACAAGCAGAAGGCCGAGCGCGGTGTCGGCGCGGCGCTGCTGCAAGCGCGCAAGTGCGGCGCGTGCCGGATCGAGCTGGACCGCGGCGAGATCGCGCGCATCGCGAAGACGGCGCCCGACGTGGTGGTGCGCTGCCCCGAATGCAACGCGATCTTGGTGCGCACCAAGGAATCCGGTCTGTGACCTGCGGGTCCGATCGTCCGGATGCCGAGGAGGTCCGGTGAGTTACGAGCACGTGATCGTCGAGGCGGACGGTGGTTCGCGAGGCAACCCGGGGCCCGCCGGGTACGGCGCGGTCGTCTTCGCTGCCGACCACGTCGCGGTGCTCGCCGAGCGGCGGGAAAGCCTCGGCATCGCCACCAACAACGTCGCGGAATACCGCGGGCTGATCGCGGGCCTGGAGGCCGCCGCGGAGCTGGGCGCGCGCACGGTGGACGTGCGGATGGACTCCAAGCTCGTGATCGAGCAGATGTCGGGCCGCTGGAAGGTCAAGCACGCGGCGATGATCCCGCTGGCGGACCGAGCCCGCCGCTTGGTCGCGGGTTTCGACCGGGTCGGCTTCACCTGGATTCCGCGCGCCCAGAACTCGCATGCCGACCGCCTGGCCAACGAGGCGATGGACGACGCCACCCTGGTCGACGAGGTGCGGGCCGCCCGCGATGCCGGGCACGAGATGCGCGACACTTCCACAGCTGCCCGCGAGCCGGAGCGCCCGGCGCCTGCGGGTGACGCTGCGGGTCGCGCTCGCGTGGAGGCATCTACCGGTTCGGCGCACGACGCGGCAGCTACGGACGCTGTGGCTGAGCAAGGCCTCGCAAACGGGGCGGCCACCGAAACACAGAGCAGCGAGACCGGGCTCGGAGCCCCACCACGCATCGGAACCCCGGCGTCCGGCACCGTCGACGACGGCACCGAAGCTGCCACCGCTGCACGGCCTTCCGTTCGAGGATCCGAACAGAACGCCCCCAGCTGGATCGACGAAGTCCGCGCCTCCCGAGTGGACCCCGCGAACACCGACGCCGCCTCCACCGGTCCCGGCTGGACCGGCGCGATGGGCCGCCCGACCCGCCTGCTCCTGCTCCGCCACGGCCAAACCGAGCTCTCCGTGCAACGGCGCTATTCGGGCCGCGGCAACCCCCCGCTCACCGCGCTCGGCCGGGAACAAGCCGCGCGCGCCGCGAAAATGCTTGCGGCCAAGGGCGATATCGCCGCGGTTCTGAGCTCGCCGCTCGGCCGCGCGCGGGAGACCGCGGAGGCCGCGGGCGCGGCGTTGAACGTGCCGGTGCGCACGCACGACGGGCTCATCGAAACCGACTTCGGCACATGGGAAGGCCTGACGTTTCTCGAAGCGGCGCAACGCGATCCGGAGTTGCACGCGCGCTGGCTCGGCGATCCGTCGGTGGCGGCGCCGGGCGGGGAGAGCTTCGACGAGGTCCGCGAACGGGTCGAGGCGGTGCGCCGCGACCTTGTCGCGCTGTATCCGGGCAGGAACGTGCTGGTGGTCAGCCACGTGACGCCGATCAAGACGCTGTTGCAGCTGGCGCTCGGGGTGGGACCGTCGCTGCTGTACCGGCTGCATCTGGATCTGGCGTCGCTGTCCATCGCCGAGTTCTACCCGGACGGCGGGTCCTCGGTGCGGCTGGTCAACGACACCTCCTACCTGTCCTGACCGTTCCTTTTCCGACCTGACCGACGCATCGGCGGCCGTCTCCGGGTACGGTGGCGCGGCACACATCGCATTGCGCGCACCGGCCGCTACCCCGACGCTGAGGTAGCCGACAGTCGACCGAGGCCGCGTACTCGGTTCGCTCCGCAGCCGCGCGGAGACATCCGGAACGAGCATCGCGTCACCGTTCTGTCGGTGCGACGCTGCACGATGTGTCGGGTGGGTCGATTCCTCGATCGAAATCGAGTGTCGGCCTGTGTCTTTCGAGAAGGAGAGTTACTGCTGTGAGATTCAGGTGGATGGCGGCCGTGACGGCCGTCGTCGCGGGTGTGGGCGCCGCCGTCTCGGGCGCCGCGCAGGCCGCTCCGGGGAGTGCGGTGCTGGGCGGAAGCTCCGGCCTCGTCTTCGAGAACAACTCCGCGTGCTCGCTCACCGCCATCGGCCACGACAACGCCGGTCGTCTGGTGGGCCTGACCGCGGGCCACTGCGCGCCCGCCGGTTCGCGGCTGGCATCGGAGGCGGCGCTTGACGTGGGCGCGGTCGGTGTGGTCGCCTACTCCGACAACGGGGAGGGGCTGGATTTCGCTGTGCTGCAGTTCGATCCGGCGAAGGTCACGCCGGTTCGCACGGTCGGCGCCACCACCATCAACGGGATCGGCCCGACGCCGGGTCCCGGCACTACCGTGTGCTCCAACGGTCGCACCAGCGGCCCGGGTTGCGGTGTCGTCTGGGGCAACCTGGACGAGACCATCACCCTGAACCAGGCCTGCTCGAAGCCCGGTGACTCCGGCGGCCCTGTGACGGTCGGCGACCGCCTGGTCGGCATGAACCAGGGCAGGCTGACCGGCCTCGCCGGCATCGGCTTCGACGTGCCGTGCACCACCGCGGCCAACCCGATCCACTCACCGGCGTTCTTCGCGCCGATCGACGTGATCCTCGCCGCCGTCAACGCCATCGGCGGCGTCGGCGCCGGATTCCGCCCGATCTGAGTCTTTTCCGGTCGAACCGTTCACCGCCGTGGTCCCGCGCAGGACCGCGGCGGTGAATTCGTCCAGGGGATAGAACAATTCGATGGCGAGCTCGGAGAGCGTCACGTCCGCGGGCGCGCCGAACGTCGCCATGGTGCTGAACATCGCCATCTCCCCGAGCGGCGTCCTGATCCGGACCGGCACCTGGAACGGACCCGTCGGCGCCGCGCGATCCGCCGCCGGATCCGACGGCGCCGGATAGCTCAGCACCTCGTCGTACAGCGCGCGCAGGCGCTCGTCGCCGGTCGCCTCGGCTTGGCGGCCCAGGCGTTCCAGGAACAGCTCCCGCACCTGTACGGGATTGGCCAGCCGCGCGATCAGACCGTCCGGATGCAGCACCAGCCGGTAGACGTTCGGACGTGGCGTCAGCAGATGCTCAGGAACGCCCGCCGTGAGCACCGACATCGCGGAGTTGCCGGTGACCACATTCCACCACCGGTCCACCACCACCGCGGGGTAGGGCTCGTGCGCGGCGAGCATGGTCGCCACCGCCGAGCGCACCGCGGTCAGCTCGGCGTCATCGAGGTGGGACTCGCGATACGCCGGTGCGAAACCGGCGGCGAGCAGCAGCGTATTGCGTTCCCGCAGCGGCACATCCAGCGCCTCGCACAGTCGGAGCACCATCGCCCTGCTCGGCGCCGCGCGCCCGTTCTCCAGGTAGGACACGTGGCGGGCCGAACTGTCGGCGGCCAGCGCCAGATCCAGTTGGCTCAGCCGCCGTCGCTGCCGCCATTCGCGCAGCAGCGGGCCGATACGGGAACCGTTCTCCACCTCAGCAGGGTAGCCACATGACCTCCGAGGTTATTGAGACGCTTACCGCGCCCCGGCATCGTGGGTGGCGGAAGCTCGATCGACAGGAGATGGACATGAGTACGGCAGCACTCGCCGCCCCGCCCACCGACCCGTTGCGCACGGCACTGCGTGTCGACGGCTGGAGTACCGGCGCGTTCGGCGTCGTCATGCTTGGCGGAGCGGCCGCGCTGCGCGACCCGCTCGGGCTGCCGACGGCGTGGTCGATTCCGTTCGGGGTCGCGATGGTGGGTGGTGCGCTGGCGCTCCTGCTGATCGCCGGGTATCCGCGGATTCCCACGCGGCACGCGAAGGCGGTCGTCGCGGTGAACACCTTGTCGGCGGTGGGAATGGTGGCGTTGGCGTTCTCCGGGGTGCTCGAGCTGACCGGGTTGGGCGTGCTGTTCGTGCTGATCGGCGCGACCGTGGTCGCCGCCTTCGCCGCGACCGAATACACCGCGTTGCGGCGGGCGGCGCGGTGAGCGCCGACGAGGCCCGATTGCTGGAACTGCTGGACGCGCAGACCGCCGCGTGGGCCGCGGGTGACGGTGTGGCGTTCGCCGCGACGTTCACCGAGGACGCCGACTTCGTCTCGGTCATCGGCGAGTTCGTCCGCGGCCGAGCGCTATTGGCCGAGGTCATGCAGCAGGGTTTCGACGGCTTCATGAAGGGCACGCGCCTCTCGCCTCCGCGGGAAACCACGATCCGGTTTCCGGCGCCCGACGTGGCCCTGCTGGTCACCGACGGCGTCTGTGTGCTGCGGGATGGCGCGAACACTTGCCGCCCGGAAGACCTTTCGATCCAAACCCGCACCGCCGTGCGCGTGAACGGACAGTGGTTGTTCACGTCCTTCCAGAACACCCGCATCCGATCGGCGCCATGACGCGCGGCCGCGGTGACGGCCCCTATTCCGTCCCGCGCGGGCGGTGATCAGGCGGAACCGAGCCATGATTCCCCACCAACTCGGTTGCCTGAGTACCGCTTTCGGCAGAGGTCCGACCGATCGCCTGGATCTACGCCGCGACGGGATCCAGGCCCGTTCCGAGGACCGCATCCAGCTTCGACAGAAAGCGGGCGAAATACGGATCGGACTCCGGAACCGCGAACCGGTCGATGTCCCACCACCGTCCACCGTCGAATTCGCGCGGGTCCAGCCGGTACTCGCGGGTGCGATCGCCGCGAATCACGTACCAGAGACTCACGTCCTCGTGGCCACCGCCGATTCCGACGGTCGTGGTCACGGTGAGGAACAACGGCGCGGAACCCACCACATCGAAGTCGGCGGCGATACCGAGTTCCTCGCCCGCCTCCCGACGGGCCGCGTCGAACGGATGCTCGCCGGGGTCGAGATGACCGCCCATCGGCAACCAGAGTCCGGCCAGCCGATGGCGCCCGAGGAACACCGCGCGCGACACCGGGTCGACCAGCACCGTGTACGCCACCAGGTGCCGCGGCGGCACCGCCGGTTTCTCCCTGCGGAACACGTCGTCGGTCGACGCCAGCCAGTCCAGCGCCGTCGCGATGTGTTCGCGCTCGAGCTCGTCGCACGGGTCGATCCCACGGACGATCTCGGCAACCGCGGCAGTCGCTGCGTTCATGGCCCGCGACTGTAGCGGCGGGCACCGACAAGCTGTTTGTTCCGCACACACCCGGGTACGCGACCTCGAAGCGACAAGGAGGTACCCATGGACCCGCGACGCCCCACCGACCCGGACACCGACAAGCTGCACGACCTCGTCGACACCGCCAAAGACAAGGCCACCGACGCCAAACACCGCGCCGAGGACCGCAGCGCGGCGGCCGCGCTCGCGGCGACCGATCTGGTGGATCGCGCGACCGCCCGGGTTCTCGACGCGGCCGAGCACGGCGAGGAGGTGCTGCCCGAACCGGTCGCCGAGCGCGGCCGCGATATCGCCACCGCCGTCCGCGAACGACCACTGCCGTTCGCGCTGGCCGCCCTCGCCGCGCTGCTCATCCTGTGGCGGACGCTGCGCCGTTCACGCTGAGGTGCTCACGGCCGCAGTACCGAGACAAGGAAGTCGGTCTGGTCGTAGACCGCCTGCTCGAAGACGTCGTCGAAGTACACGTCGAAATGCCCGACGGGATAACGCTTCACGACCGCGTGCTTGGTGCGTTCGGCCGCTTTCAGCGCGGGCTTGGCGGGCGCGATCGAATCGTTGTCGGCCACCGCGTAGAACACCGGCATCTTCAACGCCTTGGCGTGCCGTCCGGGCGAATCGAACAGGGCCGGAAAGGCAACGCGCGCTGCGACTTTCGGGTCGTACGTCTCGCTCTCCTCGGCCAGCCTTCCGAAACCCTCCGGCACATCGGTCGCGCTCATCAGCGCCGCTGACCGCTTGCGCCCGGCCAGCCGAATCCGCACCGGCTTGCGCCGCAGCGGCCCGATCAGCAGATCGGTGGCGGCGATGGTGGCGACCTTGGTCATGCTGATCGGCCCCTTCGCCCATGCCGAAGCCCACCCGCTGGTGAACGGCACTTGAGCGACCACGGCGGCGATGTAGTCGTCCTCCGGCGCCACCGTCAGCACGTGACCGCCGCCGAACGACGTGCCCCACAACGCGATTCGGGTCTTGTCGATGCCGCGCAGGGTGCGCGCGTACGCGATGGCCGACCGCCAGTCCTCCCGCTGTCGCGCGATGTGCAGCAGCTGGCGCGGATCACCTTGGCTCGCACCGAAATGTCGGTAGTCGAACACGAGCACGGCCATGCCCGCCGCGGCGAATCGTCGGGCGTACCTGTCCAATCCCATATCCCGCGTGCCCCCCAGACCGTGCCCCATCACCACGAGCGGACGGGGCTTGGGGACGCCTGCGGGGGGATACAGCCAGGCGGCGCATTGCTGGCCACCTGAGGGAAAACTGACCTCGAGACGTTCCATGACGTCTAACCGTACTGGCGCGAGCGGCCGCTCACCTGCCGGGGAGTATCCTGGCACGCGCGGACGAGTTGGTCGGGCGGCCGCGGCGATGGGAACGGGCACTCCGGTGCCGCCGCCCGTCGCCGAGGAAAGTCCGGACTCCACAGAGCAGGGCGGTTGCTAACGGCAACCCGGGGTGACCCGCGGGACAGTGCCACAGAAAACAGACCGCCCGTGTCCCTTCGGGGACGCGCGGTGAGGGTGAAACGGTGCGGTAAGAGCGCACCAGCGCCCCGGGTGACCGGGGCGGCTCGGTAAACCCCGCCCGGAGCAAGGTCGAAGGTCGCACTTCTCGGAGTGCGGCTGCGCAGGCGTTCGAGGGTTGCTCGCCCGAGCCTGCGGGTGGGCCGCTCGAGGCACCCGGCGACGGTGTGCCCAGATGGATGGTCGCCGCCCGGTGCGAACCGGGAACAGGATCCGGCTTACAGACCAACTCGTCCGCCCCACGCCCGGCATCGAGGTGTGCCGAGCCCGCGAGGATCGGCGCCGGAAGAACGAGAGTCGAACCGCCGGATGCGGGCCGCGCACCGAGGCTCCCGGCCCGCATCGGCGGCGTGGTTCAGCAGAGGTACTTGGCCGTGGTGAAGATGGCCTGCGCTTCTTCCTTGCTCGCGGCGGTCTGGCCGGACTTGGAGCGGTCGACGGTGGACTGCACGATGGCGTCCTCGGCCTTGCCGTCCTTGATGTCCTTGCAGGTCGCGGTGAAGATCTCCGCGATCTGCGCGTCGCTGCGGCCCTCGGCCAGCTTCGGGAAGGCGCTGCGGTAGCTCACCACGAACATGCCTGCCTTGGCGCTGTCGGGCACGGCGGCGCCGCTTGGCTGGGCGGCGGGGGAGGCGGAGGTGGACGACGCCGTCGCGGTGTCCTTGTCGTCGCTGCTGCAACCCGCGACGAGCAGGGCGAACAGGGTGGTGCTTACCGCGATCGCGGCGGAAGTTCTTCTCACGGTGCCGGATGCTAGCGGCCCCGGACGAAAGTCGCCTTCCGTGAGGTTAACGGAAGGCGACCGTCGTGTGGCGTTCTCTGTGAGATCAGGTGGGATCGACCATGAAGACCTGCGCCCAGTATGCGGCCTGCTCCGGGCCGAGCAGCGGCATCAGGTAGTCGAAGATGATCGATGACATCAGTGCATAACTCCCAATTGTCGACGTACGGGGTCACTTCGGAATGGGCGGTTGGATCACGGCCCGCACCGGCCCCGAACAGTAGCAGTCGCGCGCGACACGACGGGTGCGGCCGGGCGATTCGTACGGAACTGGCCTAAAGGTGACCGACGTCATACAGTAGTCGCCGTTGGCAGGCCCGATGCCGGGCAGCAGCGGGCCGATTCATTCTTCGATTGCGGAAGCAGGTCTCAACTCTATGCGGGTAGTTCGTTCACTGGTCGCCGGCGCGCTCATCGCCGGGGCCGCATCGGTTTTCGCCGCGCTGGGCGCCGGGTCCGCCAACGCGGTCGCGGTGACTCCGCTTCCCGGCGGGGTGCAGGTCGATCTCAGCCCTGCCGACACCAAGTGGGTGGCCGACAACAACTTCGGCCGCACGCTCGCCGGTCTTCCGCACCCGTCGGCGGCGTCCTTCGGTGAGGCGCTCGACGCCGCGGCCGATCTGTCGTCGACCTACCCCACCGGGCGGGTCACGTTCACGGTGTTCGGTCCGTTCAACGAGCTGAACGGCACGATGCTGGCACTGCAGTAACGTAGTTCTACGTGGAACTGCACCAGCGGATCATCTCGGCGCCGGTCGATTTCGGCGCCATCCGATCCGAATTCGGTCTGGCCTCGGCGTACCCCGCCGAGGCCGCCGTGGAAGCCCGCGGCGCGGTGGACGCGTTCGCGGGCGACCGGATCGATCGCACCGACATCGAGCTGGTGACGATCGACCCGCCGGGCGCCATGGATCTCGACCAGGCCCTCCACCTGGAGCGGACCGCCTCCGGCTTCACACTGCACTACGCGATCGCCGACGTCGGCGCCGTGATCGCCCCCGACGGCGCGCTCGCCAGAGAATCCGGCGCGCGGGGCCAGACCTTCTATCTCCCGGACGGCACGGTGCCGTTGCATCCGCCCGTCCTCTCCGAGGGCGCGGCGAGCCTGCTGCCCGAGCAGACCAGGCCCGCGGCCCTGTGGACCATCGAACTCGACGAGAACGCCGAACCGCTGACCTACTCGGTGGTGCGCGCGACCGTCCGCTCCCGCGCCCGACTCGACTACGCGGGTGTCCAAGCCGACGCCGACGCGGGCGCCCTGCACCCCTCGATCGCGGCCCTGCCGGAATTCGGCACGCGGCGCATCGAGGCCGGACTCGCCCGCGGCGCGATCGGGCTGCGGCTGCCCTCGCAGAGCGTCATCCGCGACGACGCGAACGACGGCCATTGGCGGCTCGTCGTCGAGCCGCGCACCGCGGCAGACGACTGGAACGAGCAGGTCTCCCTGCTGACCGGCATGTGCGCGGCACGCATCATGCTGGATGGCGCCGACGCCGACGGGCAGCGGATCGGCCTGCTGCGCACCATGCCGCCGCCCACCGAATCCGCCATCGCGTCCATGCGCCGCACCGCCGCCGCGCTGGCCGTGGACTGGCCAGCGGATCAGCCGGTCGGCCGCATGCTGGCCGGGCTCGATCCCAATACCCCCGCCGCCCTCGTGCTCATGTCGGAGGCCACCGGCCTGCTGCGCGGCGCCGCGTACACCGTGATGAACGGGTCGCCGCCGGAGGTACTGGCGCACAGCGGGATCGGTGCGCCCTACGCGCACGTGACGGCTCCGCTGCGCCGCCTCGCCGACCGCTTCGCCACCGAGATCTGCCTGGCCCACTGCGCGGGAACCCCGGTGCCGCAATGGGTTCGGGACGGACTCGAGCCGACCGCCGACACCATGAAGCGCACCGACGGCGTCTCCGGCAAAGTGGACCGCGCCTGCATCGACCTCACCGAGGCCAGCCTGCTCGCCCAACGCCTCGACGCCGTGTTCGACGCGGTCGTCGTCCGCGAGGCCAACGGCAACCGGCCCGCGGAGGTCTTCATCGCCGATCCCCCGGTGCTCGGACCCTGCACCGGCAGCCCGAAGGAAGGCGCGTCCGTCCGCGTGCGGCTCGTCTCCGCCGACCCGGTCACCCGCAAGGTCGGCTTCGCCTTCCCCGCCTGACTTCTCGTGAACTCTGCCCTCGCGCAGACCCTGGGTCAGTCGGGGACCGTTGCGCTCACGCGGACGCCGGACCTTCGCGCTCACGCTGACGCTTCTCCATCACGGACTCCGCGCTCACGCTGACGTAGTCTCCGCCGTTGAGCTTCGCCCCACACCGACGTTGTCTCTGTCGCAGGCCGGTGTGCTCAATGCGGTCGCTGTGACCGCTGCGGGGGCGTGCGCTGGAGTCGCGAAGTCACCAGAGGCTGGTCGAAAGCGCTTCGGCTGCGTCGGGATAATGGCCGAGGGCGCGGTCGGCCGCGGCGTTCTCCGCCACGGTGAGACGGCGGTAGACGTTCACGTCCTCGCCCGCCGCTTCGGCCTCCGCCGCGCGCTCGATGATCGCCGCGCCGGATTCGATCGCGTCGCGGTGGTCGCCGAGCACGGACTGCAGGCGCTTGGCGCGACCGCCGAGATCGGCGGCGGACTCGCCGATGACCTGTTCGGCGGCCTCGCAGGAATAGCGTAAACGCTTGGCGCTCTTACGGATATCGTGCAGCGCCTCGATGCGCTCCGGTCCGGGCACCGTCGGCTCGTGCCGGATCAGCGCCGCCACCCGTTCGTGGTCGCGCAGCAGCACGACGCCGAAGAAGTCGGCGGCGGGCGCGGCGGCGCGGGCTGGGCGCAGCGGTGGGTCGGTGCGCCAGCGGGTCAGTCGCTCACGCAGCGCGCGATAGCGGTCGGTGTCGAGTGCGGTGAGCACCTCGGCGTGCGCGGCGTCGTAGCGTGCGCGTTCGGCGCCGACGAGGCGCTCGGCGACCACGTCCGGCACGTCCTCGCCCTGATCGTCGAGCAGGTCGGCGAAGCGGTCGGCCCGCACTTCCGCGTCGCGGGCGACGCCGAGCAGCGTGGCAAGCCACTTCAGCTCCGCGCCGATCTCGGCCGCGGGAGCCTTCTCGAACAAGCCGCGATAGGAGCGAAGCACGCTGCGCAGCCGCCGGGTCGCGACCCGCATCTGGTGCACCGAATCCGCCGCGTCCGCGCGCACCTCGGGCTCGGCGGCCAGCAATCGGTCGATGTCGTCGCGCAGGGCGGCGATCAGGGCTTCTCCGGCAACGGCCGCCACGGCTCAGCCCACCTTCGCGAAGCCGTCGGTGGCGCGCACCAACCGGTCGACGATGCCGGGTTCGTTGGCCGCGTGCCCCGCGTCGTCGACGATGTGCAACTGCGAGCCCGGCCAGGCGCGGTGCAGATCCCAGGCGCTCACGGCCGGGCAGACGATGTCGTGGCGACCCTGCACGATGACGACCGGCAGGTGCGAGATGGCGCCCACATCGCGCAGCAGCTGTCCTTCCTCCAGGAATCCGCCGTGCCGGAAGTAGTGGTTCTCGATGCGCGCGAATGCCAGCGCGAACCGCGGCTCGCCGGTCTCGGCGACCCGATCCGGGTGCGGCAGCAGCGAACTGGTGGAACCCTCCCACACCGACCACGCGATCGCGGCGGCCGTCGCCACCTCGGGATCGGGGGAGCGCAGCAGCCGGTGATAGGCCTCGACCAGATCACCGTCGCGCTCGGCCTCCGGCACCGGCGCGAGGAACTTCTCCCACTCGTCCGGGTAGACGTTGCCCGCCGCGCCGTTGTAGTACCAGTCGATCTCCTTGCGCCGCAACAGGAAAATGCCGCGCAGCACCAGTTCGGTGACCCGCTCCGGATGCTTCTGCGCGTACGCGAGCGCCAGCGTGGAGCCCCACGAGCCGCCGAACACCTGCCAGCGCTCGACGCCGAGATGCGCACGCAGCGCCTCGATGTCGGCGACCAGGTGCCAGGTCGTGTTGTGCGCGAGATCGGCGCCGTCGGCGAGGTGCGGGGTGGACCGCCCGCAGCCGCGCTGGTCGAACAGCACGATGCGGTAGGCCGACGGGTCGAAGAACTGCCGGTGGTACGGCGCGGTGCCGCCGCCCGGGCCGCCGTGCAGGAACACCACCGGCTTGCCGTCGGGATTGCCGCTGACCTCCCAGTACACCGACTGCCCTTCGCCGACGTCGAGCATGCCCGACTCGTACGGCTCGATCGGGGGATACAGGGTGCGCATCACAGGCCGACGATGATCGAGGCCAGGTCCGGCGTCTGTAGCGCCTCGATGGCCTGTTGGCGGACGTCCGGGCAGCTCTTGGTGGTGACGGTGTCGACGACGGCCTTGTTGCCGAGCACGTCGATACCGTTCTGTAGACCCCACGGGTGCACGATCAGGTTGAGCCCGACCCGCCCCAGCGTCGGACCCTGCACCCGGAAATTGGACAGCTCGGGCCGGATCGCGTCGCACAGCTGGGTGGCGGCGGCGTCGGTGACCGTCGGCGTCGGCTTCTGGGTGCCGGTGGCCTGGGCGGTCGTGGTCGCCGACGTTGGCGCCGAGGTGGTCGATCCCGTGCTACCGGTGGGCTCGGGGTTCCCGTTCGTCCCGCACGCGGCCAGTGTCGCGGCGGCGAACGCGGCGACCACCAGCGAGGTGCTGCGGAAAATCCAACGGCTGTGCGGCATCGGTACCTCTGCTCGTGTCGAGAATGTCGGCATCGAGTCTGCCATTGTTTGCGGCCCGCGGCCCGCACCGCTCGTTCCACGCCTCGCGGCGTGACGACGAATCGAGCGGCGCGGCAAGGTACGCCGCGCCGCTCGTCCGGTCGATCAGAAGCTGTGCTCGGGTCCGGGGAACGTCCCTCGGCGCACCTCGTCGGCGTAAGCCGCTGCCGCCGAGCGCAATTGGTCGCCGACATCGGCGAAGCGCTTGACGAACTTTGCGGTCTTGCCGCTGGTGTAGCCCGCCATGTCCTGCCAGACCAGCACCTGGGCGTCGCAGTCGGCGCCCGCGCCGATACCGACGGTCGGGATGGTCAGCTTGCGGGTGACCTGCCCGGCCAGCTCGGCGGGAACCATCTCCATGACCACGGAGAACGCGCCCGCCTCCTGCACCGCGATGGCGTCGGCGATGAGCTGCTCGGCGCCGTCGCCGCGGCCCTGCACCCGGAAACCGCCGAGGGTGTTGACGCTCTGCGGTGTGAAGCCGATGTGCGCCATCACCGGGATACCCGCCGCGGTGATCAGCGCGATCTGCTCAGCGACTCGCTCGCCGCCCTCGAGCTTCACCGCGTGCGCGCCGCCCTCCTTCATGAACCGCGTCGCCGTCGCCAGCGCCTGCTGCGGGGAGGACTCGTAGGTGCCGAACGGCAGATCGGCCACCACCAGCGCGTGCGGCGCGCCGCGCACCACGCCGCGCACCAGCGGGATCAGCTCGTCCACGGTGATGGGCACCGTGGTGTCGTAGCCGTACACCACGTTGGCGGCCGAGTCGCCGACCAGCAGTACGGGGATGCCCGCCTCTTCGAACAGGCGGGCGGAGGAGTAGTCGTAGGCGGTGAGCATCGCCCAGCGCTCACCGTCGGCCTTCATCTGCTGAAGGTGGGGGACACGCGTCTTGCGCCGCGCCTTCTTGGTCTCGGCCTGAGCCGCGCCGTAGGCAGGGGTTTCCGCATCGGATACGGACATCATCGTCCCTTTCGTATCGTCGCCTCGAGGCCCTGGCCGGGTCCCCGGGTTTTCTGACGGTTCCAGTGTGCCACCCGCCTCCACGGTCGCTTAAGGGCGTCGTTCGGTGCGATTGCTCACAGCTACGGGCCACCTGACGCGACCGCCGCACAGCACCCCGACGGCGTCCTTACGACTTCGCAAAGTTCCTACGCTTCGCAGGCGCTGCACCCTCTGCGAAGCGTGCGAAAGGTTTGCGAGGGCGGTGGCGCTGCCGTCGGGCGGGTGGGGGAGGAAGTGCTCGGCAAACCGTTGCTGGCAGGATCGAAGTATGGGATTGCGGCGTGGGCGTGGCGTGCTGGTGGCGGCGGTGCTGAGCATGGTCGCGGCCGGGTGCGCGATCGAGCGGGCGCAGCCGCAGGGGCCGATGCCCGCACCGCAGGCCGGGTTGGAGCGGTTCTACGGGCAGACGCCGGAGTGGGGGGAGTGCCTGGAATTCGCGGGGCCGGGTGATCGGTTCCCGCCGAACGCGCAGTGCACGCGGATCACGGTGCCGGTCGATTACGCGGATCCGGCGGGGCCGACGGCGCAGATCGCGTTGAGCAGGGTGCCCGCCTCGGGGGCGAAGATCGGTTCGCTGCTGATGAACCCTGGCGGGCCCGGGGTGTCGGGGTTGTCGATGGCGAGCCTCGCGAACAGGACGCCGCTGTCGGAGCGCTTCGACCGGGTCGGGTTCGATCCGCGCGGTGTCGGCGCGTCGACGCCCGCGATCGCGTGCCTGACGCCGCAGGAGAACGACGCCGAGCGCGCCGAGCGCCCCGAGGACAACACGCCCGAGGGGATCGCCGCCGCGGAGGCGGAGAACAAGGAGTACGCGGACAAGTGCGTCGAGCGCACCGGTGACGAGCTGCTCGCGCACGTCGGCACCCGCGAGGTCGTCCAGGACATGGACGTGATCAGGGCGGTGCTCGGCGACCCGAAGCTGACCTACCTGGGCTATTCGTATGGCACCAAGCTCGGGTCGCTGTACGCGGAGAAGTACCCGGACCGGGTGCGGGCGCTGGTGCTGGACGGCGCCGTCGACTCCTCGCAGGATCCGGTCCAGGAGTCGCTGCGCCAGGCGGCGGGCTTCCAGACCGCGTTCGACGCCTACGCCCAGGCCTGCGCGAAGGAACCGGACTGCCCGCTTGGCACCGACCCGGCCCAGGCCGTGGCCCGTTTCCGCGAGCTGGTCAACCCGCTGTGGGACCGGCCCGCCGAGACCACCGACCCGCGCGGCCTCAGCTACAACGACGCCATGACCGGCGTCACCCAGACGCTCTACTCCGACGACCTGTGGCAGGTGTTGACCCTCGGCCTCGACGAACTGCGCGACGGCCGCGGCGACACCCTCCTGCAGCTGGCCGACATGTACGACGGCCGCCGCGACGACGGCACCTACAACAACACCCAGGACGCGTTCAACGCCATCCGCTGCGTCGACGATCCGCGGGTGACCGATCCGGCGGTGGCGGCCCGCCAGGACGCCGAGTACCGCAAGGCCGCCCCGTTCCTCGACGACGGACGCGGCACCGGACAGGCCCCGCTGGAACTGTGCTCGACCTGGCCGGTGCCCAACAGCGGCAACCCGCACCGGATCGCCGTCGAAGGTCTGCCGAAGGTCGTGGTGGTGTCGACGACGGACGATCCGGCCACGCCGTACCAGGCGGGCGTCGACCTGGCCGCCCAGCTGGACGCCGCGCTGATCACCTTCACCGCCAACCGCCACACCGCCGCGCTGGTGGCGGGCAACCAGTGTCTGGACGACGCGGTGATCACGTACCTGGTCGATCTGAAACTCCCCGAGCCCGGCCTGACCTGCTGAACGTCAAGGCGACTTGCCGCCGGACTCCACTGCCCCTCAGCGTCCGCCGCGACGTTGCGCGCGGCGTGCTGTGCGAACGGAATCGGAGGTCGTGCGAATTCCGCTGGGCCGGCCGACGTTGTCCCGACGGCAATTCCGGAACGATCCGCGGCGGCGGATCCGACGCACGCGGAATCGCAGGGGACCGCTCACCGACCGGTCCGCACGGTGGTGAACTTCGTTCCGAACAGCCCCTCGCGGACCCGAAACGCAATCCCGAGGCCGTACGTAACACGGATTTAACGCCAGGTGCTTACGCTCGCGGACATGGATCGCCAGAAGGAATTCGTGCTGCGGACGCTCGAAGAGCGGGACATCCGCTTCGTGCGTCTCTGGTTCACCGACGTCTTGGGCTACCTGAAGTCCGTCGCCATCGCTCCCGCCGAGCTCGAGGGCGCTTTCGAGGAGGGTATCGGCTTCGACGGCTCGGCCATCGAGGGCTTCGCCCGGGTGTCGGAGGCCGACATGGTCGCGCGCCCGGATCCTTCCACCTTCCAGGTGCTGCCGTGGGCCACCAGCAAGGGCCATCAGCACTCCGCGCGCATGTTCTGCGATATCACCATGCCGGACGGCTCGCCGTCCTGGGCCGACCCGCGCCACGTGCTGCGGCGGCAGCTGAACAAGGCGGGCGATGTCGGGTTCAGCTGCTACGTGCACCCGGAGATCGAGTTCTTCCTGCTGAAGAACGGCCCGCAGGACGGAAGCCCGCCCGCGCCCGCCGACTCCGGTGGCTTCTTCGACCAAGCCGTGCACGACTCGGCCCCGAACTTCCGGCGCCACGCGATCGACGCGCTGGAGTCGATGGGCATCTCGGTGGAATTCAGCCACCACGAGGGCGCGCCGGGTCAGCAGGAGATCGACCTGCGCTACGCCGATGCGCTGTCCATGGCCGACAACGTGATGACCTTCCGCTACCTGATCAAGGAAGTGGCCATCGACGAGGGCGTGCGCGCCACCTTCATGCCCAAGCCGTTCGCGGAGTACCCGGGCTCGGCGATGCACACGCACATGAGCCTGTTCGAGGGCGAGAACAACGCCTTCGCCGACCCGGACGACCCGATCAACCTCTCCGAGACCGCCCGCGCGTTCATCGCGGGCATCCTGGAGCACGCGCCCGAGATCAGCGCGATCACCAACCAGTGGGTGAACTCCTACAAGCGGCTCATCCACGGCGGCGAAGCCCCGACGGCGGCCTCCTGGGGCCGGTCGAACCGCTCCGCGCTGGTGCGCGTGCCGATGTACACGCCGAACAAGTCGTCCTCGCGGCGCGTCGAGATCCGCAGCCCAGATTCCGCCTGCAACCCCTACCTGGCGTTCGCGGTACTGCTCGCCGCGGGTATGCGCGGCATCGAGAAGGGCTACAACCTGCCGCCGGAGGCCGAGGACGACGTGTGGGCGTTGACCACCGCCGAGCGCCGCGCGATGGGCTTCCGCGAGCTGCCCGGCACCCTGGACGAGGCGTTGCAGGCGATGGAGCGCTCGGAGCTGGTCGCCGAAACCCTCGGCGAGCACGTCTTCGACTTCTTCCTGCGCAACAAGCGCCGGGAGTGGGCCGACTACCGCAGCCAGGTGACCCCGTTCGAGCTCAAGGAGTACCTCGGACTGTGACGTGGACGCGCGGCCGGGCCATGTAGTTTTAAGACTATGGTCCGGCCACCGTCTGCGCGCTCCGCTGTTCCCGGTGTCGGTCGGCTCGGCTTGCTCGAGCCGACGGCCGCAGCCTCGCTGCGCGAATTGGGCTGGGACAACGTCGAAAGTATCCCGGTCCTCTGGTCGTTGTCCAGGGCGCCCGACGCCGACCTCGCGCTGAGCACCCTCATGCGCCTCCGCGAAGGGCTCGGAAGCGACTGGGCCGCAGTGGATTCCGCGCTGCGCACCGATAAGTCCTTGCGCGGCAGGCTGTTCGCGCTGCTCGGCTCGTCGAGCGCCTTCGGCGACCACATGGTGGCCGAGCCCGCCTCGTGGCAGTTGCTGCGCCGTCCGGACCTGCCCAAGCGCGAGGAGGTCCTCGCGGATCTGCTCGACGCCGTCGACGCGGTGCCCGAGGAGGGGCCGAACGCCCAATCGGACACAGCGTCGCATCGCGACTCGATGAGGGGTGGCGGTCGGGCGACGGGCGGGCTGTTGTACAGGGCGGGGATCGCCGGACCTGAAGCGGTGGCGCTGCTGCGCAGGCGCTACCGCGACCAGCTGATGCTGCTCGCCGCGCTGGATCTGGCCGCCACCGTCGAGAACGAGCCGGTGCTGCCGTACCAGACAGTCGGCAGGCATCTCACCGACCTGGCCGACGCGGCGCTCACCGCTGCGCTCGCGGTCGCGGTCGCGCGGGTCTGCAAGGACGGGCCGTGCCCGGTCCGGCTCGCGGTGATCGCGATGGGCAAAAGCGGTGCGTGCGAACTGAATTACGTCAGCGATGTGGACGTGGTGTTCGTCGCCGAACCCGCCGACGCCACCGCGACCCGGTTGGCCGCCGAGACGATGAGCGTTGGCAGTCTGGCCTTCTTCGAGGTGGACGCGGCGCTGCGCCCGGAGGGCAAGCAGGGCGCGCTGGTGCGCACCCTGGAATCGCATATCGCCTACTACAAGCGGTGGGCGCGCACCTGGGAGTTCCAGGCGCTGTTGAAGAACCGGCCGATGACCGGCGACCTCGAACTCGGGCACCAGTACCGGGACGCGGTGATGCCGATGGTCTGGACCGCCTCGGAGCGGCCCGATTTCGTCGCCGACGTCCAAGCGATGCGCCGCCGCGTGGAAGACCTGGTGCCCGCCGACCTGCGCGAGCGCGAGCTGAAGCTCGGCCACGGCAGCCTGCGCGACGTCGAATTCGCCGTGCAGCTCCTGCAATTGGTGCACGGCAGAGTGGACGAGTCGCTGCACGTGCAGGGCACCGTCGAGGCGCTGACCGCGCTCGCCGCCGGCGGATACGTCGGCAGGGACGACGCCGCGAACCTCACCGCCTCCTACGAATTCCTGCGCCTGCTCGAGCATCGCCTCCAGTTGCAACGGCTCAAGCGCACCCACACGCTGCCCGCGGCCGACGACGAGGAGGGCATGCGCTGGCTGGCCCGCGCCGCGCACATCCGTCCCGACGGCAGGCAGGACGCGGTCGGCGTGCTCGCCTCCGAGATCCGCCGAAATGCCGTGCGGGTCCGGCGTTTACACGCGAAGCTGTTCTACCGTCCGCTGCTCGACGCGGTCGCGCGGATGGACTCCGACGCGCTGCGGCTGAGCCCGGACGCCGCCATCCGGCAGCTGGCCGCGCTCGGCTACGCGGCCCCGGAGAACGCGCTCGGCCACCTCAAGGCGCTCACCGGCGGGGTCTCCCGCAAGGGACGCATCCAGGCGCTGCTGCTGCCCACCCTGCTCGAATGGCTCGGCGACACACCGAATCCCGACGCGGGCCTGCTCGCCTACCGCCGGGTGTCGGAAGGCCTGGACGACCAGATCTGGTTCCTGCGCGAACTGCGCGACGAGGGCGCGATCGCGCAGCGGCTGATGATCGTGCTCGGTTCCTCGGAGTACCTGCCCGATCTGCTGATCAACGCGCCGGAAACGATCCGCATGTACGCCGACGGTCCCGGTGGGTCGCTGCTGCTCGGACCGCAGCCGGAGGACGTCGCGCGCGGCATCCTCACCGCGGCGGCCCGCTACGAGGATCCGAAACGCGCTGTGGCGGCGGCCCGTTCGCTGCGCCGCCACGAACTCGCGCGGGTCGCCTCGGCGGATCTGCTCGGCATGCTCGAGGTGCCGGAGGTCTGCCGCGCCCTGTCGTCGGTGTGGGTCGCGGTGCTGGAAGCCGCGCTGGCTGCGGTGATTCGGGCGAGCGAGGCGGAGACCGGTGCGCCAGCGCCCGCCGATTTCGCGGTGATCGGCATGGGCAGGCTCGGCGGCATGGAACTCGGCTACGGCTCCGACGCCGACGTGCTGTTCGTCTGCGATCCGCGTCCGGGCGAGGACGAGACCAAGGCCGTCAAATGGGCGATCGGCATCGCCGAGAAGGTGCAGCGCATGCTCGGCGCGCCGAGCACCGACCCGCCCCTGCACGTCGACGCGGGCCTGCGTCCGGAGGGCCGCAACGGCGCGCTGGTCCGCACCCTCGCCGCCTATCGCGCCTACTACGAGCAGTGGGCGCAGCCGTGGGAGGTGCAGGCGCTGCTGCGCGCCCACCAGATCGCGGGCGATCAGGACCTCGGGTTGCGGTTCCTGCACGTCATCGACAAGGTGCGCTACCCGGTCGGCGGCGTCTCGGCCGAGGCGGTGCGCGAGATCCGCCGCATCAAGGCCAGGGTCGACTCCGAACGCCTGCCCCGCGGCGCCAACCCCGCGACGCACACCAAGCTGGGACGCGGCGGTCTGGCCGACATCGAATGGACCGTGCAGCTCATGCAGCTGCGCCACGCCCACGAGGTGCCCGCGCTGCACAACACCTCCACGCTGCAATCGCTCGACGTCATCGAGGAGACCAAGCTGCTCGACGCCGAGGACGTGGCGCTGTTGCGCGACGCCTGGCTCACCGCGACGAAGGCGCGCAACGCGCTGGTCCTGGTGCGCGGCAAGGCGACCGACCAATTGCCGGGCCCCGGTCGGCTGCTCTCGGCGGTCGCGCGGGTGGCGGGTTGGCGCAACGACGACGGCAGCGAGTTCCTGGACAACTACATGCGGGTGACGCGACGGGCGAAAGCGGTGGTCGAGCGCGTTTTCGGAAGCTGAGACCCGCGAGCGTTCGCCATCGCGCGACGGCGGCCGCACTGTCGGCACCGGGTGCGGCGTGCTCGGCGACCTCCCAGAGGCGCGAGGAAGGGATAGGCGATCGTCAGTCGCCGACGTGCTGCATGTGGCAGACGAAATCGCGCAGCGCTTTCCGATCCTCCTCCGGTCCCTGCCGTCCGCCCTCGACGGTCACCGTCACCCGGCTGCCCGCCTTCATCGGCAGCTCGTCCCACGCCGCCGGCAGGACCAGCGCGTGCACGTCGCGCCCGCCGCAGCTGACGGTGATGCGTGAGGTGTAGCGGCCCGCGATGTCCGCGAGTTCCTGGGCTTCGTCGGCGGACAGCGGCCCGACGGCCGTGAATTCTTCGACGTACATCTCCAGCCCCTTTCCGCGGAATCTGCCGCCAAGTGTAGGAAGTGTGCGGATCCTGTGGCGTTATGCGGCGCGAAAGGTTTCTCCAGGAAAACCCGCTTAGGGTCGATCGCATGCGTGTATGGGTGAACCGGGTGCTGCTCGGTCTCGGGTGGTGCGCCCTCGTCGTCGGACTCGTGGGCATCGTCTTGTACTTCAGCAGTTGGCAGCGGCGGTTGCCGGTGCTGGTCGCCTCCGGGGCGTCGTATCTGATGCTCGGCGCGATCGTGGGACTGCTGCTGTTCGTCGTGGCGCGCGGGTGGCGCAGCGCGGCCGCCGCGGGTGTCGTCGTGGTGGGGGTGTTGTGGACGCAGCTGCCGCTCTTCGTGCCAGACGGGCGAGCGGCCAGCGGACCGGAGATTCGACTGCTCCAGTCGAATCTGCTGTTCGGTGGCGCCGACCTGCCCGTGGTGGTGCGTGAGGTGCGCGAGCGCCGCGTCGACGTGCTCACCCTCGAGGAGCTGACACCGGAATCGGCCGCGCGGCTGACCACCGAACTGGCCGGTGATCTCCCGTACCACTACCTGGAACCCGGGAAATGGGGCGCGGGCACCGGCATCTTCAGCCGATACCCATTGCGCGACACCAGGAAATACGACGGCTTCGTCATGAACAACCTCTCGGCGATCATGGAGCACCCGCAGCGCGGCCCCGTCGCCGTCTACGCCTTCCACCCGATGCCGCCGCCGCTGGACTTCGCGGCGTGGAGCGCGGAGATGCGCCGCGTCCGCGAAATCCTCGACGCCCAAACCGGTCCGGCCGTCGTCGGCGCGGATTTCAATGCGACACGGGATCATTCGGCCTTCCGCGACCTGGTGCGCGGCCGGTTCGATTCCGCCGCCGACCTCGCGGGCGCGGGTCCGCTGCCCACCTATCCCACCGACCGGGCTTGGGGACCGGTGATCGGAATAGACCACATCCTCGTCGCGGGCGGCACCGCCGAGGAAATGGAAAGCCTCTCGATCCCCGGATCGGACCACCGCGCGGTCTTCGCGGTGCTGCGCCTCGATGCCTGAACACCCGAGCAGCTGTTCCCACACACCGTCTGCACGCCGCACATAAGCACCGCCTGTGTGCGGCGTGTACAAGGTGTGTGGCGACGCACGAGTTCGCGCCTCGAGGGTGCGGGGCACGCGTGAGTTCAGGGCGCGCAAGGCGATACGCGCGAACGAGAGTCAGCGATTACCATGTGAACGCTCGACCGGCGGTGTGGGTAGACCACCGTCCGGCGGCGGCGCGGGCGGGTGCCCGCGCGGGACCGGGGAGGAAGACCTGATGAGGACCAAACGGCTGCGGTTCGCGGCTATCGCGGTGCTGGTGGCGGTGGGCGCGACGCTCGCGGGCTGCGCGAGTTCGCAGACAACGACGAGCTCGGAGAACGCCGCCGCCACCGATCCGAACAACCCGTGGATGCTGGCAGGCGCGGCAAGCAACACCGGCCCGAGCGGTCCGCGTCCCGGCGTCCCCGACACGACGTTGACCGCGGAGAACGGCGACGGCGGACCGGTCGACCAGCTCGCCCTCAATGCCATCGCCGACATCGAGGAGTTCTGGAAAGCCGAGTACGCCAAGACTTTTCCCGGCACCTTCGAGCCGGTGAACAAGTACATCTCCTGGGACGCGCGCGCACCCAAAGAGCAGTCGGTGAAGTTCTGCAAGACCGACACCCACAAGCTGGTCAACGCCGCCTACTGCGGGCTCGACCACACCATCGGCTGGGACCGCAGGGTGCTGCTGCCGCTGCTGGAGGACAAGTACGGTCCGATGTCGGTGGTGATGGTGCTCGCGCACGAGTACGGCCACGCCATCCAGGGGCAGGCCAAGATCGCCGGGCTGTTCACCGGCGGGCTGGTCAAGGAGCAGCAGGCCGACTGCCTGGCCGGTGTGTTCCTGCGGCACGTCGCCGAGGGCGACTCGCCGCACTTCACCATGAACATGACCGACGGATTGGACGGCGTGCTCGGCGCAACCATCGCCGTGCGCGACACCGATCCCAGCGACCCCGACAACGTGCACGGTTCGGCGTTCGAGCGGGTGACCGCCGTGCAGCTCGGCTACACCGACGGCGCGGAGGCGTGCAAGAGGATCGACAGGAAAGAGATCGAGCAGCGCCGCGGCGGTCTGCCGGTGACCTTCGAGGTGGACGACGAGGAGAGCCAGCAGCTCCCGGTCGACCAGGCCTCGCTGACCAGCGTGAGCCAGGCGCTGCTGAAGAACTTCCCGATCGCCGACGCGCCGCAGTTCGACTACACCGGTGTGGTGCGCAACTGCTCGAAGGTCACCACCACCGAACCGGTGTCGTACTGCCCGAGCTCGAACAAGATCGGCACCGATATTCCGGAACTGGCCGAGCGCGGCGGTCCGCTCGACGGTGACGACGAGCCGTTGTCGGCTGTCGTGCAGGGCGATTACAACGCCTTCGTGGTGTTCGTCTCCCGCTACATGCTCGCCGTCCAGCAGGATCGCAAGCTCTCGCTGACCGGCGCGGAGACCGCTGGCCTGCGCACCGCCTGCCTCAGCGGCGCGTTCACCACCAAGCTGAGCGAGCCGACCAGTGATCCGCGCCTGTCTGCGAACGACCTCGACGAGGCGGTCTCCGGCCTGCTCGCCGACGGGCTCGCCGCCGCGGACGTGGACGGCAAGGTCGTCAAGAGCGGCTACCAGCGGCTCGAGGCGTTCCGCACCGGCGTGCTCGACGGCGAGCAGGCCTGCATGACCAAGTTCAAGTGAGCCGGTCCGCCGCGGCCGGACCTAACCGGCCGTGGCGGGCAGCGAGCGCAGCGAGCTGAGCGTGGTCGCCAGTGCGCGGGCGGCCTCGGCGCCCTTGGTCACGAAGTGGCCGGTGAAGTAGTCGACGTGCTCGCTGTGCTCGTGGAAGTGGTGCGGGGTGAGCACCACCGAGAAGACCGGCACGTCGGTGTCCAGCTGCACCCGCATCAGCCCGTCGATCACGGCCGAGGCCACGAAGTCGTGCCGGTAGATGCCGCCGTCGACCACCAGCGCGGCGGCCACGATCGCCGAGTACTTGCCCGTCTTGGCGAGTCGCTTGGCGTGCAGCGGGATCTCGAACGCGCCGGGCACCTCGAAGACATCGATGGTGGCCGGGTCGAAGCCGAGGTCGGTGTACTCGGTGGTGAAGCCCTCCAGGGCCTTGCCGACGATCGAGCTGTGCCAGGTGGCGCGGACGAACGCGACGGATCCGTTCGGTGTGGTTCCCATGACCGGATCTTACGGCTGGGTAACGTGCGCCTCCAGCCATGCCACCACATCGATCAGCACCCGATCTTGCTCCGGCTCGTTGAAGATCTCGTGGTAGAGCCCCTCGTAGCGGATGACGGTCAGGTCTTTCGACCCCGCGTCGCGTTCGATCAGATCCGAGCTGGACGGCGCGGCGAGAGCGTCCGCGGTGCCGTGCATCACCAGCAGCGGAACGGTGAGCTTGTCCAGCCGCTGCTTGACCGTTGCGGTCGCGTTCAAAATCTCGGTGCCGGTGCGCGCGGGCAGCTTGCCGCGGTAGACCAGCGGGTCGGCGTCGTAGGCCGCGACCACCGCGGGGTCGCGGCTGATCATCGACGAATCCAGTTTCAGCACACCGAGATTCGGCGTCAGCTTGGACAGCACCGGAGCCAGTAGTCGCTGCACCGGGTTGCCGACCTCGATGTCGAGCGGCGGCGCGGAGAGCACGATACCCGCCACGTCGATCGGCGCGCGCGTGGCCAGGTAGAGCACGATCAGGCTGCCCATCGAGTGCGCGAGCAGGAACTTCGGCACGCCGGGGTGTTCGCGGGCGGCGATGTCGAGCATGCCCTCGACGTTGTCGGCGGAGCCCTCCATCGAGCCGATGTTCGCCTTGCTGCCCGCCGACTTGCCGTGGCCGAGGTGATCGAGCGCGTAGACCGCGAAACCCGCTTCGGCCAACCGCTTCCCGACGTGGGCGTACCGGCCGGAATGCTCGGCGATGCCGTGCACCAGCACGATCACCGCCTTGGTCGTGGTCTCGGGAAGCCAAGCGCGCCAAGCGATCCGGCTGCCAGTGCCCTCGAAATCGCCATCCTCGGTGCGGGTCACCTGCGCTCCTCTCGGGTCGATCCGTGCGCGAGTTCCTCGATCAGCCGTCGATTGAACTCGATGAGCCGAGCGTAGTTCACCCGGGAGATGCGCTCGTCCGTTCCGTGGATTGTCGCCAGGTCGGCCTGGGTCAGCACGATAGGCGCGAAGTTGCACCGGGTGGCGGCGAGGTCGTCGTAGTGGCGCGAGTCGGTGGCGCCGGGCACCAGGCCGGTCGTGACCGCGACGCCGGGAACGATGTGCTCGGCGAGCCGGGCGATCAACTCGAACGCGGGGCCCGGCGCGGTGGTCCGCGAGGGTTCCGACGACATCCCGACCAGCTCCAGCTGCACACCGGGATCGCGAATCACCTTGCGGCAGTGCGCGAGTACCCCGGCCACCGAATCGCCGGGCAGGATGCGGAAGTTGACGAGCGCCTCGGCGCGCTGGGGCAGCACGTTCGCCTTCACACCGCCGCTGATCACGGTCGGTGCTGTGGTGGTGCGCACCAGCGCCTCGGTCTGCGGGCGTGCGGCCATGATCCGGGTGATCATCGGTCCCGCGAGCCCGGCGATGCCGAGCAGCCGCCTGCGCGTCTCCGGCATCGCCGCGCGCAGGCGCGACAGCATGTCGGCAATCACCGGCGTCAGCCGCAACGGCATCGGATGGTCCTGCACCCGACCGACAGCCCTGGCGATCCGGCCGACGGCGGTCTGCCTGCCCGGCATCGAGGAATGCCCGCCGGTCTCCTGGACCCGCAGCCGCACGGTGGCATAGCCCTTCTCGCCCAGCATGATCGACGCCACCGGACGGTCCACGCCGTCGGCGACGCCCTCGGTGATCACACCGCCCTCGTCCAACAGCAGATCCGCCCGCACCCCGGCTTGGCGCAGGTGCTCCGCCATCCGGACGGCGCCTTCGTCGCCGAAGATCTCCTCGTCGTGCCCGAACGCGAGGTAGATGGTGTGCCGGGGTCGCAGGCCCGCGGCCAGCGCGGCCTCCACCGCCTCCAGGATGGCGATGAGCCTGCTCTTGTCGTCGATGGCGCCGCGACCCCAGATGAACTCCTCGTCCACCACGCCGTCGAAGGGCGGATGCGTCCAGCGGCGCGCGTCATCGACCGGCACCACGTCCTGGTGGGCGAGCAGGATCGCGGACACCCGATCCGGCTCGGTGCCCGGCCAGCGGTAGAGCCTGCTGTGGCCGAACAATTGGAGCTCGAGTTCGGCGTGCACCAGCGGGAACGAGCGCTCCAAGTGCGCGGCGAGCTGCTCGAAGGCTTCGTCGGCGGCGCCGGTCGGATCCTCGGTGGAGACCGTGGCGCAGCGCAGGGCCGCGGCGAGCCGCTCGGCGACGCGGTCGTCGACGTCGGTGGGAGTGGTCTCCGGCGTCATCGGGCACCGGTGGGGTTCGTGAGCATCACTGCATTCTTCAACACTCGGTGCGAGACGGGAGACCGACCGGTCGGACGGGCGGGGTCACCGTGCCCGGGGCAGGTCGATGGCGGTCGCCGGGTTGTTCAGGATGTCCGGTGCGACGGGGAAGGTCTTCTCCGTCCGCCATCTGGCGTGCCAGTCGGGCGTGCCGCCGGGGAGATCGGGGCTGCGCGTCGCGGTGGGCACGGGCAGTTCGAGGCGTGCGGAATGCACGGTGACGGCGGCATTGCTCGGCGCGTGCGACCACACGTCGTCGATCACGTCGGTGATCTTCGCACCGAGCCGGTGTCCCGCGGCCAGCGGCCAGTCCTGAGCCAGCAGCCGGATGTCGGTGTCCGGGCGGACCGGGGCGATGCCGCGGGTGATGATGGTCGCGCGGCCGTCGGGGGCGATGTCGTAGAGCTCGACGGTGACCGTGGCGGACTCAGGACCTGCGAGCTGGAGCCGCGCCGTCGCCACGCCCGACAGGTGCGTCGGTTCCGCCAAAGGTTGTGATACCGACCAGATCTCGCGGTCGCGGCCGGGCAGCAGTCCGCGGTCGGTGTAGGTGCCGGTCCGCAACTGCACGGTGACGCGCTCGGAATCGGCGGGCGGCCAGGCGGTCTCGGAGCGCCAGCCGCCGTCGAACTGGCCGACCCTGATCCGGGGTCCGGGCACCTCGACGTCCTTGCCAGCGACGTGCCGGTCGAAGAACGCCATGATCTCGGCGTCGAAAAACGGTGTGCCGCACTTCTCGTGGCAGTCGGTGTGACCCCACTGGCCGAACCAGGCGCGGTGTTCGCCGGGCCCGAGGCCCTGCCACATCTCGAAGACGCGATCCGCCCGCGTGTTGCCGTCGAGGAAGCCCTGACTCACGAACAGGGGAATGGTGTTGCCGCGCAAGTCGTCGACCAGGTCGCGCTCGACCCATCCGGGGTTGGCGGCGTCGTGGTCGGTGGTGAGATCGACGTAGCGCTCGGCGCAGCCCGGCGGCATGCTCACGGCGTTGGCCTGGTATTCGGGGGAGTCTTCCCAGTGCGCCGGGGTCGAGGCGATCGCGAGATGCTCCAACCCGACCTGGTCGGCGGGACGGATACCGTTGTCGGTCACCGGCTTTCCGGAGAACTTCCAGGAGACGCCGCGCATGTACAGGTACGAGTACGGGTCGACCACCGGCGCGAACGCGGCCACCGCGGCAAGGCCTTTCGGCTTGGCCGCCAGCGCCAGCATGCCCGTCCACGCCTCGTACGAGGTGCCGGTCATGCCGACCCGCCCCGTCGACCACGGTTGCGCGGCAGCCCATTCCACCGCGGTGACCACGTCCGAGCGCTCGCCGGGCCCGCCGTAGTCCGGACAACCGTTCGAGCCGCCGAACCCGCGCAGATCCACCAGCACGTAGGTGTAGCCCGCGCGCAGCGCCTGCTCGACCGGCAGGTTCTCGACGGACGGGCCGCCCTCCGGCAGCGGATGGGTCAGGTAGGCCAGGTGCGAGCGGTACGGGCTCACCGTGAGCAGCACCGGCGTCTTGGCGTCGTCGGCGATCCCCGGCGGGCGCAGCACGTCGGCATGCAGGCGGGTGCCGTCCGGGGCGGTCAGGTAGGTCTGCCACCAAGTGAACGGCGCACCGGGCGGTTCGGCCGCGGCGGGCACCGCCATCCCGAGCATCAACGCCACCCCGGCCGCCACCCGCGCCACCACAGAACCCACTCGCACCAGAGGACTATCGTGCCTCACCTGGGCTTGCGTCCAGCCCCGGAATCTGGGGTGCGGGGGACCGCTCGGCGGCCGCGGCGGTGAGACTTGTCGCCGAACCGCATCAATCCCGCGAACCTTCCATCGCGCCACCAAGATTCACTCTGGTGTCTGAGCCAGGTCGGCGTATGATCGGGCTCCAGTGCGATCGACCGGGGGAAAGATGAGCGAGCCGGTGACCACGGATTGGGACCGATTCGTGCAGGCACTGGCCCGCTGCCTAGCCCAACTGCCCTCGCGCGCGACACTGATCATCGCCGCGCCCGGCAACCGCTACGTCCAATTCGTGCAGTACGACATCAAGCTGTCCGCCGAGCTCGCGGGCAATCGCTATCTCGACCGGCCGATGTCGTCCGACGCCGAGCGCATGCTCCGCGAACTCGGTTGGCAGGAACCGATTTCCCGCCGCGAGATCGACAACTGGCAACGCAGCCTCTTCTGGCCGCTCGCCGAAACCGTGCTCCTCGAATTCGCCCGCTCCGTCGCCCTCGGCCTGCACCACGCCCTCGGCGTCGGTGCACCCACCGAACTGCGCGCCATGGGTTGGACCGAAGCCTCCGGCGACCTGGACCTCACCGTCCTCGGCCTCATCTCGAAACCCAGCACGAACAACTGAACACCACCGAGCCCCGCGTGAATTACGGTGTGGGCTTCAGAAGCTCCTTACGCCGTTCCGAGATCAGCGTTGCCAGACGGCGGGTTGTCTTGTCCTCGAACCCGATTTCCGATACACGATCGATCCACGGCTCTGCTGAGTCTGTGATGCGTGCCAAGCTCCGGTTGATCGCCCGTTGCGGGATGCCGAGGCGGGTGGCTGCGTCTGTCCACCAGCGATGGCCGAGCTTTCCAGCTCGCCCATACAACGAAAGTGCCATTGGATCGTTCCAGCTCAGGTACGGCTGGGTACTGAGCAGGTCGTACGCCGGGGTCACTTCCCAGATTCCGTCAGGGGTTCGTCGAATCGAAAGGTTCTTGCCGTGTAGGTCGCCGTTTCCGATGAGGTAGCTGAACGCGGCCATTTCGAGCAGCTGCAAGATCGCCAGTGGTCGCGAGCCCCCACCTTCGGTGACCGCCTCGGCAAGGCCCTTGATCGCCTCCTGCAAAGTGATCCGGTATTTCGCGGCCGGATATCTTCCGAGGACTTGGCAGGCGTCCTCCTGCGCCATGCGCCGGATTCGCCCTTCCTCGACGAGTCGGTCGAATCTGTCGATGAAGAGTGCGGTTCGACCGTTCTTGTCAGAAGCCAGTTGGTGGCGCGGAACTCGTATGCCGCATGCGCTGGCCATGTCGAGAAAAAAGCTCTCGTTCTCGACCAGGAATGGATACTCGGGCGGGTTCAGTTTGAGAATGGCTGGGCCGTTCACGGTGGAGACCGGAGTCGAGATCATCTGTGCCGATACCTTGATCTGGACGCCGGGAAGGGCGGTTCTGTCGAGATCATCGACATCGGTCGACGTCGCCCGTGTGAACAGCATCGTGAAATCGGAGTTCGCGGTGTCGGTCTCGCCGAACAATGGCGGCGGGTCGGTGGGAGCTCTTCCGGCGGGCAATACCTGGACGTCACCGATCGTGTCGGCGCCCACCGCGAGCAGGATGCTGAAGTGGTCGTCCTCACTGGTTCGAGTTGCCGTGGTAATCGCGGTGAGCCGCAGACCTTCGGGTAGCAACCCGCGAAGAAGGCGGGGACCGATCCTCCGGTCGACCGAAAAGAGCCCTTCTGCTTCGGCAGCGTGAAGGCGATCGCCGGTGCCGTCGGATCGGTGAGATAGGGCTCGGCGTAGCTGAACTCGACGTCGTCGTGCGCGCGGCGCAGCTGGCCCGCAAGGCGGCCGGCCTTGTAGACATCCGCCGCATCGACGGTTCGAAGTCGTTCGAGATCCAGCGCTTCAGTCATCGTTGCCCGGTTTCGAAGCGCGGAGTTCGACGGTGGTGCCGGTCAGAGTCCTGGCATCCGTATGCGGCATGCTTACGAGCGTCAGTCCGAGTGCGTCCAGGATTCGCAAGGCCACCGCGAGTGTCGGTGAGGTCCGCCCGGCCTCCAGATTGCGTACTGACGACACCCCGACATCGGCGAGGTCGGCGACGTCGAGTTGCGTCAGCTCGAGCGTGCGTCGGCGCGCGGCAATGAAGCCGCCGAAGTCGGCGAGCGGGCCGGAGGTGTCGCGCTCTCGTCGCCGGGGTCGTGGCCTGGCCATTCGCCTCCTATCGTTGCTATCGAAATGTTAATGCTGCGAGGTGCAGGAAGACCCCGGGCATTTGGCGTCATGCGAACCTTAACGGTGCGATGGCAACGATAGCGGATTCATTCGCGCGAAGTTGGCGGGATCGTGCCGCTAATCGTTGTCATCGCAGTGATAACACGCTGGCGGAGAGCGATCGGCGGCTCCGTTCACGCACCGAGCCCCCGCCACCCGGGTGGCGAGGGCTCGGGAGCGGGGTGTCAGCCGACGAGGTTCTTGCGCAGTTTCAGGATCGTGCCCGGATCGAGGCCGAGTCCCTGGGTGAGGAACTTGCCGAAGTCGCCGTAGTTCTGCTCCATCTGCTGGATCGCGGTGTTCAGGTAGGCGTCGCGCACCTCCTGCAGCGGGATCAGCAAATCTGGATTCTGCATCAGCCCAGCCTGTTTCACCTGCTCCCGCAGTTTGGCGTCGGCGGCGGCGCGGTACTGGTTGGACAGCAGGTAGTCCTGGCGCGCGGTGCGTTCCGGCACGCCGACGGCCCGCAGCACCACGTAGGTGAGCCAGCCGGTGCGGTCCTTGCCCGCCGTGCAGTGGTAGAGCGTGGCCCTGTCGGAGTTCGCCAGATCGCGGATGGTCTGCCCGAACGCGTTGCGGGAGGCGTCACCCAGGAAGCTGCGGTACACACCTGCCATGATCTGCTCGGCCCGTCCGTTGCCGAGCAGCTCCTCCTGCTTCTGCGGATCGCGCGACTGGATCGCCTGCAACATCTGCTGGAACAGACCGGTGTCGTCGATCGGCCGCGCCACCGCCTGGACCCCCGCGGGCAGCTTGTCCGGCCCCGCGAACTGCACCTCGGCCGGAGTCCGAAGATCCACGGCCGCACGCAAATTCAACGTCCCGAGTTTCTGCACGTCCGCCTCCGTCAACTTCTCCAGCGAATCGGCGCGAAACGCCTTGCCCGACTTGACCCTTTCCCCGTCATACGTCCGATACCCGCCGATATCCCGAACATTGACGGCCCCTTGCAAGTCGATCCGCGTCGCCGACGCCTCCACCGTCGGCTCGGCCACCGCGCTCGGCGGAAGGGGAGTGGAAACGAGGGCCAGCGCACTGAACGCCGCACCGATGAGAGCAATGAATGAAATCTTCATGCCCGGCGACACTAGAACGCGTTCTAAGGAACCTCTCAGGTTCGCGTGACCCCACCCGCTCACCGGGACTCGCAACCCGCCCAACGGTATTCGTTCTTACCCCCGCACCGCCGCCGTTCGCCCCGGCAACTCGGTGGCATCCTCGAAACCGTAGCCGACCCATGACTTCTCGCCGTTCGCGGGGCCGAAACCGGGTGGCTGCCCGCGCTGAACGAATCTGTGAGACCGGGCGAGGCTGGCTTCTCAACCTCGCCCGGCACCAATGGCCTAGCCGCTAACCGCCCCGAGCAAACACACCATCCCCGCCCCGGCCGCGGTCGTGCTCGCCCAAGCGCCTGCCACGCGGGGTCGCCGCTCGCCAGCGACCCGCCATGCGCGGTGCCGCGGCGTGTGGCGTGCCCATTCGGACCGGGAGTGTTTGCTCGGTGAGATCGCGACGGTGTTCAACGGCATGGTGGACCAGTTCTCGCTGTTCACCTCCGAGGTCACCCGCGTCGCGCGCGAGGTCGGCACCGACGGGCGGCTCGGCGGTCAGGCCGAGGTGCCCGGCGTGTCCGGCACCTGGAAGGACCTCACCGACTCGGTGAACGCCATGGCGGGCAACCTGACCAGCCAGGTGCGCGACATCGCCCAGGTCGCCACCGCCGTGGCGGCGGGCATGATCGACGCCGCCGGGCCGATCCCAGGTGACTGGCAACGTCGGCCACCCGGATACACTGTGCCGCTGGAAGCTCGTCCTTCCGCTGCTCGTGGCTGTGACGGTAGCGGCGGCCGATGGTGACGAAGGAGTCCGAGCGTGGATGCACCGCACGTGGTGGGTGAGTCCGAACGGGCGCTGCCCGTGCCTGCCGAGCTGGTGGTGAGCCCGCTGCCCGATCGTCCCGGGGTTCGCGCCAGCGGCGAGATCACCGCGGTCACCCGCTCTTCCTGGGAAGACGCTCTTGCCGAGTTGGCCAGGCGGCACACGAACGTCTCCTACGTCGAGCTGTCGGATGTGGCTTACATCGATGTGTCCGGGGCGACGGCGCTGGCGGTGACCGTTATGAGCTTGTCCGCCGGGCGGGTGGTGGTGGTACATCCGCCCTCGTCGTTGCCGCGGGTACTCGAGATGTTCTGGCCGAACCTGAATCGAATCGAGGTGACGCCGCGATGAGTGCAGTGGCCGCAAGCGAGGCGTTCGAGCATCCTGCCCTGTTCTACCGCACCGAACAGGAGTACACGCGACAGACGGTGTCGTTCCTGCGGGAGGGCATGGCGGCCGGTGAGCCGATGGCCGTCGCGGTGCCCGGCCCCAACCTCGAACTGATACAGAACGGGTTGGGCGCGGACGCCGACGGCATCTTGTTCCTGGACATGACCGAAGCGGGCCGCAACCCAGGACGAATCATTCCCAAGGTGCTCAGGGGATTCGCCGACTCGCATCCCGAGGGGCGGGTGCGCATCATCGGCGAGCCGATCTGGGCCGGACGCAGCGCGGTGGAGTACCCCGCGTGCGCGCAGCACGAAGCGTTGATCAACGCGGCGTTCGAAGGGCGCGCGGTGACGATCCTGTGCCCCTACGACGAGGCGCGACTGGACGCGGGTGTGCTGGCCGACGCGCGCGTCACCCACCCGACCGTCATCAGTGACGGGCTCGAGGCGGCCAGCGACGTCTACGACTGGCAGTCGATCGTGGCCCGCTACAACGAGTCGCTGCCGCAGGCGCCGAATGCCGCCGTCTTTTCCTTCGGCGCGGACGAGCTTCGAGCGGTCCGGTACTTCGCCGTCGAGCAGGCCGGGAAGCTGGGCCTCACGGGAGTGCGGCTGCAGGATGTCGAGCTCGCCGTCGGAGAGCTGACGACCAACAGCGTGGTGCACGGCGGTGGCAGCGGGACTTTCGCGATCTGGGCCGAGCACGGGCAGCTGGTGTGCGAGGTGCGTGACGGCGGGCGCCTGACCGACCCCCTGGCCGGTCGCAGGCCGCCTCAGCCGGGGCAGTTCGGTGGCCGAGGGTTGATTCTGGTGAACTACATGGCCGATCTGGTGCGCGTGCACACCGGCGATGACGGCACGACGATTCGCTTCTATCTCGGCCTCTGACTCAGCGTGCGCAGGGCACTGATCACTACGTCGAGGCCCGCCGAGCCGAAGGACGTCACCCGCGACAGATCCATGACGAGCGCTCAGAAGTAGACGCCCGGGAAGCGATAGCCAGTGACGAGTTGACGGTCGCCGTAGCGTACGGCGGCCGGATCCCAGTGCGCGCCAAGTCCTTCGATGAAGGCTCGCGCCACGTCGAGGTCGGCTCGGTCGGCGATGAAGATCAGCGTGCCGTCCGCGGTGACCCAACCGCCGCCTATCCGTTCTCGCGCCACCGGGTCGGCCATCAGCGCGTCGTGCACACCGATCAGGTCGACGCCCGGGACGCGGACGAGGAACCCGTCGGCTCGCTCGTCGTCGGCGGGCAGGTACTCGATGCCGAGGACGGCTTGCTGGTTGTAGCGCACCCGGAGGTCGTCAGCGATCCAGCACAGGTTGTCGCGGCCGGTGCAGGCGAACTCGAAGCGGCGGGCGGGTTCGTAGGTGATCTGTTGGGATTGCTCCGACCAGTGCACGCCGTCGACCGGTTCGGAAGAGACCGGCAGGCCCGCCTCCATGACCGCGGTGAGGTCGACCTCCAGCTCGAACTGGGTGAGCGGGTCGTCCATGCGGGGGTCGGCCGGGTCGGTGATGGTGGCGTTGTTCCAGGTGCCGAACAGTTCCGCGGTGGGTTGCCACGGGTTGTCTGGCGCACACGACCAGGGGCCGTACGCATCGGCGGTGCCCGAGCCAGCGGTGAGCAGAGCACCGATGATCATGGCGATGGCGGCGATTCTGCTAGCGATCATTTCCGTCACTACTCCCTTGGGCGGGGTCGAGGAAGCGACAAATGCTGGAGATTCAGAATCAATCGAATGATATTGCGATGACGAGGGCCATCGTCGCGGTACGCGCGAGTATGTCCGAAACGGGACGAGCCCTCCCGCACCGAAGTGCGGAAGGGCTCGAAACGTCTTGCCGTACGACGACTTACACGTCGAAGTACAGTTCGAACTCGTACGGGTGCGGACGCAGGTTCACCGGAGCGATCTCCTGGGTGCGCTTGATGTCGATCCAGGTCTCGATCAGGTCCGGGGTGAAGACGTTGCCCTCGGTGAGGTAGTCGTGGTCCTGCTCGAGGCGGTCGATCACCGACGCCAGGCTGGTGGGGGCCTGCGGGATGTTCTTGGCCTCCTCCGGCGGGAGCTCGTAGAGGTCCTTGTCGACCGGGGCCAGCGGCTCGATCTTCTTCTTGATGCCGTCCAGGCCGGCCATCAGCATGGCGGCGAAGGCCAGGTACGGGTTGCCCGAGGAGTCCGGCGCGCGGAACTCGATGCGCTTGGCCTTCGGGTTGTTGCCGGTGACCGGGATGCGGACCGCGGCGGAGCGGTTGCGCTGCGAGTACACCAGGTTGATCGGGGCCTCGTAGCCAGGAACCAGACGGTGGTAGGAGTTCACGGTCGGGTTGGTGAACGCCAGCAGCGACGGCGCGTGGTGCAGGATGCCGCCGATGTAGTGACGCGCCATGTCCGACAGACCGCCGTAGCCGGCCTCGTCGTGGAACAGCGGCTTGCCGTCCTTCCACAGCGACTGGTGCACGTGCATGCCCGAGCCGTTGTCACCGAAGAGCGGCTTCGGCATGAAGGTGACGGTCTTGCCTTCCTTCCACGCCGTGTTCTTCACGATGTACTTGAACAGCTGCAGGTCGTCGGCAGCGTGCAGCAGGGTGTTGAAGCGGTAGTTGATCTCCGCCTGGCCCGCGGTGCCGACCTCGTGGTGGCCGCGCTCGAGCTCGAAGCCCGCGTTCTGCAGGTTGGTCGAGATCTTGTCGCGCAGGTCGACGTAGTGGTCGTACGGTGCGACCGGGAAGTAACCACCCTTGTTGCGAACCTTGTAGCCGCGGTTCGGGGTGCCGTCGAGGTTGAACTCGGCGCCGGTGTTCCAGGAGCCGGAGATCGAGTCGATCTCGTAGAAGGCGCCGTTCATGTTCGACTCGTAACGGATCGAGTCGAAGATGTAGAACTCGGCTTCGGGGCCGAAGTACGCGGTGTCGGCGATGCCGGTCGACCGCAGGTACTCCTCCGCCTTGCGCGCGATGTTGCGCGGGTCACGGGAGTAGGCCTCGCGGGTGAACGGGTCGTGGACGAAGAAGTTCAGGTTCAGCGTCTTGGCGGCGCGGAACGGGTCGATGCGCGCGGTGGTGTAGTCGGGGAGCAGGAGCATGTCCGACTCGTCGATCGACTGGAAGCCGCGGACGGACGAACCGTCGAACGCTAGACCCTCTTCGGCAAGGTCGGCCGTGAAGGCCTTGGCCGGGATCGAGAAGTGCTGCTGCACACCGGGAAGATCGCTGAAGCGGATATCGACGTACTCGATGTCCTCTTCCTTGATGTACTGGATGACCTCATCGGCCGTGCTGAACGTCACTTGTTCTCCTTACGGATCGGTTCCCAGCCAGTGTCGATTGCATGGGTTCGTCGCGACCAGACGCTATGGACGCGGTGTTTCCCTACAGTCAAGGCTGTGTTTCGCCAGTGTTACACGTGCGGCTGGTCGAGTGGTGATGGCCACCCGGGCTCGCCAAGCATGGTAGTCCTGCTGTTCACGACGCGTCCTGTGAGGCTGAACTCCCCTTGGACGCGGCCGGGCGGAATGCGGTCACCGCATGTCAGGCGCTGTCGGACGCGTTCCGTCCGCAAACCCGCGCCGGGCCGAGGGCGGGCGGGGCCGCCGCCGATCAGGCGCTGTCGGACGCAGTCCGTCCACAAACCTGCGCATGGCCGGAGCGGATGCGGAGGTACGCCTATCCTGGAGGCCATGGCGCGTATCACCGGATCCTGGCTTTCCGGACCTTCGGCGGACCCCGGTGACCCGGCTACGCCCGAGTTTCCCGGCGAACACCTCGGCCTGCCCCGCGACGGCGCCGGTTCGCTGGCCGGGATGGGCCGCCGGATCGCGGCGCTGTTCGTGGACTGGATGATCGCCGTCGGCGTCTCGGCCCTGATCGTGCGCGGTGTGAACGCGAATCTTCCGCTGCTCATCTGGTTCGTCATCGGCGTCGCCGCGGTCACGCTGTTCGGTTTCACGCCCGGGCAGTACTTCCTGCGATTGCGGGTCATCCGGATCGACGCGGCCGCGCCGGTCGGGTTCGTTCGCGCGTTGGCCCGCCAAGTGCTGCTGATCTTCGTGGTGCCCGCGTTGTTCACCGACGGAGATGGCCGCGGTATGCACGACCGCGCGACCGGCACCGCGCTGGTCAAATCGCGCTGACGCGGCCAGCGCCTCGGATCGCTGCCACACACCTTTCGCACGCCTCACAGAGGCGGTGCCTATGTAGACCGTGCGCAACGTGTGTGGGACCGGCTGGGGTGTCGGGGCTACGACGGGACTCAGTCGGCGACGTAGCGCAGCATCACCGCGGTGTCGAACTGCCTCGTCTCGGCCAACCGGAGCGGGATGCGTTTGTCCAGCGAGGGGAACATCGGTGTGCCGCCGCCGAGCACCATGGGCGAGACGAACACCTGGTACTCGTCGATGAGCCCGTGCGGCATCAGCGAGGCGGCGAGAGTCGCGCCACCGACTTCGATGACGCCATCGCCTCCTTCCTTGAGCCCGCGCACCTCCTCGACCACGTTCTCGCTGATCAGCGTGCTGTTCCAGTGGACCTCGGTGAGCGTCCGGGAGACGACGACCTTCGGCTTCTCCGTCCAGAGCCTGGCGAACTCGCGCTCGATCGGCGGCGCGTCCTCGGGCACGTGCGGCCAGTACTCGGCCATCAGCTCGTAGAGGCGACGGCCGTGCAGCGAGATCTCGATCTGGCGGTAGCGGTCGTTGTGGAACTGGTGCAGCTCGTCGTCCGGGTTGGTCCAGTCGATGCTGCCGTCGCGGTCGTTGATATAGCCGTCCAGGGACATGCCGATCCCATAGATCAGTTTCCTCATGACGGGTAGACCTCCTGCGCGCTCGAAACTCATCGGCTCTCATCGGAAAAGCTGTTCCCAACCGTTCCATGCCAACCAGTCAGCCGCGCGCGATTCGCGGAGAAGCCGCCGAGTGTCGGCCACCCCGCTGGGCCGTCGATCGGTATGCGGCCATGCCTGGATCGCGCCGCTTGGTGGACCGCGCGGCTCGCCGGGTGGATCGTCTCGAGTACCCGGAAAATGACGAAGGCCCGTGTCCCCAATCGTGGAACACGGGCCTCGCGAAACCGGATCAGCGCCTGCGAATGGTGCGCTGCACCCCGCGCATCTTGGCGCCCGCGGGCATCGGACCCTTCGGCAGCGCGGGCCCGCTGCGCGAGCTCAGGGCGGCGAGCCGGCCTTCGATGTTGTCGATGCGCTTGGTGTCGATGTTGCGCGGCAGCTTGGTCAGGTAGCGCTGGAGTTCCTTCAGCGGGACCTGGCCTTCCTCGTTGCCGATGATGACGTCGTAGATCGGGGTGTCGCCGATGAGCCGCGCGGTGCGCTTCTTCTCCTGGGCGAGCAGCGCCTTGAGCCGCTGCGGCGAACCCTCGCCGACGAAGATCACGCCGGGCAGGCCGATCACGCGGTGCACCGCGTCCAGCTGGGTGGTCGCGGCGACGCCGTTGCTGACCCGCCACTTGCCCTGCAGGTTGTCGAGCACCCACGCGGCCGCGCCCGCCTGGCCCTCGGCCTTGGCGTAGACGTTCTTCTGCACGCGACGTCCGAAGACGATGAACGCCACAAGCACGCCGAGCAGGATGCCGATCGGAAGCAGGAACCACTGCAGATCGAAGACCAGACCGATCACCAGGAACAGCACGGTGATGCCGAGCACCGCGCCGATCATCAGGGGCAGCAGGAGCTTGTCTTCCTTGCGCTGCATCTGGAACGCCTGCCAGAGCTGCTGGCGCCGCTCCTTCGACGCCTTCTTGCGCGCCGCCTTAGCCGCGGCCTTCGCTTCCTTCGACGGTGTACCGCCCTTGCCTGCTGCCATGTGTTTCAGAATAGTGGCCGCCGAGCTCGCCATTCGCGCCGGGACGGCGGTCGTATTCAGGCCTTGGCGTTTTCCCGGAGCGCCCCCGCGATCTGCGACGGCATCGGCTCGTGCCGCGCGTAGGTCCGGCTGAAATCCCCGGTCCCGTGCGACAGCGAACGCAGGTCGATCGCGTAGCGGCTGAGTTCCAATTCCGGCACTTCCGCGCGGATCCTGGTGCGACCGGTCCCGTGCGGTTCCGTGCCGAGCACCCGTCCGCGACGGCTCGACAGATCGCTGAGCACCGGCCCGAGGTAGTCGTCGGAGACCACCACCCAGACCTCGGCGAACGGCTCCAGCAGGTCGATGCCCGCCACGGCCGCCGCCTCACGCAGCGCCAGCGCGCCCGCCGTCTGGAACGCGGCGTCGGAGGAGTCGACCGAATGCGCCTTGCCGTCGAAGAGCGTGACCCGCACGTCCACCAGCGGATACCCCGCGGCCACCCCGCGCGCCGCCTGCGCACGCACCCCCTTCTCCACCGAGGGGATGAACTGGCGCGGCACCACGCCGCCGACCACCTTGTCCACGAACTCGATCCCCGAACCGCCGGGCAGCGGCTCCACCTCGATCTCGCACACCGCGTACTGCCCGTGCCCGCCCGACTGCTTCACGTGCCTGCCGCGCGCTGTCGCCTTGCCCGCGAACGTCTCTCGCAGCGCGACCTTGTGGTCGACGGTGTCCACCTGCACCCCGAACCGGGTGCGCAGCCGCTCCAGCGCGACATCGCGATGCGCCTCGCCGAGACACCACAGCACCAATTGGTGTGTCTGGCTGTTGTTTTCGACGCGCAGGGCGGGATCCTCGGCGGCCAGCCGCGCGAGTCCCTGCGAGAGCTTGTCCTCGTCGGCCTTGCTGTGCGCGCGAATCGCGATGGGCAGCAATGGATCCGGCATCGGCCACGGCTCGATCACCAGCGGCTTGCCGGTGCCGGAGAGGGTGTCTCCGGTCTCCGCGTGACCGAGCTTGGTGACGCAGGCGATGTCACCCGCGATGGCCTCGCCCAGCGGACGCTGTTGTTTGCCGAAGGGCGCCGTCACCGCGCCGACGCGCTCGTCCACGTCGTGGTCCGGATGCCCGCGATCGGCCAGACCGTGCCCGCAGACGTGCACGGTGTCGTCGGCGTGCAGGGTGCCGGAGAAGATCCGCACCAGCGAGATCCGGCCGACGTAGGGGTCCGACGCGGTGCGAATGACCTCCGCGGCCAGCGCGCCGTTCGGATCGCAGGCCAGCGGTGTCGGCGCGGCGCCGTTGGTCGCGGGCGCCGCCGAGACGATGTGTTCGGTCGGCGCCGGAAATCCGCCGGTGATCAGGTCGAGCAACTCCATCGTGCCCAAGCCCTGCCGCGCACCTTCCGGCGCGGGTGCGCCGAACAGCACCGGGTGGAAACTGCCGCGCGCCACCGCGCGCTCCAGATCGGCGACCAGCGTGTCGAGCTCGATGTCGTCGCCGCCGAGGTAGCGCTCCATGAGCGACTCGTCCTCGCTCTCGGCGATGATGCCCTCGATGAGCCGATTGCGCGCCTCGTCCAGATCGGCGGCCTGCTCCGCCGACGGCGCACCGCGCACCCCTTCACCGGAGGCGTAGTCGGCGACGCAGTTGGGCAGCAGCTCGATCAACCCCGTGACCGGCCGATGACCGTCCACGCCACGCGGCCCGTACACCGGCAGATGCAGCGGAAGGATGTTCTCCGACGCTCCGCCACTGAGCACGTCACGGCACGTCTGCACCATCTCGTCGAAGTCCGCGCGCGCGGTGTCCAGGTGCGTGATGACGATCGCCCGCGGCATGCCGACGGCCGCGCACTCCTCCCACAGCGCGCGCGTCGCCCCGCTCACCCCTTCGGAGCCCTCGGCCGCCGAGATGACGAACAACGCCGCGTCCGCCGCGCGCAACCCGGCACGCAACTCGCCGACGAAATCCGCGTATCCCGGCGTGTCCACCAGGTTGACCTTCATCTCCTGCCACGCCACCGGCACCACCGACACCTGCACCGACCGGTGCTGCCGATGTTCGATCTCGTCGTAGTCCGACAGCGACGTGCCGTCCTCCACCCGCCCCGCGCGATTCACCGCGCCCGCCGTCAGCGCCATCGCCTCGACGAGCGTCGTCTTCCCCGCCCCGCTGTGACCGACCAGGACCACATTTCGAATGCGTTCCGGCCGATCCACCGTCACCACTCTGCCGTTGCCTCCGGCAGGTCCACTCGATTTGTCCACCATGTGTCACGCTTCCTCGCCTCGACACCGCGGTTGTATCGAGCTTCCCACCATCGGCAGGTGTGCGTCCACGAATCGGGGGAGAAGGGGGGAGGAGCGGGGTGCACGATCCGCGGGTCCGAGGTGGTCGAACAAGATCGTCTCGGCAGCGCTGGGAACATCCGCGATCGACAGCGACAGGTGGCTTGTGCCACCTGTTTTGGGGCTGGAGGGTGGGTCGCTCCATCGGTAACGTCTGTCCGGTTTCATCCGGGTAGCCGAAATCGAGGACAATGTCGAGATATCGCACGCTGACCGCGGCACTGACCGCCGCGGCACTCACCTTTCCGCTTGCGGCGCTATCGGCCGTCGCGCACGCCGAACCCGGCCAGTACGCCCCGACCATGCTCATCCTGGACGCGTCCGGGTCCATGCAGCGGCCCGACCAGGGCGCCACGATGATGGACTCAGCGAAGCAGGCCGTGCGCACCTTCGTCGACTCCGCGCCCGCCGAGGCACAGGTCGGGCTCACCACCTACGGCACGGGCACCAGCAACGACGAGGCCGACAAGGCGACAGGCTGCCGCGACGTCCAGATCCTGCGGCAGCCGAACACCCTCGACAAGACCGCGCTCACCAGCGCCGTCGACGGTATCCAGGCTCGCGGCTGGACGCCCATGGGCACCGCGCTGCGCCAGGCCGCCGACGCCCTGCCGTCCTCGGGGCCGCGCTCGATCGTGCTCGTCTCCGACGGTGACGACACCTGCGCGCCGCCCGACCCGTGCGACGTCGCCAAGGAGCTGAAGCAGAAGGGTGTCGATCTCGTCGTCCACTCGATCGGTTTCGCCGTCGACGACAAGGCGCGCGCCCAGCTGACCTGCATGGCCCAGGCGACCGGCGGTACCTATAGCGACGCCGCCGACGGCGCTGCGCTGGAACGCATTCTGCCCCGGGTGAGTTCGGCCGCCCTGCGCAACTACCAGGCCACCGGCACGCCCATCACCGGCACCGACGGCTACCAGACCGCGCCAGTCGCGAAGCCAGGTCAGTACCTCGACACCATCGGCCAGCACGAAAAGCGTTTCTACGCCGTGGATTTGCCCGCGGGCGCGACCGCCTACTTCACCGGCATCGTCTCCTTCCCTCGAACGACCGGCGTATCCGTCACCGACGACATGGGCGTGCTGGAACTGCGCGTCTACGGCCGCGACGGCACCGATTGCAACGTCAGGGAACGGGAGCTGGAGACCGGCGCAAGCGACGGTGTCGCGCTCACCGTCAGCAGCACCTTCGAGGGGGCGGCCGCGACGCCGTCCGGCGGCAGCTCGGACAAGTGCAAGGGCGCAGGCCGGTACTACTACGAGCTCAACTGGGACATCGCACCGCAGGGCGCACCCGCACGATTGCCGGTGGAGATCCTCGTCGGCATCGAACCCGGTGTCACCGATCCGGGGACGACCACGCTCGGCGAGCCCACGACGTTCACCGCCCCGGCGGGGACCGCGCGGCCGGTCAGCGGTGGCGGGTCGTTCACCGTCGCATCGACGCTCGACGGCAGCGGCAAGTACACCGACACCGTGCGATCCGGCGAGTACGTCTTCTACAAGGTGCGGCTGGACTGGGGCCAGGGCCTGGCCTACCGGGTGCGCTTCGCCGAGACGGGCGGGGCGGGGTACACCTCGGCCGCGAATGTAGAGACCACGCTGTACTCGCCGCTCGGCCGCCGGGTCGACTCCGACACCAACGCCTACACCGGCCGGACGGCCGCCGAGCTGGAACTCGCGTCGGTGCCGATCCGCTACGCCAACCGGGACGCCAACGACTCGGAGGTCCAGCGTCAGTCGGTGGCCGGGTGGTACTACATCGCGGTCAAGGTTGGTCTGCCGTCCGGCGCGACGGCGATGCCGCCGACTCCGGTCGAGCTCGATCTGACTGTCGCCGGTACGCCGGAAGCGGGACCGACTTACGTGACCGGCAGCGCCGACGTCCTCGGTGAGGAGTCCGGGCCCCGCGCCGATCGGCCGGTGGCAGTGAGCGGTTCGAGCTCGGATACGCCGTGGGCTGTGGTCGGCATCGGTGTCGGCGTGGCCGCGTTGGTCGGCATCGGGGTGGCGATCTGGTTCGTCGCCCGGCGTCGCGCTTGATCCGTCCCGAACCCGCTGGCGCCCGAATTGCCCTGGGTGCCAGCGGGTTCGGTGTTTCGGGCGTCAGGCCGAGATCGTCCCACTCCAGGACGTGAACGACCGTCCCTTCGACTGGCAGGTGAAGCTCCCGTGGAACCCGCTCTCACAGCGGGCGCCCGCGTACTCGATGTAGGGGCCCCACTGGCCGTTCCCCGTCTTCACGTCGTTCAGCGACGGATTGCCGCCGGGCAGCGTGTACGTCGCCCCGGCATCGAACATCGGGTGCGCGGGCAGCCACGGCTGGTCGATCACGATCTCGTTCACCGTCAGCAGGAAGGGCAGGAAGCTGTACTGCAACCGCGTCGGCGACCCGAGATCGCAACCGACAGTGCCGTTGTCGTAGATCGCGCAGTTCGTACTGCCCGCGCTGAAGTACACCGGCCCCGGATCGGCTTGGGCGGTCGCCGCCATCACCACCGGCGCCACAGCGGCGGCCGCCGCGACCCCGGCGATCTTCCTCACGATGCGTTTCATAGGTAGATGCTCCTCGGACTGGATGTGGCCGAACAGGTCGTCGGGTCTGTCGAACCCGGAAAGGTATTCGTTTCAGTCGGCAGGATCGGACCGGCGTCGTCGGAAGCGGGCGGACTCCGGAACGTGCGACGGGCGTGTCTCGCCGACATGCCGACCTTGTCGGCCCTCGTGTCGCCAATCCCCTGTTCTTGCAGTGCCTTTCGATTCGCCGTCGGGCGCGGCGACGAATAACGTTGAACCGTCGATTGGTCTGGGACGCGATGGAGGTGGCCGCCGATGTTGGTCATCGACGAACGAACGGCGATACCGGGAGCCGAGCATCGGGTGCTCGAGTGGATCCGGACATGGACGGGTCAGTACGTCATTGTGGGACTGGCCATCTCGGGCTGCCCCCTCGGGCATCGAGACGAGGGAGCGCTGGAAGCGGACCTGGTGGTGATCACGCCCCGCGCGGTGGTGGTCCTGGAGACCGTGGACATGGTTCCCGAGGCGAGTTCCGGAACGCTCACCGTCGAGGCCGACGGCCGCTGGCGACTGCCGGGGTTCGACGGAGATCCGATCCGTGCTCGAGACGCGAGCCCGTTCGACCGCGTTACGAACAACGTCGCGAGCCTGAAGGCGGTGGTAGACCTTCGCCATCCCGAAGCGTTGGTCGACGGCTTGATCGTCGTCGTGCCGCCGCGGGAATCCACCGTGGTCTTGGACGTCGAATCGCGGCAGGGATGCGGTGTCGTGCTCGGCTCCACACCGAGCGAACTGCGCGCCTGGTTTCACCGCACCGCGGGTAGGCGGTTCGTGTGGACCGCCGAGGATGTTCACGCTCTGCTGACAGAGCTGAATGTCGGTGAGTGGGTGCTGGTGGAAGACCTTGTGGCCGAGGGCTTTCCTCGTGAGCGAAAGCGACTCGCCGATGCCGTACCGGATCGGCGGCCGAGGGAACAGCAAACGCCTTGGATCGAGCCCGATCCCGACGTCGAACCGCTCCGGCCGCCACGGAGGTCCGGCGGCGGCACCGGACACGCGCCCTTGATCGAACCGGAGGACGTGCCCCCGATCGAACCGGAGGATGTGGAGTCGGCGGGAGACGAATTCGGCGAAGACGCGCCCGATCTCCCGTACGCGACACACTCCGCGGTCGACCGGGATACCCAACGGACGTCGCGTTCCGACGGGGCCGAGATGCCATCCTCGTCGGCGACCGCGGTCCTGGTCGAGGACGCCCCCAACCCGGTGAGCGTCGACGTTCCCGCTCCCACGCCGCCGGAAAGCCCTGCGGAACCGCAGTTCACCGACCGTTGGTCGTCCTGGATACTGCCGGAAACCGAAAGCCCTGTCCTTCCGCGTGCCGCCGCCCCATCCCTCCCCAGTCGGATCTGGGACACGCCCGAGATCGAGCCGAAACCGTTGCGCCGCGTCTCGACAGTCACTCCGGAAACGCGGCGGAGCGCGATGGTCCTCGGACGGGCGATTTCTCCTTCGAGAACTTTCGAGTCCCTCAGGGGTTCGATAGCGCTCGACGGGCATCGTTTCCAGCAGTTGGCCGCCTGCGCGGTTATCGCCGCGACTCTCTGCGCGGTCTGGCTGATGGCCTCTACATGCTCCGCACGGACCGGAAACGCGGTCGAATCACCGCAGCCCGTTCCGCAGTCGGAAGTCGTCCCGCCGCCCGCGCAAGTCGCCGAGCAGACGGGCGCGATGCCTTTGCCGCCTTTGTGTTTGCCGTTCCCGCCGGACTGCTGACGGCGACGCGTAGGCGTTCGAGCACGGTCTGGCACTGCGCTGCCTGGTGGAGCGACTCTGAACCCTGCGCGAAGTCGACCGCGCCGGAAACAATCCGACATTCGCCGACGAGTGCCTCTCAACCTTCCGCGGCCAACAGCACCACGCGGTCGACGGCGGGATCGAACCCGAGAATCGGACACTCGCGAAACCCTTCCGCCGTCATGATCACCGGCTTGCCCAGCCGCCGCCCGACCGCACTCAGGAAGCCGCACAGGATATCCAGCCGATCCTGCCCCTGAAGTTCCCTCAGATCGACATCGAAGTCGATCTCCTCCGCCGAATACGCACGAAAAATCGCCAACATATCCGGCACAGGCCTGACATACACCTCTACGCACTCACCCTCGGCCGAACGCGAGAACACCTCGGCCGCCGAAGGAAACGGCAAGCGCGCGAACCCTTCCCGATATTCACACCCCCACCCACTCTCCCGAACCAGATCGAACAACGACTGCCAATCCTCGACAGACGTGCCCGGAACGTGAACATCCGGAAGAACACCACCGTCACGCGGGTCGAAATGGGTTGCCACCTCCTCCCACGACAAACTCGTCACACCCGCACAACCCCGCACCGACCTCATCGCCGTCCCCCTCGGAACCGAGGAAGCCCCCCGCCCCCTCCTCCTCTCTTGACCCGACACCCCACCTGCCTCCCCTTCCGCTGCCCCTCCCGCCGCTGCCCGCCACCAGCGGGAATATCCTCACCCGCGTTGTCCCTGTCATTCCTCATGCTCAGGTTGGACGCACCAACTCCGCGCTCGGTTCCATCACATCGACCGCACTGCCTGGGGACTCGGCGTCCCGCCTCGACCGCACCGGCTCCTTCCGCCCGTTGAAGGGATGCGTGTTTCAGGGTCGTTCGCGATATGTGTTCTGGCAGACTTGTGCGGTGCTCGTCACGAGGGGGACCACACCATGGTGTTGACCGCGCGATTTCAGCCGGGAGCTTCCAGCCGTCCGTTCGTCGACCGTGTACCGGTCCTGACCCGATTCGACGAGCTGCTGGCCGAAGCCGCCGAACATCCCCGGGTCATGCTGCTCAGCGGTGTCGGGGGAATCGGTAAGTCACGATTGATCACCGAGTTGCGCAGACGGGTCGACAAGAAACATCCCGCGGCGGTGCTCGATCTGCAGGTGCCGAGTCACCGTCAGGCCGCCGAAGGGCTCGCCGTCCTGCGCGTTCAGCTCGGCGCGCAGAAGATCAAGTTCCACCGGTTCGACATAGCGTGCGCGGTGTTGTGGCAGCGCATGCATCCGCATCTGCGCCTCACTGCCGATTCGCTCGCACTCACCGAACACAGCGAGATCCTGACCGAAATCCTCAACGACGCCACGGGAATTCCGGTCTTCGGCACCGCGACCCGGCTGCTCGACCTCGGCGCCCGGCGGGCTGTCCGTACACACCGGATTCGTCATGATCCGGTCCTCCAAGAGCTCGACCAACTGAGTCTCGCGAGCCTGGAGCAAGCCGTTTCGTACCTGTTCGCCGAGGACCTGAAGGCCGGCACCCAAGGCAAGGAACCCTACGTCATCTTCCTGGACGCCTACGAGGCGTTGATGGGTGGCACCGATCGTGAGGGCCGCGCCGCGGCGTCCGACGCCTGGTTGCGCGATGTCGTCGCGCAGCTGGACACCGGCCTGGTCGTGATCGCCAGCCGCGAGCCGTTGGGTTGGGAGCGTCACGACCCCGAGTGGACAGCCCGCGTGCGGACCGTGCGGGTCGACGATCTGCCCACCGACGCCCGATTCGAACTACTCGACTCCTCGGGAATCGAGGGCTCCGCCGAGCGCGCGGCCATCGCGAGATCGAGTGCGGGCGTGCCGTTCTACCTGCACCTGGCCATCGACGCCTGGAATCGAGCAGGATGGGTGGCGCCCGCCGAACTGGTCTCCCCGGAGGTGATTCTCGAACGCTTCCTCCAGCACGTGCGCCCAGAGGAGGTGCGGACGCTGGAATTGCTCGGTCTGCCAAGAACTTTCGATCAAGAGATATTCACCACCGTGACACGGCGATTCGAGTTGCCCGGTCACGTCGCGGCGTGGAAGTCGTTGATCGCGTACTCGTTCGTGTATGCCGCCGATGAGAGTGATGGCGGCGAGCGCTACCAACTACACCAGCTGATGGTGGCGGCGCTGCGGCGGCGCTTGGACGCCGAGGTTGCGCGAACTCTGCACGCGGTTCTGCACGAGCACTGGCTCGCGCGCGCGGAACGACCGACCGGACGAGTCTTGGCATTACGCGAGGCGGGATACCACGGTGTTCGGGCGGGAACTCTGTCCGCGGTGGCGCTGCTCGAGTACACCGATCGGATCGTCGCGGTAGGCGGAAGTCAGGGCATCGGCGGCGTTATCAGCGATCTACACCGCTATCTGAGCGACTCGCGTGAGAACCTGGCACGTATGGCGGAGCTCTCGGAACTCGAGCGGTGCTTGGAAGCGGAAGCGGCGCTGTTGATCGGTGACGCCAAGCAAGCCGAGCGGCTTACCCACGATGTCCCCTTGGACGGGAGCGGACCGATCGCGGAGCGGCTCGCCGTCGCCGCGGCGAACGCGCGCCGCATTCTCGGCGACACCGACGACGCCTTGGCGATCTACCAGGAAGTGTGGTCGCGGGGAACCGGGCGGGCCCGACTCGACGCCGGACTGTGGGCGGCGGACCTGCACATGTGCCAGGGGCGATTCGGCCAAGCTCTTGCCATGTGCGAGGAACTCGTGTCCATGGCCGACCCCGACGACCACGCGTTCCTGGGAGATGTGGCGCGGTTGCGTCATCTCACCTATCGGCTGTCGTTCGATACCGACAGGGCCGCACAGTATTTGGCCGAGGCCGACGCACACTATCGAGCCGCAGGCAGCGTCGTCGGCCAAGCCAACGTCGCGACCAACGTCGCCGAACTCCAAGCCCTCACCGACCCGTCACTGGCGATAGAAGCCGCCGCGACCGCCATAGCCCGGCAACGCGAGCTCGGCGCACTGCACGAGCTCGGAAAGGCATACACTGCAATGGGTTTGGCGCGGTTGGCACTCGGCGAACTGGACGCCGCCGAGCAGGCGCTCGCCGACGCGTGCGAGATCCTCGAGCGTGCCGGCTACCGATCGGGCCGTGCAAGGGCCGAACTGTTCCGCGCCGGGGTCTTCCCGCGTCGCGGTCAGCGCGAGGAAGCTCTGCGCAGCGCGCGCTGGGCGATATCCGAGTTCGAGGGCGCGAACGTCTACCCGGGACTGGTGCTCGTGGCACGAGCGGTACTGGCGCTGCTCGGCTGGACGGAACCCGACGTCTCACAAGCGGCCGCCGCCGCCCGATTGCTCATCCAGCCACCGACACCTGGGTTGAGGATGGATCAAGGTGCCGCACAGCTGATCTCGCGTGTCCTGGGCATCGATGCCGACGAGATGTACACCCGAGCGCTCGCGCAGACGCAGTCCGCTGCGGGGTACTACAACCACAACGTCCGACTCGACAGCCCGATCGGCGCGGTGAACGTGCGGATCGCCGTCGACGGCGCCGACATGATGGATCTGCGGCAGTGGCCCGAACCCGCCGTCCTGATGGCGATCGAGCCGTTCGTCGTGTCGGCGCCGCGATTGCGCTGGGAATCGGTCCAGCCCGCCTACCAGATCCACGACCACATCGACGGCGACCTGCTCGATCGAATCGCGCCGCGCGGCACGGCTGTTCCGACCCATGTGCCGGGCGACGTGGCGATGCTGTTCGCCGAGCTGCGGCGAATTCCGCGGGAAATGCTGCCGCCGGTCGAGGACGGGTGGGGCGATGATCCGGCGGCGTTCGGTCGGCGGTTGTCCGCCGTCACCGCGCGGGTTTATCGCGAGAGCAGTCCGGCCTTCGGCGAGCTGTACCGGCGACTGGGTGTGCCCGAACGGCCACTCGATGGCGTCATCGACGCATGGAACTCCCTCGAGCCCAGGCCTTTTCGAATGGTGCACGCCGACGTGCATCGGAAGAACATGATCCTGCGGGACGGGCGCGTCGTATTCCTCGACTGGGAGCTCGCGGTGTACGGCGACCCGCTGTACGACGTGGCGACCCACCTCCACAAGATGGGCTACCTTCCGGAGGAGCAGGAAGCGTTCCTCACCGCGTGGACCGCCGCCGAACCCGAGGCCGCCAGCGGCGAGTGGTCGCGTGATCTGCGGATCTATCTCGAACACGAGCGGGTGAAGTCCGTCATCGTCGACGCGGTTCGGTACAGCAAGGTGATCGCGCAGGGGAGCGCGGGTGTGGAGAGGGAAGCGGCGTTGGTGGCGAGCATGGTGGGGAAGTTGCGGCTGGCTCGGGAGGTATGGGGGCAGAGCGAGCCGGTCGACGCGGACATGGTGGAAGAGGCTTTGCGCGAACGGTATTGAGCGCCGCGAGGTGCCCGGCATCGAACCGCCTCCGTTCGGGATAGTGGCAAGCCCGCTGCTGTCGAGAAGCTGTACGCCCGCAGGTCCGTTCGGCGCCGATGGAACCCACCAGCGTCGACCAGCGCCTATCCTGACAGAACCACTGCGCGCGGAGAGGGCGGGGCATGAGCGCATTTCATGAGATTTTCGTGCGAGCTGGCAAGAGTGACGCGGAAGTCATTCGGGATATTGGACTCGTAGCTGGCGTCGAGCTGCATCTCGATCATACTTCGGGCGACGCACCGATTCACCGTGCTGTTGTCGAACACTGGGTCGTCGAAGTAGAAACCGCCCATGATTACGAGGATGACTTCGGTATTCCTTTCTCGAAATACCCGATTGTAGTAACGATTCGCGACCTCGAGGGAAACAAGCAGCGAGAAGAATCGGTGGCGCGCTCGATATTCGACAGTTTTGCGAGCGTCGGCGAATACAGCGAGTTACTGGTATTCGACCTGCATAAGCTCTTGGCTACGACGGACAAGCGTTAGAGTTTCCGGATTCATCTACCTCAAAGCCGCCGCATCGGTTCGGAAGGTGGCGCGGTGGTATGTCCCGTTGGCCGGGTACTGTGGCACGGTGGGGGAGGAATTCAGGGAACGTTCATACGAGGTGCACGGATGGCCGACCGACCGGTCGGCGTGTACTGCGTCGCAGGAATACATTCGGATCCGTACCGCTGCGGGTGACGGCCCCCGCGGTGCACTCGGCGGTGCTGGTTTGGACTTCCAGGCGCAGATCTCCGCGATCTCGACCTCTCGGATGCCTATCTCGCGGTGGCTGATCTCGACGGCGTCAACCTCGCTGGAGCCGACCTCGACCGGGCCACGCTGCTCGGTACGAAGCTGAAAAACGCGGACCTGTCCGGTGCCTACCTCCATAAGGCCGAAGCGGACGGGTCTGAAGCAGAAGGCGTCAACCTGTCCGGCGCGAACCTCTTCCGGTCCAGCTTCGTGAAATCCGATCTGCGCCAGGCGAATCTGCGCGGATCTGAACTGAGTTCCACCAACTTCCGGGGGGCCGATCTTCGCGGTGCGGATCTCCGAGGATGCCACTTCGGCCCAACGCCTACCCGCTTGAGTGAAGCGCAGCTGTCGGGTGCCAAGGTCGCCGATAGCCGCGGTGAGGTGCGCGGCCCGGTGCTGGTCGACGATCAACTCCTCGCGGGGCGGCAATTGGAGGAATGGTTTGCCGCCAGGGGCGCCCCCGAATTACGTGTGGTGGAGTGACACCCGGGCTGAACGCGCACCTGGGTCATATCCCAACTGTGCATGGCAGACCATGGATATTCAGCGGCGATCTCGCGGTGCGGGGAGGCGGCGTGCCCGCTGGGTTACGGCGGTCGTCAAGTCGGTGTAGCCGTCGACCAGTTCCGCGAGTCGATACCAGGCCGCGTGCACGATCGGATCGGCCGGATCGACTGTCATCAGCAGGTGGTAGGCGCGCACTTGGGCTTCGGCGAGCCGGTCGATCACCGCGCCGAGCGTTTCGGTGTGCAGGGTCGCGGTGGGATGCGGGTCCGGTGAGTGGTTGGCGACCCACAAGTCCACCGCGAAGATGAGTTCGACACTGCTGCTCCGACACTCATCGACTGGCCCGGTGAGTCGGACCTCATACAGCAGCCCGAGCTGGTGGGCGAGCTGCGTAAGCGGGTGGACGCCGACGTGATGACCACGGATCGCCGACAACATCGCCTCACCGGCGGGGAACAGCACCGCAACGGCCCGTTCGGTGCCAGACAGCTCTCCCGCGATTGCGACTGGATTTGATAGGGCGCGCATCGGTCATCACCACGCGATCGCGGGGTTGGGGCGGGCAATGAACTGGCAGGCCACGGCAATCACCGAAGTCCGCGACGGCAGCGACTGGGCGTCCACCGGTTGCGAGACCCAAAACTGCCCTGTGGGGTGATCGGTCATCGGAAGCCACACCCGCTGCCCGGATTCGAGAATCCGAACCCCGTGTTCCTTGAGCTGGGCCGGCGACCCCAACTCGCGATACACGTACGCCACCTCGTGAGCGGAGTAGCAACGCTCGACCATCACCGTTCCTTCCGGTGACGCCCACTCGGCGCCGGCACAGTCGGCACGCGCATCTTGTAACCGCGTCGTTCCGACTCTGGCAGTTGGGCGTCGGCCCGGCCGGCTTTCGCCGCTGCGCTGAACGCAATGATGGCCGTCAGCCATCCAGCTGCTTGCGGCTGAACTGTGAGATGGCCGTCCTCTCGGTAGCGGACAACGGTCGTGGTCATTCGTGCTCCTGGACTATTCGATATTGGAATACGGACGGCGCGAGTAGTGGCGTACGGTCGGCGCGCGCCAGTCGGCGCGCACTGGATCGGGAGGAGAACGCTGTGAGCGCGACAGTGACCAAGCGGCACAAGCTGATCGGGGACGTACACTTGGTGTTGGTCGACGATCAGGGGCGGTACCTGTTCGGGCGGCGAGCAAATACGGGATACGAGGACGGAGCCTGGCACTTGCCGTCCGGTCACCTCGAGTCCGACGAGTCGGTCGTCGACGCGCTCGTTCGCGAGGCCGCCGAGGAGATCGGGGTGGTGATCGCCCCCGAGGACGTGCACTTCGCGCACGTAATGCACAACTCCAGCTCCGGCGGCCGGGCCGCGTTCTTCTTCATGGTTCGCGCCTGGGCTGGAACTCCGATCAATCGGGAACCGGAGAAGTGCAACGCGCTGGGATGGTTTGCCCCCGGCGAGCTGCCCGATCGGATGATCGGGTATTGCCGGGCGGCGCTGGGTTCGATCGCTGTCGGCGAACCGTTCTCGGTCTATGGCTGGTAGGCATGTCGGTCGGGTGCCGACCGCGGCACCCGACACGAGCCTGGTCCTGGCCTAGAGGACCATCCAGTCGATGAGCTGGTCGATCACCTCTCTCATCCGTTCGCGCGACATTCGCTTCTTTCGCGAATCCTCCTCCGATTCCTGTGCGGCCCCGTACTGCCACCAGGCCGCGCCGGTGGCTGCGTCCATCACCAGGAACCGTTCGGCGACTGCGGGCCCGCGCACGACCAGCGACACCGTGCCGGGTTCGGCCACGACGGCGTGGATTGCCTTGTGGCTCAGGGTGTACGACGTGCCGACGACTTCCTCGCGGACTTGCACCGCGTCCAGTGTTCCGGGGTGAAGCGAGGAGTCGAGCTCGGCGTCTCCGTAGAGTCGGTGCAGGTACCGGCCTCGAAGGATGCGACTGGAATATGTCCAGCGGTGGTTGTGCGGCCGGTCGAAGTAGCCGGGCTGGAAGACATGCAGCCGCAACCGGATTCCGCTCGGATCGCTGAACAGCACGAGCTTGTCGAGGATGTCGTAGTGCTCGCACAGAGACAGCAACTTCTGGTCGTCGAGGGCAGCGAGAGCCGACGTTCGAAGCAGCTGGCGATCGGTGGCGAGTTCGTCGAGTACGGGCCGTACCGAGGTGTGGACGGCTTCGGTGTTGTTCCAGTCGATGTCGCGCAGTGGCTTGATGATCTGTTCGACAGTGTTCACTTCGGTTGTCTCCTAGACGGATTCGGGCTTCGCGCTGGACTTCCACAACCGGCAGACGGGCACGATGTCGGGGTAGGTGGCGCAAGAGGATGCGCCCATGACGAGCTCCTCTGCCGGGCAGCCGCCCAGGCAGGCGGATTCCTTGCAGCCGCCGCATGAGCTGCCGACCAGCGGCAGAGTGAACAGGTCGAACTCGTTGTTCGGGGTCTCACGGTTGAGCACTACTTGGTCGCCCTTCATCTGGGCGAAGTACATGTCGGTGTCGAACAGGTACGAGCAGACGTAGGCGCGGCCGTCGGGGAAGATGCTGATCCGGTCCAGGGTCCGGCCGATGCAACCCTGATAGCCCTCGCCCGCATACCGTTCCATCTGGTCGCGGCGCGCGTAGGTCGGTTGGAACCAGACCCTTGTCTCGTACTCAGGCGCGGCGTCTTCGAGGGTGTCGCAGAAAGCGACCCATTCCGGCGGTGTCATCGCCATGTCCGGGTTCCCGTGGCCGGTGCCGATCGTGCTGAACACGTGGTATTTCACGAGTGAGGCGCCGATGTCGTCGGCGATGTCGAGCAGGTTCAGCACGTCCTGCTCGTTGGCCTTGTTGACCGTGCAGATGATGCGTGTGTCGAAGCCGCGGTCGCAGAGTTCGGCGGTGGTTTCCATCGCGATGTCGAAGGTGCCCTGCCCGCGCACGGCGTCATGGGTTTCGGCGCTACCACCGTCCAGGCTGACCTGCACGTAGGCGAAGTCGGACGGCTCGAGTTTGGCGAACTTCTTGCGTGCGGGCTGTTGAGCGTTGGTGGTGGTGATGACGTGGCCGTAGCCGATCTTGCTTGCCGCGCGGATGGAGTCGACGTAGAACGGGTGCAGCGTCGGCTCGCCGCCGAGGATGGTCAGCTTGTCCCCGCCCATCTTTCGCCACACAGTGAGGGTGTCGACGATCTGTTGCGGCTGCATTTTCAGTGCCCGCTCCAGCCGCTCGCCCATGTAGCAGTGCTCGCACCGAAGTTGGCAGGCTTCGGTGATGTAGAGGTAGACGTTTCGGAATCTGCCGTAAGCGATTTTGTCGACGCGCTGGGGTTCGGGTCCGGTGAAGTTGCGCGGCATCCGGGCGTGACCGTAGCGGTCGGTACGGACAGTGGGTGTCGACAATGGAATCGAGGTCATGAGATTGCGCTCCCAGAGTTCAGCATCGGTTCGACCAGATGGATCGCGTTGTCGGTGGGCAGAGCGGCGTCGAGGATCGTGATGTCGATGCCGTTGGCGGTGAACGCTGCTCGGATCTCGTTGATGGAACTGTCGAATCGTTTGGTCCGGGCGGCGAGCAGCCGTGGTGCATCGCCGCGACGGAAGTGCAGAAGCGTGCCACATTTGCCGCAGAGCCAGTCATCTAGCACTGATGACCTGGCCGGTATGCGGGGGTCGGCGACTGGATCCTTCTCGCAGCGCTGGCACACGCGGCGACGGCGTGCGCGATTGCGGAGAACCTTGCTGTCCGCGCGCATCTCGATCGGCTCCACCCTGGCCGTCGGCGCGGAGTGCGTGAGGGCGTCCAACAGCAGCGATACCTGCTCGGCGGAGCCTGGAAAGTTGTCCATCAGCACGACATCGACGTCGCGATGAACGATGGAATCCAAGTAGGAACGCAGCGTCTGGTCGACGATGTGGGTGCCGATCCAGCCGAGACGTTCGGCTGTTCCGGCGGTTGCGGCGAGAACCTCCGCCGGGACCTGGTCGCGCAATCTGAAAGTGTGCCTGCGAGCGTCGCTGCTGAGAGCGAGCGTGAGCGTAGTCTTTCCAACTGCCGGTGGGCCTAGGATTGGCACCACGAGCGTGAGCGTCATGGCGACTCCTTCGTGAGAGGTCTTGTTGGACATCTCGACGATGGCGCTGGACAGTCAAAACTGGTAGCACGCAAGCGAATACGGCTATTCGGCATTGGAATACCGCCCTCGCGGCAGAATGGTAGCGTCGAAAAGACCTGTCTCGAGCCTCTACCTCACCAGCCGGAGCGGCAGATAATGGCGCGTTCGACCACGAGTTCACGGAACTGTTCGCGATGCGGAAGCCCGCTGAGCGGGTACAACACCGGAGCGCTGTGCCGATCCTGCGAAACGAGCCGCTCGGTCCTAGAAGCTCCTGATCTACCGCTGGAATTCTGGCAGTCGGCCCATATGCTCGACGCCCTGGAATCCTGGCATATGGGTCGAGTCATCTATGCCTATCGCACGCACCCCTTGCACGGGACACCGATTCCGCAGGATAGCGTCTCAGGTTGGCTGAACATCTCCCAGAGCGCGCTGTCGAAACTCGAGAAAGGCCCTGCCCCGGAACGACTCGGCCAATTGATCAGTTTTGCCACCGCGTTGAAGATTCCGCCCGAGTTGCTGTGGTTCAAACTTCCAGGCCGGTCTAGCCTCGACGACGTGGACCGACACAGCTTCCTTCGGGCCGCCGCAGCTGTCACCGCCACGGCCGCCATCTCACCCTCCGGCCTCCTGCGGATGCTCAACGATATTCGCGTATCCGAGGCTCCAACCAGGGTCGGTCTCGTCGAGATCCGCCAGCTGCGCGCAGCGGCCGACCTGTTCGCGGACTGGGACGCCACCTACGGCAGCGGCCTGGTTCGCGATGTCGTCGCCGCCCAGGTCCGCACCGCGGTCACCTATCTCAACGCCGAGTGCGCGCCGAAGTACCGCCCGGACCTGCTCCTAGCGGTCGGCGCGCTCAGCCATACCGCCGCGTTCATGGCCTTCGACGCTTGCGAACATGCCGATGCCACAACGATGTTCGATGTCGCGCTCGCCTGCGCCGAAGAGGCCGACGCGTGGCACCTACGAGCCAAAGTGCTCAGCTCGATGGGCCGCCACATGATCTGGACCGGCAACATCGAACAAGGCTTGAGCCATATCGACCGCGCGTTCCAGCACTCGGACCGGCTGACGCCCACCGAGCGAGCCATGCTGTTCACCGCACAAGCACGCGGATACGCCAAACTCGGGCGCATTCAGGAGACCCTCACCTCGGTCGGGCATGCCGACGAGAACTTCGCCAACTCTCAACCGCGCAACGACCCCAGCTGGATGGCGTACTACGACTCCGCGCAGCACGCCGGCGATACCGGCCACGCGTTGTTCGACCTGGCAGTTCGCGGCAGCTTCGCTGGTGAAGCCCGGTCGCGGCTCGCCACGGCGGTGGAAGGTCACGGTGATGAGGCAGTTCGGTCGCGAACAATATCGACAATCAAGTTGGCGTCGTTGGTGATGGCGACCGGCGACAGGGACGAGGCGATATCCATCGGTGCCACGGCGATCGAGCGGGCTGGAGCGGTGAAAAGTAAACGGGCCGCGCAAGATATACAGGAACTGCGAATGTTCGCGGGTCGTGCTGGTGTTCAGATCCCCGCGGTGGCCAAGCAGTGAGCGGTACGCCTCGGACGCTCGAAGCCACCGTCCGGGCCGCGTGCGCCTTGGTCGGGGTTTCGACGACCGGCCTGACGCCCATCAAGGTGGCCGAGAACGCAACCTACCGGCTACCCAGCGAACAGATCGTCATCAGAGTCGCCAAGCCCGGCCAGCAGGCTGCCGCACAACGAGAGCTGAAGGTGGCGATATGGCTCGAGGCTGCCGGAGTACCAGCAGTCCGGCCTGCGCATACGACAAGCGATCTCGTCATGATCGGCGACCGGCCAGTGACGTTCTGGAAGGAGCTACCCGAGCACAGGGGCGGGACTGAGCGGGAGATCGCTCTAGCGCTGCGCAAACTGCATTCACTGCAGCCACCTCCGTTCCTCACCGGGGTCGCGCCGTTCGTGCGGCTGGCTGAACGGATCGACGCCGCGAACACACTGCCGGACCGAGATCGGCAGTGGATGTGCGAACACCTCGAAAACCTGCGTTCAGGATGGGAGAACTTGCCGAAAGGGTTGACTTGGGGGCCAATTCACGGCGATGCGTGGGAGGGCAACGTAGTCACAACGGTCGAAGGATTGACGCTGTTCATCGACCTCGAGCGCGCTTCCGTGGGTCCGCCTGAATGGGATCTCACTTCCACAGCGATCAAGCACAGTTCATTCGGCTGGATCACCGGCGAGCGGTACGCCGCTTTCTGCGACGCGTACGGCCACGATGTCACCAGCTGGCCGGGATTCGCGCTGCTCCGCGACATTCGCGAGATGCGAATGACATGCATGGCCGCACAAGCCGCTGGGATGCGCGGTGATCACGCACCCCAAGCGCAGCACCGCGTTGATTGTCTCCGCGGACGGTTGGGCCCCCGGCCTTGGTCGGGATGGGAGCCAATCGCCTAGTACCGCAACTACACTCGCGTGGTTCCGTACTGGTAGACCCGCCGTGTTGGCCCGACGGATTGTCGCCAGATCGCGGGGTAAGCAACTGGCGACATCGCTTGCGCCTACCGTCCTTCCTCCGGCAACCAAAGATCGTCTCCAATAAACCGAAGCCGCTCCCGAAAGCCTCGGTGACCGGGCAGCGCTTGTTCAACGATGCGCCAGAACTCAGCACTGTGGTCTGGACGTTTGATGTGCGCCAGCTCATGCACGAGCACGTAGTCCACCAGGCTCGGAGGGAGCTGCATGGTTGCCCAGTGAATATTGACTTGGCCATCACTTGAGCACGAGCCCCAGCGATAGCCAAGCGGACGCACGCGTAGCTCGGTGACCTCCACTCCCATCCTGGCCGTCCAGGGCTGGATTCGGCGGGTGAGCCATGGGCAGCCAACCCGGCGGTACCAGTTCACTAACTCCCTGGCTCCCCTGCCTTCGGGCAGCTCTAACCGGCCGCGGATCAAGCGGACTTCACCCGCTGGCACGATTCGAAGCCGGTAGGAACGGCCCAGATAGTGGAAGCCTTCGCCGGTAACGAGCGCCCTCTCTGTCGGGGCCTGACCAAGCTCTCGCTTCTCGGCAAGCTTGCGGTACAGCCAGGATCGTTTGGCCTCGACGAGTTTGGCCAGCTCAGCGGTAGAGATCTGTGATGGAATGACCGCGCTGACCGAGGCGTCTCGTTCGACGGTGAGGCGAACGCTCTTTCGCTGGTCACTCACCGAGACGGTGACCTCCAGGTCGCCTACGCGCAAGAGTCCGGGAAAGTCGCTCACGGTCATCATGCCAGATCAGTCCTTCGGGATCGCCATATGATTGTTCTTGACCACGTCGCGCACTTTGTCCGCAACGAGTTCCAGGTTCTGGAGGTCACCGAGATCGCTCATCACCAAGATTTCAAAGATCTCGCTGCGGAAGTCGGCGACGTCTGGGCGCTTACTCCAGAAGTCGCGGCGATGGATGGTGCGTCTCGCCAACGCCACGATTTCACGGCTGGCATCCGCGAAACGCTCGTCTTGAATGTCGTCAGCCGAGGTGGCCAGTTCCTGGACGAGCAAACCGTAGATGGCGAACTCAGCCGGGCTAAAGTTGTGCGGATTGTCCCGCCGATCATCCATCACGTCGGCTATCAGGTTCTTGAAGGCCGAAAGCTGGGCGTTCCAGTCGTCTTTGAGCTCGGTCAGGATCTGCTCCAGGCGCTCACTGAGAAGCTTGTAGCGAGCCGGATCCTGGCTGGCATGGACGGTGATGTGGTGCCGGAGCGCATGCTCCATCTCTGAGGCTTTGGCTCGTGAGCCCCCAGTCATCGCCTCTACTTTGTCAGCGAAGTTGTCTGCGGTCAGCGCGATCGGTGGAAGCTGCTGCTCGATGCCGAGCGATGTGACGTGCTCATCGATGAGGAGTTTGATCTTTTGGCCGTAGACACCGGGATCGAACTCGCCGCCGTCCACCCGGTAGCGCCGGTTCGCGGTCAGCTTGATTACCGAGAACCGCTTGGCATCCTCTAGGTACGGCGTCGCCGCCGGATCCGGGAGGATGGTGTTCACGGTTCGGGCGAAGCGGGCGAGCTCCACGTTGAAGCGGTCTCGCAGCTGCGAGTCGGCCAGCTCCCGGACGCATTCTTCGATACTGGTGTGGTCCCGGAACATCATCCGCAATCGCTGCCGCTGCGGATCCAGTTTGGTGATCTCCGTCTCGAGGTTGCGGAGTGCGCTGGCTATGTCGTCGCTCTCTTCGAGCTCGAATTCTTCGTCGGCATAGATTTTGAGCGCGTCAACGAGACTCTGCGCCACGCCGCGATAGTCGACCACATAACCGTACGGCTTGCCGTCGGCGGTCCGGTTCACTCGCGCGACCGCCTGGAGGAGATCATGCATCTCCATCCTGCGGTCGAGGTACATCACCTGCTCGATCGGCGCATCGAAACCGGTGAGCAGCATCGACTTGACGATGACGAAGGCGATGTCGTTCTCGCCGAAGGGGCGGGTGAAGCCTTCGATCCGGAGCTTCTGCTTGGCCTCATCAGTCCATTCGGTGTAGCGGCCCTCCTGCTCGGAGTCGCCCTTGGAGATCACCGGAACGAAGTCCATTCGCTTGATGAGGTCGAGCTGCTTATGGGCTTTGACGAGCTGCGCATGCCGCGGCCTGAGCTCGTCCAGGCTCCGGGTAAGAAGGTGTGGCGGCAACTTGTCGATATCCCGCACCAGCTCGTCCCGAGCTTGCATGAGTGCTTCCCGGTATCGGACGGTTGTCTCGCGGTCGTGCGCGACAACCTGTGCCTTGAAACCCTCGGGCAGAACCATGTCCACGTAATGCCGGAACATGTGTTTGGCCTTGATGTCGAGCAGCTTCTGTGCCACCGAGACCTGCCCCTTGGTCGCCCACCGTGTCTGAAGCTGCTGCCGCTCCCCTTCGGTCAGGTCCTCGAACTCCTCCTCGAAGAGCTCGTCCATGTCTTGCCCGTTCTGGAGTGCGCCCTTGACCTTGAAACCTTGGTAGAGGATCGGCACGATTACGCCGTCCGTTTCTGCGTCGCGTAGGCGATAGGTGTCGATGAAGGGGCCGAACAGTTCAACACTTGTCTTCCGCTGGCCCCGCTTCGTCATGATCGGCGTACCGGTGAAGCCGATTCTGGCCGCGTTCGGCAATGCGCGTCGAAGGTTGGCGCCCAGCGCTGCGGTGTGCGAACGGTGCACCTCATCGATCAGCACCACTATGGAATCGTCGGTGTTGACCTCACCCATGTCGTACTTATCTATCGGCGCGCCGGTCTGATTCTTCTGGATCATCACGAAGACCAGGCCCGGACCTATGCGGCTTAGCAGAGTCTTGGCCCGGGCGCTGCTCTTAGCAATGTCCAGCTTCTCGTTGCTGAGCTGCATCGTCTCGCTGAGTTGGTCTTGAAGCTGAGTCCGATCGGTGACCACAACGACCTTGTAGTGCGCCAGCTCCGAGATCGAACGCAGCCGTCGGACCAGGAAGGTCATGGTCAAGCTCTTGCCGGAGCCTTGCGTGTGCCAAATGATCCCGCCCTTGGCGCCAGGCTCGCCGGTCAGCAGCCGGTGCACGGTCCGCTCCACTGCGCGGAATTGCTGGTAGCGCGGTGCCACCTTGACCGTGACCCCCTCGTCGGTGGTCATGAAGGTGACGAAGTTGTGGAGGATGTTGAGCAGGCGGGCTGGCGCCAGCGCGCCCGCGGCTAGGATCTCCTGCCTGCTCACCTGCTTTGCGTCCTTGCCGAGTCTCTCGGCAAGCTGTGCCTTCGTCAACGGGTAGGGATCACGCCAGGGCACGTAGTGCTCCATCTTGGCGGTAAGGGTGCCGAGCTTGGCGTCCTCGCCGCTGGTGACCGCGGTGAGCTGTACAAACTGGAACAGCTTCGGGTTTCCGGTACTGCTGTCGCAGTATCTGCGGATTTGATTGACCGCGACGTTCAGGCTGCTCTCGGTGGTCTTTTTGCATTCAATGACTACCAGCGGAATACCATTAACGAAGAGCACAATATCGGGAACGATCTGCTGGCGACCGCTGGTACCGGGGATGTCGACACGGAACTGGTTTATTGCCGTGTACTCGTTGTTGCCGGGGTTCTGCCAGTCGATGTAGTGGACGATCCGCGTCTTGCCGCTCATGGGATCCTCGATCGGGATGCCATTAAACAGAAGTTCGGTGATCTGCTGGTTGGCTTCCAGCAAACTGGTCGCTGGCACGCGCGTCAGAGCGTTGAACGCCTGGCCGACTTTCAGATCGTCCAGCCAAGACCCGTTGATCCGCTCGATCGCGCCTCGGAGCTTGCCTTCAAGGATCACCTCATCGAAAGTCCGCCGCGCCGACATCCCGGGGAACCTTGGGACCACGTCCCCGTTTTGAGCGCCCGCGAGGTGCTCCCATCCCATGCCCTTGAGCTGCTCGATCAACGGCCGCTCGACCAGCGTGTACTCATAGTCGGTCACCAGCCGACCCCCTCAGATGAAATTGTGAACGGTATCATTTGTGCAGGTCGTTCTCGTCGCGGAATAGCGGGGCGCGATTCCGCTGAGGATTATAACTGCTTCGGAGCGCGATGCGCTTCCGAAACTCGGAATCTTCCTGAAAGCAAATCCTCAGTTAGTCCCTGTCGTAGTAGGAATAGCTTCTCCCGCTCGTTCTTTTCGTATTCAATTTCGGCTCGGGATGCCGCAAGAATGTTGAGTATGCGATCTTGCTCGGCAAGTGTTGGAATGGTCACCTTAAGCTGCTGGACGAAAGGCCCGCTGATTTTTACCATGCTTTCAGAAGTGCCCTGTGCAACTGCTTGGATTTGCCGCCTGACCTGGCCGCTTCGGAGCAGAAGTTCCAAATACTCGGGACGGCAATTCGTCGTAGGAATCAGTCGCATCATGAGGTCCGGATAGATGCAAGGGCTTCCGATATCTCGGTAGATACCGGCTAGTCCAACCAAGTCTCGAGTGTTCGCGCGACTCATAAGAAGATCGCCGTCATTCAGGAGTGCTGCTTTGTTTCGCGCTTCGCCCGCTGATACGTACTTTAGCTGCCGAGGCATGAATCCGCTAGATGTCAAGCAGCCCAGGCCTAGCGAGTAGACGCCGGTCCATTCATCTGCTTCCTTCGGAGAGAAGCCGTTCTTGGGTGTACTGGCCAAGTAGGATCCCAGCGGCGCATCGTTTGGCGCGATACTGCCTAGAAGATTCTCGGTCAAACCGTATTGAATGTCGTTGATCTTGTCGATTATTCGGTCTCGGGCAGAGATTGAAGTATCGACGGTGTCGAGGATTTCCGCAATCCTCCGCTGCTCATCTTCCGGTGGAAGTTTGATCTCGATCTTACCGAAGTCGCGATATCTCACAGCCCCGCGCCGATCGACCGACGCTTGCTCGTGCACGCGATATGCCGCTAGTAGGCCTGGTGACTTCAGTACCCGAAAGAGATATCGAGCGTCAACACCTCTTCTGCAAGAAAAGACTGTGTAAATGGGGCTCACGCATGAGAAGTCGAAAGCTTCTTGTAGACCGATTGACCCCTCGGCGAGATGATTTGTTGCATAGGCGAACCAGTCTCGTTCTACCACCTTGTAATTGGCCAGATCGTCACTGTAGATTGTCCGGCCTTTGAAGTATTCGTCTGACGGGACTAGGCCGTGGTGCTTGGTAGACGAGAGTACGGTGATTTGCTGGTGGGCGCCGACCTTCTTCGCGTGCTCTTGTGTGATGGCTTGGAGAGTCACCTGGCTCCAGCCGCTCGGCAGGTCACGCATAGCCCAGCTCCTTGAAATAGGTGTCCAGCCGCGAGGTAGCAGCTTCTCGCTGGGCTTCGAGGTCGCGTAAGGTTACCGCGTACTTGTCGGCCCATGTGCGAAAGGCTGACTCAGCCATGCGGCGGGTGGCAGCGGTACGAGAGTTTAGACGCGACTGAAGCTGCCAGAAAAGTACGCTTAGCACCAAGTCCCGGCGCGATGAGTTGTCGAGTGCGGCTGTCGCCCTGCGAAGACGAGGGAGGAACTCGCCCTGCAATTCGCCGACTCTACGTTTGGCGGCAGTCATGCGAGTCTTGAGCGCCTTGAGTTCTGCCTCCGGCAACTGAGGCTCGGCGGGGCTTTCCTCCTCGTCGTCCTCTTCTGAAGGTTTGCTGGTTACGACTTTGTACTGGGCAGTCAGCTCGGCATAGGCAGCTTCAGCCTCCGCCAGGTTAGCGAGGTAGTCGGGGATCAGCGCGGGAACGAGTCGATGGTCGCGTGCTTTTCGTTGTTCGGCGGCCACCCTTTGCTTGTCCCAGTACTCAAGCTCTTCTTCGTCCAGCTCGAATGCCGATTCGATTGTGGTCAGCCAGCCTTCGACCACTCCGTCGAATCCATTGAGCCCAAGGGTTTTAATGTCGTATTGCGCCTCGTCCCACCAAGCGGCAACTATGCCAGCCAGCTCGAATCGGTCGAGCAAACCGATCGGCTGCAACTCAGTGACAAAGGAGTCGAGAAGATCGGCGCGGACTTCCATGACCTTATGAGTGTCAGGCAACTCGATCAGTCGCTTGCTGTGTCGTGTCCACCATTCCAAGAAAGCCTCGTGCAAGCGTTCGACCGTATTGGCGGCAAGCGATGGAATACGATTGGCGGTGGCATTCCAGCCTTCGGGGAGAAAATCGTAATAATCAGTATCCCGATCGACGAAGAGGGTCGAAGGGTCGATACCCAATGCGCGAAAGAGTCGGCGCTTCCCCTCTACCTCGGATTTGGGGATGCCACCGTGTATGTGGGCGCGGACGTCCTGTGGCTCCGGAGGGGGTGTATTGTCGACATACCGCCGAATGGTGAGGTTGAAATCGTTCTGGCGGAGCTCCTCGAAATCCACGACGCGAGAGAAACCGGGAATGCCAGGGTGCGCGCCACCGGTCTCGCGGTATTTCTCGTAGGCGGCGATGATTTTCTCGGCGTGCTCCGGATGGAGCTGGTTCTGCGCGCGACCGGCCGTGAATTCACGATCTGCATTAATGAATAGAACCTCGCCTCGTCGAGCCAATGGGCGCCGAGTGGCGCCCCGAAGGACAAGGATGCAAGCGGGGATGGGGGTGCCGTAGAAGAGATTGGGTGCCAGGCCAATCACCGCTTCCAGACGGTCATCCTCGATGAGATTTTTCCGGATCTCCTTTTCTTTGCCTCCGCGGAAGAGCACGCCGTGCGGCATGACTGTGGCTCCGATTCCGTCAGGAGTGAGTACGGCAAGTACATGCTGGGCGAACATGAGGTCCGCCTTCTTGCCGGTCGCGGGCGCGAAGCCGTACTTGAAGCGCTCCTTGTGCTTCATCTCGGCGAAGGAGTAGTTCTGCGAGAATGGTGGATTGGTGAGGACCCTGTCGAACCGTTCAAGCTCGCCGTCTTCGATGTGCTTCGGCTCCGCTAGAGTGTCGTCGTTCTCCAGCTTGGCGTTTAGTACGCCGTGGAGGATCATGTTCATCTTCGACACTGCCCAGGTACCGCCGTTGTTCTCCTGTCCCGCCAAGGTCAGGTCACTGGAGTCCAGGCCATGCTCGTCGATGTACTCCTTCGCGTGGATGAGCATGCCGCCTGACCCCGAGCATGGGTCGTAGACGGCGTGGCCGGGCTGCGGTTTCACGAGCCGGACCATCATCCGTACCACACCTCGCGGGGTATAGAACTCGCCCCCCTTCTTGCCAGCCGAGTCTGCGAACTGAGCGATCAGGTACTCGTAGGCAGCGCCGAGCAGGTCGGGGAATTCGAAGTCCTCATTGCGCAACCGCACCCGGGAGAAGTGGTCAATTAGCTGCTGCAACCGCTTGTCCGGGATGATCGACTGACCTACCTTCCGGGTGAAGTCGATGTGCTCAAGGACACCTTCCAGCGCGTCGACGTTCTCCTGCTCCAGCGCAGCCAGCGCCTTATTGAGCATGCTGCCGACGTTCTTTTCGCGAGAGTGGTCCTTGATGTACCGCCAGCGGGCTTCCGGTGGCATGTAGAACTTGTCGCCGCGGTAGAAGCCGCGCGCTTCCGCCATCTGCTCAGCTTCCTTGCGACTTTTGCCCTGTGCCACCCACTTCTTGATGAACTCCTCGCGAACCGCGTCGAACTGATCGGAGGCCCGCTTCAGGAAGAGCATCCCGAAGATGTACTCCTTGAACTCCGAGGCATCCATCTTGCCGCGGAGGATGTCGGCGGCCCCGAACAGGTGCCGTTCGAGTTGCGGCAAGGTCAGTTTCGCCACGCGGTAGCCTTTCTCTTTCGATCAATCAGTGTCGGCCCTGGTTGGCCTCTAAAGTCCTTTATACGGCTGAGTTCTGGCTTCGGTGGGTGATGCTACGCGGTGGCACGGACAGCATTCGGCGGGGTCGGCGGCCTACCCGGGGGTGAGGCTGCTGGTTGTCGTCGGATGGTTCGAACAGGCTGTGGCGCCGGACTTGCGGCTGGCGTCGCTCTGCGCGGGGTGGTAGCGAGTCTGCGTCAGCGGACAGACGCGGTCGAGCGCTGCTCAGACGAGACTGATGAAGCAAATCTCGCCGGGAAGCGCCCGATAGCCTTGCGCTGCGGTGGATTACACCGAACGTCCGTTCGCTGGAGATGGAATACAGACTTCGGTGATGGTGGACGGTGGATCCGCAGATGGGTCGTCAGATGGTCCCGGGGCAGCCGGATTTCATTGCCGCTGGGGCGGGGTAGCCAGTGGCGAAACAGTCACTTTGCGGTAGACGTGGCCGACCCGACCCATCCAGCTGACAGAGAACGAAGCCTACACCTGAATCACCGAGGATCAGGATCCCGGTGAGCGCGGTCGTAAAGGAGGTCCTCGCTCACTGCCATCAGCAGCACGTGCACCAGTACTGGAACGTTGTCCTGTGATCTCCTCCCTGGACGTGCGTCACGCCGATGTAGCCGCCGGCGTGGCGGTTACGCCGACTGCCATGCAAGCTACAGCTGGCGGCGGTCAGTCGGATTCCTCGAGGTCATCGAGAACTCGCCATGCCAGGTCCGCTAGCGTGTCGCCGGAGCTGGTCACCCACCGCTTGGTCCCCTGGTTGGCAACCGGCCGCTTCTCCCACTCCGCCAGCTCCCACATGTGGGAGATCAATCCGGAAGGGGAGTACTGCTTGCCGTCGACGGTCCACAGGAGCGGCTTGAGCCGATGCGGAACCCACGTCGCTCGAGCGCGCTGTGGATCTTCCGCGAGCCAGTCCTTCATGGCCTCCATCTCGGCCGGGTAGCGCGTGGAGAGCGTGAGCGCGTCGCCCTCAGCGAGCACGTTCCTGTCGATCAAAATGGAAACCGCATTCGGTCGTCGGCGTTTTTGCCCCGCGACAGTTCGTCGGTATTTGTCCTCCATAGGGGGCGTGACCTCAGGGGATCCCTCACTGAGGACATGCGCTGCGACTTCACGGCAGCGTTCGATATCGGCGCACACAGCGCGGACCTGGGACCGGTCGCCGTAGAGGTCATCGATCGCAGCCGCTGCCGCGGGGAGGAGTTTTTCGATCAAAGCCGGAATCTCGCTGCTGGCGTTCTTCAACCATTCCAAGTCTTGGTCCGGCTCGTCGAGTGCTTCGGTATCGAGGCTCCGGAAGGTGAGATGGGCGAGCAGATACACACCGTGGTCGGCCAAAGCAACCGCGCGGCCTTCGTAACGCGAGCGCAAGTCATGGAGATTCCGCCTTACCTCTCGCAGGACGTTCACCGCGTTCCACAGGAGATAGGCGCTCGGTTGCGGACGGAACAGCACGTCGTGAATCCCCTGCGCGCCGCGCTCCCACAGCACATCGAGAGTCGTAGCGATGCGCGCCGCGTACTGGCTGTCCGGATGCGCGCAAGCGAGTGCGCACGCGGCTTCAACCACCGAGCAACCGGTGTCCGGATGCGGTTCGAGTTCGCCGCGACGAACGCTGTACTCCAAGCCGAGTTCGGCTCGCAGGTCCTCCATGATCGCTGCTTGAACAGATTCCAGTGCGATAAAGTCGCGGGGTTCGACCTTGTTCTGGCGATTGGTCGCCTGGGTAGTCTTCTTGGCGAACTCCTTCTCCTTGCCCGTCACGATGATGCGGATGCCGACCTGGGCCGAGGCGGCGTTGCCATTGGCGACGATCGCCTCGGCTATCGAGCGTACTGTTTGGGCACCGTTGACCACGCTCGCATTGTGGAGAGTGACACCGAGCGGGCGTGAGTGCGGATTCAACATCGATTGAGGCGTTTTGTCGACTGAATCGCAGAGCACGGTAACGCCGTTGTTGAAATACCAGAAATAGCCGGGCTCGGTGGTCAAGGTTTCGATCAGGTCATTGTTGATTGCTGTGCGGCCGAGGGGATTGCGGATGTTCAGGTTGAACAGGTTGGCCCCTTCCTGGACCCAGGCGGCGACCTGTGCGGCTTCCACAACGCCTTGATACGACTCATACGGCGTGGTGATGGCGAACCATGGGAACAGATCGGCAGATAGGACGACAGGATTGGGCGCGAGATCCCTTCGCACCGATGCCCACACCTCGTCGGCGAGGATGATGCGGTGGCGCAGCATCTCCCCGTGCTGGTTGAACTCCTTCTCGCCGTTGACGATCGCGTCGCGGAAACCGGGCGTCACATTGTCGGCCCGCATCAATACAATCACCTGGGTGACGGGCACTGGGCCTGCGTCCATTAGGTTTTTGGCGAGCTCGGCGAGTTGCCGGCCACGGGGATTGAACGGTGTGAAGTCTTCTCTGTCTATGAGGCGCAATCCGGCCAGCAATTCCATCACCGCCCCACGATCACTCTGAGCCCGTCCGTTTTTACTCCACTTGGCCTGGACGAGGTAGATGTGTGGGTCGGAGCCGTCGACGACCGCAAGGGCATCGATTCCTTGGTCCGCCACGCCATCGATCACCGTGCGCGCGGCCTCCGCATGGCTGAAGCCTGTCACGATACGGACGGCCTGAGCGGCCAGCGCCCGAGACAACGCACGGGGAGTGCGTTCTTCTTCTGCTTTGCCCTCGAGATCGCTGATATCCAGGAGTCCGGAATCCACGTAGGTCTTCTGAAGGGAGCTGGCCACTTGGCGCACTTGGCGAGGGACGGCGTCCTTGTCGCCATGGGTGCTGGTGCTCACGCACATCCTTCCTGCTCGGTCCGGGACGACGTATCTGCTGCCCGAGGTGCCTGGCCGACACAAACTCTGTCAGACTACCTGCGCCGCAGCCTATTTGGCCTAAAAGTCCGGTTCGGGTGAGGACGATTATTCGCAGGGCTCGAGTCGGTCGAGGCCTTGCCGTGGTCGGGCCCCTTGTAAATGACGCGTCAGCCGCTGGCGTTGAGGATCAAGGTGAAATCTCGATCGGTTTGCCTGCCACGAGCGAAGGTTGAGTCTCCACTTGCAGATCACGAGTTGCGGCTCGGCTCGTCCGAATAGCTGATGACGATGTAGTGCAGAGTGATGAGGATCGAGCCCAGGATGGGATGCCTGGATGGATTGCCCAGTCGACGATCATCGGCCGAGATGGATGGTATGCGGCGGTAGTCTGGGGGCGAGCAGGAGTGATTCGACTTCCGTAACGAGTCAGCTCCCGAAGCGGGCGAGGACTGAGGAGGCTTCCTGAGAAGCGGTGCCTTCCTCGGCGAGATGGGCCATGGCCGAAGGGATTTCGCGGCCGTGGTGGGTCATTGCCTGGGCGTAGAGGCGGCCTGCTCGGTAGGAGGAGCGGACGAGGGGGCCTGCCATGACGCCTGCGAAGCCGATTTCTTCGGCGACCTTGGAGTGTTCGACGAATTCCTCGGGCTTGACCCAGCGGTCCACGGGGTGGTGGCGGGGGGAGGGGCGGAGGTATTGGGTGATGGTGAGGATGTCGCAGCCCGCCTCGTGCAGGTCGCGCATAGCCTGGGTGACTTCCTCAGGCGTTTCGCCCATGCCGAGGATGAGGTTGGACTTGGTGACGAGCCCGGCTTCGCGAGCCGCGGTGAGCACCGTGAGGGAGCGCTCGTAGCGGAAGGCCGGGCGGATGCGCTTGAAGATGCGCGGAACCGTTTCGAGGTTGTGCGCCAAGACCTCCGGGCGGGAGGAGAACACCTCGGCGAGTTGGTCGGGGTCGGCGTTGAAGTCGGGGATGAGGAGTTCGACGCCGGTGTTGGGGTTCAAAGACTTGATGGCGCGGACGGTTTCGGCGTAGAGCCAGGCGCCGCCGTCGTCGAGGTCGTCGCGGGCGACGCCGGTGATGGTGGAGTAGCGCAGGCCCATGGCCTGGACGCTTTCGGCGACGCGGCGGGGTTCGTCGCGGTCGAGGGCTGCGGGTTTGCCGGTGTCGATTTGGCAGAAGTCGCAGCGGCGGGTGCATTGTTCGCCGCCGATGAGGAAGGTGGCCTCGCGGTCTTCCCAGCATTCGAAGATGTTGGGGCAGCCCGCTTCTTCGCACACGGTGTGCAGGCCCTCGCGCTTCACCAGGCCCTTGAGTTCGGTGTACTCGGGGCCCATGGTGGCGCGGGTGCGGATCCACTTGGGTTTGCGCTCGATGGGGGTTTCCGCGTTGCGGGCTTCGATGCGCAGGAGTTTGCGGCCGTTGGGTGCGGACGCGTTGTGCGGTGTCGGGGTGTCGACTGAGGTCACTTCATCGACCTTACGCCTCGGGTGTCGGCCGCTGCCGGGGTGGAGGGGGCCGTGCGGTGGGGTGCGTTGGTGGCGCTGTCCGCCGCGCGTGCCGGGTCGGTGCGCGCGGCACCGTCGGGGATCGTGGACATGCCTGCGGGTTCGGTGCCGTTGTCGGCGACCTTCACGTCGGCGGTCGAACCTTTGGGTGTCGCGGAGTCAGCCTCGGGCACACCTGCGCCGTCGGCGGCTTTGGCGTCGGCCGTGGTGCGGTGGGCCGGGACGGCCGCGGTCCGGTTGATGTCGTGGTCGCTGACGGGGAGATCGCCGTTCAGCGCGCGCACGATCGCGTCGGCGACCATCGGCTTGATCTCGGCGACCGTGACTTCGCGGCCGAGTTCGCGGGTCAATGTGGTGACGCCCGCGTCGCGGATGCCGCAGGGGACGATGGCGCCGAAGCCGTCCATGGAGTTGCAGTTGAACGAAAGGCCGTGCAGGGCAACGCCGCGCTGGACGCGCACGCCGATGGCGGCGATCTTGCGTTCGGGGGACCAATCGTTGGCGGGCAGCCAGACGCCGGAGCGGCCCTCGACGCGGCCGACGGTGAGGCCGAGTTCGGTGCACACCGAGATCAGCGCCTCCTCGAGGCGGCGCACGTACTGGACGACGTCGACGGGCTCGGCCAGCCGGATGATCGGGTAGCCGACCAGTTGACCGGGGCCGTGCCAGGTGATCTTTCCGCCGCGGTCGACCTGCACCACGGGGCTTCCGTCGATCGGCAGGTCCGCTTCCTCGGTGCGGCGGCCTGCCGTGTACACGGAGGGGTGTTCGAGCAGCAGCAGGCGGTCGGAGCCGAGGCCTTCGGCGCGTTCGGCGGCGATGGATCGCTGCAGGTCCCAGGCGGAGTGGTAGTCGATGAGCCCGAGGTCCTCGACGACGATCGGGGTGCGATCGAAGCGGGCGGACCAGGTGGTGCGCGTGTCGTTCACGCCGTTGACGGTACGCCCTGCGGTTGCGCGCTCGTCAGGGACTCGGTGTGCGGTATGCCACAGGCTTGCGGGCCGCCGCCGTGCGTCCGGTCGGCCGCAGAGGGTCGGGCTCACCCGCCGGAGAGAATATGGTGGGGCGGTACGGCATCTCCGGCGCAACGGGGACGTGCGCAACGTTGCGGGGCCGCGGGGGTGATCCGCGGAACTGAGGCTCGGCCGAACTCGGGAATTCTCGATCACAGCGGGCTTTCGGGAACAGCCCATTCCAGCTGGTGAACCGAGCCGGGCAGACGAGCGGCGGTGTGGTCTGTGTGCGAGATAGCCGGTGCTACGCCACCCTGCGAGGGGCCGTCGAACGTATCCGCTGGGAACGATGCGGTCAGTCCGCCACCTTCGGCGAGCCGCGGCGCTTGGTCTGCGGTCCGTCACCGGAACCCGCGGACCGGCATGCACCCTGTGACGGGAGTTTGCCGCGATCCGGGGACGCGATGGATTCAATCCACCTCGACCGGCAGCGTCAGCTGCATCAACGTCAGATCCATCCAGCGGCCGAATTTGTGGCCCACCTCGGGCAATTGGCCGACCACCACGAAACCGAATCGCTCGTGCAGTGCGATCGACCCGGTGTTGCTCGACTCGATCGCGGCGATCATCGCGTGCACTCGCCCGGATGTCGCGGCGCGGTCGATCAATTCGGTGAGCAGGGCGCTGGCGAGGCCACGGCGTTGGAAGCGGTCGGCGATGTAGACCGAGTTCTCCACGGAGTAGCGGTATCCCACTTTCGGCCGCCACTGGCCGTAGCTGGCGTATCCGGCGACCTCGCCGTCGACCTCGGCGACGAGGACGGGCATGCCCGCCTCGACCCGGGAGCGGAACCAGGACTGGCGCTCGTCGATGCCGACTTCGTCGATGTCCCAGATGGCGGTGGAGGTGGCGATGTTGGCGTTGTGGATGTCGAGGATCGCGGACAGGTCACCTTCGCGCGCGTCGCGGATGATGGTGGCGTTGCGGGTGTCCATGGCGGTCAACGGCGTTCTCCGTAGTTCGGCGAAGGAGGTAGGCGGCGCCCGGCATGCGCGGTGTGTGCTGGCCTACGGTGTTCGAATCCGATCATCGCGCGTCAGGGAACCTGCGGCAATGCGGGCTGGATCACCTGTCGTCGGCGTCGGGTGCGGTCGCGACTTCGCACTTGCGCGATGCCGTGGACGCGCGGGGAGCGGCTGCCGGTCACTGAGCGAGTCCGAGTGAGGGCGACATCCCGCCACGTGTGGCAACGCGGCCGCAGATCGTCTTGACCGCGTAATGCTGATGGCCGTGGTTCGTGGGATGCCCGATAGCCGGACTACAACGGCCGCGTCTTGGTCATGGCTGCGGCAACACGACGCGCGGTAGAAGGACTCACCGGTCGTCGGCGTCGCGGCCGATGGTCGCCGCCAACGCCGCGCCGATCGTGGGATGACGGAAGGGGTAGCCCGCCTCTTCGAGCGCCGTGGGGATCGCCCGCGGTCCACGCAGGATGGCTTCGTCCGCGAATTCCCCGATCAGCCCGCGCAGCGCGAACGCGGGCAGCACCAGCGGGGTCGGCCGGTGTAGTGCGCGCCCGAGCGCGCGGTTGAATTCGGCATTGGTGACCGGGGCCGGGCCGACCGTGTTGATCGGTCCGGACAGGCTGTCGTTGGTGAGCGCGAAGACGATCGCGCCGATCTCGTCGTCCAGCGAGATCCACGGCGTGTACTGGCGCCCGTTGCCGAGCCGTCCGCCGAGACCGAGCCAGTACAACGGATGCAGCATGCCGAGCATCCCGCCGTGCTTGGACAGCACGACGGCGCTGCGCAACAGCACCGTGCGCACGCCCGCGGCGCTGGCGGGACCGGTCGCGGCTTCCCAGTCACGGCACAGCGTGGCGAGGAAACCCGAACCGGCGGGGGAGGATTCGTCCACGACGCGGTCGCCGGTGGCGCCGCCGTAGTAGTGCACGCCGCTGGCGTTGACCAGCACCGGCACGCCCGCGGCGGCCACCTTGTTGGCGAGGACGTCGGTCGGGGTGATGCGGCTGTCGCGCAGCTCCTGTTTGTAGCTGCCGTTCCAGCGGCGCCGCCCGAGGCTCGCCCCGCACAGGTTGACCACCGCGTCCGCTCCGCGCAACGCCCGCTCGTCGAGCTCGGCGCGGGCGGGATTCCAGACGAACTCGTCCGGGGCGGCAGCGGGACGGCGCACCAGACGGGCCACCTCGTGCCCGTCGCGGCGCAGTGCCGCGACGAGCGCCGTCCCGATCAGCCCGGACGAACCGGCGATCACGACCTTCATGCGGGTCGAACCTTCCCGGGTTACAGGCCCAGATCGGCCTCGAACGCGGCCTCTTCGAGGCGGTGGCGGATCGTGGTCAGGAAGCGACCGGCGTCCGCGCCGTCGATGAGGCGGTGATCGTAGGTGAGCGGCAGGTAGCACATGGAGCGCACGCCGATCGACTCGTTGCCGGTCTCGTCGGTCACCACCACCGGGCGCTTGACGATCGCGCCGGTGCCGAGCATGGCCGCCTGCGGCGGAACCAGGATCGGGGTGTCGAACAGCGCGCCCTGGCTGCCGATGTTGGTGATGGTGAAGGTGCCGCCCGCCAGCTCGTCCGGCTTCAGGCCGCCGTTGCGCGCCCGGTCGGCGATGTCGGCGATGGCGCGGGCCAGACCGGCGAGCGACAGGTCGCTGGCGTTGTGGATGACCGGGGAGAGCAGGCCCTGCTCGGTGTCGACGGCGATGCCGAGGTGCACCGAGGCGTGGTAGGTGATCTCCTTGGTGCCCTCGTCGTAGGAGGCGTTGACGTTCGGGTGCACGCCGAGCGCCTCGACGACCGCCTTCGCGAAGAACGGCAGGAACGTCAGGTTGACGCCCTCGCGGTCCTTGAACGCGGCCTTGGCCTGCGCCCGCAGCGCCGCGATCTTGGTGACGTCGGCCTCGTGGACCTGGGTCAGCTGCGCGGTGGTCTGCAGCGATTCGCGGGTCTTGGTGGCGGTGATCTGCCGGATCCGGTTGGCCTTCTGGACGGTTCCGCGCAAGTGCGCCAGCTGGGCGGCGGCCGGAGCCGACGGAGTCTTGGCGGCGGGCGCGGCGGCGGCCGGAGCGGGCGCTGCGGCGGGAGCCGGGGCCTTCTTGGCCTCGGCCGCGGCGAGCACGTCCTGCTTGCGGATGCGGCCGCCGACGCCGGAGCCCTGCACGGAGGCCAGGTCGACGCCGTTCTCCTCGGCGAGCTTGCGCACCAGCGGGGTGACGTACGGGGTCGCGCCGTTGCCGTCGGCGGCCGGGGCCTTGGCCGCGGCGGGTGCCGGGGCGGGCTTCGGAGCCGGAGCAGGAGCCGGAGCGGGCTTGGGAGCCGCGGCGGCGGGGGCCGGTTCGGGCTTGGGCTCGGGCTTCGGAGCGGGAGCCGGTTCCGGCTTGGCTTCGGGCGCGGGGGCCGGAGCGGGAGCCGGGGCGGAGGCGGCGGGGGCACCGCTGCCGATCACGCCGAGCTGTCCGCCGACGGAGACCACGTCGTCTTCCTGCGCCGTGATCTCCAGCAGGGTGCCCGCGACGGGCGAGGGGATCTCGGTGTCGACCTTGTCGGTGGAGACCTCGAGCAGCGGCTCGTCGACCTCGATCTTGTCGCCGACCGACTTCAGCCAGCGGGTGACGGTGCCCTCGGTGACCGACTCGCCCAGCTCGGGCATCTTCACCGGGGTGCCCTCGGCGGCGCCTGCCGACGCGGCGGGCTGCTCTGCGGGGGCCTGCTCGGCGGGAGCCGGTGCGGCGGGCTCGGGTTCGGCTTCGACCGACTCTTCGGCGGCGGCCGGTGCGGCGGCTTCTGGCGCGGGCGCGGTCTCGGCGGCGGGCGCCTCACCTGCGTCGCTGATCACGCCGAGCTCGCCGCCGACCTCGACCACGTCGTCTTCCTGGGCGACGATCTTCGACAGCACACCCGCCGCCGGGGACGGGATCTCGGTGTCGACCTTGTCGGTGGAGACCTCGAGCAGCGGCTCGTCGACCTCGACCGTGTCTCCTTCCTGCTTCAGCCACCTGGTCACCGTTCCCTCGGTGACGCTCTCACCAAGAGCCGGCATCTGGACGGAGAAGGCCATGTCCGTTGACTCCTCTGACTGCTCGACGGGTTCTACAACAGTTGATCTCTGGCGGGTCGCCCACCGCTGGTCGCGGTGAAAACCCGGAAGCCACCATCATTCTGAGTGGCACCGGAGATCTGTGCGGTTCTTGTACCGCGGTCCATCCTTGCACTCGTCCGCGTGGCGTGTAGCACAGGGCATGTCTCTACCGGGAAGCTGGCAGTATGGGAGGACCGGGTGTGAGGATTTGTCCGGTGTACGAAGGAGGTCGGCGTCGATGGGTTTGCTGGATCGTTTCCGTGGCGCTCTGAACCGGGGCGGTCCCGCCGGACGTGCATCGACCTCGGGCAACGAGGACGCCCGCTACCTCGCCGACTGGGTGCGCACACACATCGGCGTGGAGGGGTACCTGGAGCCGAAGACGACTATGACGGATGTCACGGTGGTGTTGGTCGCCGCCGACGGGGAATGGACGCGCCGGATCGTCGGGGAGCGCGGGGCTCAGCGGTTGGCGAGTGATCTGAGCATTCCGGTGTACGAGGTTCGCAAGACCGGGTATCCGCAGCGGATGCGGGATTACGACGCGCGGAAGAGGATCGAGCGGCAGCGGGCGTTCGAGGAGGAGTTGCGGGATCTGTAGGGGGCGGGTTCGGTTGCGAGCCCGAGTGTTCGGTGGGGGTGTGCGGTCCGGTGCTTGTCGCTGGGGCGGAGGCAGGGTGCGAGCTCGGTCAGGTCGACGCGGTTGTCCAGTTTCGCGCGGCGGTGCTGGGGGCGGGGGATCGGTGAGTTCGGTTCGGGCCGGGTGGGCGACGTGCCCCGGGGGTCCTTGTCCGTTTCTGGTTCCTACCCAGGTTTGCCTCGGAGCGGTGCTGGGCACGTCATGTGTCGTACCCGGCTTACCTTCCGCAGTCAGTGAGCGTGGGTGCGGCTTCCGGCCGGGTCGACCGGCTCTGGTTGCGTTCAGCGAGTGCACACCCGAAGAGCGGGCGCGGTCTGTCAAGCCCGCAACCGCCATTTGACTACGGTCGATAGAGAAATGGCTTCGACGGTAGTCATATGGTGGCAATCGAAGATCGAATAGCAACCATTTGACTACCGTCGATTCAGCACAAACCCGACGCCCGACCCACCCCGAAGAAACGCGACCACAGCCGGTCGACCACGCCGGAAGCCGCACCCGCGCAGACCAACCGCGGGAGGTAAGCCGGGTACGGCTCCCAACGCGCCCAGCACTGTTCGAGGAAAACCCTGGGGCGTAGTCGATCTGAAAGGCATACACCGGGCGACGTGGCGAACAGCACCGCGCCGGAACTACCCGTTCCGCCCGCACCGCGCCAAGACTTTTCGCTGCGCCCCGCACGGCGCTGGGCTTTTCGTTCTGCCTCGCACGGCGCTGGGCTTTTCGTTCTGCCTCGCACGGCGCTGGGCTTTTCGTTCTGCCTCGCACGGCGCTGGGCTTTTCGTTCCGCCCCGGCCCGCGCCGAAACCACTCGTTCCGCCGCACCGCGCCGGGACTTCTTGTTCCCTGCGGCATTGCGCCGGATACGACGCGTTCAGCCGTGAAGTCACCCACTCCCAGCCGCTAGCGAGCCACCAGTCCACCTGCGCTCTGCCGACCACGCATGGCGATCGAGTCCGGCGGCGCTTTCACACAGCACCCGGCTGAGAGAAGTCGACGTCGGACTCGAGACGAAGCGCAACCGCGACAGCAGCGTCACGATGCGCCGCCCGCCACCGTCGACAGCGAGTGCCGCGCCGTCAGCCGGAACAGAACGCGAAAGGCGAAAAGTGTGCCGCCCACCGTCGATCGCGAAACAAGACCGAAGAGTGCGCCGCTCGATCCAAATCGCACGGCGCACTCCCGAACTCACTCCCCGGCGATGTCCTCGATCACCGCGATCAACGTCCGCACCGGCACACCGGTGCCACCCTTGCCGATGTACCCGAACGGCCCACCCGTGTTGTACGCGGGCCCCGCGACATCCAGGTGCGCCCATTCCACGCCCTCCGGCACGAACTCCTTGAGGAACAGCGCCGCGGAGAGCATGCCGCCCCAGCGGTGCTGGGCGACGTTGGCGAGGTCGGCGATCTTGGAGTTCAGGTCGGCGCGGAGTTCGGCGGGAAGGGGCATGGCCCAACCGTTTTCGCCGACCTCGCGGGAGAGGCGGGCGACGCGGTCGCGGAAGTCGTCGGTGCCCATCACGCCCGGGGTGCGGGTGCCGAGGGCGACCATCTGGGCGCCGGTGAGGGTGGCGACGTCGATGAGGTAGTCGGGGGAGTCCTCACCGGCGCGGACGATGGCGTCGGCGAGGATCAGGCGGCCCTCGGCGTCGGTGTTGAGCACCTCGACGGTGGTGCCGCCGTACTGGGTGAGCACGTCACCGGGGCGCTGCGCGGTGGCCGACGGCATGTTCTCGGCCATCGGGACCGTGGCGGTCACGGTCACCGGCAAGCTCAGTCGCGCGGCGAGCAGGGTGGTGGCGATGACCGCGGCGGCGCCCGCCATGTCCGAGGTCATGTTCTCCATGTTCTGCGCGGGCTTGATGGAGATGCCGCCGGTGTCGAAGGTGATGCCCTTGCCGACCAGCGCGATCTTCCTGGGTCCGCCGGAGTAGCTGAGCCGCACCAGCCGCGGCGGGCGCGCGGAGCCCTTGCCCACGCCGAGCACGCCGCCGTAACCGCCCGCTTCCAAAGCCTTTTCGTCGAGAACCTCGACCTCGAGACCGGCGGCCTCGGCCAATACCTGGGCGCGCGAGGCGAATTCGGCCGGGTACAGGTGGCTGGGCGGGGTGTTCACGAAATCGCGTGCGGTGGCGACGGCTTCGGCGATCAGCTGGGCGCGGAACAACGCCTCCTCGCCGAAATCCGCCTCGGGGACCAGGAATTCGATGCGGGCGACGGGCTGTTCGTCCGGCTTCGGCGCGGACTTCTCGGACCGGAACGGGTTGAACGAGTAGGCGCCGAGGTAGAAGCCCTCCGCGGCGGCGCCGAGATCCAGGCCCGACAGCGTGGTCGCCACCAGTTCGGTGCCGTTGAGCGAGCGGCCCGCGACACCGGCGGATCGGCGGATCTGCTCCGCGTCCACCTTGTCGGCGGCGCCGAGTCCGACGGCGAGCACGCTGGTGACGTTGTCCAGCGCGGCCGGTGCGGGCACCCTGGTCAGCTCTTCGGCCTTGCCCTTGGCGCCGACCGCGCCCAGCTGGTCGAGCAGCTCCGCGCGGATGTCGTCGGTGAGCACATCGCCGAACAGGTCGTCGGGCGCGATCGACGGACCGTTCTCCGAGGACGTCAATCCGATCACCAGCACGTCGGTGTCCGGCCCGATGGTCAGGGTGCGCGCCAATTCCGGTCCGAGTGAGCGATCTGCAACAGCGGTCATTTGCACAGGCTATTCGGTCTGCTTCGACAGCCGCATGGCGACGCCGTCCAGTAGCAGCTCGACGCCGGTGGCGACCAGCTCGTCGAGGTCCAGCTCGGGGCCGGGCGGTCCGGCGGCAAACAGTTTGCGCATGGTCGGCCTGGTGTCGACCAGTTCGGCGAATTCGGCGCGCACCGACTCCGGCAGCGTCTCGAACTGCTCCCCGCGGTCGGAACGCAGCAGCGCCAAGCCCTGGACCAGGCCGGAGTAGGCGAGATAGACCGTGATCACCTCGTCGCGGGTGAGGCCGCTGGCGTCCAGCGCGGTGAACGCGCGCTCGAGGACGTCGAACAGGGCGGGACCGATCGGCGGCTTGGTCCGCGCCAGCACCGGCAACACCCACGGATGGCGCTGGTAGAGCAGCCACTCCTGTTCGGCCTCGTGGGTGAGCGCGGCGCGCCAGTCGGCCGGGGGGACCGGGGGCGGCGGGCTTTCGGCGAGGACGAGTTCGGTCATCGCGGTCAGCAGCGCCTCCCGGTCGGGGAAGTAGCGGTAGAGAGCGGCCGTCGCGACGCCGAGTTCGCTGGCGAGGCGGCGCATGGTGAGACCGTCGATGCCCTCGCGGTCGGTCAGCTCGACCGCGGTCCTGGCGATTCCGACCGCGGTGAGCCGGGCGGGGCGCGGACGGGCGGCGGGCACGCGCCGATCGCGGCGGGCGCGGTAGGCGCGGGCCTGGCAGGAGCGCGAGCAGTAGCGGCGTGATCGGCCGCGGCTCGGTTGGGTCAGCGCCTTCCGACAGGTGGCGCAGGCCGGTGATTTCGACACACCAACAAGTGTGACGAAATGGTGGCTGTACCGCACTATGCTTCATAAATTGGCGAACGTTGACATCGTTCACCACGGAGGTTCACCATGCAGCCCACAGTTCGCCGCGCGGGGATTCAGGAGATGGACGCCGTCGCGGCCGCCTTCGCGCGGGGGTCCGCCGACGAGGCGGTGACGGCCTGGGTGGTCGCCGACCATCCCGAGGTCGCGGAGGCCTTTCGCACCGAACACGCGCCGCGCCTCGTCGAACGCGCGCTCCGCGAGGACGAGATCTGGCTGGCCGGAACCGACGACGAGATCTGGGCGGTCTCGCTCTGGCAGAAGGTGACCTCGGCCGATCGGGTCCGCGCCGAGGCGGCCGAAGCGCGCGCCATGGCCGCGGCGGTCCCGAACGTGCGCCCGCTGGAGCGGCTGGTGGCGGTGACCGCGCTGCTCGCCGAACACCATCCGCGCGAGTTCCCGCACCGCTACCTCCAGGCGATTGTCACGGTGCCCGAACACCGCGGCAAAGGGGCGGGCGGAGCGATCCTCGCCGACCGGATCAAGGCGTACTCCGACGCGTCCGAGACCGCGTTCCTAGAGGCGAGCACCGAACGCTCGTCGCGGCTCTATGCGCGCAACGGGTTCGTCCGCACCGGCGTCACGCATACGTTGCCCGACGACGGGCCGACGCTGATTCCGATGTGGTTCCGGGGCTGACCAGCAGTGGAGGCGGCTCCGGTGTGGGCGGGTCGCCTCCGGTTCGTCCTGATCACGCTGTGGTTCCGGGGCTGACGTGTGGAGGAGCGGTGCCGGTCGCACGGCACGCTCATCGTGGTGCGCCGCGTAGTCCCCATTCGTCGAGACCGCCATCACGGATGACTGACGAAACCACCGTTGTAGACGCGGGCGACCCGCAACCTTGGTTGGTCGAAGCCTACGGCCTCTCCGGTATGGATCGCGATCAGCGAATCCGGCCCTCGCCACCATGTATCGGCAAGGCCTCGAACCTCGGGCACGGGTTCGAAATCGCGGGGCGGCAGCTCATCGATCGCGTCACCGCGAATTGTGGTGATCTGTCGAGCCCGAGTGGACGCGTGGTGAGCCAGCGCGACCGATTCGATCCAGCCTTCGATGCTCGCGTGCAGGGGCACCCACTGATCTGCGTCGATGCCGAATTCACCTGCGGGACCGATCATGAACGCGTAGCCCATCGACACACGCTGCGCACCCGCGTCGAACCACCCGACACGCTCGGGCTTCCCCGCGGGCAGGTCGCCCCACAGCATTTTCGGCCCGCCGTCGTAGTCCACCGACGGCGGCAGGACGAGTCCACCCCAGCGCTTCTGAAAATCCAGAATGCGATCGACCTGTGTTGCGGGAATACCGAACTCGAGCCACTGGTCCCCCAGCTTCTCGAAACTGGGCGATTCGACGCGAACACACTGCGTCGAAACAAACCACTCACCCCGACGCGTCAGAGGCTCAGCCGAATCGATGACGGGCCGCGTATCCACGCGACCGACGGTAACCGACTCGCGCGAACACGCGCTCCTGCCGCCTCCCCCGCGAACTTGAACGGTTTCCGTTCGTTGCCGCTGGCGCACCCTGAGGTGCGATGAGTTCCCCGGTCGACCCACACCCGGCTGTTCGGGTCGCCGTGGCGCGCCCGCCGAGCGGTTAAGCTCGCCGGGTGACCGAGACGAACCTGCTGCAAGGGCCGATCCATCAAGTCCACGTCGAGTTGGGTGCGACGTTCGCGCCGTTCGGCGGGTGGGAGATGCCGGTCTCGTACGCGGGGACAGTCGGGGAGCATCAGGCGGTGCGGACGGCCGTCGGGCTGTTCGATGTGAGTCATCTCGGCAAGGCGTCGGTCGCGGGTCCGGGCGCGGCGGCGTTCGTGAATTCGGCGCTGACCAACGATCTCGGCCGGATTCGGCCCGGCAAGGCGCAGTACACGCTGTGCTGCACGCCCGAGGGCGGCGTGATCGACGACCTGATCGCCTATTACGTCAGTGACGACGAGATCTTCCTCGTGCCGAACGCGGCCAACACCGCGGCGGTGGTCGCGGCGCTGCGCGCGGCGGCGCCCGAGGGGATCACCGTCACCGACGAGCACCGCGAGTACGCGGTGTTCGCGGTGCAGGGTCCGCGCTCGGCCGAGGTACTCGATGCGCTCGGCCTGCCCACCGACATGGAGTACATGGCTTACGCCGACGCCGAGTGGGACGGGCGCCCGGTCCGCGTCTGCCGCACCGGCTACACCGGCGAGCACGGCTACGAGCTGCTGCCGCGCTGGGCCGACGCCGAGGCGGTGTTCCGCGCGCTCGCAGCACAGGTGAAGGCCGCGGACGGCCAGCCGGCCGGTCTCGGCGCGCGCGACACCCTGCGCACCGAGATGGGCTACCCGCTGCACGGACACGAACTGTCCCTGGACATTTCGCCGGTGCAGGCGCGGGCAGGCTGGGCGGTCGGCTGGAAGAAGCCGGAGTTCTGGGGCAAGTCCGCACTGGAACAGGAGAAGTCGGCGGGACCGCGGCGAACCCTGTTGGGGCTCAAGGCACTCGACCGCGGCGTGCTGCGTCAAGGCCAGTCGGTGCTGCGCGACGGCGAACCCGTCGGCGAGACCACCTCGGGCACCTTCTCGCCCACGCTCAAGGTCGGCATCGCGCTCGCGCTGCTGGACACCGATGCCGATCTCCAGCCGGGTGAAGAGGTCGAGGTGGACGTGCGCGGCCGCCGGTTGCGCTGCGAGGTCGTCAAGCCGCCGTTCGTTCAGGCGCGCACCGCCTGAACGGATTCGGCCGCGCCTGGTATGGGCTGTAGCCCTTACCGGCGGCGTGGCCGCGCACGCGGGCTGGTCGCTCTTGCGATTGGCGCCGCCGCAACGCAGGGCGCGGTGGTCGCTGTCTCGCCACGCGACAGGGGTGTCGATCCGTCGCCGGGCGACCGCGTTGAGGCCGGGGTGTGCGCTGCGGGCGGCCACCCGGTTCGAGCCGATTCGCATGCTGATCGCGTTTCCGTGACCGGCGTCGAGACGTCGCGGGTAACTACCTGGCCGCCCGGACATTCTCGTCGAGGTCGAGGTCGAGGGCGAGGGCGAGGGCGAGGTGGACGTGCGCGGCCGCCGGTTTCGCTGCGAGGTCGTCGAGCCGCCGTTCGTGCAGGCGCGCATCGCCCGAGAGGGATTCAGCCGCGCCCGGTCTGGGCTGTTGCTCGCACCGGTGGTCGGCGGCGTGGCCGCATACGCCGGCTGGTTGTTCTGTCGTGAGGCGGGTTGCTGCTCTCGCGGAAAGCGGCGTGGCCGCATGTGGCGCGGACTGTCGCCCGTCGGAGGCAGCGTGGCTGTACGTGGCGGGGATTGTTGCTCGCAGGAGGCGGCCAGGCCGCACTACATCGCGCGGGCTGCGCTCGCCGGTGAAGCTGCGTCGCGCACGTAGCGCGGGCTGCTGTCGTTGCGAGAGACGCTGCCGCGACGCATGGCATAGCGCGGGTGGTTGCCGGACTCGCCAAGCGATAGCGGTGTCGATCCGTCGTGTGACCACCAGTGGTCAGCTGTCCTGCGCCGCCGCCTATTCAAGCCGAGCCGAGGCGGCCGCGTGCGGGAGCGGCGGCCCGACGGGTCGAGCCGATTCGTCTGCCGATCGCGCGGGCGCCGAGCCGATTCCCGACAGGTGGACACGCCGGAATCGGGCACCGATAGGATCACCTGCATGACCGTTGCCGCACAGTTCGCCCATGTTCCGCATCCTGCGCCCGCTCCGGCGCAGCGGGTACAGGAGATTCTGGCGGCGCCGGGGTTCGGCCGGTTCTTCACCGATCACATGGTGTCGATCGACTACACCGCGGGCGAGGGCTGGAGCAACGCGCGGGTCGAGCCGTACGGTCCGCTGCCGCTGGACCCGGCCACCATGGTGTTCCACTACGGCCAGGCCATCTTCGAGGGTCTCAAGGCGTACCGGCAGAGCGACGGCAGCGTCTCCTGCTTCCGTATCGACGCCAACGCGGCTCGCTTCCGCAAGTCCGCGCGCCGCATGGCGATGGCCGAGCTGCCGGAGGAACTGTTCATCGAGTCGGTGCGCCAATTGCTCGCGGTGGACGAGCGCTGGGTGCCCGCGGCGGGCGGCGAGGACTCGCTCTACTTGCGGCCCTTCATGTTCGCCACCGAAGCGGGGCTCGGCGTGAAGCCCGCCGCCGCCTACAAGTACCTGCTGCTGGGATCGCCCGCGGGCGCGTACTTCCCGCGCGGTGTGAAGCCGGTGCGGGTGTGGCTGTCGACGGAGTACGTGCGCGCCGCGCCGGGCGGAACCGGCGAGGCCAAGGTGGCGGGCAACTACGCCGCCTCGCTGCTCGCCCAGGCGCAGGCCTCCGAGAAGGGCTGCGACCAGGTGGTGTGGCTGGACGCGTGCGAGCGCCGCTACGTCGAGGAGATGGGCACCAACAACCTGTTCTTCGTCTTCGGCTCCGGTTCCGAAGCGCGGCTGGTGACTCCCGAACTGTCCGGCTCGCTGCTGCCCGGCATCACCCGCGACTCGCTGCTGACTCTCGCCGCCGACGCGGGTTATGTCGTGGAGGAGCGCAAGATCTCGGTGGAGGAGTGGCGTAAGGGCGCCGAATCCGGCGCGATCACCGAGGTTTTCGCCTGCGGCACCGCCGCTGTGATCACCCCCGTCGGCTGGGTGCGTTCCACCGAGGGCGAATTCACCATCGGCGGTGGCGAACCGGGTGAGGTCACCATGGCGCTGCGCGACACGTTGACCGGAATCCAGCGCGGTACCTTCGCGGACATCCACGGCTGGATGCGCGGTATGTGAACAGGGCCCGCCTTGGGGCGGGTCGTGGGCTCCGGCGGGACAGCCGGGATCGGGGAGGGACGTCGTGCGTCGATCGGTAGTTGCCGGAATCGCGTTGGTGAGTCTGGGTGTTTCGGCCTGCGGGGGTGGAGCGTCGGCGCCGGACAACGCGCTCAGCAGCACCACCGCTATTGTCGCGCCGACCAGCACCGGGCGTCCCGCCAATCCTGAACCGGTGTGGTCGAAAGCCGCTCTGGAAATCGACAATTCACCACTCTCGTGGATCTCGACGGCCGGTGACGCGGTGCTGGTCCCGACGAAGGAAGCGCTGGTCGCGGTGGATCGATCGACCGGTCGTGAGCTGTGGCGGAGGGAGCCCAGGCGGCCCGAGCAATACTCCTACCGGGTGAGCGGCGACGCCGTCGTCTTCCTGGAGGACCAGGGCAAACCCGGCGACCCGGCATTGGTGGAGGTGGTCGAGGCCGGCGACGGCCGGACCCTCTGGCAGACAAGCGCCGATGACGTGGTGGTCTTCGACAAAGCGATCTACACGGCCGACTGCGCGCGCGGCCGCGCGGACTGCACCTCCATGCGCCACGACCTCCGATCAGGGGAACCCACGTGGCCCGGCCCGGCTCAGGGATCGGTCGACGGCGATACCGTCGGCAGCTGGCACAGTCGCGCTCCCATCGAACCGGAGCTGGTGGCCATCGCGGTCGAGGACCCGGTCTCCACGGCGAAGCGCCCCTGGGCGGTCGTGGAGGCGTCGACGGGGACCGTTCTTCCGGGCCGGGCGGAGCATCATGCCTGGCATCAGCTCGGTGCGGGCGACCTCCTCGTGGTCACCGATCACCACGCGCCCGGCGACTGCCGCGTCGCCATCAGCGCGACGGCCGCGCGCGACGGCGTCGAGCGCTACGACGCCGAGGTCTACAGCGGCCGCAAGAAGAACGGCGAGTGTCAGAACATGCTCGGCCCCGTCTTCGGCGACCAGTTCATCGGCGCGGGCACCCGCATAGCGGCGGTCACCGATTCCGGCGCGCCGCAACTGTTCGACCTCGCCACCGGCACGACGGTGTGGGCCGGATCGGGCGTCGGCAGTCCGCTGGACGGCGACGACCGGTCACTGTTGTTCAGCGAGTTCGCCGACCAAGGCGCGCTGTCGTTGCTGGACATCGCGACCGGCGCGACGAAATGGACGTTGCCGGATCCTGGCTTCTCGACAGCGGCGACGCAGCAACGCACGATCGTCGCCGGTGACCGGGTGGTGATCGGGGGCTTCTCCGCGTCAGAGACCGACCGCGGCTACCTCACCCTCGTCTACGACCGGGAATCGGGCCGCGAACTTCAGCGATACCGCGGCTACCTGTGTGGCGCGGGACCGGACTGGGTGACCGTCTCGGCCGAGCGGGATGGGAAGCCGGTGCTGGAGTTCCATCGCTGAGGGAAGCGGATCACGGTGGATGTGGCCGGGTCCCTCGTGCAGTTCGGGCGCCCGGCCGCTAGGTCGCAGGGCGGGCGTGACAGCTCGGCGGTGCCCAGAGCCGAGGCCGTCGCCGGCGCAGGGCACCTCACCCATGTGATGCTGGGCGGCCGAACGCTCGAGGCCGGCGGCCGGGCGCGGATGTCGCCGGGCCGCGGACTGCCACCTCACCCGTACAGACCGGACCGTCGGTCGTCAGCCAGCACGAAGGCGACGGTGGTCGGGCAGCGGATGTGGCCGAGCCCGGCGGACAGCGCGGGCGGTCGGGCGGCGGGGCCGTGGAGAGCGGTCGGCCGAGATGCCGGACGCTCAGCCCGGCATCAGCATCTGCCACTGCTCCAGGGTCTGCGGGCGCATGACGTAGTTGTTGTCGCGGATGGTCGACAGGGCGGCGCTGGGCTCGTGGGAGTACCAGTGGCCCGGGTAGACGACCGGGTCGCCGGGTAGGCCGGCGAGGTAGCGCAGGCTGCGGAACATCTCGTCGGAGTCGCCGCCGGGGAAGTCGGTGCGGCCGCAGCCGTCGACGAAGAGGGTGTCGCCCGCGATGAGGCGGTTGTCGAACAGGAAACACTGGCTGCCTGGCGTATGGCCAGGGGTGTGTAATAGCTCGATCTCGAACGCGCCGACCTCGACCTTGTCGCCGTGCTCGTGGCCGGTGAGTTCGCTGGGCGCGATGCCGGTGACGTTGGCGACCCAGGCCAGTTCCTTGTTGTTCACGTGCACCGGGACGCTGGTCTTCTCGAGCAGTTCGCGCACGCCGCGCAGGGTGAAGCCGAGCATGGTTCCGCCGACGTGGTCGGGGTGGTGGTGGGTGGCGAGGACGCCGGTGAGGCGCAGGCCGTCGGCCTCGGCGATGGACACCAGATCGCCCGCGGCGTACGCCGGATCCACCACAACGCATTCGCCCGTCTCCCGATCACCGATCAAGTAGGCGAAATTTCGCATCTGCGTCGCGATCGGATCACCGACGGCGTAGTCCCGCCCGGACAGCAGTTGCCGGAAATAGAGGCGCTCGGAAGACATACCGCCCACATTAGATCCTGGCCCAGACGGTTCGTGCGCCAAGTGCGTGAAAGATTCCGATAGGTCGGATCACGGCGTGCGCAAACAGGTGGCGAGTGGGTAGTGTTCCCGCCTTCGGGTGCGCGACGGATGTCTTGATCGTCGGTGCGCAAAGCCACCGACGCCGAGCCCTCGCCGACTTCGATTGTCTGCCAAAGGTTTTCCCGGCTTGCGCGCTCGGCGCACGAACCTGGCCGAACATCGCCGCGCGACGCGACTCCGCCAGAGCCTCCCCGAAAACAGTGGTCAGCGAACCGCTCCGCAACGCGATGCGTCCATTCTCGCCGGGCGGGAGAGAGACGAAGTTCATACACCGTCCAACGCGATATGAATTCGCGTGATACCGACGGTTACGTGAATTTGCGAATTATCCGGCGAGCGAGAGTCCGGCCGCCGCGATGGTGACCGAAATCTCGATTGCCGCGCCGAGCACGTCGCCGGACAAACCGCCGAATCGGCGCAGCATGTGCCGCACCACCACCGCGGCGACGCCCACCGCCACCCCGATGGCGACCGGCCCGAGCCAGGGATGCTCCGGCACCGCTAGGACGCCGCAAGCCAGCGCGACGATCACCCACACCGCCCCGGTCAGCGGAGACTGGCTGTCCGCCACGAGCGCGCCGAAGGCGGTGCCCGGCGCGGGAGGAATCCCGCGGCGACACGCCAGGACGACAACGACCCGCCCGACCGCGACGGCCAGCGCCACCGCGAACCACCGTCCCGCGTCGGCCAGCGCGGCGAAGGCGAACGCCTGCACCCCGATGGCGAACACCAGCGCGGCCACTCCGAACGGCCCGACCCCGCCGCTCTTCATGATGTGCCGGGCCCGCTCCGGCGGCCCGTAACTGCCGAGACCGTCCATCGAGTCGGACAAGCCGTCGAGGTGCATGCCTCGCGTGAGCAGCGCCAGCGCCGCCACCGTCACGAGTCCGGCCAGCGGTGCACTCGCCCCGGCGGAGGTCAGCGCCCACAACAGGCCCGCCGCGATCGCGCCGAGCAGCGCACCGACCAGCGGGGCCAGCGCGATCGCGCGACCCGCCGCGGCGCGATCGACGTCGTCCGGGCCACGTACTGGGAGCACGGTCAGCCACGAGACCGCCAGGCGAATCCCGCCGCCCGGTGTCATTTGGTCAGGTTGGGTGCGGCCGGGGTCTCGGCATCGGAAGTGCTGACGCCCGCTTCGCCGAAGGTGGCCATCTCGGCGAGCGCGGCGACCGCGGCGCGCAGGATCGGCAAGACCGTGAGCGCGCCGGAGCCTTCGCCGAGTCGCATGCTCAGATCGACCAGCGGTTCCATGCGCAGCTGCTTCAGCGCGAGGTTGTGCGCGGGTTCGGTGGAGCGGTGCCCGGCCAGCCACCAGTCGCTCGCGCCCGCGGCCAGATCCTCGGCGACCAAGGCCGCCGCGGTGACCACGACGCCGTCCAGGATCACCGGCGTGCGCCGGGTCGCGGCCTGCGCGAGGAATCCGGCGATGGCGGCGATGTCGGCACCCGCGGCGACACGCAGCAGATCCGCCGGATCCTTGAGGACGGGCCGAGCGCGGCGCATCGCATCGCGGATCGCCGCGACCTTGCGCGACCAGCCCGCGTCGTCCACGCCGGTGCCGCGCCCGACCGCGACCACCGGCTCGGTGTCGGTGAGCGAGGCGATGAGAACGGTTGCGGGCGTGGTGTTTCCGATGCCCATGTCGCCCGCGACGAGCAGGTCGGCGCCGCCGTCGATCTCCTCGTCGGCGATGGCGCGGCCCGCGGCGATGGCGGCCTCGACCTCCGCTTGACTGAGCGCGTCCTCGCGGTCGATGGAACCGCTCGACCTGCGCACCTTGTGCTTGCCGACGACCGGATCGGTCTCTGCGTCGACCGAGATGTCGGCGACTCGCACGGTCGCGCCCGCGACGGCGGCGAGCGCGTTGACCGCCGCGCCGCCCGCGAGGAAGTTGGCGACCATCTGCGCCGTCACCTCGCTCGGATACGCCGAAACACCGTGGCGCGCGACGCCGTGATCACCGGCGAAGACGACGACCCTGGCGCGCTCGAACTGCTTCGGCGGGCACACGCCCTGGCACGCGGCCACCCAATTGCCCAGCGTCTCGAGGCGGCCCAGCGCGCCTGCGGGTTTGGTCAGCTGCGTCTGCCGCTGTTCGGCGGCCGCGCGAATCCGCGCGTTGGGGGGCGCAACCGGTCCGAATCCGTGTGTCACTGTCGAGCCTCTCCGGTCGGGCGGCGTCGGCCGCACGTACTTCCGACGCCCAATCTTGCCCGGAACGCGCCGCCCGCACCGCACCCGCCTCCGCCACCGACCGCCATTTCGCTATCGGGCGGAGTCATACGGATTCGACGGGAGTCGAATGGCGGTTCGACACGCCCGCCGAGCCACCATTTCGCTGCAGGGCATTTCTACTTCAGGCGGACGGGCAGCCCGGCGACGACGAGGAAGGCTTCGTCGCAGACCGCGGCGAGGCGCTGGTTCAGGAAGCCGATCTCGTCGCGGAACAGACGGCCGGAGCGAGTCGCGGGGATGACGCCCATGCCGACCTCCGGGCTCACGATGATCAGCCGGTCGCGGTAGTCGGCGACGGCGGAGACGAGGGCCTCGACGTCCAGGGTGACGGTGCCGCGCGGGGAATCCCAGGCGTTCAGCGCGTCGATGCGCGCGGTCAACCAGGTGCCGATGTCGTCGACCAGCGTCGCGGCTCCGGGGGCGGGATCGGCGAGAACCGCTGCGGCGTCGACGCTTTCGACCACCGACCAGTCGCCGGGCCTGCGCTCCCGATGACGGGCGATGCGTTCGGCGAAGTCGTGGTCGTCGGGATCGGGGACCGAGGTCGCCAGGTATCGGACCGCCCCGGCGTCCGCGGCGAGCTGCTCCGCGAACGCGGACTTCCCCGAGCGAGCCCCGCCGAGCACAAGCGTCCGCGGCGGACGCGCGATTCCGGAATCCTGCGACACCCCCGCACGCTATCAACCGCCCGCCCAAGCCCTCCCCGCGTCTGGGCCGTCTTTGCAGTGACCGGCGGCGAGCCTCGGCGTAGGTGCATGTCTTCGCAGAATGTCGACGTTTCGGAACTCGAGCCGAGCACCTTCGAGTTCGGCACGCCGCAGGTGGCCCCGCCGTGGGGCGACGCCCGGTTGGACGGATCGTCCGCCCACGCCGAAGCGGTGGGGCGGGTCGCTCAGCTCGTCGGCGACGTAGCCCCGAAGCGGCGGCGGTATTCGGTCGGGGAGATGCCGACCAGGCGTTGGAAGTGGTGGCGGAGGAGGGCGCCGGAGCCGAAGCCCGCGCGGGCGGCGACCTGCTCGAGACCCTGCTCGGTGTCTTCCAGCAGGTGCTTGGCGTAGAGGACGCGCTGGTTGGTGAGCCATTTCACCGGTGTCGTCCCGGTCTCGGCGGCGAAGCGGCGGGCGAAGGTGCGCGTCGACATCATCGAGCGCGCGGCCAGGTCGTCGATGGTGTGCGGCAGATCCAGGTTCTCGCTCATCCATTGCAAGGTGGCGGCGAGGCTGTCGGACGTGCACGCGGGGACCGGGCGTTCGATGAACTGGCGTTGCCCGCCGTCGCGCTGCGGCGGCACGACCATGCGGCGGGCGATGCCATTGGCGGCGGCGCTGCCGATCTCCCTGCGCACCAGGTGCAGGCAGGCGTCGATGCCCGCGGCGGTGCCCGCGCTGGTGATGAGGTTGCCCTCGTCGACGAAGAGCACGTCGGGGTCGACGGTGGCCGACGGGTAGCGCGCGGCCAGCTGATCGACGTAGCGCCAGTGCGTGGTGCATTTGCGTCCGTCGAGCAAACCGGCCGCACCCGCGACGAACGCGCCCGAGCAGACGGTCAGGATGATGGCGCCCGCGTCGGACGCAGCACGCACGGCGTCGACGATCCGGGGGTCGAGTCCGGCCGAGAGCGCGGTGGCGGGCGCGGCGGGAATGGCGACCAGATCCGCCTTCGGGAGTTCGTCCAGCGTGAACTCCGGTGTGATCGTCACGCCTGGCGTGGTGGAGCGGAGCGGGCGGCCGGGTTCGGCGCCGCAGACCTTGAAGTCGAAGCCGGGCAGTCCGTCGGCGGTGCGGTCGAGCCCGAAGACCTCGCAGACCACGCCGAACTCGAACATGGCCAGCTTCTCGAACAGCACGACGGCGACCTTCGACAGCATGATCCGAGGGTACCTGGCCGGATTTTTGCGAACAATGACTTTGCTGCCACTTTCGGCGGAAAATCGGTCAGCGCAAAATTACTGCCATGCTGACTTTCTTTCTCCTCGCGACAGTCATCGTGGCCGCGTCCCTGTTCCTCGCTCGCGGTCGCGGACTCACCGGTTCCACGCACGTGACCGACCGCGACGCGCAGCGACTGCGGTCCGAACTCGACGCCATCCGCTTCTCGCACCACCGCTGAAACACGCCGTTGCCAACGCGCCGTGCGACCGCTGTCGTCGGTCAGCGCCGTTGGCGGCGGCGATCAGCGGCGAATCCGCTTGGCCGAGCCGCCGCGGTCGGTGCGGTCGGTGCGAAACGCCGAACGGCCGTTCGCGGCACCCGCCACGAACGGCCGAACTCGAGTCAGACGCAGCCGGTGCCGCGACCAGAATGGTCGGTGCGGTAACCGACCGAAGGCCGCCTTCATCCCGCCAGACAGACTGGAAGTCACCTTCATTCACCCGACCTGCGTGCACCGGTGAACCGACCGAGGGTGACCTTTAGTGCGGGGGGCCGATGAATGGTGACCTTTGGTCGGCGTTGGTTGGCCAACCTTTGTGGACGGCGCACTAGAGGTGTTGCTGGATGAAGTCCGTCTACAGCCCGGTGGTCGGAGCGAATGCGGAGGTATGCCTCACACCGCGTCGCCGGGCGAGACCCGCGGCTTCGGCGCCCGCATCTTGCGGATCTGCGAGGCGCGGACGAAGGCGTACCAGCCGAGGCGGAAGCCGGTGTCGGTGTTGTCGGGGAACCGCTCGCGGACCCGGTTGTTCACGATCCGGCCGAGGATGACGCCCTCGATGATCATGAACAGCATCATCACCAGCATGGCCAACGTCACGATCGTCTGCAGGCCGGGCGCGGCGAACATCGACATGATCAGCACCAGCGCCATCGGCATGAACAGGCCGACGAGGTTGCGCCTGGCGTCGACGAGGTCGCGCACGTAGGCGCGAACCGGACCCTGGTCGCGCGGCAGCAGGTACTTGTCCTCGCCCGCGAGCATGCGTGCGCGGCGCTCCTGGGCCGCCTGCCTGCGCTCGGCGCTCGCGGCCTTGCGCTCTTCCTTGGTGCCGCGGGTCGCCTTGCGGCGAGCCCTGGCTTCCTTGGCGGTCAGCGGCGCAGGCGCGACGGGCCCGCGCCGCTTGCCTTCGGCCTCACGGCGTTTCGGGGTCGGACGGCCCTTGCCCGGGGTGAGCGTGGGCGTCGTCTTGGTGGTGATGGCGGTCGAGCCGCCGTCCGCGTCCGCCATGGTGTCGGCGGTCGCGTCGGTGGTGCTGGACTCGCCGCGACGGAACAATTTCACAGCAACCAGGCTATTCGATGCGTCAGCCAGCCGGAAATGCGGTCGTGCGATACACCACTGAACACCGAGGTTGTGTCATCGCGCGAGTGGCCGAGTGGCAAGATGGGGAATAGCAGCCCGCTGAGTGGTGTTGACTCCACGAGCCGTGCGCTGTTCACGGGTTGACCACAGCTGTCCTTAGGAGAGTTCATGACTGTGCCGAACGAGACGACCACCCACGGTGTGACGCTGACCGATGCCGCCGCCTCGAAGGCCAAGGCGCTGCTGGATCAGGAGGGCCGCGACGACTTGGCGCTGCGCATCGCGGTGCAGCCCGGTGGTTGTGCGGGTCTGCGCTACCAGCTCTTCTTCGACGACCGCTCGCTCGACGGCGACCTGACCGTCGACTTCGGCGGCGTCACCCTGGCCGTCGACCGGATGAGCGCCCCCTACGTGCAGGGCGCCTCGATCGACTTCGTCGACACCATCGAGAAGCAGGGTTTCACCATCGACAACCCGAACGCCACGGGCTCCTGCGCCTGCGGCGACTCCTTCAACTGACCCGCGAAAAGAGCGCATTCGCTCGAAGTGTGCGCGGCTGTCGACCACTCGCGTCCAGCCGCGCCACCTGACGCCAGTGCCTCTGTAGCGCATCGCGGATCGGCTACGGTGGGAGCGGGATCACGATCTTCGCTCCCACCGCCTGCCGCCTACCGTTGAAGGGCTCAGCCTCGTGTCTATCGCCGTGTCCGCGTCCATCGCGACCGACCACCTCATGCGTTTCCCCGGACGGTTCGCCGATGTGCTCCTGGCCGATCAGCTCGACCATGTCTCGCTGAGCTTCCTCGTCGACGACCTGCAGATCCGCCGCGGCGGCGTGGCGGGCAACATCGCCTACGCCATGGGCGTGCTGAACCGCGAGCCGCTGCTGGTCGGCGCGGTCGGCGCCGATTTCGCCGACTACCGCGCCTGGCTCGAGCGGCACGGCGTCGACTGCTCGACCGTGCACGTCTCCGATCGCGCGCACACCGCCCGCTTCGTCTGCACCACCGACGACGACATGGCCCAGATCGCGTCCTTCTACCCCGGCGCGATGAGCGAGGCACGCGACATCTCCCTCGCCGAACTCGCCGAGACCAAGCAGCTGGATCTCGTGCTCGTCGGCGCCAACGACCCCGAGGCGATGCTGCGCCACACCGAGGAATGCCGCGAGCTCGGCATCCCGTTCGCGGCCGACCCCTCCCAGCAGCTCGCCCGCCTCGACGGCGATCAGGCGGTGCGCCTGATCGACGGCGCCGCTTACCTTTTCACCAACAAGTACGAGTGGGCGCTGCTGCTGCAGAAGACCGGCCTGAGCGAGGACGAGGTCGCCAAGCGGGTCGGGATCCGGGTCACCACGCTCAGCGCCGACGGCGTGCAGATCATCGACAACGACGGCACCGAGATCCACGTCGGCGTGGTCCCCGAGCGCACCAAGGTCGAGCCGACCGGCGTCGGCGACGCCTTCCGCGCGGGCTTCCTCACCGGCCACACCGCCGGCCTGAGCCTGGAGCGCTCCGCCCAGCTCGGTTCGCTGGTCGCGGTCCTGGTGCTGGAGACCATGGGCACCCAGGAGTGGACGCTCAACAAGGACGACGCGCTCGAGCGCCTCACCGAGGCGTACGGCGCCGAGGCCGCCGCCGACATCAAGCCGCTGCTCTGAGCATCGGATAGCGGCCGCCCGTCGACGGCGGCCGCATCGGACCCGGCCGGAGCGACACGGACGAACGCCGGAGCAGCGAGACGACAGCACAGCGCCCCTCGGTCCACCGACCGAGGGGCGCTGTTGTCTTCGAGGCCTACGGCGCTTGTCTATTGGGCCTACGGCCTGTCTTCGGGGCTTGACGACGCGCGCGTTTGCGGGCCGCTACAGCGACACCGGGTACACCGGCTCCTGGATCTCCGGCTTGATCCGATCCTCGACGAAGATGCCGTGCCACACCATGAACACCAGCAGCGTCCACAGCCGCCTGCTGTGATCGGAACGTCCCGCGCGGTGGTCGTCGAGCATGGTCTTGATCGCGGCCTTGTCCAGCAGGTGGTCGGTCTGCGAGTCGGCGATCTGCGCCTGCGCCCAGTCGTAGAGCTCGGTGCCGCGCAACCAATGCCGCAGCGGGACCGGGAAGCCCAGCTTGGCGCGGTGCAGCACGTGCGGGGGCACGATGCCCTCCAGCGCCTGACGCAGCGCGTACTTGGTGGTCTCCTTGGTGATCTTCTGCTCGAAGGGCAGTTGCTCGGCGACCTTCAGCACCTCGGCGTCGAGGAACGGCACGCGCAGCTCGAGCGAGTTGGCCATGGTCATCTTGTCGGCCTTGACCAGGATGTCGCCGCGCAACCAGGTGAACAGGTCCAGGTGCTGCATCCGCGCCACCGGGTCCCAGCCGCGCGACTGGGCGTAGATCGGGGCGGTGACGTCCTGGTGGGTCCACTCCGGGCGGAACTCGCGCAGCACGGCGCGCAGCTGAGCGTCGTTGAAGCTGCGGGCGTTGCCGTAGTAGCGCTCCTCCAGCGTCAGCGAGCCGCGGTGCAGCAGGCTCTTGCCGCGGGTGCCGTCCGGGATGCGGTCGGACAGCTTGCCCGCCAGCCTGCGCACACCCTTCGGCAGATACTCGAAAGGCTTGAGCGACAACGGTTCCCGGTAGATGGTGTAGCCGCCGAACAGCTCGTCGGCGCCCTCGCCGGAGAGAACGACCTTGACGTGCTTGCGCGCCTCTTTGGCGACGAAGTACAGCGGAACGAGCGCCGGGTCGGCCACCGGGTCGTCCAGGTACCAGACGATCTCGGGGATGGCGGCGGCGAATTCGGCGGGGGAGACCACCTTCACGATGTGGCGGGCGCCGATCGCCTCGGCGCTCTCGGCGGCCACGTCCACCTCGGAGTAGCCCTCGCGCTCGAACCCGGTGGTGAACGTGATCAGCTTCGGGTTGTGCCGCATGGCCAGCGCCGCGACCGCGGTGGAGTCGATGCCGCCGGACAAGAACGACCCGACGGTCACGTCGGCGCGCATGTGCTTGGCGACCGAGTCCTCGAGCGCCGCCGCGATCTCGCGGTAGCGAGCGGCTTCCGAACCCGCCGCGAACGGACGCACCTGGAAAGTCGGCCGGAAGTAGCGGGTGAACTTCGGCTCTTCGCCGGGACGGACGGTCGCGTAGGTGCCCGACTCCAGCCGCCGGATGCCCTTGTGCAGGGTCTCGGGCTCCGGCACGTACTGCAACACCGTGTAGTGCTCCAGCGCGCGCGGGTCCAGCTCGTCGGAGGACCGCAGCGCGGGCAGCAGGTCGAGCAGGCTCTTCTTCTCGCTGCCGAAGGCCGTGCCGCCCGGGCCGGTGGCCAGGAACAGCGGCTTGATGCCGAACGGATCGCGGGCAAGGAACAGCTCGCTGGTCTCGGTGTCCCAGATCGCGAAGGCGAACATGCCGCGCAGCCGCCGCACGGCCTCCGCGCCCCAGTAGTGGAAGGCCGCGACGATCGCCTCGCTGTCGCCCTCGGTGGCGAACATCTTCCCGTCCGGGAACTCGGCGCCGTGCGCCGCCGCCAGCTCCTCGCGCAGCTCGATGTAGTTGTAGATCTCGCCGTTGAAGGTCAGCGCGTAGCGCTGCGGGTTCTCGGCGGGTCCCCAGCGCAGCGGCTGGTGCGAGTGCTCGATATCGATGATCGACAGACGGTTGAAGCCGAAGACCAAGTGGTCGTCGTGCCAGGTGCCGCGCTCGTCGGGGCCGCGGTGGCGCATGCAGTGCAGCGCGTTGTAGACCTGGTCGACCACGTCGGATGTCGCCGCGTCAGATGTCAGGAATCCGAGCAGTCCGCACACGGTGTCGGCAACCTCGTTTCTCCGGTGGGGACGCCACGCGTTCGGGCGTCCGGAATGGCTGGGGGTGCTGCGGCGCGCGCCACGCACACCGCGGGCCGAAATGTTGTGTCCGAGTATGCCGCACGCGGGGGATCCGCGCGGCGCGCGCGTCCTGTCCTGCGCGGATGCGCTGGTGACCGCCCTCGCCCCCGCCCCGGCGGAGTGTCGAACGCGACCCGACGACAAGGAGGACGCCGGTTTGGTCTACGCTGCGTAGTACTCAGGCCATTCTCAGGCGACGCGTGCGCGGAGTCGGATGCCCGCCGGGACGGCCTGACATGTGCTTGGAATGTGTCGTCAGGGCGGATCGCGGCCCCGGCGGCGCACTGTCGGAATGTGTGGCGACCAGGAAGGCGTGAGCGTGGCGCACAAGGCGAGCGAAGAGATCGGGGCACGACCCGCCAGGGGTCGGCAGGGCCGCGTCCTTCGGCGGGCCGGGCTGGCGGTGTCCTTGGGGATCACCGCGATGCTCGTCTCGGGCTGCTCGATCGACAATGTTTGGCTGCGGTTCGGCTGGCCCTCGGGTGTCACGCCGCAGGCCACCCGGATGCGGGAGCTGTGGACCTGGTCGGTCGTCGCCGCGCTGGCGATGGGTGTGCTGGTCTGGGGTCTGACCTTCTGGACGATCGCGTTCCACCGCAAGAAGAAGGACTCCCCGGAGTTCCCGCGGCAGACCGGTTACAACGTGCCGCTCGAGCTGACCTACACGGCGATCCCGTTCGTCATCATCGCCGTGCTGTTCTACTTCACCGTGGTCGTGCAGAACTACGTCCACGAGAAGGTCGAGAACCCGGACGTGACGGTCGACGTCACCGCCTTCCAGTGGAACTGGAAGTTCGGCTACCGCGAGGTCGACTTCAAGGACGGCTACCAGTTCAACGGCATCGACTCCGTCCGCGAGGACGCCGCGCAGGCGCAGCTGCGGGAGTACGAGGAGCGGACCAAGGACGGTCACCCGCAGCCGGGCCCGGTGCACGGCAAGCCGGAGAACGACATCCTCTCCTACCTGCACTACGACACCGTCGAGACCGTCGGCTCCAGCAGCGAGATCCCGGTCCTGGTGCTGCCGACCGGCAAGATCATCGAGTTCCAGCTCGCCGCCGCCGACGTCATCCACTCCTTCTGGGTGCCGGAGTTCCTGTTCAAGCGCGACGTGATGCCGAACCCGAAGGAAAACCAGTCGGACAACGTCTTCCAGATCACCAAGATCGAGAAGGAAGGCGCGTTCGTCGGCCGTTGCGCCGAGATGTGCGGTACTTTCCACTCGATGATGAACTTCGAGGTCCGCGCCGTTTCGCCGGAGAAGTTCACCCGGTACCTTGACGAGCGTCGCGCGGGCAAGACCAACGCCCAGGCGCTCGAGGCCATCGGTGAGTCCCCCGTCGCCACCTCTACCCGGCCGTTCAACACCGACCGCTCGGTCAAGAGCGCGGCCGCGCCCGAGACCAAGTGAGGACTGATCTGACATGAAGATCGAAGCGCGCATTTTCGAACTGCTGACGGTGTTCTTCGTCATCGTCGGCATCGTGTACGGCTTCTTCACCGCCCAGTCGCGCACCGGCATCGAGTGGGCGGGCACCACCGCGATCGTGCTGACCGCGGGCCTGTCGCTGATCATCGGCACCTACTTCCGGTTCGTCGCCCGTCGTCTGGACCTGCGTCCTGAGGATTACGAGGACGCCGAGATCGTGGACGGCGCAGGCGACCTCGGCTTCTTCTCGCCGGGCAGCTTCTGGCCCATCACCCTGGCGGCCGCCGGTTCGGTCACCGCCCTCGGCCTGGCCTTCTTCGAGCCGTGGCTGATCGCGGTCGGCGTGCTGTGCGTGCTCGCCGCGGCGGCGGGCCTGGTGTTCGAGTACCACCTCGGTCCCGAGAAGCACTGAGCGTAAGCACGAAGCGCCCCACCGGATTTCCGGTGGGGCGCTTTGCTGTTCCGGGACGGGCTCAGAGGCCGAAAGCGTGGCGCAGGCGAGTGGTGGAGCGGGGCGCGACGCCGACGAGGCCGCGCAGGGTTCGGGCGAGGCGCGAGTGTTCCGCGTCGCGGGTGGTGATGGCGGCCTCGACGGCACGGGCGACTTCGGCGGGGCCGCGGTCGTACTCGTCGGCGAATGCCACCTCTGTTCCGGGCGCGGCGGGATCGGCGTGCACGGCCGGATAGTCGATCGCGGTGACCTGGATGCCGCGCGAGCCGAGTTCGGCCTCGGCGCACTCGGCGAAGGTGGTCCACGCGGCCTGTGAACTCGCGTAGGAGGCGAAACTGGCCGCCGCCGCGGCATTGTGGTGCGCGGGGCCGACATTCACGACGTGGCCGGAACCGGAATTGAGCATCGCGGGCAGCAAGCCGAGCGTCAGCCGCAGCGGGCCGAAGTAGTTGACCGCCATCATGCGCTGATAGTCGCGGAAGCGGTCCAAGGATTCCGCGACCGGGCGGTGGAGCGGGCGTCCGGCGTTGTTCACCAGGACGTCGACCGAGCCGAATTCCGCGAGCACCCAGGTGACGAGCTGATCGACATCGCCGAGGGCGGAGATGTCGCACCGGAACCAGTGCGCCCGGCCCCCGGCGGACGTGATCTGCTCGCAGGTGGTGATCAGCTGGTCACCGCGCCGGGCGACCAGGAGCAGTTGAGCGCCGCGATCCGCCAGGAGCGCGGCGGTTGCGCGGCCGACTTCGGAGCATGCGTCGGTGAGCAGGACGCGCTTGCCCGCCAGGGAATCGGCTGCGGACTGGTCTGCGCCTTGATGATTCGCGCCAGCTCGATCCGCGCCGTTTCGATTCGCGCGGGATCGATCTGCGCTGGGTCGGTTCGCGTGGGGTTGATCTGCGCTGGGTCGGTTCGCGCGAGATTGGTCTGCGCTGGGTCGGTTCGCACGGGGTTGGTCTGCGCTGGGTCGATCGGGTTCGTGCCGGTCTGCGCCGGGCCGATCCGCACCGGGATCCGCACCGCCTCGGCGGCTTCCGGATTGTCCGGCGCGCGGTGCTGACGCGCGGAGCTTGCGCTCGACGAAACGGGCCGGGGCGGGGCGGAATTCGAGCATCGACACAGCTACCTTCGCATTGGAGACACGCTGAACGAACCCATCGGCACCCCGCCGACAATGCCGAGTCGACCGCAGTCGCCGAGTGGCTAGGGAGCTACCACTCGGCGACTCGTACGGTGCGGCACAGTCTAATCGGCCGATTCGTAGCGCATGGCGTGTTCGGACGCGCAGATCTCATCGATTCCGGCGACGATGTCGCGCAGCAGTTCCGAGGGCAGCGCGGACGGACGCAACCGGCAGGTGAAGGTGATCAGGCCGTGGTCCTCGGCGGGCAGGTTGCGCGCGGCGGCCTCGGACCGCAGGTAGGTCGAGCGCACGCCGTAGGTCATCGCGGAGATGACGGTGAAGCAGCCGGTGCGTTCCCGGTGGCCGGAGAACAGGTCGTGCAGCCGGTAGAACACCGACGCGTAGGTCGACAGCGGCGCGAAAACGCCGACGCGGTAGGCGGGTCCGCGCTCCGAGGAGCTGATCACCGTGTCGGCGAGGTACTCCGCGTCGCGCAGCGTGAGCACCTTGGGGGCGAACATCAGCGCGCCCGCCGCGGCGTTGCGCACCGGCATGCCCGCCTTGCCGCCCGCGTGCGAGGCGATGGCGCCCAACGACTTCCGGGTGCGCGTGCCGACCTCGCGGCGGGCACGCAGCGAACGGGTCGGTGTGGTCGGGTACAGGCTGGACCACTGGCCGAAGCGCACGGTGCCGAGCTGCACGTGGCCGGTGCCGACCGGCCTGGCCACCTTCAGCGGCGCGGTGTCGACCCAGCGGCCGACCTGCAACGCCGCGTTGCCCGGGCGCGCGATCTCCGAATGCGCGTGCTCGACGAAGGAATCGAAATCGAGGAACCGGTCGGCGTCGGTGGTGAGCCAGGTGTGGTCCTTGTCGATGTCGACCGCGTCCAGGGTGAGCGCGGTGATGATGCCCGCGCGCCCGCCCGCGCCGAGGATGCGGTGGAAGCGCTCGGTGTGGTGGTTGCGTCCGCAGGTGCCGATGCGCCCGTCCGGGTCGACGTATTCCAGATCCACGATCTGGTCGATGAACAGCCCGTACCGGTGCGAGGCGCTGCTCACGCCGCCGACCGAGGCGAATCCGCCCGCGGTGATGTCGCGATGGTCGCCGACGATGGGCAGGCCGAGTCCGTGCGCGCCGAGGCGGCGGTCGATGTCGGAGAGCTTGGCGCCCGCCTGCACGCGGACGGTGCGACGACCCAGGTTGATGTCGAGCACCGAATTCATCCGGCGCAGCGAGACGACGGTGCGCTGATCGGGCAGCGTCAGGTTGTCGTCGATCGGCTCGCCGCCGCGGACCGTCAGACGTTCCGCGCGACCGCGTGAATCCCGCACCGTGCGAACGACATCCGCGGTGTCACGGGGTAGGTATTCTTCGGCGGAGACAGTCTGCGGCGTGCTCATGGCACGACAGCTAACCACAGTCTGGCGCTCGGTGCGCACCCGAAGTCGGAGGCTCTTTCCCCGCACCCGAACAACCCCTTTCGACCTGCGGTTATGCGGATTTCGCACGCCTCGGGAATCGGCCCTTCGGACACTCGAATCGGCACGGCGCGCATCGGCTCTCGATCGTGGCTCAGCGGCCGGGCGCCGGCAGGCGCTGAGCGAACAACACCGCACCCGTCGCGTCGCACAGATTCACCGTCAGCTCGGCGGTGCGGCCGTCGATGTGGACCTCGCCGAAATGCTGATAGGCGGCGTCCAGCGGCGAGGTGTTCGGCGCGGGCGGCGCGTGCACGAACACCGCCTCGGGACCGAACGTGGCGTCGAGTTGGTTGGGGCCGAAGGCGCCCGCGTTGAGCGGTCCGGAGACGAACTCCCAGAACTCGTCGAAATCGGTGAACGCCGCGCGTTCGGGGGAGTAGCGGTGGGCCGCCGTGTAATGGACGTCGGCGGTCAGCCACACCACGCCGGTGACCCGGTTCGCTTTGATCGCCGAAAGCACCTGCGCGATCTCGGTTTCCCGGCCCGATGGTGCGCCGGGTGCGCCGTTGGCCGGCCCCTCGAACGCGGTCTTGCCGTCCGGCACGATCACTCCGAGCGGCAGGTCGGCGGCGACGATCTTCCAGGTGGCTCGGGAGTCGCGCAGGCCATCGATCAGCCACTTCGTCTGTGCCGCACCGAAGACCCTGCCCACGGGCGCGGTGTTGGCGCCGTTGGCGTCCTTGTAGGCGCGCATGTCCAGGACGAATACGTCCAGCAGCGGGCCGTAGGCGATCTTGCGGTACAGCCTGCCGTCGACGGCTTCCCTCGGATCCAGCGGCATCCACTCGTGGAACGCTTGCCAGGCGCGGGTGGCCAGGGTGTCCATGCTTCGCTCGGTGTAGCCCTTGTCCGCGGCGACGGTGCCGCCGGGGGACCAGTTGTTGACCGTCTCGTGGTCGTCCCACTGGACCAGTTGGGCGACCGAGGCATTGAACCTTCGATAGTTCTGATCGGTCAGGTTGTAGGCGTATTGGCCGCGGAACTGGTCGAGGGTCTGCGCGACCGCGCTCTTGGCCTCGGTGACGGTGTTGCGCCAGATTCGGCCGTCGGGCAGGGTGACCGACTCCTGGAGCGGGACGTCGGCGTAGACCACGTCGCCGGAATGCAGGAACAGGTGCGGGTCGCGCGCGGCCATGGTGGCGAAGATCGTCATCCCGCCGAGGTCCGGGTTGATGCCGTATCCCTGACCCGCGACGTCGCCGGACCACTGAATCCTGATGTCGGACTGGGTGGTCGGCGCGGTGCGGAACACGCCCTGCAGCGGCTCGGAGGTCGCGCCGTCCTCGGCTTCGAGGGTGACGCGGTAGTGCACCAGCGAGCCGGCGGGCAGGCCTGCGACGCGGACCCGTCCGGTGCCGTTGGTGTCGGGGGTGAGCAGCGGGCCGGTGAAACGGCGTGCGTCGGTGAAGGATTCGGTGGCGGCCGTCTCCACGATCAGCGTGGCGGGCCGGTCCGAGCGGCCCCAGATCAGCGCGCCGTCCGCGCGCGGATCGCCGACCGCGACCCCGTGCGTCAGATTCGGACGCTGGCGGACCAGCCCCGGACCGTCGTCGCCGCAGGCGGCCAGCGCGGGCGCGGCCACCAGGCCGAGCGCGGAGGTGCGCAGCAGGGTGCGCCGGGAGAGTGCCGAATGACCGGGAGCCATGGATTTCAGCCTCACGCAGGGAATTCAACGTGGGGTGAACGGGCGTGGTCCGCGGGGCCAACAGGCGGTCGGCGGACGCATGAATCTGTGCAGGCTCGCCGACGTACGGGCGTGGTCATTCGCCGTGCTGACTCGCGCTCGGTGGCCATCGGTGCCGCGGCGGGTCGCGTGGGGTTCGGCGGCCTTCGTTCAGGACTCGAGTCGAATGTTCGCCGTGCGAGGCCTTCGCTGTGGCCGCTCGTCGCCCGCGGCGAGTGCAGCGGTGGCTGTTCAGCGTTCGGGTGCTCGCTGGGCGGTCGGTCGCACCAGCCTCGCGCGTCGGGGAGGCGTGGGTATGGCGTCCGGGCGCAGGTGTTGGCCGGGTCGTCAGGTCGCGACCCGCGGTCGTGCTCGGGCTGCGGGCGTTCATGGCTCGCGGGCGAGTCTCCGCCCCCGAGGTCGTCCGTGGCGGCAGCCGGTCGCGTGGCGAGTTCGACTGCGGCTGTTCAGCGTTCGGGCGGTCGCTTGGTTGCCGGAACGTCCGTGGTACCAGCACTTCGCGCGTCGAGGGCGGTGCGCGTCCCGGGCGTTGGCTGGGTGGGGTCCGGGGTCGGGGCGATCGCCAGTCGGACGGGGTTCAGGCGGCGCAGTGGTTCGGTGGGGCGGTCGGGCATCCATGGTGAATTCGCGTCGTCCAGGCCGAGGGCCGCGATGACGTCCGGGAACCAGCGGGTGCATTCGGTGCGCAGTGGGAGTTCGGGCTGGAGTTGCGACATCACGCTGACGCCCGCGAGAAAGGTACGCAGCATGGGGGTGTGTTCGGCGGGCATGGTGAGCTGGCGGATGACGTTGGACAGGCTCAGATCCACCGTCGCCGAGACTCGCTTGCGCAACCAGTCGGTGGTCAGGCGGAAGGTCGGGTCGAGCATGGCGTCGCGCATCGGCGCCAGCTGCTCGAGCACGGTGTGGCTGTCCAGCGCGCGGTCCGGTTCGACGTAACCGCGGCGGCGGATCGCGGCCTCCAGGTCGGTCGGGTCGCCGGAGAGGATCGCGCGGGCGATATCGGTGAGCGCGTCCAGGTAGCCGGGCGGGAACGGCGCGCACGCGCCGAAGTCGACGACACCGAGTCGGCCGTCGGGCATGATGCGGAAATTGCCCGGATGCGGATCGCCGTACAGCAGACCGGCTTTCGTGGGACCGGACAGCAGGAAGCGCAGCACGAGCAACCCGATCCGGTCGCGGTCGAACGGCGCGCCCTGCGCGACCATCCGCGACAGCGAGACGCCGTCCAGCCATTCGGTGATCAGCACGTCGCCCTGTTGCGCGACCACGTCGGGCACCACGAAATCGGGGTCGTCGGCGTAGGCCGCGGCGAAACTGCGCTGGTGCGCGGCCTCGATCTCGTAGTCGAGCTCCTCGCCGATGTACGCGCACAGCGCCTCGATCACCGCGCGCGAATCCGCGCCGGGCAACAGCGCGGTGAACAGTGGCGCGATCTGGCGCAGCGCTTGCAGATCGCTGAGCACCGCCTCGCGCGCGCCGGGATACATCACCTTCACGGCCACCCGGCGGCCGTCGTGCCACACCGCGCGGTGCACCTGCCCGACCGACGCCGCCGCCGCGTGCCGGTCCTCGAACTCCAGGAACAGCTCGCGCCAGTCCGGACCCAACTGGGCCGCCAGCGCCGCGTGCACCATCGGGGGCAGCATGGCGGGCGCCGAATCCTGTAGTTGGTTCAGCGCGTCGCGGTACGGCGCGGCGAAATCGGCGGGCAGCGCCAGCTCGTACAGCGACATCAGCTGTCCGAGCTTCGCCACGCAGCCTTTGAGCTCGCCGAGCACGTCGAACAGGTGCTGGGCGGTCCGCGCTTGGATCTCGCGATTCACCTCGTCGGCGGGACGGCCGAGCATGCGTTTGCCCGCGCCCGCGACCCGCCTGCCCGCGAACGCGACCGGTAGCCCGGCGAGCTTCGTGGTGCGGGCGAGCCGGCCCGTCGGCGGATCACCGGCGGGCTCGGCGTCGACACGCCTGGGCAGCTTCAGAATTCGACCACCGGTGTCGCGGCGGACCATGCTCACCTCACTCGCACGCCGAGCAGACCACCCCTACCCGTGGTCCCGCGTCGACGTTGTGCGTGACAAGGCTACCAACGCGGCCTCAGCCCGCGAGCCGCGCCAGGCGGTGGTGCAGTTCGCCCGCCCAATCGACGCCCTCGAGCCGCTGGTAGTCGACCCACAGCGCGTCGAAGACGTCGCGGCCCTCGGAGATCCAACCGCCGCGCTTGTCCGCCTCCAGCACGACGCTCATGCCGGTCTCGGTGGCGATGAAGGTGACCTCCAGCTGGTTGAGCCGCGGGTAGTGCGGCGAACCGGCGAACTCGATCTCCTGGTAGAACGGCAACGTCTGCGGGGTGTTGTGCACCCGGCCCGACTCCACGTCGGCGCTGCGCAGGTGAAAACCCAAGCGCTCCACGGCCGCGAGCAGCACGTGCTGGGCGGGCAGCGCGCCGACGCCGATCGGGTCGGTGTCGGCGGCGTCCACCGCGCCGTGGATCTCCACGATCGTGCGCAGCGAGACCACCGTGCCCGGCAGGTGCCTGCCGTTGTAGAACGTGATCGGTGTTTCCATCGGTGCGCGCGCCGCGAAACGGAAATCCAGCACCGCGCCGGGTGGCAGGTGCAGCGGACCGTGCACGCCGGTGCGCCCGAACGCGATGTCGCGCAGGCCCTCGTGGTCCTCGTACTCCTGCTCGGCCCTGGTCACGAGTTCCACCGCGACCTGCGCGATGTCCTGCCCGACCTTCCCGCCGCGCAGCCGAACCACGCCTTCGACCACCCCGCCCGGCTGCACCCCCGGCGTGAACAACTCGGTCTCGACCTCGGCCCCGCCGACCCCTGCCGCCGCCAACAACTTCTTGAACATGCCCCGAAGTCTCCCCGCCCCGCCTTACCGACACCTTGTCGTTGCCTTGCGCTGTGACCAACGTCATCCGCGGCCTCGCGCAGCGCCTTCGTACGCCTGATCGAGTTGCCGCGTGTGCGAGGCGAGTGTTCAGGCCGCCCGCCAGGATGACGGGGCGGCCGAGCGCGCGCAAGTCGTCGACGATCGCCGCGCTCACGGACCAGTCGTGGGTGCGGCCGGTGCCGCCCAGGCGGTCGGTCGTGCGCGAATCCAGCAGGACCGCATCGCAATTCGCCGCAGCCGCGCGGGCGATATCGACGGCCTCGGGGCCGGTGACGTGCACGGCCGGATTCCGCACAGCTTGGCACGCACCGGCATCGGGCCACGATACCGCCGTGGAAAAGCAACGGCCCCGGGGCCTTTGGGGGCTCCGGGGCCGGTGGGGGAGGTCAGCTGGCGGCGGTGTCGGGGATGCGGGGGGCTTCGGGTTTCGAGCCGGAGGGGACGCCCTTGAGGCTGTGGGCGTAGACGTCGACGTATTCCTGGCCGCTGAGGCGCATGAGCTCGTACATGACCTCGTCGGTGACGGCGCGTTCGACGAAGCGGTTGCCGCTCATGCCCTCGTAGCGGGAGAAGTCGATGGGGGCGCCGTACTTGATGGTGACCTTGCGGCGGCGCCACTTGAAGGGGCCGGGCGGGGAGACCTCGTTGGTGCCGATGACGGCAACGGGGATGACGGGCACGCCGGTCTCGAGCGCGAGCCGGGCCAGCCCGGTCTTGCCCTTGTAGAGGCGGCCGTCGGGGGAGCGGGTGCCTTCGGGGTAGAGGCCGACCAGGCGGCCCTCGTCGAGCAGCTTGCGCGCGGCGTTCAGCGCGTCCTCGGCGGCGGAAGCGCCGCTGCGGTCGATCGGGTACTGGCCGGTGCCGCTGAAGAAGAACTTCTGCAGACGCCCCTTGAGACCGGGGGTGTTGAAGTACTCGGCCTTGGCCAGGTAGTTGATCCGTCGCGGGCTGGTCAGCGGAGCGAACAGCCAGTCGGCGAAGGATAGGTGATTACCCGCCATGATGGCCGGTCCGTCCGCCGGGATGTTCTCCACGCCTTCGACGGTCGGCCGATTGTAGAAGCGAATGAAGGGTCCCACGAGCACGAACTTCAGCAGCCAGTAGAACATGACGTCCTTCCCCCGGGACCGGGATAGTAGCGGGCAACCTGCGTCAGTTGCCGACTTTACCGCTGGCTGGAGATCACATCCAATCGCAGCGGTGTATCTCACCACAATCGGGGAGAAGCGGCTCCCGAAGGTCCCTCCGCCGCCGACTGATTCGAACGCGTGTGCCCTTGCGCACCGAAGTCAGCGCCCGCTGCGCGCGACTCGCGACGGGCGCCGACCCGGCTCGTCGAGCACCGCGCGGGCCAGTTCGGCGGCGCCGATCATGCCCGCCGCTTCGCCGAGCTGGGTGGTGCGGATGCGAGCCAGCGGGCGGTGTCCCGCGCCGGTGAGGGCACGGGCGTACTCCTCGCGCGCCTCGTCGAGGAACAGCGGCGCCGAACTGCTCACCCCGCCCGCGATGACGATGAGATCGGGATCGAAGATGTCGCTGACGAACGCGAGCCCGAGACCGAGCCAGCGCGCGAAATCGGCCATCGCGGCGAGCGCGACCGGATCGCCGTCCTGGGCCGCGCCCGCCACCCGGCGGCCCGTGAGCGAACCGGGATCGCGGTACACCTCCCTGGCAAGCACCGTCGAGCGCCCCGGGTCGGTGGCCAGCAGCTCGACCGCGGTGTCGGCGAGCGCCGTTCCGCTGCAATACCTTTCCCAGCAGCCGTGTTTGCCGCACGGGCAGACCCGCCCCTGCGGCACCACCTGCAGATGGCCGAGTTCCGGCGCGACGCCGTGCGAGCCGCGATAGAGCTTGCCCTCGATGAGCAGCGCCGCCCCGATGCCGGTGCCGATCGCGACGAGTACCACGTTGTGCCCGCCCGCCGCCGCGCCGAACCGGTACTCGGCCCATGCCGCGGCGTTGGCGTCGTGCTCGAGGATGACCGGCAGCTCGAGACGCTCGCCGAGCCGCGCCGCGACGGGCGCGTCCTGCCAGGGCAGGTGCGGTGCGAACCGCACGGAGGAGCGATCACCGTTGATGAAACCGGCGACGGCCAGACCGACCGCGCCGATCGGGTGGCGGCGGCACAGCTCGCGCACGGCGCGGTCGAGCGCGTCCTCCAGCGCGCGTGCGCTGTGCGGTGTCGGCGACTGCACGGTGTCGAGCACCTCGCCGTCGCCGTCCACCACCGAGGCGCGAATGTTGGTGCCGCCGACGTCGATTCCGACGGTCAGCGGGAGCGCGGCTGCCACCTGGTGCGTCATGCCTTGATCGTCACGGGGATACCGACGTATCCGGACCGCTTGCTCCCGGCGGGGCGCTTGGCCGAGTGCGCGTCGGACGAGAGGGGCGCGGTGGTGCGCTGGTCCGGCGATGCGTCGGTGGAGGGGGAGCTGTCGCCGCGCTCGTTGTCGGCGCGGGAAGCTTCGGCGCGCACGTCGCCTTCCGTGTTGTCTCGCCTACCCGGAGGGACCTGCGTGCCGCTCGACCGCGCCGCGTTGCCGTGCCCGTCACCGTCCCGGCGCGAGTCCGTGCCCCGCCCACCCGAGACAGACCCAACCTCGTGCCGATCGGCCGAGCTCATGCGTTGGTGACCAAGCCGCTGCCCCGCACCCCGACCGCCCTCGGCCCCGTGCCGGTCGCCAGCCCGTGACGTATCCGTGTCCGGTCCGCTGGAGCGCGCCCCGGCGTCGTACCGCTCACCGTCCTGGGACGCGTCTGTACCCCGTGCGCCCGAATGGTGTCCGGCGGCGCGCTGGTCGCCGTCGCCGGACGCGCCCATGCCCTGTCCGCCGGAACGGTGTCCGGCGGCGTGCTGGTCGCTGTCTCCGGACGCGCCCGTGCCCCGTCCTCCCGGACGGTGCCCGGCAGCATGCTGGTCGCGGTCCCCAGACGCGCCCCGTCCGCCCGAATGGTGTCCGGCAGCGTGCCGGTCGCTGTCTCCGGACGCGCCCGTGCCCCGCCCGCCGGAACGGTGTCCGGCAGCATGCTGGTCGCTGTCTCCGGACGCGCCCGTGCCCCGTCCTCCCGAACGGTGTCCGGCAGCGCGCCGGTCGGCCCGGGATGCATCCGTACCCCGTCCGCCCGCGCGGTCCTCGGCGTCGTACCGGTCGCCCGGACCCGTGCGCCGGTCACCAGGCTGCCGCGCGGCACCCGCCCGACTCGAACCGTCCCCGGCGCCATGTCGAGCGGCCGATCGCGGCCCCGCACCCGGATGACGATGCCGCACACCGCTTTCCGAGTCCTCGTCGTCGGGCAGCAGCGGATCCACCGGCACCCCGGCCAGCGCCTCGCGCAGCACCGTGACGATGGCGGTGCCGTGATCGGCGATCGCCGCGACCACGTCGTGGTGTTCCCCGCGCACCAGCGCCGCGGCCGCGCAGACCGGGCACCAGCTGCACGCCGACCAGTCCGGCTGTCCCTGCGTCGCGCTGCGCCGCAGCACCGGTTCGACGCGTTCGAGCACCGCTTCCGCCAGCAGCTTCAGTTCCTCGGCGAATTCGCTGAACCCGTCGCCGTGCGGGTCCGACATCTCGCGCTCCATCTCAGCGGCCCTCGGGCGTCAGCGGCCACACGTCCGGATCCGGGCGGAATCGGACGACCAGGTATCCGCTGTCGAGTTCGGCGTCGTCGACTGTGCACCGCCGCAACACCGGCGCCAGACGCAACCGGCGCCGCACCCCGTCCGCTCCCACGATCAAATCGTCCTCCACTCGTCCCAGTCGCAGCGTCGCCGGATCGACGACGGGCAGGTGCATCCGCATCGCGTACACCGAATGCAGACCCGTGCCCGATTCCAATCGAACCACCGGTTCACCGGAACGTGTGCGAACCTCCGCCGGATTGTCGCCCAGCATAGGTCCAGTTTCGGCGTCCGACGCGGCGGAATCGACACCGAAGGACAGCGCCTGCAGCGACCCGAGACCCACCGGTTCCGCGCCGGTGTGCTGGGCGATCAGCACCGGGATGTCGCGCATGGCCTTGCCGAGCGCCTCGATCACGTCGAACTGTTCGGCCCTGCGGTTGTGGTACCAGTGCACCGCGGGGTGCGCCTCCTCGGCGGGGCCGGACGGTTCGGGCATCGGCGGCAGCACCTTGTTGACGATGACCGCGTCCAGTCGCAGCCCGAGCAACGCGGCCGCCGAACGCACCCGCCCCGACTCGGCGAGCGCGACCCGCTCGGCGACGGTGACCAGTCGCGCGCCCGTGCGGTCGTGGTCGGCGAGCAGGTCGCGCACCTCGCCGACGGCCTTGACGATCCGGTCGACGGTGGCGGCGAGCACCGCCCGACGCAGGTCGGTGCCGATGGTGCTCATCGCCCGCGCGTGCGGGGGCCAGACCCGTTCCAGATAACCGAGCAGCGTGTCGGGCGCGGTGACGATGCGCAGCATGTCCGCCGAGGGCGGGCAGTCCACGACGACGACGTCCCATTCGTTCTCGTCGGCGAACTGGGCGATCTCCACCAGCATCAGCAGTTCCTGCACGCCGGGCAGACCTGTCAGCTCGGCGGGGTCCAGCGCGGCCAGGTCGATGCCGTGGTCGTGCGCGTGCGCGCCGCCCGCCGACAGCATTCGGGTCACGTCGCGAAACCGATCCTCCAGCAGCGCCAGGGAATCCACCTCGATGACGTCGAGTCCCGGCAGCACCCTGGTGATTCCGGTGACCGTGCCCGGGTCGTGCGGGAAGCGGAAACCGAGCGCGTCGCCGAGCGAATGCGCCTGATCGAGAGAGGCCAGCAGCACGGTCTGCCCGGCGCGGGCGTAGGACATGGCGGTGGCGCAGGCCAGGGTGGTCTTGCCGACGCCGCCCTTGCCGACGAACAGTTCGAGCCGGGTCCGCTCGCCGGGCTCGCGCTGCCCGGTCAGCCTTCGACCCGTTTCTTCAGTTCCTTCAGCGCCGTATCGGTGATGACCTTCTCGGCCTTGCGCTTGAACATGCCGATCATCGGGATGTTGAGATCCACGGTGAGCTCGTAGATCACCTGGGTGCTTCCGTCGGGCTGGTCGACGAGTTCGTAGGTCCCGTCCTGCGCCTTCTGCAGCTCACCGCTGATCAGCTTCCAGCTGACCGCCTTGTCGTCGGCGCGCCAGGTGTAGGTCAGCACGTAAGTGTCCTTGACGACGCCCGCGTCGAGAACGAAGCGGGCGGTGCGCGCCCGGCCCGCCGCGTCCTTCTCCAGCACCTCGACGGACTTCGCCGCCGAGACCCACTCCGGGTAGGACTCCAGATCGGCGATGACGGCCATCACCCGCTGCGAGGGGGCCTCGATGAGGATCGACCTCTGGGTCCGGTCGGCCATTGTGGTCAACGGTTCCTTTCGGTGTTGATTGGCCGCGCGGGCGCGGCGGGTTCGCGGCCCTTGGTGTCTCGCGTCCGAGCGGTCGAGACTTGCGCCTGCGGCGCGTGCGCTTCGACCGCTCGGACGCGAGACGGCCGCGAACGGGTCGCTCGTAAGACTCGCTCCGTGCGGGTCGGGTGGGGTATGAGCCTCGTCGTCGGATCCTCTCTACCCTGCGCCGCAGCCGTCAGGCCGCCGCGGTCCTCAGGCTGCGGGTGTCACCCCGGCCGGGCGGCCGGCTTCGAGCCTCGCCTTGATCTCGAAAGACATGTTCTTGCCCGCGACGCGGCGAGCCCGGTTGGCGGCGAGCAGCTCGCGCGGCGACATCCGTTCGGCGCCCTGCGGTTCGCAGTGCAGGAAGTAATGCAGGATGACCCCGTCCAGCGAGGATTCCAGCCACACCTCCATGCTGCCCGTCAGCGCTCCGGAGACCGACCAGCGAATTCCCTTGTCGCCGCGGTTCTCCCGCACCTCGAGGGTGAGATCCGGCCACCACTGGCGCCATTTGTTCGGACCCTCGAGCACTTCGGCGACCGCCGCGCCCGAGGCGGCGACGAACGTCTGGTCCGCGACCTGAATACTGCTCACACCGCTGAGCGTAGTTGATCGGGGTTCCCTCAGCGGAGGAGGTGGCGCAGGCGCGCGCCGAGGGTGTCCCAGCGCCAGTTCTGCTCCACCCAGGCGCGTCCCGCGGCGCCCATGGCCGCGGCGGCGTCGCGGTCGGCGAGGATGTCGACGAGCGCGTCGGCGATCTCGGTGACCTTGCGTCCGTCCACCACTCGGCCGGTCTTGTCCTCCAGCACGGTTTCCGGCGCGCCGCCGGAGCGGCCCGCGACGACCGGAACGCCGGTGGCCGAGGCTTCCAGGTAGACGATGCCCAGACCTTCGACGTCGAGTCCGGCCCCTCGGGTGCGGCACGGCATGGCGAAGACGTCGGCGATGGTGTGGTGCGCGGCGAGTTCGGCCGAGGGCACCCGGCCGGTGAAGACCACGCTGTCGCTCACCTCGAGCGCGGCCGCGAGACCGCGCAACTTGTCCTCGTAGGGTCCGCCGCCCGCGATGACGAGCACCGCGCCGTCGACGCGCTCGCGGATCTCGCGCATCGCCGCGATCAGCACGTCCTGGCCCTTGCGCGGGACGAGCCGGGAGAGGCACAGGATGGTCGGGCGATCGCCGAGCCCGTAGCGCTCGCGCAGTTCGGCGCGGGCCGCGGGATCGGGGCGGAACACTTCGGTGTCGACGCCCGGCGGCAGGTATTCCAGCGCGGCGTCGGCGCCGAAGGCGGAGGCGAACCGGCCGCGGGTGTACTTGCTGACGTAGGTGACGACGTCGGTGTGCTCGCCGATCGCACGCAGCGCCTGTCGCGCGCCGGGCAGCATCGACCAGCCGACCTCGTGGCCGTGCGTGCTGGCCAGGATGCGTTCGGCGCCCGCCCGGCGCAGCCGAGGCGAGAGCAGGGCGAGCGGCGCCGCCGCGCCGAACCAGACGGTGTCGCACTTCTCGTCGCGCAGCAGCCGCGCGGCCCTGCGCAAGACCAGCGGCGTCGGCAGCATAAGGGTGGTGGGATGGCGGACCACCTGGAACTTCTGCTTGGCATCGAACTTCAGGTGCGAGTCACCGCGCCAGCGCGGCGCGTAGACCACCAGATCGTCGGGCGGCAGCTCTCCGGCGAGCGCCTGCAGATACGACTGGATACCGCCCGGCCGCGGCGGGAAATCATTGGTAACCAGCAGAGTTCGGGCCATGGGGACAACCTACTTGGTGCGATCGGCTCGCCGCCGATCCGGTCGGGCTGCGCGGTGACCTGCTCACATGGCCTGAGCGGAGAGCCAAGCGCGCCAGTCGGCGACGAAATCGGCGCGCCCGACGCCAAGCACCTCGCGCAGGACGCGATCCTCGCCAGCGGCGTCGAGACGGTCCGCGGCGATGCGCCGGTAGAGCTCGACGAGTCGGAGCTCGTCGTACTTCTCGGCGACGAACGCGCTGACCGTCCACGCCTCCTCGTAGGCGGCGACGGCGGTGCCACCGGTGAACGCGGTGTCGCGCGGCAGATCGGCGGGCAGCGTTCCGGCGCGCAGCGCGGCGTCCACCGTCGGCGCGATGTCGGCGAAGGCATGGCCCTCGCCGCGGTGGGCGGCGTACTCGGCGAAGCCTTCGAGCATCCACTGCGCAGCGCCGTCGACCGTCACGGCGCGGGCCGCGATATGCGTCAGTTCGTGGCGCAGCAGCGTACGCAACCCGTCGGGGGACAGGCGCCGGCCCGCGTCGGGGCTGAAAACCACGCGCTGACCGGTCGGTTGACTGCCGCGCACGAACGGATCGGCCACCGAAGCCGCGGCGACCTCTCGGGGCATCTCGGCGCCCGCGCGCACCAGCGCGGCGAACTCCGACGGATTGGCGGCGACCACGACGAGCGCCGACTGCGCCCAGTCCGGTCCCCACAGCTCGGTGATCGCGGCCGTGGCGGCGGGCAGCTCGCGCGCGAGCACCTCGAGCTCGGCGCGGTGGCCGGGGTGACCGACCACCAGCGACTCCGTGCCGTCACCGCCGGGGACGCGCAGCGTTTCGATCGGCCCGAACGGCTCGAGGGTGCGGCGCACCGCGGCAAGGCGCGGGTCGTCGGCGGGCGCTTGCCCCAAGTTCTCGGTGGAGACGTGTTGGGCGGCGCGGATTTTCGGCAGCGCCCACTTGGGCGCCATGGCCAGTGCGCAGCAGAGGCCCGTCAACAGGGTGACCATCGCGACGGTGAGCACGAACTGACACCGCCCCTTGGCCATGCACCAGCCGCGTGCCCGTCGCCATCGCTCCATAGCGGATCAGTATCGCCTAGCGGAGTGGAACGGTGTCGTCCCCATGGGTGCTACGGCCACCGGAACGCCGAAAGTGGAGGCGTGCAACATGAGTCCGTTGCCCGCGTAGATGCCGACATGCGAGATGTCGGAGTAGAAGAACACCACGTCGCCGGGCTGCATGTTCTCTTTCGACACGGGCGTGCCGTAGGACGCTTGCGCGGAACTGGTGCGCGGCACGTTCTTGCCGACCTGTTTGAACGCCCACTGCACCAGACCCGAGCAGTCGAACTTGTCCGGTCCGGTCGCGCCCCAGACGTACGGGTCGCCGACGCGGGTGAGCCCGGCGGCCAGCGCGCTGGTTCCGCTGCCGGGAACCAGTCCTTGCAGCAGCGTGTCCCGATCGAAGCCGGGCGGGAACGGCGATCCGGCCAGTGCGGACCTGTCCTTGCTGGACAGCGAGCTCCACGCCTCGATCACCTGGGCGATCGCGCCGCCCAGCTCGCTGCGCTTGCGTTCCAGATCGGCGCGCACCTGGTCGGCCTTCTCGGCGGCGCCGCGGGCCGCGTCGGCGGCGGCGCGCGCGGCGGACTCGGCGGTCTCGGCCGCGTCGGTCGCCTTCTTGAACTCTTTGAGCTGATCGGCGGTCTGCGCGCTGAGGACGTCCAGCGTGGACATCTGATCGAGCAGCTGCTGCGGGGAATCGCTGACCAGCACGGCGTACATGCGGTTGGTACGCGCGCCCTGGTAGGTGGCGATCGCGGTGCGGTCGATGACCGGCTGGAACTTGCGGACCTCGGCGCGCGCGGCGTCGGCCACCTCGGTGGTCGCGGCCAGCTTCGCGTCGGCCTCCTGCTGCACGGCGAGTTTGGCGTCGAGCTCGTCCTGGGCGCTGAGCGCCTGCTGATTGAGCTGCTCGGACTGACGCGAGAGATCGATCATGCGCTGCACCGCTTCGCTCGCGGTGCTCGGCAGTGCGACCGGGTCGGCGACCGCGGGACCGCTCGCGTACAGGGCAGTGGCCAGCACTCCGGCCACCAGTACTCCACTCACCAGACGATTCGTGCGCAGTCTTCGGTGACCAGCTGTCACTGGCGTGCCCCGTTCTCTCGTAATGCCGACTCGTGAAATCGAAAGCGACGCAGCCGCCCACACACGGTTCGCGGAGACGGGTTTCGCAGCTCTGCGACCCGTGTAGGTCTCATTTAGATTACGAAACGGCAGCGGTCGGTGTCCAGTGGGGAACGAACCGATCACGGCCGTGGGGAGATCGAGCCGGGCCGCGCGGCGGCCCGGCTCGACCGGATCAGAAGCGGCGCGCGCCCGCGATCGGCATCGAGTCCATCGAGGCGATCATGACCGGGGTGCCGGAGGTGGAGGCGTGGATGACGTTGCCGTCGCCCGCGTACAGGCCCGAGTGGCCGCCGCCGTAGAACGACACCAGGTCGCCCGGCTGCAGGTCGTCCACCGAGACCGGGGTGCCGGAGGCCAGCTGGGCGCCGCTGGTGCGCGGCAGCTCCATGCCCGCCTGGCGATAGGACCACTGCACCAGGCCGGAGCAGTCGAAGGCGTTCGGGCCCGCGGCGCCGTACACGTACGGGGAGCCGAGCTTGGACATGGCCGCGTCCAGCGCGACCTCGCCGAGGGTCTTCTGCGGCGCGACGAACGGAAGGGGAGCGCCGCCGGGCGGCGTGCCCAGCTGCACGCCGGGGATGTCGGCCGGGATCGGGATCTCGTTCGGAACCTCGAACGTTCCCACGCCGGGGATGGTCACCGGCTGAGCCGACGCGGGGGCGGCGGGAAGGAGGAACGCGCCGATGGTGGCAGCGCCGACGGCTCCGGCGGCAACGGCACGCTGCGCCTGTCGCTTGACGGTGTTGGTCGCCATGATGCGGGTTACTTCCAATCTGCCCCACGACGCCACACCCGGTGGTGCGGCGGACTGCGTGCTGCCGCTCCGTTCGGTGCGGCGGACTCCGTGAGGTCTCGAAAAGGTTACGAACACATCACGGTCATTTGTAAAGCCCCGGGCATCCGAAATGGCGATGATCAACAATTTCCGCCACACATATCTGCGAGGTATCTCACAGCAATCACGAAACGATAACGAGGCCCGGTTATCGGCGGGCGTCCGCCTCGCTACCCCCAGCTGTCCCAGGTGGTGGCGTGGTCCATACCCAGCGTGCATGACCGCTGTTTTCGCAGGTGGATGCGCTCGAGGCGGTGCTTGACGCATCCTTGATCAGGGCGGTTGACCAAGGTGGCTCCGGCAGTGCGGCAGCACGCCCGGCGGGGGTGGTCGGCTGTACCGGACACGCCCGGGCGCTGATTCATTCGCGACGGAAATGTGATCTGGGTCGCTTTCTGGTGTTCTAGATCATTTCACGGGTATCGCAACGAGAACCTCGCGCGACAAATCGGACGAATGGTGCGCGATTTCGCGCGCCCGGAGGTTGTCGTACCGGGGCCCTACGCTGCTCGCCGTGCCCGACCCCGCGCCGCGCCAGGCCGCCGCCAAGCAGCTGGCCTTCGACGAACTCGATACGCCGCTCTACGACACCACTTTCGTGGTCGTCGACCTGGAAACCACCGGGACGCGCGCGGACGGCGACGCGATCACCGAGATCGGCGCGGTCAAGGTGCGCGGCGGCGAGGTGCTCGGCGAGTTCGCGACGCTGGTGAACCCCGGCAGGGAGATACCGCCCGCGGTCGTGCACGTCACCGGGATCACCACGGCCATGGTCTACGCCGCGCCGCGCATCGAATCGGTGCTGCCGGGATTCCTCGAGTTCGCGGCGGGCGCGGTGCTCGTCGCGCACAACGCTCGATTCGACATGGCCTTCCTGCGCGCGGCCGCGGCGCGCTGCGAGACGGAGTGGCCCAAGGCGCCGGTGCTGTGCACGGTGAAGCTGGCGCGGCGGGTGCTCGGCAGGGACGAGGCGCCCTCGGTCCGGCTCGCGTCGCTGGCCCGGCTGCTCGGCGCGAGCACCCAGCCGACGCACCGCGCGCTGGACGACGCGCGCGCCACCGTCGACGTGTTGCACGCGCTCATCGCCCGGGTGGGAAACCAAGGCGTGCACAGCCTCACCGAGCTGATGGACTACCTGCCGGACGTGAGCTCCGGGCAGCGCGCCAAGCGGGTGCTCGCCACCGACCTGCCCGCCGCGCCTGGCGTCTACCTCTTCCGCGGCCCGACCGACGAGGTCCTCTATATCGGCACCGCGGTGAATCTGCGCCGCCGCGTGCGCAATTACTTCACCGGCTCGGAGACGAGGGGCCGGATGAAGGAGATGGTCGCGCTTGCCACCCGCGTCGATCACGTGGTGTGCGCGCACGCGCTGGAGGCCGGGGTTCGCGAGCTGCGGCTGCTCGTCGCGCACGCGCCGCCCTACAACCGGCGCTCGAAATTCCCCAAGCGCGGATGGTGGATCGCGTTGACCGACGAGCCGTTCCCGCGTTTCGCGATCGTCCGCACGCCGACTCGGGATGCGCTGGGCCCCTTCACTTCTCGCCTGGACGCCGCCGACGTCGCGGCGACCGTCGCCGAGCACGCCGGTCTGCGCACCTGCACGGCCCGGCTGCCCCGAGGCGGGCGCCACGACTGCCCGCCCGCGGCGGTCGGCGGGTGCCCCGCGGCGACCCCTTCCGGAATCCCTATAGATACAAAGGAATACGCGACCGCTCCGGCCGCGGTGCGCGCGCTGTTCCGCGGCGATTCCGACGCCACCGTGCGGGCGATGCTCGACCGCATCGAAACGCATTCCGCCGCCGAGCATTTCGAGGCCGCCGCGCGCCTGCGCGATCGCACCGTCGCGGTGATCAGGGCGCTGCGGCGCACCCAGCGGCTCGCGGCCGTCGCCCGGATCGCCGAACTGATCGCCGCGCACCCGGACGGCGATGGCGGCTGGGAGTTCGCCGTCATTCGCTACGGCCGCCTCGCGGGGTCGGGGGTGGCATGGCGCGGCACGCCGCCGATGGCGATCGTGGAACAGATAGTCGCGGCCGCCGAGACGGTCGTTCCGGAGGGCGGCGAGACCGGTGTTCCGGCCGACGGTCGCGTATCCCCGGCGCTCGAATTCGCGGGCGACGCTTCGGCGGAAGTCGGGACGGCCGAGGGCGACGCGGCCTTCGATGCTCCGCCGCTGCGTGGCGCGTCGCCGGAGGAGGTGGGTTTGGTCGCGCGCTGGTTGGCGCGGCCGGGCGTGCGGATCGTACGCAGCACGCAGGGGTACTGCGAGCCGCGCTACGGTGCGGGCCGCTGGCTGGGCTGGGCCGAGGTGGCCGACGCGGCGGCCAGAGCCCGATCGGCCGAATCGGACTACGCCGAGCATTAGGCATACCGCCGCATCGGCTTCGGCTGTGCACGGTCTGCGTCCGGCAGCGCCGGTTCGACGGACCCGTTCAGGTGGCGATCGGTCGGCCAGACCCGACCGAAGGTGACATTCGGTCTGTCCGACCGGGTGGCGGACGCCTTCGGTCGGGCTGGACGCGACCGGTCAGGTCGAGCAAACGGTGGGGCCGGGTGCGGGCTGAGGGCCGACTCGGCCCGGCCGTGCGCGGTCTGAGGACGGACTGCGTCCGGCGGCGCCCACTAGGCTGACCGCATGATTAACGCGATCGTGCTGATCCACGCCGACAACGGCCGTATCCCGGAGACCGCGCAGGCGGTCGCCGACACCGAGGGCGTCACCGAGGTGTACTCGTGCGCGGGCGATGTGGACCTGATCGCGATCGTGCGGGTGCGCGATCACGAGCAGGTCGCCGAGGTGGTGACGCACCGGATCGACAAGACGCCCGGCGTGCTGCGCACCACCACCCACATCGCGTTCAAGTCCTACTCCCGCGCCGACGTGGAGGCCGGTTTCTCCCTGGGGGAGTAGCCGGTCAGAGCGCCGAGACGGCCGAGCCGGTGATCGAGCGGGATTCACCCGGCTGGAGTTCGGCGACCGTGTCACCCTGGCATTGGCTGTCGACATAAACGCCGACGACGCGGTCGGTGTTGTTCTCCACCATGAGCTCGTCGGGATTGTCGGCCACCTGGACGCAGCCCACCGGGTCCGCGATCACCTCTCCGTTCACGAGCAAGTCGCCCTCTTGGGCGCTGGCGACCGGCGCGGCGAACAGCAGGCCCGCGGTCGTGATTCCGAGTAGTGCGCGCTTCATAGTCAGCTCCTCACGTGTCGGACCGGACGGCGCGCCGACGCACGTCGGGGCCGTGCCGGTGGGTGCCACGGCGGTCGGGTGACCGCCGGGATCGTGATATGCAGACTTGTTGCCACGGGCGCATCGCTGCGGTCGATCCGTCCCGCGATGGGTCAGTCTAATCGTCCGTTACCTGCGCGGAAGTGATTCGGCCGCACTCTGATCGAGCGTTCGCCCGATGTTCACCGATCGCCGAGCGTGTTCGAAAGCTTGGCCCAGCTGTCCAGCAGCGCCGCCGCCTGACCACTGTCGATCGCGGCGGCCGCGCGCTCGATGCCCGCGGCGAGCGCCTCGTGTACGTCCGCCTCGGGATCGCCGACCCCGCGCGACAGGTCGTAGGCGACGATGGCGGCCGCGGAGTTCACCAGCACCGCGTCCCGCACCGCGCCCGGCGCGCCCGCGAACACCGATCGCGCCACACCGGCGTTGGTCTCGGCGTCGCCGCCGCGCAGCGCGTCCAGTTCGACGCGCGGAATGCCGAGGCGGGTCGGGTCGATGGTGGTCTGCCGCTTCCTGCCGCCCGAAACCACCCAGGCGTCGGTGGTGTCGGAGGTGGTGATCTCGTCGAGCCCGTCGTTGCCGCGCACCACAAGGGCGCTGGCCCCGCGCTCGGCGAACACGCCCGCGACCACCGGAAGCAGGTCGGGGAAGGCGCAACCCACCAAGCCCGCGCGCGGCTGCGCCGGGTTGGTCAGCGGTCCGAGCACATTGAAGACGGTGGGAATCCCGATCTCCTTGCGCGCCGGGCCCGCGAAGCGCAGCGCGGGATGGAACAGCGGCGCGAAACAGAAGCCGATCCCGACCTCGCGCACGCACTGCGCCACCGCGTCCGGGCCGAGGGTGAGCCGCACGCCGAGCGCCTCGAGCACGTCGGCGCCGCCGCTCTTGGACGAGGCCGCCCGATTGCCGTGCTTGACCACCGGCACCCCGGCCGAGGCCACCACGACCGAGGACATGGTGGAGATGTTCACCGAACCGGAGCGGTCGCCGCCGGTGCCGACGATGTCGACCGCGTCGCCGTCGATGTGCACGAGACGGGCGTGCGAGAGCATGCCGGAGGCCATGCCGGAGAGCTCGGCGGGCGTCGGGCCCTTGATCTTCATCGCGACGCCGAACGCGGCGATCTGGGCCTGCGTCGCGTTGTCGGTGAAGATCTCGTTGATGACCCACGCCGTATCGTCCGCGGCCAGGTCGCCGCCGTCGGCGAGGGTACCGAGCACCTGGGGCCAGCTGCGCACGATCATCTCCACTTCTCCCGTCACACTGGTTCGCCAACCAGTTTCGTTGGGAGCAGCCTAGTGCGCCCAGGTCCGCCCGGCGGAAGAGGTTTTCAGCGCGCGGTGCCCGCGGGCCCCGGCTGCAGGACGTCCCAGCCGTCGGCGAATCCGTCGTGCCGCTGGGCCAGCCCCGCCATCCTGGACCGCTCCTGCGCGCAGTGCAGCGCATCGATCAGCTGCACCCGCTGGAGTATCAGCGTCTCCAGCTCGCCCGCGGCGTCGGCGCGCGGGGCGGGCGCGTACCCGTCCTGCGCGGCGATCTCACAGACCCGCGCGACCTGCTCCGCCGGAACCCGCAGGTGATGGCGCAGCACCGCGGGCGCGTCCTCGGTCAGCCCTTCGGCCCTGGCCAGCGCGGCCGAGCAGGCCTCGGCGTCGTCGAAACTCGCCGCGACAACGACCAGGTCCGTGCGGGCCGGGTCCAGTGGGGCAGGGCCGCCGCGCCCGAACAACCGCCGCCAGATACGCGGTGCCACATCCGCCTCCTCGTCTCAGCTTCTACTTACTCTCGCCTGTCATCATGACCGCGTCCGCGCAGGTCGGCGCGTTCGGTGCGGCGGCTTCCCTCGGAACGGACACGGACATGCCAGTCCCGGTCCGTCCGTGCGTTTTCCGACACGGACGGCCAAGTTTCGTACCCGCCTACTGCTGTCGTACTACGACGAGTCATACTTACCCCCGTGACGACCGCAGTAGGGACCCCAGGATCGGCCATTACCCAGCGTGTGCACTCGCTGAACCGGCCCAACATGGTCAGCGTCGGTACCATCATCTGGCTGTCGAGCGAGCTGATGTTCTTCGCCGGCCTCTTCGCCATGTACTTCGTCGCGCGCGCCCAGGCCCACGGCAACTGGCCGCCGGAACCGACCGAGCTGAACCTGAAGCTCGCCGTGCCGGTCACGGCCGTGCTGGTCGCGTCGTCGTTCACCTGCCAGATGGGTGTGTTCGCCGCGGAGAAGGGCGACGTGTTCGGCCTGCGCCGCTGGTACGTCATCACCTTCCTGATGGGCGCGTTCTTCGTCGGCGGCCAGGCCTACGAGTACTACCACCTGGTCCACGAGGGCACCTCGATCTCGAGCAGCGCCTACGGCTCGGTGTTCTACATCACCACCGGCTTCCACGGTCTGCACGTCATCGGCGGTCTGATCGCCTTCGTGTTCCTGCTGATCCGCACCAAGATCAGTAAGTTCACGCCCGCGCAGGCCACCGCCGCGATCGTCGTCTCGTACTACTGGCACTTCGTCGACATCGTGTGGATCGGGCTGTTCGCCACGATCTACTTCGTCCGCTGAGCCAGCCCGAATCTTTTGCACAAGTCGGTTCCGTCTACTCCAAAGGGACACAGATGAGTTCATCTCCCCCGTCAGCGCCTGAGCCCGCCAGCCCCGGGAACGGCGAGGCCAGCAAGACCCGCAAGCAGCGTCGCCTTCGCAGGCGCATCGCGGGCGGTCTCGCGCTCCTGGTGGGTCTGGTCGGAGCCGGCTTCCTCGCGACGGCTCTCACGCCCGAGCCCCAGGTGGCGACGGCCCACCAAGACCAGTCCGCGCTGATCCGCGAGGGCAAGCAGCTCTACGACACGTCCTGCATCACCTGCCACGGCGCGAACCTGCAGGGTGTGCCGGACCGCGGTCCCAGCCTGATCGGTGTCGGCGAGGCCGCCGTCTACTTCCAGGTGTCCTCCGGGCGCATGCCGCTGGCCGCCAACCAGGCGCAGGCCACGCGCAAGCCCGCGAAGTTCGACGCCCAGCAGATCGACGCCCTCGGCGCCTTCGTCGCCGCGAACGGCGGCGGCCCGTCCGTGGTGCGCGACGCCAACGGCGAGATCGCCCAGGAATCGCTGCGCGGCGACGACATCGCCCGCGGTTCCGAGCTGTTCCGCATGAACTGCGCGTCCTGCCACAACTTCACCGGCAAGGGCGGCGCGCTGTCCTCCGGCAAGTACGCGCCGCCGCTGGAGCCCGCCAGCGAGCAGCAGATCTACGCGGCCATGCTGACCGGCCCGGAGAACATGCCGAAGTTCTCCGACCGCCAGCTCACGCCCGAAGAGAAGCGCGACATCATCGCGTACATCAAGAACGCCGCCGAAGAGAAGACCCCGGGTGGCTACGGCCTCGGCGGCTTCGGCCCCGCGACCGAGGGCTTGGCGATCTGGGTGGTCGGCATCGTGCTCACCGTCGGTGCGGCAATGTGGATCGGATCCCGCTCATGACCGGTCAGCCTTGCACGGCCACGGAGAGCGTCCGGGCATGGGCGAAAGGACTGCCCATGACCGGTCAGCGCCCGGAGGCGGTAGCTTGCGTGGCCACGGAGGGCGTCCGGGCATGGGCGAAAGGACAGAGCCATGAGTGAACAGGAGCGAGACGACGTGAGTCGCCCGGATGAGGGGACCGAGCTGTCGAAAAGGCCGGTGAACACCCCCGCCGACCCGACCGAAGACGAACTGGACGCGATGTCGCGCGACGAGCTGGTCAAGCTCGGCACCGAGCGCGACGGCGTCGACGTCGCCTACCGGCGCGAGCGCTTCCCGATCCCGGGCACCCGGGCCGAGAAGCGCGCCGAGCGCGAGGTCACCTTCTGGTTCGCCATCTCCGGTCTCGCGGCGGCCGCGCTGGTCGGTGTCTTCCTGTTCTGGCCATGGGAGTTCAAGGGCACGAACGAGGAAGGCCACAACGCCTACTCGTTGTTCACGCCGCTGGTCGGCCTGACCTTCGGCATCTCGGTGCTGGTCATCGGCATCGCCGTGGTGTTGATCCGCAAGAAGTTCATCCCGGCCGAGATCTCCATCCAGGACCGTCACGACGGTCCGTCGCCAGAGGTCGAGCGGCGCACCCTGGTTGCCGAGCTGTCGGACGCGCTCGACACCTCCACGCTTGGTCGTCGCAAGATGATCACCCGCACCGCGGGCGCCGGCGTCGGCATCCTCGGCATCGGCACGCTGCTGGTCTTCGTCGGCGGCATGATCAAGAACCCGTGGGCCAAGGGCGACAAGTCGCCGCTGTGGGTCTCGGGCTGGACGCCGGACTTCCCCGGCGAGACCATCTACCTGCGCCGCGACACCGGCCGTCCGGAGGACATCGTGCTCGTCCGTCCGGAGGACCTGGACGCGGGCAGCATGGAGACGGTCTTCCCGTGGAAGGAGAAGTGGCGCGGCGACTCGCACGAGATGCTGCAGTCGCTGCGCGGCATCCGCAACGCGGTCATGCTGATCCGTCTGCGCACCGAGGACGCCGAGAGCGCCATCAAGCGCAAGGGCCAGGAGAGCTTCAACTTCGGCGACTACTTCGCCTACTCGAAGATCTGCACCCACCTCGGCTGCCCGACCTCGCTGTTCGAGCAGCAGACCAACCGAATCCTCTGCCCCTGCCACCAGTCGCAGTTCTCGGCGACCGAATGGGGTAAGCCGATCTTCGGTCCCGCCGCTCGCGCACTGCCGCAGCTGCCGATCACCGTCAACTCCGAGGGCTTCCTCGTCGCCAACGGCGACTTCATCGAACCGCTCGGACCGGCCTACTGGGAGCGTCGTTCATGAGCGAACGGAGTGAGCGAATCATGAATCAGGGCGTCTTTGGGCGCATGCCGGAACCGAGCGCTAGCGAGGTGGAGGCATGAGTCCCTCTGTGGCAGCACAAGCCAATGAAATGGACGAGCGGTATCGCGCCGCCGCGTTCGTGAAGCGGTCGATCAACAAGGTCTTCCCGACCCACTGGTCGTTCCTGCTCGGTGAGATCGCCCTCTACAGCTTCATCATCCTGCTGCTGTCGGGCATCTATCTGACCCTGTACTTCGACCCGTCGATGGCGCACGTCACCTACGACGGCGCCTACCAGCCGCTGCGCGGCGTCGGCATGTCGCGGGCGTACGAGACCGCGCTCAACATCTCCTTCGAGGTGCGCGGCGGTCTGTTCGTGCGCCAGGTGCACCACTGGGCGGCGCTGCTGTTCGCGGCCTCGATCATCGTGCACCTGTTCCGCATCTTCTTCACCGGCGCCTTCCGCAAGCCGCGCGAGGCGAACTGGGTGATCGGCTCGCTGCTGCTGATCCTGGCGATGTTCGAGGGCTTCTTCGGCTACTCGCTGCCCGACGACCTGCTGTCCGGCACCGGCCTGCGCGCCGCGTTCTCCGGCATCACCATCTCCATTCCGGTCATCGGCACCTGGATGCACTGGCTGATGTTCGGCGGCGACTTCCCCGGCGACATCATCATCCCGCGCCTCTACATCGCCCACGTGCTGCTCTTCCCCGGCATCATCCTGGCGCTGATCGCGGCGCACGTCGCGCTGGTGTGGTACCAGAAGCACACCCAGTTCCCCGGCCCCGGCCGTACCGAGAACAACGTGGTGGGCGCGCGCATCGTCCCGGTGTTCGCCGCGGACCAGGGCGCGTTCTTCGCCTTCACCCTCGGCATCGTCGGCATCATGGGCGGCGTCCTGCAGATCAACCCGATCTGGAACCTCGGCCCGTACAACCCGGCCCAGGTCTCGGCGGGTTCGCAGCCGGACTTCTACATGATGTGGACCGACGGCATGGCACGTCTGATGCCGCCGTGGGAGCTCTACATCGGCAACTACACGGTTCCTGCCGTGTTCTGGGTCGCGCTGATCATGGGTCTGGTGTTCACGCTGCTGATCGCCTACCCGTGGATCGAGAAGCGCCTCACCGGCGACGACGCGCACCACAACCTGCTGCAGCGTCCGCGCGACGTGCCGGTCCGTACCGCGATCGGCGCCATGGCGATCGCCTTCTACGTGGTGCTGACGCTGTCCTGTGTCAACGACATCATCGCGCTGAAGTTCGACATCTCGCTGAACGCGACCACCTGGATCGGTCGTATCGGTCTGCTCGTGGCCCCGCCGTTGGCGTACTTCCTCACCTACCGGTTCTGCATCGGCCTGCAGCGCAGCGACCGGGCGGTGCTGGAGCACGGCATCGAGACCGGTGTGATCAAGCGTCTGCCGCACGGTGAGTACATCGAGGTGCACCAGCCGCTCGGCCCGGTCGACGACCACGGCCACCCGATCCCGCTGGAGTACCAGGGCGCCCCGGTGCCCAAGAAGATGAACAAGCTCGGTTCGGCGGGCAAGCCGGGCACCGGTAGCTTCCTGCGCCCCGACCCCCGCGAGGAGTCGGAGCGGAACTTCGAACTCGAGCACGCCGAGGAACACCGGCAGCTCGCGGTGCTGCAGAAGGCACAGGAGAAGGCCAAGGGCGGCGGCAAACACAGCCACTGACCCCGGTCGGCGCGAAGGCCCCGAGTCGAGTACGACTCGGGGCCTTCGCCTTTTCCGCGCCGAGGCGTCGACCCGCTGGTCATAGCAATCGCGAATATTCCGGTGTGCGGGACGCGTAGTGTTGGTCGGATGGGCGTGGATTCGTTCCGGAGAATCCGCGCACGCCGACGAACACCCAGGAGGGACGCATGTCGATCATCGACAAGCTCAAGGAGTTGGTAGGCAAGAACCCGGATCACGTCAAGGGCGGCGTCGACAAGGCCGGCGACATGTTCGACCAGCGCACCGGCGGCAAGTACACCGACAAGGTCGATCAGGGTCAGCAGAAGGCCAAGGACTACATCGACAAGTCCAAGCCCCAGTAGCTTTTAACACGAAGGCCCCGAGTCCACCCGGACTCGGGGCCTTCGCGTCGAACTGGAACGTACCTATGCGGTGTCGGGACCTCAGCGCAGCATTTCGGCGACCAGGAACGCCAACTCCAGCGACTGCTGGGTGTTCAGTCGCGGGTCGCACGCCGTCTCGTAGCGGCCGGACAGGTCCAGATCGGAGATGTCCTGCGCGCCGCCGAGGCATTCGGTGACGTCCTCACCGGTCAGCTCGATGTGCATGCCGCCGGGGTGGGTACCGAGCGCGCGGTGCACCTCGAAGAAGCCCTGCACCTCGTCGACGATGCGGTCGAAGTGGCGGGTCTTGAAGCCGGTGGAGGCCTCGTGGGTGTTGCCGTGCATCGGGTCGCACTGCCAGATCACCTGGTGGCCGGTCGCCTGCACCTTCTCGATGATGGGCGGCAGCACGTCGCGGACCTTGGTGTTGCCCATCCGGGAGACGATGGTGAGGCGGCCCGGCTCGTTGTTCGGGTCCAGCCGCTCGACGTACTCCACGGCCTGGTCCGGTGTGGTGCTCGGGCCGATCTTGAGGCCGATCGGGTTGGCGAGCAGTTCCGCGAGCGCGATGTGCGCGCCGTCGAGCTGACGGGTGCGCTCGCCGATCCACAGGAAGTGCGCCGACAGGTCGTACAGCACCGGCTCACCCGAGACCGGGTGCTCGCTCAGACGCAGCATGGCGCGCTCGTAGTCGAGCACGAGCGCCTCGTGGCTGGCGTAGATGCGGGCCGACTGCAAGCTGGGGTCGGTCACCCGGCAGGCGGTCATGAACGCGAGGCCGCGGTCGATCTCCTCGGCCAGCGCCTCGTACCGCGCGCCCGCGGGCGACTGCGCGACGAAGTCGCGGTTCCAGTCGTGCACCTTGTGCAGGTCGGCCATGCCCGCGCTGGTCAGCGCCCGGACCAGGTTCATCGCCGCGCTGGCGTTGGCGTAGGCGCGCACCAGCCGGGACGGGTCGTGCTCGCGCATCTTCTCGTCGGCGACCAGCGAGTTGACCATGTCGCCGCGGTAGGACTTCAGGCCGAGCGCGTCGGTGTCGGAGGAGCGCGGCTTCGCGTACTGGCCCGCGATGCGCGCCACCTTCACCACCGGAAGGCTGGCGCCGTAGGTCAGCACCACGGCCATCTGCAACAGCGTGCGGATGTTGCCGCGGATGTGCGGTTCGGTGTTGTCGGCGAACGTCTCCGCGCAGTCACCGCCCTGCATCAGGAACGCCTCGCCCCGCGCGACCTCGGCGAGCTGACCGCGCAGTTCCTCCACCTCGGCGGGCACGCAGATCGGCGGCACGCTCTCCAGTACCGTGCGCATCATCGCCGCCTGTTCGGGGTCCCACGACGGCTGCTGTAGCGCGGGTCGACCCAGCGCCTCGTCGAGTCTGCGGCGCAGCTCGGCGGGCAGCGGTGGCAGTTCCGGCAGGCGATCGATGGGTACGTCGACGGTCCAGTTCACGAGTTCAGAATACGGACCGCGCGGTCGTGCAGACAGCGTAGGTGGGGGTGGATATCGCTCACCGGAGGTGTGAGCGATCCCCACCCGGAGTAGCCCCTCGCAGACGCCGCCCACATCGCCGCATAGGGTGACATCGACCGGCACATGCCACCGCCGCCCGATCGAGGAGAGGTCGATCTCGCTGAGGTACTTCTATGATTGCGAGTTCATCGAGGACGGGGTCGTCATCGACCTGGTGTCCATCGGTGTCGTCTGCGAGGACGGCCGCGAATACTACGCGGTGTCCACCGAATTCGACGCCGAGCGCGCGGGGCCGTGGGTGCGCAAGTACGTGCTGCCGCAGCTGCCGCCGCCCGCCTCACCGCGCTGGCGCAGCCGCGAACAGATCCGCGACGACCTCTACAAGTTCCTGATTCCGCGTCCTTCCGTCCAGCCCGAGCTGTGGGCCTGGGTCGGCGCCTACGACCACGTGGCGCTGTGCCAGCTCTGGGGATCGATGGTGGACCTGCCCACCGCCCTCCCCCGCTACACCAACGAACTGCGCCAGCACTGGGAGGCACACGGCCGCCCCGCGTTGCCGCCGGTCCCGCCGGACGCGCACGACGCCCTCGCCGACGCCCGCCACAACTTCGCCAAGTTCGAGGCCATCGAGGCGGCGCGCAGGCGGTAGCCGCGTGCGCTGCCGGTCACACCTCAGTAAAGTCGTGTGGCAGTCACGACGACAGGGGAGCCTCAACCACCGATGGACGACATCCGCGCCTACCACGTCGAGCCGGATCATCCTGCCGTCCATCGAGCACTCGACGGCAACGGTTATGTCGTGGACATAGAGCAGGAAGACCTGGGGGGTCCGATCGACCAGCCATACGATCCGGAACGGATCGACGTCGCCACACGTACACCCACGATCAATTTCATGCTGTCCCGGATCCGCCGTGGCACCATCGACCTGCAACCCGACTTCCAGCGCAACGCTGGGATCTGGAACGATGAAAATCAGAGTCGGCTGATCGAGTCGATGCTCGTGTAAAACGGGTCTCGATGCGTCGTACTGGCATGCGGAACTCCTCGTTCGGCAAGCTGTTTCGACGCTTTCGAACCAAATCGCCTGAAGCACGGCGACTTTCAGCCCCGCGTCGCGTCGAACCGCCCGCGCAACTGCTCCGAATCGTTCAACTCGCCGAGGATCTCGTGGAGCAGTTCGCGCCGCTCCGTGGGCAGGTCGGCGAACATCTCCTGGTCCACCTCGCGCAGGGCGGTCTGGATGCCCGCGAGCGTCTCGGCGCCCTTGTCGGTGAGGATGACCAGGTAGCGCCTGCGGTCGCCGGGATCGCGTTGCCGTTCGGCGTAGCCGTGCCGCTCGAGGTCGTCGAGGGTGGACACCATGGTGGCCGCGTCGATGCGCAGATAGCTGCCGAGTTCGGCCTGCGCCATGCCGCCGCGGTCGGCGAGCGCTTGGAGCACGCTGTAGTGCCGCACCCGCAGGCCGAGACCGAGCAGACGTTCCTCGGCCAGCCGGAAGGCGACTTGTCCCATCTTCTGTAGCAGGCACACCGTGTGCGCCGCGATGGTCCCAGGAACCAGCGCCGAATCTTCGGACATCGTTCACCTCCCGTCACATCATGCCCAGCGTGCCGGGCGCTTGACAAACCGTTGCGCCTATAAAAGGGTAGTAGTGCAAACGATTTGTTGAGCCAATTATATGCTGCGCTCAACAACCAGGCGTCGGGCGCACCGACCGGCCCTGCGAAGGGCGGCCGCCGCCGAAACCGAAAGGCACCTCATGACTGCACAGACACTGTCCGGCCGCACCCTGGTGATGTCCGGCGGCAGCCGGGGCATCGGCCTGGCCATCGCCCTCGCGGCCGCTCGGCGCGGCGCGAATATCGTGCTGCTGGCCAAAACCGATGTCCCGCATCCGAAGTTGGACGGCACCGTGCACACCGCGGCGGCGGAGATCGAGGCCGCGGGCGGATCGGCGTTGGCCGTGGTCGGCGACGTGCGCGACGAAGACTCGGTGCAGGCCGCCGTCGACCAGGCGATCGACCGCTTCGGCGGCATCGACATCGTGGTCAACAACGCCAGCGCCATCGACCTGCAAGGCACCGAGACGTTGCCGGCGAAGAAGTTCGACTTGATGCAGCAGATCCAGCTGCGCGGCACGTTCCTGCTCACCCGAGCCGCGCTGCCGCACCTGCGCAAGTCGGCGAACCCGCACGTGCTGTCGCTCTCGCCGCCGCTGAACCTGGACCCGAAGTGGCTCGGCGCCCACCCGCCCTACATGCTGGCCAAGTACGGCATGACCCTGCTGACGCTCGGCGTGGCCGCCGAACACCGCGAGTCGGGCATCGCCGCGAACTGCCTGTGGCCGGAGACCCTCATCGCCACCGCCGCGGTGCGCAACCTGCTCGGCGGCGAGGAGGCGGCCGCCACCGCGCGCACCCCGGAGATCGTCGCCGACGCCGCGGTGCTGATCCTGGAGAGCCCGGCCGCGACCACCACCGGCAACACCTACCTGGACGTGGAAGTCCTTGCCGCGCACGGCATCACGGATCTGTCCGGCTACGGCCCGAGCGGCGAGCTCGGCTACGACATCTTCGTCGACCCGCCCGCCTGACCCGAAACACGCCGGGCCACCCTCCAGCGGCGGCCCGGCGGATGCCTCAGGGCAGCGCGGTCAGCGTGACCGTGCTGCCCGGCTGGACCTTGGCCGACGCGCCGGGGCTCTGGCCGATGACCACGGAGTTGTCCGACGGGGTCAGCTGCTGGACCTGGACACGCAGGCCGAGGGCCTCCAGCTTCTGGCGGGCCTCGCCGACGCTGTCGCCGACCAGCAGGGGCAGTTTGACCGCGTTGGAGACGATCAGCGCGACGCCCTCGCCCGAGTTCACCGTGCTGCCCGCGGCCGGGTCGGTGCCGATGACCTCGTCGGCCGCGATGGCCTTGTCGTATTCGGTGCGGGTTTCGCGGACCTGGATGCCCGCCGCGCTGAGCGCCGCGACGGCTTCCTCGGTGGTCTTGCCGCGCACGTCCGGCACCTTCACCGGCTGCGCGCCGTTGCTGCGGAAGACCTTGACCTGCCCGCCCATCGGCAGCACCGTGCCCGGCGCGGGCTCGACCTTCGCCAGGGAGCCCTTGGGTGCCTGACTGCCGACCTCGCCCGCATCGACGGGCTGGAGTCCGGCGTCCTTGATGAGCTGGTTCACCTTGCGCACGTCGTCGCCGGGCTCGAGGTCGGGCACCCGTGGCTTGCCGCTGGAGACCAGCACCGACACCGTGGAGCCCTTGGTGATCTTGGATCCGGCCGACGGATCGCTGCCGACCACGCCGCCCACCGGGATGGTGTCCGAGGCTTTCTGCCTGATCTCGGTCTCGAAGCCCGCCTCCTGGAGCTTCGCGGTGGCCTGCTCGCTGCTCAGCCCCGCGATCGGCGGGACCGGCTCGTAGCGGCCCGCGCCGAACCACCAGCCGCCGATACCGACGACCAGCGTGAGGATCGCGACGATCGCCACCCACAGCAGCGTGGTCCGTCGCGACTTGAGCCGATCCGCGTCGTACGGCTGATACGGCGGCTGACGCAGGCCGGTTGTCTGCGGGTCGTAGTCCGAAGGCGGCCCGTAGTCCCCGGACGGTCCGTAGTCGGGAACCCGCGGTCGCGCCGCGGTGACCACCTTGGTGTGCTGCGGTGTGTGCGGGTCCGGCGCGGGTGCGGGACGCGACGGCGCGGGTCGGCCGCCGTGATCGGGCGTCGCGCGGAAGCTCGCGCTCAGGTGCTCGGCCGACTCGCGCGGCGCGGGCACCCGGTACGGCGGCAGGCTCAGTTCAGCGGCGATCGAGCGCAGCTGCGCGGCCATCTCGTTGGCGTCGGCGAAGCGGTGCGCGGGCTCCCGGTTGGTCGCGCGGGCGACCAGCTCGTCGAACTCCGGCGGGACGCCCGAAATGAACTGGCTCGGGCTCGGCACGTCGTTCTCGATCCGCTGATACGCCACCGACAGCGAGGTGTCGCCGGTGAACGGGACGCGGCCGGTGAGCATCTCGAAGATCAATATGCCGAACGAGTACACGTCGCTGCGCGAGTCGGCGGTGCCGCTGGTCACCTGCTCGGGGGAGAGGTAGGCGGCGGTGCCGAGGATGACGCTCGCCGAGGTGGTCGTCGCGGCGGCCACCGCGCGCACCAGACCGAAGTCGGCGATCTTCACCTCGCCGGAATCGGAGATGAGCACGTTCTCCGGCTTGACGTCGCGGTGCACCAAGCCCGCGGAGTGCGCGACGCCGATGGCGGCGAGCACCGGTTCGGCGACGGCGCGCACGGCGTGCGGCGGCATCGGTCCCCGTTCGCGCAGCAGCTCGCGCAGGGTGCCGCCCTCGACCAGTTCCATGATCAGGAACGGGTGGTCGCCGTCGACGCCCTGGTCGTACACGGCCACCAGCGAGGGATGCTTGAGCTTGGCGACGGCGCGGGCCTCGAACTCGAACCGGGCGAGGAACTGCGGGTCAGCGGCGAACTTGGGGTCCATCACCTTGATCGCGACGGGTCGATCCAGGCGAGTGTCCTCGCCGCGGAAGACCATCGACATCCCGCCCCGAGCGATCGGCGCGTCAATCCGGTAGCGCCCTTCCAGCATCTGGCCGATCAAGTGATGTCCTCCGACTTTCACAAAAGTGCTCACCCCTCGCTCGTCACGCGAACAGCGACAGACCGCCCCGTGCGGCCCCCACGATCGTAACCGTGCCGAGCGGCCGAACCGGACTGTCGCCCGGGTGTCACACGACGCGCGCCGCCATACCGTCTACCGTTGTGCGGGTGAGTGCATTTCCCTGCAGCGAGGATGTCCTTCCGGAGTCCGTGGCCGTGCTGCCGCTGCCCGAGGTGGCCGACCGCCTCGGGATCGTGGTGACGCGGGTGCACCAGATGCTGCGTGACCATCAGCTCCTCGCCTTGCGACGCAATGGAGTGGCGAGCGTTCCGGAGGTCTTCTTCGACGACACCGGCGCGGTCGTCAAGCCCCTACCCGGGCTGATCACCGTCATGAAGGACGCCAAGTACACCGACGAGGAGATCCTCGAGTGGATCTTCACCGACGACGCGAGCCTCCCGGGCAAGCCCATCGACGCACTGCACGGCCCGCTCGCCCGCGAGGTGCTCCGCCGCGCAGCCGCCGACCCCTTCTGAACCTCGCAGGGCGCTCGCACGCTTCGCAGGGGTTGGAGACGCTCCGAAGCGTGTGGAAGGGGTGCGAGGGGCCCACGACCAGTGGGTGATCGCCGGTCAACGTCGGGTGAGTAGGCCCGCTACCAGTTCGGTGCTCGCGACAAGCAGGCGTCGGCGGGTCGGCACCACGGCACGAGCCTGGAATACCGCGTACCCGGAATCCTCGATGCGGTCCAGGATCCCGGCGTACAGCGCGCTCGCCGCGCGGATGGCGGGCCGGACCCGCGGGTTCAGCAGGTCGATACCCGGATCGGCGGTGCGGTAGACGTCGCGGTTGATCGCGATCAGATGGGCCAGCGCGCGGCGGACCCGCGGATCGGTGCGGCCGGTACGGCGGCACTGGACCAGCAGGTCGTCGTCCACGCCGAAGGCGGCCAGGTGGTCGGCGGGCAGGTAGACGCGTCCGCGGTCCAGGTCCTCGCCGATATCGCGCAGGAAGTTGGTGAGCTGGAACGCCTCGCCGAGCGCGGCGGCCGCGGGTTCGGCCTCGGCCACCGGCGCGACGGTGCCAAGCACCGGAAGCAGCTGCAAGCCGATGGCGGCCGCCGAACCGCGCATGTACTCGCGCAGCTCGGCCATCGTGGCGTAGCGGTCACGGAAGTGTGGCGTGCCGGGGACGTCCATGCGCATGGAGTCCAGGAAGGTCCAGAAGTGCGCGGGATCGATGGCGTAGCGGTCGACGGTGTCGGCGAGCGCGGCGAGTAACTGGGCGCGCTGCGGCGGGACCGGTTCGGTGAACGTGCTCTTCTCGAGGGCGACGCGCAGCTGTTTCTCGATCAGGTCGAGTTCGTCGGCGGGACCGTGGTCGGGAGTGTGCTGCTGGGCGTCGGCTCGGCTCCGCTGCGGTGTCCACTCCCAACTCGACGATCCCGCGGAGTTCGGCAGGTGTCCGGGATTCGCGTCCACGTGGTCGACGATGTCGTCCACCATCCGCGCGAACGCGTAGAGCGCGTGCACGGCGGGTCTTCGCGGAGCCGACAGCAGCCTGGTCGCGAGGAAATACGTGCGACCGTGCTCGGCGGCGATCGCCCGGCACGCGCGGTAGGCGTCGGCCAGGCGCGCATCCGACTCCGCGTCGGAGACTCCGGCCGGATCGCCGAGGGGCCTTACGGCTCGGGTCGCGCGCGGCGCATCGAGCGGACCGCGGCCGACACCGGCTAGGTCCCAGTCCTCCCCACCAGATCCAACGGCTCTCATGGTCGCGAAGCGGTGGCCGCGACTTCACTCCGCGCGGTCTCCGCCTGCGGCGTTGAGCGCAGCCGCAGCGGGTCCACCGTGCGCAGCGAGAGCGCGGCGACGACCGCGGCGAACGTCGCCGCGGCCACGTGCCAGAAGTTGTACAGACCGATCGATCCGTCCGGCTGGAACACCAGCATCAGCCAGGTGCACAGGCCGACGAGCACCATGAGCGTCGTGGTGGACAGCGCGAACGCGGCGGCCAGCGCCAGCGGCCACGAGTAGTACCAGGGCAGCGCGGCGGGGGAGAGGATGACGATGCCGACGAACGCGATGAGGATGCCGAACACCGCCTCGCGCTCGCTGTGCCGGAACCGCCACCAGGTCCACACCAGCACCGCGACCAACGCGAGCGCGCACAGCGCGCGGGTCACGGTGAGCACCGATTCCATGCGCAGCGGGGTGATCCAGGTGGTGGTGTGCGCCATGATCGTCGGCAGCGACAGCCAGTTGATGATCTTCTTCGAGCCCGACAGCGCGGTCAGCCAGCCGATGCCGACGCCCGCGATGGCCGAGGCCGCGACGAAGACCGCCGCGAACACGCTGAGTCCAAGGCCCGCGATCTTGGCGAACGTCATGGCCGGGTGCGGCATGTCCGGTCCGGCCTTCGCGGCGTCCGGGGCGCCGTTGGCCGACGTGGAGTTCGGATCGGCCGGTGCGTTCGGGTCGGCGGCCGCGCGTTCGGCGGCGCGGCGCTCCCGCTCGTGCAACATCCAGATCCACACGAGGAACGGCAGCGCGATGCCGGCGGTTGCCTTGATCGCCACGCCGATCGCGACGACGACGATGCCGGCCACGTGGTGGCGCTCCAGCACCAGCGCGATGCCCGCGCACATCAGGCCGACCATCAGCATCTCGTTGTGCACGCCGCCGATGAGGTGGATGAGCACCAGCGGGTTGAGCACCGCGAGCCACAGCGCCACCGTCGGCTTGCCGCCGAGATGTTTGGTCAGATACGGGACCGCCCACATCATCAGCGCGAGGCCGGGCAGCATCACGAAGCGCAGCGCGATGGTGCCCGCGACCACGTTGTCGCCGGTGATCGCGGTAATCGCGCGGCCGAGCAGCAGGAACACCGGGCCGTACGGCGCGGTGGTGGTGGTCCAGACGGGGCTCACATTGTCCAGCAGCACACCGGGATTCGCGACGGGACCCACCTGGTAGGGGTCGAAACCGTCGCGCAGCAGCGCGCCCTGGGCCAGGTAGGAGTAGGCGTCGCGGCTGAACATCGGCACCGCGAAGAGCAGCGGGAAGATCCAGATGCCGACGATCGCGCGCAGCTCGTTCAGCGTGACCGCCGCGCCCGCCCGGTTGCCGAGCCCGAGCGTGGTGCGGCCCAACCGAACCCACGCGGTGATCATCAGCAGCACGCCGATCCAGATGAGCATGCTCGACAGCGCGTAACCGTGCCCGAACCGCAGCCAGGACAGGTTCATCGCCTCGAGCAGCGGATCGCGCTGGCGCACGCTGCCCGCGCCGAGCCCGCCGAAGGTGATCAGCACGGCGCCGAAGAAGCCGAGCAGCGCGGCGTGGCCCTCGGGGCTGCGCGCGAAATCGGCGTAGGTCTGCATCCGGTCCCGGAAGCTGTTCCGGTCGGCGCCGTCGCCGAGGGATCGCGGTGTGCTGGATCCGGTAGTGCTCGAGGTGCCGCGACTCGACGCGCGGTGCGCGGTGTCGGTCGGCGTTGCGGCTGCGGCGCTCGTCTCGGGGGGATGCATGTCGTGTCGGTCCCCCCGGCAAGGTCGGCGGTCGCAACCGCGAGTGAATAGGTCGGCGATCAGTTTAATGGTTCGCGCGGAACACTATCCCGCTGGTACGCGCGGTTCATCCCGGGTATCGGCCGCGGCGCCGGTGATCCGGTTTGCCGCCAGTTTCCCGGAGAGCAGCGCGGTCGGCACTCCGACGCCCGGCGTGGTGCCGCAACCGGCGATAACCACGTTGTCGCTGAAACTCGGGAAATTCCGCGGCCGGAACGGACCGGTCTGCCGGAACAGGTGCGCGACGGAGAACGGCGTGCCCGCGATCATGCCCTGCGCCAGCCACGTCTTCGGGGTGTCCAGGTGATCGACGGTGAAGTGTTCGGCGATTCCGCGGTAGCCGCGCGTCTCCAGCACCTCGAGCAGTTCGCGCAGGTACGGCCTTGCCAGCCGGTCCCAGTCGAGCGGTGCGCTCGCCAGGTTGGGGCAGGGTGCGAGCAGCGAGAACGGCTCGTGCCTGCCGTCGGGACGGTCGATGTAGAGCCCGGGATCGGTCAGCGCGGGGCGGGTCAGCAGCAGCGACGGGTCGCGCATCAGTCGTCCGCGCGCGGTGAGCCTGCCGCCGCGGCGCGGCGCGACGGCGATCTCGTCGAAGGTGGTGTCCCACGCCGCGCCGAAATCGATGGTGTGGTGCGCCTGCACCGGCCAGCTCGCGGCGACGTCGGCCGGAATCGTGCCGTGCGCGACCACCGCCGACGGCGCGGCCCGCAGTCCGCGTCTGCGGGGCACGCCGAAGCGTTCGATCGAGCCGAGGTCGGCCGTGAGGATCACCGCGTCGCAGTCGATCGCGCGTCCGTCGGCGGTGCGTACCCGGCGGGCGCGTCGTCCTTCGTACTCGATCCCGTCGACCTCGGTGTTGAGGTGCAGCGTCCCGCCCGCGACGGTGAACGCCTCGGCCATGGTGGCGGCGATGGCGCGCATCCCGCCCTCGGGGAAGTAGACGCCGAGCGAGGTGTCCATGTGCGGGATCGCGCCGTAGACGGCGAGCGCGTCGGCGGGCGCCATGCCCGCGTAGAGCGCCTGGAAGGTGAACAGCCGGGCGAGTCGCCGGTCGGTGAGTATCCGGCCGACGCGCGGTCCGAGCCTGCCGAACCCGCCTAGCCGCACCAGCTCGAGCAGGGCGGCGCGTTTGCGCGGGGAGCGCACCATGTCCAGCGGCGAGTCGAAATTGGTGTCCATGAACTCGGTGAACTCGGCGCGGTAGATGCGCGCCAGCCAGTCCCGGAGCTGTCGATAGCGGCGCGCCTCGTCCTGGCCGCAGGTGCGGGCGACCTCCTCGGCCATGGCCTCCGGGTCCGCGAACACCCGGATGGTGGAGTCGTCGGCGAAGCGCGCGTGATAACTCGGCGCGAGCCGGTGGATGCGCAGGGGTGTCGAGCCGGACTCGGGTGTCCGGCCGACCGCGGCGAGCGCGTCGGTGATCAGTTCCGGCAGCGTGAGCACCGTCGCGCCGTTGTCGATCTCGTAGTCCGGCCCTCGGTACCTGCCGACCCGGCCGCCGGGATGATCGGCCCTTTCCAGCAGCGTGACCGAACGCCCCGCCCCGGTGAGATACAGCGCGGCGGCGAGCCCGGACAGGCCGGCGCCCACAACGACCACCCGATCGGTCGGTCCCGCAACGGTTTTCATCTGACTTCTCCTCGACCGCCGGACACGGCGGTACTGCGCACGACACTTTGCACGACACTTTGCCTCGGCCCGCGCCGCGTGCGCTCCGGCGGAACGCGGCGGTTCGCACGCCGCGGCGGACCGGTGCGACGTGCGTTTCGCGCGCCGCTGCGACTCTCGTGCCTGCCGGTCGGTAGGCGGATCGCCACGTGGTGCGCTGCGCCGGTCGCCTCGCGACATCCGGCGCCGAAGGTGTGGGGACTCAGTCCTCGGCCGACTCGGTGTCCCGCGGCGCCGAGCACGCCCGGGGGACACGGACACCGCGCCGGGTCGGCAGGGCGGCGCCGAGAATCAGTCTGCGTTCGGTCAGCGCTGCGGTGGACTTTCCGCGGCGCTTTCCGGTGCTGCGCGGGGCCGGTCCTGCGCCGACGGCGATGACGCGATCGGCTGGTCCCACAACGGCTTTCATGCGGTCCTCCTGGTTGCGGCCAGAGCCATGCCGCGTAGTTGCTCTTTGGCGGCGGGGGTGGCCGAGCTGGAATCGATGGCGGCGAGGCCGCGGTCGGTGAGGTCGGCGATGCGCTGTTCCACATCGTCGACGGCGCCGAGCTCGGTGAGCACGGCGCGCAGGCGCGTGACGTCCTCGGCGCCGAGATCGGTGCCGATGCTGGTGCGCAGCAGGTGCGCGGCGGACGGATCGGTGGCGTCGGCGCGGCGCAGCGCCTCGGCGAGCAGTACGGTGCGCTTGCCCTCGCGCAGGTCGTCGCCGGAGGGTTTGCCGGTGACCTCCGGATCGCCGAACACGCCGAGCAGGTCGTCGCGCAGCTGGAAGGCGATCCCGATGTCGGTGCCGAAGGTGCGGTAGGCGGCGATCAGGGCCGGGTCGGCGTCGGCGATCGCGGCGCCGAGGTGCAGCGGACGCTCCACGGTGTAGGCGGCGGTCTTGTAGCGGTTGATGCGCAACGCTGCCTCCACCGACTCGTCGCCGACCGCTTCGCCGTTGATGTCGAGCAGCTGTCCGCCGAGCACCTCGGTGCGCATCATCGCCCAGACCGCCGCGAACCGCGCGAGCGCCGCGGAATCGAGCCCCGCGGCGTGCACCAGGTCGTCGGCCCAGGCCAGAGCGAGATCGCCGATCAGGATCGCGACGCTGGCGCCGAAGTGCGCGGAGTCGCCCGGCAAGCCGCGCTCGCGGTGGCGCTGCTCGAAATCGACGTGCACCGTGGGGAAACGGCGGCGGGTGCGGGAGGAGTCGATGATGTCGTCGTGGATCAGCGCGCACGCCTGCACCAGTTCGAGCGCCGAGCAGGCGGCGAGCACCGCGTCCGCGTCCGCGCCGTCCGGGTCGCCACCCGCGCCGAGCCAGCCGGTCCAGGCGAACGCGGGCCTGGTGCGCTTGCCGCCGCGAAGCACGAACATCTCCAGCGCGTCGGCGGCGTCGACGAAGACCGGTCCGAGCGGCTCGACGATCGGCCGCCGGGTGGCGAAGAACTCGCTGAGCCGGTCCTGCACGGCGGCGACGAAATCGGACGTGCCGGTGCTCGGCGTCCGTGGCGCGTCGGCCGCGGGCGTTGCCGGGGTTCTTGTCGGAGTACCGGGTCCGGCGGACAGAGGAACCTCCAGGGTCACGGGTGTGGTCGCGCCGGTCGAGCGCGACTGTTCGTTGTGTGGGCGAGCGCGCGTCACCGCCGCCCGGGTCGGCGCGATCGCGGCGCACGTCCGGTCCGGCCGCAGCGATAGTGGTGCCGTATCAGAGAATACGCGGCCATCCGACCGCGGCGTCGACCAACCTCCGCCCCGGGAAATCCCGTGCCGACACGGCCGTACGGCCGTCCCACTACACTGAACCGGTGACTTTCGATTCCGTGCGGGGACGTTCGACCCCAGGACGCCCGTCCCCGACGCCACCGATCGTCTCGGGAACACCTTCGGTCGTGCAGAGCTTGCAGGTGCATTCCGGCCGGATGGTGCCGTTCTCCGTCGAGTTCAACCCGCCGCGCGACGCAGCGGGCGAGGCGCGGCTCTGGCGCGCGGTCCGCGAGTTCGAGCGCATGCATCCGGCGTTCGTATCGATGACCTACGGTGCGGGCGGTTCCACGAAGGATCGCACCGTGCGGGTGACCGGTGAACTCGCGCAGGAGACCACCCTGCTGCCGGTGGCGCACCTGACCGCCGTCGGGCACAGCGTGGCCGAGCTGCGCTCGCTGGTCGGCGCGTACGCCGATTCCGGTATCCGCAACATCCTGGTGCTGCGCGGCGACCCGCCCGGCGACCCGCTCGGCGAGTGGCACAAGCACCCCGACGGCGTGGAGTACGCCGAGGAACTCGTCCGCATCGTGCGCGATCTCGGCGATTTCCACGTCGGCGTCGCCTCGTTCCCGCAGGGCCACCACCGCTCGCCGGACCTGGAGACCGACACCGCCTTCCTCGCCGCGAAACTGCGTGCGGGCGCGGAGTATTCGATCACCCAGATGTTCTTCGAAGTCGACCACTACCTGCGCCTGCGGGATCGGGTCGTCGCGATGGATCCGGTCGAGGGCGCCAAGCCGATCATCCCGGAGCTGATGCCGATCACCTCGCTGCGCACCGTGACGAGGGCCGAGGAGCTGTGCGGTCGCGAGCTGCCCGCCTCGGTGCTGGAGCGGCTGCGCAAGGCGGCGGGCGACGGTCCGGAGGAGGATCGCGCCGCGGTGCGTGAGGTCGGCATCGAGATCGCCACCGAGATGGCGCAGCGGCTGATCGACGAGGGCGCGCCGTGCCTGCACTTCATCACGCTGAACTTCGCCAAGGCGACGAGCGAGGTGTTGACGAATCTCGGCTACGGGGTAACCGCAGCCCCCATGAGCGCCTGAAGATCGCGCCGATGAGCGCCGGACACAGCGCTTCGCGCCCGAAGCCGTAACACCGGCGGAGGTCGCAGTGCCGCGACGGCGTGATGTTCTGACAACCGAGTGCCCCGCCGGTCGCCGACCAGCGGGGCACTCGCCCATCAAGCCGCCCGCGCCGCCCGCGATCCCCACGCCTCGGCCAGCAGCCGATGGGACTCCAGCCGGTCCGCGTGATCATGCGTGACGCTGGTGACCAGCAGTTCGTCCGCGCCGGTCACCCGTTGTAGCGCGGCGAGCCGTTGCACCACCGTGTCCGGCGACCCGACGAACTGGGTGGCCAGCCGATCGTCGACCAGCCGCAGCTGGTCGGGGGTGAGCGGACCCGCCGCCTCCGGCGCGAGGAACTCGGTCGCCCCCGTCCCGGCGCGGATGCCGTACACCCAGTGCCCGTAGCCCGCGGCCAGCCGCTTGGCTTTCGCGTCGTCGGCGGCGACCACTACGTCGGCCGAGACCACCACGTACGGCTCGGCCAGGTACTCGGACGGACGGAACGCCGCGCGGTAGGCGGCGACGGCGTCCAGCGCGGTTCCCGGCGCCACGTGGTAGGCCGCGGCGAACGGCAGACCGAGGCGACCGGCGAGCTCGGCGCTCTCGCCGCCGGAGCTGCCGAACAACCACAGCTGCACCCGCGCGTTCTCGCCGGGCACCGCGTGCAGCGGGATACCGTCCGCGCTGGTGTAGGTGCCCGCGAGCAGGGCGCGGACCTCATCGATCTGGTCGGCGAAGTCCGGCGCCTGCGCGCCGGGCTGCTGCAACGCCCGCAGCCCTGCCAGGTAGCGGGAGCGGTCGACGATGCGACCGGGATCGAACGGCGGCGGGACCACCACACCGTCCCGGATCTCGGTGCGTCCGGTCGCGGTGTCGACGCGCGGGTGTCCGCCCTTGGGATGTTCCGGCTCCGAACCGAATTGGGCCCGCCGATGCCCCGAACGCCCGAGCCCGAGGTCAAGCCGTCCGGGGTGGAGGGCGTCGATGGTGCCGAACGCCTCCACGATCGACGCCGAGGTGTGATGGCCGACCTGCACCGCCGCCGAACCCACCCGAATCCGCGAGGTGTTGGCCGCGACCAGCCCGATCAGGGTGATCGAGCTGGAACTGGCCACCGCGACGAAGTGATGTTCGGCCAGCCAATACCGGTGGTAGCCCCACTGTTCGGCGCGCTTGGCCAGTTCGACGGTGTTGCGCAGCGCCTGCTGCGCGGTGGAACCGGCGCTGATCGGGGCCAGGTCGAGGATGGAGAGGGGGACCGTCACGCCGGCCCCCTTCCGACCCGCGGATCCTGCTCGCCCGCCTCGATGGCCACCCGCAGCCGGTTCTGCGCGGGCGCCACCGGGCAGGTCGCGAAATCGGTGAAGGCGCAGGGCAGATTGGCCGCCCGGTTGAAGTCGAGCAGCACCGCGCCGTCGACGTCGGGCGCGGCGATGCTCAGCGACCTGGCCGCGGGGTACGTGGTGATGCCGCTGGTGGCGTCGGTGAACAGGATGCGCAGTCCGGCACCGGCCTGGAACGCGACGACGCGCTCGGTGACCGCGCCGAGGGTGAATTCGATGGTGCCCGTTGCGGTGTGGTGATGTTCGAGCCCGTCGACCACGGCCGCCGTGACGACGTCCCTCGGTTCGGCGAACGCCTCGAAGCGGCCGGGCACGATCCAGCGCGGGTCCGGCTGGTACGCGGGAATCCCGGCGAACGCGGCCAGCGACGGGGCGGCGGGGTCGTGGACCCGCACCGCGTGGCGCCCGGTGCGCCGGATGACCTCGAGCACGCGCTGTTCGTGGCGCACCTCCAGGCCCGGCGCGCCTTCGGCGGGGGTGAGGATCTGCACGCCCGCGATGCCGGTGCCGTCGAAGACGAGGCGGTCGGCCGGTCGCGCGGTGATGAACACCTTGTCGTCGGTGACCCACCAGGTGCCGGGCAGGTCGGGCAGCCGCTCGGGCTGGTCGGTGAGCCAGTGCAGTGCGGTCAGGCTCAGGAAGCCGAGCCGGTCGCGCAGCTGGTCCTCCCTCGCGCCGTGCCAGGCGGCCCACTCGGAGTCGAAACTTGTTGCGGTGGTCGCGGTCATGACGCTCTTGCTCCTTCGTGGACGGATGTGCGGTGCTGCGGGTGGCGCAGGCCGAGGTGGTCGCGCAGGGTGTCGCCGGTGTACTCGGTGCGGAAGCTGCCGCGCTCCTGGAGTTCCGGGACGACGCGGTCGACGAACTCGTCGAGCCCGCCGGGGGTGAGATGGGGGACGAGAATGAAACCGTCGGCCGCGTCGGTCTGCACGTATTCGTCGATGCGCTCGGCGACCTCGACCGGTGTGCCGACGAACTGCTGGCGCGCGGTGACCTCGATGATCAGCTCGCGGATGCTGAGGTTCTCGGCCTCGGCCTTGGCGCGCCACGCCTCGGCGACCGCGCGCGGATCCTTCGCGTGACGCACCCGTCCCCTGGTGATGTTCACGTCGCCGGAGGGGTCGACGTCGGGCAGCGGTCCGTCCGGGTCGTAGCCGGAAAGGTCGCGGCCCCAGACCTGTTCGAGGAACGCGATGGCCGTCTGCGGACCCACCTGCTGGTAGCGGATGTGCCTGGCCCGGTCCTCGGCCTCGGCGGCGGTGTCGCCGAGCACGAAGGTGGCGGCGGGCAGGATCTTCAGTTCGTCGTGCCCGCGGCCGTATTTGGCCAGCCGGCCCTTCATGTCGGCGTAGAACGCGCGTCCGGCCTCGAGGGTGCCGTGGCCGGTGAAGATGGCATCGGCGGTTGCGGCGCCGAATTCGCGGCCGTCGTCGGAATCGCCCGCCTGCAACAGCACCGGATGTCCCTGCGGGCTCGGCGGCAGCACGAAGCGCGCGGCGATGTCGAATTGTGCGCCGCGGTGGCGGGTTTCGGGAATGTTCCTGGCGAAGACGCCCGCGTCGCGATCGACCACCAGCGCGTCGGCGGGCCAGCTGTCCCACAGTGCGCGCGCCACCTCGACCGTCTCGGCCGCGCGGCGGTATCGATCCGCGTGCTCCAGATAGCCACCGCGGCGGAAGTTCTCGCCCGTGAAAGCGTCGGAGGAGGTGACGACGTTCCACGCCGCGCGTCCGCCGGACAGGTGATCCAGCGACGCGAACTGCTTGGCCAGCTCGAACGGTTCGCCGCAAGGAGTTCGGTGAGCGATTCGCCCGTGCCGATGTGACGAAGTACCGAGCCGGTGGTCCTCGTGGCGACACGCGGTGCTGTGTTGTCCCGCTGATCTCCCAGCTGCGCGCCAGCCAGGGTTTGATCGCGCTGGTGTTCGTGGTCGTGAATCTGGCGGTGGACCTGCTGTATCCGCTGCTCGATTCGCTGGATCAGCGCGGACAGCCGGCCGGGGTTCGGCGGCGGGTCTCGGCGCGGCGTCGGGTTCGGCGGGCGCGGCCGCGTGGGCAGATCATTCGGTCCTCCATCGTTCCTGGCGGAAGCACCCGCACCCGGTGGTCGGGGGGTTGCTGCGACGTCGGCGAGCCAGGTCTCTCGGTCGCTCTGGATGGTGTTGCGGACCCCGGTCCGCACCGGGCGCGGCAGGGTCGAGCCGAATCATCATGCGGAGCAGGGCATGTGGTGGACAAGGTTAGGAATCAGGGTGAGCGCAGCCCTGGCGTCGGGTGGTGCGGCGGACGATCATTGCGCGGGTCGGCGGGTCGGCGGGTCGGCGGGTCGGCAGGTCGGCAGGTCGGCAGGTCGGCAGGTCGGCAGGTCGGTTCCTGCATCCAGGCCCTCGAGGTAGACGCGTCCGCTCGTGATGGCGCTCTGAGATGCGGGTGCAAGCCGACGCGCCGAAAACTTGCCGATTGCCGAAACGGCTGCTGAGCGGGTTTGCCGGAGTACCGTGTCCTCACCGTGCCGACGATGAGGAGCACCGCTGTGACCCTGTTGCGCCGCTTCACCACTCTCACCGCCGCCGCGACCGGATCGGTCGCGCTGGCATTCGGCGTCTGCGCCCCCGCCGTGGCGGCGCCCGCGCCCGTCCCCGCCGCACCTTCGGCCGCCACCGAACTGGCGGGCAAACAGCAGGCCGCCGCACCCGGCGATCTGCTCGGCGCCTACCAGTCCACCGTGGAGGCGCTGCGCGGATTCGGGATGGACCCGTTCCTGTACCCGACCGCCGCGGCGTTCTGCGGCAACGGCAGCACCTTCGGTCTGGTGCCCGGCGTCGCGGGCGCCATGCCGGGACCGTGGCCCAAGACGACGGTGTCCATTCCCGGTCTGGATCTGACGGCCGTGAAGTCCGGGCAGACCATGTTCACCTTCGTGCCCTACGGCGTCAGCCAGGACAGCCGCAACACCGCGGGTATGCAAGTGGCCTGGCTGAATGTCAGCAACGGCCGCAGCGGCATCACCAAAATGGGCCCGCTCGCCGATATCTTCCGCGCCATGATCCCCGCCGAGGTACCGGCCGACCTGCGCCCGCACGCCGAACGCGCCGTCCAGGACTTCTTCTTCGCCGCCCTCCCCGTCGGCGGCATCCGCGCCGTCCCCGTCGACACCGGCAAGGGCACCGTCCTCGCCGCCGTCTTCGGCACCGTCGAGAACGGCAACCAGTCCTGCTTCTTCCTCCCGACCATCGGCATCACCTCGGTCCCGTAAAACCCACGAGTACGGACACCGGCTCGGTCCTCGGACCGGGCCGGTTTCGTACGTTGCCCGAATAGGGATGCGGTGCAGGCGCATTCGAGCACTGTTCACCGGGAGGACGTTCGAATGGGTGCAGGCCTGGCTTCCACACGCACCGCACACGCCCCGTACCGGGTGCCGAGAATCGACGGTAGTCATATGGCGGTTGCATCGTCGGTGACAGCGACCATTCGACTCCCGTCGAATCCATTTCTCTATCGACGGGAGAGAAATGGTGGTTGCGGGGTTGACGGTGCGGTGCGCAACACACCCGATCAGTCCATGGCGGGCAGCTCGCGACCCTTCCAGCGCAGTGCCCCACGGCTTTTCGCGCGGTGGGAGCGGAAGACCAGGCGCTGGTAGGCGGCGATCGAAAGCGGGTGCGCCAGTGCCGTTACCGCGTCGGTGCGGCGGAGGGGGCCGCCGGATTCGAGGGAGCGGGCGAGGAGGCGGCCGGTGACGGCGGCGGCGTAGCCGAGCGCGCCGGTGCGGCGGTTCGCTCCGCTGCCGAACAGGGCGGCCAGCGGCGGGAGCCAATAGCCGAGTGCCAGCACGGTTCCCACGGCGGCGGCCGCCGGACGTGAGCCTCCGTAGGCGGACCAGAGCCAGCGGGTGTACCCGGCTTCGATCTCGGTCGCGTCGCGGTACATGCGGGTGCGGGCGAGTCGACCGGCGGCGACGAGGTGGGTGGTGTGTCCGGCGCGACGCAGGGCACGGGCGATGCCGAGGTCCTCGGTGGGGCTGTCCGCTACCGAGGCGTGCCCGCCGATGGCGCGGTAGGCGGCGGTGTCGAAGGCGAGGAACTGGCCGCAGGCGACCGCCGTAGACGGGCGGTGGCCGCGGTTGCCCAGCACGATGGGCAGCGTCGACGCCCACGACCAGCAGAGCAGCGGCTGCACCAGCGCCTCGGCGAAGGTCTCGGCCACCTGCGTCGGCCACGGCGAGATCATGGCCGCGCCGTGATCGCGCACCGCGCGCGCCGCCGCGGCGATGGCTCGCGGAGCCAGCCGCACGTCGGCGTCCAGGAAAACGATGATCGGCGTCTGGACGAGTTCGGCGAGGCGGGCGCAAGCTGCGGCCTTGCCGGTCCAGCCCGGCGGCGGCTGGGCATCCGATCGGATCACCTCGAAGCGGGGGTCGCCCGCGATCGCCTCCCGCGCGGCCGCCGCGGTGCCATCGGTGGAACCGTCGTCGAGGATCAGCACCCGCAGGGCGGGCACGCCGGTCTGAGCACGCAGATCGGCGATCAACGCGGGGAGCCGCTCCGCTTCGTCACGGGCCGGTACGCATACGGTAACTGCCTCGGCCACTTCAGCATTCGCGTCCAAACGCGGCATCGAGAGCCGATTGATCAGCGAGATACCGCAACTCGCGAGTGCGATGGCCGCGCCGATCCGGACGGGCGCGGCGGAACCGCGGGCGGTACTGCTCCATGCGCGGTGGGTCTCTCCGATCCGATCGGGCAGCGCAGCACCGCGGCTCTCGAGGGCTACGGTCGCGCCGATCTGCGCGGGCGCGGCGGAACCGCGGGCGATACTGCCCCACGCGAGGGTGAGTTCTGCGAGCCGACCGGCCAGCGCAACACCGTGGCTCACGACTGTGACAGCCGCGCCGATCCGCGTCGGCGCGGCGACGCTGTGGTCGAGCGAGGGATCATCCGTCGCCGAGGTTGTATCTCCCAGCGTCCTCGGAACGCCCGGGAGTCCTCGTGGCACTGTCACCACCCATCCTGTGGGAGTCCGCGGCTCGCCCTACTGTCGGCACTCCTTCGCTCGGGCGATGTGGTACCGGCGTGCGCGACAGGTACACACGGCCCGAACGGCCCGCGGGTGACCGAGGGCCGGATCAACGGAACTGCTTGACCGTCCGCCACCAACGCCGCCAGGAGAATTGGTGCTCGGGGACTTCCGGCGCGGCGGGGTTGCGATCCATGTACGCCATGGCCGCGACGATGGCGGCGACCGCGAGCGTGATGCCGCCGACTATGCCTGCCCAGCCCGCGAAGGAGCGGGTGTTCGGGTCGGCGTAGTGGACCTCGGCGAGCACCCTGGACACCTCGCCGGGCGGCAGCTTCCAGGAGACGGTGGAATCGCCCTCGCGGTTGCCGTTGGTCTTGGCCACCCTGGCCGGGAACGCGATGGTGAACTGCACGTCGGAGCCGTGCGGCGGCACCGACTTCAGGTCGACTCGCCCCTCCAGGCTGACCAGATCGCCGGTGCGCTTGAAGTTCAGCTGGAACATCCCCTGCGTCTGCTCGGACAGCGTGCTGAGCTGCTGCACCTCACCGAAGGAAAGATCCTCGAAGAACACCTTGCTGCCCAGGTAACCGTCCTGGTTGTAGGGCTCCACCCGCACCTTCGCCGCCAGCGTTTCGGGCGCCTTCAGCTGCGGACCCTTGTCGTCGGGACTCGCGGGCACCACCGCCGCGATGACCCGCCCGGACACCCGATCGTTGGACGAAACGCCCATCGACACCTGCACCCGCAGGCACCCCGCCAGCACCGGCGCGAACAGCACGGCGAGCAGCACGCCCGCGACTACCCGCACCCTGGTACGTGGTGCGCGCGGCGACGGTCGGACCGGGACATCGGGCATCGTGGTGGCGGGACTCGGTTGCACGGCTCACATCGTGCCAGGCCGAACGCCCGAATCGCCACGCGGCGGGCGCGACACGACGACACACCCCGCCCCGCCTTGCCTTATATACCGTCGTCCCTTTGCTCGATGTCGCACGCGCACATCATCGAGCACACCCCGCCGATCGACGCCGAACCGATCCCACAGCCGCCCGCAACGTCTCACCCATCGATGCGCCGATGCCGCCGGAACGCTGGCGTTTTCGCCAGAACAGACGCGCGCACTCCCCGCCGCGTTGCGCTCGACCGCCGCCCTCGCCTCGAAACCGAGCAACAACTCATCGCGGCGGACGTGACACGCCGACACCCTGCCTTATATACCGTGGCCCCTCGGCTCGATGTCGCACGCGCGCCACCGAGCCCCGCGGCCGATCGAGTCGAACTCGATGCCGACCGCCCGCACCGCCTCGCCCTGCGCGCCGGGCGACTCGCCGATGCCGCTGGATCGCCAGCGGCTTCTTCAGAAAGACCGCGCGCCCTCCACGCCCATCGCGCCCGACCGCCCCCGATCGCCTCGTGAACCGAGCAGCTCATGGCGGTGATCGCACGGTCACCCCGCGCCGTTCCGGAGCCCGGTGGCCGAGTGCGCAGCGGCGTCAACCAGCAGGGCGCCTAGGGCGGAGCAGCGGTGGGCAAAGCGCGCGCGGCTGTCGACCGCTGCGGGGCATCTCTGGCGGAGCGTTGGCGGGCGAACCCGCGGTGGGGTCGAAGGGGCGTGGGGCGCCTCGGCGGAGCAGCGCCGGGACGGGGCACCCTGCGCGCCGGTCCGGAGCCGTGTCGCGCCGAGTGCGCGGCGGCGTCAACCGGCGGGGCGCCTGGGGCGGAGAGCAGCGGTGGGTGAAGTGCGCTCGAGATCATCGACCAGCGTGCGGCGCTTCGCCGGAGCGGTGGGCAAAGCGCGCGCTGCTGTGTCGACCGGTGCGGGGCATCTCTGGGGAAGCGTTTGCGGTGGGGTCGAACCGGTGTGGGGGCACCTCGGCGGAGCAGCGCTGGGCGAACGGGTCATCCCGCGCGTCGTTCCGGAGCCCGGTGGCCGAGTGCGCAGCGGCGTCAACCGGCAGGGCGTAGGGGCAGCGGTGGGTGTAGTGCGCTCGGCGTCATCGACCGGCGTGCGGCGCTTCGGCGCGGTGGATGAAGTGCGCGCGCGTGCGTCGACCGGTGCGGGCATCTCTGGCGAGGGTTGGCGGGCGAAGGCCCGCGGTGGGGTCGAACCGGCGTGGGGCGCCTCGGCGGAGCAGCGCCGGGACGGGGCACCCTGCGCGTCGTTCCGGAGCCTTGTCGCGCCGAGTGGGCGGCGGCGTCAACCGGCGGGGCGCCGAGGGCGGAGGGCAGCGGTGGGTGAAGTGCGCTCGGCGTCATCGAGCGGCGTGCGGCGCTTCGCGGAGTGGTGGTGGGCGCAGTGCGCGCAATGGCGTCGACCGGAGCGAGCTCCTGTGGCGGAGCGGCACCGGGCCGAGGGCGCACAGCCGCGTCAATCGGCGCGGCGCACCTCGGCGGAGCGGTGTCGCGCCAAGTGGATCAGCAGGGGTACGCCGAGTGGCGCCATCCCGACAGCCCCGTACAAGGCCGAGTAGGGGAGATCGAGGAAGGCGGCGTGGGCGAGGGTGGAGCCGAGCCAGGTCCAGAGGAAGACCGCGATGGGCACCGCAAACGAGGCGCCGGCGCGGGGTTGGGTGGGGCTGGGCGCGGCGCGGTCCCAGACCGCGAGCAGCAGCGCCATCAGCAGGCCGACGCAGAACCAGCCGAGGTAGTTGGTGAGCGGGATGTGGTCCAGTCCGGGCAACCCGGAATCGGTGTCGCACCAAGTCCATTGACCGTCGGCCACCATCTGCGGATCGAGGAAGAGGTCCCACCCGACCGCACCGATCGTGGTCAGAACGACTCGCCCCGCGGTCCCGCGGGTGACGATCCCGGCCACGATCCACACCGGATACATCCCGCCCGTCCAGGCCAGCGGCACCAGCAGTGGCACGCCCGCGAGCGACGGCCCGATTCGATCCTGCGCGTACTCGTAACAGCCGAACGGGATTCCGGTCGCCACCCCGAGCATCTCGGCGAGCAGACCGACCCCCGAGACGATCACCAGAAACCCCAGCGCGTACCGAGTTCCCCGGGTGGCGGCGGCATGCGCGAGGGCTGTGCCCGCGGAAAGCAGCACGACAACCACGGTGATCCGGTCCCGCGCCGCACCCTCGGTGAGCGGATAGCAGATCTGGGCGAGCACGAGCAGGACCGCGAGCAACACAGGCACCGGGTGCCGCACCGACCGCAGGCTCTCGCGACCCGGCATACGCATCACCGGGTCCGTCATCGCTTGCGCGGGAAGGGAAATCGCCTGCGCCGGGCGTCGCGCAGGGCGAGCCGCGCCGCCGTCCGTCCGCTGGCGCCGGAGACGCCACCGCCGGGATGGGTGGACGCCCCCGTCAGATACAGTCCGGGCGCACCGGGCACCCGCTGACCCGAGAGTTCAGGCAGCGGCCGCCACAACATCATCTGATCCAGCGACATCTCCACGTGCATCACATTGCCGCCGCGCAGCCCCATCTCCCGTTCCAGGTCGACCGGCGTCTGCACGAACCGCTCGCGCACAGTCGAGGCGAAACCCGGTGCGTACGAGTCGACCTCGGCGATGATCCGATCGCCCTCGCGATCCGCGTGCGCGGCCCAGTCGCTGCCGTCGGCCAGCCGATAGGGATGCCACTGCGCCCACAGCGAGAGCTGGTGCTTGCCCGGCGGCGCGATGCTCGGGTCGAGCGCGCTGAAACTCATCGCGAGCACCACCGGCCGCGGCGGCAGGTCGCCCGCCAGCGCCGCCCCGTGCGCGCGCCGCAGCTGTGCGCGATCCGAGACGAGAAATTGCAGGCCGCGCGCGGATTCCGCGGTGGCGGCACCCGGGTACTCGGGCAGCGCGGTCGTCGCCACCCGCACCACCATGCCGATGCCGGGCCCGACCCGGATGCGGCGCTGCCAGTCGTCCAGCGTCGCGCCGTCGAATCCGCCGGCGCGCAGCAGGTCCAGTGTGGTGAGGACGTGCGCGCCCGCGATCACCGCGTCGGCGCGCAGCTCCCGCCCGGACGCCGTACGCACCACCCAGCCCTCGCCGACGCGCCCGATCGAGGTGACCGCGTCACCCGCCGCCACCGCCGCACCGTCGGCGCGCAGCCGCGCGACCAGCGCCGCGCTCAACACGCCACTGCCGCCGACCGCCCGCCCCGGCGGCAGCGTGTGCATCAGCGCCGCGAAGCCGACCATCGGCGCCGTGCCGGGTTCCGACATCGGCGGACCGGACTGCGCACCGAACCAGGCCAGCGACGCCTTGAGCCGTTCGTCGCGAAACAAGCTGTCCAGCAACGCGTCCCCGGACTGCAAGAACTCCCTGGACAGCGCGCTGCCACCGGCCTTCGCGTCAAGCCCCCAGAACGAACGAAGCAGATGACCGGGCCCCGGCGCGCCGCCGAACGCGCGCATCACCCGCGCGCTGCGCGGACCCCACACCGCGACGAACCGCCGGTACGCCTCGGCGTCGGCCGTCCCGCACGCCGCGGCGATGGACGCGCACGTCGCGTCGACGTCGCGGTGGAAGACGATCGGCGGCCTGCCCTCGGCATCGGCAGGGGTGAATCCCCAAGGATCGCAATCGATGTAACGCAGTCCGAAGCGCTCCAGCTCGAGCTCCTCGACGATCCCCGTGTGCCGGATCATGATGTGCGCCGACGAGCCGCGGTCCACCAGGTGCCCGGGGAAACGCTCGACCGTGGACACCGCGCCGCCGAGCACCTCGTCGCGCTCCAACACCTCGACCCGGTGACCCTCGCGCGCCAGATAACAGGCCGCCACCAGGGCGTTGTGGCCGGAACCGACGACCACCACGTTCACAGCGGCAGCCGCCTGCCCAGGATCGCGAAGGGCCGGTTGTCGCCCGCGAACACGAAATGCCGGATGACGTCGGCGAATCCCTCCCTGCGATAGAGCCGCCACGCGCGGTTCTCCTCGCCTGCCACCTCCGGCGTGGACAGCAGCACCGCGCTCTCCGTCCGGTCCTGCAGCAGCCTGCGCAGCAGGGTGGCGCCGATGCCGCGGCCCTGCGCGCTCGGGTGCACGTGCAACTCGGTCAGCTCGAAATAGTCCGAAAGCAGTTCGCGCGCAGAGTGTTCCGGCCAGCCGGAGCGGCGCATACCGCTGTGCACCTGCTGGTGCCACCACTGGTGCGGCGCGCCGCGGTAGCCGTAGGCGATGGCGACGATGGGCGACGTGCGCAGGTCGACGCGGCCGTCGTCGCCGGGGAGCAGCGCGGCGACCGCCTGCCAGCCCGCGCGGGTGGTGTGCTCGGTCCACATCGGCGCGCGATGGTTCTCGGTGCCGCGCGGATAGTCCATCGCGGCGACATAGACCGCTAGCGCGTCGTGCAGCCGGTAACGCAGGTCCGCGACCGAGAGGTCGACGACGACGGGTGCGGGTGCGGGTGAGTGATGTGGCTTGACGGCTGTCATGGCTCTCGTCGGACCGCGCGGACGCGGAAAGTTGTCGGTGGGCGTCTCTATATTCAAGCTCAATTCAAACGTTCGAATACCTGTTCGGTCCGCGCGGTGCACGGGGACCGGAGGTGTGCGAGTGCGGAGGGACGAGCCGATGAGTCGGATCGAGCAGCCGGGCCAGCCCGGCAAGGCGGGGAAACTGCTGAAGAAGGCCGACGGACTGCTGATGCAGGCGGCGGGGGAGACCGATCCGCGGGAACGCTTCCGTACCGCGTACCTCGCCGCGCTGCGCGGCGCGGGTGCGGTGCTCGCGTTCACCGGCGCCGACGCCGCGCCGCGGGCCCGCTCGCGCAACGCATGGGTGCTGTTGCAGCGCGCCGCGCCCGAGTTCGTCATGTGGGCCGATTACTTCAGCGCGCGCTCGGAGCTGCGCGCCGCGCTGGAGGCCGGATTGGACCGCGAAGTGGACGAGCGGCAGGCCGACGAGTTCTCTTCGCGGGTGGGGGCATTCCTGCACGACGTGGAAGATCTGCTGAAGTCGGCCGCGCGGTTGCGGCCCGCGCCGGGATGGAGCGGAGGCATGACCGCTTAGTTATCACCGAGAAGGTGGTACGGCCCTGATCGAACTCGTATCATTGGTGACAGATAGCCGCCAAGGTCGGCTATCTGTCGCCTACCCGGAGGCGACAAGCCACGTCCTAGTGCCGGGGGAGGTACCGTGCCACTCTCCGAGCACGAGCAGCGCATGCTCGAACAGATCGAGAGCGCGCTCTATGCTGAGGATCCGAAGTTCGCCTCGTCCGTCCGCGGCGGACGCCTTCGCTCGACCTCGAGTCGTCGCAGACTCCAGGCCGCGGCCTTGTTCGTCCTCGGTCTGTTTCTACTGGTCGCCGGTATCGCCGCTCCGGTGAAGCCCGGTGGCTTTCCGATCATCAGCCTGATCGGATTCATCGTCATGTTCGGCGCCGGCGTGCTGCTGCTGCTCGGCAACTCCAAGGGCGCCGCCCGTGGCGCGCGTTCCGGCGAGGCGCCTTCCAGCGGGCCGGGCGGTGGCGGATCGAGCGGACCTGGGCGTCAGCGCAAGTCCGGTGGTTTCTCCGAACGCATGGAGGATCGCTTCCGGAGACGGTTCGAGCAGGAGTAGCTCGGCTGTAACCCGACATCTTCATCGCGACAGGCGACGCCGCACCACACGATGGTGCGGCGTCGCCTGCTCGCGTTTCGGCCACTCTCCGCGAACCGCTCCCGCGGGGTAGTGGATAGGCGCACCTCCACCTTCGCTCCGGTTGCGCGCGGTATCCGGAGGACTTCGTCCCATGGCCTCCCGAGGCGGTTCCCACTTCTCCCCACGACGTTCCCCACCTTCCCCCAGAACCACCCCGGATCGGCTGCAGGACCTTGCCTACCAGGGCGGTTTGCTGGATGTTTCCGGGCTGTCTCAGGCCGACGCCCGCGTGTCGGCACAACATGCAAAAAGTTCCCCACCCCGGTGATAGCTGGGATGACCTGCGAAATCGTCTCGGCGGGGAGCCAGATCACCTCCACTTTCGATTGAAAGTGGGGGAAAGTGGGGTAATGTGGAGCGCGCACTACAGGAGAGGCCATCCAGAGAGGTGATCCAGTAGGGAGGTATCGAGATGTTTCTCGGTACCTACACACCTCGGCTGGATGACAAAGGGCGACTCACGTTGCCTGCGAAGTTTCGAGACGATCTGGCGGGAGGGTTGATGGTCACGAAGGGTCAGGACCACAGCCTTGCCGTGTACCCCAAGGAAGAGTTCACCGCGCTCGCTCGCCGAGCCGCGGCCGCGTCTCGCAGCAACCCGCAGGCCCGCGCGTTCGTCAGGGCACTCGCGGCCGGAACCGATGAACAGCGTCCGGACGCGCAGGGCCGCATCACGTTGTCGGCGGATCATCGGCGCTACGCGAACCTGGACCGGGATTGCGTGGTGATCGGCTCGGTCGACTTCCTCGAGATTTGGGACAAGCAGGCGTGGGAGTCCTACCTCGCCGAGCACGAGGAGGATTACGCGCAAGCGAGAGACGAGTCGCTGGGCGGAATCTTCTAGCCCGAGCGAACGAGTGCCGCGCGGCCTCTGCCCGGACGCGGACCCTGGCGTACTTCCCCGACGCCAGGTGCCGTTGTTCGGTCAGAGACCACGGGGCATTCGTTCTCGACAGCAGCTTCTTAATCAAAAGCACTGTGGAACAAGGCGACCCGTGTGCGATGGTCGAACGTTCGGCCACCGGCGCTCGCCATCCGGTGCACAGCGACGACGCGAGGCAGGATCCGGGAGGTCTGGGTGAACCGTGAACAGGACGGCCCCCGGCATGTTCCGGTTCTCCTGGGCCGAGCCGATGAACTGCTCGGTCCCGCGCTCACCGAACCCGGCGCCGTCTACGTCGACGCCACCCTTGGTCTCGGCGGTCACGCCGAACATTTCCTGCGCACCTATCCCGGGCTACGACTGGTCGGGCTGGACAGGGACACGAACGCGTTGCGCTTGGCCGAGGACCGGCTGCGCCCGTTCGCGGACCGAATCACTTTGGTGCACACCACCTATGACGGCATCGCCGACGCGCTGACCCAGGCCGGACTCGATCCGGTCGGTTCGGTGAGCGGCATCCTGATGGACCTCGGCGTCTCGTCGATGCAGCTGGACGAGGCCGAGCGCGGCTTCGCCTACTCCGTCGACGCGCCGCTGGACATGCGGATGGATCCGACGAGGGGCATCACCGCCGCCGACGTGCTCAACACCTACAGCCACGGCGATCTCGCCAGGGTGCTGAAGACCTACGGCGAGGAGCGTTTCGCGGGCAAGATCGCCTCGGAGGTGGTGCGCCGCCGCCAGCAGCGGCCGTTCACCACGAGCGCCGAGCTCGTCGAACTGCTCTACGCGACCATCCCGGCCGCGGCGAGGCGGACCGGCGGCCATCCCGCCAAGCGCACCTTCCAGGCGCTGCGGGTGGAGGTGAACGGCGAGCTCGACTCGCTACGCGCCGCGCTACCCGCCGCGCTGGACGCGCTCCGGCTCGGCGGGCGGATCGTGATCATGTCCTACCAGTCGCTGGAGGACAAGCTCGTCAAGCAGGAGCTGGCGCCGCGGATCGTCTCACGCACGCCGGTGGACCTGCCGGTCGAATTGCCCGGCATGGGACCGGAATTCCGGATGCTCACCCGCGGCGCCGAGAAGGCGACCGAGCGGGAAATAGACGAGAACCCGCGGGCCGCGCCCGTGCGCATGCGGGCGGCCGAACGGATTCAGGAAAGGGGATGAACGTGACGACATCGAGCCCGAGCTCGGCCGCCGTCGCGCTCATCGGACGTCGGTTCGCGACCGGAGGCGCACCGCGCGCGCCGATCGTCGCGGGCCGCACGACGTCGACGGGGTGGGGGTGTTCTTGCGGAACAGAGGAGGCGACGACACCATGAGTATCCGGACGCGCACGGTCGAGTCGCCGGGCCGGGTCGCCCGTCGCGTGCAGGCCGCCGAGCGGGTCAAATCCGGTGCGGCGCAACGCGCTTACGCCAAGCGCAAGATGCGTGCCGAGCAGCGCGCCGACGCGGGGCCGCGGCTGCCGACCGGCAGGTCGGTGATGGCCGCGCGGATACCGTTCGTCGCGGCGATCATCGCGATGCTCGGCTGCGGTCTCGCGCTCACCCTGCTGCTCACCACCAGGGCGGCCGAGGACAGCTACCAGCTCAGCGACGCGAGGGAGCTCAACAGGAAGCTCTCCGAGGAGCGCGCCGCCCTGCAGCGCGAGGTCGAGGCCGCCGACTCCGCGCCCGAACTCGCCGCCCGCGCTCGCGAACTCGGCATGATCCCGGCGAAGGATCCGGCCAGGCTGGTGATCGGCCCGGACGGCACGGTGACGGTGATCGGCAAGGAGACCCCGGCGCAGGGCGCGCCCGCGCCGCCGTTGAACGTCACGCCGTCCGCGCGCCCGTCCGCCCAGCCAGGCCACGCGCAGGCGCAGGGTGAGCGCGTCGTGCCGGTGTCGACCACGCCGGCCAGGCCGAGCGCCGCGCAGGCCAACGGCAACACCCCGAGCCCGACACCCGCCGCGCCACCGGTTCCCGGGGCGGTCGCGGGTCAGCCGTCGCCGCTACCGCCGCCGCCCGCCGAGGTGCCGCAGCCCGCTGCGCAGAATCCGGCAGCGGCACAAGACCCGGCGGCGCCGCAGCCCGCGGCCCAGGATCCCGCCGTGGCACCGGATCCCGCCGCATCGCAGCCAGTGGCGCAAGCCCCGGCCGACCAGTCCGCACCGCCCGGCGCACAGGTCGCGCCGCAAGATCAGCCGGGAGGCACTCGATGACCCAGACCAGACCCGCGCCGCGCAAGCGGCGCGGGTCGGTGGCATCGAGGCCGTCGAGATCGCGCGCCGCCGCCGATCGACCCGTGCGGCTTCGGCTGGGGGTCGGCCGGATCGTCATGCTGGTCGCGCTGGCCGTCGTCGCGCTCCAATTGCTCTGGATCCAGAGCATTTCCGCTCCCGGCCTCTCGGCGCAGGCGGCCAGCCAGCGCACCGTGCGACTGACCGACCAGGCCACCCGCGGCCCGATCACCGACCGCAACGGCAAGTCGCTCGCCTTCACCACCGCCGCGGTGGAATTGCACTTCCAACCGGTGCGGGTGCGCAAGGATCTGGAGGACGCGAAGGCCAAGAGCGACAAGGCGCCCGACCCGGACGAGCGTCTGCAAGCCATCGCCAAGACGATCCACGAGAAGCTCGGCAAGAACGCGCCGTCGGAATCGGCGTTGCTCGACAAACTGCGCAGTGACGAGACGTTCGTCTATCTCGCCCGCAATGTCGATCCGCGGGTCGCGACGGACATCACCGTGCAGTTCCCTGAGGTGGGCGCGGACTCGCAGCCGCGGCGCGAATACCCGGGCGGATCGCTTGCCGCCAACATCCTCGGCGCCACCGGGTGGGACGGGCACGGCCTGATCGGCCTGGAATCCTCGCTGGACTCGGTGCTCGCGGGCACCGACGGCTCCCACACCTACGACCGCGGTTCGGACGGCGCCGTCATTCCCGGCAGCTGGCGCGACAAGCAGCCCGCTGTCAACGGCAACGGGGTCGAACTCACCCTCGACTCCGACCTGCAGTACTACGTGCAGCAGCAGGTGCAGCAGGCCAGGGAGATGTCCGGCGCGCAGGGCGCCTCGGCGGTGGTCCTCGACGCCAAGACGGGCCAAGTGCTCGCCATGGCCAACGACAACACCTTCAATCCGACGCTGGGCCCGCAGAACTGGAGCTCGGCCAAGACGAGCAACCCGTCGGTGAGCGACCCGTTCGAACCCGGCTCGGTGAACAAGATCGTCACGGCGGCCGCGGCCATCGAGTACGGGTTGAGCCATCCCGACGAGGTCCATCAGGTCCCCGGCTCGATCCGGATGGCGGGCGTCACCGTCGGCGACGCCTGGGGCCACGGCGTCGCGCCGTACACGACCACCGGCATCTTCGCGAAGTCGTCCAACGTCGGCACCCTGATGCTGGCCCAGCGCGTGGGCGAGGACCGCTACGCGGACATGCTGTACCGCTTCGGTCTCGGCCAGCGCACCGGCGTCGGCCTGCCGGGCGAGACCGGGGGCCAGGTGCCGTCGCGGGATCAGTGGTCCGGCGGCACCTTCGCCAATCTGCCCATCGGACAAGGCCTTTCGATGTCCACGCTGCAGATGACGGGAATGTACCAGGCCATCGCGAACGATGGTATGCGCATCCCGCCGCGCATCGTGAAGGCAAAGATCGCGCCGGACGGCGCTCGCACCGAGGAGCCGCAGCCGGAGGGCGTGCGGGTGGTGAGTCCGCAGACCGCGCAGACGCTGCGGCACATGTTCCAGGCCGTGGTGCAGCGCGATCCGATGAACGCCGACCAGAACGGCACCGGGTGGCCCGCCGCGATCGAGGGCTACCGGATCGCGGGCAAGACCGGCACCGCGCAGAAGATCGATCCCGGCTGCAAGTGCTACTCGAGCTCCAGCTACTGGATCACCTTCGCGGGCATGGCCCCCGCCGACAACCCGCGGTACGTGATCGGCATGATGCTGGACAACCCTGTGCGCAGCTCCGACGGCAGCGGCGGTCAGTCGGCGGCGCCGCTGTTCCACAACATCGCGTCGTGGGCGCTGCAGCGCGACCGGATCCCGCCGTCGACCGCGCCGGCGGAGAAGTTCGTCCTGCAGGCCGGTGTGTGATTCCGGCTTTGTCGAACGTGGTATTTCCCTGTCCAGGCGCGCGCTCGGCGCGGCAACACCGAGGCGCGTTGTTCACCGATGAGTCCGCGTCGGTAACCTGACTCGTCACCAGAGATCCGTGCCGTCTACAGATGCCCTGTCAGAGAGGAGCGAGGTGCCCGCGCAGTCCAGCCAGCCCGTGCTGCGGCCGGTCGACCCGCCGTCGACACCGCTGACCACCGTGCTGGAGCTGACCGGCGCCCGCCCGTCGGCGACGGTCCCCGGCGATCTCGTCGTCACCGGGATCGAGCAGCGTTCGAACGCGGTACAACCCGGCGATCTGTTCGCCGCGCTGCCCGGCTCGCAGTCGCACGGCGCGCGCTTCGCCGCCGACGCCGTCGCGCGCGGCGCTGTGGCCGTGTTCACCGACGCCGAGGGTGCCGCACTGGCCGGGGAACTCGGCGTTCCCGTGCTGGTGCGCGAACGCCCGCGCGAGGTGCTCGGCGAACTCTCCGCGGCCCTGTACGGCAACCCCTCCGAGCGCCTGCGCATCGTCGGCATCACCGGCACCTCCGGCAAGACAACCACCTCGTATCTGGTGGAGGCGGGCTTGGCGGCGGGCGGCCTGTCCACGGCACTGATCGGCACCATCGAGACCAGGATCGGCGGCCGCCGGGTGCCGAGCGCGCTGACCACCCCCGAGGCGCCGCAGCTGCACGCGATGTTCGCGCTGATGGTCGAGCAGGGCGTGGACGCGGTGGTGATGGAGGTGTCCAGTCACGCGCTGGCGCTGGGCCGGGTCGACGGCGTGCGCTTCGCGGTGGGCGCGTTCACCAATCTCTCCCAGGATCACCTGGATTTCCACGCCGATTTCGAGGACTACTTCGGCGCCAAGCGCAGGTTGTTCGAGCCGGGCTCGGCCGTCGCCGCACGCACCTCGGTGATCTGCGTCGACGACGAGTGGGGCCGCAGGCTGGCCGCGAGCCTGCCCGCGCCGACCACGGTCGCGACCACCGGACCCGCGGATTGGCACGTGGCGGGCGCGGTCGCCGCGCACGGCCCGGAGCAGCGGTTCACCGCCGCCGGCCCGGACGCGAATGTCGATGTGCGCCTTCGTCTTCCCGGCCGCTACAACGTCGCCAACGCGCTGCTCGCCGTGGCCGTGTGCGCCGCGGCGGGTGTCGATCCCGCCGCCGCGGCGCCCGCGCTGGCCACCGTCGACGTGCCGGGCCGGATGCAGCGCGTCGAGCGGGGACAGGACTTCCTCGCCGTGGTGGACTACGCGCACAAGCCCGCCGCGCTGGAGTCGGTGATCGCGACCCTGCGCGTGCACCTTGCCGCCGACAATCCGGCCGCGCCCGGTCGCCTTGCCGTGGTGTTCGGCGCGGGCGGCGACCGCGACGCGGGCAAGCGACCGCTGATGGGCGAGGTCGCGGCCAGGGGCGCCGACTTGGTCGTCATCACCGACGACAACCCGCGCTCGGAGGATCCCGCCTCGATCCGGGCCGCGATCGGCGCGGGCGCGCTGGCCGTGCCCGCTGACGAGCGCGGCGAGGTGCGTGAGATCGGTGACCGCGCCGCGGCCATCGCCGCCGCGGTGGACTGGGCACGGCCCGGTGACGCCGTGCTGATCGCGGGCAAGGGCCACGAGACGGGCCAGGAGATCCGCGGCGTGAAACACCCTTTCGACGATCGCGATGTCGTGGCGGACGCCTTGTCGCGCAGGGTGGCCGCGGAGGCGCGGGCATGAACTTTCAGGCGGCACAGCATGTTCAGCGAGCACAGCGAAGTCCGCACGGGACGGACGCGGAGGACTTGACGGTTTCATGATCGAGATGACACTGCGGGAGATCGCGGAGGTCGTCGGCGGCACGCTGCACGACGTACCCGACCCGGAGGTGCGAGTCACCGGTTCGGTCGAATTCGATTCGCGCCGAATCGGTTCCGGTGATCTCTTCCTCGCCCTGCCGGGCGAGCGAGTCGACGGACACGAGTACGCGGCGGCCGCGGTGGACGCGGGCGCGGTGGCGGTGCTCGCCGCGCGCCCGGTCGGCGTGCCCGCCATCGTGGTGACCCCGAGCCCTGGCACGGTGCCCGCGACTTCCGTTGCGCTGGTCCATGATTCGGACGGCTCCGGCGCCGCGGTGCTGGCCGCGCTCGCCGCACTGGCGCGCGCCAGCGTCGAACGGCTCACCGCCGAGGGCACCCTCACCGTCGTCGGGGTCACCGGTTCCTCGGGCAAGACCTCCACCAAGGATCTGCTCGCCGCGGTGCTCGCGCCGCTCGGCCCTGTCGTCGCGCCGCCCGGTTCGTTCAACAACGAGCTCGGCCACCCCTGGACCGCGCTGCGCGCCGACGAGAAGACGCGCTTCCTGGTGCTGGAGCTCTCCGCGCGCGGACCCGGCCACATCGCCGCGCTCGCGAAGGTGGCGCCGCCGAGCATCGGCGTGGTGCTCAATGTCGGCACCGCGCACCTCGGCGAGTTCGGCAGTCGCGAGGCCATCGCGCAGACCAAGGGCGAACTCGTCGAGGCGCTCCCGGAGACCGGTCTCGCCGTGCTCAACGCCGACGACCAGCAGGTCGCCGCGATGGCGAGTCGGACGAAGGCCAAGGTGGTCCGGGTCGGGCAGGCCGCCAACGCGGACATCAGGGCCACCGACGTGCGCCTCGATTCCGAGGCCCGCGCCGGTTTCACGCTGCACACCCCGGCGGGCAGCACGCCGATCCAGCTGGCCGTGCACGGCGAGCATCAGGTCGGCAACGCGCTGTCCGCCGTCGCGGTCGCGCTGGCCTGCGGCGCCGACCTGGACACCATCGCGCAGGCGCTGTCCGGCGCCCAGCGGGTGTCGGAGCGCCGGATGGACGTGCGCACCACCGCCGATGGCGTCACCGTCGTCAACGACTCCTACAACGCCAACCCCGACTCGGTGCGCGCCGCGCTCAAGGCGCTGGTGACGATGTCGCGCGCGGGCGACAAGCCGCGGCGCAGCTGGGCCGTGCTCGGTGAAATGGCCGAACTGGGCGAGGAGTCGGTGCTCGAGCACGACGGCATCGGCAGGCTCGCGGTGCGCCTCGACGTGGACCGTCTCGTCGTCGTCGGCACCGGAAGGCCCTCCCGCGCGATGCACCAGGGAGCGGTGATGGAAGGCTCATGGGGCGAGGAGTCGGTCCTCGTGCCCGATATCGGCGCGGCCATCGCGCTGCTCGACGACGAGGTCGAAGCGGGCGATGTGGTGCTGGTCAAGGCGTCCAAGTCGGTCGGCCTCTGGGCGGTCGCCGAACACTTGACCGGCGCGGAACGTGCCACGGGGCGCGGGGGCAGTAGCGCGGAGGCAGGGCAGTGAGCGAGCGGAGCGAGCGAACAATGGGCACAGCGGCCGTCGGGTGTACGACGACGCCGAGGATCGGTCGGGCGACGGAGCTGAGCGTCAGCGAGGCGCGGTCGTGAGGCAGATTCTCTTCGCGGCGGCTATCGCGCTGGCGGTGTCGATCCTGCTGACCCCGCTGCTGATCAAGTTCTTCGCCAAGCAGGGCTTCGGCCAGGAGATTCGGGTCGACGGCCCGGCCAGCCACCAGGCCAAGCGCGGCACGCCCACCATGGGCGGCGTCGCCATCCTGATCGGTATGTGGGCCGGTTACCTCGGCTCGCACCTGATCGGCATCGGCTACGACGCCGAGGGACCGACCGCGTCGGGCATGCTCGTCCTCGGACTGGCCACCGCGCTCGGCGCCGTCGGCTTCACCGACGACTTCATCAAGCTGCGCAAGCAGCGCAACCTCGGCCTCACCGCGGCGGGCAAGTACATCGGCCAGATCACCTCGGCCGTCATCTTCGGTGTGCTCGCGCTCCAGTTCCGCGGCGAGAACGGTCTGACGCCCGCGAGCCGCCACCTGTCCTACGTGCGCGACATCAACACGGTGTCGGCCGGGGTGATCATCTTCCTGGCGTTCGTGTGCTTCGTGGTGGTCGCCTGGTCCAACGTCGTGAACCTCACCGACGGTCTGGACGGACTCGCCGCAGGCTCGATGAGCCTGGTGCTCGGCGGCTACGTGATCATCACGTTCTGGCAGTACTACCACGCGTGCGCGACCAAGCCCGAGACCGGTTGCTACAACGTGCGCGACCCGTTGGACCTGGCGCTGGTCTGCGCGGCGGGCGCCGCGGCGTGCATCGGCTTCCTGTGGTGGAACGCCGCGCCCGCCAAGATCTTCATGGGCGACACCGGGTCGCTGGCGCTCGGCGGTCTGCTCGCGGGCATCTCCATCACGACCAGGACCGAGCTGCTGATGATCGTGATGGGCGCGCTGTTCGTCGCGGAGGGCGTGTCGGTGGTGTTGCAGGTGGCGGTCTTCCGCACCACCCGCAACCGGCTGTTCAAGATGGCGCCGTTCCATCATCACTTCGAGCTCAGCAAATGGGCCGAGACGACTGTGATCATTCGATTCTGGCTCTTGGCCGCCATGGCCTCCGCAGTCGGCCTCGGCTTGTTCTACAGCGAATACCTCTCCGCGGTCGGGTGATCTAGCGATGGTCGAACATTCTCCGCGGGCCCTGCGCTCTCCCGGGCCCATGCTCGAATTCCTCAAGGGCCGTGACGTGCTCGTCGCGGGCTGGGGCGTCTCCGGCCGCTCGCTGGTCGAACCGCTGCGCGATATCGGCGCGCATCCGGTGGTCACCGACGCGGGCGCGAAGGCGCTCGCCGAGGCGGCCGAACTCGGCCTGGAAGTAGCCACCTGCGTCGAACTCGAGTCGGCCGATCTGAGCCGCTTCGCGCTGGTGATCACCAGCCCGGGCTGGCGACCCGACTCGCCGGTGCTGGTCTCGGCGGTCACCGAGGGCATCCCCGTGTGGGGCGACGTCGAATTCGCCTGGTGGGTCGATCAAGCCAGGATCTACGGCCCGGTCCGCAAGTGGCTGGTGGTGACCGGAACCAACGGCAAGACCACCACCACCCAGATGACCCACGCCATCCTGCGCGCCGCCGGCATCGCCAGCGTGGCCTGCGGCAATATCGGCACCCCGATCCTGGACGCGTTGCGCCGCAACCCCGGCCCGCAGGTTCTCGCGGTGGAACTGTCCTCGTTCCAGCTGCACTGGGCGCCGTCGGTGCGGCCGGAGGCGGGCGTCGTGCTGAATGTGGCCGAGGATCACCTGGATTGGCACGGCGGCCTGGACGCCTACGCGGCCGCCAAGGCGCGGGCGCTGGTCGGACGGGTCGGCGTGGTCGGCCTGGACGACCCGGTGGCGGCTTCGCTGGCCCGTCGCTCCAAGGCCCGCCGCACCGTCGGCTTCCGCATCGGCGTGCCCGCCGACGGCGAACTCGGCGTGGTGGACGGCAAACTGCTCGACCGCGCGTTCACCAAGGCCGCGATTCTGGCCGAGGTCGGCGACATCAGCCCGCAGGGACCCGCAGGCGTCGCCGACGCGCTAGCCGCCGCCGCGCTGACCAGGGCCATCGACGTGGCGCCGCAGTTCGTCAAGGAGGGGCTGCAGGAGCACAAGGTCGGCCCGCACCGGGCGGCCTTCGTGCGCGAGCTGGCGGGCGTCGATTTCATCGATGACTCCAAGGCCACCAATCCGCACGCTGCGCGGTCCTCGATCCTCGCGCACCCGCACGTCATCTGGATCGCGGGCGGCCAGCTCAAGGGCGCCAACGTGGAGGATCTGATCGAGGAGGTCGCCGACCGGCTCGTCGCCGCGGTGCTCATCGGGTCCGACGCGCCGGTGATCGCGGCCGCGTTGGCGCGACACGCGCCCCAGGTCCCGGTCGTCGAGGTGCGCGCGGGGGACGATGCTGTGATGGCTGACGACCCGTCGAGATCCGACAAGGCCGACGCCGTCATGGCGCAAGCCGTCCGCGAGGCCGCCGGATTCGCCCGCTCGGGCGACACCGTGCTGCTGGCTCCCGCGGCCGCCTCCCTCGACATGTTCGCCGATTACACCCACCGCGGACGCAGTTTCGCCACCGCGGTGCACACGCTGGAAGACGGTGACATCGGGCGGCGGCTATGACGGAGACGACGCGAGCACCCGCCGCCAGGTTCATGGCTTGGCTGGCGCGCCCGCTCGCGTCGTTCCATCTGATCGTCACCATCGCCACCCTGCTGACCGTGCTCGGGCTGGTGATGGTGCTGTCCGCCTCCAGCGTCGAGGCGTATGCCGAGCGCGGGTCGGCGTACTCGCTGTTCGTCCAGCAGGCCATGTTCGCGGCCATCGGCTGCGTGCTGTTCTATGTCGCGCTGCGCATTCCGATGCGCAGGTTGCGGCAGTGGTCGTTTCCGCTTTTCGCGCTGTCGGTGCTCGCGCTGGTGCTGGTGCTGATTCCCGGTATCGGCAGCGAGGTGCAGGGCTCGCGGCGCTGGATCGACCTCGGTCCGGTGTCGGTGCAGCCCTCCGAGATCGTCAAGGTGACGCTGGTGGTGTGGGGCGCGCACCTGCTCGCCTCGCGCCGGTCGGAGCAGGCCGCGCTGAAAGACATTCTGGTGCCGCTGGTTCCGGCGGGCATGCTGGTGTGTCTGCTCGTGGTGCTCGAGCCCAACCTGTCCACCACCATCGCGCTCGGCATCGTGCTCGCCGCGCTGCTGTGGTTCGGCGGGCTGCCGGTGCGGCTGTTCGTCACCATCGCGGTGTCCGGCGTCGTGGCCGCGGCGGTGCTCGCCCTCTCCGCGGGCTATCGCTCGGACCGCATGCGCGCCTTCTTCAATCCCGGCGAGGACCCGCAGGGCATCGGTTACCAGGCGCGGCAGGCGCAGTACTCGCTGGCCGACGGCGGCATCTGGGGCCGCGGGCTCGGGCAGAGCCGGGCCAAATGGAGCTACCTGCCCAACTCGCACAACGACTTCATCTTCGCCATCATCGGCGAGGAGCTCGGTTTCCTCGGCTGCGCGCTGGTGCTCGGGCTGTTCGCGCTGTTCGTCTACACCGGCCTGCGCATCGCCAGCCGCTCGGTGGACCCGTTCCTGCGGTTGCTCACCGCGACCGCGACCACCTGGATCACCGCGCAGGCGCTGATCAACGTCGGTTACGTGGTCGGCTTGCTTCCGGTGACCGGTCTGCAGCTGCCGCTGGTCTCGGCGGGCGGTTCCTCGCTGGCCATCACGTTGTTCATGTTCGGCGTCATCGCCAACGCCGCACGGCACGAGCCGGAGGCGGTGGCGGCGCTACAGGCCGGGCAGGACGGGCGGTTCAGCCGGCTGCTTCGACTACCCAAGCCCGAGGTGTACTCGCCCGCCAAGGCGGAGGCCGCCAGGGCGCGCAACGCCGCCAAGGCCGCCGCGCAGAGAGCAAGGCAAGCCGACCGGTCGCGCCAAGCGCCGCCGCGCCGTGGACAATCCGGCGGGCAGCCGCGACGCCGCTCGCCGGAGAGCAGGGGCACCAGTTCGCTGCGTGCCACCAGGGCTTGGGAGCCGAACTATCCGATGCCACACGCTAGAGAACGGGGAAGATCCAGGTGAATGCGGGACCCGGGAGTACCGCCGACGCAACACAGCGGTCCGCGAAGGGATCCGGGCTTTCGGTGATCGTGGCGGGCGGTGGCACGGCGGGACATGTCGAACCGGCCCTCGCCGTGGCGGATGCGCTGCGGCGCCTCGACGATTCGATCCGAGTGACGGCACTGGGCACCGAGCGCGGTCTGGAGACCCGGCTGGTGCCCGAGCGCGGCTATCCGCTCGAGCTGATCCCACCGGTGCCGTTGCCGCGCAAGCCGACCGCGGATCTGCTGCGGCTGCCCGGCCGGGTGCGCGCCGCGGTGGCCGAGACAAGGGCCGTCATCGACGCGGTGCAGGCCGACGTGATCATCGGCTTCGGCGGTTATGTCGCGCTGCCCGCCTACCTGGCCGCGGGCAAGGGAGTGCTACGGCGCAGGCGCGCGGTGCCGGTCGTCGTGCACGAGGCCAACGCGAAGGCGGGCATCGCGAACAAGGTGGGCGCCCGCCGCGCCGCGCGGGTGCTCGCCGCGGTGCCGGATTCCGGCCTGCCGCGCGCCGAGGTCGTCGGCATCCCGGTCCGCGAGGCCATCACTTCTTTGGATCGCGCGGCGCTGCGCGCCGAGGCCCGCGCGCACTTCGGTCTGCCCGCCGAGGGACCGGTGCTGCTGGTGTTCGGCGGGTCGCAGGGCGCGCGCAGCCTGAACGAGGCGGTGTCGGGGGCCGCGCCGCAGCTGGCGGCGGCGGGCGTCTCGGTGCTGCACGCGCACGGCCCGAAGAACACGCTCGAGGTCGCCGAGGGCGACGACACCGCGCGCTATGTGGCGGTGCCGTATCTGTCCAGGATGGATCTGGCCTACGCCGCCGCCGACGCGGTGGTGTGCCGGTCCGGCGCGATGACGGTCGCCGAGGTGTCCGCCGTCGGCCTTCCCGCGTTCTATGTGCCGCTGCCGCACGGCAACGGCGAACAGGAATTCAATGCCCGTCCCGTGGTCGCGCAGGGCGGTGGCAGAATTGTGCCCGATGCCGAACTGTCCCCGAAGTACGTGATCGACGAGGTGATACCGCTGCTCATGGACTCCGACCGGTTGACCGAGATGGGCCGCGCCGCGGCAGGCGCGGGGCACCGCGACGCCGCCGACGAAGTGGCGCGCATCGTGGTGGAATTGGGGCGCGGCCGATGAGCGACGAGCGTTCGGCACTGCCGCCCGAGCTGGAGCGGGTGCACATGGTTGGCATCGGCGGCGCCGGGATGTCCGGCATCGCCCGCATCCTGCTCTCCCGCGGCGGCGCGGTGTCGGGTTCGGACGCCAAGGAGAGCCGCGGTGTGCTCGCGCTGCGTGCGCGCGGCGCGCAGGTCAACATCGGTCACGACGCGGGCGCGCTCGATCTGCTGCCCGGCGGCCCGACCGCGGTGGTGACCACCTACGCGGCCATCCCGAAGACCAATCCCGAACTGGTGGAAGCGAATCGGCGCGACATCCCGGTGCTGCTGCGCCCGGCGGTGCTTGCCTCGCTGATGCGCGGACACCGCACCCTGCTGGTCTCGGGCACCCACGGCAAGACGTCGACGACCTCGATGCTGATCGTCTCGCTGCAGCACTGCGGCCTCGACCCGTCCTTCGCGGTCGGCGGCGAGCTCAACGAGGCGGGCACCAACGCCCATCACGGCACCGGCGAGGTCTTCGTCGCCGAGGCCGACGAGAGCGACGGCTCGCTGCTGCAGTACGACCCCGACGTCGCGGTGGTCACCAACATCGAGTCCGATCACCTCGACTTCTTCGGAACCGACGCCGCCTACGTGCAGGTCTTCGACGATTTCGCGGACCGGCTCGCCGCGGGCGGCCTGCTGGTGGTGTGCCTGGACGATCCTGGCTCGCGCGCGCTGGCCGAGCGGGTCGGAACCCGTTTGGCGGACAAGGGCGTTCGGGTACTCGGCTACGGCTCCGGCGAACTCGCCGACGCCCCGGTCCCCGTCGGCGTCCGGCTGCACAGCTGGGAGCCGCGCGACGTGGGCGGGCTCGCCCAATTCCAGCTGGCCGACGAACCGGCGCCGCGCACGCTGCGACTCTCGGTGCCGGGGCGGCACATGGCGCTCAACGCGCTTGCCGCGCTGCTCGCCGCGCGTGCGGCGGGCGCCGACGTGGACGAGATCATCCAGGGCCTCGAGGGTTTCGGCGGTGTGCACCGGCGGTTCCAGTTCGTCGGCAGGGAGAACGGCGTGCGGGTCTTCGACGACTACGCCCACCATCCCACCGAGGTGCGCGCGGTGCTCGGCGCCGCGGCCGAACTGGTGCAGCAGGAGGCGCGCGACGGCGCGCGGTCGCGTCAGGGCCGGGTGATCGTGGTGTTCCAGCCGCACCTGTACAGCCGCACCGCCACCTTCGCCGAGGACTTCGGCGTCGCGCTGAGCCTGGCCGACGAGGTCGTCGTGCTGGACGTCTACGGCGCGCGGGAGAAGCCGCTGCCCGGCGTGAACGGCGCGCTCGTCGCCCAGTCGGTCACCAAACCCGTGCACTACCAACCGGATATGTCCCGGGTCGGTCGCCAGGTGGCCGGGCTCGCGCTGCCCGGCGATGTGGTGATCACCATGGGCGCCGGCGACGTCACGATGCTCGGCAGCCAGATACTCGACGGGCTACGGGCGCGTCCCCAGTACGGGCGGTGAGCCGCGATGCGGCAGGGGGGTGAGCGGCGGGCGGCCATTGGCTGGCTCGATCGGTTCGACCTGCTGCGCCGCCCCGGCGGTCCGGCCCGGCTGCGCCGCATGCGGCTGTGGGGATTGCTGGGCGTGTGCGTTCTTACCGTCGTCCTGTTGATCTCCTGGTTCACGCCGGTGCTCTCGGTGCGCACCGTCGAAATCGAAGGACTCGTCGCGGTGCAGGAAGCGCAAGTGCGCGAGCGACTCGAAATACCTTCGGGCCGCTCGATGCTGCGCATCGATACCGACGCCATGGCGCGGCGGGTGGCGAGTATTCCGAAAGTGAGTTCGGCGCGGGTGCAGCGGGTGTATCCGTCGACCGTCAAGGTGACGATTGTCGAGCGGGCGCCGGTGTTGTTCTTCGAGAGTCCGGAAGGCGCGCATCTTCTGGATGCCGAAAGCGTCGAATTCGCCATCGAAGCCGCGCCCATCGGGGTACCGAAGTTGATCACCGAACAACCCGGCGGCGCCGATCCGGTGACCCGCGCCGCGGTGGCGGTGCTCGCGGTATTGCCGCCCGCCCTGAATATCCAGGTGGGCGAGGTTGTCGCACGGTCGATTTCGGATATCTCCTTGAATCTGCACGACGGGCGCACGGTACTCTGGGGCGGTGCGAACGATGCCGAACGCAAGGCGGCCGTGGTGTTGCCGCTGTTGACGCGGGAGGGAACGGTGTTCGACGTGTCGAGCCCGAATCTGGTCACGGTAAAGTGATCGATACCCATTGTGCCCAGGGAATTTTCGGGGGCGCTCTGCCGAGAGGCGCAGGGCCGTCGCCGGGATGGGGCTCGGGGGGCAACCGTCCAACCATACGGTGTGTGGAGTGGCGAACGAGAGGGATCACACAAGATTCTGTCACTCGTGTCGGCGCGCCTGCGCCCGTATCGCGGCGGCTGCGAATAGCGTTCCGCACCAGTCGGATACTTGACATAACGCTAACCCTGTGGTTGAGGTTTAGGGTTTGCCCGGGCCGCGGATCGTGGAGTGAACGGTCCCGGGCGAACAACCGAGGGTGGCCCATAGCGAAATGTCCCGAATCCGAAAATGACAGGCTTTAGATCGAAGGAAGGCGAGAGCCCATGACGCCCCCGCACAACTACCTTGCGGTGATCAAGGTCGTCGGTATCGGCGGCGGCGGCGTGAATGCCGTCAACCGGATGATCGAACAGGGACTCAAGGGAGTCGAGTTCATCGCGGTCAACACCGACGCGCAGGCGCTGCTGATGAGCGATGCCGACGTCAAGCTCGACGTCGGCCGTGAACTCACCCGCGGTCTCGGCGCGGGCGCCGACCCGGAGGTCGGCCGCAAGGCCGCCGAGGACCACAAGGACGAGATCGAAGAGGTGCTCAAGGGCGCCGACATGGTCTTCGTCACCGCGGGCGAGGGCGGCGGCACCGGCACCGGTGGCGCGCCGGTCGTCGCGAGCATCGCGCGCAAGCTCGGCGCGCTCACCATCGGTGTGGTCACCCGGCCGTTCTCGTTCGAGGGCAAGCGCCGCGGCAACCAGGCCGAGGTGGGCATCAACCTGCTGCGCGAGTCCTGCGACACCCTCATCGTCATCCCGAACGACCGGCTCCTGCAGCTCGGCGACGCCGCGGTCAGCCTGATGGACGCCTTCCGCTCCGCCGACGAGGTACTGCTCAACGGTGTTCAGGGCATCACCGACCTGATCACCACCCCCGGCCTGATCAACGTCGACTTCGCCGACGTCAAGAGCGTCATGTCCGGTGCGGGCAGCGCGCTCATGGGCATCGGCTCGGCGCGCGGCGAGGGCCGGTCGGTGAAGGCGGCCGAGGCGGCGATCAACTCGCCGCTGCTCGAGGCATCGATGGACGGCGCGCACGGCGTGCTGCTCTCCATCGCGGGCGGGTCGGACCTCGGTCTGTTCGAGATCAACGAGGCGGCCTCGCTGGTGCAGGAGGCCGCGCACATCGAGGCCAACATCATCTTCGGTACCGTCATCGACGATTCGCTCGGCGACGAAGTGCGGGTCACCGTGATCGCGGCCGGATTCGACGGCGGCGGACCGGCCCGGCGCACCTTCGACCCCGCGACCACCCGCGGCTCGATCGGTTCGGGGCGGGCGGGCGAAATCGGTCAGAGCAGCAGGCCGAGCGAGATCGCCGCGTCCACTCGCAGCGCCGAGACCACCTCGGCGGGCACGTCGAGCAGCGTGACCCGCGGCGCCGTGCCGAGCTACCGGGACAGCGAGCGCGCCCGGCTCGCCGAGCCGACGGTCTCGCACAACAGCCGCTCGCACATTCAGCCCCCCGACGGCGGCGACGACGATGACGACGTCGACGTGCCGTCCTTCATGCGCCGCTGACCCGATCGTCTCGGAGTGCCGGGACGACGGCCGCGCGACGCGAGAGTGTCGCGCGAGGTGAGGTTCGCCGCACGGCGTGCCGCGCCGCGACGCGCCGCACACGCGAATCCGTCGACCGAGCACGGGGATTCGCCGCGCGCGTGGTTCGATGCCCGCTTCGCGAGCCGCCGCGGCACCGTCCGAAGCCACTAGGCTCGGAGGCATGACTGCTGCCCACACACTCACCGTCCGACGGGTCACGACGACCAGGGCGGGCGGCTTCTCCGCCCCGCCCTACGACTCGTTCAACCTCGGCGACCACGTGGGCGACGATCCGGAGGCCGTGCGCCGCAACCGCGAGCGCCTCGCCGCGGGCATCGGCCTGACCCCGGACCGGCTGGTCTGGATGGAGCAGATCCACGGGCGCGCCGTCGAAATCGTCGACGGCCCGCGCCCCGAACCGGTACCTGCCACCGACGCGCTCGTCACGACCGTGCCGAACCTGGCGCTGGTCACGCTCAGCGCCGACTGCGTTCCCATCCTGCTCTCCGACGACGAGGCGGGCGTCGTCGCCGCCGTGCACGCAGGCCGCATCGGCGCGCGCATCGGCATCGTGCCGCGCGTGCTGGACGCGATGGTGTCGGTGGGCGCCAGGCTCGACCGGGTCGGCGCGTTCCTCGGACCGGCTGCCTCGGGCAGGCAGTACGAGGTGCCCGCCGCGATGCGTGACGACGTCGAGAAGCACCTGCCGGGCAGCGCGACGACCACCGTGCGCGGCACGCCCGCGCTCGACCTGCGCGCCGGCATCCGCAGGCAGCTCACCGAGGCCGGGATCGCCGCGGTCGCCGAGGACCCGCGCTGCACCATCGAGGACAAGACGCTGTTCAGCCACCGTCGCGGCGCGCCGACCGGACGCATCGCGGGCGTGATCTGGATCGAGGGGCCGCGATGACCTGGCGCGGTGAGGCGACGGAAACCGTTGTGGCACAGGCCGACGCGCGCACCGCGGAGCTGGCGGACCGGCTCGACGGTCTGCTCGCGCGGATCGACGCCGCGTGCCGTGCGGCGGGGCGCGAGCCGGGTTCGGTGCGGCTGCTGCCGGTGACGAAGTTCTTTCCGGCCGCCGACGTGGCGATTCTGTACGGCCTCGGCCGCAGGGAGTTCGGCGAATCGCGCGAACAGGAAGCCACCGCGAAGGTCGCCGAACTGGGCGACCGCCCGGACATCCGCTGGCACATGATCGGTCGGCTGCAGCGCAACAAGGCGAAAGTGGTCGCGCGCTGGGCACATACCGTGCACTCGGTGGACAGCGAACGCTTGGCAACGGCTCTTGACAGGGGCGCGGTCGCCGCGCTGGAGGCGGGCGAGCGCACCGAGCCGCTGCGGGTGTTGCTCCAGGTGAGCCTGGACGAGGACCCGGAACGCGGCGGCCTCGCCGAAGATGATCTTGGTCGCCTCGCGGATCACATCGCGGCCGCCGAAGGCCTGCAGCTCGGGGGCCTGATGGCGATTCCGCCACTCGACGCGGAGCCTCATAGCGCATTCGCCAGGCTTGCGACTTTGCACACGCGGTTACTCGCCGGTCACCCCGCGGCAACCGAACTTTCCGCAGGTATGTCGGGGGATCTGGAATCGGCGATCGAACACGGCTCGACGGTTGTGCGTGTCGGTACCGCCCTGATGGGCACTCGACCGATAACCTCGGGCTAGCAAAGAAACCTCATCAGTCACATTCGACACATAAGATTGAGACAGACGAGGGCTGAGCAAGACTTCAACACCCGGCCGCCACCGGGGCCGAAGGAAGGTCGACCAGAATGAGCGAGCGCAGCGAGCATGGACTCGACGCAGCCACCATCGTGGTCATCACCGAGTCGAGCGACGGGGAGGGGTAAGTCATGGGCGAGCGTTCAATCGACGCAGCCACCGGTGTCGTCATGACCGGGGCGAGCGACAGCGAGGTGCGGGCATGAGTACGCTGCACAAGTTCAAGGCGTACTTCGGCATGGTGCCGCTCGAGGACTACGAAGACGATTACGTCGACGATCGCGCTCCGCGCGCGAACGAGCGTGGTGGCGCGCGCCCACGCAACTACTCCGACCGCGGCGGCTACGGCGCCGACCGGTACGCCGAAGATCGTTACGGCGCAGACCGTTTCGGCCAGGACCGGTTCGACGAGGACGTCGACTACCCCGAGCCCGCCTACAAGTCGCCCTACCAGGCCGGCTACCCGGCGGCCCGCCGCGACGAGTACGCCGACGAGCCCTACGGCGACGATCGCTACGAGTCGCCGCGGCGTCCCACCCGTATCGATGCGGCCGCGTCGTCCGGCCGGTTCCGCGCGGGCGGCGGCGCAGGCATGTTGCGGGGAGCCACCAGGGGTGCGCTCGCCGTCGATCCCGAGGCCGAGGAGCGGCGGCTGGAGGAGCGCGTGCGCCCCGAGCCCGCGCCAGCTCGCAGGCCGGGGATCTTCGAGGACGGAGGCCCCTTGTCCAAGATCACGACGCTGCGCCCGCGCGATTACAGCGAGGCCCGCATCATCGGCGAGCGTTTCCGCGAGGGAAACCCGGTGATCATGGACCTGGTCGATCTGAGCAACGCCGACGCCAAGCGGCTCGTCGACTTCGCGGCCGGACTGGCGTTCGCCCTGCGTGGCTCGTTCGACAAGGTCGCGACCAAAGTGTTCCTGCTCTCACCTGCCGATGTCGACGTATCGGCCGAGGAGCGGCGCAGGATCGCCGAAACCGGGTTCTACAACCAGAAATAGCGGTCTGATCCGGGGGGTTCGTCGGTCTTGTCGCGCGCGGGGCGGTGTGGTCATTTTGCGCAACGCCGATTTTCGGGCAGAGTGAAGTCGTGGCCTTGTTCGCGGTGCTGTACTTCGTACTGTTCATCTTCTGGCTGTTGCTGATCAGCCGGGTGATCGTCGAGTTCGTTCGTAGCTTCGCCCGTGACTGGCGACCGACCGGTGTCGTTGTCGTCATCCTGGAGGTGATCTTCACGATCACGGACCCTCCGGTGAAACTACTGAGACGGCTGATACCACCGGTGTCCCTGGGGGGAATTCGCCTGGATCTGTCGATTATGGTCCTGCTATTCATCGTCTTCATCCTGATGTCGATCGTGAGCAGGCTCGGCCAACCGGTAGCTCCGGTGTGACAGAATGGGCCAAGATACCTTGCTAGATCTGCTCGATCTCCAAAAGACGCGTGAAGGGATCCTTCCATGCCGCTGACCCCAGCCGATGTGCACAACGTCGCGTTCAGCAAACCGCCGATCGGGAAGCGCGGCTACAACGAGGATGAAGTCGATGCCTTCTTGGATCTCGTGGAGCAGGAGCTCTCGCGTCTGATCGAGGAGAACGCCGACCTGCGTCAGCGGGTCGCCGAACTCGATGCGGAACTGGCCGACGCCAAGAAGAATCGGCAGGCGGCCCCGGCAACCGTCAAGGCCCCGGTACAGCAGGCTCCGCCGCCAGAACCGATCAAACCCCCGGTGCCCGCACCGCCGCCGGCTCCGATGCCCGCGGCCGCGCCCGCGCCGAAGGACGCCCCGGGCGCCGATGCGAACCTGCAGGCGGCCAAGGTGCTCAGCCTCGCCCAGGAGATGGCGGACCGGCTGACCAGCGACGCGAAGACCGAGGCGGAGAACCTGCTCTCCAACGCGCGGGCGAACTCCGAGCGACTGGTCGGCGACGCCAGGACCCGTTCCGAGGCGATGATCGCCGACGCCCGCCAGAAGTCGGACGCGATGCTGTCGGACGCGCAGACCCGTTCGGACAACCAGCTGCGCCAGGCCAAGGAGAAGGCCGACGCGCTGCAGGCCGACGCCGAGCGCAAGCACACCGAGATCATGGCGACCATCACCCAGCAGCGCAGCGTGCTGGAGAGCCGGATCGAGCAGCTCAAGACCTTCGAGCGCGAGTACCGCGTGCGGCTGAAGTCGTACCTGGAGTCGCAGCTCGAGGAGCTGGAGAACCGCGGCTCGGCGGTCCCGGTGGACGGCGGCGAGGCCTTCGCGGACACGAACACCGCGAGCAACCTCGCGCCCGCGTCGTTCGCCAAGGGCGCCAAGTAATCTCGCCCTCGGCGTTCCCCGCGCCGTCGGTCGCGAAAGCAGTTGTTCGAGTAGTCACTACAGGTAAAGTCGAGTCGCCTGGCATGCCCGACGGACCAGCCGGACGACGCGTGTCACAGCCCGTGCATGGCCGTAGCGAAGGCGGAGTTACGCCGAGGGGGTCATCATGCTCGTTCTGACACTCGCCATGGCGGCGATCGGCTTTGCCCTGCTCGTCACGGCGCTGACCACCGGGTCGGTGCTGTGGGCATGGGGGTGCATCGTCGTCTGCGTCATCGGCGCGGTGTTGCTGTTGGTGAGCGCGCTGTCCATGCGCAGGCCGGAGAACGACGCACCACCACCGCCGGGGCGGCACGCCAAACGCTGAGGCCGGGCGCGGGAATATCGTTTGCCCAGGCTGGTTAGAATCGAGACAGAACGGCGTCGATCCGGCCATCACCGGGGAGCCTTCGGAAGAACGGCGCCGAGGCGCTCAGTAGAACCGAACGGGTGAGCCCGTCACAGCTCGCAACGAGTGGTCCGGTGGCCCCGGTGGGGCTGGCCAGGACAAACGGGGTGGTACCGCGGTTTCGGCGCACCGAGCGCCGGGGTCGTCCCCGTGCCAACCACTGATACGCGCCTGCGGCGCGGTGGCACGAGGAGACGCATCCGCGATGGCGGACGACAGCAAGAGCGCATACCCCCGCGTGGATCTGGGCGCAGGCTCCGGGGCGAGCTTCCCCGAGCTGGAAGAACGCGTGCTCGAGGCATGGGCGGCCGACGACACCTTCCGCGCCAGCATCGAGAACCGTTCGGGTGCAGCGGAGTTCGTCTTCTACGACGGCCCGCCCTTTGCCAACGGTCTGCCGCATTATGGTCATTTGCTCACCGGCTATGTGAAGGATTTGATCCCACGTTTCCAGACGATGCGCGGCAAGCGCGTCGATCGGCGTTTCGGATGGGACTGTCACGGCCTTCCCGCGGAAATCGAAGCGGAAAAGCAGCTCGGTATCACGGACAAATCACAGATCGACGCCATGGGGTTGGCGGAATTCAATGCCGCGTGCAAATCCTCGGTGCTGCGCTACACGGGGGAATGGCGCGACTATGTCACCCGCCAGGCCCGCTGGGTGGACTTCGACAACGACTACAAGACCCTCGATCTGGACTTCATGGAGTCGGTCATGTGGGCCTTCAAGTCGCTCTACGACAAGGGGCTGATCTACCAGGGCTTCCGCGTGCTGCCCTACAGCTGGTACGAGCAGACACCGCTGTCGAACCAGGAGACCCGCCTGGACGACGCCTACAAGATGCGCCAGGACCCGGCCGTCACCGTCGACATGGTGTTGCGTGTCGCCGATGACCATCCGCTGCGCGAACTCGACGGCGCCAACGCGCTGATCTGGACCACCACGCCGTGGACCCTGCCGTCCAACCTGGCCATCGCCGTGCACCCGAACGTGCGCTACGTGCACCTGCGCGCCGCCGACGGCAAGCGCTACCTGCTGGCCGCCGAGCGCGTCTCGCACTACGCGCGGGAGTTCGGCGAGGAGCCGCAGGTGCTCGGCGAGTTCGACGGCGCGGCGCTGGTCGGGCTGTCCTACGCGCCGCCCTTCGACTTCTTCGTCGGTCATCCCAACGCGCACCGGGTGCTCGCCGCGGACTACGTGACCACCGATTCCGGTACCGGCATCGTGCACCTGGCTCCCGCCTTCGGTGAGGAGGACATGGAGGTCGCCACGGCCAACGGCATCGAGATCGTGCAGCCGCTGGATCCCGGCGGCAAGTTCACCTCGATGGTGCCGCCGTACGAGGGCCTGATGGTCTTCGACGCCAACCCGGTGATCATCAAGGACCTCAAGGCCGCGGGAAAGCTGTTGCGGCACGAGACGATCGAGCACTCCTACCCGCACAGCTGGCGCTCCGGGCAGCCGCTGATCTACATGGCGGTGCCGTCCTGGTTCGTCGCGGTCACCAAGTTCCGCGACCGGATGGTCGAGCTGAACAAGCAGATCACCTGGGTGCCCGAGCACATCCGCGACGGCCAGTTCGGCAAGTGGCTGGAGGGCGCGCGCGACTGGAACATCAGCCGCAACCGCTACTGGGGCAGCCCGATCCCGGTGTGGGTCTCCGACGATCCGGCCTACCCCCGGGTCGACGTGTACGGCTCGCTGGACGAGCTCGAGCGCGACTTCGGCGTGCGCCCGACCGACCTGCACCGGCCCATGATCGACGAGCTGACCAGGCCCAACCCCGCCGACCCGACCGGCAAGTCGACCATGCGCCGGGTGCCGGAGGTGCTGGACTGCTGGTTCGAGTCCGGCTCGATGCCCTACGCGCAGGTGCACTACCCGTTCGAGAACAAGGACTGGTTCGACGGCCACTTCCCGGGCGACTTCATCGTCGAGTACAACGGGCAGACCCGCGGCTGGTTCTACACCCTGCACGTCCTCTCGACCGCGCTGTTCGACAGCCCTGCCTTCAAAACCGTTGCCGCGCACGGCATCGTGCTCGGTGACGACGGGCTGAAGATGAGCAAGTCGAAGGGCAACTACCCGGACGTGAACGAGGTGTTCCACCGGGACGGATCCGACGCGATGCGCTGGTTCCTGATGAGCTCGCCGATCCTGCGCGGCGGCAATCTCATCGTCACCGAGCGCGGCATCCGCGAGGGCGTCGGCCACGCGCTGCGTCCACTGTGGAACGCGTGGACCTTCCTGCAGCTGTACGCCTCGAAGCCCGGCGTGTGGCGCACCGATTCGCCGCACGTGCTCGACCGCTACATCCTGGCGAAGCTGGCGCAAACCCGCGACGTGATGACCGACGCGCTGGAGGTCTACGACATCGCTGGCGCGTGCGAGGAACTGCGTTCGTTCGCCGACGCGCTCACGAATTGGTATGTGCGCCGGTCGCGTTCGCGCTTCTGGTCGGAGGATCGGGACGCGGTCGTCACCCTGCACACCGTGCTCGAGGTGGTGTCCAGGCTGGCCGCTCCGCTGCTGCCGCTGATCGCCGAGGTGATCTGGCGCGGGCTCACCGGCGACCGCTCGGTGCACCTGGCCGACTGGCCGAAGGAGGGCGAGCTGCCGGAGGATCCAGAGCTGGTCGCCGCGATGGACGAGGTACGCACGGTCTGCTCGACGGTGCTGAGCCTGCGCAAGGCCAAGAACCTGCGGGTGCGCCTTCCGCTGGCCGAGGTGACCATCGCGGCGGGCGACGCCGAGCGGCTGCGCCCGTACGCCGACATCATCGCCGACGAGGTCAACGTCAAGAAGGTCGACCTGACCACCGACGTCGCCGTGCACGGTCGCTTCGAGCTGGCGGTGAACGCCCGGGCCGCGGGTCCGCGCCTCGGCAAGGACGTGCAGACGGTGATCAAGGCGGTCAAGGCGGGCGAGTGGTCCGAGGACGCCGACGGTGTCGTCAGCGCCGCCGGAATCACCTTGCTCCCCGAGGAATACACCCAGCGACTGGTCGCCGCCGAGCCCGAGTCCACCGCGGCGCTGCCCGGTAACGCGGGTCTGGTGGTGCTGAACTCGGCGGTCACCGAGGAGCTGGAGGCCGAGGGCTGGGCCCGCGACCTGATCCGCGACCTCCAGGAGACCCGCAAGTCCCTCGGCTTGGACGTCTCCGACCGGATCACCGTGGTCCTCGAGGTCCCCGCCGAGCGCCTGGCCTGGGCCCAGACCCACCGCGATCTGATCGCGGGCGAAATCCTCGCCACCGCCCTCGATTTCGGCCCCGCAGGCACCGACGCCGCCGAACTCGTCGGTGACGTCAAGGCCGCGGTCACCAAGGCCTGAGCCGATCGTCGGGGTGGGCGTATCCGTCCACCCCGACGACCCGACTCGATCTAGCGCAGCGGTAGTGATTTAGATCACACGCTGATGATTTGCTGGAAACCTCTCCTGTTTCCGGAAAGCCCGGCAGAATCGGGCCTGTTGCTGTTGGTACGCAGATCGATCAGTGGTGCCGCAGTGATTCTCGTGAGGCATGTTCTACCTGAGGTGCGCTGTTCGGCGGTGTGCGGCCGGATGGGCGCGGAGGTCTGCGGCTTCGCTCGATGACGGGCGGTGCCGCGCGTCAGCGAGGCCGCTCGTCGCGGCTTGTTTGCCGGACCGACAGGAGAGGTGCGTTTCGTGATCGGAAAAGTGTTGCGCCGACTGCTCGTCGGCCTTGTCGTCACCACGATCGTCAACCTGTTGCTTGCCGGACCCGCCTGGTCCGACACCCGCGGCATCTCCGGCAGCGCCGGTTCGTCCGGCTCCGGAAGTTCGAGCGGCTCGGCGGCGCTGCCGCTGCCGAGTCCACGCGGCCTTGCCGCACTCGCCATCGCCACGACCCAGACCGGCAAGCCCTACGTCTGGGGCGGCACCGGCCCGCACGGCTGGGACTGCTCCGGGCTCGTCCAGTGGGCGTTTCGGCAGGTCGGCGTCGACATGCCGAGGACGACCTGGCAGCAGGCGACCGTGGGCGTCCCCGTCCCGGTCCGCGCGATGGCGCCGGGCGATGTCGTCGTGCTGAACGACGACGGCTCGCACGTCGGCATCTACGCGGGCTTCGGGCAGATCTTCAACGCCTACGGCCGTGGCGTCCCGGTCGGCCTCTCGCCGATCAAGCAGTTCACGATCTACGCCGTCCGTCGGTTCTGACGGCGCGAAAACCGTTGTGGTTCAGGCGAGGTGGTCGGTGGCCAGCTCGCGAAGCAGCGGGCCGTACTCCGGATTCGCCAGCGCGGAGGCGAACTGTGCGACCAGGTAGTCGCCCGGATTGCCGGTGTCGTACCAGCGGCCGCGAATCACCTGACCGAACACCGGATTCTCCGAGGCGTGCACGTTGATGGCGTCGGTCAGGTAGACCTCGCCGGTGCGGTGCTCGTACCAGGCCGCGGTCTGCCTGCGCAGCTCGTCGATGATCCCGGGGGTCACCACGTAGCCGCCGATGGCGGCGTAGGCGGACGGCGCGTCCTCGGGCTTGGGCTTCTCCATCAGGCCGGTGATGCGCAGCAGACCGTTGCCCTGATCGTCGGCGACGACCGGAACGCCGTAGCGCTTGGACTCGGCGGGGTCCATCGGCATCAGCGCGAGCACCGGCGCCGCGGTGGCCTCGTAGGCGTCGATGAGCTGCTGGGCGCGCGGCACCTCGGCAACGAACACGTCGTCGGGCCAGAGCACGAGCATCGGCTCGTCACCGGCGTTGCGGGCGGCGTTGAGCACGGGGGTGCCGTTGCCGTAGGGGCCGTGCTGGTCCAGGTAGGTGATGTGGCCGAGGCGGGACAGTTCCCCGACCTCCTCGACGGCGTCGGCGTAAGCGGTCTTTCCGTCCGCGCGCAACTGCGCAACGAGAGCCGGATTGGGGCGGAAGTGGTCCTGGATCAACGACTTTCCGCCGCTGACCACGATGGTGATATCGGTGATGCCGGAGGCGACCAGCTCGCGGACGGTGTGCTCGATGACCGGCTTGTCGCCGACCGGCAGCATCTCTTTCGGGATGGCCTTGGTCAGCGGGAGCAACCGGGAGCCGATACCGGCCGCCGGGATGACTGCCTTACGGATCTTCATGCGTCCGATCATCACATACGAACCGGCGGGCAAGGCGCGATCCCCGTCGTTCGTTGCCGTGTCGAAAAACCTGGCGCGCGATGTATCCGCCCAGGTCAAGGCCGCTGGATCGCAGAATCGGCGGCTGCCGGGACGCTCCGCAGATCCGCAGCAATCGATCAGGCAACACCCAGCCGCCGCGGCGGCGGACCTGTCGGTGGGTTGGCGTAGATTCCGGTCGTGCGGACGGATCGGGCGACGGAAAGGGCGGCGGTCGGCCGCACCTCCAGGCGCTGGGTGCTGCATATAGATATGGACGCCTTCTTCGCCTCGGTCGAGCAGCTGACCCGCCCGACCCTGCGCGGCCGTCCGGTGCTCGTCGGTGGAACCGGAGGACGCGGTGTCGTGGCGGGGGCCAGTTACGAGGCGCGGGTCTTCGGCGCGCGTTCCGCGATGCCGATGCACCAGGCCAAGCGCCTGGTCGGGGTCACCGCCGTGGTGGTGCCGCCGCGCGGCGCGGTCTACGGGGTGGTCAGCGGGCGGGTGTTCGAGGCGCTGCGCAGCCGCATCCCGGTGCTGGAGACGCTCTCGTTCGACGAGGCGTTCGGCGAACCGGAGGAACTGGCCGGCGCCGACGCGGATCGGGTCTACGAATTCTGCGCGGAGCTGCGCGCGCTGGTGCGCGAGCGCACCGGGCTTGTCGCCTCGGTCGGCGCGGGCAGTGGGAAGCAGCTCGCCAAGATCGCCTCCGGCCTGGCCAAACCCGACGGCATCCGGGTGGTCGCGCCCGACGAGCAGCAGGCACTGCTCGCCGGTCTTCCGGTGCGCAAGCTGTGGGGGATCGGCCCGGTCGCCGAGGGCAGGCTGCGTTCGCTCGGCATCGAGACGGTCGGTGCCTTCGCCGCGCTGCCCGAATCCGAAGCCGTGTCGTTGCTCGGCGGCAGCGTCGGGGCGGCGCTGCACCGGCTGGCCCGCGGCATCGATGACCGGCCGGTCGCCGAGCGCGCCGAGGCCAAGCAGATCAGCGCCGAGAACACCTACGAGACCGACATCGTCACCCTGGCCCAGCTGCGTCCCGCGATCGAGACCATGGCCGCGGCCGCGCACGCCAGGCTCGGCAAGGACGGCCGTGCCGCGCGCACCGTGGTGCTGAAGCTGAAGAGGTCGGATATGAGCGTGGTGACGCGCTCGTTCACGCTGCCCTACGCCACCACCGACCTGGCCACGCTCACCACCGCCGCCCAGCGGTCGGCCATCGATCCCGCCGAGCTCGGCCCGATTCGCCTGGTCGGCGTCGGCTTCGGCGGGCTGTCCACGGTGCGGCAGGAATCGCTCTTTCCGGAGCTGGACCAGAGCCCGGCCGACGACGCGCTCGATCCCGAATGGGAGTCGAGCGAGCCCGCGGCGCCCGCCGCCGAGCCGAGCCCGGCCGCGCGCCTCTGGTATCCGGGAATGGATGTGGCGCACCCGGATCACGGCCACGGCTGGGTGCAGGGAGCGGGGCACGGCGTGGTCACCGTGCGCTTCGAGACCAGCTCGACAGGGCCGGGCCCGGCGCGTACCTTCAGCGCCGACGACATCAGTCTGTCCCGGGCGGACCCGCTCGGCAGTCTCGAGTGACCGGTAGCCTGATGCCTCGGGCAGTGCCGCCGGTTCCTGGTGGACGCTGCCGCGGTTACGACACGGACCCCTCCTCGAACGCAAAGGACGAGCAGTTGAAGCTTCGTACGACTGGACGCATCGCGATCGCTGGCCTCGCCATCGTTGCCTCCCTGGGCCTGACCGCCTGCGGTGGCGACGACTCGAGCGACACCGCCAAGACGACCAAGACGACGACCAGCGCCAAGGCCACCACCGCTCAGGCGAACCTGCCCGCGGTGCCGACCGTGGCGGAGCTGAACGCGCAGCTGCAGAAGGCGCTCGACCCGGCGGTGCCGAACTCGGAGAAGCTGGAGATGGTGCAGGGCGCCGAGGCCGACCCGGAGCTGCCCGCCCGCCTGTCCGAGGCGTACAAGTCGACCGGCGCCACCGTCGAGGTCACCGAGGTGACCGCGTTCGGTGACACCATCAACGCCAAGGCCAAGATCGTGCTGAACGGCCAGGAGAACATCGCCGACGTGCCGTTCGTCGCCGAGGAAGGCAAGTGGAAGGTCCAGAAGGCGTGGGCCTGCCAGATGCTGACCGCGCTCGGCCAGCAGTCGACCGCCTGCGCCTGATTCGCGGTGTCGCGGCCCGGCCTTCGAACCGGGCCGCGTATCCGGCGGACGAGTTCGTCCGCCGAACCCGTGTGTCCGCGAGAAATCGCAGGTCGGCCACCCGATTCGGCCGCGCGCCGTACCGCAGCGCGGGCGTCGGGTTTCGCTCTCAGATTCGATCGTTACTATCTGGCCTCGTGGCTGACACGATGGTGTGGGCGGGGCAGACGTCCGTCGAGGATTCCAGAGACGGGACGGCACAACGGAATACGAGCGGGGGATGGGCGCGGCCCGTCGCTTTGATCGCGGCGTTGATCGGCGCGCTGTGCGCGGTGGCCGTTCCCTTGCTCCCGATCCGGGTGGACGAGGCGACGCTGTCCTGGCCGCAAGCGGGCTCGGCGCGCAGCGTCGAAGCGCCTTTGATCGCCTACGCGCCGTCGACCTTCGACGCCACCCTGCCGTGCACGGCCATCCAGCAGCTCGCCGTCAACGGTGGCACGCTCGCCGCCACCGCGCCCAACGGCGCGCCGGACCGCGAGCGCTACGGCTTTCTCGCGCGGGTGACGACGCCCACCGCCGACGCGCCCGCCCGGCTCGACGTGATCCTGCGCAACCAAGCGCTGCTCAGCACGCCGGTCGACCAGCTGCCCGCCGGGTGCGAACTCGTCGTGCACGCCGACACGACCACGGCGACCGCGAGCATGGGCGGATTCGAGGCGCCAGGCTTCCCGGTGACGCTCACCGGTGACTACCGCCCGCAGCTGGTCGGCATCTACAGCGATCTGGCCGCAGCGGACGGCGCGACCGTCACCGCGGCCTTGGACACCCGCTTCACCTCCAGCCCGACGCCCCTCAAGCGGGCCGTCATCTGGCTCGCCGTGCTGGCCACCCTCGTCGCGCTGGTCGCCCTCTACCGGATCGACCGCGAGGACGGCAGGCGAACCCACCGACTGCTGCCGCAGCGCTGGTGGACGTTCTCGGTGCTCGACGGCGTTGTGCTCGGCGTGCTGGTGCTCTGGCACTTCATCGGCGCAACCACCTCCGACGACGGTTACCAGTTCGGCATGGCGCGCGCGTCCGGCGCGGCGGGCTACATGTCCAACTACTTCGCCTACTTCGGCGTCCCCGAAAACCCGATCGGCACACCGTATTACGACCTGATCCGGATCATGGCCGAGGTGACGACCGCCAGCCCGTGGGTCCGCCTGCCCGCGCTGGCCTGCGGCGTGCTGCTGTGGCTGGTGCTGAGCCGCGAGGTGGTGCCGCGACTCGGTGTCGGGGTGCGGCACAGCAAGATCGCGCTGTGGACCGGCGCGCTCGGCTTCCTCGCGGTGTGGCTGCCCTACGACAACGGCCTGCGCCCCGAACCGCCAGTCGCGCTTGGACTGCTGCTCACCTGGTGTTCGATGGAGCGCGCGATCGCCACGCGGCGCTTGCTGCCCGCCGCGCTCGCCGTTCTGATCGCGGCGTTCACCGTCACCGCGGGTCCGTCCGGCCTCATCTGTATCGCCGCGCTGCTGTCCGGCCTGCGTCCGGTCGCCAGGATCGTGATGGGCAAGGTGGGCTCGGGGACCCTGCGGCAGCGCGTGCTCGGCTACGCGACCCTGCTCGCGCCGCTCGGCGCGGCCGGTGTGGTCGTGCTCGCGATCGCGTTCGCCGACCAGCCGCTGTCCGCCGCCTTCGAGATGCAGCGGGTGCACCACGACATCGGTCCCGACGTGCCGTGGTTCCAGGAATATCTGCGCTACCAGTACCTCTTCCAGGGCGAGGTCGACGGTTCGGTCGGCCGCCGAATCGGCATTCTCGCGATGCTGATCGGCATCGTGGTGTGCGTCGCCGTGCTGTTGCGCAAGGGCGGGCGCATTCCGCTGACCGCCGCAGGCCCGTCCCGGCGCATCCTCGGGACCACCGCGGGCGCCCTGCTGCTGATCATGGTCACGCCGACCAAGTGGACCCACCACTTCGGCGTGTTCGCCGGTGTCGCCGGGTGCGTCGCGGTGCTGACCGCCATGGCGGTGGGCCCCAAGGTGCTTCGGTCGCCGCGCAATCGCGCGCTGTTCGCGGCGCTGATCGCGTTCCTGCTCGCGCTGGTGTTCTCCGGGCCCAACGGCTGGTGGTACGTCTCCGCGTACGGCATGCCGTGGTGGGACAAGCCGCCGTCGGTGGCCGGGATCATGCTGAACGACCTGTTCCGGCTGCTCGCGGTCGCGCTGCTCGCGGTGGCCGCTTGGTGGCATGTGCACGCGCCGGAACCCGGTACCCCGCAGCGGGTTTCGCGGCTCGGGTGGCGGGTGTCGCTGCTGCCTCCGTTGACCGTCGCGCTGGCGCTGCTCGTCGTGTGGGACATCGGCTCCTTCGCCAAAGCCGCGGTGGCGCAGGGCAAGTCGTTCTCGCTGGCGCGCTCGAACATCGAGGCGGTGACGGGCAAGCCGTACGGGCTCGCTGGCCACGTCCTGGTGGAGACCGATCCGAACGAGGGGATGCTCGCGCCGCTGACCGGCGACGCGCAGACCACGCTCGCGGGCAACGCGACCGGCTTCACGACGGGCGGGGTGGCCGAGGATCTGCGGCCCGACGACGAGGGCAGCAGCTCGACCGGCAGCATCGCCGACGCGCTCGCCACCAAGTCGTCCTCCGAGGAGGAAGCCGGAACCGCCACCGCCGCATTGCCTTTCGGTCTGGACCCGGCCCGTGTCCCGGTGCTCGGCAGCTACCGTTCCGGTGACGCGGGCCCGGCCGAGCTGACCACCGGCTGGTACCGGCTGCCCGATCCGGGCGACCGCGCCGGGATCATCGCGCTGAGCGCCGCGGGCCGGATCTGGTCGGTGGACGCCGACGGTGTCGTGACGCCCGGCCAGTCGTTGCAGATCGAGTACGGCGCAACGGATTCCGCGTCCAGCGCGCAGCCGATGGGCCGGGTCGTCCCGATCGACATCGGACCGGCGCCGTCCTGGCGCAACCTGCGGGTGCCGTTCGCCGACATTCCGGCGCAGGCCGACGTGATCCGGCTGGTCGCCGTCGACCGCGATCGCAACCCGAAGCAGTGGCTGGCGGTGACGCCGCCGCGGGTGCCGCGAACCAAGACACTGAACGAAGTGGTCGGCACGACGACCGCCCTGGTGGACTGGATGGTCGGCCTGCAATTCCCCAACCAGCGCCCCTACGACCACCGCCACGGCATCGCGGAGATCCCGGGCTACCGCATCCTGCCCGACCGCCCCGGCGCCGCCGTCACCAACCTGTGGCAGAGCCACGACAGCGGCGGCCCGCTCGGCTGGAGCGGAATGCTGTTGCGCGCACGGACATTGGCCACGTATCTGAACGAGGACTGGGACCGCGACTGGGGTGAACTCCAGCTGTTCACGCGCATCGATGACAGCGCCGTTCCGGCCGAACCCGCGATCGTCCAGCGGGATCGCTCCGGGCTGTGGAGCCCTGGGCCTATCAACACGAACTACTGACGCCACCGGGCGCGCATCCATGCGGATGCGCGCCCGGATCTGGTGTTCGGAGGTCGCCCAGACGCAGCCGCGGGCTCGGGCCCAGACGCGGGCGGAGACTTCGCAGGCCTTCCTTGCGCTTCGCAGAGCCTGCGAAGCGTAGGGAGGTCCTGCGAAGTCAGGGCGCAGGCGCAGGCGCGGGTTCGAACGTGGGCACGGGCCAGGCGGGGGAGCGGACCATCGGGAGCCGGTCGCCGGGCGAAGCCCGACCGGCCCTGCGCGTTCAGGCCGGGGCGTTCGCCGTGACGATGCGGGTGGCGAGGGCGATCAGGTCCTCGCCGGTCAGGCCGGGGTAGCCGTGCAGCATGCTGCGCCAGCGGGCGGGGACGGCGGAAGCGCCCCACCGCGCGCCGAGCAGCCCGCCGACGATGGCGGCGGTGGTGTCGGTGTCGCCGCCCGCGCGGACGCAGAGTTCGAGTGCCAGCGGGAGGTGTTCGGGGCCGGAGGCGTCGGCAGTGGTGATCGCCCACCAGGCGGTCTGGAGCGCGTGCACGACCCAGCCGTTGTTCGGAAAGTGCGCGGGCGCACCGTTTTCGGCCTGATCGAGCAGCCGGTTCCAGTAGTCGGCGCTGTCGGTGGTGGCGACGTACTCGCGGACGCCGTCGAAGGTCGCGGTGAGCACCGCGTGCCGGACGGCGTAGGTCCAGATCTCGCACGCCTCGACGGCCTGCTGATCGTGATGGGTGAGCAGGCCGACCGCGCCTGCCATTCGCACGCACTCGGCGGCGTCGTCCAGGTAGCACAGCGCGATTGGGGCGGTCCGCATCAGCGAACCGTTCCCGCCGGTCAGCCCGTCCAGCGACATGGCCTGCTGGTGCATGGCCGCCGCCGAGGGCGGTCGGGCGGAGAGCACCCGGTTGGTCTGGATGCCGATGTCGGGCGGTGCTGAGTCGTACCACCGCACGAAACCCGCTGCCACCGCGTCGAGTTCGAGTCCGGGCCCGTCCGCGGCGGCCTGGGCGATGGCCAGCGCCATCGAGGTGTCGTCGGTCCATTCGCCGGGCGCCCAGTCGAACGCGCCGCCGCCGATCATGTCGATCTCCTGTTCGGGTCCCGGCCGGGTGAACTCGTATCCGGCGCCGAGCGCGTCGCCCGCCGCGGTGCCGAGCAGCGCACCGGCCGCCCTGTCGAGTCGCCCGTCGTCCAGCATCGTGAAAACCCCTCCGGTCCCGCGTCGATCGCGGCAAATGTACCGGAGCGGTCGTGCCGCGAACCCCTGTCGAATCGGACAAGCGTCGGCCGCGTTCTCTGTGCCGATACGACGAAAGAGCCGGTGGGCCTGTCGATTCGATGTGGGACCGCCATGTGCGCGGTCGTGTCCGCGGTGCGGTGCGTCGGACGGCGGGCGAGACGCTCGGCGCCGAACGGGTAACGGCGGCAAGGATGTCGATGACACGGTGCGCCGCCGCATCCTGCCCAACCCCACGAGAGCGCCAACGGGCGACGACCGCCGTCGAGGAAGCCTGTCCGCAGACCCTCAGGGCGTCGGCGCGTCGCTGGGCGCCACCGGAGCCGGGGTGCGCCGACCGCGCCGGGCGCGCAGCAGGGCGTCGGTGGTGAAGATCGCCAGCGCCGCCCAGATGAGCGCGAAACCGGCCCAGCGGGACGCGGGCATCGGTTCGTGCGCGACGGCGACGCCCCAGGCCATCTGGAGCGCCGGGGTGAGGTATTGCAGCAAACCCATGGTGGACAGCGGAACTCGTTGCGCGGCGATGGCGAACAGCAGCAGCGGCACCAGCGTGACCGGTCCGGTCGACATCAGCAGCGCGCTGTGCCCCGCGCCGGAGGTGAACGCGCTGCTGCCGGTGAACAGCAGCACGAGGACGAACGCGAGCGCGAACGGCGCGGCGACGATGCCCTCGGCCGCGATGCCGCGCAGCGCGTCGAGCGGGATGACCTTCTTCACCAGTCCGTACAGCGCGAACGAGCAGGCGAGGGCGAGGGCGATCCAGGGTGGCCTGCCGTAGTCGACGGTTAGCACCGCGACCGCCGCCGCGCCAAGCCCGAGCGCGGCCCACTGCGCCCGCCGCAATCGCTCGCGGAAGATGATCACGCCGAAGCCGACGGTCACCAGCGGGTTGACGAAGTACCCGAGCGCGCACTCCACCACGTGACCGGAGGTGACGCCGTAGACGTAGACGCCCCAGTTGATCGAGATCGCCGCCGAGGCGAGCGCGGCCAACCGCCAGGTCCGCGCATCGATGCCCGCCATCTCGCGCAGCCGTCCGGTGACGACCAGCACGGCGAGCACCACCACGAGCGTCCACAGGATGCGCTGCGCGAGCACCTCCACCGCGCTCGCAAACGCCAGCAGACCGAAGAACGCGGGAAACAAACCCCAGATCAGATAGGCACTGGTGCCGAAGGCAACACCGGGGATGGATCTGATTCGCCGCACCGTGCCAGGTTAGTGCGCGGGCGTTGTTCATGGGATGAATCGTCGGTGCGCGCGGGGTCTGTGGATAAGGTCTCGGTCTATCCACAGCCCCGCACATGGCCGGAGCGGATGGGCCACTGTGCCTACTAGTCTGACGTGCATGTCGATAACCGTGCAGGCGTCGGGCGCCACCGGACTCACCACGGCCGAGGTCGAGCAGCGTCGCCGCGACGGACTCACCAACGACGTGCCGGACCGGGCCAGCCGCTCGGTGCGCGACATCGTCCGCGCCAACGTCTTCACCAGGATCAACGCGATCCTGGGTGTGCTGTTCATCCTGGTGCTGTCGACCGGTTCGATCATCGACGGCATGTTCGGCCTGCTGATCGTGGCCAACAGCGCGGTCGGCATCATCCAGGAGGTTCGGGCGAAGCGGACGCTGGACCAGCTGGCCATCGTCAGCCAGGCCAGGCCCACCGTGCGCCGCGACGGTGTCGCGCACGAGGTCGCGCCGAAGGACGTGGTGCTCGACGACCTGATCGAGCTCGGTCCCGGCGACCAGATCGTGGTGGACGGCGTGGTCGAGGAGTCCGCGCTGCTGGAGATCGACGAGTCGCTGCTCACCGGCGAGGCCGACCCGATCGACAAGGCCGTCGGCGCGGAGGTGATGTCGGGCAGCTACGTGGTGTCCGGTTCCGGCGCCTACCGCGCCACCAAGGTCGGCCGCGACGCCTACGCGGCGAAGCTGGCCGAGGAGGCGAGCAAGTTCACCCTGGTGCACTCCGAGCTGCGCAGCGGCATCGACAAGATCCTGAAGTTCATCACCTACCTGCTGATCCCCGCCGGTCTGCTCAGCATCTACAACCAGCTGTTCTCGAGTGGCGAGAGCTGGCGGCCCGCGGTGACGGGCATGGTCGCCGCGCTGGTGCCGATGGTGCCCGAGGGGCTGGTGCTGATGACCTCCATCGCGTTCGCGGTGGGTGTGGTGCGACTCGGCCGCCGTCAGTGTCTGGTCCAGGAGCTGCCCGCGATCGAGGGCCTGGCCCGCGTGGACGTGGTGTGCGCGGACAAGACCGGAACGCTGACCGAGAACGGCATGCGGCTGTCGGACATCAAGATCATCGACGGCTTCGACGACGCCGAGGTGCGCAAGGCGCTGGGCGCGATGGCGGGCGACGACCCGCGTCCCAATGCCAGCGTGCAGGCCATCGCCGAGGAGCTGACCGATCGGCCCGGCTGGCAGTACACCGCGGTCGCGCCGTTCTCCTCGGCCAAGAAGTGGAGCGGCTTCTCCTACGGCGAGCACGGCGACTGGCTGCTCGGCGCGCCCGACGTGCTGCTCGACTCGGGCTCGGAGGAGGCGCGCACGGCGGAGGAACTCGGCTCGTCGGGTCTGCGCATCCTGCTGCTCGCCCAGAGCGATCGTCCGGTGGACGCGCCCGACGCACCGGGCGAGGTGCGGCCCGCGGCGCTGGTCGTGCTGGAACAGAAGATCCGCCCCGATGCCCGCGACACCCTCGATTACTTCGCCAGCCAAGATGTTTCGATCAAGGTGATCTCCGGCGACAACGCCGTCTCGGTGGGCGCCGTGGCGTCCTCGCTCGACCTGCCCGGCGGTGATCACGCCGTCGACGCGCGCCGGTTGCCTGAGGACCGTGAGCAACTGGCCGACGTGCTCGAGCACGAGACGACCTTCGGCCGGGTCCGCCCGGATCAGAAGCGCGCCATGGTCGGTGCGCTCCAGTCGCGCGGCCACACCGTCGCCATGACCGGCGACGGCGTGAACGACGTGCTCGCGCTGAAGGATTCCGACATCGGCGTTGCCATGGGCGCGGGCAGCCCGGCTACCCGCGCGGTCGCGCAGATCGTGTTGCTGGACAACAAGTTCGCGACGCTGCCCTACGTCGTCGGCGAGGGTCGCCGGGTGATCGGCAACATCGAGCGCGTTTCGAATCTGTTCCTCACCAAGACCGTGTACTCGGTGCTGCTCGCCTTCCTTGTCGGTCTGGCGGGCGTCGGCTCGCAGATCTTCGACTACGAGCCGATCGGCTACCCGTTCCTGCCGCGCCACGTCACCATCGCCGCCTGGTTCACCATCGGCATTCCGGCGTTCATCCTCTCCCTCGCCCCGAACAACGAGCGCGCACGCACCGGATTCGTCTCGCGCGTTATGCGTTTGGCGATCCCGTCCGGTGTGGTGATCGGCGTCGCGACGTTCGTGGCGTACCTCATCGCCTACGCGGGACCGGAAGCCAGCGAGACGCAGAAGGAGCAGGCGGGCACCACCGCGCTCATCACGTTGATCATGATCGCGGTGTGGGTGCTCGCCATCGTCGCCCGGCCGTACGTGTGGTGGAAGGTGGTGCTGATCGCGGCGTCCATGGCGGCCTACGTCGTGCTGTTCACGGTGCCGTTCACCCGCGAGTTCTTCAAGCTCGACCCCTCCAACGTGGCGCTCACCACCTCGGCGTTCATCTGCGGCGCGATCGGCATCGTGCTGGTGGAGGCGATCTGGTGGATCAGCGCCGCGCTGCACGGCGAGCAGCGCAGGCTCATCCCGGCCACGCCGGGCGGTAGCGCCTAGTCCTTCCACCTGCACGCTTTCGGCGCGAGAAGCCTTGTGCGAAGCGGTCATTCGAAGTTGGAGTACCTTCTCCGAATATGGAGGTACTGCTGCACCAGATCGACGCGTTCGCCGACGCACCGTTCTCGGGCAATCCGGCGGCCGTGATGCCGCTGACGTCGTGGTTGCCGGACGAGCTGCTGCAAAACCTGGCCGAGGAGAACAACCTCGCCGAAACCGCCTTCTATACCTCGCAGTTACCTCCGGAGGCGGTCGGCCCGCCGGTGGATCACCCGGCGTTCCACCTGCGCTGGTTCACCCCGGCGGCGGAGGTCGACATGTGCGGGCACGCCACCCTCGCCGCCGCGGCCCAAGTCTTGGAGGACATGCATCCCGGCGCCGACCGGGTGAGCTTCTTCACCAGGAGCGGCTGGCTGCACGTCGATCGCACCGACGACGACGAGTACGTGCTCGACCTGCCGACGGTCGCCTCCGTCGAGGTGGAGCCCGACCCGGCCCTGGTGGCGGCATTGGGCGTGACGCCGGTGCGCGCCTTCTCCGGCACCGACGAGGTCGTCGTGCTCGCCTCGGAAGACGAAGTGCGCCGGGCCCGTCCGCTGTTGAGCGCGTTTCCGCCGCTGCCGCGCGCGGCCGTGCTCACCGCCCCCGGTGCGGAAATCGATTTCGTCTCACGGGTTTTCGCGCCCGGTCTCGGCGTGCCGGAGGATCCGGTCACCGGATCGGCCCACGCCCAACTGGCTCCGCTGTGGGCCGCCGAACTCGGACGCACCGAGCTGACGGCCCGCCAGCTGTCCCGTCGCGGCGGCACGCTGCGCTGCGCGCTGGTCGACGACCGAGTTCTGCTGCTCGGCCGCTGCCGCCGCTACCTCGACGGCGTGGTCACCCTGCCCGACTGACGGACGCGCATCGGACGCGCCGTCGTACGCACCGCCTGGGCTCCGGCCGTGCGCGGGTGATGGGCGGTGTCCGGCAGATGCGCGAGGCCGACGATGGACGGCGTCCGGCTGGATCTCGTCGAGGCGAGAGCCAGCCGCGTTCGTTTGCTATCGCGCCGCCACGGTCTCCGGCTCGAGGGATGCGGACGAGGCGGCGGGTCTCGACATCCGGGACGGCCACCACACTCGATCTCCCGCGATCAGCGTCAGCGCCGGAACGAGGACAGACCGAACCAACAGGGTGTCCAACAGGACGCCGAAGGCCACCGCGAAGCCGAGCTGGGCCAACGACACCAGCGGCAGGGTCACCAGTACCGCGAACGTGGCGGCCAGCACGATGCCCGCGGAGGTGATCACGCCGCCGGTGACCGCGAGACTGCGCAAGATGCCTTGGCTGGTGCCGTGCCGCACGGCCTCTTCCCTTGCCCTGCTGACCAGGAAGATGTTGTAGTCGACGCCGAGGGCGACCAGGAACAGGAAGGCGAGCAGGACAAGGCCGGAATCCAGACCGTCGAAGCCGAACAGCTGCTCGAAGGCGAAAACGCTTGCGCCGAGCGCGGATCCGAACGACAACACCACGGTGAGCACCAATCCGACGGGTGCGGCCAGCGACCGCAACAGCAGGCCGAGGACCGCGGTGACCACGAGCAGCACCAGCGGGATCACCACCCGCCGGTCGCGCGCCGATGCCGTCGCGATGTCGCGGTTCGCCGCGCTGGGGCCGCCGACCACCGCGCCGGGCGCGACCTCGCCGAGAGTGTCGCGCAATCGCTCGATGGTCGCGTATTCGGCGGCCGAATCGGCCGGATCGCGCGGGATCGCGACGATCTCGCCGACGGTCGGCCCGAACCGCCCCGCTTCGACCGCGCCGATGCCCGGATCGGCCGCGACCGCCGACATCGCCGCGTCGCGAACGCCGTTGGGCGCGAGGATGAGCAGCGGTGTGCCCGCGCGGTCCGGGAAGTGCGCGGCGATCAGCGACTGCCCACGGACGGACTCCGGGGTGTCGACGAACTGCTCCGCCCGGCCCAGCGAGGCGGTGTCGCCGAGCAGGCCGAGGCTCAGCAGCGCCAGCACCGCGACCGAGGCGAGCGCGGAGACCACCGGCCTGCGGGCGATGGTCGCCCCGATCCGGACCCACATGGTCTGGGCTGTCGTCGTTTCGGTCCGCACCCGCGGCACCCGCGGCCAGAAGATCCACCGCCCGCACACCACCAGCAGCGCCGGGAACAGCGTCACCATCATCGCGAGAGTGCAGACGATGCCCGCCGCGCCCACCGGGCCCATGCCCGCGGCGTTGTTCATGTCGGCGGCGAGCAGACACAGCAGTCCGAGGCTGACGGTGGCGGCGGAGGCGGTGATCGCGGGCACCGAGTTTCGCAACGCCGCGGACATCGCCGCGCCGACGTCGGTGCGGTGGTGCAGCTCCTCGCGGTAGCGCGCGACGATCAGCAGCGCGTAGTCGGTGCCGACGCCGAACACCAGGATGGTGAGTATCGCGGCGCTCTGGTCGTTGACGGTGATGTCGAATGCCTTGGCCAGCCCATAGACCGCCGCCATCGACAACACGTTCGCCCCCGCGACGGCGATCAACGGCACCAGCCACAGCACTGGGCTGCGGTAGGTCAGCAGCAGGATCACCGTGACCACGAGCGCGGTCACCAGAAGCAGCCGCTCGTCGATCCCTTCGAACGCGCCCTCGAAATCCGCTTGCAGCGCACCGGGTCCGGCGACCTGGACGGTGAGCCCTTCGGGATGCTCGGCGACCATCGCGCGGAACTGCTCGATGTATTCCGCTGACTCACCGTAGGATTCGCCGACCGCGACCGGAAACATCAGGGCCGCACCATCGTCGGAGGGCAGCGGCTGATCCGGCCCGCCCTGCGCCTCGTATTTCGTGCGCAGCGCGGTGTAGTGGGCGGCGGCCGTGGCTCGGTCGGCCTCCGTGACACCGCCCGCGCGGTGATACACCACCAGGAACACATTCTCGGTGCCGCCGGGCAGGGTGGCCTCCAGTTCGGCCGCCATCGTCGACTGCGCCAAGGCGGGAAGGTAGTCGATCTCCCGGTCGGATTTCACGTCGTCCAGCCCGCCCGCCCACGGTGTCAGCGCGGCGAGCACCGCGATCCACAGGCCGATGAGCAACCACGCTCGGCTCTTCGTCCCCATCACTGTCTCCTCGTTTCGGACATGGCAAGCAGCGTCGCGGGAATTCGGACCGAAAGCGTCCGACCGGGGAAGGCTGTTGGAGATACGCCGCGCGGAGTACGCCGGTCGGGCTCGGCTGCCGGAGAATGGCGGGATGAACAGACGGTGGGTGGCCGACGGCGCGTTGGCCGTTGTGCTGCTGATCGTCGAGCTGATCGCCGCGGTGCCGCTCGCGGGCCCGCGTCCGCTTGACGCCTTCGGTGCGGTGCTGCTCACGCTGGCGACAGCGGTGGTCGTGGTTCGCCGGAGCTGGCCCCTCGGGGTGTTGTTCGCGCACTTGGCACTGGCGATTCCCTACCACGCCAACGAATTTCCGCACGAGGCCGTCGTGCCCGCGACCATCGTCGCGCTCTACACCGTGGCCAGGTATGGCACCCGGGTGCGTACGGCGCTGGTGGTCGCGATGGTCCTGCTGTTCGGTGTCGGTGGAATCTTGTTGTCGCGCACCGAGAACGAGAACACGGCACTCCAGGCGTTCGGCGCCGTCGGCTGGATCGTGCTGGCCTGTGTTGCGGGCGAGGCCGTCCGGCTGCACCGCGCCTACCTCGCCGAGGCGCTGGACCGGGCCGAACGCGCCGAACGCTCGCGCGACGCCGAAGCGCGCAGGCAGGTGGCGGAGGAGCGGCTGCGCATCGCCAGGGATCTGCACGACCTGCTCGCCCACACCATCACGGTGATCCAGGTTCAGGCCGGGGTAGCCGCGCACCTGCTCACCGAAGGGAGGGCAGATCGGGCCACCGTCGTGGCCGCCCTCGACACCATCGCGGACGCGTGTGCCGACGCGCGCGCCGAATTGGCCGCGACCGTCGGCGTGCTGCGCACACCCGGCGGGGAACCCCGTGGCCCGCTGCCCGCTCTTGCGCAGCTGTCGGCACTGGCCGAACCCGCAGAGGTGGCGGGTGTGATGGTGGAATTCGAGATAGTGGGCGAGGCGCGTGCCCTCTTGCCGACCGTCGAGATGGTCGCCTATCGGATCGTGCAGGAGGCGCTCACCAACGTCGCCAAGCACGCTCGGGCAACCCGCGCGCTGGTCCGCCTCGACTACGAGGTCGATCGGCTGACCGTGCGCGTCACCGACGACGGTCGCGGAACTTCTGATGGAGCACCGGGTTTCGGCATTCGCGGCATGGTCGAGCGGGCGGAGGCAGTCGGCGGTTCGCTCCGGACGCTCGGCACGGACGCGGGTTTCACCGTCACCGCCGAGCTGCCGATTCCGGGTGCGCCGGAAGCGGCTGGCGCGATGGCTGATTCGCGGCGATCAGTGGGTGATGCGCATCGGGGTGGCGCGCAGGTGCCGACGGGCGACGGCGGGCGATCCGACGGTGGGGACGTCAGCCGAGGCGGGATGGACGCGCGTGATGTCGGCGTGCGGGTGGACGGCGGCAGCGGTGTTCGCGGTGCGGGCGGCAGCGGCGTGCGCGGTGGTGATCGGAGCGAGACCAGCGGAGTCGCTTCGTGATTCGGGTGTTGCTTGCCGACGACCAGGCTCTAGTGCGTGGTGCGTTCGCGCTGTTGGTCGCCTCGGCGCCCGATATGACGGTGGTGGGGGAGGCGGCGACGGGACGTGCGGCGGTGGCGTTGGCTCGTGCCGAACGGGCCGACGTGGTGGTGATGGACATCCGCATGCCGGATATGGACGGCATCGCCGCGACCACGTCCATCGCCGCGGACGAGAACCTCGCCGGCGTCCGGGTGCTGGTGCTCACCACCTACGACACCGACGACAACGTGCTCGCCGCTCTGCGAGCGGGCGCGAGCGGCTTCCTCATCAAGGACACCAAGCCCGCCGCGCTGCTCGACGCGATTCGCACGGTGGCGGCCGGGGAGGCGCTGCTGTCGCCGAGCGCGACCTCCGCCGTCATCGCGCGGGTCAGGTCCGCGCCCGATCCCACACCGCGCCCGACGCTTGGCGCGCTCACCGACCGCGAACTCGATGTGCTCGTCCTGGTCGCACGCGGCCTGACCAACGCCGAGATCGCCGAGACCCTCGTGCTCAGCCCGTTGACGGTGAAGACCCACGTCAGCCGGATCCTCGCGAAACTGCTCGCCCGCGACCGCGTTCAGCTCGTCATCGCCGCCTACGAGGCGGGTCTCGTCACACCCGCCACCTGAGAACCGCTGCGGCGCGCCGGATGTCGTGTCGCTTGCCCGCCCGTTGTGCGAGCTGTTCGCCGAGTCTCTCGGTGCCAGGCCGGGCCTCGAGTCTCGCGGCGCTGGTCAGTTGTCGGGAACCGGGGCGTCGTCCGGTCCGGGGACGACGGTTTCGGTGTGCTCCGGCAGCAAAGGACTCACCGCGAAGTGGCCCGCGACGGCGTCGGCCGGTAGGGCTTCGACCGCGCGGATACCATTGGCGGCGGCCAGGTTTCGGAGCTCTGGCAGGGGGCCGCGGACGACGAGCCCGACGGTGCAGGCGCATCCGGCTCGCAGGCGGGATATGGAGACCGTCATGACGCGCGTGTAGCGCTCGCCGACCGCGCCGGTGCGCTCCAGTTGGTCCTGCACCTGCCACGCGGCCGCGTCGGCGGACGCCACGGCCACCGCGTCGCCCGCGGGCACCTGCACCGCGACCAGCGGCGTCTGCACGCGCGGTATCGGAACGCGGTGCAGCACTTGGCCGATGCGCAGACCGCCGCTGTGCGCGGGAATCGCCTGCGGCGCGATCGGTTCGGTGAACGAGACCAACGCCCAGTGCTGCTCGGTGTCGGTACCGGAGAGCGAATCCCGCGCTCTGGCAAGGTAATCGGCGACCGGCTCGGCGCGGTCGGGGCCGAGCCGATCGGTGCCGACGCCGAGTTCGCGCGGCGGATTCAGCACACCGAGCAGGGCCATGAACGCGATGACACCGGCCGCCAAGGCCCCCGCCAGCGCCGCACGCAATACCCGCGCCCCACGGAGGCCGTTCGCGTCGTTCGTTGCCGCGCCTTCCGAGCGCTCTTGCGGCCGATCGGCAGCCGTATCGCCGCCACCTTCCGCATCGGACCCCGGCCGCTCACGCATTGCGCAGGACGTCCAGCGCGTTCTTCAGATCGTCCGGGTACTCGCTGGTGATCTCCACCCAGCGTCCGTCGGCGGGATGGTTGAAGCCGAGCGAGCGGGCGTGCAACCACTGCCGTTCCAGGCCGAGGCGTTCGGCGAGGCGCGGGTCGGCGCCGTAGGTGAGGTCGCCGCAGCAGGGGTGCCGGATCGCCGAGAAGTGCACGCGAATCTGGTGGGTGCGGCCGGTCTCCAGGTGAATGTCAAGCAGGCTGGCCGCCTGGAACGCCTCGACGGTGTCGTAGTGGGTGACGCTCGGCCGTCCGTCGGCGGTGACCGCGAACTTCCAGTCGTTGCCGCGGGCCCGGCCGATGGGCGCGTCGATGGTGCCGCTGCTCGGATCGGGATGTCCCTGCACCAGCGCGTGATAGCGCTTGTCGACGGTGCGCTGCTTGAACGCCCGCTTGAGCACGGTGTAGGCGTGCTCGGACTGGGCGACCACCATCACACCGGAGGTGCCGACGTCGAGCCGGTGCACGATGCCCTGGCGCTCGTGCGCGCCGGAGGTGGAGATCCGGTATCCGGCCGCGGCCAGCCCGCCGACCACGGTCGGACCCGTCCAGCCGACGCCGGTGTGCGCCGCGACGCCGACCGGCTTGTCCACCGCGACGATGTCGTCGTCGGCGTAGAGGATCTTCATACCCTCGACCGGCGCGGCCTCGATGGTGAGTTCCCGCTTGGGCTCGGGGAATTCGACCTCCAGCCAGGCGCCGGCGACGAGCCGGTCGGACTTGCCCGCAGGCACGCCGTCCAGCTGCACCGAGCCCTCGGCGGTCAGCGCCGCCACCGCGGTGCGCGACAACCCGAGCAACCGGGAGAGGCCCGCGTCGACCCGCATGCCGTCGAGCCCGTCGGGCACGGGCATGGTTCTGGTCTCTCTCATGCCGCGTTCTCCTCTCCGGTGCCGTTCGGCGTGTCCTTCTTGGGCTGGTCCTTCTCGGATTCGGGCTCGGCGGGCGGTTCGGGCCGCGCCGTCGCCGCCCGCTCCTCGTCCGCGTCGCGGCCGGTCCGGGTGCCGTCCGGCTCGAAGCCGAACACCGTCAGCACCACCAGCAGGATCGCGCCGCAGACGATCGCCGAGTCCGCCACGTTGAACACCGGCCACCAGCCGATCGCGACGAAGTCGACGACGTGGCCCTGCAACGGTCCCGGCGCACGGAAGAGCCGGTCGACCAGGTTGCCGAGCGCGCCGCCGAGCACCATGCCGAGCCCGATCGCCCACCACAGCGAGCGCAGCGTGCGCCCGATCCGGATCACGCCGATCACCACGGCCGCGGCGACCAGCGTCAGCAGCCAGGTCATGCCGGTGGCCATGGAGAACGCGGCGCCGGGATTGCGCACCAGGGTGAACCGCGCGAAATCGCCGATCAGATACACGGGCTCGCCCGGCCGGAGGTTGGCCACCGCGATCGTCTTGGTGAGCAGATCGAGGCCGAACAACACCGCGGCGATGATCAGCAGGGTCCGCAACCGTAGCGGCGGGGTCGTCTTCCGCGCCGGGTCGGCGGTGTTGTCCTCGGGCGGCCGGTCGTCACTCACGCCGATCATCATCTCTCGAGCGCCGGGAGCGCCGCGCCGCGCCTCCTCGCGGCGTGTTCGCAACGCGCCTGGCGGCACGCAAGGCGAATGTCCCAGCTGACACTCAGGAAGCGGTCGTATCGTGTTGCTCGTGACGGTGTTGTCTTCTTCTCACCTGCCCCGGTTCGCGCGCTCGAGTGTGTTGCTCGTCGTGCTCGCGGTCGGGCTTTCCGCCTTCGGCGTCGCTTGTGGCGACGACACCGAGGCGCCCGCGGCCACCGAAGGGACCGAGCCGCTCGGCATGCCCAAGGAAGTGACCGTGCCGATCTCTGCCGCGGCGGCCACGCTGCTCTCGCCCGGCGCCGAGCCGCGCGACGTGCTGCGGCCGCATTTCGTCGTCGGCACCGACCAGCGGGTGACCCTGCGCACCGATCACCGCATCGAGCAGCAGATCAATGACCAGCCCAAGCGCGACTTCTCCACGCCCGCGCTGACCATCCCGATGACCGCCGAGACCAGCGCCGAGGGCGTCGATCTCACCATCGGCGCGGTGTCCACGCCCGACCCGTTGTTGAACAAGGCGCTCACCGCCGCCGACGGCTCGCACGCCGGTTTCGATTTCAGCGACGACGGCGCCATCACCGCGCTGCGGCTCGCGCCGTCACCGGACACCTCCAACGCCGCGCGCGCCGCGCTCGAGCAGGCGTTCTACCAGGCCGTGTACCGCTCGATCATGTTCCCCGACGAGCCGGTGGGCGAGGGCGCCGTGTGGACCGTGCACCAAGAGGTGACCGGCGGAGTGACGCTCGACCAGGTCACCACCGCGACGCTGACCGAGCGCGACGGCGACCGGCTCACCATCCACCTGAATGTGACGCAGACCCCGAAATCCTCGGAGTGGTCGCTGCCCAACGACGCGGGCACCCTCGACATCGAGGACTACGTGATGCAGGGCACCGGGACCATCACCGTCGACCTCGGCTTGCCGCTGCCGGTGGCGGGCTCCATCACCGTCGGCGGTCATCAGGCTTACCGTGATCCGCGCAGCGCGAGCATGTTGCAGCAGACCATCACCACGCAGGTGTCGTGGGCGGAGTGAAACGCGGCCTGCTGCTCGGGGTAGTGAGCGCGGCGGTGGTCGCGGGCTGCGGATCGGAGCGGGAGGAGCCGTCCGTTCCCGAGCTGCCGCCGCTCGGTCCCGCGGTCGCGGCCGCTTCGGTGCCGGGTCCGCCGCTGACCGATCCGGCCGAGCTGGCTCGCCGTCTGCTCGGTCCCGCCGACCTGCCCGGCATGACGCCGGTGCTCGATGCCCGCACCCCGGGACAGGCGCAGACCGCAGGACCCACGGCCGAGACGCGTCCCGCCCAGTGCGCGCGGGTGCTGCTGCCGTTGGCCGAGCAGGGCACCGAACCGCTGACCTGGAATACCGTCGCCTACAACGGTCCGAGCTTCTCCAGTATCGATATCGATGCCGCGAGTTATGCACCGGAGAAATTGTCGGACGCCTTTTCCGCGGTGCAGCGGACATTGCGCGAATGCACCGAATATTCGGGCAACGACGCGGACGGGACGTCGATCGAATACCGGCTCGGCGGTTTGGCGCAACCGTCCGTCGGGGACGCCTCGACGGCATTCCAGCTGCGCACCTCCAGCGCCGGATTCACCTTGGTCTCGGTGGCGTCGATCGTCCAGGTGGGCTCGGTATTGGCGCAGGTCACCATAACCGCGCCGGAGTCGGTGGAACCGGCGGCGCTGACCGAGCTGACGGCCGATCAGGTGGACAGGTTGCGCGGTGTCGCCGGGCCGTGAGCGGCGGGTGTGGTTTCGGGCGTTCGTCCGTAGATCTTTCCGCCGATCGGGCGATTTCGGCGGCGGTCGGGAATAGGCTCGCCCTATCCGACACAAACGCCTCGATCGGAGGTCCCCAATGTCCGATGTGAAACCCATCCCCGACGGATATCCGGCGGTATCGCCGGGCCTGGCGATCGACGGCGCCGCGGCCGCGATCGATTTCTACAAGCAGGTGTTCGGCGCGGCGGAGCGAATGCGCATGCCGCGCCCCGACGGCAAGATCGCGCACTGCGAGCTCACCCTCGGCGATTCGGTCATCATGCTCGGCGACCCCGCGCCGGAGATGGAATTCCTCGACCCCAAGACGGTCGGCGGCACACCCGTCAACATCTACGTCTACGTCGAGGACGCCGACGCGGCCTTCACGGCCGCCATCGCCGGTGGCGCCAAGGAACTCTCGCCGATGACCACCCAGTTCTACGGTGACCGCAGCGGCGCGTTCGAAGACCCGTGGGGACACCGTTGGACGGTGGCCACGCACGTGGAGGACATCTCCCCTGAGGAGATGGACCGACGCATGGCGGAGATGTTCGGCGACGACTGACGTCAGCCGGCGACGACCGAATCACCCTCCACCCGAACGACTCTGGATGCCAGCGGGCGATGGGCCGGTCCGGCTACGACGGAGCCGTCCAAGCCGAACTTGCTGCCGTGACAGCGGCAGTTGACGGTGCCGCCGGTCACCTCGCCGACCCGGCAGCCCGCGTGCGTGCAGGTGCTGTCCAGACCGACGAAGACGCCCGCGCTCGGCTGGGTGACCACCGTGTCACCGGCGATCACGCCGCCGCCGACGGGTACGTCGGCGGTCTTGGCGAGGACCGTCGGGCCGCCGGACCGCGCCGCGGACGCCGGAGCGGACGCCGCCGTGTCGTCACCGGAGGCGCCGCACGCCGCGAGCGCGGTGGCGGCAAGCGCCCCGGCTCCGACCACCACCGTGCGGCGGTCCAGTAGTAGATGGTCGTTATCGCAAGCGCGCTTCATGCGGATCTCCTCGACTTCCAGCCACGGCGGCGCCGAGCCGAACCCGCCCGAACCGCCGCTCGCACTGACCACGTCACCGGCCCCCGGGCGGTTCACTCGCCAACGCGCGGCGATGCTACGACCGCGGGTCGACGGCGCGCAGGTGTCGGCCAGGTCCGGGTTCCAGTGGACCCGCTTCGGTCGAAGGATGAACCCTGTCGCCGGACGGACTGTGTAACGGGCGGGCCGGTCGCAGGGCGGGCCGGTCGGCGGCGGACCCGATCCCCCTCACGGACCGGGTACGCCGCCGCGCGCCGGGTCAGCCGCGGGCGATGGCCTCGAAGACTTTGGGGTCGACGAGGGTGGAGGTGTCGCCGAGTTCGCGGCCTTCGGCGACGTCGCGCAGCAGGCGGCGCATGATTTTGCCGCTGCGGGTTTTGGGGAGTTCGGGGACGACGTGGATTTCGCGTGGTTTGGCGATGGGGCTGATTTCGCGGGCGACTTCGGCTTTGAGTTCGTCGATGAGTGCTTGGCCTGTGTCTTTGGCTTCGGCGGTGAGGATGACGAAGGCGACGATGCCTTGGCCGGTGGTGGGGTCGGTGGCGCCGACGACGGCGGCTTCGGCGACGCCGGAGTGTCCGACGAGGGCGGATTCGACTTCGGCGGTGGAGATGCGGTGGCCGGAGACGTTCATGACGTCGTCGACCCGACCGAGCACCCAGAGCGCACCGTCCTCGTCCACCTTCGCGCCGTCACCGGCGAAGTACCAGCCCTCGGAAGCGAAACGAGCCCAATAGGTTTCGCGGAATCGCTCCATGTCGCCCCAGATGCCGCGCAGCATCGACGGCCACGGCTGGTCCAGCACGAGGAGTCCAGAGCGGCCGCGCTCGAGGCCGGTGCCGTCGTCGTCGACGACTTGGGCGGAGATGCCGGGCAGGGGGGTCATCGCGGCGCCGGGTTTGGCGGCGGTGACGCCGGGCAGCGGCGAGATCATGATCGCGCCGGTCTCGGTCTGCCACCAGGTGTCCACGATCGGAGTCCGATTGCCGCCGATCACCTCCCGGTACCACCGCCACGCCTCGGGATTGATCGGCTCGCCGACCGAGCCGAGGAGTCGCAGCGAGGAGAGGTCGTGTGCGTCGGGGATCTCGCGGCCCCATTTCATGAAGGTGCGCACCAGGGTCGGGGCGGTGTAATAGATGGTGACGCCGTACTTTTCGATGATCTCGAAGTGCCGGTGCTCGGTGGGCGAGTTGGGGGTGCCTTCGTAGACGACCTGGGTTGCGCGGTTGGACAGCGGTCCGTAGACGATGTAGCTGTGGCCGGTGACCCAGCCGATGTCGGCGGTGCACCAGTAGACGTCTTGTCCGGGTTTGTGGTCGAAGACGTAGTGGTGGGTGTAGGAGGCTTGGGTGAGGTAGCCGCCGGAGGTGTGCAGGATGCCCTTGGGTTTTCCGGTGGTGCCCGAGGTGTAGAGGATGAACAGCGGGTGCTCGGCGTCGAAGGGCTGTGCCTCGTGCTCGGGGGAAGCGGCCTCGACGGTCTCGTGCCACCACAGATCGCGACCTTCGGTCCACGGCACCTCGATGCCCGTCCGCCGCACCACGAGCACGTGTTCCGCGCTGGACTTCCCGTCGGCGAGCGCCTCGTCGACCGCGGCCTTGAGCGGTGCGGCGGCCCCGCGTCGCCACTGTCCGTCGGTCGTGATCACCAGTCGCGCACCCGCGTCGTCGACGCGCTGGCGCAGGGCGGTGGGGGAGAAGCCCGCGAACACCACCGAGTGGGTCAGCCCGAGGCGGGCGCAGGCGAGCATCGAGACGATCGCCTCGGGCACCATCGGCATGTAGATGGCCACCCGGTCGCCCGCCTCGAGCCCGAGCTCGGTCAGGTAGTTGGCGGCCTGGGACACCTCGTCGAGCAACTGCCGGTAGGTGATGTCGCGCGAGTCACCAGGTTCGCCTTCCCAGTGGATGGCGACCTGATCGCCGTGTCCGTCGAGGACGTGGCGGTCCACGCAGTTGTAGGCGACGTTGAGCTGTCCATCGACGAACCATTTGGCCACCGGCGCGTCGCTCCAGTCCAGCACCCGGTTCCATGTCCGATGCCAGTGCAGTCGCTCGGCCTGTTCGGCCCAGAACGCGTCGCGGTCCTCGGCGGCCGCCCGATACAGCGAGGCGTCGGCGTTCGCGGCGGCGGCGAACTCGGCGCCGGGCGGGTAGGACACGGGGACAGCGGTGCCGGGTTCGGTGGTGGCGCTGGTCAAGTCACATCTCCAATCGAAAAAGCCTGAGCGGCAACGGGAACAGGTGTCGGGTCCCGGTGTTGCCGGGACCCGACGGGCGCCGCGCCGTTGCGGCGAGTCCTGCGGCGGTCCCGGCGTCGGCCGGGACCGGGAAGGTCAGTGCACGACCGCCTTCTCCGCGCCCACTCCGGTGAGCGAGCGAACCTCCATCTCGGCGGCCTTCGCTGGGTTCTCCTGTGTCCGGCCGCCCACCAGGGTGCCGATCACGCCGAGCGCGAAAGCCATTGGGATGGAGACGATTCCGGGGTTCGACAGCGGGAACCAGTCGAAATCCGAGCCGGGCAGCATGGCGCTCTTGCTGCCAGACACGGCGGGCGAGAACACGATGAGCACGATGGTCGAGATCAGGCCGCCGTACATGCTCCACAGCGCGCCGGTGGTGTTGAAACGCCGCCAGAACAGCGAGTACACGATCGTCGGCAGATTCGCCGCCGCGGCGACCGCGAAGGCCAGCGCCACCAGGAACGCGATGTTCTGCCCGTTGGCCAGGATGCCGAGGCCGATGGCGAGCACACCGATCACCACCGCGGTGATCCGCGAAACCCGCACCTGCGCCGACTCGTCCGCGTTGCCCCGCTTGAGCACGCTGCCGTAGATGTCGTGCGCGAACGAGGCCGCCGCGGTGATGGTGAGGCCCGCGACCACCGCGAGGATGGTGGCGAACGCGACCGCGGAGATGATGCCGAGCAGCAGCACACCGCCGAGTTCGAAGGCCAGCAGCGGCGCCGCCGAGTTCTGGCCGCCCGCCGCGGCGAGGATGCGATCCGGACCGACGATCGCGGCCGCTCCGTAGCCGAGCACCAGCGTGAACAGGTAGAACGCGCCGATCAGGGCGATCGCCCAGACCACCGAGCGCCGGGCCTCCTTGGCGGTCGGCACGGTGTAGAAGCGCATCAGCACGTGCGGCAGACCCGCGGTGCCGAGCACGAGGGCAAGGCCGAGCGAGACGAAGTTCAGCTTGGAGGTCTCGTTCGCGCCGTACTGCGCGCCGGGGGCGAGCACGTCACGCGAGGCGACGGCCTTGTTGGTGGAGTCGGAGACCATCTGCTGCGCCGAGCCGAGGATGTCGGAGAAGTTGAAACCGAACTTGGCCAGCACCATCACCGTCATCAGCGCGGCGCCGGTGATGAGCAGCACCGCCTTGATGATCTGCACCCACGTGGTGCCCTTCATGCCGCCGACCAGCACGTAGACGATCATCAGCACGCCGACCACGGCGATCACCACCGACTGCCCGGCGCGGTCGTCGATGTCGAGCAGCAGCGCGACAAGGCCGCCCGCGCCCGCCATCTGGGCCAGCAGGTAGAACAGCGAGACGGTCAGCGTGGACAGCGCGGCGGCGGTGCGCACCGGCCGTTCCCGCAGCCGGAAGCTCAGCACGTCGGCCATGGTGAATTTGCCGGTGTTCCTGAGCATCTCGGCGACCATCAGCAGCGCGACCAGCCAGGCCACCAGGAATCCGATGGAGTACAGGAAGCCGTCGTAGCCGTAGACGGCGATGGCGCCCGCGATGCCGAGAAAGCTTGCCGCCGAAAGGTAGTCGCCCGCGATGGCGATGCCGTTCTGCGGGCCGGAGAAGCCGCGTCCGCCGGTGAAGTAGTCCGCGGCGCTGGCGTTGTCGCGGCTGGCCCTGATCACCACGACCATGGTGACGGCCACGAACAGGCCGAAGATGGCGATGTTCGCGACGGGGTTGCCGACCGTGTCGGCGGCAAGGTACTGCGTTGTCATGCCCGCTCACCCTCCAGGTAGACGCGGATGGCCGCGGCGCGCGGATCCAGTTCCTTGTTGGCGAAGCGGACGTAGAGCGCGGTGATCACGAAGGTGGACACGAACTGGCCGAGACCGAGCAGCAACCCGACGTTGATGTCGCCGAAGACCTTGCTCGCCATGAAGTCGTGCGCGTACGCGCCGAGCAGCACGTAGCTCAGGTACCAGACCAGGAACAGCGCCGTCATCGGGAACACGAAGCGGCGCAGCCGGTTGCGCAGCTCCTGGAATTGCGGACTGGCCTGTACGGCCGCGAAGTCCTCGGCGCTCGGCGTGCGCGGTGGCTTGGTGCCGTCGAGGTCGATACTTGTCATCGGAGCGTCCTAGCTTGTGACGTGGATTACTGGGGTGAAGGTAGACCGCGCCGAGCCCCGATATGTCTTGTGGCGCAGGTCACTCTGTGAAGGCTGGGATCTGTGCGGTGAGCGGTCGGCTCGGTGCGACGAACGGTCGGCGGCCGAGCGGCCTCGACGTCAGCTCGCGCGCAGTCCGCGCTCGCGGTCGGCGCCCATGCCGAGCCGTTCCGGCGCGTGCATGCGCACGAAGATCCGCCGCACCGTGCGTGGGGCCTGGCCGCGCGTCAGCTTGCTCACCACGATCATCGTCAGGAAGGCCAGCGGCACGCTGATCGCAGCGGGGTAACCGAGGATCGCGGCGAGCCAGCCGTCGGCCACCGCCTCGGACGCGCCGCCGAGCACCGACACCGCCGTCGCCCCGCCCGCGACCAGACCGCCCGCGATCAGGCCCGCTCCGGCGCCCTTCGCGGTGAGCCCGCGCCACCAGATGCCGAGCACCAGCAGCGGACACAGCGTCGACGCGGCCACCGAGAAGGCCAGCGCGACCGTGCGGGACAGGTCGAGCGAGGCGACCGTCAGAGACAGCGCGAGCGGCACGGCGCCCGCCGCTAGCGCCGCCATCCGGAAGTCCCTGATCCGGCCGCGCAGCATGTCCGTGCTGAGCACGCCCGCGATGCTGACGAGTAGCCCCGAGGACGTGGAGAGGAACGCGGCGATGGCGCCCGCCGCGGCCAGCGCCGCGAGCAGCTGCCCCGGCAATCCGCCGAGCACCGAACCGGGCAGCAACAGCACCGCCGCGTCGGAGGTTCCGGTGATCAGCAACTGCGGCACATAGAGCCGCGCGAACACCCCGAGCAGGATCGGGAACAGGTAGAACGTGCCGACCAGGCCGATGACGGCGAGCGCGGTGGCGCGCGCGGCCCGGCCGTCGGGATTGGTGTAGAAGCGCACCAGCACGTGCGGCAAACCCATGGTGCCGAGGAAGGTGGCGATGATCAGCGAATACACCTGGTAGGTCGGGTGCGTACCGCCGAAGCCGCCGCCGGGCGAGAGCCAGCTGGCGCCGTCGGCGGGCGCCCCCGCCACCACCGGTACCGCGGAACCGGATTCGAGCACCATCTCGGTGCCCGCGGCCAGCTCGTGCTCGCCGGGCGACAACGCCACCGGGCCGTCGACCCGGCGGCCGTCCACCGTGCCGGTGATCGAAACCTGTTGTCCGACACCGACCTGCACCACCACGTCGGTGGTGACGTCGACGGTGGTGCGCTCGGTGACGATCGGCGGCGCGGCTGTGCCGAGTTCGCGGTCCTGGGCCAGGAAATGACCGAGCAGCACAAGGGCGGGCAGCGCGACCGCGGTGAACTTCAGCCAGTACTGGAACGCCTGGACCAGCGTGATCGACCGCATGCCGCCGCCGGTGACATTGGCGATCACGATGACGCCGACCGCGACGGCGCCGACCCAGCTGGGCACGCCGAGCAGAATCCGCAGCGTCAACCCGGCCCCCTGAAATTGCGGGATCAGATACACCGCGCACACCAGCACGACCACGACCGCGGCGAGCCTGCGCAAACGCACCGAGCCGAGCCGGAATTCGGCGAAGTCCGGCACCGTGTAGGCCCCCGAGCGGCGCAGCGGGGCGGCGACGAAGAGCAGCAGCGCCAGATAGCCCGCGGTGAATCCGACCGGATACCACAGCGCGTCCGCGCCGTACTTGGCGATCAGCCCCGCGACGCCGAGAAACGAGGCGGCCGAGAGGTATTCGCCGGAGATCGCCGCGGCGTTCCAGCCGGGGCCGACGCTGCGCGAGGCGACGAGGAAATCGGAGGTGGTGCGCGCCAGCCGCACACCGTAGGCGCCGATGGCTACGGTGGCGAACGCGGCGAGCAGCAGCGCCGCGAGGGTCAGGGCGGGCGCGCCCACGTCAGTCCCCGGCCAGGTCGAGGAAGTCCTCCTCGTTGCGTTCGGACAGTCGGACGTACAGACGCCCGACGACGTACAGCGCGGGGAACACCGCGACACCGAGCAGCAGCCAGGGCAGCCGCACGCCGAGCACGACGGCCGAGGCGAGCGCGTCGATTCCGAGCAGCAGCGGAATCGCGCCGAGCACCAGCACCGTGACCACCGCGAGCCGCAGCGCGAGGCCGAGTTGGGCGCGAATCAGACCGCCGATCAAGGCTTCCCCGATCTCGGTCTGCTCGGCCACCTCCACGCGGGTGCGCACCCGTCGCGCGCCGCGCCGCTCAGCGAGCACCACCCGCTGGCGCGCGGGCCGCTGCGGGCCGGTCACCGGGTCGTCCAGTTGTGCCGCGGCCCGTGCACCAGTCGCTGCTTGAGCTCGCGCACCTGGCGGCGGCTGACCGGCAGCTCCACCGCCGCCGCGCTGCCCTCGGCGCGCAGGCACACCACCGTGCCGCTGCCCACCGTGCGCAAGCCAGTCACCATCCGCAGCGCCACCAGGTAGGAGCGGTGCACGCGCAGGAAACCGGCGTTCTCCCAGCGGGATTCGAGTGCGGTGAGCGGGATGCGCACCAGGTGCGAGCCCGCGCTGGTGTGCAGCCTCGCGTAGTCGCCGTCCGCCTCGACCCAGCTGACGCTGGAGCGATGCACAAGGGTGGTGACACCGCCGAGTTCGACGGGAATCACCTCGTTCGGGTCGGTGCGCGGCGCGGCGGGCGGCGGGGGAGTGGCGCGCGTCTGGGTGATGCGCCGCACCGCCTCGGCAAGGCGCGCCTCGCGCAGCGGTTTGAGCAGGTAGTCCACCGCGCCGAGATCGAAGGCGCTCACCGCCCGGTCGTCGTGCGCGGTCACGAACACCACCGCGGGCGGGTTGGCGAACTCGGAGAGGATGCCAGCCAGCTCCATGCCGTCGAGCCCTGGCATGTTGATGTCGAGGAAGACGGCGTCCACCGGATGGGTGCGCAGTACCCGCAGCGCGCTGGTCGCCTCGCCCGCGGTGTGGATCTCGCCGACGCCGCGCTGGGTGCGCAGCAGATACACCAGCTCGTCCAGAGCGGGCTTCTCGTCATCCACGGCGAGCACGCGCAGCGGGCTCGCCGAGTCATCGGTGTTCTGCGTCACAACCGCTCCATCGTAAGGGCACGGTGATCGGCGCCGTTTCGGATACCCCGACCGCGTCAGGCGCGCACGCCGGGGCGGAACTTCGGCACCCGCAGACTGACCTTGGTGCCCGCGCCGGGCGCGGTCTCGACGATCAACCCGTAGTCGTTGCCGAAGGCCGCGCGCAGCCGGTCGTCCACGTTCGCCAGCCCCACGTGCGCGGATTCGCCGGAACCCGCGGGGCCGGAACCCGTTTCGACCGCGTCGAGCGCGCCGGAGCGCAGCAGATCGGGGTCCATGCCCGCGCCGTCGTCCTCGACGCTGATCAGGCAGTCGGTGCCCGCGTCGGTGGCCACGATGGCGATGGTGCCGCCGCCCTGCCTGCCCGCGATGCCGTGCCGCACCGCGTTCTCCACCAGCGGTTGCAGTGCGAGGAAGGGCAGTACCACGCCGAGCACCTCCGGCGCGATGCGCAGCCGCACCTGGAGCGCGTCGCCGAAACGGGCCCGTTCCAGCGCGAGATAGCGCTCGATGTTGCGCAGTTCGTCCGACAGCACGGTGAATTCCCCCGCGGCCCGGAAGGAGTAGCGGGTGAAGTCGGCGAACTCGAGGATGAGCTCCCTTGCCCGATCCGGATCGGTGCGCACGAACGACGCGATGGTGTTGAGCGCGTTGTAGATGAAGTGCGGGCTGATCTGGGCGCGCAGCGCGCGCACCTCGGCGCGGTCCAGCCGGGCGCGCGACGCGTCGAGGTCGGCGAGTTCCAGCTGGCCGCAAGCGTAGCGGGCCACCTCGGCGAGCGCGCCGAGCAGCCCCGGTCCCGGCTTGCCGTTGGTGACCACGCCGAGCGCGCCCGCCGCGCCGCTGTGTTCGATCAGCAACGGCTGCGCCACGAGCGTCCGCGCGCCGTGCTCGCCCTGCCCTGGACCGGCGACCAGCACCGGTCGTTCGCTCGCGGTCGCCCGCCGCGCCGCGTCGGCGAAGACCTCGGCGAGATCGGCATGGGGTCCGTCCCAGGCGAGCACCTCGCCGTCGGGGTCGGCGACGCCGAGTGCGTCCGCGCCGGTCAGCGCGCGCAAATGGGGCGCGGCCTCCCGCGCGGACTGCTCGGTGAGCCCGCGGCGCAGCGGCACGGCCGCCAGCGAGGCGGTGTGCAGCGCCGAGTGCACGGCGCGTTCGGCGGGTGTGGTGACCACCCGCCGCGTGCGCAGCCACACCAACAGCGCGCCGCCCGCCACCAGCGTCGCCGTGACGACGGCGACCACTGTCGCGGTCACCGGACCACGGTCAGGAATCGCCCGATCATGGTCCGATTATGGACGCGCCGCCGCGGGCGCGGGTCAGCCCTTGGAGACCGCGAACTGGATCGTGCCGGGCTGCGGCATGTGCGCCGCACCGACCGTGATCGTCGCGGTGAACTTCCCGACGCCGGGGCTGAAGATCGCCGACTTGCCGTCGTTCATCCAGAAGCCGGGACCGTTGGGCGTCTGGGTGACCTTCCCCGTCTCGCCGGTCTCGGTATTGCGCCAGTTCAGCGTCACCGGGACGCTACACGGCCCGACGCCCCACATGTTCGAGGCGACGGTGAAGGCCGCGGACTGCGGGTACGCGTCGCCGTTGACGGAGGCGTCGATCTGCGCGACGCATGCTCCGGTGGTCAGCGCGTAGATGGTGGTGAACTCGCCGCCGTTGGCCACGGCGGGTGCCGCGGTGACGGCGAGCGCGGCCGCGGAGAGCGCGGCGGCCGCGGGGACTGTCTTGACTAGCGTGCTGGTCAGCTTGGTGGTCATTCGACACCTCGTCCGAATTGTCGCGGATTTATCGACCTGCGTACGCGGATGCGAGAGTACCAAGATCGAGCCTTCGGTCCGCACGCTTTCGATCGATCTCCCCACTCGCGGGCGCGCTGTCGTTCCCGGCGGCGCGGGGCCCTTCGCGACCGGTGTTTCCGGCCGATCTGGGCGGCCGCTCGCGACGCGCCGGTGATCTTCTTCACGACGCGCCGATGATCATCCAGGCGGCGCGTGCCGGTGCGAATTCGTGTCGCAGGGGGCGCTTAGACTCGGTGCACCAACCCCCGTCGAGACCTTGGGAGGAAGGACTGTCTTGGCCGAGTCCGGATCGTTCGTTCACCTGCACAACCACACCGAGTACTCCATGCTCGACGGCGCGGCCAAGATCTCTCCGCTGTTCACCGAGGCGAAGCGACTCGGGATGACGGCGGTCGGCATGACCGACCACGGCAACATGTACGGCGCTTCCGAGTTCTACAACTCCGCCAAGAAACACGACATCAAGCCGATCATCGGCATCGAGGCCTACATCGCGCCCGGTTCCCGGTTCGACACCAAGCGCGTGCAGTGGGGCGATCCGAGCCAGAAGGGCGACGACGTCTCGGGTTCGGGCGCATACACCCACATGACGATGGTCGCCGAGACCGCGACCGGCCTGCGCAACCTGTTCAAGCTCTCCTCGCTGGCCTCCATCGAAGGACAGCTCGGCAAGTGGGCGCGCATGGACGAGGAGATCATCGCCCAGTACGCCGAGGGCATCATCGCGACCACCGGCTGCCCGTCCGGCGAGGTCCAGACCCGGCTGCGCCTCGGCCACGACCGCGAGGCGCTCGAGGCAGCGGCCAAGTGGCAGGAGATCTTCGGCAAGGACAACTTCTTCCTCGAGGTGATGGATCACGGTCTGTCCATCGAGCGACGGGTCCGCGAGGGGCTGCTGAACATCGGCAAGCAGCTGGGCATTCCGCCGCTGGCCACCAACGACTGCCACTACGTGACCAAGGATCAGTCGGCCAACCACGAGGCGCTGCTGTGCGTGCAGACCGGCAAGACGCTCTCGGACCCGACCCGGTTCAAGTTCGACGGTGACGGCTACTACCTGAAGTCGGCCACCGAGATGCGCGCCCTGTGGGACGCGGAAGTGCCTGGCGCGTGCGACAACTCGGTGCTCATCGGCGAGCGCGTGCAGTCCTACGACGACGTGTGGAACTTCAAGGACCGCATGCCGGTGTTCCCGGTGCCGGAGGGCGAGACCCAGGACTCGTGGCTGCGCAAAGAGGTGGACCGCGGGCTGGCCCGCCGGTTTCCCGACGGCGTGCCGCAGGAGTACTACGACCGCGCCTACTTCGAGCTCGACGTCATCCGGCAGAAGGGCTTTCCCGCCTACTTCCTCGTCGTCGGCGACCTCGTCAAACACGCGCGGGAGGTCGGCATCCGCGTCGGTCCCGGTCGTGGTTCGGCGGCCGGTTCGCTGGTCGCGTACGCGCTCGGCATCACCAATATCGACCCGATTCCGCACGGCCTGCTGTTCGAGCGGTTCCTGAACCCCGAGCGGCCCTCCGCGCCCGATATCGATATCGACTTCGATGATCGCCGCCGCGGTGAGATGGTCCGGTACGCCACCGAGAAGTGGGGCACCGACCGGGTCGCCCAGGTGATCACGTTCGGCACCATCAAAACCAAGGCCGCCATCAAGGACTCGGCGCGAGTTCAGTTCGGCCAGCCCGGTTTCGCCATCGCCGACCAGATCTCCAAGGCGCTGCCGCCGCCGATCATGGCCAAGGACATCCCGCTCTCGGGCATCATGGACCCCGATCACGAGCGGTACAAGGAGGCCGCCGAGGTCCGCGAACTCATCGGCAACAACCCCGATGTCGCCAAGATCTACGAGACCGCCCGCGGCCTGGAAGGCCTGATCCGCAACGCGGGCGTGCACGCCTGCGCGGTGATCATGTCCTCCGAGCCGCTGATGGACGCGATCCCGGTGTGGCGCCGCCCCCAGGACGGCGCGATCATCACCGGATGGGACTACCCGTCCTGCGAGGCCATCGGCCTGCTGAAAATGGACTTCCTCGGTCTGCGCAACCTCACCGTCATCGGTGACGCGCTGGACAACATCAAGGCCAACCGCGGCATCGACCTGGACATGGACAACCTGCCGCTGGACGATCCCGCCACCTACGAATTGCTCTCGCGCGGCGACACTCTCGGCGTCTTCCAGCTCGACGGCGGGCCGATGCGCGACCTGCTGCGCCGCATGCAGCCCACCGGGTTCAACGACATCGTCGCCGTGCTCGCGCTGTACCGCCCCGGCCCGATGGGCATGAACGCGCACAACGACTACGCCGACCGCAAGAACGGGCGCCAGCCGATCAAGCCGATCCACCCGGAGCTCGAGGAACCGCTCAAGGACATCCTCGCCGAGACCTACGGTCTGATCGTCTACCAAGAGCAGATCATGTTCATCGCCCAGAAGGTCGCCTCCTACTCCATGGGCAAGGCCGACGCGCTGCGCAAGGCCATGGGTAAGAAGAAGCTCGAGGTGCTGGAGGCCGAGTACAAGGGCTTCCACGAGGGCATGACCGCGAACGGGTTCTCCGAGGGCGCGGTGAAAGCGCTGTGGGACACCATCCTTCCGTTCGCCGGCTACGCGTTCAACAAGTCGCACGCGGCGGGCTACGGCCTGGTCTCCTTCTGGACCGCCTACCTCAAGGCCAACTACCCGGCCGAGTACATGGCGGGCCTGCTCACCTCCGTCGGTGACGACAAAGACAAGGCGGCGGTCTACCTGTCGGACTGCCGCAGGCTCGGCATCACGGTGCTGCCGCCGGACGTCAACGAGTCCGAGCAGAACTTCGCCTCGGTCGGCAAGGACATCCGCTTCGGCCTCGGCGCGGTGCGCAACGTCGGCGCGAACGTGGTGGCCTCGATCATCCAGGCGCGCAAGGAGAAGTCGAAGTTCACCGATTTCTCCGACTACCTGAACAAGATCGACGCCGTCGCCTGCACCAAGAAGGTCACCGAATCCCTCATCAAGGCGGGTGCTTTCGACTCCCTCGGGCATCCGCGCAAGGGGCTGATGCTGATCCACTCCGACGCCATCGACGCGGTGATGACCACCAAGAAGGCCGAGGCCATCGGACAATTCGACCTGTTCGGCGGCATGGACGCCGACGAGTCGGTGGCCTCGGTGTTCAATGTCGCTGTGCCGGACGAGGAATGGGAGTCCAAGCACAAGCTGGCGCTGGAACGGGAGATGCTCGGCCTCTACGTCTCCGGGCATCCGCTCAACGGCGTGGAGCACGTGCTCGCCGCGCAGGCAGACACCCCGATCCCCACCATCCTCGAAGGCGACGTGAAGGACGGTGCGCAGGTCACCATCGGCGGCATCCTCGCCTCGGTGAACCGGCGCATCAACAAGAACGGCCTGGCCTGGGCGTCGGCCCAGCTCGAGGACCTGACCGGTGGCATCGAGGTGCTGTTCTTCCCGCAGGCGTACTCGGTGTACGGCGCCGATGTCGTGGAGGACGCGGTGGTGCTTGTGAAGGCGCGCGTCTCGGTGCGCGACGACCGAATCTCGTTGATCGCCAACGACCTCGCCGTCCCCGACCTGTCCTCCATCGGGGTCGCCAAACCGCTCGCGGTCACCATCTCCACCCGGATGTGCACCCCGGACAAGATCAGCGAACTCAAGCGCGTCCTCTCCCGCCACCCCGGCACCTCCGACGTCCACGTCCGCCACGTCGGCGCCCGCGACAAGACCACCCTGCTCAAACTCGACGACAGCCTGCGCGTCTCCCCCTCCTCGGCTCTCTTCGGCGACCTCAAGGCCCTCCTCGGGCCCAGCTGCCTGGCGAGTTGAGTGGCGTTGATCGCGCCGGTCGCCCGAGGCTTCGGTTGGCGCGGAAAGGGACTGCCGCCGGATCTTGGTGGCAGTCCCTTTGTGCGACGTTGATCGTTCAGCCCAGCTTGCTGCCCGACATCACGCCGAGAACATTGGCCGCGTCGGCGATGTGGAGGTTATTGAGCGAGCCGTCCACGAGGCCCCTGGTGAGCGGCGTCGCGGGTGCTCCGGCTTCTTTGATGCCGCTGACGGTATAGGTGGCGATGATGTTGCCTTGCGGGTCGAGTACCAGCAGACTGTGCGGAATCTGCCTGCCGTCGGTGGCGACCAGGGTGGGGATTCCGTCGGTGTGAGTGCGAACACCGACCGGTTCGCGTCGAGGCCGTTTGCCAGGCGCTCTAACCGCGTCTTCAGCCGACCACAAGCCGGCGTGGGAACACTTGGCGGCGTTCGATATTCCCCTCTCACCACAGGACAACGATCATGGCAACGATCCTCCGCCCTTTCCGTGCCGCACTCCTCGCGCTCACCGCTCTGACGGCCACCCTCGTGTTCGCCGTCGCCGGCGCGGGCGCCGCGCAGGCGGGGGTGTACGCGGAAATCAGGTTCGCGCCGGGTACCAGCGAGGCGACGCTGGACGGAGCGGTCGTTCGCGGCGACGCCGACAGCTACCTGCTCGAGGCGCGCGGCGGGCAGTCGCTCTACACCGCGATCGTCGCGCTGGAGGACAACGTGAACTTCAGCATCTCCGCCCCGGACGGCCTGGTGCTGGTGGTCGAGGAGACCGCGACCGAGATCGTGCTGCCCTATGACGGCCTGTACCGCGTGCTCGTCGCGCCGACCCGCGGCAACGCCAGCTACACGCTGCACGTCGAAATCCACTGACGTAGCTTCGGCCGTGCGCGGTCCGTCGATTTCCTCGACGGGCCGCGCACAGCTGTGTCGCCGGGCTGATCGGCGCTGCCAGACCGAGTTGTCCACAGTCCGCACACGGCGGGAGCGAAGGGGGAGGTGCGCACGGCGGGCGCTGCCGGACGGAGTCCGTCGACAGCCGCGCACGGCCGGAGCGAAGGCGGATGTACGCACGGCGGGCGCTGCCGGACGGAGTCCGTCCACAGTCCGCGCACGGCCGGAGCGCAGGCGGAGGTACGCCTACGCGGAGACCCCGACGCCCAGTGTCAGTGCGGCGAGGAACTTCGGTCCCTCGCCGTAGAACACGTCCAGCTCGCGGATCTCGAACCCGGCGGCCCGTACCAAGCCGAGGATGTCGCGGTCGAGGTTGCACCCGCCCGCGACCTTCTTCTGGATCGGATTGAGCCGGTGCTGCCAGGTCTGGACCTTGGCGTCCGGCGCGAGCCCGTGCTCGACGAAGTGGAATGTCCCACCGGGCACCAGCACCCGGCGAACCTCCGCGAGCGCGGTCGCCACATCGGGAATGGTGCACATCGTCCAGGTCGACAGCGCGGAGTCGAAGGTGTTGTCCGGGAAGGGTAGCGACTGGCCGTCCAGCCCGGCCCGCTCGATCGGCACCGTCGCCCGTTCCAGGCGCTTGCCCGCCAGTTTCCAGCCAAGATCCGCCGGTTCCACCGCGCTGATCGACCGCACGGTGTCCGGATAGAACGGCACGTTGAGCCCGGAGCCGAAGCCGATCTCCACCACCCGGCCGTGCAGACCGGCGCACGCCCGCTGCCGCTGCGGTTCGTTGACCCGCAGGCCGCAGGCGAACTCCACCAGCCGGGGCACGACCTGATTCTCGTACAGTCCCACCCGTTCACTCTCGCAGCCCGAGTGCGACTGCGCCAGTGCGCACGAGGGTCGCAGCGCTGGTGCGCAGG
>NZ_BDAU01000018.1 GCF_001612615.1 Nocardia amikacinitolerans NBRC 108937 | reverse complement strand
GCGAGGGTCGCAGCGCTGGTGCGCGCGAGGGTCGCAGCGCTGGTGCGCAGGAGGGTCGCAGCGCTGGTGCGCGCGAGGGTCGCAGCGCTGGTGCGCGCGAGGGTCGCAGCGTCGGTGCGCGCGAGGGTCGCAGCGTCGGTGCGCGCGAGGGTCGCAGCGCTGGTGCGCGCGAGGGTCGCAGCGTCGGTGCGCGCGAGGGTCGCAGCGCTGGTGCGCGCGAGGGTCGCAGCGTCGGTGCGCGCGAGGGTCGCAGCGCTGGTGCGCGCGAGGGTCGCAGCGTCGGTGCGCACGAGGGACGCAGCGCCAGTGCGCACCAGGGACGCAGCGCCAGTGCGCACCAGGGACGCAGCGCTGCTGCATAGGAGGGACACAGCGCCGGTGCGCTCGAGGCGGCGCATCAGTGCGCACGAGCGACGTCGCGCCGACACGCTCGAAGAACGCCGCGCCGATGCCGCTCGACGGCCGCCCGTCGGGATGAGGTCACCCGCCGGGCGTGCGATGCTGGCGCGGTGACTGTCTTCGAGGTGTGGGCGCCAAGGGCCGGCACGGTGCGGCTGGAACTCGACGGAGACGTGCACCCGATGACGGGCAGCGCCGACGGCTGGTGGCGCGTCGAGCGGGACGCGGCCGACGGCGCGCGGTACGGATACCTGCTCGACGACGACCCCACCGTGCTGCCCGACCCGCGCTCGGCCCGTCAGCCGGACGGCGTGCACGGACGCTCCGCGCTGCACGCGCTGGATCCGGTCGAGTGGACCGACGGCGACTGGACCGGACGGCCGCTGGCGGGATCGGTCTTCTACGAGCTGCACATCGGCACGTTCACTCCCGAGGGCACCTTCGACGCGGCGATCGGACGCTTGGACCACCTCGTCGACCTCGGCGTCACCGTGGTGGAGCTGATGCCGGTCAACGCCTTCGACGGCACCCACAACTGGGGCTACGACGGCGTGCTCTGGTACGCGGTGCAGGAGAGCTACGGCGGGCCCGACGGGCTGCAACGGTTCGTGAACGCCTGTCACGCGCGCGGTTTGGCGGTCTGTCTCGACGTCGTCTACAACCACCTCGGCCCGTCCGGCAACTACCTGCCCCGCTTCGGTCCCTACCTCACCGAGGGCCGCAACACCTGGGGACAGAGCCTGAACCTGGACGGTCCCGCCTCGGACGAGGTGCGCCGCTACATCATCGGCAACGCGCTGCGCTGGCTGCGCGACTTCCACATCGACGCGCTGCGGCTGGACGCGGTGCACGCCTTGGTCGACCGCACCGCCACCCACCTGCTCGCCGAGTTGGCCGCCGAGACCGAACGCCTCGCCGCGCACGTGCGCAGGCCGCTGACCTTGATCGCGGAGAGCGATCTCAACGACCCTCGGCTGATCACGCCGCGCGCGGCGGGCGGCTACGGGCTGACCGGGCAGTGGAACGACGACCTGCACCACGCCGTGCACGCCGCGGTCTCCGGCGAGCGGCAGGGCTACTACGCCGATTTCGGTTCGATGGCCTGTCTGGCACGGACGCTGACGCACGGCTTCTTCCACGCGAACACGTACTCCAGCTTTCGCGGCCGCGTCCACGGTCGCCCGCTCGATCGTTCCGTGGTCCCCGGTTCGGCGCTGCTCGCCTACACCTGCACGCACGATCAGGTCGGCAACCGGGCGCTGGGTGACCGGCCGAGCGCCTACCTGACCGACGGCCAACTCGCCGTCAAGGCGGCGCTCGTCCTGTGCTCGCCGTACACGCCGATGCTGTTCATGGGCGAGGAATGGGGCGCGCGCACGCCATTCCAGTTCTTCACCTCGCACACCGACCCGGAGATCGGCGCGGCCACCGCGGCCGGACGCAAGGACGAGTTCGCCGAGCACGGCTGGCCGAGCGAGGACGTGCCCGACCCGCAGGACCCCGCCACCTTCCACCGATCCAAGCTGGACTGGTCCGAGCTCGCCGATCCCGCGAGGGCCAGGCTGCTCGCCTGCTATCGCGCCCTGCTCGCAATGCGCAGGGCACACCCGGATCTCACCGATTCGTCGCTACCGCACGTGCGGGTGGACTACGATGAACGGTCCCGATGGCTCGTCCTGCACCGCGGCGGGCTGCACCTGGTGTGCAACCTCTCGGAGGATCCGGTGCGGGTGCCGGTAACCGGGTTCTCCCTGCTGTCCTGGGAGCCGCCGACCGAAGGCCCAACGGGCACAACGATTCCCGCGCACTCGTTCGCGCTGCTCGCCGACTCGCCCCGGTTCGTGAAAAGGCCGTGACCCTACCGAATCCCGAGTAACGGTCCGCCAACTGTCCCGGACAGGGCCATTGCCCGGTTTGTCCATCGCCATTACCGTGGAGTGATGAGCAACGTGGCTTCAGTCAGCGGCAGCGCCGCCGCCGAATTCGGACCCCTGGTACGCGCTTTCAGCAGGGCGTTCGGAAATCGTCGCGGCGCGGGTGGCGCGTTGGCGGTGCATTTGAACGGTGAACCCCTTGTCGACATCTGGACCGGCACCGCGGGCGAAGGGGTCTGGACCCGGGAGACCGGCTCGATCATCTTCTCCGCCACCAAGGGCATCACCGCCACCGTCATCCACCGGCTGGCCGACCGCGGACTGCTCGACTACAACGCTCCCGTCGCCGAGTACTGGCCCGAGTTCGCCGCCAACGGCAAGGGCGGCATCACGGTGCGGCAGGTGATGACGCACAGCGCGGGCCTCTCGGCGCTGGCGCCGATCGCGAAGAGCCCCGACGACATCCTCGACCACGAGCTCATGGAGCGGCGCCTGGCCGCGGCCAAACCCGATCGACTACTCGGCGTGCCGACCTACCACGCGCTCACCTACGGCTGGCTGCTCGCCGGCATCGCCCGCGGGATCACCGGCAAGAGCATGGGCGAGCTGTTCCGCACCGAGGTGTCCGAGCCGCTCGGCATCGACGGGTTGCACCTGGGGCTGCCGCCCGCCGAGTCCTCCACCGTGTACGCGCCGCTGGCGGGCAGCCAGCTCAGCTTGCTCGGCAAGCCGCTCGGCGCACTCGTGCTCGGTCGCAGCCACCTCATTCCGGGAGCGTTGGGCGCGGTGACCCGCTGCCTGTTCCTGCCCGGCTTGCACGCCATCCTGGAGGGCGACGAGGCGGCGATCCTGCGCACCGAACTCCCCGCGGGTAACGGCGTCGCCACCGCGTCCGCGCTGGCCACCATGTACGGCGCGGTCGCCAGCGGCGAGACGCCGGGCGGCCTGCCGTTCCTGTCGCGCGCGACGATCAGGGAACTGAGCAAGGTGCGCACCTACCGCCTCGATCACGCGCTGTTCTACGCGCCGATGATGTGGCACCTCGGCTACCACTCGCTGCCGATGCCGGGCGCCCGCGGCGGCCTCGGCCACATCGGGCTCGGCGGCTCGTTCGGCTGGGCCGAACCGCGCATGGGTCTCTCGGTCGGCTTCGTACACAACCGCCTCTCGGCCGGTCAGCTGGGCGTCGACCAGTTCTCGGCCATGTGGCTGTTGCCGCTGATCCTGAACTGCCTGCGCGCCACCCGGCGCGTCACGCTCGACGAGACGCGCGACGCGGCTGCCTGACCGACAGCTGGGCAACCGACACAGGTGCCGCGCCGAACACGCGGCACCGCGGTCGGCCCGCGATCCGGTATCGCCCGGTCCGACGCGGCACCGCAGTCGCCCCGCGCGATCCGGTGTCGCCGATCCCGGTCGGCGACCGCCTGCCCTACCCGGCCGACGACCGGGCAGGGAGGTGGTGTCAGGTCAGATACCGGTAGGCCGGTGAACCGGGCTCCAGCCGCTCGCACTGGATGGGGGAGGCGGCCATGCGCTCCAGCACCGGCTCCAAGCCGTCCGGCGTGCCGAGTTCGATGCCGACCAGCGCGGCCCCGGTCTCCCGGTTGTTGCGCTTGACGTACTCGAACAGCGTGATGTCGTCGTCCGGGCCGAGCACCTCGTTGAGGAAGCGGCGCAGCGCGCCGGGCTCCTGCGGGAAGTCGACGAGGAAGTAGTGCTTCAGGCCGCGATGCACCAGCGAGCGCTCGATGATCTCGCCGTAGCGCGAGACGTCGTTGTTGCCGCCCGACACCAGGCACACCACCGTCGAACCCGGCGTGACCTCGACCTCGGCGAGCGCGGCCACCGCGAGCGCGCCCGCGGGTTCGGCGATGATGCCCTCGTTCTGGTAGAGGTCGAGCATGGTGGTGCAGATCGCGCCCTCGTCGACCTGGAGCAGGCGGAAAGCGCCCGCGCCGCTGCGGGATTCGGTCGCGGTCAGTAAAGGCAGCGAGCCGTGCGAGACGACCCGGCCGCCGAAGCCCGCGACCGCGGCGTAGGGGACCGCGCCGATCCTGCGCACCGCGGCGCCGTCGACGAACGGGTCGATCTCCGGCAGCGTCACCGGTCCGCCCGCGACCAGCGCCGCGGTCATCGAGGCCGCGCCCGCCGGTTCGGCGCCGAGGATGCCGGTCTGCGGCGCGCGCTCGCGCAGGTAGGTGCCGACGCCTGCCAGACAGCCGCCGCCGCCCACCGGAACGACAACCAGGTCGGGCGCCGCGCCGAGCTGTTCGAGGATCTCGGCGGCGATGGTGCCCTGGCCCGCGGCGGTGCGCGGGTCGTCGAACGGCGGGACCATGGTCGCGCCGGTGCGCTCGACATCGGCGGCCGCGGCCGCGGCGGCGGCGTCGTAGGTCTCGCCGACCGCGATCAGCTCGACGAACTCGCCGCCGTGCACCCTGATCCGGTCGCGCTTCTGCTTCGGGGTGGTGGTCGGCACGTAGATGCGGCCGGTGATGCCCATGGCGTGGCAGGCGTAGGCGACGCCCTGGGCGTGGTTGCCCGCGCTGGCGGCGACCACGCCCGCGGCCCGCTCCTCGGCGCTGAGCTGGACGATGAGGTTGTAGGCCCCGCGCAGCTTGTAGGAGCGCACGGCCGAGAGGTCCTCGCGCTTGAGGTAGACCTGCGCGCCGGTCAGCGCGGACAGCCGCGGACTGAGCTGGAGCGGGGTCGGGTCGATAATGTCGGCAATTCGCTTGGCGGCGGCATCGATCTCGTCCGCGCTCAGAGCGGGACGGGCGGCGGACAGGTGATCGATCACATCAAGCGGATTGGACACTCGAAATATGCTGCCACCCGCCACGACGCAGGTGCGCGGCGGGTGGGGCGCTCGCCTTTCCGGTCAGCGCGGGGTGAGCACGAAAACGGGGATCTCGCGGGTCGTCTTCGTCTGGTAGTTGGCGTAATCGGGCCACACCTCGACGGCGCGGTCCCACCACACCCGCTTCTCCTCGCCGAAGACCTCGCGGGCGGTGTAGTCCTTGCTGACCTCGCCGTCGCGCAGTTCGACGTGCGGTTCGGCCTTGATGTTGTAGTACCAGACCGGGTGCTTCGGCGCGCCGCCCAGCGAGGCGACCACGGCGTATTCGCCGTCGTGCTCGACCCGCATCAGCGGGGTCTTGCGCAGCTTTCCGGTCTTGGCGCCCTTGGTAGTGAGCAGAACGACGGGCTTGCCCATCATCGACGTGCCCTTGGTACCGCCGGAATTCTCGTAGGTCTCGGCCTGCTTGCGAGCCCAGTCGGACGTGCTCGGTGCGTACTCTCCGGTAAGTGGCATACGACCGGCAACGCCGCATCGGCCGCCGGTGTTCCCGGCCGGAAATGTTCGGTGGCCCGAAATTCACCTTCCGTATATCCTGATGCCATGGCAACGGCTCACCCCATCAGCGTGGACATCGCGGGCACCGCGTGGCCCGTGTACAAGCTCGAGGCGCTGGCCGCCGGGCTGGTGGCTGGTGTGTTGCTCCTGCTGATCACCGGTGCGCCGCAGGTCGCCGTGCTGGCCGCCGCCGCGATCACGGTTGTGCGCTGGACGCTCGGTCATGTCGCCGCGCGCCGCGACGCCGGGGTGGTCCGGCGTCCGCGTGCGTTGTCCGCGCACTGATCGTCTTCCGTCGCCCCGCCCCTCGATCGAGCAGGCCGACCGTCGGTTCCGCGCCCCAAGCAGGTTCGGTCGACCTCGGTAAGCGCCCCTCCGATCGGCGTCTGCGCCGTGTGCCGCTACGGATCAGTTCCCGTCCAACGGCAGCGCCGCCAGTTCCCCGCGCGAGACCACACCGAGCTTCGGATACGCCTTGTACAGGTGATGGCCCACCGTCCGCGGACTCAGGAACAGCTGCGCCGCGATGTCGCGATTCGTCATCCCCTGCGCCGCGAGCCGCACGATCTGCAGTTCCTGCGGGGTGAGCGCGGCGAGCACTCCCGATCCGGCCCGTGCGGCCGCGCCGACGCCGAGCGCGCCGAGTTCCACGCGGGCGCGCTCGGCCCACGGCGCGGCGTCCAAGCGCTCGAAGGTCTCCAAAGCCGGTTGCAGCTGGGTCCTGGCGTCCACTTTGCGGCGATTGCGGCGCAACCACTCCCCGTAGAGCAGCTGGGTGCGGGCGCGCTCGAACGGGCGGCCACCGAGCTCGAGCGAGGCGCGGAAATGCTCCTCGGCGGCCGCGTCCGGGCCGAGCAGGGCGCGGGTGCGTGCGGCGAGCGCGGCCATCCAGTCCTGGCGCGAGTCCACGGCCAAGGCCTCGAGACGATCCAGCGCGTCGCCCGCCCGTGCCGGGTCACCGAGCCGGACCGCCGCTTCCACGAGATCCGGTAGCGAGCGCAGCCCGATGACCATGTGCCTGGACGGTTCCTCGGTCAGCGATTCGAGCCGCGCCATGGCGCTGTCCACCCGGCCGAGCCCGAGATCGAGCAGGCCGAGCGCCGCGTGTGCCCAGGCGGCGCCCGGCGCGTCGGCGCCGCCGAACCGCTCGGCAAGCGCGTGCTCGGCCGCCGCACGGCAGTCCGCTTCCCGCCCACCGAGCGCCGCGAGATAGGCGAGCATGGCCGAGAGCTGGCCGACCCAGTGGTCCTGCCCGATGTCCTGCGCGATCCGCGCCCCTTCGGTCGCGACGACCAGCGCCTCGCGCGGTCGCCCGAGGAAGGCCTCGGCTTCGGCGCGGAAGAACAGCAGCGTCGGCAGCGGGCCGATCCTGCCCTCGTCGCGGCATGTCGCGACCAGCTCGTCCGCCAGTTCCGCCACCCGCTCGTCCTGGCCGACCACGAGACCGACGCCGCACAACTGCACCAGGTCGCGCACATCCGCCCCCGTGGCGCGGGCCGCGTCGGCCGCCGCGCGCAGATCGACGCGGAACCGCCCGTGCACGCCGTCGAGCACGTACGCGGTGGTGTGCGCCAGCGAATCGTCCTCGGGCAGCGGCAGGGTGGCCAGGCGCCGGGTCACCTCGTCGAGTTCGTCGGCGCCCAGATACCACGCGGTGTGCACCGCGACCATCAGGATGCGCGCCGCGAGCTGCGGTTCCCGCTGCGCCGCGTCGGCCGCCGCGACCAGCCGCCGGTGCGCCGGAAGTCGTTTGCCCGCACCGAATTCCGCGAGGCCGCGGACCAGGTCGAGGCGGGCGGCGAGCAGCGGGTCGGCCGTCTGCGCCGCCGCGCGCTCGGCCAGCCGGTCCGCAATCTCGTACATGCCCGTCTCGCCCGCGGTTTCGGCGGCGAGGACCAGCCTGCTCACCCGCGCCGCGGGATCGGTGCTCAGCGCGGCCGCGCGCTCGTAGGCGGCCACCGCGCCGTGATAGCCGTTGCGGGCGAGCGCCCGGTCGGCGGTGGCGGCCAGCGCGGCGGCGATGGCCTCGTCCGGGCCGGTGGCCGCCGAGGCCAGATGCCAGGCGCGCAGGTCGGCGTCCTCGCCGGCGGTCAGCGTCGCGGCGAGCGCGCCGTGCGCGGCGAGCCGCTGGGCTAGCGGTGCGCCCTGGTAGATCGCCGAACGCAGCAGCGGATGGCGAAAGCTGAGCGTCCGGCCGTCGGTGTGCACCAAGCCGTCGTCCTCGGCCGGCTGTAGATCGGCAGCCCTCGCACCGAGGGTCGCCGCCGCGCGCAGCACCGGATCGATCTCGGCAGCGCCCGCCGCCGCGGCGACCAGCAGCAGGGTCCGCGTGGCCGCGGGCAGTCTGCTGACCCGGCCGTGGAAGGCGACCTGAAGCCGCTGGGTGAGGGGAAGTGGATTCGGCCCGGAGTCGGCCGACTCGGCGGCCAGCACCGCGGGAAGCTCCCGCAGTGCCAGCGGATTGCCGCCCGCCTCGGTGAGCAACCGGTAGCGCAGCGCGGGGGCGAGATCCGGCGCGTCCGCGTCCACCAGCGCGGCGGCCGCGTCCTGGCGCAGCGCCGTCACAGACAGCTCGGGCAGGCCGGGCGCCGGGAAGTCGTTCGGGCCCGCGCGGGTCGCGAAGATCATCGCGACGCCTTCCGCGTCCAGGCGACGCGCGGCGAAGAGCAGGGTTTCCGCGGTCGCGCGGTCCAACCAGTGCGCGTCGTCGATCAGACACAGCAGCGGTCCCGCACTGGCCTCCTCGGCCAGCAGCGAGAGCACCGCGAGGCCGATGAGCAGCCGGTCGCCGGGTTCCCGCTCCCCGAGTCCGAACGCGCCGAGCAGTGCCGCGCGCTGGCGCTCGGGCAGCGTGTCCACCAGCGCCATGCCGGGCCGGACCAGCAGGTGCAGTCCGGCGAAGGGCAGCTCGGCCTCCGACTCGACACCCGCGCTGCGCACCGACGGAATGCCCTGTGCCGCAGCGTAATCGAGCAGCGCCGTTTTGCCGATGCCCGCCTCGCCGCGCAGCACGAGAACGCCGCTGCGGCCCGCACGCGCATCGGCGAGCAGTCGATCGATGCGGGCCTGTTCGGCCTCGCGTCCGTGCAGCATCCGTTCACCGTATCGGGCACCTACGTCATCGGCCGAGGAAAGTACTTATGCGTGACTGATTCGGCGCCCCCTCGCCCCGCCATACCTTGTTCTCACAGCGCAACACAGCGCAGGGAAATACAAGGGAGACAACGATGAACGACCTGGTCGCGCAGTACCTGGAGATCTGGAACACCACCGACGCCGCCGCCCGCTCGGCCGCCATCGCCCGGGTCTTCACCGACGAGCCGCGCTACGTCGACCCGCTCATGGCCGTCACCGGCCGCGCGGCGCTGGACGCCGGGATCGCCGCGGTGCAGGCGCAGTTCCCCGGCATGGTGTTCCGCTTGGCGGGCCCGGTCGACGGACACCACGACCAGGTGCGCTTCACCTGGGAGCTGGGCCCCGCCGACGGCCCCGCGCTGGTGGTCGGCTTCGACGTCGCGGTGCTCGATCAGGGCCGCATCGCCGACGTGTACGGCTTCCTCGACAAGGTCCCCGCAGCCGCCTGATCCTCGCGAAAACCACTATCCAGAAAAGAGATTCGTCATGACCACCGCCACTTCCCCCGGTTACCTGTCCACCTTGCTCGCCCCCGGCGACAAGCTGCTGCGGACCTCGCTGCGCTTGGACGCGGTGATCACCGGCGCGAACGGAATCGCCTACCTGGCGCTGTCCGGCCCGCTCGAGTCGCTGCTCGGCCTGGACCGCGGCCTCGGCATCGCGATCGGCGTCTTCCTCACTCTCTACGGTCTCGGCGTCGCGGCGATCGGATCGACCAAGACGATCAACCCCGTCGCCGCCCGCGCGGTGATCGGCCTGAACGCCACCTGGGTCCTGGTCAGCCTGGTCGCGCTCGTCGAGGGCGCGCTCGACCTGACCGTCGTCGGCTCGGTGTGGACGGTCATGCAGGCCGCGACGGTCGGCGGGTTCGCCGCCCTTCAGTACCTGGGCCTGCGCAAGACCCGGTGATCGCAAAACCTCTCTCCGACAACAGCATCGAACACCGCACGGCCCCGGCGCCCCGCCGGGGCCGTCGCCGTATCCGCCCCCGAACGGGCTACGGCCGCGCAGCTCGCCGAGGGTTACGGATCCGGCCGGATGGGCGCATGGAGGCGGTAGCGTCGGACGCATGACAGAGGGACCCGTGGATGCTCCTTCCTTTCACTCGGATCGGATCGACGCCGATCGGATCGATGAGCTGGTCGAGATTCTCGACTTGCAGGCCGACCTCCCCGGCATCCGCCGAATGCGGCAGTGGGCGCACGAAGCGCTCGTCGTGCGCGCGGGGGAGCGGGCCCTCGACATCGGAGCCGGCACCGGATCGGAGGCGCTGGTCTTCGCCGAACGGGTGGGTGACGCGGGCGCGGCCGTCGGCCTGGATCCGAACCCGGCGATGCTGGCCATCGCGCGGCGGCGGGCCGCGGCCGCGGGGTCGTCCGCGCGGTTCGTGCACGGCTCGGTCTATCACCTGCCGTTCCAGGACGCGTCCTTCGACGCGGTCCGCTGCGAGCGCGTCTACCAGCATCTCGATGATCCCGCCGCGGCCACCGCCGAGATCGTCAGGGTGCTGCGCCCCGGCGGCCGGGTCCTGCTGATCGACAGCGACTGGTACACCGCCATCACCCACCCGGGCGATCCGGCTGTCGTCGAGGCGCTCGGTACCGCGATGCTGGCGGACGTCCCCAACCCCGCGTCCGGCCGCAGGCTGCGCGGACTGCTGGCGGCCCAGGGTCTCGTCATCGATGATCAGGGCTCCGAGGCGGTGATCTGGGATCCGGTGACCGCGCGACCGCTGTATCAGCAGATGAACGAGCAGGCCTCGCTGCGCGGCACGGTCACCGCCGAGGAGTTCGAGCGTTTCCTCGCCGATCTCGACGCGGGCATCGAGCGCGGCGACTTCCACCTGTCGGTGACGATGTTCGCGGTGCTCGCACACGAACCGTGACCCGGCTCCGCGTAGCGCGCACCCGAAACCCCCGGCTCGACCGGGGGTTCTTCGTCGAAACGCATTGAAAGACAGCGTTTTCATTAACGGGGTCGGGCGCGGGGGCGATGATTCGAGTAGTCAACTACGCGGGTTTCCGACGCGAATTCGAGGGGAGAATTTCGCCATGAAACGCCTGGTGGTGTGTTGCGACGGCACGTGGAAAGCCGAGAACAGCAGCACGGTATCCAACATCGTCAAAATCGCGCAGACCGTCCGCATGGAGGCCACGGGCCCCGACGGGCAGCCGATCCGCCAGCACGTGATCTACGTATCCGGGCCCGGCGCACGGGGTTTCACCGCCGATCGGCTGTTCGGCGGCGCCTTCGGCCTCGGTCTGGAGGCGAACCTCTCCGCCGCCTACTGGCAGGTCGCCGTCAACTGGGAGCCCGGCGACGAGCTGTACATCTTCGGCTTCAGCCGCGGCGCGTACACCGCGCGCAGCCTGGTCGGCCTGATCGACTGCATCGGCATCATGAAACCCGATTCGATGATCGCCGGACACTACCCGGAGGCGTTCCGGATGTACCGGCGCCGCGGCCGCAACAAACTGGCGTGGTGGCGCACACCGCCCACCGAGCAGCAGGTGCGCGACTTCCGTCGCGAGCACAGCCATCGCAGGCGGGTCATCGACTTCATCGGCGTGTTCGACACCGTCGGCGCGCTCGGCGTCCCCGGCCTGACCTCGTGGCGGCACCGCTTCCACGACGTCAAGCTCTCGCCGCGGGTGCTGTGCGCGCGGCAAGCCCTCGCCATCGACGAACGGCGGCGCAACTTCGAGCCCTGCCTCTGGGAGGTGCCGGTCGAACTCGGCATCAAATACCGCCGGATCAAGGACCGCAAGGCCGACCGCGTCAAGCAGGTCTGGTTCGAGGGCGTGCACAGCGACATCGGCGGCGGCTACGCCCAGTGCGGACTGTCCGACATCACCCTGCGCTGGATGGTCGCCGAGGCGGAGGCCGAGGGCCTCGAGTTCAACACCGAACTGCTCGCGGAGCTGTCGGACAAATGCGCTGGGCAGGAGAACCACATGGAGCGGCACAAGTCGTGCGGGCCCGGCTACACCCTGCTGAACGTGGTGCGCACCCTCCGAAGCCCGCGGCGGCCGCGGTTCTACTTGAACTCCCTGCGCCGCCTGCGGGTCGAGACGGACAACGGCGTTTTGCTCGCCTCCACCGTGCACGACAAGGCCGAATACCGGCCCTACAACGTGCGGTGCTGGCAGCAGGACCTGGGCGGCAAGTTCCCGGCCGAGCTGATCGAGAAGATCAGCCCGTCCGATGCCTCAACGCACCAGCAGGGCGACGGGGAGCCGAGCGAACAGCTTCTCTAGCCGCGCCCTGCCCTGGAAGGTGTGGCCGGTGAGCCGGTCGGTCCAGTTGCCCTGCGGCAGGTCGAGCGCGGTATCGCCCCACCCGGTGTCGGTGAGGCCGACGCTGTGCCTGGTGGCCGCGACGATCACCTCGGGCGCCTCGCCGACCCGGGCGCGCGCGTAGGACACCAGCCGGGAGGCCTGCTCACCGGTGGCGAACAGCGGCAGGTAGGCGCCACCGACGAAGCAGTCGGGGCGTTCCCTGCGCAGCCACAGCGCGTAGGCGACGATCCACATCTTCGCCGCGCCGGAGGTGTCCAAAGCCGGTGTGCCGGTGAGCGATTGCAGCATGCCCGTGCGCGCGGGGAAGTCTACGGGACGGCGGTTGTCCGGGTCGACGAGCGAGTCCTCCCACAGCTCGCAGCCCTGGTACAGATCGGGGATGCCCGGACCGCACAGCTGGAGCAGCTTCTGCGACAACGCGTCCGACCAGGCGTGCGGCGCCAGATCGTGCACCAGATCGCTGAGCTCCGCGCCGACCGGTCCGTCGATCACCGCGTCCATCCACGCGTGCACGGCCGCCTCGAACTCGCCGTCCGGCTCCTCCCACGAGGTGCGGGTGCCCGCCTCGCGCATCGCCTTCTCGGCGAACAGGTGCAGCCGCTCGCGCAGGCCAGGCACCGAGGAGGCCGGACGGCCGTCGGCGGGCCAGACGCCGAACATGTTCTGCAACAGGAACAGTGCCGTCGCGCCGTCCGGCGCGGGCGTCTTGTCCATCCAGGTCTCGACCGACCGAGCCCAGGTCCGCGCGACCTGGGAGAGCACCCCGATCCTGGCGCGCACGTCCTCGCCGCGCTTGGTGTCGTGGGTGGACAGCGTGGTCATCGTGGCGGGCCAGCGCTGCGCGCGTTCGACGTTGGCGAGATGGAATTCGTTGAGCGAGTGGCCGAATCGGGCCGGATTTCCGCCCACCTCTTGCAGCGAGACCAGCCGGGCCGCCTGGTAGAACATGGTGTCCTCGACGGCTTTCGCGGTGATCGCGCCGCACACCTGGTGGAAACGGGCGGCCGCCTCCGCGTCGGCGGCGAGCGCGGTCACCAGCACGTTGAGCGGCGCGGTGAGCTCGCTGTTGCGCTTCTCCACCTCGGCGATCACCGCGCCGGTCATTCCGGCCAGCGGCGCGTAGTCGGCGCGGTAGACCGGCATGAAGGCGAGCACCTCGATGGTGGCGTTGGTCAGCGCCATGGTGTCGAAGCTGTCCGCCCGCGCGTCCCGCTTGATCGCGCCGACCAACCGCCGAATCTCCGGCGCCAGAATGCTTTCGGCGACGGCGCGTTTGATCCGGTGCTCGGTCTCGCCGATCCAGGCGCGGTCGCTGCCGTGCCCGGCGAACCGGCGCGACAACTCGGTCAGCGTCTGCTCGCCGTCGGGATCGATGAGCACGCCGCCGAGCCCGGCCAGCGCGTCGTAGCCGGTGGTGCCGTCGATGGGCAGCGTCGCGTCCAGCGGCTCGCGGTTGGCCAGGATCTTCTCGACCAGCAGCAGCCGCTGCGGGCCGATCAGCTGGCGCAACCGAGTCAAATAGGCCGCGGGATAAGTCAATCCGTCCGGGTGATCCACCCGCACGCCGTCGATCAGGTCGTGCTCGCACCAGGCCGCGAGCTCGCGGTGGGTGAGGTCGAAGACCTCCGGATCCTCCTGCCGCACCGCCGCAAGGCTGCTCACCGCGAAGAACCGCCGATAGGTGCAGAGTCCGGCTTTCCAACTCACCAAGCGGTAGTGCTGCTTGTCGTGGATGCGCAGCGCGTTGTCGCCGTCGGTGCCCGGCGCGATCGGGAACCGCAGATCGTGCAGCGCCAGCATCGGTTCCGGACCGGAGCGGTCCACGGTCAGCGCCGCGGGATCGTTCTCGCTCTGCAACACCGGAAGCGCCAGCCGACCGCCCGCGCCGTTGCCCGGGCTCCAGTCGATGTCGAAGAACCGCGCGAACGGCGAGTCCTTGCCGTTGCGCAGCACGTCCCACCACCACGGGTTCTGCCGCGGATCGGCGACGCCGACGTGGTTGGGCACCAGATCCACGATGAGTCCCATGCCCCTGGTGCGCACCTCGTCGGAGAGCGCCTTGAGCCCGAGCGGGCCGCCGAGCGCCGCCGAGACGGTGCTGGGATCGGTGACGTCGTAGCCGTGCGTCGACCCGTGCGTCGCGGTCAGGATCGGCGACAGATACAGGTGCGAAATACCGAGCTGCTGAAGGTATTCCGCGATCGCCCTGGCGTCGGCGAAGGTGAGCGCGTCGGGGCGCAGTTGCAGCCGGTAGGTGCTGCGCACGGTGGTCTGCCGTGCGAGGGCGCGCCCGCGGGCGATGGGGTCGGTGTGGTGTGTCTCGTGCGGTGCGTGGGATGTCATGTGCGTGTCGGTCATGCGGGGCAGCGGAGGACGAGCAGACAACGGGCGGGGACGGAGATCGTGGCGGCGGCCGGATAGGTGCCCTCGGCTCGGCCGTCGGGCGACGAGCAGTCCAGCGCCACCGTCCACGGTCCTCCGTAATCGGTGCCGGGCAGGGTGAAATCGAGCGCCGAATCGTGGGCGTTGAAGCACAGCAGGAACGAATCGTCGGTGATGCGTTCACCGCGGGGGCCCGGCTCGGGAATGCCCTGGCCGTTCAGGTAGACCATGAGCGCCTTGGCGAAGCCGCTGTCCCAGTCCGCGGCGGTCATCTCCGCACCGGCTGGCGTCAGCCAGGCGATGTCGCCGGCCTGATCCTTTGCGCGAATCGGTTGTCCCGCGAGGAATCTGCGGCGGCGGAAGACGGGATGTTCGGTGCGCAGCGCGATGACCGAGCGGGTGAACGCGAGCAGATCGGCGTTGGTCTCGGCCAGCGACCAGTCCATCCAGGCCAGCGGCGAATCCTGGCAGTACACATTGTTGTTGCCCAGCTGGCTGCGACCCATCTCGTCGCCGTGGGCCAGCATCGGGGTGCCCTGGCTCAGCACCAGCGTGGCAAGCATGTTGCGGGTCTGCTTGGCGCGCAGGGCATTGATCTCCGGATCGTCGGTCGGGCCCTCGATGCCGCAGTTCCACGACCGGTTGTAGCTCTCCCCGTCGCGATTGCCCTCGCCGTTGGCCTCGTTGTGTTTCTCGTTGTAGGACACCAGGTCCCGCAGCGTGAAACCGTCGTGCGCGGTGACGAAGTTGATGCTGGCGCTCGGCCTGCGGCCGGTGGCCTCGTACAGATCCGAGGAGCCCGCGAGCCGAGAGGCGAACTCGCCCAAGGTGGCCGGTTCCCCGCGCCAGTAGTCGCGCACGGTGTCGCGGTACTTGCCGTTCCACTCCGTCCACAGTCCGGGGAAGTTGCCCACCTGGTAGCCGCCCTCGCCGACGTCCCACGGCTCGGCGATCAGCTTGACCTGGCTGACCACCGGATCCTGTTGCACCAGATCGAAGAACGTGGACAGCCGGTCCACGTCGTGCAGTTCGCGGGCCAGGGTGGCGGCCAGATCGAAACGGAAGCCGTCGACGTGCATGTCCAGGATCCAGTACCGCAGCGAGTCCATGATCAGCTGCAAGGTGTGCGGGTGCCGGACGTTGAGGCTGTTGCCGGTGCCGGTGTAATCCATGTACCGCCCCGGATCACCGTCCAGCAGACGGTAATACGCGGCGTTGTCGATACCGCGGAAACCCAGCGTCGGCCCGAGGTGGTTGCCCTCGGCGGTGTGGTTGTAGACCACGTCGAGGATCACCTCGATGCCCTCGGCGTGCAGCGCGCGCACCATCGCCTTGAACTCGGTCACCGCCGCGCCGCCGCGCGAACTCACCGCGTACTCGTTGTGCGGCGCGAGATAGCCGAAGCTGTTGTAGCCCCAGTAGTTACGCAGGCCCTGGTCGAGCAGCACCCGGTCGTGCAGGAATTGGTGCACCGGCATCAGTTCGATCGCGGTGATGCCGAGGCTCTTCAAGTGCCCGACGATCGCCGGGTGTGCGATGCCCGAGTAGGTGCCGCGCAGTTCCTCCGGCACCTCGGGATGCGTCATCGTCATGCCCTTGACGTGCGCCTCGTAGATGACCGTCTCGTGGTAGGGCCGATTCGGCGCGCGATCGGAGCCCCAGTCGAAGAACGGGTTGATGACGACGCCGGTCATGGTGTGGCCCAGCGAATCAAGGCCGTGGGTATAGAGGGAGGGGTCGTTGTCGAACTCGCCGTCGAAGGCCTTGCCGTACGGGTCGAGCAGCAGTTTGCTCGGATCGCAGCGCAGGCCGCGGTCCGGGTCGTAGGGACCGTGCACGCGGAAGCCGTAGCGCTGACCGGGGCCGATCGTCGGCAGGTAGGCGTGCCAGACGTAGCCGTCCACTTCGTCGAGCGCGATTCTCGTCTCGCCGCCGTCCTTGGCGATCAGGCACAGCTCGACCGATTCGGCGACCTCGGAGAAGACCGAGAAGTTGGTGCCCGCGCCGTCGTAGGTCGCCCCGAGCGGGTAGGCGGTGCCCGGCCAGACACCTAGTGGTGTCACCTCACCGGGCGCTGCGTCGGGCTGAGCCATGGCAACGACAGTAGCGTGAGGCATGTGCCGGCTGGGCGCACGGCCGTGCTCCTCCTATTCGGCGGGCAACCAGCGGCGCTCGTAACCGAGCCGCCGCGCGATCCGCGCCAGCCCGCCGAGCAATGCGCGTTGCGCCCAGGCGGGGATGCCCGCCAGGTAACCATCCTGGTAGTCCCAGAGCAGCGCCAACGCCAGCGGGTCGCGCGGCACCCGTCCCGCGGTGGTCTTGCCCGCCGCGTCGAGCGCGCGCCAGAGCCGGAACATCTCCCAGTGCCGCAGCGGCGGGCGGATCTCGTGCTCGAACCTGGTGTCGGGGGCCTCGCTCCAGAACTCGTGCACGGCGCGCGGCGGGGCGGTCACCGTGTCGCCGGGATTAGCGACGATCTCGACGCCGTCGACGCGAAACCGCAGGCGACCCTCCCGCACGGTCCAACTCTCGGCCAGCACCGGATGCCAGTGCGGTCCCGCCTGCCGCTCGACCTTCCGCACCAGGTGTTCCAGCCGCAGGTACGGCCCCAGCTCATCGATCCCGTGATCGATGAGGGTCACTCGATGGCCGTTGGCGAAGGTGAGGGTGGTGTCGCGCATAGTCCAGATATAAAGGTAACCTTTGTATTGTGTCAACGGCCGATACCTTGTTGAAGCTGCTCGTCCAGGCGACCCGCGCCTACGAAGAAGCGCTGAACCGCGAACTGCGCGCCGAACTCGATCCCGAGCTGCGGCCCGCGCACTACGCCGTCTTCCGTCACCTGGATCCCGAAGGTTCGCGCGTCACAGCGTTGGCCGAGGCCGCGGGCATGACCCAGCAGTCGATGGGTGAGTTGGTGACGCACCTCGAGCGGTGCGGTTATGTCGAGCGGAAGGTCGATCCCGCAGACCGTCGCGCCCGAATCGTGGTCACCACCGCGGCGGGCCGCCGCGCGCTCGCCCTCGCCGCCGACCGAATCGCCGAAATCGACCGGATGCTCGCGGCCGAACTGGGAGACGACGTACTGCGCGCGCTGCGTACGGCGTTGGCCAGGATGCCGGGGTTGATCGACGCCGATGCCGCGCAGGCTCCCGTGCGTGAGAGGGCTCAGTGGTCCGCTGAGGTCAGCGGTCGCCGCCAGGTCTGACCGATCAGATCCTTGCCGAAACTACGGTGCGGCGCGGAGTCGACGAGTTCGAATCCCGCGCGTTCGTAGATGCGCCGCGCGGAGGTGAGGACGTCGTTGGTCCACAACACCATCTCGCGGTAGCCGACCTCCGTCGCGAAGCGCAGGCATTCCTCGACCAGCGCGGCGCCGACGCCGAGCCCGCGGGCGCTCGGATCGACGAGCAACAGGCGGAGGCGGGCGGTGGTCGCGCTGTCGGCGACGCAGAAGACGCAGCCCACCGGCATCCCGCCGCATTCGGCGATCCACGCGCGTTCACGGCGATCATCGTGCGCCGCGAGGAAATTCGCGACGATCTCGGCGACCAGCGCCTCGTACCGCACGTCCCAGCCGTACTCGGCGGCGTACACCGCGGCGTTGCGCTGGATCACCCAGCCGTAGTCGCCGGGCAGCGGCGCGCGCAGGGTGAACTGCCGTGCTGCGGGTTCGGCCGGACGGTCGAGCAGGCGCTGGATGGTTCGCATCGCGTCGATGAGCCGGGCCCGGTCGCCGGGCGGGTGGGCCGAGAGGAGCTTGCCGACGTCGCTACCGGAGCGTTGGTTCAGTACCGCGAAGGCGGCCCGTCCCTTGTCGGTGAGCCGTACCTCTTGGCGGCGGCCGTCGCTGCTCGAACGTCCGCTCTCGATCAGTCCGCGTTTCTTGAAGCGGGTCAGGATCCGGCTCAAGTAGCCGGGGTCCAGGTCGAGCGCGCGGCGCAGCCGGACCGCTTCGGTGGAACCGGTGGTGGCCAGTTCGAACAGGATTCGCGCCTCGGTCAGGGAGAACTCCGTCTCCACGAGTCCTTCGGCGAGCACGCCGATGACCCGCGTGTAGTGCCGGTTGAACTCGCGCACGGCGGCGATGTCGGTGGGGAGAACGGCGGTCACGACGGCTCCAATCATTGACTGAGTCAAACAATATCCGGAATCGAGAGCGGCCGTGCCCAATTCCAGGAGCCGGTGGGATCAATAGAGCTCGACTGGTAACTTGAACAGCGTTCAAGCCAGTCGACCGGGAGGGATTCCTGTGGCACTGACCCCCGACGAGATCACCGCTGTCGACGCCGAACGCGTCTGGCACCCCTACGGCGGATTTCCGGCTTCGACACCGCCGCTCGTGGTGGCGGAAGCGTCCGGCGCGCGGCTCACCCTGGCCGACGGCCGCGAACTCGTCGACGGCATGAGCTCGTGGTGGGCGGCCGTGCACGGCTACCGGCACCCGGTGCTCGACGCCGCGTTGCTCGCGCAGTCGCGGCGGATGAGCCACGTCATGTTCGGCGGCCTCACCCACGAACCGGCCGCGCGCCTGTCCCAGCTGCTCGTCGAGTACACGCCCGCTGGTCTGGAGAAAGTCTTCCTGTGCGACTCCGGGTCGGTCTCGGTCGAGGTCGCCGTCAAGATGTGCCTGCAGTACTGGCGCAGTGTCGGCCGACCCGAGAAGCGGCGCCTGCTCACCTGGCGCGGCGGCTACCACGGCGACACCTTCACCCCGATGAGCGTCTGCGACCCCGAGGGCGGCATGCACTCGCTGTGGACCGACGTGCTCGTCGAACAGATCTTCGTCGCGGCGCCGCCGCGGGACCACCGCGTCGACTACGTGGACGACCTGGAGCGCGCGATCACCGCGCACGCCGACGAACTCGCTGCCGTCATCGTGGAACCGGTCGTCCAGGGCGCGGGCGGTATGCGCTGGCACAACCCGCGCTACCTCGCCGACCTGCGCCGCCTCTGCGACGCCAACGACGTCCTTCTCGTCTTCGACGAGATCGCCACCGGCTTCGGCCGCACCGGCGAGCTGTTCGCGGCCGACCACGCGGGCGTCGCCCCCGACGTCATGTGCGTCGGCAAGGCGCTGACCGGCGGCTACCTGACCCTCGCCGCGACGCTGTGCACCGCGCGCATCGCCGAGACCATCAGCGCGGCACACGGCGGGCTGATGCACGGACCCACCTTCATGGGCAACCCGCTGGCTTGCGCGGTGGCCGTCGCGTCGATCGAGCTGCTGCTCTCGCGCGACTGGCGCGGCGAGGTGGCGCGGATCGAATCCGAGCTCGTCGCGGGCTTGGCCCCCGCGAAGGAACTGCCGGGCGTCGCCGACGTGCGGGTACTCGGCGCGATCGGCGTCGTCGAACTCGAGCGGCCGGTCGACATGCGCGCTGCCACCGAGGCCGCGGTCGACGCCGGGGTCTGGCTGCGACCGTTCCGGAACCTGATCTACACGATGCCGCCGTTCATCAGCGACACCGAGGAAGTCGCCACGATCACCTCGGGAATGTGCGCGGCGGTCGCAGCGCACATCCCGGTCGCGCTCCCGTCCTGAACGGTGTTCAAGTATGCTGCGGAGCTGTGACTACCGATCCGTTGAGCTGGTTGGACGAACGGGCCACAGAGCGGGTGACCGCCGGATTGCGCCGGGAGCTCCGGCCGCGGGATCCGCACTCGCCGTCGATCGACCTGGCCTCCAATGACTATCTCGGTCTCACCAAGCACCCCGAGGTGATCGAGGGTGCGATCGAGGCCGTGCGGCGGTGGGGCGCGGGTTCCACCGGCTCGCGACTGGTCACCGGGACCACCGCCGACCACGAACACTTGGAGGCCGAGCTCGCCGAATTCGTCGGCGCCGAGGCGGGTCTCGTGTTCGCCTCCGGCTACGCCGCGAACCTCGGCGTCGTCACCGCGCTCGCCGGGCGCGGCGCCTTGATCGTCTCCGACGCGGGGAGTCACGCGTCGCTGGTCGACGCCTGCCGTCTCTCCCGCGCGAGGGTGGAGATCGCGCCGCACCGCGACGTCGAGGCCGTGCACCGGTTGCTCGCCGCGCGTACCGAGGAGCGTGCGCTCGTGCTCACCGATTCCGTCTTCAGCGCCGACGGCGACCTGGCCCCGCTGGCCGAGCTGCACCGGGTTACCCGCGCGAACGGCGCGGTCCTCGTCGTCGACGAGGCGCACGGACTCGGGGTGCGGGGGAGCGGAGGACGCGGGCTCGTCCACGAACTCGGCCTGGCGGGTGAACCGGACGTCGTCGTCACCGCGACGCTGTCCAAGGCCTTCGCCGCGCAGGGCGGCGCGGTGCTCGCCAGCGAACGCGTCCGCGCGCATCTCATCGACGCGGCGCGCACCTTCATCTTCGACACCGGTCTCGCGCCCGCCGCGGTCGGCGCCGCCCGCGCCGCACTCGAATTGCTGCGCCGCGAGCCGGAGATGGCGACGCGTGTGCTGGACCGCGCCGCCGACATCGCACGGATCGCGGGCGTGCCCGCGCCGGATTCGGCGGTCGTCTCGGTGGTGCTCGGCGAGGCGCAGGTCGCCTACGACGCGGCCCAGGAATGTCGCGCGCGTGGCCTGGACGTCGGCTGCTTCCGTCCGCCGTCGGTGCCGGAGGGCACCTCGCGACTGCGACTCACCGCCCGCGCCAACCTCACCGGCGCGGAACTCGACACCATCGCCGACGTGCTCGGCTCGGTACTGGCCGAGGCGCGCGGACTGGATGTGGTGCCCGCATGAGTCTGCTTCTGGTCACCGGAACCTCCACCGACGTGGGCAAGACCGTCGTCACCGCCGCGCTGGCCGCGTCCGCGCGCGCCGCGGGTCTGTCGGTCGCGGTGTGCAAGCCCGCGCAGACCGGCATCGCCCCCGGCGAACCCGGCGATCTCGCCGACGTCGAGCGGCTGGCCGGTCCGGTCAAGACGCTCGAACTCGCCCGCTACCCCGAGCCGCTCGCGCCGGACACCGCGGCCCGTCGGTGCGGCCGGCCGCTGCTGACGCTGGAGGAGACCGTCGCCGCCGTGCGCACGCTGGACGGCGCGGACCTCACTCTGGTGGAAGGCGCGGGCGGTCTGCTGGTGCGGATCGGCGACTTCACCCTCGTGGATCTCGCGCGGGAACTCGATGCGCCGGTGGTCGTCGTGGCCGCCGCGGGTCTCGGCACCCTCAATCACAGCGAGCTGACCGTCCGCGCGCTGGAGTCGGCGGGGATTCGCTGCGCCGGCCTTGTGATCGGGGCATGGCCCGCCGAGCCGGATCTCGCCGCCGAATGCAACCGGACCGACCTTCCGCGCGTGACCGGCGTCGACGTGGTCGGCGTCGTACCGACGGGCGCGGGTAGTTGGAATCAGGAACGATTCGTCGCGGCGGCGCCTGAATGGTTCATTCCGGGGTGGTCCGCGCACCGGTAGGCGTGCGTCTCGCCGCGTCCATTCCGCGTTCAGTGTCGGTTTACCGCTTCTACCAGCGGATTTGACATCGTGCTCATCGCTACGTAACTTTATTCAAGTCAGAGCGACACGGACACCGACCCGGAGCCGAGACGCCAAGCCGAAAGGCTGAGCGTGGACCGGGAAACGAGGTAGTACGAGGAGCGCCTGGCGGTCACACTAGCTCGATTGGGACCCCGATTTGGTTTCGGGTTACTGGCCGCGCTAAGCTGTAAAAGTTGCCTCACCGATTGATCGGGGGATTCCCCGGGAGATGGTGTGTGCGTGTGTTCTTTGAGAACTCAATAGTGTGTCGATGAATGTCAGTGCCAAATATTTTTTGGTTTCGATGCTCACCCCCCGTGTGGGTGTCGAACATTTTTGAAGTCAGCTAATTTCCGGCTGGCGATTGTTTTGCTAGGTTTTCGGACTCTAGTTAGATATTTCTGATTCACCCTTTGGGGTGTTTCGA
>NZ_BDAU01000017.1 GCF_001612615.1 Nocardia amikacinitolerans NBRC 108937 | reverse complement strand
CGACGCCACCCCCGGCTTCGTCGCTGAGTTCGGCCCCGATGCCGCAATCGCCCTCCATCCCGCCGCTGTACCGAGCCCCATGGCCGCCCCCGGCGCCGAGGCCAGTTCCGTGGGCGGGTCGACGCCCGAGGCCGGGCTCGGGACCGAGCCGATCCACGGCACTCCTCGCCCAAGCGCGCCGCCCACCGCGGTCCCCACTCGCGCGAGCGTCTTCCCCGATCTCACAACGGAATTGGCCGACCTCCTCGACGACATCGTCGGTCCCTTGGTCATCCCCGAACTCTCGACCCGCGCCCACACCGAAGCTCTCGCGGTCCTCGACGTGCACCGCCTCGGCCTCGCTCGCCTCGCCGAACTCTCCGGTGGTGTGGAGCGCCCGCCCGCTTGGTGGCGGGATTGGTACGCGGCGTTGGAGCCGTTCGTCGTCGACCCGCTGTCGGCCGAAGAGCTCGGCGCCCTGGCTGTTCCGCTGGCCGACGGCCGCTTGGTGACTGGTCCGCGCACGGTCGTGCTCGACGACATGCTCGAGGTCGCCATCCCGCTGCACTGGGCGCGCCTGGTTCATCCGGAGGCCGCGCACCCGCTGCTGTCCAGGCTCGGCGCCCGCGCGGCCACCGCGGCCGACCTGCTCGCCGATCCTGCGCTGCAAGCGGATCTGGAAGACCACCCCGACGATCCCGACTTGGTCGACGCGGTGCTCCGTTTGGCCGCGTACGCCGAACCCGACGCGCTGCCGCCCTGGCTCGGCTCGATCGAATTGCCGGACACCACAGGCGAATTGCTGCCCGCCGACGAGCTGCTGCTGCCCGAGGCGCCGCTGTACGCGCTGCTCGTCGAAGACGCGCCGCTCGGCACCGTCGCCAAGGAGATCGTGGACGAGTACGGCGCGCAGGCGCTGCGTGCCGTTGGCGTCGGCTGGGATTTCGGCGTCGTCTCAGAGTCCGACCCGACCGGCCCCGATCATCATCTCGACGACGAAGAGTCCTGGTGGGCGAGCCTGCCCGAGGAGCCCGCCGAGTTCGCGGCCGTCCGCGACCTGGACCTGATCGACGACATCGCCTGGCCGGACGCACTGCACCAGCTGCTCGCCGAACCCAAGACCAGGCGCCTGCTCGCCGACCCGGACGGCTACACCGCGTGGTGGCTGCGCAGGCACGCCCGCCTGGACGGAATCCCGCTCGGTCACCACCTTCCTCCCGGCGACACCGAATTCGCCGGGCTGCTCCCACAATTCGCGGTTCCCGGCTTGAGCCACGCCGACCTGGACGTGCTGCGTTCCGTCCTGGCGGATCCGGACCGGATCACTCCGGACCTCGCCGAGGCGCTGCTCTCCGCATTGGCCGACCCCGCGAACAACCCTGAGCCGCAGATCGTTTCGCGCACGCACCGCCACCTGGCCGCAGCGGCGTCCCGCCTGGACCTCACCGAGCTGGAGCTGCCGGAACGGGTGCGCGCACTGTCCGGCGATGTGGTGCCCGCCGCCGACGCGATGGTGCTCGACCTGCCCTGGTTCGGTCTCGCCCTGCCGCCGGAGCGCCTGGTGCTCGGCGACGAAGAGACCGCACCGAGCCTCGCGACCCTGCTCGACCTCCCCTTGGTCTCGGAATCGGTGACCGCCGAGGTGCTGGGTACCGGCCACCGCACGTCCTGGTCCGCCGAGCCGCTGGGTGTCGTCCTGCGCCAACTGTTCTCGCTCGCGCCGCAGCATGGCGAACTGGTGCTGCACGAGGACCTGCGCGTCCGGCTGACCGGCGCGATAACGGCGACGGTATCCGTGCCGTGGTGGCGTTCCGGCACCGAGACACACATCCGCGTCCCGAGCGTCATCGGTGCGACGACGCCCGAGGCTCCTTAGTTCGGAACGGAAACCTTCGGCGCAGTCGACCGTATGTCACCTTCACCAGGCGAGGCGCGGTGAAGGCGACATACGGTCGGGTGTCCGACGGCCTACGTCGCGTATCCCGCGAGCATCTCGCTCAGCAGATCGAGCTGCGCCCGCACCGCCTCGCTGTCGTTGTCGACCAGCCAGCGCAGCACGACGCCGTCGATCACGTTGAGGGTGAACCGGCTCAGCGTCTGCACCGGCACCGACCACTCGGTGGCCGTGGCGTCGCGGGCGTGATCGAGAATGTCGGCGACCGTGGAGTCGTTGAAGGCGTACTGTTCGCGCGCGATCGCGAGTTTCTTCGGGGTCTGTTCGCCTTCGCGCAACGCATAAGTGGTTGTTTCGTAGGTGAGCAGTTGTCGTTCCGGTGTGGCTTCGATGTTCAGCCACATCAGTTCCAGTCCCGCGCGCACCAATCTTTGAAGCGCTTCTTTTCCACTTTCGACGTCTTGCCAAACTGTTTCATTGGCGTCGACGGAATCGCGTAATTCCATCGACAACGCCTTGACCAGCTCGGTCATCAGCGCGTCCTTATTTTCGAAACAGTAATGCACCACACCGAGCGAGACGCCGGCTGCTTGAGCCACATCGCGCGTGGTCACACCGGCCACGCCCTTTTTTTCGGCAAGGCCGATAGCGGCCTCGATAAGGTGGGCCCGTCGTTCTTCGACGCTCAATCGGGAGGACACTCCAGCGAGTTAAGCGCTCGCGGCGCGTGCAGTCAATTCGCGCCGCCGAAAAATTTGGACTGGACGTGCGTCCAGTTGTGTGGTTCGCTGCCAAACGGAAGAAGGGAGGCTCCGATGCCGGTGTCACGCAGGACGGTTCTCGCTCGAACCGCGGTGGGTTCGGCCGCGCTCGCCGCTGCCACGACCATCGGATCGGGACCGACGGGACTCGGCGCCCGCGCCGTCGCGGCCCCGGACCTGGGCTATCAGGTGGGCGTCGGCATTTCCGACATCACCGGCCCGGCCGCTGAGTGCGGGATGATGGGCTACTCCCAGCTGGAGCAGACCACCGCTGGCATCCACCTGCGCCCGAGGGCGCGCGCCTACGTGATCGCCGCGGGCGGGCGGCGGGTCGTCTTCGTCGTCGCCGAGAACGGCATGATCTTCCAGTCGGTGCACCGCGGCGTGCTGCTCGAGCTGGCCCGCCGCTTCGGCGATCTCTACACCGAGCAGAACGTGCTGCTCACGTCCACCCACTCGCACGCGACCTGCGGCGGCTCCAGCCACGACTACGCCTACAACCTGTCCATCCTCGGTTTTCAGCAGCAGGTGTACGACGCCGAGGTGAACGGGATCGTGGAGGCCATCGCGGCCGCGCACTCCGATCTCGGGCCCGCGTCGCTCGCGCTCGGCCGCTCGGAACTGCACGACGCCAGCGTCAACCGCTCGCGCGTCGCGTTCGACCGTAACCCGGCCGCCGACCGCGCCCACTTCCCCGACGCCATCGACCCTTCGGTGACCGCGCTCTCGATTACCAAGGGCGGCAAGCGGATCGGCGCGATCACCTGGTTCGCGACGCACAACACGTCGATGACCAACAAGAACCGGCTGATCAGCGGCGACAACAAGGGTTACGCATCCTTCGCCCACGAACACACCGACCACGGCGTCCGATACCTCGACGGCGCACCGGATTTCGTGTCCGCCTTCGCCCAGACCAACGCGGGCGACATGTCGCCGAACCTGAATCTGCGCCCCGGATCAGGGCCGACCGAAGACGAGTTCGAGAACACCCGGATCATCGGTGAACGCCAATACGGCGCCGCCGAGAACGCTCTGATCGCGGCGCGCTCGATGAGCGGACCCGTCGACTCCCTGCTCTGCTACATCGACTTGGCGAACATCGCGGTCGATGGGCGATTCACCCCGGACGGTCAGCCGCGGCACACCGCGCCGGCCGCCGCGGGCGTCTCGCTGATCGCGGGCAGCGTCGAGGACGGTCCCGGCCTGCCGGGCGGACCGATTCCGGAAGGCGTGCGCAACCCGTTCCTCGGCGCGCTCGGCGATCCGAACCAGCCCGCACCGGCCTGGCTCGCGGATGCCCAGGCGCCCAAGGCGATTGCGGTGCCGCTTGGTCTGCTCCCGCCGGTTCCGTGGGTGCCGAGCGTGGTGCCGATCCAGCTGATGCGCATCGGCGAGCTGTACTTGGCCGCCGCCGGTGGCGAATTCACCATCGTGTCCGGGCTTCGAGTGCGCAGGACCGTGGCGGAGGCGCTCGGCGTCGACGTGGAACAGGTGCTGCTCCAGGGGTACGCCAACTCCTACCACGAATACGTCACCACCCCGGAGGAATACGACGCCCAGCAGTACGAGGGCGCCTCGACGCTCTACGGCCGCTACACGCTGCCCGCATACCAGCAGGAATTCCACCGTCTGGCAACGGCTTTGGCCACCGGAGCGACCGTCGCGCGCGGCCCAGCGCCCCGTGACGTGTCGAACCTCCAGCCGAACTTCGTGTCGGCCCCGGGTCCGGACGCCACTCCGCCGGGCCGTGGCTTCGGCGATGTGCTGACCCAGCCCGCCTCCTGCTCCCGCGGCGAACGCGTTGTCGCCGAGTTCGTTTCGGCCCATCCGAAGCACAACCCGCGCCGCAACGGCACCTTCTTGGAAGTGCAGCGCAGCACCGGCACCGGCTGGGTGCGCGTCGCCAACGAGGGAGAGTGGGCGGTGCGATATCACTGGAGCAAGCGCGGTTCCGCCGAATCCGTGGCCCGGTTCACCTGGGACGTTCCCGCCGACGCGGAGCCGGGGCAGTACCGGTTCGTGCACTTCGCCGACAGTCTCGGCGCCGACGGCGCGCTGCGCCCCTTCACCGGGGTGAGCGCGGAATTCCAGGTGAGCTGATCACCGCAGACCGGTCTGCGCGCCCTTGTCGCCGCGCCGGGCGCCGCGGCGCTGGATCAGGAAGATGGTCGAGCCGATCAGTCCGACCACCAGGCCCATCAGGCAGACGGGAAGCGCCGACTCCCAGCTCTCGGGTCCGGCCAACACGACGAGGGTGGCGATCACCCACAGTGCGCTGCCGACGGCGAGCACCGGCCGCGGATCGGTCAGCCGCGGCGGGATCTCCGGCACTTTCTGGGTCACGGGCTCAGCGTAGCGGCGGGAACCGGCATGCCGCACCCAGCGGGTCCCGTATCGTTTGCCACTGTGACAACGTCATCGGATGTGCGAGCCCTCGCCGGTGAACTCTCGCTGGCGGTGGTTCGGCTGACGCGACATCTGCGTGGGCGCCGCACCGACTCACAGATCTCGCTGACCCAGCTCTCCGCCCTCGCCACCTTGGCGCGGGAGGGCGCGATGACGCCCGGTGCGCTTGCCGCCAAGGAGCGGGTGCAGCCGCCGTCGATGACCAGGGTGATCGCGTCGCTGACCGATCTGAAGCTGGTGGAGCGCAAGCCGCACCCCACCGACGGCCGCCAAATCATCGTCTCCCTCTCGGAATCCGGCCGAGCGCTGATCGCCGACGAGGCCAGCGCCCGTGAAGCCTGGATGACCGAACAGCTCGCCACCCTCACCGACGACCAGCTCGAGATCCTCAACCGAGCCGTCGCCATCATGAAGCAGATCGTCTCCGAATCGGAGTAGCCCCCGCCACACGGCCTTCCGTGCGCGGAAAGCGCGTTCCTACCTGGCGGCGAACGGCTGGTCGCTGTCGACGATCTCGCGCCCGAGGGGGAACAGCGAGAGCGGGATGAACTTCAGGTTCGCCCAGCCGAAGGGGATGCCGATGATCGAAAGGAACAGCGGGATGCTGGTCAGCAGGTGGCCGAGGGCCAGCCACCAGCCCGCCACGATGAACCAGATGATGTTGCCGATCAGCGACCCCGCGCCCGCGCCTGCCTTCTCCACTGTCGTGCGGCCGAACGGCCACAGCACGTAGGCCGCGATCCGGAACGAGGCGATGCCGAACGGGATCGTGATGATCAGGATGCAGCAGATGATCCCGGCCAGGATGTAGCCGAGCGCCATCCAGAACCCGGCGAAGATGAGCCAGATGATGTTGAGGATCAGCTGAAGCGGCTTCATATCTCCAGGATGCCAGCCCACGCCCGGCCGCGGGGAAGTTCGCGGCCGGGCGCGTCGATCGGCTGAACCGGCCCACGTCGATCGGCGGAACCGCCCCTTCGCCGGAAGAACCCTCCTCGGATCAGAAGAACCAGCCCAGCACCGCGTCCCGATCGGCGCCGAACGCGTCCTCCAGCGCGCGCAGCTTGCCGGAATCCTTGGCCTGCAGCCGGTTCGCCGCGGCGAACGCGCGCGCCGGGTACGCGCCGAGGTACATGCTGCCGAGCACGTCGATGCCCAGTTCGATGTCGGCGGCGCGTTCGGTGGGCGCACACTCGGCGCGGCCGTCCCGCACGGTGAGCGCGAAAGTTCCGCCCGCCCCGCGGAACGGATCGGTGACGGCCAGGACGACGTCGAGATCGGTCCGATAGTCGCGTGCCATGAGGGCGGCGGGCACGTCCATGAGCCGCAGCCAGAGACCGTCGTAGCGGGCGGTGGTGCGGACCTGTCGCGGGTCGGTCAGCAGGTAGGGGAGCGGGTCGTTGTCGCTGAGCTCCGCCGTGATCCGGGTGACCAGGTCCAGACCGAACAGCGCGCGCCACAGCGCGGCGTGCGCGTCGGCGGTGACCGATCGCATCTCGGCGATCTCGACGGTCATCTCCCTTGCTTCGTGGTGGTAGCGGTACAGCGCGTAGCCGTCGGGGTGCAGCAGCGTGAACAGGTCGGAGCCGCCGCGGCGGAACCGTTCCGGATCGGCGAACAAGTTGCCCCACGACGCGTCCGGTCGCACCTGCGCGCCGGGCGTCAGCCTGCGCCAGCGGTCGTAGATCTCGCGGACCCGATCGGTGACATTCGCCAGCATGACGAGTTCGACGCCGCCGGGATTCGGTGTGGTCGGCAGGAATTCGGCGAACCTACGGTCGATGGTGACCGCGTTCTGCCGCACCGCGGGGCCGTAGCCGAACCGACCGTAGATGCCGCCCTCGCTGGCCGTGAAGATGGTCAGCGGCAGACCCTGCGCCTCGGTGCGCCGGTGCTGTTCGATGTACATCGCGCGCAGAATGCCGCGCCTGCGGTGCGTCGGCGCCACCCCGACCCCCGCGATACCGCGGGCCTGCACCGTCCGCTCGCCCGGCACGGTCAGGATCATCTCCCGCGACCGCACATGCCCGACGACGCGATCACCGTCCACCGCCACGATCGAGTCCAACGGCGCGAACAACTGGGCCGCCCGCTCCAGCCACGCTTCGTCCGACCGAGTCCCGAACGAGGTCTCGACGAGCAATCGAATCCCCGCGGCATCCGCCTCGGTCGCCGATCGAATGGTGATGCCGGGTACGAGCGTCATGGGCAGATCGTCCCATGAATGAACAACACCGCGCATCGGAATTTTCTGCGCCACTACGCCGGTGCGCGACCCGGGTACGCGAGCCGTGATCACCTCCACCTCGGCGGCGCTGTAACCGCGAACGTTCGCAGGTGGCGGTTTCTGGTCGGCGTGCGCGGGCGGGCAGGATATGGCGGTGGCCGAAGTGATCGATATCGATGATCCCAGCGATTCCCGGGTCGACGATTTTCGCGACCTGGCGTCGGCGGATCGGCGGCCCGACCTGCCGGGCCGCAAGGGGCTGGTGATCGCCGAGGGCGTGGTGGTCGTGCAGCGGATGCTGGATTCGCGCTTTCGGCCGAGCGCGCTGATGGGGGTCGCGCGCCGCTACGAACAGTTGGCCGAGGATCTGGCCGAGATCGACGTGCCGTTCTACCGTGCCACGGCCGAGGTGATGGCGGAGGTCGTCGGGTTCCATCTCAATCGTGGTGTGCTCGCGGTGGCGCGGCGGCCCGCCGAGCTGACGCTGGACGAGGTGACCGAGGGCGCGCGAACCGTCGCCGTGCTGGAGGGCGTCAACGACCACGAGAATCTGGGATCGATGTTCCGCAACGCGGCGGGGCTGGGGGCCGAGGCGATCCTGTTCGGGGATCGGTGCGCCGACCCGCTGTACCGGCGCGCGGTCCGGGTGTCGATGGGGCATGTCCTCCGGGTGCCGTTCGCATCGGTGCCGGACTGGCCGAACGGCCTGGAACTCTTGCGGCGCAAAGGGTTTCAGATCGTCGCACTCACACCGAACCCCGCGGCGCCGAATCTGGCCGCGGCGATGACGGGCAAGCGGGTCGCCCTGCTGCTCGGCGCGGAGGGGCCCGGCCTCACGGAGGAGGCGATGCGGGCGACCGACGTCCGCGCGCGCATTCCGATGTCGCCTGGCACCGATTCGCTGAATGTGGCCACGGCCGCGGCCATGGCGTTCTATGAACGAGTGAGAACGTCGTGAGGGACGAGGACATGGTGGATCACCCGACGAACGGCGCGTACCGCGGCTATCCGCCCGCGCAGGATCCGACGCCGTGGGCGGCGGGTATCACCGTGGTGGTGATGGTGGCGGCGCTGGCGGCGGTGGCCGTCTACGCGTTCGGGATCGCGCTCGCCGAGGTGCATCCGCTGCTCGCCGTCGCGGTAAACCTGGTCGCCGCGGGTGGCGCGGCGCCGACCGCGTGGCGCGCGCGGTTCACGCCGGTGACCAGATGGGTGCTGCTCGGTTGCGGTGTCGGCGTGGTGCTCGGGTGGTTGGCGTTGATCGTCGAGGGCTTGTCGGCGCTGTGAAGTCCGGCGCTGGAAATCCGGCGCTGTGAAGTCCGGCGCTGGAAATCCAGCGCTGTGAAGTCCGGCGCGGGTGCCGAACCGGGCCTCCTCAGCCGACGCGATCTCCCCCGCGCAGCCAACCGAGCAGACCACGCCTCGGCTTGATCGTCGGCTCGATGACTTCCGGACCGACCAACGTCGAATGACTCGGTGCCTGGCCTTTCGGGTACAGCGTGAATCCGCACACCGCGATATCACCGGGTGCCAGCGCGCCCTGCGGCGAGGGAGCGCGGTAGTGGAAGCCCAGCCATTCGTTGTTGGCGGCGTCGGCGAAATCGGGCGGGTCGAAGGGCAGTGTCTGCGGGTCCGGCAATTCCCCGGCATGCCAGCGAACGGGATGCTCGCCCGCCCAGTACGGCCGCTCCCAGACCAGCGGAAGTCCCTCGTCCTCCAGGATGTTCACCCTTGTCGAACTGAACGCGCGGCGGAATTCCCCGCGCTCCCAGTGCGCGAACGCGCCCCAGCCGATGACAGTGTCGAAGGAGATCAGATAGGTGTGGTCGGAGGCGAGCGGGCGCACAAGCAGCTCCGGCAATCGCGTCGGCCTTGGGAGCGCGGCCTGTGCCGAACACAGCACTGTGACACCGGGATAGCAGCCGATGTACACCTCGTCGGTGTCCGGGCCCGCGCAGCCGCCGAGCGTGCCGACCATCTTCGGCACCACGTCGTGGTCGCCGTAGAGCTGTTTGGCGAGCGCCAGCGCGGCCTCGGGCTCCGGGTCGTGGTCGGCGCGCAGAACCGCCAACGGGTCGGGGGCGTCGACATACCAGAGAGACGAGGCTTTGGACAGCATTTCCGGCACCTCCCGATGGTCGCACGAAATTACTCCGCGAACTTCCAGCTACCGTCCGTGTCGAACGACGGCGCACGTCGGCTTCGACACACCGAGAAAATCTACTCGCCTCGGACGACCCGCGACGCACCTTCGGCAACGGAACACGCCAGCGCGAAGAGAATTTCGGGGCGCACTCGAGATTTCGGGGTGGAAACTACGATCCAGCAACCTGGACTGGCAGTCCAGCAAACTTCCGAGTGCGCCGAAACGCGGCGCTTCTGGTCAGTGACCCGAGCTGCGCACGCCGAGCAGCACGTCCTCCCAGGACGGCATGGGCGCCTTACCGCGCTTGGTGCGGTTCGGCTTGGCTGGCGCGGACTTGCCGCTGCCGGGCTTGGTGTTCTCCTCGGCGGGCGCGGTGTTCGCGGCGGGGGCCGAGGTGTTCGCGGCGGCGGCCGGTGCGCCAGTAGTGGGAGCGCTCGCCGCCGGGTTGGCGTTCGTGCTCGCCGCGGGAGCGTTCTTGGCGCTCGCCGCGGGTGCGGTGTTCGTGCTCGCCGCGGGAGCGTTCTTGGCGCTCGCCGCGGGTGCGGTGTTCGTGCTCGCCGCGGGAGCGTTCTTGGCGCTCGCCGCGGGTGCGGTGTTCGTGCTCGCCGCCGGTGTCGCGGCGGTGGTGCTCGTGGCCGGAATCGCCGCCGCGCTACCGCCCGCGGCCACGGCCTTCTGCTCGAAGTACTCGTCCAGCGTCGGCTGCGGCTGCCGGGCCGTCGCGGGGCGCGCGGTGGAAGCGGCGGGAGTTTCCTTGCGCGGCTCGGCCACCGGCTCGGCAGGCGCGGGCGCCTCCAGCTCGGGCTGCGGCGGCAAGACGGTCGCCAGTCCGCGCAGCGCGCGGCCGAAATCGGGGTCGATCAGATCCGCGGCGGGATCGTCGAGCGGGGAGACCGAACCGCCGTGCGCGTCGGGCTGGTAGCGCCAGTGCGCGGCGATCTCGGAACGTCCGTTCTGCCACTGCAACTGGGCGACCCAGAAGCCCTTCTCGTCTTTCCACGCATCCCACTCGGCGTTCTCGAGCGTGTGCCCGCGCTCGGTGAACGCGGCGGTGACGATATCGATCAGGGTTTCCACGGCGGGGCCGTCGGGGCGCACCGGGTGCGCCTTCTGGGCGAGCTCGGCGGCGCGGGCGCGTTCCAGCAGCACGGGATACGCGAAACGCTCGACCCGGCTCGCCGGCATGCCGGATTCTTCGGTGACCTGTTCGACGGAGGCTCCGGCACGGATACGGGCCTGGATATCGCGGGGACGCATAGACGCTTCCATTTCGATCTCGATCTGGCCGAATCGGGCAAGGTCTCCGCGCGCGGCGGCTCGTAGCTTGTCGTCTGCGGGCAGCCGGAACTTCTGGCCGGACTCGGTGTCGATGCACACGATGTGCGTGGAGTCGGGCGTCACCCCGATCACTCGAAGTTCACGCACCGTTACCTCCTTATCGCGTCGGCTCGCGACACCGCCCACTTTCCGAAACAGTAGTGCACATTCGATGATCTCGAGGCAAGACACGCGGCACGAAAATCTGCCGCCCCCACACGATAAAGGCTAATCTGTGCGTTTCGAGCACGATGCCCGTGGTCTCGAACAGACCACGGGCATCGCGGAATTCGCTCAGGACAGCTTTTCGACGACCCAGTCGATGCTGCGGGTGAGCTGACTCACGTCGTCCGGATCGATCGCCGGGAACATGCCGACGCGCAGCTGGTTACGGCCCAGCTTGCGGTAGGGCTCGGTGTCGACGATTCCGTTGGCCCGCAGGACCTTCGCGACCTGCGCGGCGTCCACCGAGTCGGCGAAGTCGATGGTGCCGACGACCTGCGAGCGGTGCGCCGGGTCGGTGACGTACGGGGTGGCGTATTCGCTCGACTCGGCCCACGAGTACAGCCGCGAGGAGGAGTCAAGCGTCCGCTTGACCGCCCAGTCCAGGCCGCCGTTGCCGTTCAGCCACTCGATCTGGTTGGCGAACAGCAGCAGGGTGCCGAGCGCCGGGGTGTTGTAGGTCTGGTCCTTGGTGCTGTTGTCGATGGCGACCGGCAGCGAGAGGAACTCGGGGGTCCAGCGGCCGCTGCCCTTGATCTCCTCGACCCGCTCCAGCGCGGCGGGGCTCATCAGCGCGACCCACAGGCCGCCGTCGGCGGCGAAGCACTTCTGCGGAGCGAAGTAGTAGACGTCGGCGTCGGTGATGTTCACCGGGAGGCCGCCCGCGCCGGAGGTGGCGTCGATCGCGATCAGCGCGTGCTCCGAACCGGCCGGACGCTGCACCGGAATGGCCACACCCGTGGAGGTTTCGTTGTGCGCCCAGCCGATCAGGTCCGCCGACGGGTCGGCCACCGGCTCGGGCGCGCTGCCCGGCTCGGACGAGACGACGATCGGGTCGCCGATGAACGGGTTGCCCTTGGCGACGGCGGCGAACTTGCTGGAGAACTCGCCGTTGGTCAGGTGCAGCGAGCGCTCGCGGATCAGGCCGAACGCGGCGGCGTCCCAGAACGCGGTGGTGCCGCCGTTGCCGAGGACGACCTCGTAGCCGTCGGGCAGGCCGAAGAGCTCGCGCAGGCCGTTGCGCACGCGCGCGACCACGTCCTTCACCGGCTTCTGCCGGTGCGAGGTTCCGAACACCGAGGCCCCCACCTTTACCAGGGACTCGAGCTGCTCCGGGCGCACCTTGGAGGGGCCGCAGCCGAACCGTCCGTCGGCGGGCTTGAGGTCGTCGGGAATGGTCGGGAACGCAGTGGTCATGGCCAATAGGGTAAAGCGTGTCCGACCTGCTCGGTTCGTGCGGGTGGGTGCCCGATGGCCGTCACGTCCGGGAAATGGGTCGAGGTGTGATCAATTACTCATAGTGACGGCGTATTGCTGTGGCGTACGAGACAGTGCGGCTACCCTTTCCCGCCATGGGCATGGCGTCGGCTAACTCGGGGTGGCGGTTACGGGCACGGCGATCACGGAATTTCGGCCTGCGGGCGGGCGCGCTGTCGGGCGCGGCGCGGCGCGAATTGCTGATCCACGGCACGGCGGGGTCGGCGACCATTCTCGGGCGCAAGATCTCGTCGCCGTCGTTCGCCCGGCCGTTCGGCGGCCCGGGACCGCAGCCGCGGCGCGAGCCCGGCCACGTCTTCTGGGTACGGGTGCAGATCGACGGTGCGCTCCCGTACGAGACCCGGGTTCGGCAGCGGACGCGCGAGGAAGACCTGGAGTGGATGCAACCCGGCGACGTCGTCGCCTGTCGTGTCGATCCGGGGGACCGCGACCGGCTGGTGCTCTACATCCCCGACCCGGACGAGGCGACGCGGGTGAGCATCGCCAAGATCCTCGCCGACGGCCGCAGGGCCGACGCCACCGTGCTCGCCGCGGCTCCGGTGGCGGCCGACTACGCGGGCCACGACGATCCGGTGCTTCGCCTCGATCTCGAGCTGCGCGCCTGGGACGAAACGAAGCCGTGGCGGGTCCGCCTCGTCCAGCCGGTGCCGTTGGCCGCGATCGGCCTCGTCGATCTCGGTCAGCATCTCGAGGTGGCGTTCTTCACCGTCGATCACGGCGAGTCGGTGGCGGTGGACTGGGCCGCCTCGCTCGGCGAGGAGTAGACCGGCGCTTCGGCAAGCCGATCGCCGCCGGATACGACACGAGCCGGAAGCCTTGACGGGCAAAGGAACCCGCCGGGCGTCCGGCTCGTGTGCGGTTACCGACTCAGAGGTGGGCGATGGCCGACCAGCCCGCGACCTCTTCCGGCTTGCGCGCGGCGGGGCCGGTGTAGATGGCGGCCGGGCGCACCAGCTTGCCGAGCTGCTTCTGCTCCAGGATGTGCGCACACCAACCGGCGGTCCGGCCGCAGGTGAACATGGCGGGCATCATGTGCGCGGGGACCTCGGCGAAGTCGAGGATCACCGCGGCCCAGAACTCCACGTTGGTCTCGATGGCGCGGTCGGGGCGACGCTCACGCAGCTCGGCGAGCGCGGCCTGCTCCAGCGCGGCCGCCACCTCGTAGCGCGGCGCGCCGAGGCGCTTGGCAGTGGCGCGCAGCACGCGGGCGCGCGGGTCCTCGGCCCGGTACACCCGGTGGCCGAAGCCCATCAGCTTCTCCTTGCGGTCCAGGATGCCCTTGACCAGCGCGCGGGCGTCGCCCGTCTTCTCGACCTCTTCGATCATCGGCAGCACGCGGGCCGGTGCGCCGCCGTGCAGCGGGCCGGACATGGCGCCGATCGCGCCGGACAGCGAGGCCGCCACGTCCGCGCCGGTGGACGCGATGACGCGGGCGGTGAAGGTGGAGGCGTTCATGCCGTGCTCGGCGGCGGAGACCCAGTAGGCGTCGATGGCCTCGGTGTGCCGCGGGTCCGGGTCACCCTTCCAGCGGGTCATGAAGCGCTCGGTGACCGTGGTGCACTCGTCGATCTTCTTCTGCGGCACCGCGGGCTGGTAGATGCCGCGCGCCGACTGCGCGACGTAGGACAGCGCCATCACCGAGGCGCGGGCCAGATTCTCGCGGGCTTCCTCGTCGTCGATGTCGAGCAGCGGCTGGTAGCCCCAGATCGGCGCGAGCATGGCAAGGCCGGCCTGCACGTCGACGCGCACGTCGCCGGTGTGCACCGGCAGCGGGAACGGCTCGGCGGGCGGCAGACCGCGGCCGAACTCGCCGTCGACCAGCAGCGCCCACACGTCACCGAAGGTCACCCGGCCGGCGACCAGGTCCTCGATGTCGACGCCGCGGTAGCGCAGCGCGCCGCCGTCCTTGTCCGGTTCGGCGATATCGGTGGTGAAGGCCACCACGCCCTCGAGGCCGCTGACGAAATCGCTCGGTACGGTGGCCTGGCCACCGGGAACAGCGGGGCTGGTAGTCATGTTGTGACTCTCCTTGCACTTCGGGTCGCATGAGTTCTCGTCGCTAGCGACTGCTCGCAGGTCGCTCGAGACAACACTGCCGAGGGGTACAGCTCCGCCGAGCACATGCCGATCACCAAAACCTTAGCTCCCTGCTACCGCGGAGTAACGTCTGGCCCATGCGTGACCTGGACAATTCAGCGTCGAATCCAGCCCTGTTCCCGCCGGAGGCGGGCGGCGACGCGATCGAGCTCCCGGTGAACACCGACCTGTCCGCGATGCGGGTGGAGTACGGCGGCGCGCCGTTCGGCTCCGGCGAGGACGTCGACCTGGACGAGAACTGGCTGGCCGGGGGCTGGGAGCCGCTGCTGCGGCACTGGATCGAGCAGGCCACCGCGGTCGGCATCGCCGAACCCAACGCGATGGTCCTCGCCACCGTGTCGCTGGTCGACGGCACGCCGCGGCCGGTCGCCAGAACGGTGCTGTGTAAAGGACTCTCACCGGAGGGTGTGACTTTTTACACGAATTACGACTCCGCCAAGGGCGCGCAACTCGCCGCGGTCCCGTTCGCCGCGGCGACCTTCCTGTGGCCCGCGCTCGGCAGGCAGGTGCACGTGCGCGGACCGGTCGAGAAGTCCGCCGTCGAGCAGACCGAGCTGTACTGGCGCTCCCGTCCGCGCGATTCCCAGCTAGGCGCCTGGGCCTCGCAGCAGTCCCGCCCGATCGGCTCGCGTGCCGAGCTGGACCGCGCGCTGGCCGAGACCACCGCGCGCTTCGCCGACGTCGACGAGATCCCGGTGCCTCCGCACTGGGGTGGCTATCTGCTGCGTCCGGACGAGGTGGAGTTCTGGCAGGGCCGAAGGGGTCGGCTGCACAACCGGATCCGGGTGCGGATCGCCGAGGGACGCATGCGCGTCGACCGGCTGCAACCCTGATAAAGATGATCATGTGACGAATCTCGCGTCGTCCCGGTCATCGAGAACTCGCTAACGTCCGGCCGGTGAAGCTGCTCGCCGACACCACCCCGCTGCGCAACCCCGACTTCCGCAGGCTGTGGACGACCAACATCGTCACCGTCATCGGGGCCCAGCTCTCGGTGGTCGCGGTGCCGCAGCAGATCTTCCAGATCACCGGCAGCTCCGGATACGTCGGCCTCGCCGGGCTTTTCGGCCTGATACCGCTGATCGTGTTCGGGCTGTGGGGCGGCGCGCTCGCCGACGTCATGGACCGGCGCAAGCTGATGGTGATCACCACCGCGGGCACCGGCCTTACCGCCGTGCTGTTCTGGGCGCAGGCCGCGGCAGGGATCGACAACGTCTGGGTGGTGCTGATCCTGTTCGCGCTGCAACAGGCGTTCTTCGCGGTGAACCAGCCGACCCGCGGCGCGGCCATCGCCCGCATCCTGCCGCCCGAGCAACTCGCCGCCGCGAGTTCGCTGAGCATGACCGTGCAGCAGGTCGGCGCCATCGCGGGACCGGTGCTCGCCGGTGCACTCATCCCGCTGATCGGGCTGTCCACGCTGTATCTCGTCGACGCCATCGCACTGCTCGTCACGCTGTGGGCGGTCTGGCGGCTGCCCGCATTCCCGCCGACCGGCGACGCGCGCCGGGCCGGATTCCGCACGGTCCTGGACGGTTTCGCCTACCTGGCCACCCAGCGCATCCTGCTCGCCTCGTTCCTCGTCGACGTCATCGCGATGGTGTTCGGTATGCCGCGGGCGCTGTTCCCGCAGATCGCGCACGAGACCTTCGGCGACCCGGCCAGCGGCGGCGTCGCGCTCGGCCTGCTGTTCGCGGCCATGTCGGCGGGCGCGGTGCTCGGCGGCGTCTTCTCCGGCTGGATTCCGCGCATCCGCCGCCAAGGGCTCGCCGTCGTCGTCTGCATCGCGCTGTGGGGCGTCGCGATGGTCGGCTTCGGACTCGCGGTCGGCTCGGCAGGGCACCTGTTCGGGCTCGGCGTCTGGCTGTGGATCGCGGTGGCGTTCCTGGCCTTCGGCGGCGCCGTCGACATGGTCTCCGCCGCGCTGCGCACCACGATGTTGCTGACCGTCGCCACCGACGAGATGCGTGGCAGGCTGCAAGGCGTGTTCATCGTGGTGGTCGCGGGCGGCCCGCGCATCGGTGATGTTGCCCACGGTTTTGCCGCGGCGAGCCTGGGTACTGCCGTCGCCGCCGCGGGCGGCGGAGTGCTCGTGGTGATCGGGGTCCTGCTGGCCGCCTTGGCCTTCCCGGCTTTCGTTCGCTACCGGGTCGCCCGCGCGCACACCGAATCGCTGCCCGCCTGACCGCCGAAACCTCACGTGACGACGCGGCGTTTGTGAGGTCGTCAGGTGGGCACCCTCGTGGCCGGGCCGCGTGGACAGCGACTAGCGTCTAGGTAATCGCACCGCCGTGCCGACCGCACTTCGATGCCGACGGTCCTAGCCTGAGAGGGATCCTTCCGTGCCCGAGAACGACATCAACGACGCCAAACCGGTGCTGAGCTACCCGGGTGGCGAATACGCCATGACGATCACCGAAGCCTCCGAAGGCAACGACGGTGTCGACCTCGGCAAAATGCTGGCCAGCACCGGGTACGTCACGTACGACCCCGGATTCATGAACACCGCCCCGACCAAGTCGGCGATCACCTACATCGATGGCGAAGCGGGCATCCTGCGCTACCGCGGCTACCCGATCGACCAGCTTGCCGCGTCCTCGACCTTCATCGAGGTCAGCTACCTGCTCATCTACGGCGAGCTGCCGACCCAGGCCCAGCTCGACGAGTTCACCGACCGGATCCGCCGCCACACCCTGCTGCACGAGGATCTGAAGCGCTTCTTCGACGGCTTCCCGCGCAACGCGCACCCGATGCCGGTGCTCTCCTCCGCGGTGAACGCGCTGTCGGCCTACTACCAGGACTCGCTCGACCCGCGCGACCCCGAGCAGGTCGAGCTGTCCACCATCCGGCTGCTCGCCAAGCTGCCGACCATCGCGGCCTACTCCTACAAGAAGTCGGTCGGCCAGCCGTTCCTCTACCCGGACAACTCGCTGAGCCTGGTGGAGAACTTCCTGCGGATGACCTTCGGCTTCCCCGCCGAGCCCTACGAGGTCGACCCCGAAGTGGCCGCCGCGCTGGACATGCTGCTGATCCTGCACGCCGACCACGAGCAGAACTGTTCCACCTCCACGGTGCGCCTGGTCGGCTCCTCGGACGCCAACCTGTTCACCTCGGTCTCCGGCGGCATCAACGCGCTGTGGGGCCCGCTGCACGGCGGCGCCAACCAGGCCGTGCTGGAGATGCTCGACGACATCAAGGCCCAGGGCGGCGACGTCAAGGAGTTCATCCGCAAGGTCAAGGACAAGGAAGACGGCGTGAAGCTCATGGGCTTCGGGCACCGCGTCTACCGCAACTACGACCCGCGCGCCTCCATCGCCAAGAAGCACGCCGACGCGATCCTGCGCAAGCTCGGCGGCGACGACGAGCTCTTCGACATCGCCCAGGCGCTCGAAGAGGCCGCGCTCACCGACGACTACTTCATCTCCCGTCGCCTGTACCCGAACGTCGACTTCTACACCGGCGTCATCTACAAGGCCATGGGCTTCCCGACCCGCATGTTCACCGTGCTGTTCGCGATGGGCCGGCTGCCCGGCTGGATCGCGCACTGGCGCGAAATGCACAGCGAGCCGCTGAAGATCGGTCGCCCGCGCCAGATCTACACCGGTTACGGCGCGCGCGACTACCGCGAGATCACCAACCGCTGACCATCCAACCCACCTATCGAAGGGGATAGCCGAATGACCAAGCCGGTTGTCGAATTCCAAGCGGGCCCCGCGCCCACCGAGCTCGTGATCAAGGACATCACCGTGGGCGAGGGCAAGGAAGCCGTGCCCGGTGGCACCGTCGAGGTGCACTACGTCGGTGTCGAATTCGACAACGGCAAGGAATTCGACTCGTCGTGGAACCGCGGCGAATCCATCAGCTTCCCGCTGCGCGGCCTGATCCAGGGCTGGCAGGACGGCATCCCCGGTATGAAGGTCGGCGGCCGCCGCCAGCTCACCATCCCGCCGGAGCTCGCCTACGGCCCGGCCGGTTCCGGCCATCCCCTCTCCGGCAAAACCCTGGTCTTCGTGATCGACCTGCTGAACGCGAACTGATCAGCTGACTACCGATCGTGGCCCGCACTCCCCGGAGTGCGGGCCACAGTCGTTCGGTCGGCGGCTCATTCGCGGACGATCTCCACCGGGTCGGTGAGGGCGAGGGCGATCGCGGACTGCTGGGTGGTGCTGCGGACGGGGAGGGCGTCCATGGCCTTGGCGGTCTGGGTGTTGAGGTTGGTCACGATCTGCTGGAGCTGGGTGACGCCTCCGGTGAGCTGGCCGATCGCGTCGACCAGTTGCGCGCCGCCCTGTTCGGCGAGCTGGGGGAGTCCTTCGGCGAGCTTGGCGCCTTCGTTCAGCTGGGCGCTCGCGGATTGCAGGCGGCCGACGACGGTGCGCAGCAGGGCGCCGAGATCGGTGTTCGGGTCGACGGCGCCGCCGACCAGCAGGTCGAGGCCGTCCAGCTGGGTGCCCGCCTGGCCCGAAACGGCGCGCAGCGCTTCGAGTTTGCCGATGATGTCGGCCAGCGCCGGATCGTTGGCGAAGGGCAGCGCGCGCAGTAGCGGCAGGATCTGATCGAGGCCGGAGCTGACGGTGCCCGCGGTCTGCTGCACCTGCGCGATCGTGATGCCGGTCGAATCCAGCGCCTCGGCAAGCTGATTCGCCTGCACGGCCGCGCCGTCGACGGTCTCGTTGAGCATGGCGATGGCCGAAGTCAGCTGGGCGGAGCCCTCTTTCGCGAAATCCAGGAAGCCGAGCAGCTGGTCGGCGCCCGCGCTGAACTGGTCCGCGCCCGAGGCCGCGGCGTTCACGCCCGCGCCGAGCAGCTGCGCGGTGAACTGCACCCCGGTGAGCTGGCTGCGGGCCTGGGCGACGGCGGCCAGCGCCGCGTCGACCCCGGTCGCGCCGATGCGGTGCGTCACCGCCTGGATCGCCCCGTTCACCAAGTCGCCGTCGGCGTCGTCGTTGGCTGCGACGGTGACGATGGCGCGCTGCGGTACCGGACCGGCCAGCGTGCCCATGGATTCGGTCAGGTCGGCGGGCAGCGTGATCACGGCCGCGTAGTCGTCGGTGTTCGCCTCGCCCGGCTTCGCCATCGTCCACTCGTAGCCCGCGCCGTCCTGCTCGAGTGCCTGCACGATGCGCGCGCCTGTCGGTCCGGTGTCGGTGTTGACAAGGGCGATTCCCGACGGCGCCGATCCCGAGCCCGCGCAGGCGGTGACACCACCACCGATCGCTCCCGCGGTGACGATCCCGATGGCGAGGAGCGCCCAGCGGGCGCGATGTCCGATCACGATCACCGACCCTAAAGATCGTGACTAACGGCCTCATTGGCGTTTCTGTGAGAATTCGATAAGGGGGCGGAAGATTTCGTTGCGCCGCCCAGCAATGGCGCGGGACTCAGCGGGCTTTCGACCCGTTCGATGGCAATTGATCGCCGACACGGTGCCGCTCGGGAAGGTCCAGAACCAACCGCGCGCCACCCAGCGGGCTGTCCTCGAAGTAGGCTCGCCCGCCGTGCAATTGGGCTTGCTGAGCAACCAAGGCGAGGCCGAGCCCCGAGCCGCCCTTGCTCGCCTGACTACCGCGATAGAACCGGTCGAAGACCGCGGCACGTTCCTCGACCGGGATGCCGCGCCCGTTGTCGTCGACCGCGATCACGATGTGCCCCTGCGGCGTTCGGTGCGCGGAGACCACCGCCTCGGTGGCCCCGCCGTGCTTCACCGAGTTCGCCAGCGCGTTGTCCACCGCGAGGCGCAGACCCGCGGGCAGACCGCGGGTCACCAGTTCCGCGTCCGTCTCGATGCGGACGGTCAGTCCGGGGAAGTGGCGCATGGCGTCGTGCGCGGCCTGGTCGCACAGGTCGCCGACATCGGTGTCCACGTGGTCGCGTTCGTTGGTGAGATCGCCGGTGGCGAGCCGTTCCAGCGCGGCGAGCGTGGTCTCCACCCGGCCCTGGCTGCGTTGCAGGTCGACGAGGATCTCGGCGCGCTGCGCCTCGTCGAGGTCGAGGGTGCGCAACACCTCCAGGTCGGTGCGCATGGCGGTGAGCGGGGTGCGCAGTTCGTGCGCGGAGACGGCGGCGAAATCGCGCGCGGTCTCCAGCGCGGCGGCGGTCTCCTCCTGCGCCTGGTCGACCCGCTGCAACATGCGATTCACCGCGTCGGCGAGCTTCTCGGCCTCGCGCATGCCCTTGCCGTCGACCGGGGGATGCGGATTGTCGGGGTCGGGGAACGCGCTGCGCGTGCCGACCTGATGGGTCAGGTCGACGATGGGACGCACCGCACGGCCAGCGAGCAACCAGCCGAGCGCGCCCGCCGCGGCCACCGCGAGCAGCGCGCCGCCCATCACCCAGCGCTGCTGCTCGGCGGTCGCGCGCGCCGCTTCGTCGGCCGGAATGCCAAGGGAGACAGTGCGATCCGGCGGTTGGTTCTCCGTCGTCGTGAGCACACGGTACGGGACGCCGCCCACCGTCACGGTGCGCGATCCGGTGGACAGATCGGGAAGCTGGACCGGGCTGCTCGCCACCACGGACCCGCTGTCGCGCACCGTGATCGCCATGTCGTCGTTGAGCCCGGTCAACCCGAGCACGCCCACCGCGATCACCGGATCGAGCAGGACGAGGCGAGACGCGACCGAGAGCTGCTGATCGCTCTGTTGCAGATTGTTGCGCTCGATCGCCTGCACCGTGATCGCGCTGAGCACGGTCACGATGATGACGGCGCCTGCCGCCGCCGCACCCGCCACCCGGGTGCGCAGCGAAAAGGTCCTGCGCCCACGCGTTTTCACGGTATGTTCGGATTCATTTCGGCGCTCGCAGCACGAAACCGACACCGCGGATGGTGTGCAGCAGGCGCGGGGTGTCACCGACCTCCAGCTTGCGGCGCAGGTAGCCGACGAAGACGTCCACCACGTTGGTGTCGGCGGCGAAGTCGTAGCCCCACACCAGTTCCAGCAGACGTTCCCGGCTCAGCACAACGCCCGCGTTGCGCGCCAGCGTGGAGAGCAGCTCGAATTCCCGCTTGGTGAGCTCGATCTCGGTACCGTGCAGCAGCGCGCGATAACCGGCGACGTCGACCTCGAGCGGTCCGACGGTGATCGCGCCGGGCGTGGCGGGCGCGGGCGCGTCGGTGCGGCGGCGTAGCAGCGCGCGGATGCGGGCGACCAGTTCGGCGAGCACGAACGGTTTCACCAGGTAGTCGTCGGCGCCGGATTCCAGGCCGGAGATCCGGTCGTCCACCGAGGCTCGGGCGCTGAGCACGCAGATCGGTACTTCGTTGCCCATGGCACGCAGCGCGGTCACCACACCGGCGCCGTCCAGGACCGGCATGTTCATGTCCAGCACGATGGCGTCGGGAGCGTGCTCGCCGACGCTGCGCAGCGCCGCGGCGCCGTCCCGGGCGACCAGCACCCGGAAGCCGGACAGCCGCAGCCCGCGTTCGACAGAGGCGAGCACGTCCTCGTCGTCGTCGACAACGAGGACGGTCGGCGTCGAGGGGGTCACGTCGTTCATTCTGCCGTTCGCGGGTGCGGTCGTCGGTCAGGAGTCGATCAGTAGTTGTGGCACGTCGCCGCGACGGCCTCGATCGTCTGGCGCAGTCCGGCGGCGCGCGGATCGTTCTCCGCCTCGCGCGCGGCCTCCGGGTTCTCGGCGAGTAGGCGCTGGAACTCGGCGCGGCGCTGCTCGACCGGCTGGTCGAAACGGCGCTGCAATTCCGCCTTCTGGGTCGGGTTCGCGTCGAGCATCGCGGCCAGCTGCGGCGCCCGGTCGTGCAGGGCGGCGTCGACCTGGGCGAAGGTGCAGTCCGAGTTCAGCAGCGGACCGACGAGTTCCGTCGGGTCTGCCGACGCGACGGCCGGGGAGAGCAGCACGGCCACCGTGGCCATGCCGCCCGCGGCCAGTGCGGCGAGACCGGTGCGGCGACGGAAAGAGTTCATCGGTAATGCCTCCAGTTCTTAGCGTGATAGAGCGCAAGCGCATCCGACGCTATTGCGCGGCGCTGGCACGCGTGTGAACGATCCCTGAGAAAGCTCTGAGGGGTGTTGCGCCGGGACGGCGCGATGCGATGCGTCGGTCCGGCACGACGCGATGCGTTGGTCCGGCGCAGCGCGATTCGTCAGGACGGCGCGACGGGATCGGAGTCCGGCACGGTCGCGTCGCCGTTGTCCGACGCCGCGTTCGCCTCCTCGTCGGCCCGCGTGGTGATGATCTGATCCTCCAGCGCCGCGAGCACGGCCGGGTCCTCGATGGTGGAGGGCATGTCGTAGGGATCGCCCGCCGTGATCTGCCTGATGGTCTTGCGCAGGATCTTGCCCGACCTGGTCTTCGGCAACCCGGCCACGATCACCGCGTCGTGCAGCGTGGCGATCGCGCCGATCTGCTCGCGCACCCGCTCGACCAGTTCCTCGCGCAACCGGGCCGGATCGACCTCGACGCCTTCCTTGAGCACCACGTAGGCGATCGGGCGCTGACCCTTGAGTTCGTCGGGCAGGCCGATCACCGCGCACTCGGCCACCGCCTCGTGTCCGGAGATGGCGGCTTCGATGCTGCCAGCGGACAGCCGGTGCCCGGCCATGTTGATCACGTCGTCGCTGCGGCCGAGGACGTAGAGGTAGCCGTCCTCGTCGAAGTAGCCGGAGTCGCCGGTCAGGTAGTGCCCGGGGAAGGCCGACATGTAGGACCGGCTGAACCGCGGCTCGTCCTGCCAGAGCCCGGTCAGCGTGCCGGGCGGCATGGGCAGGCCGATCACGATGTTGCCCTCGGTGCCCACGGGGACGGGGTTGCCCTCGGCGTCCAGCACCCGAAGGCGGTAGCCGGGCACCGGAACCGAGGCCGAGCCCGGTTTGATCGGCAGCTCTTGTAGGCCGAGCAGGTTG
>NZ_BDAU01000016.1 GCF_001612615.1 Nocardia amikacinitolerans NBRC 108937 | reverse complement strand
GCCAGCCGGTCTCGGTCTGCCACCAGTGGTCGACGACCGGGCAGTCGGTCCGGTCGGCGAGCAGGATCTCGGTGGCCCACTGGTAGGTGGCCGGGTCGAGCCGCTCGCCCGCGCAGAACAGCGCGCGCAGCGAGGACAGGTCGTAGTTGCGTGCCAGCTTGGCCGTCCCGTCGGCCTTGCGGATGGCGCGCAGCGCGGTCGGCGCGGTGAACAGCACGCGCACGCCGTACTCGGAGATGACGCGCCAGTAGGCGCCCGCGTCGGGGGTGCCGATCGGCTTGCCCTCGTAGAGCAGCGTTGTCGCGCCGACGAGCAGCGGGGCGTAGACGATGTAGGAGTGGCCGACCACCCAGCCGACGTCGGATGCGGCCCACATCACCTGGCCGGGGCCGACGTCGTAGATGTTGCGCATCGACCAGGCCAGCGCGACCGCGTGCCCGCCGTTGTCGCGCACCACGCCCTTCGGCTTCCCGGTGGTGCCCGAGGTGTACAGGATGTAGAGCGGATCGGTGGCCGCGACCGGCACCGGATCGGCGGGCTCCGCGTCGCGCACGGCGTCTTCCCAGTCCAGCCATTGCGCCGCGACGGTCGCCGCCGAGCTCGGCAGCGACTCGGTGGCCTCCTGCGGCGCGGCGAAGGTGATCGGGGTGAACTGCTCGGGGCGCTGTTTGACGATCACGTGCCGCGGCGCGGTCGTCTTCGCGATGTCGAGCGCCTCCAGCACGATCGGCGGGTATTCGATCTTGCGGTTCGGCTCGAGGCCGCCGGAGGCGGTGATGATGAGCACAGGCTGGGCGTCATCGATGCGCGCGGCGAGCTCCGGCGCGGCGAAGCCGCCGAACACCACCGAGTGCACCGCGCCGATCCGCGCGCAGGCGAGCATCGCGATCACGGCTTCCGGGATCATCGGCAGGTAGATGACCACGCGATCGCCCTTGCGGACGCCGAGCCTTGTCATCGCGCCCGCGAAGGTGGCCACCTCGGCGAGAAGTTCGGCGTAGCTGAAAACGACCTTGGCACCGGTCATAGCGGAGTCGTATATTAGGGCGGGCTGATCGGCCAGACCTCCCTCGTCCGCGGTGCCACCGCGCACATGGCGGTCGAGGGCATTGAAGGAGGTATTGAGGCTCGCATCGGGAAACCACCTGGCCACGGGGCGGGCGGTGGGGTCGACGATCTGGCCGGGGGGCACCTCCCAGTCGATCGCTTCGGCCGCCTCGGCCCAGAACTCGGCGGGATCGACAAGGCTGGTCTGATAGACCGGTCGGTAGTCGCGCTTCGCGTGTCCCCGGTCACCGCCCCCCACCGAATCACCCTGTGATGCTGTGCTCAAACCCGTGACTCCCTAGCTTGCCTCGATGCCCGCCTCGATAGATCTGCATGATTGTGGCAGACTTCACGCGACGCCCGGGTGGGTGCCGCGACCTCTGGTTTTGCCTGGAACGGGCAGGTCAAGGCCCGTAGCTACACTCGATGTCACCCAAGCTGTTATTGATCCGTTAGAATCTGATGTCACTTATTTGGGCCGTCGTAGACGCAATTTCTCGGCCAGCCGCAGTTCTCGGCCAGCTCCATCCGTCGAGCCAGCATGCGATTGTGGAGGTTCGCTGATGGCGCGTGGATGGGGCCAGTTTGGAAAGTGAGTGGGAGATGCGTGACGCCGCTAGGTCCGGCAAGAAGCGCTGGGCGCTCGGCAATTGGGACCTGCGCTGGAAGGTTACGGCGGTTCTTGCCGTGCCGCTGGCGGTCGCGGTGGGGCTCGGCGTGTCGAGGATTACCTCGGAGTTCACCGAGGCGAACCGCTTGGAAGGGGTCGCCGAGAACATCGAGGCGATCCCGGCCGTCACCGGCTTGAGTGCGAACGCGGCCACGGTCGCCGGTTCGCAGATGGTCTCGCTGTTGCCAGGCCAGAGCGTGGTGACCGACCAGAACCTCAGCGACCTCGACAAGGCGATCAGTGCTGCGCAGGCCGCGGTGGGCAACCTGTCCGGTCAGCCGAAGGCCGAGTCCGCGCTGCAGAACATGATCACCGAGGCCAAGGCCATCCTGTCCAGGGGCAAGGCCGCCGCCGACCCGGCGGAGGCGCTCGGCGGGATCGACCGGATCCGCAACGACGGCGTGAGCATCGTGGAGAGCACGGTCTCGCAGGTCTCGGACCCGGCGCTGGACGCGGCGAAGCTGCGCCTCGTCGACTCGCTCAACACCCGAGCCACCCTGGTCAGCGAGCTGGCCGCGTTCAACGACGTGCTGCACAGCACCGAGTCGGGCATCCAGTCCTTCCTGATCGCGGCGAACTCCGAGCGACAGCTGCTCAACGTGCTCGCGCACCGCTTCCCCGACGGCGACGCCTCGATCGCGGATCTGCGCGCCGGCATCGACAACCGCGTCTCGCTGCTGAACAGCCCGGAGGCGCAGGCGGGCAAGATCCCGATCGGTGAGCTGAAGAACTCGCTGACCGGCAGCGTCGACGTCTACGAGCTCGTGGTCGCCAAGGCGACCAAGGACATCGACAGCGCGATGGACTCGCTGGCCGCCACGGCCAACCGGGACGCGTGGAGCTACACCGCGATCGTCATCGCGACCATCCTCGCGGCGCTGCTGCTCGCGGTGTTCGTCGCGCGCTCGATGATCGTGCCGCTGCACCGTCTGCGCCTCGCCGCGCTGCGCGTCGCCGAGAGCGACCTGCCGCACGAGGTCGCCCAGCTGCGTAACGGCGCGAAGCCGGAGGACGTGCCGCTGGAGCCGATGCCGGTGCGAAGCACCGAGGAAATCGGCCAGCTGGCCCGCGCCGTCGACGACATCCACGGCCAGGCGCTTCGCCTCGCGAGCGACCAGGCGCAGATGCGTCGCCAGGTGAACGATATGTTCGAGACCCTGGCCAGACGCTCCAAGTCGCTGGTCGACCACCAGCTCAGCCTCATCGAGGCGATGGAGTACGACGAGAAGGACCCCCGCCTGTTGGAGAACCTCTTCCGGCTGGACCATCTCGCCGCCCGTATGCGCCGTAACGGTGACAACCTGCTGATTCTGGCGGGCACCAAGCAGCGCCGCGCCAAGTCCGCGCCCGTCGAGATCGCCGACGTGCTGCGCGCCGCGATCTCCGAGGTCGAGGACTACGAGCGAGTCAAGCTCGGCGCTACGCCGCGCGGTTCGCTGAAGGAACCGGCCGCCTCGGACCTCGCGCACCTGTTCGCCGAACTCCTCGACAACGCGCTGCGGGCCTCGCCGCCCGAGACGGACGTGAAGTTCACCTTCGCGCAGGCGCACGACCAGGGCATGCTCATCGAGGTCGCCGACCGAGGCATCGGTATGCCGCCCTCGGAGATGGCCGAGATCAACAGGAAGCTCGAGCAGACCGCCGAGCCGGGTCCCGACACCGCGCGACACATGGGTCTTTTCGTGGTCGGCCGCCTGGCCGAGCGCCACGGCCTGACCGTGCGACTGCGCCCGACCTTCGACACCGCGCGCGATCCCGGCGTGACCGTGACCGTGCACGTGCCGGTTGGCCTGATCGTCGCAGGCGGACCGATCTCGGGCCCACAGCCCGTGACGCCGACGCCGTCGCCCGCCGCGCCGCAGCGCCAGTCGTCGCCGTCGTCGATGCAGATGCGTTCGATCACCCGCACGCCCGGCGGCAACATGATGGTCACCGTCGATCCCGGGGTGAGCGGACCGATTCCGGTCGCCAAGCCCGTCGAGCCGAGCGGAGACGCCCAGGGCGGCCTTCCGCAGCGGCAGCCGGGCAACGCGATGGCGACCGGATTGCGCCAGGACTCGGCCCAGTCGAGCCCGACCTTGCGGCCGCAGCCAGGCCAGGCGTCGAGCGGCCCGCAGCGCGGCAAGCTCGCCGCGGCGAGCCTGCCCAAGCGCAGCCTGAGCCCGGGCGGCCCGCAGCGGCCGCCCACCCCGCCGACCGGTACCGGCACGAACACCGGCAACGGCTCGCTGCCGCAGCGCGACGCGTCGAACTCCGGCGATCTCCCGCAGCGTCAGCCGGGTACCAACGGCGTGCCGAAGCCGAGCACGACGGGTCTGCCGCAGCGCCAGCCCGGCACGAACGGTGCGCCCGCACGGGATGCCGCCGCAGGCCTATCGCCGCGCGATTCGGCTCCCGTCAAGCCGCCACAGCGGGATGCCGCGTCCGGTGGTCTGCCGCAGCGTGAGTCCGCATCGGGCGGTCTGCCGCAGCGTGATTCGGCGTCGGGTGGTCTGCCGCAACGCGATCAGGCCGCGGGTGGTCTGCCGCAGCGCCAGCCCGGCGCCAACGGGATGCCGCCGCGTCAGTCGTCGTCGGGTCTGTCGCCGCGCGAGAGCGCCTCGAACGGTCTGCCGCAGCGCGACGCGGCGCCGAACGGCCTGCCGCAGCGGGAGCCCGGTGCCAACGGTGCGCCCGCACGCGATTCGGCCACGGGCCGGCCGCAGCGGGATCCGTTCGCCGGTCTGTCGCAGCGTGAGTCCGCCTCCGGTGGCCTGCCGCAGCGTGATTCGGCGTCGGGTGGTTTGCCGCAGCGTGATTCGGCGTCGGGTGGTTTGCCGCAGCGTGATTCGGCTTCCGGTGGTTTGCCGCAACGTGAGTCCGCTTCGGGCGGTCTGCCGCAGCGCGATTTCGCGTCCGGTGGTCTGCCGCAGCGCGATCCCGCCGCGAACCGTCTGTCGCAGCGTCCGCAGACCGGCAACGGACTGCCCCTGCGCGAACCGGGCGCCAGCGGCGCTCCGCGCCGGGAGCAAGCGCCCGGTGGTCTGACGCAGCGGCCTGCCGCGTCGACCGGCCTACCGCAGCGCGAGGCGCCGAGCGGTCTGTCGCAGCGTCCGTCGGCCGCGCCAGGTGGTCTGCCGCAGCGCGATCCCGGCGCGACGGTGATGCCGCAGCGCGAGGTCCCGCCGGGAGTCGGCCTGCCGCAACGGGAACGGACCGTGCAGCCTGCCGCGAGCAGCGCGGACAAGAAAGAAGCCGAGTCGAGCACGCCCACGGGCGGCCGCGACCCCGGCAAGCACAGCTACAAATCCAACCCGTCGAAGACGGCCTCCTTCTTCCAGACTCGCCTGCAGCCCGCGGTCGAATCCGGATCGCCGATGGACAGCCCGATCTTCGCCGAGATGATGTCGGCATGGCTGGCCGATCCGAACCCGGATCGGTCCCAGGTCGCGGCCTCCTTCGAGTCGCCTGGCGACGAGGGTTGGCAGGCCGCACGCCGGGCCAGCGAGGCGCAAGCCGAAACAAAGACCGCCGCGGGCTTGCCTCAACGCAATCCGGGCGGGAGGCTGGTCCCCGGCGCCGTCAGCGGCTCCGCGGATCGGGCACCGCGCCGAGATCCGGAATCGATCAGGTCCAGCTTGAGCCGTCACCAGCAGGGCGTCCGGGATGGCCGTGCGATGAGAGAAATGAACCTAACCGGAGACAAAGGAGACCGATGAACCCCGATCTAGGTGGTACGAACCGTCAGCTGGATTGGCTGGTTTCGAACTTCGCCAACGAGGTTCCTGGCGTAGCTCATGCCGTCCTGGTCTCGGCTGACGGCCTACTCATGGCCGCGAGTGCCCAGCTGCCCGTCGACCGCGCTGAACAGCTCTCGGCGGTCACCGCCGGCCTGGCCAGCCTCTCCGTCGGCGTCTCGAACCTGTTCGAGGGCGGTACGGTGCTGCAGTCGGTCGTCGAGATGGAGCACGGATACCTGCTGCTGATGGCGGTGGGCGACGGCTCGTATCTCGCGGTACTGACCAACACGTCCTGCGACATCGGACAGGTCGGATACGAGATGGCTCTGTTGGTCGAGCGTGTTGGCCAGACGGTGCAGGCCACGCCACGCGTCACGATGGGTTCCTGATGGTGGGATGGACATAGAAGATCACCGCGTGGGGAGCGCCGAGCCGAGCCTCGTTCGCCCATACTCGTTGACCGCGGGCCGTACCAGGCCCACGGTCGAGTTGGCGTTGGAGGCGCTCGTCGCATCGCATCCGGTCGCCCTGGAGCGGCAGTTCGAACTGACCAACATCGAAACGTCAATCGTGGAGTTGTGCAGAGAATCGCCGTCCGTTGCCGAAGTAGCGGCTCGACTGGGAATTCCGATAGGTGTGGCACGGGTACTCGTTGCCGACCTGATCGAGGCCGGTCATGTGCGCGTTTCCGCGACTTTGAAAGACGATTCCAGCGACGATGAACGTCGCGAGCTGATCGAAAGGGTTCTCAGTGGACTCCGGCGTATTTGATTCGACGGCGCAGGTCGATACCCGCACCAGCAAGCCCACCTCGGCGAAGATCGTGGTCGCTGGTGGCTTCGGTGTCGGTAAGACCACGTTGGTCGGTGCTGTCTCGGAGATCGTTCCGCTGCGTACCGAGGCATTGGTGACCAATGCCAGTACCGGAATCGATAACCTGACCGGCATTCCGATGAAGTCCACCACCACGGTGGCCATGGACTTCGGCCGGATCAGCCTCGCGGACGATCTGGTGCTGTATCTGTTCGGTACGCCGGGCCAGTACCGGTTCTGGTTCATGTGGGACGACCTGATCCGCGGCGCCATCGGCGCCGTGGTTCTCGTCGACACCCGCAGGCTGGAGGACAGCTTCGCGGCCGTCGACTACTTCGAGGCGCGCAACCTGCCGTTCCTGGTGGCGCTCAACGAATTCGACGACGCACCGCGTTATCCGATCGAGGACATCCGGCAGGCACTCGCGGTGCCCGCGGATGTGCCGATCCTGTCCATCGACGCGCGACGGCGCGAGCCCGCCAAGCAGGCGCTGGTCTCGCTCACCGAATACGCCCTGCGCAAGGTGATGCAGGGCTACTGATCGCGGGGACGGCCGCGGCGCGCCCGCGGCTGTCTCGTCACCGACTTCCGTGACTCCTGCCGTCCGACCGTGCGGATATGCTCGCGCGATGCGGATTTCGGCGCGGGAGTGGCTCGGGCAACTGCTCGACGCGGAGTCGTTCGTCAGCTGGGATCGGCCACCGTTCGAGGTGGCCGCGTCCCCGCGTTACCGCGAGGATCTGCGCAAGGCGACGGCCGCGGCGGGCACCGACGAGTCGGTGCTCACAGGTGAAGGACTGTTGCGCGGTCGCCGGGTGGCCGTGATCGCCTGCGAGTTCGGGTTTCTCGCCGGTTCGATCGGTGTCGCGGCGGCCGAACGCATCGTCGCCGCCGTCGAACAGGCGACCGAGCTCGGCCTCCCGCTCGTCGCGTCCCCGACCTCCGGCGGCACCCGCATGCAGGAGGGCACCGTCGCCTTCGTGCAGATGGTGAAGATCGCGGGCGCGGTCGCCGCGCACAAATCCGCCGGACACCCGTACCTCGTGTACCTGCGCGACCCCACCATGGGTGGTGTGTTCGCGTCGTGGGGTTCGCTCGGCCACATGACCTTCGCCCAGCCTGGCGCGCTGATCGGGTTCCTCGGTCCGCGCGTCTACAAGGCGTTGTACGGCAAGGACTTCCCTGAGGGCGTGCAGGTCGCGGAGAACCTGTACCACCGCGGCGTCATCGACGGCGTGGTGCCGGTGCACGTCTTCCGCAGGATCGCCCATCGCGCGCTGAGCGTGCTCAGCGGAGAAGTGCGGGCGGACGACAAGAGCTCTGCCGCATCGACACCCGCTCCGTCGTCGCGTGATCGGGGAGTCGAAGCTGCCGGTGTCCCGGCGGATTCGCGCCCGAGCGGGCCGGTGGCGGCCGAACCGGCGGACTCCGCGGGTTCGCGCGGCGGCTCGCGCCGTGCCGAGTCGGCGGTCGCGAGTGGGGAGCCCGCCCGGTCCGCGTCGACCTCCGACGCTGCCTGGCAGTCGGTGCTCGCCTCGCGCCGCCCCGACCGCCCCGGCCTGCGCGATCTGCTGCGCCACGTCACGCAACGGGTTCCGCTCAGTGGCACCGGTCAGGGCGAGACCGATCGCAGCGTGGTGCACGCGCTCGCCAGGTTCCGCGGACAGCCCTGCGTGGTCTTCGGGCACGACCGCACCGGACGCCTCGGCGAGACGATGGGACCCGCGGCGTTGCGCGAGGCGCGGCGCAGCATGGCGTTGGCCGAGGAGTTGCGGTTGCCGCTGGTGCTGGTGATCGACACCGTCGGCGCGGCGCTGTCCAAGGAGGCCGAGGAGCGCGGTCTCGCCCCCGAAATCGCCCGCTGCATCAGTGATCTGGTGACTTTGGACACCCCGACCGTCTCGGTGCTGCTCGGCCAGGGGACCGGCGGCGGCGCGCTCGCGCTGCTGCCCGCCGACCGCGTCTTGGCCGCCACGAACGGCTGGCTGGCCCCGCTGCCACCAGAAGGCGCCAGCGCGATCGTCTTCCGCGACACCGAACACGCGCCGGAACTCGCCGCCGCGCAACGCATCAGCGCCCCCGCGCTGCTCGCCGACGGCATCGTCGACCGCATCGTCCCGGAACGCCCCGACGCCGCCGACGAACCCGTCGACTTCGCCCGCCGCATGGTCGCCGCCATCGGCGAAGAGCTCAGCCGTCTGCGCGGCCTGCCCCTGCACGATCTCGAGCGCGCACGGCATCAGCGCTACCGCAGGCTCGGCCTTCCGGCGGGCCGCTGAACCGGACCAGGACCGCGCGGAGCGACCCGTTCGACCTAACCGTCGAGCGAAATGGCTGGTTCACGCGTTTTGGCGGGTGTCAACACGCGCGTAAGCGTCGTTGACGGTTCGCCCCCGCACTTCTACGGTCGATCGGGTGAGCTTCCGAAGCGAGACCTCCGCCGTGCCGTCGATCGTGCTGAACGACGGCAACGTCATCCCGCAACTCGGATTCGGCGTGTTCCAGGTGCCGCCCGAGGACGTATTCGATGTCGTGACCGCCGCGCTCGATGCGGGCTACCGCAGCATCGATACCGCCGCGATCTACGGCAACGAGCAGGGCACCGGGCAGGCCATCCGGGCGTTCGGGCTGCCGCGCGACGAGGTCTACGTCACCACCAAACTGTGGAACGCCGATCAGGGCTACGACGCCACGCTGCGCGCCTTCGACGCGAGCATGGACAAGCTCGGCCTGGACTACCTGGATCTCTACCTGATCCACTGGCCGGTGGCCATCGCCGACAAGTTCGTCGAAACCTTCCGTGCGTTTCAGGAGCTCAAGCGGCAGGGCAGGGTCCGGTCGATCGGCGTGTCCAACTTCACCGAGGCGAACCTGCGCCGGGTGATCGAAGAGACCGGCGAGATCCCGGCCGTCAACCAGATCGAGCTGCACCCCGGCCTCGCCCAGCGCGAACTGCGCGATTTCCACGCCGCGAACGCGATCGCCACCGAGGCGTGGAGCCCGCTCGGCCAGGGCACGCTGCTCGAGGACCGGACCATCACCGTCATCGCCGCCGAACTCGACCGCATGCCGGCCCAGGTGCTCATTCGGTGGCACCTGCAGCTCGGCAACATCGTCATCCCGAAGTCGGTCACACCGTCGCGGATTGCCGCCAATTTCGACGTGTTCGGCTTCGAGCTGACGGCCGAGCAGATGGACGCGATCAACGCCCTCGACCGCGGCGGCCGCATCGGTCCGAACCCGGACACTTTCACCGCCGGTCTCTGAGGCGAAGCGCGCTGCCGGTAGTCGAGGTGGGGCCCGTTGTCGGTCGCTGAGTTCCGGCTTGGTGCTGGTCGCTGAGGCGGGCCTGCTGTCGGTCGCTGACCTCTGGCCTGCTGGTCGCTGAGGCGCAAGCCGGTGCTGGTCGTGACGCCGCGGCCTGGTGCTGGTCGCTGAGCCGCAGGTCGGTGCTGGTTGTGGAGCTCGGGCGCGGTGTCGATCGGTGAGCCGCGGGCCGGTGCCGATCCAGACCCGGGAGCGGTGCCACGGTGCGTGCGCGATCACCGAGCCGCAGTTCAGCCGCGGACGCCGATGCCCAGATGCTCGGTCAACTCGACGGCGGCAGCCCGGCCCGCGCGGTTCGCGCCGATGGTGCTCGCCGACGGGCCGTAGCCGATCAGATGGATGCGCGGATCGACGGCGACCTGCGTCGCGAGTTGCCCGGTCATGGTGATCCCGCCGCCGGGTCCGCGCAGCCGCAGCGGGGCCAGATGGTCCAGCGCGCTGCGAAACCCGGTGGCCCACAGGATGACATCGGCTCGCTGGAAAGTGCCGTCCGCCCAGCGCACGCCGTCGGGTTCGATGTGGTCGAACATCGGCCGCCTGCGCAGCACGCCGCGCGCGTCGGCCGCGCGCAGCCGATCGTCCCAGCGCAGGCCGGTCACCGAGACCACCGAGCCGGGCGGGAGCCCGTTGCGCACGCGGTCCTCGACCATCGCCACCGCGGCCCGGCCCGTCTCGTCGGTGAACTCCGCGTCGCGGAACACCGGTTCGGTCCGCGTGACCCAGGTGGTCGCGGTCACCTTCGAGATCTCGTCGAGCAACTGCACAGCGGAGATGCCGCCGCCGACGATCACGACGTGCTTCCCGGCGAATTCCTCGGCGGTGCGATAGTCGCGCGTGTGCAGCTGACGGCCCGCGAAGCTCTCCTGCCCGCGGTAGCGCGGGATGAAAGGCCGCTCCCAGGTCCCGGTGCCGTTGATGAGCCCGCGGACCCGGAGCGTGCCCGCGCTGTCGGTCTCCGCGTTGAGCACAGTGCCGCGCCCGTCGCAGCGCTGCCCGTCCTCGGTGCGGTCGCAGACCACGTCGACCGACACCTGCCTGCGCACCCGAAGATCGAAGCGCTTCTCGTACAACTCGTAATAATGCGGAACGGCCGTGGCGGCGGGTGCGCTCTCCGAGCCGGGCGGCAAGGTCTCGGCGAACGACATGCCGGGCAGGTCGTGCACCCGGTTGACGGTGGTGAGTGTCAGCGAGGGCCAGCGGAACTGCCAGGCGCCGCCGGGTCCCGGTGCGTGGTCGACGATGAGAAAATCGCGTTCGGGGCGTAGTCCGAGGCGGCGGAGGTGGTAGCCGGCCGAGAGTCCCGCTTGACCAGCGCCGATCACCAGGATGTCGAAGTCGGTCGGCACAGCCGCCGATCGTATCGCCTTCGGCGTCTCCCGCCACCGCCTGTGGCAGAGTGAGAGTAACCAAACGACACGTTCAGTTGGGGAGGATGCATGCTCGGTGTTAGCCGAGATGGTGATGTCGTCACCATCGAATTACAACGCGAGGAGCGACGCAACGCGCTCAACAGCGAACTCGTGACCCGGCTACGCGAGGCCGTCCTAGCCGCCGTCGCCGATGGCGCACGGGTGATCGTGCTGACCGGGCGCGGCCCGATCTTCAGCGCGGGCGCCGATCTGTCCGGCGTCTACTCCGACGATTTCCTCTCCGGCCTGCTCGACATGTTGCACACCATCGAGTCGGTGCCGGTGCCGGTCATCTCCGCCATCAACGGCGGCGCGCTCGGCGCGGGCGTGCAACTCGCGCTCGCCTCGGACCTGCGGGTGATCGCGCCGGAGGCCTACATCGCCATTCCGGCCGCCAAACTCGGCATCACCGTGGACCGCTGGACCGTGCGGCGGCTGGTCTCGCTGATCGGCGGCGGCCCGGCGCGCACCGTTCTCATTGGCGCCGAACCGATTCAGGCCGCCGACTGCTACTCGTTCGGTTTCGCGAACAAGATCGGCACCCTTGCCGACGCGCAGGCGTGGGCCAAGTCGATCGCGGATTTGGCGCCGCTTTCGCTGCGGCACCTGAAGCTGGTGTTCAACGACGACGGCACCCGCGATCCGGAGTCCGCGCAACAGCGCGCCGCTCTGGAGGCCGCGTGGACAAGCGCCGATGCTCAGGAGGGGCGTGTGGCACGGCAGGAGAAGCGCGCGGCGAAGTTCGTGGGGCGATGATGCGTATCAAACGACTGCTCGGTTACGCGGCGGGCGCGGTCGGGCTCACCTGGGTGGTGCGGGCCGCGTGGGACATACCGTCATCGATCGGCGCCTCGATGTCGGCTATCCATCCGTACGCGACGGGGTCGGTGAGCTACCGCAATCGCCAATTCCACAACACCGAGCCGAGCACCCAGATCGTCGCGGGTTCGGTTCCCTCCCTGCTGTATTCGGCGTTTACCAAGCGCAATATCGGCCGCCCGCGCGGGGTGGTTCCGCTGCAGAAGCCGCAGTCGCCCGCCGAGGCCGCCGATCTAGCGGTGACCTGGTACGGCCACGCGTCGGCGCTGATCGAGGTGGACGGATACCGGATTCTCACCGATCCCGTATGGAGCGAACGGGTTTCGCCTTCCCCGCTGATCGGGCCCGCGCGGCTGCATCCGGTTCCGGTGCCGCTCGCGGAACTTCCGCAGGTCGACGCGGTGATCATCTCGCACGATCACTACGACCACCTCGACAAGGAGACCATCCGGGCGCTGGTGGTCGCCCAGTCCACGCCGTTCCTGGTGCCGATGGGCATCGGCGCGCACCTGCGGCACTGGGGCGTTCCTGAGCATCGCATCGTCGAATTGGATTGGGGCGGTTCGGTTTCCCTCGCGGCACTCGGCCGGGAACGGGACGGTACCGATCTGGTGCTCACCTGCACCGAGGCCAGGCACTTCTCCGGCCGCGGACTGGTCAGGAACACCACGTTGTGGGCGTCCTGGTCCATCGTCGGCCCGACTCGGCGGGTCTACTTCGGCGGCGACACCGGTTACACCAAGGCGTTCGCCGAGGCGGGCGCGGCGCTCGGTCCCTTCGACCTGACGCTGCTTCCCATCGGCGCGTACGACGAGCGCTGGACCGACGTGCACATGAACCCGGAGGAGGCGGTGCGCGCGCACGCCGACCTGTGCGTCGGCGATCCCGGCCACGGCCTGCTCGTGCCGATCCACTGGGCGACGTTCAACCTGGCCTTCCACGGGTGGTCGGAACCGGTGCACCGGATGGTCGACGCGGCGAAGGAGGCGGGTACCTCGGTCGCGGTGCCGATGCCGGGACAACGCTTGTTGCCGCATGCGCTCCCTCCCGGCGATTCCTGGTGGGAAAATGTAGGTTGACCTGTCGGTATCTCCGACATCCCGATTGGCGACAGGAAAGGAACGACGGCGATGAGCCTGGCGGACACTTTGAAAGGCCTGGTCGGTAAGGGAAAGGACGCGGCGGCCAAGAACGCCGACAAGATCAACCAGGCGGTCGACAAGGCCGGTGACTTCATCGACCAGAAGACCCACGGGAAGTACACGGACAAGATCGAGAAGGGCAAGGAGGCCGCCAAGAAGGTGGTTCCGCCCGAACACCCCGGCCAGCCAGGGCAGCCCGGCCAGCCGGGTCCGGGGCCGACGCCCAATCCCTGAGGACGCACGGCCGGGGACCGCCCACCTGTCGGTCCCCGGCCGTACTATCGAGTCATGGTGTCCCGCCGTGCATTCGGTGGTGGTCCGGGCCGACCGAGTATCGAGGTCGAACTCAGCAATCTCGACAAGGTGCTGTATCCGGCGACCGGGACCACCAAAGGCGAGGTGATCGCCTACTACGCGGCCATCGCCCCGGCGATGCTGCCGCATATCGCTGGGCGCCCGGTGACCAGAAAGCGCTGGCCCAACGGGGTCGACGAACCCTCCTTCTTCGAAAAGAACCTCGCCGAACACGCGCCGTCCTGGATCGAGCGCCGCACGCTCGCGCACTCCGATCGGCGGGTGGCCTATCCGCTGATCGATTCCGAGGCGGGCCTGGCCTGGATCGGGCAGCAGGCCTCGCTGGAAGTCCATGTGCCGCAATGGCGTTTCGACGGCGACGAGATGGGTCCGGCGACCCGGATCGTCTTCGATCTGGATCCGGGGCCGGGCGTCGGTCTGCCGGAATGCGCGACGGTAGCGCTCGCCGTGCGGGAGATGGTCGAGGGGATCGGACTGCACGCGTTCCCGGTTACCAGCGGCAGCAAGGGCATTCATATCTACGTTCCGCTGGACCGGGTGCTGAGCCCCGGTGGCGCGTCGACGGTGGCCAAACAGGTGGCCACCAATCTGGCGAAGCTGCACCCGGAACTGGTCACGGCGACGATGGCCAAGTCCGTGCGGCGCGGCAAGGTCTTCCTGGACTGGAGCCAGAACAACCCGGCCAAGACCACCATCGCCCCCTATTCGATGCGCGGCCGCGCGGAGCCCAACGCCGCGGCGCCACGCACCTGGGCCGAGATCGAGAATCGAAAGAAGCTGCGGCACTTACGTTTCGAGGAGGTGCTCGCGCGCTGGCGGGACGACGGTGACCTGCTCGCCGAGCTCGACCCGCCGGACTCCCGTGGCGGCACCGACGCGCTGAGCAAGTATCGCTCGATGCGCGATCCGGCGCGCACACCGGAGCCGGTGCCGTCCGCGCCGCCCGCCCCGAGTGCCGGAGACCGGTTCGTGGTGCAGGAGCATCACGCGCGCAGGCTGCACTGGGACGTCCGGCTCGAGCGCGACGGCGTGCTGGTGTCCTGGGCCGTCCCGAAGGGTCCGCCGACGTCGTCGCGGCAGAACCGGCTCGCGGTGCACACCGAGGACCATCCGCTGGAGTATCTGCACTTCCACGGCGAGATCCCGAAGGGGGAGTACGGCGCGGGGGAGATGACCATCTGGGATACCGGCACCTACGAGACCGAGAAGTGGCGCGACGACGAGGTGATCGTCCGCTTCCACGGCGAGCGACTCACCGGCCGCTACGCGTTCATCCAGACCAACGGCAACCAGTGGCTGATGCACCTCATGCGCGATCAGCAGCAGGAGACGGAAGAGATTGCGGATGAACAGGATTCGGCCGCGTCCTCGAACGGGTCTCGCGGCAAGCCCGGCGCCGCGGACGAATCGGTCGGCGAGGCACCGATCGCAACGGCTGCACCGCCGGGCGGTTCCGCGCCTTTTCCCCGCGGTCTCGCGCCGATGCTCGCGATCTCCGGCGACGTCGCCGAGCTGGACGACGTCGAATGGTGCTTCGAGACGAAATGGGACGGCTTCCGGCTCATCGCCGAGATCGATTCCGGGGCGGTGACTTTGCGCAGCCGCGCGGGCAACGTGGTGACCTCCCGCTACCCGGGTATCGGCGTGCTGGCGAAGGAGTTGGACGGACACCGCGTCGTGCTCGACGGCGAGGCGGTGGTCTTCGACGATCACGGTGTCGCGAATCTGGGCCTGCTGCAAGCGGATGCGGCCCGCGCCGTCTTCGTCGCGTTCGATGTGCTGTATCTGGACGGCACTTCGCTGGTCCGCAAACGCTATTCGGACCGTCGGCGGGTGCTGGAGGCGCTTGCCGCGAACGCCCCGTCGTTGCGCGTGCCGCCCCGCCTCGATGGCCCTGGCGCCACGGCGCTGCGCTACAGCCAGGAGCACGGCATGGAGGGCGTCGTCGCCAAACGCAGGGATTCGGTGTATCTGCCGGGCAAGCGCGGACATTCGTGGGTCAAGCAGCGCAACTGGCGCACCCAGCGGGTGGTGGTCGGCGGCTGGCGGCGCAGCGAGGCGCGCGAGTTCAAGTCGCTGCTCGTCGGCATTCCGTACCAGGACCGGCTGATCTACGTGGGCAGGGTCGGCACCGGTTTCGACGACGCGGGCATGCGGGACCTGGCCGAACGGCTGCGCAAGCTGGAACGCAAGACGAGCCCGTTCGACAATCCGCTGTCCGCCGAGGAGCGCAAGGAAGCGGTGTGGGTGTCGCCGAAGATCGCGGGCACCGTGCGCTTCATGAACTGGACCGAGACCGGACGGCTCTGGCATCCGGGCTGGGTCGGCGAATCCGGTTGACGCCCGCGCTGTGACGGCGATCGCCAGGAGTTAGCCAGGCCGGTCCGGCGTTGGCTGGGTATCGTGAATCCGCGGTTGTTTCGACTCGGCCCAGGACGCCGCGAAAAAGGCCATCCGAAAGGAAGGCTGACCGATCCCCGTCGTCCCGGCGCGCGCCGGGACGACGGCACGGGTCACTCCTTCTCGCCCGCCAGCAGCGGCGTGATGGTCGCGGAATCCGTCACGATCGCATGCCCCTGGAACTCGAAATCCGCGTAGTTGCGCGCGATCGCGTCCTGATCGCGGCCGCCGCACGCGTCGCTGATCACCACCGGGATGAACCCGAGGTCGGTGGAGTGGGCGATGGTCGGCGCGATGCCGATCTCCATCGCGACGCCCATGATGGCGTACGCACTGATGCCGAGATCCCGCAGCGTGCTCGCCAGCGGCGTGCCCTCGAAGGCCGACATCGAGGTCTTGTCGAAGACGACCTCGTCGGGCCGCGGCCGCAGCTCAGGCACCAGCTCGAAGGCCGGGGTGTCGCGCTGGAGAATGGATTTCAGCTCGTCGACCGAGTCGACACCCTGCCAGGACATCGCCATCCGCAGCGCGAACTTGCCGCTGAGCCGGTGCGGCAGGAAGAAGTGCCGCAGGAAGATGACCGGGTAGCCGCCGCGCCGCGCCGCCTCCACCACGGGCACCACCCGCTGGATGATCTCGGGGCCGTCCGGCAACTGGGAGAGCACGCCCACCTGCATGTCGTAGACGATCACCGCCATCCGGTCCGGACCGCACACGTCGGCGAGCCCCTCGGGAATGTCCAGTCCGTTGCCGTACCGCATGGTCAGTCTCCTTTTCGAATGCGCTTCGCCCTGCTCGCTTGGCGGCGATTCGGTTGCGCTGAGGGAACTTTCGCACCACTGTAATCACGGGCGCCAAGGATGTTGCCGGTCGGCCGCCACGGCAGTACCGTCGAGTGTGTCGAGGCCAAGGTCGGGTGCGCCTCGGTGAGCGCTGGAGCTGGGATGAGCACGAAATACGGTCGTCCGTTCCCGGCTTTCGGCGTGCTTCTCCGGGGATTCGCGGTCGCCGCGATGGTTTCGCTCAGTCTGCTCGCCCATGCCGCACCGAGCGCGGCGATCCCTCGGCCCGACGCCGACCCGTTCTACGCCGCGCCCGCCGACCTCGCCGACTACCCCGCGGGAGCCGTCACCCGATCGCGGCCGATCGCGCTGCTCGGTCTGCCGCTGCCGGTTTCAGCCTGGCAGGTGCAGTACCGGACCAACGACGCGGGCGACGCGCCCATCCCCGGCATGGCCACGGTGATGGTCCCGAATCTGCCGTGGTTGGGCCAGGGGGAGCGGCCGCTGCTGTCCTATCAGGTGCCCGAGGACAGCCTCGGCAGCCACTGCGCGCCCTCCTACGCACTGCGCGGCGGCTGGGAACTGAGCGGCGTGACCACTTACATCGACACGCCTTTCATCGCGGACGCGCTGCGCCGGGGTTGGGCGGTTGTGGTCAGTGACTACGAGGGGCCGTGGTCCCGCTTCCTGGACGGGGTGAACTCCGGGCGCGGTGTGCTCGACGGCATCCGGGCGGCGCGGGCGTTCGGCGCGGGCGGCGTCGGGCCGGCGAGTCCGATTGGCGCGTACGGGTATTCGGGCGGCGCCTTCGCGACGCTGTGGGCCGCCCAGCTGCAACCGGACTACGCACCGGACGTCCGGTTCGCGGGCATCACCTCCGGCGGCGTGCCCGCCGACTGGCCCGCCATCGCCCGCGGCGTCGACGGCGGCGTGCAGGCCGGGCTTGCGTTGCTGATCGTGCTCGCGATCGCCCGCGACCACCCGGAGTTCGGCGTCGCGGAGCTGCTCAACGAGCGCGGCCACGCGATGCTTGCCGAGGACGGCTCGGCGTGCGGGTCGGACCTGGTGCTGAAGTACATCGGCGCGCGCGTCGACGACTTCGCGATCGAGCCGGACCTCTTGGCGCACCCGGCCTTCCGCGCGGCGACGGACGCGCAGGAGCTCGGCGCGAGCGCGCCGCGGGTACCGGCCTACCTCTACCACAGCATCACCGACGACGTGATTCCCGTCGCGGGCTTCACCGCGCTGCTCGACCGCTACTGCGCGCTCGGCGCGGACATCACCTTCGCGCATTCGACGCTGCCGGGGCACAATCCGACCGCGATCGTGGAGGCGTTCGGTGCGATGAACTATCTCGCCGATCGGTTCGCGGGTGTGCCGGTCGCGGCGGGGTGCCGCGCGCGCTGAGCCGTGTGCCCCCGGCGTCGTCGAGCGTCGAGTTGTGGTCGCGAACTTCATCGGCGCGGCTGACACGGAACGGCGCCCGGCCCGAGATAGTCCGGAGCGACAGTCACATAGCCCGCGGCCGCGAAAAGGACTGTCCGCGCCAGGTCGTCTCGGCAGGACGAAGGTCGGCGCGGTGTCGAGATCGCCGACTCGGTGGTGCCCGCGGTGCTCGCCGAGAACTTTGCCGCACACGAAGAGCGGCGCGCACCGACTCGAGGGGTCGTCGGTGCGCGCCGCGTTCGGAAAGGGTGGCTCAGCCGGGCGTCCGGCCTACTCCGCCCACTTGGTGGTGCCAGGCTGGCCTGCCAAGGTGCTGATCAGGTCGATACCGGCGACCAGCAGTGTCGGACCGCCCACCACGATGGTGCCGATGATGCCACCGACCGCCGCACCCGCGATCACGCTGGCGATCACGCCGGGACCGGCGACGATGCCGGTCAGTCCGATGAGAGCGCCGAGCGCGGTGCCGATGAAACCGCCGACCGCGGTGGCGATTCCGAACTGGGAGATGAACGCGTCCATCGCCTTCTGGTTCTCCGCGGGCGAGGCGACGGGGATCGCCTGGGCCGGGCGCGCCTGCGCGACGTTCTTGACCGCCGTCAGCTCCAGCACCCGGCCGCCGTCGCGGATCTCGTGCGGCAGCGGGAATTCCAGTCCGTCCTGCCGGACCGAGAGCGGCAGGGTGAGGACCGCGTTTCCGGCGGAGTCGTTGATGTCCACGGAGTTGCCCGTCAGCTCGAAGGAGCCGTCCGTGAGTGTGGTGATGATCTTGTCGCCGACCAGCTTCGCCTCGTACCCGATGTTCGGGACGGGGGCGGCGGCCGGTTGTGCGTGCACAGTGCCCGCGCCGACGGCGACGGCGGCGACGAGCGGTACGACGGCCGCGGTGATCTTGCGGAGAATCATTTCCGAAGTTCCAATCTGCATCAGGTTTTCATGCCCTACGAACAACCCGCACGCCGAAAAACCTTCCCCCTCAACACGTGCGGAGCCTTGATGTGATCTAGAGAACAGCTGCGCCGACTGTCACATTACTGGGCGATTGCTTGTTTGGAACCCGAAATCGGGGGTAATCATTGGTCTTATCGGGATCGGTTGCCCGGCGGTCGCCTAATTCGCTATGCCACTTGGTTATATGGGCACGTCAAAGCCCATTCTGCGAGCAGCTGAAGGTTTGCTACAACACCTGATACGCGACGCGCCGAGGGGTGGCGCGCCCTATTCGACGGAGTTCCTGATCTTTTCGAGCGCCTTGGCGTTGAGCTCGTCCTGCTGCTGGAAGGCCGACGCGATCGCGTCGACTCCGCCGCTGAGCGCCTCGATCGACTTGCCGAGTCCCTCGATGCCTTTCATGCCGTCCTCGGCGCCCGGCGTGTACTCCTTGGCGAAGTTCTGGCCGATCTCGTCGCTGCCCCAGCACTCGCCCTCGGCCGCGACCGTGGTCTGCACGTTTCGGACCGCCTCGAGCACCTTTTCCGCGGCCGCGGCGAAGCCGGGCTTGGTGGAGCGGAGGGCATCGGGGTCGACCTGCAAGCTACTCATCGCCCCTCCAGGTATCCGCGGTTGCGGTAGTACTCGTCCTCGTCTTCGTCGTCCATCTCCGCGGGCTGGACCGTGGCCTCGACCGAGGCGGGTTCGGGGAACAGCGAATTCATCAGGTCCTTGATGCTCGGCGCGCCGGGCACCAGATCCGGCAGATCGGGAATGTTCGCGCCGACCTGCTCGAACGCGCCGAAGGCCCGCTGTGCTTCCTCGCTGGCCAACCGTGCGGCGGCCTGGGTCGCCTCGGTCATCGCCGCGGCGAGCTTCTGCGGCGTCGAGCGTTTGAAGGCGTCCGGCTCGATGTGCACATCGACCGGCACGCCCGCGGAGTTGCTGGTGACCCGGACCAGGTTGTCCGAGGACCACGCGGTGACCGTTGCCGCAGCCAGCCGTGCGCTCGTCTCGGCCAACTCCCTGCGCTGCTGCTCGAAAACTTCCATCAGGTCGTCGATCTCGCCGCGCAGCGCCTCGTTGCGCGCCAGCTGCGCCGCGCGTTCACTGTCGGCCATCGGCCACCCCCGCTCGTTCGAGTTCCGGTTTGTCATGGATTTCGACGCACCGCGCCGAAGATCGGTTCCCCTCAGTTTGCCGTGCCGCGGTTCGCCGCGTCGTCCCGGCCGCCGCTGCGCGCTCGGAACCTCGGCCGCCGCTGCGCGCTCGGAACCTCGGCCGCCGTGATCCGCTCGGAACCTCGGCTGCCGTGACCTGCTCGGAATCCCGGTTGCCGCGATCTGCTCGGAATCCCGGTTGCCGCGATCTGCTCGGAACCTCGGCTGCCGTGACCTGCTCGGAATCCCGGTTGCCGCGATCTGCTCGGAATCCCGGTTGCCGTGACCTGCTCGGAATCCCGGTTGCCGCGATCTGCTCGGAATCCCGGCCGCCGACGCCCGCTCGAGTTCGACGCGGCGCCCCGCTCAGAGCAGCACGTCGAGCAGCACCGAGCCCGCGCACACGAGCACGACGAGGCTCAGCGCGACCGCGTCGCGGCGACCCGGCGCGCTCGGCCGCGCGGTGAGCTGCCCGGTGCCGCCGCGGGCGGTGATGGCCTCGCCGAGCTCGGTGGCTCGGCGGGTGGCCACGGCCATGGCCGCGGTGAGGATGTCGATGATCGGGCTGTCGGACGCTCGGTCGAGCAGCCGGTCCTTGGGCCGCAGTTTGCGCGCCGCGCGCAGCACCCGGATCTCCTCGAGCAGCAGCGGCAGTCCGCGCAGCGTCAGCGCCACCACCACGGCCCACTCGTCCACCGGGATCTTCAGTTTGCGCAGCGGCGCGCCCAATTTGGCCAGGGCAGGGGCGATCTCGCCCATGGGCGTCGTCCACGCGATCAAGAACGACGCGGCCACCAGGATCAGGCCGAAGATCAGCACCTGGGTGTAGCGCAGCACCGCGGCGCCGCCCACCGGGAGGTTGATCAGCGCGCCGGCGCCGAGCAGCGCCCAGAACCACCACGGCAGTCTGGGCAGCGTGCCGAGCGGCAGCCGGGCGAGCAGACCGATCGCGAGCAGGAAGACGACCATCGCGCCGAGCACCGGCCAGGTCGGCCACACCATCAGCAGCACGCTGATCAGGAACGCGGCGATCATCTTGGTGCCGGCCCAGAGGTTGTGCACCGGGCTGGACACCGGGACCTGACGAAGCAAGACCGTGCTCATTCGGCACCTCCGTGTCCGAAGCGCCACGCCGCGTCGCCCGGCCGCGGCGGTGCGGCCGATCGCGGGTCGCGGTGCGGATCGATGCGATGCGCCACGGGCGCGGCGTCCGTGACCGGCTGCGTCTCCAGGATGCGACCCGAGCTCAGGTGCACGGTGCGATCGCACACGGCCGCCATGTCCGCTACGTCATGCGAGATGACGATCAGCGTCAGCCCGGAATCGCGCAGCCGGGCAAGCAGTTCCACGATGTCGGCGCGGCCCTCCGGATCCAGTCCGGCCAGCGGTTCGTCGAGCACGACGACCTGCGGGTGGCTGGCCACGATGGCGGCGAGCACCACGCGCTTGGCCTGCCCGCCGCTGAGTTCCTCGATGGAGCGGGCGGCGAGCGCGCGGTCGAGGCCGACCGCGTCCAGCGCCCGGCCGACCGCGCCGGACCCGGTGGCGCGCCCGCCCCAGTCGGAGATCTCCGCGCCGACCGTCTGCTTCTGCAATTGCAGCCTGGAGTGCTGGAAGGCCAGCTCCACCCGGCCGATCTGGCGCGTCACCGGGCGGCCGCCGAGATCGCAGCGTCCCGAGGTCGGGTGGATCAGGCCCGCGATGATCCAGGCCAGCGTCGATTTGCCGGACCCGTTGCCGCCGACGACGAGCAACGCCTCGCCGCGGCGCACCACCAGGTCGACGCCGTGCAGCGCGGGCGCCTCCCACGGCGTGCCGCGGTTGTAGGTGTGCCGGACGTCGCGCAGTTCGAGGATCGTCTGCCCGACGGGCCTGCGCCGGGTGTCGCGCACCGGCTGCGGCCAGAAGGGCAACCGCTCGACGGTGCGGCCGCCCGCCAGGTGCACCACGCGGTGCGCGGCCGCGGCATCGGCCTCGTGGTGAGTCACCAGCACCACTGCCATCGGGTGGCGGCGCGGCAGTTCGCCGAGCAGCGCGACGAGTTCGCGGCGGCCATCGGGATCGATCATCGAGGTGGCCTCGTCGGCGATGAGCAGCGCGGGGCGACGGGCGAGCGCCGCAGCCACGGCGAGGCGCTGCTGCTGTCCGCCGGAGAGCGTCGCGGTCTCACGGTCGCCCATGCCCGCCAGACCGACCTCGCCGAGCAGTGCCTCGGTGTCGACTTCGGCGGCCAGATCCGGAGGGAGCCCCCAGACCACGTCGTCGGCGACCAGAACGCCGAGGGTCTGGCTTTCGGGTCGTTGCAAAACCAGGGCCGTCCCGCCGAGGTGGCCCAAGCCCGCGGAGCCGGGACGTTCCACCGTGCCCGAGGTGGGCGGCAGACCGGCGAGCAGCCGGGTGAGGGTGGACTTGCCGGAGCCGTTGTGGCCGACGATCGCGACGAACTCGCCGACCCGCACGCTCAGGTCGATGTCGCGCAGCGCGTCGGTGTGCGCGCCCGGGTAGCGGAATCCCGCCGCGTGCAGCGTCACCGGGAGCGGCGCGATCGGTCGATCGTCCACCGGCGCGTCGAGCCGGTCCCTGGTGGGCAGCCAAGCCAGCCGGTCCAGCACCGAGCCGAGCACGAACCAGGAGAACAGCGCGCTCACCACGACGCCGAGCAGGACGCCGCCGCCGACATAAACCCACCACCAGGTGAGCACGGCATCGGTCAGATCCGCGGCGGCCCGCCCGAGCGGCTCGAGTGCAGGCTGTCGCGCGGCGATCCGTTGCACACCGTTCGCGGTGTTGCGGATGGTGTCGAACAGCAGCTCCCGGGTCCGCTCGGCCACCAGCAGCGACCCGACGCTGAACGCGCCCCACAGCGCGCCTGCCAGCACCGAGAGCACGAAGACCGAGATCAGCCCGCCGCCGCGGCGCTTGACCCCGCCGATGATGCCGCCGATCGTCGCCGACCCGACCACGCCGAGCGCGGGCATGACGCCCGCCGCGACGAAGGTGACCAGGGTGGCCGAGGCGGTCGCCGTGACCAGCGCGCGCGGCCGGTAGCGGTGCGCGAGCATGCCCATCGGCACGGCCGCGACGATTTGCAGGGCGGCTGCCAGCGGAACCACGGATCCGACGGTGACCAGCCCGACCGTCACGCCACCCAGCACCGCACCGGTGGCCAGTTCGATCGGGCGCAGCGGCCCGCGCTCCTCGACACCGGTCCGGCCGTCGGCCGTGGGCAGATCACTCACGTGACAAGTCTGCCAGGGGCGGCGGCGCAGGGCCGGTTCGCCGGATCAGGCGGCCCTGGTGAGGGTGTAGTCGTCGCGGTCCAGCCGACGGGTGCGGCGGCGATAACTGGACACCGTCCCTGGCCAGTTGTTGGTGATGCGTCCCGAGGCGGTGCGGTACCAGCTGGTGCAGAAGTTCCACGGCGTGCGGGCCAGCCGCCGCTGGAGTGCGTCGTTGAATTCGCGCTCCTGCTCGCCGCGCACCTCGAGGCAGTGGCCTGGGTTCTCGGCGAGCAGCCGCACGGCCTGGCGGATGTAGCGGGCCTGGGATTCGATCATGTAGATGATCGAGCCCGCGGCGAGGTTGGTGTTCGGCCCGTAGACCAGGAAGAGGTTCGGGAAATCGGGCACGGCGATGCCGAGGTAGGCGTGCGCGCCGTCGGCCCACGTGTCGGCGAGTTTGCGACCGCCTCGGCCGTAGATCTGCATCGGCCAGAGGAATTCGGTGCCCTTGAAGCCGGTGCCGTAGATGATCACGTCGGCCTCGTGCAGTCGTCCATCCGCGGTGCGCACGCCCTCGGGCACGACCTCGGTGATCGCGGTGGTCTCGACCGCGACATTGGGCTGGGTGAGCGCGGGGTAGTAGTCGTTGGAGAAGAGCCCGCGCTTGCAGCCGATGGGGTAGTCGGGGGTCAGCTTGGCCCGCAGCTCCGGATCGGGAACCTGCTTGCGCAGGTGCCGCTCGGCGATCCGGGCGACGCCGCGCGCGATCGCCGGGAACTCGACGAGCCCGAGCGAGACGAACTCGCCTGTCGACCACCAACCGAACCGCTCCACCAGTAACGCACCTGGCAGCTTGGCGAACAGTTTGTGCTGGAGCGGGCTGTAGTCGGTGTCGAATTTGGGGATGACCCAGGCCGCGGTGCGCTGGAACAGCGTCAGATGCTCGACCTTCGGCTGGATCTCCGGGATGTACTGGATGGCGCTCGCCCCGGTGCCGACGCAGAGGACCCGCTTGCCTTCCAGTCGCACGTCGTGGTCCCACTCGGCGGAGTGGAAGGACGCGCCCGCGAAGGTGTCGATGCCGGGAATGTCCGGCAGCGCGGGCCTCGAGAGCTGGCCGACCGCGGAGATCAGCACGTCGGCGGTCCGCGCGGCGCCGTCGGCGGTGCGGACCGTCCACCGGCCGGTTTGCTCGTCGAATTCGGCGTCGGTCACCTCGGCGCCGAAGACGATGTCGTCGAGCAGCTCGTGCCTGCGCGCGACGCCGCGCAGATAGTCGTGGATGGCGTCGCGGCCGGAGTAGCGCTGCGGCCAGTCCGGCTTCGGTTCGAACGAGAAGGAGTAGAGCGGTGACGGCACGTCGCAGGCCGCGCCGGGGTAGGTGTTCTCCCGCCACACCCCGCCGAGATCGGCGGCCCGTTCCAGGATCGTGATGTCGCGGATCCCGTTGCGCCGCAGCTCGATCGCCATGCCGATGCCGCCGAAACCCGCGCCGATGATGAGAACCGATGGCCGGCCACCAGCTGTCATGTGACACTCCTCACCATGTCGAACTGACTCCACTCTAGAACCGGCGCCGCCGGGTGCATCGAGACTTTCGGCCATAATGTGGGCTGTGGAGCGGGTGCTGGCTACCGGAATCCGCGACTGGAACTTCCCGCGCGGCATCGCCAGCGTGGCCCTGATGGTGGGGTACGCGGGCGAGCACGGTGTGCCCGCGGCACGGATGCTGGCCGGTACCGGATTGACCGAGGCCATGCTCCGCGATCCCGATGCCCAGATCGACGCGCACACCGAGCTCGCGGTGATCCGCAATCTGGTCCGCGAGGTCGACGCGCCCGCGCTCGGCGTCGAACTGGGCAGGCGGTACCGGATCACCACCTTCGGCATCTTCGGCTTCGCCTGCGTGAGCAGCCCGACCCTCGGCGAGGCGATCTCCTTCGCGCTGCGCTTCCTGGATCTGAGCTTCACCTTCTGCCTGCCGGTCGCGCACTGGGAGGCCGGGGAGTTCGTCGCGCGGGTGCACGACGAGTCGGTGCCCGCCGACGTGCGCCAGTTCCTCGTCGAACGCGACGTGACGGCCATGTACCAGGTGATGAGCGATCTGCTCGGACGCCCGGTGCCGCTGCTGCGCGCCGAATTCCGTTTCGCGGAGCCGGAATACGCCGATCGGATGACCGAGGTGCTCGGCGTCCGCCCCGGCTTCGCCCGCGCGCACAACGTGTTCACCATCGACCCGGCGATGCTGGAACAGCCGCTGCCGCAGGCCAACGAGCACACCTGGGCCATGTGCCTCGCGCAGTGCCGTCAGCTGGTCGACCGCCGCCGCGCCCGGACCGGCATCGCGGCGGAGGTGCGCGAACTGCTCGTCCCCGGCGGGGCCGACGGTTTCGCCGCACCGCCCGGCATCGATCTGGTGGCGCGCGAATTGAACATGAGCACCAGGACGCTGCGCAGGCACCTCGACGCCGCGGGCACCAGCTACCGCGCTCTGCTCGACGAGGTGCGCCGCGCGCTCGCCGAGGAAATGCTCACCGCCACACCGCTTTCGGTGAGCGACGTGGCGATCCGGCTCGGCTATGCCGAGTCATCGACCTTCATCTACGCCTTCAAGCGCTGGACCGGCGTGACACCGGCTGCTTATCGGCGCGAGCGGATTTCGGTGCGCTGATCAGTCGGGCTGAACGCCCACGTAGCCGCCCATCGGAACTGGCCGGAAATGTGTTGTCAGGTTGTGGTTCTCGTCGATGACGTGCAGCGCGATCGCCGGGTCCGGCGCGTAATCCATGACGTGGTACGGCAATTCGAGCTCCCACTCGCCGCCGAGCACCGAGGCCGTGCTCGGCGCGACCAGCAGCGGGCGGCCGCCGAACGTCGTCGTCGCCGCGCTGTGGGCGTGCCCGGTGAGCACGCCGAGGATGCGCTCGTCACCGGCCACCAGCGCGGCGAGGCGCTCGGGATCGGCGAGGGTGATGCCGTCGATGATCGGGCTGTGCAGGTGTACGGGCGGGTGGTGCATGGCGAGCAGGATCGGTCCGTCGGCGGGCGCGTCGGCGAGCACGCGGGCAAGCCAGTCGTAGGTCTCCTCGCTCAGCGCGCCGCCCGCCTCGCCGGGAACGCTCGAATCCAGCAGGGCGACAGTCAATTCGCCGATCCGGTGGGCGTTGTTGATCGGGGTGGTCGCGGCCGGTTCGCCGAGCAGCGCGGTGCGGAAGTTGGCGCGGTCGTCGTGGTTGCCCGGCAGCGGATAGACCGGGATGTCGGAGACCAGCGCGACGCGCGCCTCGGCGTACTGCTCGGCCTTGCCGGAGTCGGTGATGTCGCCGGTCACCAGGATGGCGTCGGGCTTGCGGCGTAGGTCGGCCAGGAAGGTCATCACCCGCTCGACGCGTTCGGCGTTGCGGGTGCCGAGATCGAAGTGTGTATCGCTGACCTGAGCCACCAGGATCATCGGTGTTCGCTTTCTCTGAGGGATCGCTCCGTTGCGTCAGAGGGTGCCATCATCGTGTGCTCGGCACTTTCTCAGGCTAGATGACCTGCGCATTGTCCGTCTTCATGAGGCTCGCCACCGGGCCGTAGGTCCTAGGTTGGGAGTGGTGCTCGTCACTAGTGGTACGCCTACGAGTCGCGCGCCGCGGTGGCGTTCGACCACAGGATGTGCAGCGCCCGGAGGAAAGCCTTGCGATCCGTCTGGGGGAGTGCTGCCAGCAGCTCGTCCTCTTGTTCGCGGATCTCGCGCTGGGTGCGGGCGCGCAGCGCCTTGCCTTCCTCGGTGAGCGAGACGAGGTTGACGCGTCGGTCGGCGGGGTCGGGCGCGCGTTCGATGAGGCCGCGGCGTTGCAGGTCGTCGAGGACGCCGATGATCCGGGTCTTGTCCGCGCCGATGGCCTTGGCCAGCGCGGCCTGCGTGTACACCGGCTCCGGTTCCAGGCCGAGCAGCACTCCGTAGGCCCACATGGTGAGGCCGTTGCGTTCCAGGACGGGCAGTTCGGCGGCGACGAGGGCGCGGCCGAGTGGCACGACCATTGCCGCGAGATCCGGTCGGTCGGGGTCTGGCATGCCTAGAAAATACTGCTTGGCAGATTATAGGCAGACGCTTACGATAAGCATATGAGTACGATATTCGAAGGAAAGGCCGAATCCAACGAGCGACTACGCGGACTGCACGTCCGCGCCGTTCGGTTGTGCGCGGACGCCGTCTCGCGCGTGCACACCGACCGGCTCTCAGCCGAAACACCCTGCGCGGGCTGGGATTTGCGCGCCCTACTGGCGCACATGGCCACCCAGGACCGCGGTTTCGCGGGGGCGGTGCGCGGTTCCGAGGACCCCGGCGCGTGGGAGGTGCGGGTCGCGGCGGATCCGGTCGCCGACTACCTGGCCGCGGCGGAGGAGGTCACCGCCGCCTTCGCCGAGCCCGACGTCTTCGAGCGCACCGTGTTGCTGCCGGAAGTCTCGAGCGAGCACCGGTTTCCCGCCGCGACCGCCATCCGGTTCCACCTGGTCGACAGCGTCGTGCACGCGTGGGACGTGGCGCGTTCGATCGGCGAGACGATCGACCCGGATCGGGAGGTGGCGCTGATGGCGCTCGAGATAGCGGAGGCGGTTCCGGACGGGCCGTTCCGATCGGAGCCGGGAGCGGCGTTCGCGCCGGTCGTCGCCGGGGCCGACTCGGGTTCGCTCCTGGATCGGGTGCTGCGTCAGCTCGGCCGCTCGCCCGAGTGGGCGCCGACCTCGTCGCGCGCGTAGACGGTTCGGGTGTACTCGAGCAGCCCGGAATATGCGGGAACAGTCGCCGGAGTTCGCGGCGGTAGCTCGCCTTTGGGCTTGGGCGCAGCGTCAGCGGGCTCGGTCCGAGCATTCCGGGGCCGGCGGTTTCCCGGGGGGTGGTGCGTCGTGGCGGCGGAGTCGGCTCGATGTGGAGCCGTTGGTCGCCGCGGGTACGGGCCGCGCTCAGCGGTCCACGCGGAGGACTTCGTTCGCGCGATCGAGGACCCCGGCGGGATCGGCCGGTGCTACCGGCACCCAGAAGTCCTCGCCGGGCGGAGCTTCCAAATTCAGTTCGGGCGGGGTTCGCCAGGAAGCGGCCAGGTCGAGTCGCCAGGAATGCAGGTGGGCGCGCGGATAGGCGCCGGACTTGTCGAAGAGCGGATCGCCGACGATCGGGTGGCCGATCCAGGCCAGGTGCACGCGAATCTGGTGGCGGCGGCCGGTCACCGGACGCAGTGCGAGCACGGTGCGCTGCTCGGTGCGCAGCACGGTCGCGAAACGGGTCAGCGACGGATAGTTCTTGGTGTCGAGCAGGTCGGCCTCGTCGACGAACCAGCGATCGTCCTCGGTCTTGATGCTCTCCCGTGGCGCGGCGATCCGCACCCGGTTCTTCCGGCCGACGCTCAGCGGCAGATCGATGACACCGCGCTCCGGCAGCCCGGTCGAATCGACGACCGCCAGGTACGCCTTCTCCGCCGTCTGCTTATTGAATTGCCTGGTCAGCTGGCCGTGCGCGCCCAGATCCTTGGCCAGCAGCACCAAACCCGAGGTCACCTTGTCGATCCGGTGCACCGGGTACAGCGTCTCGCCCGCCGCCGCGGCCAGCTCCACGATGTCGGTGTCGTGCCGCTCCCCGGTGACCGAAATCCCCGCGGGCTTGTTCAGCGCGAGAATCGCCTCGTCCTCGGCGACCAGGCAGCGCTCCCGCAACTGCGCCCACTCGGTATCCACCCGCACGACCTTACGTCCGCACCGCCCACGGCCCGCGCCATCCCCGGTCCATACCGCGCTGCCACATACGCCGTATACGCCGCACATAGGCATCGCCTGTGTGAGGCGTACGGAAAGTGTGTGGCACCCTGCCGCCCGCCGCACGGTGCTGGGCCAAGTGCTCGCGCGGCACCACAGCGACCGCGGTGGTCAGGGGCGGCGGAGGGCGTGGGGGCGGAGGCGGTTGAAACCGCGGACTCGGACGCTGCGCAGGTGGCGCACGGCGAACTCGGGGTCGTCGGCCAGCTCGGCCGCGGCCTTGTCATCGATGAGGACGGTGCCGGGACGGGCGACGCCCGTGAGGCGCGACGCGATGTTCACCACCGACCCGTACAGGTCGCCGAAGCGTTGCAGCACCGGGCCGTAGGCCAGCGCGACCCGCAGGTCCGGGGTGCCGCCGACCATCATGGTCGACTCCTGGATGGCCAGCGCGATGCGCGCGCCCGCCTGCGCCGTCTCCGCCGCGAACATCACTTCGTCGCCGACGTGCTTGATCACCCAGCCGCCGTTCTCGCTGATCGCCTCGGTGGTCGTCGACTCGAACGCCTCAAGCAGCGTGGACAGCTCGTCGGGGTGCAGGTGCCTGGTCAACCTGGTGTAGCCGACCATGTCGGCGAAGCCGACCGCCAGCTCCCTTGTGGAATCCTCGGCGGGGCTCTCGCTGTCGAAGGAGCGGGCAAGGGCGGCGGCCAGGTGCCTGCGCCAGGCGTAGGTCTGCAACTCCTCGAGCACCGAGACCGTCTCCTCGGTGGCGATCCTGGCGATCTCGGCCGGGTCGGTCGTGCCGTCGCGGGAGGCGTCGGCGACCTTGGCCGCGATCTCGGCGAGCACCAGATCGGCCTGCCATTCCGCGAGCCGGGCCATCGACTGACCGAGGGTGCGCGCGGCCGCGGCCTGCTGGCGCACATCGGAGGCGGCGACCACCTTCAGCCCGCGGAAGTGCCGCACCGCGTCGACGTCGGCATCGGTGTAATCGACGGCGTCGTCGGGATTCTCGGGAAAGCCGAGCGCGGTCCACAGCCGCTTGGAGATCGACGGCGACACCCCGGACCGCTCGGCAACCTCGGCGCGGTTGTACCTGCGCTCGCCGGCGAGCAAGTACGCCTCAACGACGGACTGGACGAGCTCGGAAATCTCGGTCGTCGACATGATCGCCACCTTACGGCCACGCCGCGCGCGGGTGGAGTCCGTAGTCGGAGCGTTGGGGGACCTCACAGGAGCGCGCGGGTGCCCCCGTGCCGAACGTGGGTTCGTCACGTCTCAATCACGCACGACGCGCACCGTGTCGAGGCGGGAATCGGCGGCGTCGGGCACGTTCATCCCCGCTTCGTGACCGGACTTCAGATAGTCCACGACCGCCTCGTTGAGCCGCTCGCCGGGCACCACCGCCGGAATGCCCGGCGGATACGGCGTGAGCTGCTCGGCCGCGATCCGTCCCGGCGCCTTGCCGATCGGGACCACCTCGACCTCACCGAAGAACGCGTCGCGCGGCAATTCGACGGTTTCGAGCTGTAACTCTTCGGGGGAGGGCAGCCGGATGTCCGGCGGCCGAGGGTCTTTCAGCTGGTCGCGCCACGCGGTCATGCCCTCGACCAGCGAGGTGACGGTGTCCTTGTCGTCGGCCATCGACAACGTCGCGAGGACCCGGCGGTGATCGGCGAGCCCCATGTCGAGGTTCCGGTGTTCGCGCAGCCAGTCGGCGGCGTCGTAACCCATTGCGCCCGTTGCGGATACATCCATCAGCACCTGGAGCCGATCCAGGTCGTGCGAGGCCTCCACGCCGAGCAGTTCGTCCTCCATCACGTCGATGCCGGGTATCCCGTCCAGCTCGATACGGGCCTGGTCGGCGACGCGCAGTGCGGCATCGAGCAATTCGCGTCCGTGCTGCACCATCTGCCTGCGCCAGCCGTCGAGCGCGGTGTAGACGAGCACGCTCGGGCTGGTGGTCATCAGCAGATCGGCGCAGGCGCTGAGCCGCGCCGGATCGACCAGGTCGCCTTGCAGGTGGAAGACCGAACCCTGCTCGAAGCCAGCGCCCATCTTGTGCACGCTCACCACGCATAGATCCGCGCCGACATCCATGGCCCAGGTGGGCAGCGCCGGATGGAACGGCAGGTGCGCGCCCCACGCCTCGTCGACGATCAGCGGTTTGCCGCGCTCGTGGCAGACCGCGGCGATGCCGCCGATATCGGCGCAGGTGCCGTAGGGGCTCGGGCTGACGATCAGCGCGCCCGCCGCGTCGGGATTGCGCTCCCACGCCTCGCGCACCTGCTGGGGCGAGGGCGGATGCGAGAAGTGCCGCTCGGCGTCCCAGCGCGGGGTGATCCAGTGCGGCCGCACGCCCGCGAAGATCAGGCCTGCGACGATGGACTTGTGGCTGTCGCGGGCCACCAGCAAACCGCCGCCCTGGCCGCCCGCCACGGCCATCATCGCGGCCTTCACCGACAGCGAGCTGCCGCACGTGGAGAAGAAGGCGGTGTCGGCGCCCACCGCGTCGGCCATCAGCGCCTCCGCCTCGCTCAGAAAGCCACCGCGGGCCAGGCGGTCGTCGAGACCAGGCCCGACCAGCACATCGGAGCGGAACGCGTCCCGCCCGATCGCGTCGAGCACGCGCTCGTCGACGCCGCGTCCCTGCCGGTGCGCAGGCGGGGTGAACCCGTACCGGCCCGCGCGGTGGTACGCGGCGAGCGCGTCCACCAGGGGAGCTTGTGAGTGGTCCATGGTCGGGAGCTACCCGCTGTGTTGCGGGCTAATCGCTGGCTGACCTGGGGGAGGACGCCACCAGGAGAATTGTTAGCTTTGCTAATTAAATCGGCTCCCGTATGTCAGCCCTATCCGGGTTTGCTGGCGCCGACCACCATCGGCCGCTGTGTCCAATTGGACACGGTCGCCGAAAAAAGACGTGTCTCAATCAACGGTACTTCGCTTGTGCTGTGTAAGACTCGTTCCGCCAGAGTTTCTTGCACTCCTCACACTCGGAGGACTGTCCATGACGAATTCTGTTGCGCTCGACCTGCCCAAACCCCTGGTGATCACTTTGGGGAATCTCAAAGGCGGTGTCGGAAAAACGACCTCGGCCTTCTTCTTGGCCTGCTATTTCGCCAGGGTGCACGAGCTGCGCGTGCTGGTCATCGACGCGGACCCGCTCAGCCAGACCGGATATTCCTGGTACCGCAGGCTGCTCAAAGGCCGGGTCGAAGTGCCGTTCGAATTGATCGCCTTTCCGTCCCGGCACGTCGACGACTGCATACACGACAACGCGAACAAATACGACGTGGTCATCGTCGACGCGGGCGGTGAATCGGCGGAGATATTCAAGGCGGCGATTCCGGCCAGCGACGAATTGATATTGCTGACCAGTGTGAGTCCGTCGGAGGTGAAGCGCGTGCCGAGTACCTACCGGGCCGCCGCGGAGGCCGCCGCGGGGACCGACCGGGAAATCCGGGTGCGAGTGCTGATGACGAAGGTGCCGGTCACCATGAAGAACGGCGTCAACGTCTCCACCGAATACCGAACGCAGCGCGGCAATCTGGAAGACGCGGGCTACGACGTGTTCGCCTCGTATCTGAGCGCGTGGAAGTGGTACCGCGAGGCCGCCGACGGTGAGGTCGGCGACGGCGCCGAGAACCCCATCGCGGATCTCGGTGAGTACCGGCAGGTCGGAGACGAACTGGTCGCTCCGTACCGCGTCGCGGTGGAGGTGTCGGCCTGATGCCTCCACAACGTAGGAAGGGTTCCATCGGCGGGTCCGCGAATCCACTGTCCGACAACGCCGAACACACACCGCCCGTCTCGCCGCTGCGCGACGCCGAATGGCGCTCCGAGCGGCTCCGGCCGGTCGCGGAGGTGCTCGCGGAACCGCGCGGCACGGAAACCCCGCCGGCTACGCCGGATTCGCCGTCCCGCGAGCCGGTGGCGGAGCGGCCCGGCGAGGCGCAATCGCTCCGGCAAGCCGCGCCCATCCCGAACGGGCCCGCGCCGCAACCGAATGCGGATCCGCCGGTGCGGCCGCCGGTGATCGCGAATCCGACGTCGACGGCGACGGAGAAGCTGGCCGACGTGCTCACCATGCCGCTGCCCGCGGCCGGCGACGGTCCGCTGAACCGGCGCGAACAGGAGCAGCTCAGCGCGTGCGAGTCCTCGATCGACTCGCTGCGCATCGCGTTCTGGGCGGCGGGCCGCGCGTTGCAGATCGTGCGGGACGGGCGTCTCTACCGCGCTCGGTACGCCACGTTCGACGACTACGTCGAGCAGCGCTGGGACATGCAGCGGTCGTACGCGCACAAGCTGATTCGCGCGTGGCCGCTGGCCGCCCGGCTGCACCCGGTCGCGCCGACGATCAACGAGGGGCAGGTTCGCGAGCTGCTTCCGGTGGCCGCGGAGCACGGCGAGGACGCGGCGGTCACCGTGTACACGACGATCGCGGGCGGCCCCGGCGGGAAGGTCACGGCGGGCAAGCTGCGCGAGGCGATCGCGTTGCTGCCGGAGCGATTCGACGAGGCGGAGGTGGTCGAGCGATTGCAGGCCTGGCTGCGCGGCGAAGTGACCGAAACGGGCGGCGATCGGTCGGTGGATCTGTTCTCCACGATGGAATCGCGGCTGGTCGCGCTGAGCAGGCGGGTCGTGAAGGGTTCCAGCGGCGACCCGGCCGCGGCCCGCGAATTCGCGGCCCGATTGCGCACGCTCGCCGAACAGATCGAGGAGCAGATCACCGCCTGATTCCGCGCGAAACGGCGCCCCGCTACGGAAATCCGATCCGTGCGGGGCGCCGTCGTATTTCGGTCGGGAGAAAAAGAGTTTCTTTTGGTTATTGTTTTGTTATCATCAATTTGCGTGTTGGGGTTTACCGGCGCCGTTTATCTGTGCAAGATGAACGCTCGGATCCGCTGGACTGAACACCGTGATGGTTTTCGAATCGAATTCGAAGGTCTAGGTGATGTCCTGCCCCGCCGGAGCACCCGGCGCCGCACGATATGAGCCGAAGGTCTTCGATATGAGCATCGGAGGACCGCATCATGGCATCAACCGCTGAGGGTCGATATTCGCGCTTCGTGCGACGCGCGATTTTCTGGAGCCTGGCCGCCGCCGCGGCCGCGTTCGGCGCCCTGCTCCTTGGCGCCGGACAGGCATCGGCCAAGCCGATCGAAATTCCCGGCATAGGCGCTTTCGAAGTTCCGGATGTCATTCCGGTACCGCCCAATTTCTCCCAAATCGATTATCCAGATATTCAGGTGGACCCGGCCGAAGTCGTTCCGGCCGTTGTGGATCGCTCCACCGATATTCCGACGCTGATCGAAATCCCGGCCGCCGATATCCCGGCGGTGGATATGTCGGACATCATCTACGTGGCGGACCCGCCCGCCCTCCCGGTGACACCGGCGCCCGCGCTCGCCGAACCCGCCGAGGTCGTCTACACCACCCCGATCGCGGTGATCGAATTCGCGGCCACCCCGGGGACCCCGGCGACGCCGGCGAAGCCGGAGACCGTGCCGACGACGCCCGTCGATCTGTTGCGCACCCATCTCCCGTACCTGGCCGAACTGCTCGAGCCGGTTTTGCCCGCACCGTTGGCCCCCTTCGTGCCGCAGGTCGTCGAGGAACCGTCACCCGGCGAGGTCGCCGTCGAGGCCGCGCGCGGCAAGATCGGCTCGAATTACAGCATGGGTGCGACCGGCCCCGACGCCTTCGACTGCTCCGGGCTCGTGCAGTGGTCCTATGAGCAGGCAGGCGTGGACGTACCGCGCACCAGCTATCAACAGTTGTCCTCGGGCACGCCGGTGTCGCAAGACGAACTCGAACCTGGTGACATGGTGTCCTTCTACGGCGGCGGCCACTCGGGTCTGTACGCCGGGGACGGCCAAGTGATCCACGCGTCGACGTACGGCACGGGTGTCGTGATGTCGCCGATCTCCTCGATGCCCTACGCGGGCGCCCGCCGATACTGATGGTCGCCTGGTGGCTCGGCTTGTGGGCAGTGCGGGGCGTGGACGCCCATCCCCCGATCAGCAAGCCGTCAGTAAACTCGGACTCGGGGCCATCCGTGTACGGAAGGCGGGCGAACGATGGAGTGGCTGCTGGTTTTGATAGTGGTCGTGGCCGTGGCGATCTTGCTGCTCATGCGTGGGCGCGAGGGGAAGCAGCGGACGGCGACCGAGTTGGCCGACGCGCTCGCCGACGCCCGTCAGGTGAACGAGCGGCTCGCGGGTCAGATCTACAACCTGAGCGGCAGCAACGATGCGGCGAAGCAAGCTCTCGTGGACGCCTCGGAGCGATACGCCGCCGCGGGCTCGCAGCTCGACCAGGCCGCAACGCCCGCCCAGGCCAGGCTCGCGAAACAGACTGCGCTCGAAGGTCTCTACTACATACGGGCCGCCCGTTCCGCGATGGGAATGGACCAGGGCCCGTCGATTCCCGAGCTCGACGGCCAGGCCGTGGCCGGGCGGGTGAGCGAGGATCGGGTCATCGCCTACGAGGGCAGAGAGATCGCCGCATCGCCCAATCCGTCCTCGGCCACGCCGAACTACTATCCCGGCGGCCGCGTCGCCGGACGGCCGGTGCCCGCGGGTTGGTACTCCGAACCCTGGTGGAAGCCCGCGCTCATCGGCGGCGCGTGGGGAATCGGCTCCGCGCTCTTGTTCACCTCGCTGTTCGCGGGAATGTCGGGCGTGGGATACGGCGCGCAGGGGTTCGAGAGCGGTTACGGGGAGGGGTACCAGGATGGCGTCGCGGCGGGTGACGAGTGGGGATCGGATACCGCGCCGTACGACGGGGGTGGGTACGACGCCGGATATGAGGGCGGCGGCTATGACGGCGGGGGCTATGACGGCGGGGGCTTCGACGGCGGATTCTGAGCGGAGCGATCGGCGCGATGCTGTTCCCTGGCGCTCGACCCGGTAGACTGCGACCGTCCCGCCTAACCAGCCTTCGTAGCTCAGGGGATAGAGCACCGCTCTCCTAAAGCGGGTGTCGCAGGTTCGAATCCTGCCGAGGGCACCCTTGGATCGCGCCCGGGGGCCGATCCTTGCCCCCTATCCGGTGGCGATCCGGTTCGCGTGTTGTCGTACCGCGAAATGCCTTGCTACGCAAGCGTTCTCGTGCGCACCGCCACCAAATCCAGGTCTATCGGCACATCTTCGTCGGTTCGGCCGATTCGAAACGCCCAGTCGAGCGCGGCCGACGGCGCCGTTGCGATGGATACCGTCCGTCCAGTGGTACGGTGGCGCGTCGCATCGTGAACCTGCTCGAAAGCGCCCTGCTGGTACGAGGTTCCAGACGGGCGCGCCAACGGTCCCGATGACTGTGAGGCAAGTCATATTTCCATCGTTTTGCCAGCGTATGTGAGTTCACCGGCACAGGTCCGGACGCACTGCATGTGGCGTCAAGTGTCCTGGATAGGATTTGTGGGTACCCCGTGGCTTTGCGCCATTGGCGGGGGATGGGGAAATCAAGGAGTGACACCTGATGAGTACTGTTCGCCGTTCCGCGCGTGGAGCCAGGCGTCGCCGTTCCGGCACCCTGTCTTTCGGGCAATTGCTCACCGCGGCGGTGGACTCGGCGTCGGACTCCATCGCCGTCCGGTACAACCCCACGGGTGACCCGGCCGACCAACGCGAACTCACCTACCGGGAACTCGACGAGCGGTCCTCGCAGCTGGCGCGCGAGCTGATCGAGCGGGGGATAGGCCCGGGTGATCTGGTCGCCATGGGCATCGCGCGCTCCGTCGAATTCGTGCTCTCGGTGTGGGCCATCGCCAAGACCGGCGCGGCCTACCTGCCGGTGGACCCCAACTATCCGGCTGACCGTATCGAGCACATCCTCACCGATTCTGCCGCGACCCTCGGCCTGACCACCTCCGCGCACCGCGGTTCGCTCGGCTCCTCGATCGACTGGATCGAACTGGACGACCCGGTGCGGCGGGAGAGCATCGCGGCGCGGCCCGCGCACCCCATCTCCTACGCCGACCGAGTGCGACCGCTGCACGAGCAGCACCTCGCCTACGTCATCTACACGTCGGGCTCCACCGGTAAGCCCAAGGGCGTGGCGATCACCCACGCGGGTGTCGGCGCACTGGCGGCGCAGCGCGAGAGCCGCCAGGTGACCGGTGAATCGCGGCTGACCAACCTGACCACGCCGAGCTTCGACTTCTCCATCGTGGAGCTGCTGTACACCTTCTCGGCGGGTGCGACGCTTGTCGTGGTGCCGCCCACCGTCTTCGGCGGCGAGGAGCTCACCGAACTGCTGCGGCGGGAGCGGATCACGCACCTGTGCATCACCCCGGCCGCGCTGGAATCGCTCGATCCGACCGGGCTCGACGATCTGCGGGTCGTGATGAGCGGTGGCGAGCGCGTCAGCCCCACGCTGGTGGACCGCTGGGCGGTGCACGGCCGTGCCTTCCACATCGAGTACGGCCCCTCCGAGGCCACCGTCATCGCCACCGGAACCGATGCCCTGCGGCCCGGCGAGGGCACGCACATCGGCGCCGCGCTGCCGGGAATCGGCGCGTTCGTGCTGGATTCGCATCTGCGGCCGGTGCCGACGGGTGTGGTCGGCGAGCTGTATCTGACGGGTGCGGCGCTGGGACGCGGCTACCTGAACCGTCCCGACCTGACGGCAGAACGGTTCGTGGCCAACCCCTTCGGAGCGGAGACCGAACAGCCGGGCTCGCGGTTGTATCGCACCGGCGACCTGGTGCGACGCACCGAGGACGGCGTCTTCGAATACCAGGGCCGCACCGACTTTCAGGTCAAGATTCGCGGTCTGCGCATCGAACTTGGTGAGATCGACTCCGCGCTGACCGCGCATCCGGATGTGGATTTCGCTGTGACGCTGGGCGTTACCCTGCCGACCGGCGCCGCCGCACTGGTGGCGTACGTGCTGCCGCGTTCCGGCGCCGACGTCGCTCCCGCTGCGCTGGCCGCCTTCGTCGGAGAATCGTTGCCCGCCTACATGGTTCCGGCCTCGATCATGGTGCTCGACGAGATCCCGCTGTCCCCTGCGGGCAAGCTGGACCGCGCTCGCCTGCCGGAACCGGTGTTCGCGGCACGTGAGTTCCGTGCGCCGTCCACCCCCGCCGAGACGGTCGTCGCGGAGATCTTCGCGACACTGCTCACCCCGCCCGGCGCGGATCCCCTCCGGGTCGGCGCCGACGACGACTTCTTCGAACTGGGCGGCAACTCGCTGCTGGCCACCAGGGCCGCGTCCAGGATCGGGACAGCTTTGGGCGTCCAGGTGCCGGTACACGTGCTGTTCGACGTCTCGACGGTGTCGGCGCTGGCGCGCTACGCCGAGGCGCAGGAGGCCGCGTCGGGTCCGGCGCTGCGACCCATGCCACGCCCCGAGCGCGTTCCGCTGTCGTTCGCGCAGCAGCGGATGTGGTTCCTCAACCGCTTCGACCCGGCCAGCGCGATCAACAACATCCCGCTGGCCGTGCGGCTTTCCGGCGCGGTCGATCTTGCGGCGCTGCGTGCCGCCGCAGCGGACCTCGTCGAGCGGCACGAGGTGCTGCGCACCCGCTACCCCGAGGTGGACGGCGAGGGGTTCCAGGAGGTGCTTGCTGTCTCGAATCCCGTTGCGGCGCCGGATATTTCGGTGATCGACTGTGCCGAGAACGAACTGTCTGCCCGGATCGCCGCCGCCGTTGTCGCGGGCTTCGACGTCACGGCCGCGCCGCCCGTCCGGCTGCGCGTACTTCGCCTCGACGACACCGAGTACGTACTCGTGTGCGTGATCCACCACATCGCCGGTGACGGCGCTTCGCTGGTTCCGCTGACCCGCGATCTCATGACCGCGTACGCGTCGCGCACGAATGGCGTTGCACCGCAATGGAATCCGCTCGGTATCCAGTACGCCGATTTCGCGCTGTGGCAGCGTGAGGCGCTCGGTTCCGAATCCGACGAGAGCTCGCTGCTTGCCCGCCAGATCGCCTACTGGCGCGATGAGCTGGCCGGTGTTCCTGAGCAGTTGGACCTGCCGTCGGACCGTGCGAGGCCCGCGACGGCGTCCGGGCGCGGGGCGTCCTTCGACTTCGAGATCGACGCCGATCTGCACGCCGCGCTCTATGCCGTGGCGCAGCAGCACAATTCGACGCTGTTCATGGTGGTGCACGCGGCCCTGTCGGTGCTGCTCGCCCGGCTGTCGGGTACCGACGACATCGCCATCGGCACCCCGGTGGCCGGTCGCGGCGAAGCCGAACTGGACGATCTCATCGGCATGTTCGTCAATACCCTCGTGCTGCGCACCCGGGTCGATCCGGCGCTCACTTTCGACGAACTGCTGCGCGAGGTGCGCCGCGCGGACATCGCCGCCTTCGCACATGCCGACGTGCCGTTCGAGCGACTGGTGGAACTGCTCGAGCCCGCCCGCTCGGCGGCTCGGCACCCGCTGTTCCAGGTGATGCTGAGCTTCCAGAACCTCACGCCCACCGAACTGGAACTGCCCGGACTGACCGTCACGGGTGTGGACATGGACGTGCCGCTGGCGAAGTTCGATCTGGACTTCACGGTGGCGCCGCGCGAAACCGACGGCAAGCCCGAGGGCATGTCGGCCTCCATCACCTACGCGGTGGATCTCTTCGACGAAGCCACCGTAGCGCTGCTGGCGCAGCGGCTGCGTGACCTGCTCGTCGCCGTGGCGGCGACACCGGAGCGCCCGGTCGGCGACCTGGAACTCCTCGACGACTCCGAACGTCGGCGAATGCTGGTGGACTGGAACGACACCGGTCACCTGGTCGCCCCCGAACTGCTGTTGGACGGCTACCGCAGGGCGGTGGCGACCCACCCGGACCGCATCGCGGTGGCCTACGAGGGCAGCGAACTCACCTACCGTGAATTCGACGAGCGGGTCAATCGCCTGGCCCGGGTGCTCATCGATCAGGGTGTCGGCGCGGAATCGCTGGTCGGCCTGGCCATTCGGCGTTCGCTCGACCTGGTCGTCGGCATGTACGCCATCGTCACGGCCGGCGGTGCGTACGTACCGCTCGACCCCGATCATCCGGCCGAGCGCATCGCGCACATCCTCGATACCGCGCGGCCCGCCTGCGTGCTGACCACGATCGCCGACGCCGTCGCGGTGCCTGGCGGTATTCCGGTGCTCTACCTGGACACCCTCGATACGGCCATTGTCGACGCCGCTCCGGTGCGGGCGGAGGAATTGCTGCGCCCCGTACGTCCCGAGCACCCCGCCTACGTGATCTTCACGTCGGGTTCCACCGGTCGCCCCAAGGGTGTGGCGGTATCGCACGCCGCCATCCACAATCAGACCGAATGGATGCTGGCGCAGTACCCGCTGGGTCCTTCGGACGTGTACTTCCAGAAGACCGCCACCACCTTCGACGTCTCGCTGTGGGGTTACTTCATGCCGCTGCGGGCGGGCGCGAAACTGGTCGTCGCCACCCACGACGGCCACCGCGATCCGGCCTACATTGCCGAAACCATTGCCGCGCAAGGCGTTACGGTCACCGACTTCGTGCCGTCCATGCTGACGGTGTTCGCCGCGCACGTCGCGGCGGGCAGCGTGCCGACGCTGCGCGACATCTTCGTCATCGGTGAGGCGCTCCCGCCGGAGACGGTCGCCGCGGTGCACGCCATGTCCCAGGCCCGTGTGCACAACCTGTACGGCCCCACCGAGGCCGCGGTGTCGATCACCTACTGGCTCGCCGACGGCCGCGACACCCGTACCGTGCCGATCGGCCTGCCGCAGTGGAACAGCCGGGTGTACGTGCTGGATTCGCGCCTGCGACTGGTTCCCGCCGGAGTGCCCGGCGAGCTGTACCTGGCCGGTGACCAGCTGGCGCGCGGCTATGTGCGTCGGCCGGATCTGACCGCGGATCGCTTCGTGGCCAATCCGTTCGGCGGCGGCGCGCGCATGTACCGCACCGGCGACCTGGTGGTGTGGCGGGCGCCGAGCGGTGACCTGCCCGCGCGTCTGGAGTACATCGGCCGCACCGACTTCCAGGTGAAGTTCCGCGGCCAGCGCATCGAGCTCGGCGAGATCGAAACCGCGCTGCTGGCACAGCCTTCGGTTTCCCAGGCCGCCGCCCTTGTGGTGGCAACGCCGCTGGGTGAGCAGCTGGTGGCGTACGCGGTGCCGACGCCGGGACAGGTCGTCGATCAGGCCGAGCTGACCGCCGGTATCGCGAAAGTCCTTCCCGCGTACATGGTTCCGGCGGCCATCGTGGCCCTGGCGGCGTTCCCGCTGAACGCGAGCGGCAAACTGGATCGCAAGGCGCTGCCCGCGCCGACCTTCGCGGCCCGTGCCTTCCGTGCTCCCGCGACGCCGGTCGAGGAGGCCGTGGCGGCCGTCTTCGCCGAGCTGCTCGGTGTGGACCAAGTCGGCGCGGACGACGACTTCTTCGCTCTCGGCGGCAATTCGCTGCTGGCCACCCGCGTGGTGGCGCGCATCGGCGAGGCGCTCGGCGCGCGGGTCGCCGTGCGCGAGCTGTTCGAAGCGTCCGCCGTGACCGCGCTCGCGGCCCGTATCGTGCCGGGCGCGGGTGACGATGCCAGGCCGCCGCTGGTCGCGGCGCCGCGCCCCGACCGACTGCCGCTGTCGCTCGCCCAGCAGCGCATGTGGGTGATCAACCGCATCGACCCCGAATCACCCGCCTACAACCTGCCTTTCGCCATTCGGCTGACCGGCGCGCTCGACGCCGCCGCGATGCGCGCGGCGGTCGCCGATGTGCTGGAACGGCACGAGGCGCTGCGCACCCGCTTCCCCGCGGGCGACTCGGGTTCGCCGCACCAGGAGATCCTGTCGGCGGCCGAGGCGCTGCCCGGCGGGCTGCCGGTGCACGACGGCGCCGCGAACGTCATGGAAGCCGTGGCCGCCATGATGGCGAGCGGTTTCGACGTCACCGCCGCACCGCCGCTGCGCCTCGCGCTGTTCACCGATCCCGCCGTCGGCGAGCACCTGCTGGTGCTCGTGGTGCACCACATCGTCGCCGACGGCTCCTCGCTGGCACCGCTGGCGCGGGATCTGGTGACCGCCTACGTCGCCCGCACCGCGGCCACGTCTCCGGCCTGGCAGCCGCTGTCGGTGCAGTACGCCGACTTCGCGCTGTGGCAGCACGCCGTGCTCGGCTCCTACGACGACGAGAGTTCGGTCGCCGCACAGCAATTGGCGTACTGGCGGCAGCAGCTGTCCGGCATGCCCGAGCTGCTTCCGCTGCCGCAGGACCGGCCGCGCCCCGCCGTCGCCTCGATGCGCGGCGCCGCGGTGGAATTCACGGTGCCCGCGCCGGTGCACTCGGGACTGGCCGACATCGCCCGCGAGCACAATTCGACCCTCTTCATGGTCGTGCACGCCGCGCTGGCGGTGCTGCTCGCGCGCCTCTCGGCGACCTCCGACATCACCGTCGGAACCCCGATCGCGGGGCGTGGCGAACGGGCGTTGGACGAGCTCGTCGGCATGTTCGTCAACACACTCGCCCTGCGTACCGAGGTGGACCGCGGCGCCTCCTTCGACGCGCTGGTGGAGCGGGTTCGCGATATCGACATCGACGCCTTCGCGAACGCCGATGTGCCGTTCGAGAAGGTCGTGGAGGCGGTCGCCCCCGACCGTGCGGGCGCCCAGACCGCGCTGCTCCAGGTGATGCTGGCCTTCCAGAACACCGAACAGGCGAGCCTCGAGCTGCCGGGTCTGACCGTCGCCGCGCTCGACACGGGTGAGGTCGCGGCCAAGTTCGACCTTCAGGTGAATGTCGAGCCACGGCTCGGCGCCGACGGTGCTCCCGGCGAACTGGCCGTCGTTTTCGCCTACGCCACCGACCTTTTCGACGAATCGACGGTCGACGCCTTCGCCCGCCGCTTCGCACGCATCCTCACGGCTGTCGTCGCCGATCCGCGAATCACGGTGGGCGACATCGACATTCTCGACGCCGAGGAGCGCCACCCGGCCCTGGCCGCCGTCGCGCCGAGCGCCCCGGTCGACTCCGCGCCGGTACGCCTGTTGCCGGACCTGCTCGACGCGGCCGTGGAGGAGAACCCGGACGGCGTAGCGGTGATCTTCGCCGACGCCACCGAAACCCTGTCCGAGATCGACTATGTCGAACTCGACGAGCAGTCCAGCCGCCTGGCACGCCTGCTGATCGACCGCGGTGTCGGCCCGGAGACCACGGTAGCGGTGGGTATTCCGCGCTCGATCGAATCGGTGCTCGCGGTGTGGGCGGTCGCCAAGGCCGGTGCGGCTTTCGTACCGGTGGACCCCAACTACCCGGTCGACCGCGTCGCGCACATGGTCACCGATTCCAATGCGGTACTGGGGCTCACCGTCGATGCGGTGCGCTCAGGCTTGCCCGAGGGGATCGACTGGATCGATATCGCCGCCGCCGACACCGCCGGCTATCCGGCCACGCCGGTGACCGACGCCGATCGGGTGCGCCCGCTGCGCGCCGCCCATCCGGCCTACGTCATCTACACCTCCGGTTCCACCGGGAAGCCCAAGGGCGTCGTGGTCACGCACGCGGGTCTGAGCGGCTTCTGCGCCGAACAGCGGGAGCGCTATCGGGTCACCACCGGTTCGCGCACACTGCATTTCGCGTCGCCGTCCTTCGACGCCTCGGTGCTGGAGCTGCTGCTCGCCGTGGGCGGCGCGGCCACCATGGTCGTCGTCGCACCCACCGTCTACGGCGGCGCGGATCTTGCCGCGCTGCTGCGCAGGGAGCGGGTGACGCACGCCTTCATCACCCCTGCCGCGCTGGCCTCGGTCGACCCGGAGGGGCTCGACCGGCTGCGCGTCGTGGTCGCCGGTGGCGAGGCGTGCCCGCCGGAACTGGTGCGGCGCTGGGCGATTCCCGCCGGTCGCCGTACCCGGGAATTCTTCAACGGGTACGGGCCCACCGAGACCACCATCATGACCAATGTCGGCGGGCCGCTGACGCCGGGTGAGCCGGTGACCATCGGCGCGCCGATCCGCGCGGTCACCGAATACGTGCTCGACGACCGGCTGCATCCGGTGCCCGACCGGATCGCGGGTGAGCTCTACATCTCCGGCGCCCAGCTGGCGCGCGGATATCACGAGCGGCCGGGCCTGACCGCCGCGCGCTTCGTAGCCGATCCGTTCGGACCGCCCGGTTCCCGGCTGTACCGCACCGGAGATCTGGTCCGTCGGCTCGCGACGGGGGAGATCGACTACTTGGGGCGCAACGACTTCCAGGTGAAGATCCGCGGCTTCCGTATCGAACTCGGCGAGATCGACGCGGTGCTCGCCGGACACGACAGCGTCGACTTCGCGGTCACCATCGGGCACACCCTGGACACCGGCGCGACAATTCTGGTGTCCTACGTGCATGCCGCGCCGGGTGCGTCGGCCGATGCCGACGAGCTCACCGAGCATGCCGCTCGTCACCTGCCCGCCCATATGGTGCCGACCGTCGTCACGGTGCTCGACGAAATCCCGTTGACCCCCGTCGGCAAGCTGGACCGCGCCGCGCTTCCCGCTCCTGTCCTGCGCGCCAAGGAGTTTCGCGCTCCCAGCGGACGGATGGAGGAGCGCGTCGCTGCGGTCTTCGCCGAGGCACTCGGTCGTATCGAGCCGGTCGGCGCGGACGACGACTTCTTCGAGCTCGGCGGCAACTCGCTCATCGCCACCCAGGTGATGGCGCGACTCGGCGCGGAATTCGACGCCAGGGTGCCGGTGCGCCTGCTGTTCGAGGCCGCGACGGTGGCCGAGCTAGCGGCTCGCCTCGGCGAACTTGCCGGCGCCGGTGATCGCAAGGACCTGGTGGCCGGTCCGCGTCCGGAGCGCATTCCGCTGTCGCTGGCGCAGCAGCGCATGTGGTTCCTGAGCCAGTTCGACACCGACACCTCGGCCGCCTACAACGTGCCCGTCGCGGTGCGCCTGACCGGTGCGCTCGATATCGATGCTTTGCGCGGGGCGCTCGCGGATCTGATCGCCCGGCACGAGATCCTGCGGACCGTCTACCCGCAGACCGAGGACGGGCCGGTGCAGGTGATCCTGCCGGTCGGCGAAGTGACCGTCGAACTTCCGCTGCGCGACGTTGCCGCCGCGGAACTGGAATCGGCTGTGCTGGAGTTGTTCTCCACCACCTTCGACGTCACCGCGGAGGTGCCGCTGCGCGTCGCGATCTTCCGAATCGAGGACGCCGCAGACGAATACGTACTTGCCATGGTGATCCACCACATCGCGGGCGACGGCTCGTCCTCGGGGCCGATGACCCGCGACCTCATGGTCGCCTACTCCGCGCGGGCCGCCGGAATGGAACCCGCCTGGGAGCCGCTGCCGGTGCAGTACGCCGACTACAGCATCTGGCAGCGCGAGCTGCTGGGTGACGAGAGCGATCCGGAGTCGCTGTCGGCCAAGCAGATCGGCTACTGGAAGCACGCGCTTGCGGGTCTGCCTGATCAACTCGAACTGCCCACCGACCGGCCGCGACCGGCCGCGCAGTCCTTCCACGGCGGCAGCGTGGACGTGCGGATCTCCGCCGAAACCCACGGTGCGCTCGCGGACTTGGCGCGCAGGCACAACGCCACCATGTTCATGGTGGTGCACGCCGCGCTGTCGGTGCTGCTCGCGCGGTTGTCGGGCACCGACGACATCGCCGTCGGCACACCGATCGCGGGACGCGGGGAACGCGAAATCGACGACCTGATCGGCATGTTCGTCAACACGGTCGTCTTCCGCACCCAGGTCGACGCAGCAGCGAGCTTCACCGATCTGCTGACGCGGGTCCGCGAACAGGACCTCGAGGCTTTCGCCAACGCGGATGTGCCGTTCGAGCGTCTGGTGGAGGTGCTCAACCCGGTGCGCTCCACCGCGCGGCATCCGTTGTTCCAGGTGGGTCTGTCCTTCCAGAACCTGGCCCAGTCGAGCCTGGAACTGCCGGAACTCGCGGTCTCCGGGCTCGATATCTTCCCGGAGATCTCGCAGTTCGATCTGCACTGGGTCGTCTCGGACGGCTACGACGAGTCCGGCGCGCCGCGCGGTATCGGCGGCGCCGTCACCTATGCGTCCGCGCTGTTCGACCGGGATACGGTGCAGGGCTTCGTGGATCGCTTCACGCGGCTGCTCGAGGCCATTGTCGCGGCGCCCGACGCGCCGGTGGGTGAGCTGGAACTGCTGGCCGCGGACGAGCGTGTTCGCATCCTCGACCACTGGAACGACACGGCACGGGCCGTGGACACCTCAGCGACACTGGCTTCGCTGCTGGCGGCGAGCGCCGCGGCCACACCGCATGCGGTGGCGCTGGCGGCGGACACGCCAGAGGGTTCGCTCGCGCTGAGCTACGGCGAACTCGGTAATCGCGTCAACCGCCTCGCGCGGTACCTGATTTCGGTGGGTGTGGGGCCGGAGACGCGGGTTGCGCTGGCGCTGCGGCGTTCGGTGGATCTCGTGGTTGCCATGTACGCGGTGTCGGTCGCCGGCGGTGCGTACGTGCCTGTGGATCCGGATCAGCCCGCCGAGCGGACCGGATACATCCTGGAGACCGCCGCACCCGTGTGCGTGGTCACCGACACCGCGTCCGGCTTCGTGACCGATCTCGCGCCGGTTGTGCGCCTGGACGAGTTGTCTCTGGGAACCTTTGCCGCTGAGCCGGTTACGGATGTCGAGCGGGTTGCGCCGTTGCGTCCGTCGAATACCGCGTATGTGATCTTCACGTCGGGTTCGACGGGGCGGCCGAAGGGTGTGGCGGTGCCGCACTCTGCGATCGTCAACCAGTTGCTGTGGAAGACCGCCGAATTCGGTTTGGGGGCGGATGACGCGGTGTTGCTGAAGACCGCGGCGACGTTCGACTTGTCGGTGTGGGAGTTCTGGTCGGCCGCCGTGTCGGGTGGTCGTTTGGTGATCGCGTCCGTCGATGGGCATCGCGATCCCGGGTACTTGAACGAGTTGATGGCTCGTGAGCGGGTGACCACGTTGCATGTGGTGCCGTCGATGCTGGACGCGCTGTTGGTCGAATCCGGCGGCGTCCTCGCGGATTCGGTGCGGCGGGTGTTGGCGATCGGTGAGGCGTTGCCGTCGTCGGTGGCGCAGCGGTTCCGTGTGGCCAATCCGGATGCTCAGCTGTTCAACCTGTACGGGCCGACCGAGGCTGCGGTGTCGATCACTTCGCACCTTGTCTCGGATGCGGATCAGGGTTCGGTGTCCATCGGTGCGCCCGAATGGAACAGTCGCGTGTACGTGCTCGATGCCCGGCTGCGGCCGGTGCCGGTCGGTGTATCCGGCGAGTTGTACCTCGCGGGTGCGCAGTTGGCGCGCGGCTACTTCGCGCGTCCGGATCTGAGCGCGGATCGTTTCGTCGCGAATCCTTTCGATGGCAGCGGTTCCCGTATGTACCGCACGGGTGACCTGGTGGCCTGGACCGGTGACGGTGCGCTGGAGTACCGGGGGCGTACGGACTTCCAGGTGAAGATTCGTGGTTTCCGTATCGAGTTGGGTGAGATCGAGGCGGCGTTGTTGGCGTTGCCGGAGGTCGCGCAGGCTGCGGTGTTGGCGAAGTCGGATCGTAACGGTGATCGTCTGGTGGCCTATTTGGTTCCTGCTGTGGCGGATGTCGATGTGGCTCAGGTGAAGTCGGCGTTGTCGGTGGCGTTGCCGTCGTACATGGTGCCGTCGGCGTTCGTGGTGCTGGAGGCGTTGCCGTTGAATGTCAACGGCAAGCTGGACCGTAAAGCGCTGCCGGAGCCGGAGTTCGAGTCGACCGCTTTCCGCGCCCCGTCCACTCCGATCGAGGAGATCGTGGCGCGCGTGTTCGCGGATGTCCTCGGCGGTGACCGGGTCGGCGCGGACGACGATTTCTTCAGTCTCGGCGGCAACTCGCTGCTGGCCACCCAGGTGGCCGCCCGGATCGGTGCGGCGCTAAATACGCGGGTGCCGGTGCGCGCGCTGTTCGAAGCCTCCACCGTGGCCGGTCTCGCCGCGCTGGTGGGCAAGCTGGCCGGTGCGGGCGGACATCGCGCGTTGACGTCCGTCACTCGTCCGGAGTCCATTCCGCTGTCGCCCGCGCAGCAGCGTATGTGGTTCCTGAACCGGCTCGATGGTCACTCCGCGGCCTACAACGTGCCGGTGGCGGTGCGGTTGTCGGGTGCGCTCGATGTCGACGCTCTGCGCGCCGCGGTCGCGGATCTCATCGCACGTCACGAGATCCTGCGCACCATGTACCCGCAGACCGACCGTGGGCCTGTGCAGTCGATTCTGTCTCCCGGGCACGCCATCCCCGAGCTGACCGTGCGCGTGGTGCCCGCCGATCGGATCGAGCGGGCGGTGCGAGAGCTGGGCGCCACCGTGTTCGACGTCACCGTCGAGGTGCCACTGCGGGTCGAGCTGTTCCAAATCGACGGCGCCGCAGACGAATACGTGCTTGCGATGGTGGTCCACCACATCTCCGCCGATGGTTCGTCGGTCGCTCCGCTGACTCGCGATCTGATGGTCGCGTACGCGGCACGCTCGGCCGGTGCGCAGCCGGGCTGGGCGCCGTTGCCGGTGCAGTACGCCGACTACAGTGTCTGGCATCGCGAGCTGCTCGGCGACGAGAGCGATCCGGAATCGTTGTCGGCCAAGCAGATCGGGTACTGGACACAGGCGCTCGCCGGACTGCCGGACCAGTTGGAGCTGCCGTCGGATCGGCCGCGTCCTGCGGTGCAGTCCTTCGCGGGCGAGCGCGTCGACGTGCGGATCGACGCCGAAACACACGCGGCGCTCACGGAATTGGCGCGCGGACACAACGCGACCATCTTCATGGTGGTGCACGCCGCGCTGTCGGTGCTGCTCGCTCGGCTGTCGGGCACCGACGACATCGCCGTCGGCACGCCCATCGCCGGGCGTGGTGAGCGCGAACTCGATGATCTGATCGGCATGTTCGCCAATACGTTGGTGCTGCGCACGCGGGTCGACGCGGCCGAGAGCTTCGTCGATCTGGTGGCACGGGTGCGGGAAGGCGACCTCCAGGCGTTCACCCACGCCGATGTGTCGTTCGAGCGGTTGGTCGAGGTGCTCAACCCCGCGCGGTCGATGGCGCGGCACCCGCTGTTCCAGGTGGGATTGTCGTTCCAGAACATCGTGCGGTCCAGCCTGGAGCTGCCCGGTCTGACCGTGTCCGGTGTGGACGCGCTTGCGGATGTCTCGCAGTTCGATCTGCACTGGATCGTGGCCGATCACTACGACGAGTCGGGCGCGCCGTGCGGCATCGATGGCTCGGTCACCTTTGCGACGGCCCTGTTCGAGCGCGAGACGGTGCAAGGTTTCGTTGATCGGTTCGTGCGTCTACTCGGCGAGATCGTCGCCGCGCCGACGGCACCGGTCGGCGATATCGAACTGCTGGCCGCGGCCGAGCGGGCCGAGCTGCTCACGGCCCGCAATGCGACCGCGCACCGGACCGATGTCGGGGCGACGTTGGCGTCGATGTTGGCGGCGACCGTCGCGGCCGAGCCGAGCGCGGTGGCGCTGGTCGGACCGTACGGCCCGTCCTTGACCTACGACGAGCTCGGCCGCCGGGTGAATCGCCTGGCGCGGCATTTGATTTCGCTGGGTGTGGGTCCGGAGTCTCGGGTTGCGCTTGCGCTGCGGCGTTCGGTGGATCTCGTGGTGGCCATGTACGCGGTGTCCGTCGCGGGTGGTGCGTATGTGCCGGTGGATCCGGATCAGCCCGCCGAGCGGACGGGCTACATTCTCGAGACGGCCGAGCCGGTGTGTGTGCTCACCAACGCCGCAGCGGAATTCACCACCGACGCGGCGCCGCTGATCTCGCTCGACGAGCTAAATCTGTCCGGTGTGTACGGGGGTGCGGTCACCGATTTCGAGCGGGTTGCCCGGTTGCGTCCGGCGAATACCGCGTATGTGATCTTCACGTCGGGTTCGACGGGTCGGCCGAAGGGTGTGGCGGTGCCGCACTCGGCGATCGTCAACCAGTTGCTGTGGAAGACAGCGGCATTCGATCTCGGAGTCGGCGATGCGGTGTTGTTGAAGACTGCGGCGACGTTCGATCTGTCGGTGTGGGAGTTCTGGTCGGCGGCTGTGTCGGGTGGTCGTCTGGTGATCGCTTCGGCTGAGGGACATCGTGATCCGGGCTACTTGAACGAGTTGATGGCTCGTGAGCGGGTGACGACGTTGCATGTGGTGCCGTCGATGTTGGATGCGCTGTTGGTGGAATCAGGTGGGGTGCTGGCTGGTTCGTTGCGGCGGGTGTTGGCGATCGGTGAGGCGTTGCCGTCGTCGGTGGCGCAGCGGTTCCGTGCTTCGAATCCGGATGCTCAGCTGTTCAACCTTTACGGTCCGACCGAGGCGGCGGTGTCGATCACGTCCCATCTGGTGACCGATGCCGATTCCGGTTCGGTGTCCATCGGTGCGCCCGAATGGAACAGCCGGGTCTATGTGCTCGACGGTCGGTTGCGGCCGGTGCCGGACGGGGTTTCGGGTGAGCTCTATCTCGCGGGTGCGCAGCTGGCGCGCGGCTACTTCGGTCGCGCGGAGCTGACCGCGGATCGGTTCGTTGCCGACCCGTTCGCGCCGGGCGAGCGGATGTATCGCACTGGTGATCTGGTCGCTTGGCGCGGCGACGGTGAGTTGGAGTACCGGGGTCGCACCGATTTCCAGGTGAAGATTCGTGGTTTCCGTATCGAGTTGGGTGAGATCGAGGCGGCGTTGTTGACGTTGCCGGAGATCGCGCAGGCTGCGGTGTTGGCGAAGTCGGATCGTAACGGTGATCGTCTGGTGGCCTACTTGGTTCCGGCTGTGGCGGATGTCGATGTGGCTCAGGTGAAGTCGGCGTTGTCGGTGGCGTTGCCGTCGTACATGGTGCCGTCGGCGTTCGTGGTGCTGGAGGCGTTGCCGTTGAACGTCAACGGCAAGCTGGACCGAAAGGCGTTGCCGGAGCCGGAGTTCGCCGCCCGGGAGTACCGTGCCCCGAGTACCCCGGTCGAGCACACCGTAGTGGCTGCCTTCGCGGAAGTCCTCGGCGTTTCGGACGGTCTCGGCTTGGACGACAACTTCTTCGAATCCGGCGGCAACTCGTTGTCCGCGACGACCCTCGTCGCTCGCCTCCGCGCGGAACTGGACCGGCCGGTCACGGTGATGGACATCTTCCTCGCACCGACCCCGGCCGCCCTTTCCGAGCGGTTGCGCCCCACCGGTGGGATCGACGCCAGCACGGCGTTCGACATGCTGTTGCCGCTGCGCGGCACCGGCACGCGCGAACCGCTGTTCTGCATCCACCCGGTCGGCGGCATCTCCTGGTCGTTCGCTGGGCTCGCGGCCCATATCGACCCGGATCGCCCGATCTTCGGTTTGCAGTCGCCCGCCTTGGCGGACGAGCCGATGCCGGCGTCGGTGGAGGAGTGGGCGCGCCTGTATGTGAAGGAGATGCGTTCGGTTCAACCCGAGGGTCCGTACCACCTGCTCGGCTGGTCGCTCGGCGGTGTACTCGCCCACGCCATCGCGGTGCAACTGCGCGACGAGGGTGAGTCGGTTGCGCTGCTCGTCATGCTGGACAGCCACCTGCACTCCGCGACAGACGCCGAGGCCGGCGACACCGCGGCGACCGTGTCCGAATTGCTGGGTGGACTGCTCGGCGAGCACGCGGCCGACTTCGACTTCGACCCGAACCTGGGTGCGGCCGGACTCGGCGAAAGGCTGGCCGAACTCGGCGAACCCTTCACCTCCTTCGGCGCGCAACGCCTCGAGCGAGTCATCGACGCCGCGGTCCGATCCCTCGAACTGAGCAGCGCCCACCGGCCCCGCCCGTATCGCGGTGAAGTGCTGTACTTCAACGCCGCCCAGGACGACCCGACCGCCACCCGCGGCCCCGCCAGCTGGCGCCACGCGGTGCACGGCCCGGTCAACGTCGAACAGGTCCCCGTCACGCACTGGCGCATGACAGCCCCGGAAGCACTGGCCATCATCGGCCCGCGCCTCGCCGACTTCCTGGACTGATCCGCTCGGCCTCATACCTGAGGTACCCCACCGGCGCGGATCGGGGAGACCCCCGGCCGCACCGGTGGCGGGACACGACCTGCGGTGGGAGAAGCGGCGAGACCCGCCTCTCCCACCGCACCCGTCCATGCTGTTCCCACCCCCGCCACCCGGTAGACTCCCCGCCGTCCGGTTCGGCACACAACCACCCGGCCAGCCCTCGTAGCTCAGGGGATAGAGCACCGCTCTCCTAAAGCGGGTGTCGCAGGTTCGAATCCTGCCGAGGGCACCACGTGACTGCTTACCTACGTGAGGCAGAGAATCGTCACCAAAGGGAAGATCACCAATGGCGTCGCGAACACGAGGTTGGCGGGAGTGGAGTAATAGAAGGCGTCGATGGGGATGGATGCCAGGACTGCCGCGAACAACTGACCGCAGATCACCAGCCACGCTCCGGCCGATACCAGATTGCGCCCGAACATGTTGCCGCGCAAGACAAGCACCGCGCCGTAGCCCAGCATCCCCGCGACGCCGAGGAACGCGAAGCACAGCAGCGCCAGCAGGTTGTCGGCGGTGATCATCGAGTTGCCGACAGACAGGTAATCCTGGTCCTGCCACTTGCCTTCCTGCGACTGCACGCACGCGCCGAGCGATTGCATGGTCCAGAGCAGCGCACCGAGGATCGCCAAGCAAGCCGCGACTCGATAACGCCCCCGCCGGGATCGGTCCCAGATGCGCTTCCCGCGCACCACGGCGGATTCGCTCCCAGCCATCAGTTCCCCCCGTTCCGAGCTACCACCCTCGCTGACAAACACTATCGGCTCAGTGGATGTCGCGTGGCCTACAGGTCAGGTTCGGCGACGAGCGATTGCGAGACGCCGACGGCCGCCTGACCGCGATCGCCACAGCCAGACTGGTCGGCGAACTCAGCGCGGAGCGCGACCGCATCGATCGCGCAATCGCCGACCTGATCCGCGCCGCGATGTCCTGAACGAAGTCATCGAACCGCGTCGGAAAAGCACGCCCTGCCCAGGGCCCTCCCCGGTCCCGCTGCCGTCCTGTGCCCGTGCCCGGGGTGGCGAAGCCAGTCCGGCGGCTTCCCGGCTGGCACCACCTAGGATTCGACTCATGTCAGCGATCTTCGATTGGGCCCGGCCGGACAATGTCTAGCCCGAACCGATCACCGTCGACATCTGGCGCGAGCTGCCGGAAGAGTTCTGCCGCTTGGTGGAAGTGGTCAATGGGGATGCCGTCCGGAGCGAATCACCGACCCGAGCGCATCAGAAGGCCGTGCAACGCCTCCTCGCCATGCTCGAGGCGGCTGCCAAAGAGCGCATGAGCGAAGATCCGTCGGCCAGTCTGGACACGAACCACGACTTCGACATTGTGCTGTGGGAAGTGCCGCGTGCGACCATTCGTCGTCCCGATGTGGCGCTGTTCGACTGCGTGCCGTCCGAGGTTCGACCCGTGCCCGCGCGACACCTGAAGATCGCCGTCGAGGTCATCTCACCCAGTCAGGTCAAAACCGACCGGCTCGAGAAGATGAGTGAATACGCTGCCGCCGGAATTCCCTGGTACTGGCTGGTCAGCGTGTCCGACACCGAGGTGATCTCCATCGAGACATACGGCCTCGACCACGGCGTCGGGCACTACCGGCTCGCGCGGATACTCAAGCCAGGCACCGCCTTTGCGGTCGACCTTCCGATTCGAATCCAAATCGACTGGGAACAGCTGACCGATCTCGTGCTGTGAGTTCGGGCGTTGCGGGTCGGTTCGCAATTGCCGGTGACGCGGCCGAGTGAGGGGCGAAGTCGCTGTCCGCGGACTAGCGGTTCCTGATGGCTGCACAGATCGGTCATGGCGTCACGACAAGGCATAGCACCCCTGCGTTGTACACATGCGAGACTATGTGGCGCAGAGTCGAATACCGCTCGGCCAGGCCATGATGACCGGTAAGGTGATCGTTTTATGGGCGCGCTCGAGGTTGGCGAAGTACAGCCGGGCGATCCGGTGGTCGATGAGCTCATCAGATTGGCCAAGCGGTACAGCCGGACGTTGGGGATGATGCCAGCAGGCGCGTTCTGGGATGCCGCGTACCGGGGCGGCCTGGTAGCCGCAAGGATCGATGGTCGACCTGTGGGCTATGCCCTGTTCCGGCTGCCCCGCAACAACCAGATCGTGCTGTCGCACCTGTGCGTGGCCTCCGAGGCACGTAAGTCGGGCGTGGCCCACGCGTTGGTGGCCGAGATCCGGACCAGGCATTCCTCGCGACTCGGCATACGCGCCAAGTGTCGGGACGACTACGGGCTCAACCCGATGTGGGAGGCGTTGGGATTCAGCGCCCGCGGTCGCGCCGTCGGCCGCAGCAAGGATCGCCACCCGATGACGGTGTGGTGGCTGGATCACGGCCACGCGGATCTGTTCACCTTCCTCGCTGAACCCGAACTGCTGGCAGACGAGCCGGATCTGCTGGAGGCTGCTCTCGATCTCAACATTCTCATGGACCTGCACACGCGGGCAGACGCGCCCGGCTCACAGCGGTCCCAGGTGCTGGTCGCCGACCACCTGGACGGCCGTCTTCGCCTGGTCGTCACCAACGCCGTTGACCGCGAACTGGCAAACCGTCCTCGAGTCCAACGGACCCCGATCGAGCAAGCCGCGAGTCAATACCCACGACGAACCGCAGCGGTCGGCGAAGCCGAGAACCTGTTCGCACAGCTGGCCCGCGCATCGACTGGTGTCGACCAGAAACTCTCGCCCCAGGACGAAGGGGATCTGTGGCAAATTGCGGAGGCTGTGGCCTCCGGTGTCGGCGTTCTCCTGACGTGGGACGGTAGGCTGCGCGAGCGGTTCGACCACCTGCGACAAACCGTGCCCGCCTTGGCTTCCTTCCACGTCCTGGACCCGGACCACCTTGTCACCCACTTGGACAAGGTCGCACGACGGTGGGCCTACCAACCCGCACGGCTCCAAGGCAGTACATACGACCAGGTCCGAGCCGGTGCGGACGACGAACCCCGTCTACAGGAGTTCCTGGGCAGGACTTCCGGCGAGACCCGCGGTGAACTGCGCGATCTGCTGCGTAGGCTCGCACGAGAGGAGGTGCCGCGATGGCTGATCCGCACGGGTGATGAGCCCGCTATCGCCTGCTACGCAGCACATCTCGATGGGCAGGTCTTGCGAGTGCCGCTATTGCGGACAGTCGGACACCAGTTGTCCGACACGATCGCCCGCCAACTCCTTTGGTTGCTACGCCGCGACGCGCGGGAGCAAGGGGCACATGTCATCGACGTCTCAGACCGACACGTGGGCGGCGTTCTCACCCGTGCGATGACATTTGATTCGTTCCATCACCACGGTGACCACAAGTATGCATGGGTCGTTCCGGTATGCGGGAACAGTCACGACATCAGCCAGGTCGCCAATGACGCGCGACGATTCGTCGGCGTGGGCCCGGGGCCACTCCTGCGCCCTGGCCTTCCCCCGCACGCAGCCGCCGAGGTCGAGCGGTCGCTCTGGCCGGCCAAACTCATCGACAGCGCACTTCCGCACTACGTCATTCCAATCCAGCCCAGATGGAGCGGCGAGCTGCTTGGCTACCCGGTCCAGCTCACAGCTCGTCCCGTTGAGCTGTCCCTGGGCCGTGAGCAGGTCTACTATCGGGCCGCCGATGCCAAGCTGACTGCGCCCGCGAGGGTTTTGTGGCGAGTCAGCCAAGGGCGCCGTACCACCGCAGAGATCATCGGCACGTCTTTCCTGGACGCCATCGACGTCGGCACCCCGGCAAAACTGCATTCCGCTCTCGAACACTACGGTGTCCTCGACCTGCCACATCTGGACAAGCTCGCCGACGGCAGACCGACCATACAAGCCCTGCGGTTCTCCGACACTGAACTGTTCGACAGACCGATCTCCAAGAGCACATACAGCCAACTCAGGGAGCGACACGGCGGGCCGAAAACGTTCTACGGGCCTCAACCCATCACGCCGGAGCTGTTCGCTGCCCTGTATCGGACCGGAACTGCTGCCCTCCAGTGACATCCGGATCCGTAAGTCGAACGTGCGTTCGAGCGCGGCTGCAGATAAGGTTCGTGCCATGATCGCGACACGCGTAGCCGAAGGCGAACATCTGCCCGCCACACGCCCACTGCTGTTGTCGCTTCGCCCCAGATTCGCCCAGGCGATCCTCGACGGCACCAAGACCGTCGAATTGCGACGAACCCGCGTATCCGCACTTCCCGGTACGCTTCTCGTCCTCTATGCCAGCTCCCCAGTCATGGCGGTAGTAGGTGTGGCAAAGATGGCAGACCGAGATACCGCCAGCCCCGCGACCATCTGGCGCCGATACCGCAACAAGCTGGGGCTGTCGCGAACGGAGTTCTACGAATACCTCGCCGGTGCCGAGCATGCCACCGCTCTTTCTATCATCGCCCCCCGCGCGTTGCCAGAACCGTTGACGCTCAACTGGTTACGGACACATTCGGCGTTCCAGCCGCCCCAGAGCTACCGATATATCGCCCCCACCGATCCCTCGCCTCTTGCGGAGCTCGCCGTGGCTTGGTCGGGCTGAGCGAGGACGCGCGGGCCGTCGCGGGGTGGAGCGCACGCATTCTCGGGTTCGCCGCGCTACAGCGAACGAACTTCGTTGGGTCTCGCGGCCAGCAGCTCCTCGACCCGCGCCGCCATCGCGCGCCCGGCGGAATGCAACGGTTCCGCAGACCGCAGTGTCCGGCTCAGGACGAAAGCGCCCTCCAGGGCGCTGAGGATCGCCAGGATCAGGTCGCGGGCGGGGGTGGGGGCGATGCCGCGGCGGATGAAGTAGTCCGTTCCTTGCTCGATCCAGAATCCGATGACCTCGGCCGCGACCGCGCGCAATTCCGGTTCGCTGTCGGCGATTTCGCCTGCGACGGTGCCGACGGGGCACATGTTGATCCAGTCGGTTTGCACGATTTGTTCGGCGGCGGCGGTGAAGGCGGCGGGGACCGCCTCGCGTAGGTCGTCGTAGGGGTCCATGAGGAGAGGGAGGAGTTGGACGTAGGCGGCGCCGGAGGTGCGTAGGGCCGCGGCGGCGATCTGGGGCTTGCCCGCGGGGAAGTGGTGGTAGAGCGAGCCCATCGGTGCGGCCGCCGCGACGGTGATCTGTTTGACGCTGGTCGCGCTGTAGCCGCGGGTGCGCATCAGTTCCGCCATGGCCGTGACGAGGCGGTCGCGGGTGCCTGTTGACATCTTCTCGGTCACCGTTCCAGACTAGAGCAAACACTCTAGAGCGATCGCTCGAATGGAGGAAACCGATGCCGACCGTCGATCTTCCCGCTGGTCAACTGCACTATGTGGAGCGCGGCGACGGGCCGCCGGTGGTGTTGCTGCACGGGCTGCTGATGAACCACACGGTGTGGGACGCGGTGCTCGACCGGCTGCCCGAGGGGTTCCGGTACGTGCTGCCGGATCTGCCGCTCGGCGCGCATCCGATTCCGCTGAAGGCGGGGGTCGACCTGAGTCTGCGCGGATTGAATCAGCTCATCGCGGACTTCCTCGCCGCGCTCGACCTGCGCGATGTGACCCTCGTGCACAGCGACTGGGGCGGCGGCCTGTTCCTCACCGCCTACGGCCTGGACGAGCGGGTCGGCAGGCTGATCGTGCTGCCGTGCGAGGCGTTCGACAACTTTCCGCCCGGCCTGCCCGGCAAGATGGCCACCCTTGCCACCACGCTGCCGGGCGGAATCACGATGGCGCTGAGGCAATTACGCGTGCCGTGGTTGCGGTCCTCGCCGCTGCTGTTCGGCTGGATGGCGCGCACTCCCTTGCCCGACGATTTGGTACGTGGCTGGACCGAGCCCGGTTTGCGCGACAAGCGGATCCGCCGGGATCTGCTCGCCTACACCAAGTCCGGGTTCGCCAAGCCCGAGCTCATCGCGAATACCGAATCGCTGCGCGACTTCTCGGGTGACGCACTGATCCTGTGGTCCTCGGCCGGCAAGGTGATGCCGCGCGAGCACGGTCGCCGACTGGCCGAGTTGATCCCGCGCGCCCGCCTGGTCGAGATCGAGGACGCCTACGTGCTGTCGATGCTCGACCAACCCGCCGCGGTCGGCGCCGCCATCTCCGACTTCCTGATCGGCGACCGGGCGCAACGGTAGGGCGGCTGAGTGCGGCCAGCCCGGGGCGCGCAGGTTGGGTGAATGAAGGTCGCGTCCAGTCGGTCTGGCGGGATGAAGGTGGCCTTCGGTCGGTTACCGCATCGGACCATTCTGGACGCGGCACCAGCCGTGGTGTTATTGGCGGCGCAGCGCGCGGTAGTGAGGGCGGTGCGCATCCGGCGCGGGTCGCAACCGGGGATTCGGGGCGGAATCGACCACACTGGGCAAGTGGCCGCCTACCCGCCCGACGCCGAGTCGGGTCCCGAGGCATCGGAGCCCACCGGCTCCGAGGTTGCGGCGCGCGGGGAGCCGGAGGAGGGGACTCAGCAGAGCCGGTCGACCGAGCAGAGCCGGACGACCGAGCGCAGTCGGATGCCCGCCTGGCTGCCGAGGGCGCTGATACTCGCCTTCCTTTTACTAGGTGCTTTCCAACTGCTCGACTGGGCGGCGCACCGCTTGATCGGGTTGTTCGTCGTGCTGTTCGTGGCGTTCTTCGTCTCGCTGGCGATGGAACCCGCGGTGGACAGCCTGGCCGCGCGCGGGATGTCCCGAGGATTGGGCACGGCGGTGGTGTTCGTGCTGGTGTTCCTGTTCGTCGCGGGGTTCGTCGCTGCGCTCGGAGTCCTGTTGGTGGAGACCGTGCACGACCTGGTGATCGAACTGCCGCGGCTGGTGGACGATCTGGTCGACTGGGTGAACCGCACCTTCGGCCAGGACTTCACCCTCGATCAGCTGCGTGAACAGCTGACCAAGGACACCGACACCCTCACCGGCTACGCCGAGCGCGCCGCGAACCACGCCTGGGGACTGTCCGCCACAATCGTCGGCGGGCTGGCCAAACTGCTGCTGATCGCCCTGTTCAGCATCTATCTCACTGCGGGAGGGCCGAGGCTGCGGCGATCGCTGTGCTCGCTGCTGCCGCCGACCAGGCAGGACGCTGTGCTGCGCGCCTGGGATCTCGCCATCCAGAAGACCGGCGGCTATCTCTACTCCCGCGCGCTGCTCGCGGTGATCTCCGCGGTCGCGCACGGCGTCTTCCTCGCGGTGCTCGGCGTGCCGAACGCGATCGCCATGGGCGTGTGGTTCGGCGTGGTCGCCTCGTTCGTGCCGACCGTCGGCACCTATCTCGCCGGCGTGCTTCCGGTGCTGGTCGCGCTCACGATCCGGCCGCTGGACGCGGTCTGGGTGATTCTGTTCGCCATCGTCTACCAGCAGTTCCAGGACTACGTGCTGCAACCGAAGCTCACCGCGCGCACCGTGGACGTCAATCCGGCCGTCGCCCTGCTCGCCGTGCTCGCGGGCGGAGCGTTGCTCGGCGCGGTCGGTGCACTACTCGCCATCCCGGCCACCGCCACCGCGCAGTCCTTCGTCAGCCTCTACCTGAAACGCTACGAGGTCACCGAAGACCCACGCATCGACCGCGCCCAAGCCAAACGCGCCCGCCGGGCCACAGCCGACCCACCACCCTGACACCATTCGCCCGCTCCCAGCGACCCACACAGCCCCCGCCCACCACGGTCGAGACCGCCCTCGGCCGGTTCATAGGGACAGTTCAGGTGAGTGAAGGTCGCCTTCAGTCGGTCTGGCGGGATGAAGGGTGCCTTCGGTCGGTTACGTGCCGACCATTCTCGACGCGGCACCAGCGCAAGGCTCGAGCCCGGTTGCGCGCAGCGAGTCCGGGGCACTGACCGCGCGAGGCCTGGTTGCGGTGGCGCGCGGCGAAGCCGGAATCCGATCGGCGGGCGGAACATGTCGCTGACAGCGCGAAGCCCGATCCCGCTGGCGCACAACGGGACCGGGCTTCGGGCTACCTCAGGACAGCGTGGTGACGGTCAGATCACCATCCGCGTACTGGGCGCGCAGGCGCTTCTTGTCGAACTTGCCGACGCTGGTCTTGGGCACCTCCGCGATGAACGTCCACCGTTCGGGCAGCTGCCATTTGGCGAACTTGTCGGCGAGGAAGTCGCGCAGTTTCTCGGCCTTGGCCTCGGTGCCTTCCTTCAGCACGATCGCCACCAGCGGCCGCTCGTCCCACTTCTCGTCCGGCACGCCGATGACGGCGGCCTCGGCGACGGACGGGTGACCCATGACGGCGTTCTCCAGGTCCACCGAGGAGATCCACTCGCCGCCGGACTTGATCACGTCCTTGGAGCGGTCCACCAGCGTGAGGTAGCCGTTCGGGCTGATCTTGCCGACGTCGCCGGTGCGCAGCCAGCCGTCGTCGAACTTGTCCGGGTCGATGACTCCGCCCTCGGGGGAGTAGTAGGAGCCGGTGATCCACGGACCGCGAACCTCCAACTCGCCGAGCGATTCTCCGTCGTTGGGCACCACGCTGCCGTCGTCGCCGACCAGCCGCGCCTGCACGCTGGCCGGGAAACGGCCCTGGGTGTAACGGTATTCCCACTCCTGCTCGCCGGTGACCCCGGCGGGCGGGTGCGCGACGCTGCCCAGCGGCGAGGTCTCGGTCATGCCCCACGCGTGCAGGATGCGCACGCCGTGCTGCTCCTGGAAGGCACGCATCATCGACGGCGGCACCGCCGAACCACCGACCACCGCGGTGCGCAGGTGCGAGATGTCCTGCGGCTTGGCGGCCAGACCCGCCAGCACGCCGCCCCAGATGGTCGGCACGGCCGCGGCGAAGGTCGGCTTCTGATCGGCCATCATCTCCAGCAGCGGACCCGGCTGCAGGAACCGGTCGGGCATCAGCACATTCGCGCCCGACATCAGCGCCGCGTACGGCAGGCCCCAGGCGTTGGCGTGGAACAGCGGAACGATCGCGAGCACGTTGTCGGCGCCGCTGAAGCCCATGCCCATCGGCGAGCAGACCTGCATGGCGTGCAGCCAGTTGGAGCGGTGCGAGTACACCACACCCTTCGGGTCGCCGGTGGTACCCGAGGTGTAACACATTGCGGCAGCGGACTTCTCGTCGATCACCGGGAAGTCGAAGGTGTCGGGCTGAGCGGCAAGCAACTCGGAGTAGGAGTGCACCTGCACACCCTCGGGAGCCTGCAACGCCGACGCGTCACCATTGGCGACGATGACATGGCGCACCGTCTTCAAATTCGGCAGGTACTGGGCGAACATCGGCACGAGCGTGCCGTCCACGATGACGACCTGATCCTCGGCGTGATTGGCCACGTAGACCAACTGCTCGGGGAACAGCCGGATGTTGAGCGCGTGCAGCACCGCACCCATCGCGGGCACCGCGATGTAGGCGACCATGTGCTCGTTGTTGTTCCACATGAAGGTGCCGACCCGATCACCGACACCGATGCCGAACCCGCGCAGCGCATTCGCCAGCCGAGCCGCCTCGGTGCCCATCTCGCGGTAGGTCATGGTGCGCACGCCGGTGCCGGTCCAGGTGGACACGGTGCTGTCGCCTTGGAAGGTAGCGGCGTACTTCAACAGCGTCGCGAGCGAGAGCGGCTCGTCCTGCATGGTGCTCAACATCGGGTACTCCTTATCCGCGTGGCCGACATGAGCCACGTCACATCGGCGATGCTACCGAACGGCGGTCACACCGCGAGCGGCCGTGACGGAAATCAAAAGGAGGGGCATATGCCCTCAGTTTTCCCAGGTCAGCGCGGCAATCGAAAAACGTGATCTGTCAACGAATGTGGGCCGGATAAGCGTGGACAAGTGCGGTGTCGAGCTTCGGCACAGCGTGCGTGAGGGTGTGCTCGGCCTCGTGCGCGAGGCGGTGCGCGTCGGCCAGCGTGATGGTCGGCGCGACGTCCAGCTCGACGTCCGCGTGCAGCCGGTGCCCGATCCAGCGCATGCGGACGCTGCGCACGCCCTCGACGCCTGGCTCGGCCGCGAGCGCCCGCTCCGCGCTCGCCACCAGCCCGGGTTCGACCCCGTCCATCAGCCGGTGGAAGACATCGCGCGCCGCGGTGCGCAGCACGGCGAGGATGGCCAGCGTGATCAGCAGCCCGACGATCGGATCGGCGAGCGGGAAGCCAAGTGTCACACCGCCCGCGCCGAGCAGCACCGCGAGCGAGGTGAAACCGTCTGTGCGCGCGTGCAATCCGTCCGCGACAAGAGCCGCCGACCCGATTCGCCGCCCGACCCGAATGCGGTAGAGCGCCACCGTCTCGTTGCCGAGGAACCCGATGAGCCCGGCCAGCGCGACCCAGCCGAGGTGGTCGATCGCCACCGGATGGATGATCCTGCGCACCGCCTCGTACCCGGCGACCAGCGCCGAGAGCGCGATCATCGCGACGACGAACAGCCCGGCGAGGTCCTCGGCCCGACCGAAGCCGTAGGTGTATCGGCGGGTGGCCGGCCGCCTGCCGAGCGCGAACGCGATCCACAGCGGCACCGCGGTGAGCGCGTCGGAGAAGTTGTGGATGGTGTCGGCGGCCAGCGCCACCGACCCGGAGGCCGCGACGACGAGCGCCTGAAGGACGGCGGTGATGCCGAGGACGGCGAGGCTGAGCTTGACGGCGCGGATGCCGATCGCGCTGGCCTCGAGCGCGTCATCGATGCTGTCGGCGGCGTCGTGGCTGTGCGGGACGAAGATCTCGCGGAGCGCGCCGCGCAGACCGCCGGGGTGATCGTGGTCGTGGCTGTGCCCGTGCCCGTGTCCGTGCCCGTGGCCCTCGCCCTTGCCCCGGCTCTGCTCGTCCGCAGAGACGCGGCCGTGCTCATGGTCGTCGCCGTGTTCGTGCTCATCGCCGAGTTGGTGGCTGTGATCGTTGCCGCGCAAGTGGTCGTCGTGCGCGCGGTCGTGGCCGACTCGGTGGACACGGCCGTGCTCTGCCTCGCGCCCCGCATCGGTCGGCGACGACAACCCCTGTCCCGCATGCCGTTTCGTATGACTCACCGCGTCGCTCGATTCCGATTCGGCAGTTCGACCACCGCGCCGTCGCCGCGGTGGTGCGGCGGGACGCCGGGTCCGGCGTGCTCGGCGTTGTACACCGCGTCCACCACCAGCTGGCGGACGTGCTCGTTCTCCAAGCTGTAGAAAATCGTGGTGCCCGCCCGCCTCGGCCGCACCAGCCGGGCCATCCGCAGCTTCGCAAGGTGCTGCGAGACCGACGGCGCGGGCTTGCCGACCGCGCCGGCCAGGTCGTTCACCGACAGCTCGCGATCGACCAGCGCCCACAGCAGCTGCACGCGGGTCGGCTCGGCCAGCATCCTGAACACCTCGACGACCAGCCCGACCTGATCCTCGGCGAGCGGCAACCGCGGTTGCTCGCTATCTGCATTCATACGCAGATAATAGAACAGGAAACTCGGCTGAGCCATGGACAATGTGGCCGAAAATGTCGATTAGGTGACCGCTGATGCCTCGGTGACGGACGTCGCCCGCTTTACGCTCGAACCATGTCAACGCCGTCCATCATCATCATCGGGGCCGGGTTCGCGGGGCTCGGCATGGCGCTCGAGCTGCGGCGCGCCGGGCTGGAGAATTTCACCATCCTGGAACGGGCCGCCGATCTCGGTGGGGTCTGGCGGGAGAACACCTATCCGGGCGCCGCCTGCGATGTGCCCTCACCGCTGTACTCGTGGTCCGCCGAGCCGAAATCCGATTGGCCGCGGCGCTTTTCCGAGCAGCGCGACATCCACGACTACATGCGTGGCGTCGCGCGCAAGCACGACCTTGCCCGCTACATCCGCTTCGGCACGGAGGTCACCGACGCCGAATTCGACGAGAGCACCGGCCGCTGGCGGGTCAGCACGGCCGACGGCGCGCAGCTCGACGCCGACATCCTCATCCCCGCGGTCGGCCAGCTGTCCAGGCCCGCGCTGCCGAACCTGCCCGGCATCGACACCTTCACCGGCGTGGCCTTCCACTCCGCCGAGTGGAACCACGACGTCGACCTGACCGGCAAGCGGGTGGCCTGCATCGGCACCGGAGCCAGTGCGATCCAATACATTCCGCGCATCCAGCCGAAGGTCGAGCACCTCACCCTCTTTCAGCGTTCGGCGGCCTGGGTGTTGCCCAAGCCGGATGTCGAGTACAGCGCGCTGCACCACGCACTGTTCAAGTACTTTCCGCCGAGTCGGTGGGCCGAGCGGTTCGCGATCTGGTCGTTCTTCGAGGTGCTCGCGCTCGCGCTGACCGACATCCCGGCCATCAAGTCCCCGGTGATCGCGCTGGCCGACCGGCACCGCGAAAAGCAGGTCCCCGACCCGGAATTGCGCGCGAAGCTGACCCCCGATTACGCGGCGGGCTGCAAGCGCGGCCTGTTCTCCAACGAGTACTTTCCGGCGCTGGCCCAGCCCAACGTCACGGTGGAGACGACGGCGATCGAGGCGGTCACGCCGACCGGCATCCGCACCGTGGACGGTGTCGAGCACCCGGTCGACGTGATCGTCTACGGCACCGGATTCAAGGGCACCGAGTTCCTCGCTCCGATGAACATCTACGGCCTCGGCGGCCGCAAGCTCGCCGATGTCTGGGGTGACGCGGGAGCCCGTGCCTACCTGGGCCTTTCGGTTCCGAACTTCCCGAATCTGTTCATGATGTACGGACCGAACACCAATGTCGGCTCGGGCTCGATCATCTACATGCTGGAATCGCAGGCCCGCTACATCCGGCAGGTGGTGGAGTACCTGGCCGAGCACCCTGGCCGCTTCCTCGCCGCCCGCGTGAACGTCGAACAGCAGTGGGACGACTGGCTGCAACGGCGGCTGAAGGACACCCCGTGGAACTTCTGCTCCAGCTGGTACCGCAACGCGGCGGGGCGCATCACCAACAACTGGCCGGGCGCCACGGTCCTCTATCGCTGGAAGACAAGGACTTTCGACCCGTCCGACTACGACGAGGCCCGCGTCGGCGTCTGAACGCGCGAAACGCCCCCGTTCGGTCGTCCTCCTGCACCGACCGAACGGGGGCGAATCTGCTTGCCCTACGGGCGCTGTCGGCCCCAACCGCCGACAGCCCCCGTGCGTGCCGAACGACTATACGTACGACCGCTGCGGCCGTGCGCCAGTGCATCCGGCGGAGCCCATCAGCAGTTGCGCAGCTCCGGGCTCTGGTTGAGTAGCTGAGCCCGTGGGCCGATGAAGGTGCGGTAGGTCTCGCCGCCGACCGCCGCGATCGGGAAGGCCGCCACCCGGTGGCAGTTCTGGAAGGCGAGCTTCACGCCGAAGTGCCGCTCCAGGCCGCCGCGGATGGCGTCCGAGGCCAGGGCGCGCAGCAGCTGGCCACGGGCCACCTCGTCCGGCGGCGGGACCACGTTGTCGGCGAATTCGGCCGTGCCCGACTTCAATTCACCGGCCACCCGGCTCACGACCTCCCAGGCGTAGGGCAGCGAGTTCCGGACACATTCGACGAATTCGGCGTCGTCGATTTCGCCACGCTCGGCGCGTTCGAGCAGTGCGGCGGGAACATCGAGAGACATGGCGCTCTCCTCCTTGGGAAGGGGTGGATGGCGGTGCGATGCCCCTGAAGTCTAATCGAAAGTGGTTGTCAACAATCCTGGATTCGCCGCGAAAGTGCCGAGTTCAGTGCGGTTTTCGTCGCCGCGGCCAGCTGGGCGACCAGTTCGCGGGCCGGTAGCTCCGGCGTCAGCGCTTGGGTTTGGCCAGCCCACAGGTTCACTTCCTCGGGGTTGCCCGCAGCCCGCGCCGCGGCCCGCAACGGCCCTGTCGCGTAGTGGATTTCCGGGTAGGCGGCGGGCGCCGTCGCGCTGTGTTCGTCCATGAACTCGTTGCGCAGGCCGCGGGCGCGCCGTCCGGTGAACGCGCGCGTCAGCATGGTCGACGCGGTGCTCGGCAGCGCGGCGCGATGCACCGGGTTGGTGCCGGCCTCGGGGCAGCGCAGGAAGACGGTGCCGAGCTGTGCGGCGGACGCGCCAGCGGCGAGCGCGGCGGCGATGCCCGAGCCGGTCGCGATGCCGCCCGCGGCGACGATCGGCAGGTCCACCGCGGCGGTGAGCAGTTGCAGCAGGGCCAGCAGGCCGAGCGGATCGGCGGCGTCGTCGGCCACCCGGTCGGCGAAGGTGGCGCGGTGCCCGCCCGCCTCGGCGCCCTGGGCGATCAGCACGTCGGCGCCCGCGGCCACCGCGATCTCGGCCTCGGCGACGGAGGTGACGGTCACCCAGACCTCCGAGCCCACCGCGTGCAGCCGGTTCACCTCGGCGGCGGCGGGGCACCCGAAGGTGCAGGTGACGACCGCGACCGGCGACTCGACGAGCAGATCCAGCTTGGCGTCCCAGTCGTCGGTGTCGTGCTTCGCCGCGCCGAGTTCGTATTGGGCGCCGAGTTCGGCGAGATAGTCGGCGTAGTCCGCGGGCGGAGTGGGCGGTCCGGGCGCGAAGAGGTTCACGCCGATCGGCGCATCCGTGAGGGTTCGAGTCGCGGCGATCCGGGCGGCGGTGTCTGCCGCGCTGAGATAACCGGCGGCAAGCACCCCGAGTCCGCCTGCTTCCGCGACCGCCGCCGTCAGCTCCGGAGTCGATGGCCCGCCCGCCATCGGAGCGAGCACGATCGGGACGCGCAATTCGTCGATGATCACGGTCCAAGTCTCGCCCATCGAGACCTGTGATCCAGCCCTCACCTGCGACTTCGCAATCGAAGGTTGCGGAATGGTCACGACAGGGTAGAGTTCCCGTCACAACGGATGCCGAAACGTTACAAACGTCGGTCACCGGGAAACCTGAGCCTCGGAAATCGCGGCCTCACGACTTCACCGGGATCTCGTTCGCAACGCGGCGGCCTTCGTTCGGAAATGTCGTCGGACGCTAGGACGAAGCATTGTCGCAGCACCGGGTAGGCCCCAGTTCCATTACCGTCGAAAGCCTCATTGGCGACGGCGTGACGGGTCGGCCGACGCGGCACCGCGCCGAGTCGTCGCAGGTCGAGCGGGTCCGCGCGGCCGCGGGCGCGGCCGTCGCCGCCGGTGCCCTGATCGGCGGTGTCGCCCAGATCGCTCCGGCCATCGCCAACGCCTCGCCGCTGGCGCCTTCGCGCGACGCCGACCAGGCCGCCGACGAGATCACCTTCACGGGCACCGCCGAGATTCAGAACGTCGCGGCGGCCAAGCAGGTCGCGGCGCCGGTCGCCGAGGTCGATGCCCCCGCGCCGCAGGCGACCCAGGTGGCCGCCCCCATCGCCGCCCCGTTCGGCTTCAACAACCTTCCGCCCGAGATCGCGGGCCCGCTCGCGCAGGTCGAGGACATCCTCAAGGGCGTGCAGCAGCAGGTCGCCCCCGCGCCCGCCGTCCGCCCGGTCGCCGGCGCGATCAGCTCCGGCTACGGCACCCGCTGGGGCCAGTTCCACTACGGCATCGACTTCGCCGACCAGCTCGGCGCGCCGATCCACTCGGTCAGCAACGGCACCGTCATCGAGGCGGGCCCGGCCTCCGGCTTCGGCCTGTGGGTGCGGGTGCTGCAGGACGACGGCACCACCGCCGTCTACGGCCACGTCAACGACATGTACGTGACCGAGGGCCAGCGGGTCCGCGCGGGTGACGTGATCGCCTCCGTCGGCAACCGCGGCCAGTCCACCGGCCCGCACCTGCACCTGGAGATCTGGGACCAGAGCGGCGCCAAGATCGACCCGCTGCCGTACCTCGCTTCCAAGGGCGTCCCGATGCACTGGGGCCCGTCCGCCCACTGACTTCCACTGTCCGCCAGTGCGACTCAGGCGTAGCTCCGCCTCCGCTGCGACCAACCGCGGGTTGATCCCGCTGTCGGCCGCGTCGGTCAGGCGTACGCTCGCCATCGCTGCGGCCGTGCGCGGGCTGACGACGGGCTGTCGTCCGGCAGCGCCCGCCTTCGCTCCGGCCGTGCGCGGACTGACGACGGATTGTCGTCCGGCAGCGCCGGTTAGGCGAACCCCCGCCTCCGCTGCGGCTATGCGCGGACTGAGGACGAACTGTCGTCCGGCAGCGCAAGTTAGGCTCGCCTTGTGACCGATCTGGGCGATATCTTCGAGCCGGGATCACCGCACGGGCGCACCTACGCCGTGCTGGTGCACCACCCCCGATCCGGCCTCGCCGATATCGCGCGCTATCTCGACGTGCCGCCGGAAGAGGCCGCCGCCACCCTCGAAGTCCTCTGCGCGATGCAGGCCGCAGTCCGGCTCGAGAACGCCGACGGCGAACCGGTCTGGGACGCGCACGCCCCGGAATCGTTGTCCGAGGCCGAGGCTCGGCGTCGCCAGCACGAGATCAACCAGATGCACGCCGCGGCAGCCCGTCTCAGCGAGACGTTCCGCTCGGTGCGACGTTCGCCGCGCGGCAATGGATCCGTGGTCCCGGTCTTCGAACGCCTGGAGATGCTGGCCGATTTCGAGGAGATGCAGACCTCGGCGCGCACTTCGGTCAAGATCATCGAACGCGGCCCCTACCTCAGCGACATCGAGCGCGAGAACCAGCAATACCTGTTGAAGCGGGCCAGGATCGGCGAGGGCATCCGCTACCAGACCCTCTACCAGGACACGATCTACCAGGACGCGGAACGACTACGGCACGCGCTGTCCACCAACGCAAGCGGCGCCCAAGCGCGCACGCTGCCCGAACCGCCGTTCAAACTGATCATCGTCGACGACGAGCGAGCGAACCTGGTGCTGCACGCCGACGAACGACGTCCCGACCCGATGGGTCTGCGCTTCACCGGATCTCCCGCGCTGCGCCTGCTGGTTCGCACCTTCGACGTGCTGTGGTCGCTGGCCGCGCCGATCTCGGTGAACCCGAGCGCCGACGAACTCGACGACCGCGACAAAGCGATCCTCACCCTCATGGGCCTCGGCGCCACCGACGACACGATCGCCCGCAGGCTCGGTATGTCCCGCCGCACGGTCGTCCGCCGCACCGCCCGTCTGCTCGAGCGCCTCGGCGCGAGCACCCGATTCCAGGCCGGTGTACAAGCTACCCGTCGCGGGTGGCTGTGAGCCGCCACAAGTGGGTGAAGGTAGCCTCGACCAGGAATGTAACGCGGCGCGAGCGTCAGCGATTGGTGTCATAACCGAGTAGATCAGACCGGTCGGCCTGTTGCGGCTGCCCGCCTACACTGATGTGATTGCTCGGACCGCGCCGACCCACGGCAGTTCAGGATGGGCGGGGACTGATCTGCTTTCGGTCGTGCGGTGATAGCTCGACGCGAGAGGTGAATACGCTCGAATGGAAACTGCCCGTCGCTCTACGCGTGGTAGTCGTCGCCGCAGGCCAGGTAGTCCACTGTTCGGGCAGTTGCTCACTGCCGCGGTGGAGTCCGCGGCCGATGAGGTGGCGGTGCGTTTCGACCCCGCCAACAACCCCGAGACCGCTGTCGAGTTGACCTACCGCCAGCTGGACGAGGACTCCTCGCGGCTGGCCAGAGAACTGATCGAGCGGGGCATCGGCCCCGGCGACGTGGTGGCCATCGGTATCGCGCGGTCCGTCGCGTCGGTGCTCTCGGTATGGGCCATCGCCAAGACCGGCGCGGCCTACGTCCCGGTGGATCCGAGCTTCCCGCCGGATCGCATCGCGCACATCGTCTCCGACTCAGGGGCCGCGCTCGGCCTGACCACCTCGGCGCATCGGCGGGCGCTCGGCACCGGCGTCTACTGGATCGAGCTGGACGACCCCGTGGTGGCCGAGCGCATCCTGAACAGGGAAGAGCGGCCCATCACCTATGCCGACCGGGTTCGCGCACTGGACGAGCGCCACCCGGCCTACATCATCTACACCTCGGGATCGACCGGTAAGCCGAAGGGCGTGGTCGTCACCCACTCCGGCCTCGCCGGTCTGTTGACCGAACGCGACCACTTCGGGTTCGACGGCGACGCCCGGATGCTGCACGTCGCCTCGCCGAACTTCGACGCGTCGGTGTTCGAGATGCTGCTGACCTTCTCGGCGGGCGCGACCCTGGTGATCGCGCCGCCGAAGGTGTTCGGTGGCGACGAGCTCACGGATCTGCTGCGCCGCGAAGGCGTCACGCACATGCTGATGACGCCCGGTGCGCTGCAATCGGTGGACCCCACCGGGCTCGACGACCTGCGCGTCGTGATCGTCGGCGGCGAGAAGGTCGGCCCGGAACTGATCGCCCGCTGGGCCGACGGAACGCGCGAGGTCTACAACGCCTACGGCCCGACAGAAGCCACCATCGTCGCCACCAGCAGCGCGCCGATGCACCCCGACCAGCCGATCACCATCGGCTCGGCCATCTCGGGGATGGGCGCGTTCGTGCTGGACAGCGGAATGCGTTTGGTGCCCGCCGGTGTCGTCGGTGAGCTGTACCTGTCCGGTCCCGCGCTGGCGCAGGGCTACCTGAACCGTCCCGGCCTCACCGCGGAACGCTTCGTGGCGAGCCCGTTCGGCGGCGAGTCCGATCCGGCCGGTTCCCGCCTGTACCGCACCGGTGACCTGGTGCGCCGCAGCGAGATCGACGGCACCATCGAGTACCTGGGCCGTTCGGACTTCCAGGTGAAGATCCGCGGCCTGCGTATCGAGCTCGGCGAGATCGACAACGCGCTGACCGCCCACCCGGATGTCGACTTCGCCGCGACGCTCGGCAGGCCGCTGCCCTCGGGCACGACCGCGCTGGTGTCGTACGTGCTCGCGCGGCCAGGCGCGACCGTGGACACCGACGCACTGACGGAATTCGTCGGCCGCTCGCTGCCCGGCTACATGGTGCCCGCGGTGATCATGGTGCTCGACGAGATCCCGCTGACGCCGGTCGGCAAGCTGGATCGAAACGCGCTGCCGGAGCCCGTGTTCGCGGTCAAGGAGTATCGCGCGCCCGCGACGAGGACCGAGGAGATCGTCGCCGAGGTGTTCGCGGCCCTGCTGCTGACGGACGACCCGGAGGCTCGCGTCGGCGCGGACGACGACTTCTTCGAGCTGGGCGGCAACTCGCTGCTCGCCGTCCAGGCCATCGCGCGGATCGGCACGGCCCTCGGTACGCGGGTGCCGATGCAGCTGCTCTTCGATGCCTCCACCGTGGCCGGGCTTGCCGCGCTGCTCGAGCAGCACGCCGGGTCGGCGCTCGGCCGGGCGCTGGAGCCGCAGCCGCGTCCGGAGCGGATCCCGCTGTCGTACGCCCAGCAGCGCATGTGGTTCCTGAATCGCTTCGATCCGGCGAGCGGGGTCAACAACATCCCGGTGGCCGTGCGGCTTTCGGGCGCGCTCGACGTGACCGCGCTCGGCGCGGCGGTCCGTGACCTGGTGGAGCGGCACGAGGTGCTGCGCACCGTCTACCCCGAACTCGACGGCGCCGGATACCAGCTCGTGCTGCCCGCCGACGACCCGCGCGCGCTGCCCGAGCTGGTCGCCGAACCCGCCACCGAGGCCGAGGTGTTCGACCTGGTCGCGGCGGCCGTGACCGAGGGCTTCGACGTGACGGCGGCGGCGCCGATCCGGCTGCGCCTGCTCGCGTTGAGCGCGACCGAGCACGTGCTGGTCTGCGTGGTGCACCACATCGCGGGTGACGGTTTCTCGATGGGCCCACTGACGCGTGACCTGATGACCGCCTACGCGGACCGTGTCGCGGGGCGCGCGCCGCAGCTCGCGCCGCTCGCGGTGCAGTACGCCGACTTCACGCTGTGGCAGCGCGAGGTACTCGGCGCGGAAGACGACCCGGAATCGGTGCTCGCCGAGCAGGTCGCGTTCTGGCGCGCCGAATTGGCAGGGCTGCCAGAGCAATTGGAGCTGCCCGCGGACCGTCCGCGTCCGTCGGTCGCCTCCTACCGCGGCGACGTGCTGCGCTTCGAGATCGATGCCGACCTGCACGCCGCGCTCGGCGGGGTGGCCCAGCGCCACCACGCGACGCTGTTCATGGTGGTGCACAGCGCGCTGGCGGTGCTGCTGGCCCGGCTGTCGGGCACCAGGGACATCGCGATCGGCACGCCGGTCGCGGGCCGCGGCGACGCCGCGCTCGACGATGTGATCGGCATGTTCGTCAACACGCTCGTGCTGCGCAGCGATGTCGACCCTGCCGCGACGGTCGACCAGCTGCTCGCCGCCGTCCGGCAGGGCGATCTCGCCGCGTTCGGGCACGCCGACCTGCCGTTCGAGCGGCTCGTCGAGCTGCTCGACCCCGTGCGCTCGGCGGCTCGGCACCCGCTGTTCCAGGTGATGCTGACGTTCCAGAATCTGGCGCGCACCGAACTGGAATTGCCCGGCCTGACCGTGTCCGGCGTGGACATGACGGTGCCGCTTGCCAAGTTCGACCTGCAACTCGCGATGGCCGAGCGGCTGGATCCGAACGGCGCGCCCGCCGGTATCTCGGCCGAGATCACTTACGCCACAGATCTTTTCGATCCGGCGACGGTGCGCGGGTTCGCCGACCGCTTCACCCTGATCCTGGCCGCGATCGCGGGCGATCCCACCGCCGTGATCGGCGACATCGACCTGCTCGCTCCGCAGGAGCGCGCCGCGGTGCTCACCGGCTGGAACGACACCGCGCGTCCGGTGCCCGCCGCCACCCTGGTCTCGCTGTTCGAGCGCCAGCGCGCCGCGAGGTCGTACGCGACCGCGCTGGTCTTCGAGGACGAGCGCCTGACCTACGCGGAGTTCGGCGCGCGCGTGCATCGCATGGCCCGGCTGCTGCTCGCCGCGGGTGTCGGCCCCGGTTCGCTTGTGGCGCTGGCGATCCGGCGCTCGACCGAGCTTGTCGTCGCGATGTACGCGGTGCTGGAGGCGGGCGCGGGCTATGTCCCGCTCGACCCGGACCAGCCCGCCGACCGCGTGGACTACGTCCTGGAGACGGCCCGTCCGGCCCTGGTCCTCACCACCCAGCGGGATGGTTTCGACACCTCTGCCGCGCCCGTGCTCGCGGTGGACGCGGTCGATCTCGGCCGCTACGAATCCGCGCCGATCTCGGATTTCGAACGGGCGCGCCCGATTCGGCCCGGCGACACCGCGTACGTCATCTTCACCTCGGGTTCCACCGGCCGCCCGAAGGGCGTGGCCGTCACGCACGCCGCGATCGTCAACCGCCTGCTGTGGATGCAGCACGAGTACCCGCTCGGCGCGGACGACGTGGTGTTGCAGAAGACTCCCGCGACGTTCGACGTGTCGGTGTGGGAGTTCTTCTGGCCCTTGCAGGTCGGTGCGCGACTGGTGGTCGCGAGGCCGGACGGCCATCGCGATCCGCTGTACCTGGCCGGTGTGATGCTCGAACAGCACGTCACCACAGCGCATTTCGTGCCTTCGATGCTTTCGGTGTTCGTCGCGACGCTGGCCGACGGTGCGCCGGTGCCGCCGCTGCGCCAGGTGTTCGCCTCCGGCGAGGCGCTGCCCGCGCCGACCGCGCAGCGTCTGCGTGAGCTGACCGGTGCGCGCCTGCACAACCTGTACGGCCCGACCGAGGCCGCGGTCGACGTCACCTACCACGAGGTGATCGACGCCGACGAGATCTCGGTGCCGATCGGCCGTCCGGTGTGGAACACCCAGCTGTACGTGCTGGATTCGCGTCTGCACCCGGTCGCTCCCGGTGTCGCGGGTGAGCTGTATCTGGCGGGTGATCAGCTGGCGCTCGGCTACCTGAACCGAAGCGACCTGACCGCCGACCGCTTCGTGGCGAATCCGTACGGCCCGCCCGCCTCGCGCATGTACCGCACCGGCGACTTGGTGACCTGGACCCTGAACGGTGAGCTGGAGTACCTGGGCCGCACCGACTTCCAGGTGAAGTTGCGCGGTCTGCGCATCGAGCTGGGCGAGATCGAGGCGGCGCTGCTCGCGCAGCCGGGCGTCGCGCAGTCGGTCGTCGTGCTGCGCACCGACCCGCACGCCGGTGATCAGCTGGTGGGTTACGTTGTGGCCGAGCCGGATTCGGCGCTCGAAGCCGAGGCCGTGCGCAAGGAGCTCGCTGGCGTGCTGCCCGGGTACATGGTGCCCGCGGCGCTGGTCGTGCTGGACGCCTTCCCGCTGAACCCCTCCGGCAAGCTGGACCGCAAGGCGCTGCCCGCGCCCGTGTTCGGCGGCGGTTCGGAGTTCCGCGCGCCGAGCACCCCCATCGAGCAGACCGTCGCCGAGGTGTTCGCCGCGCTGCTCGGCGCGAACGAGATCGGCCTTGACGACGACTTCTTCGCGCTCGGCGGCAATTCGCTGCTCGCCACCAGGGTGGTGGCCAGGCTGAACGCGGCGCTGGACGCCAACATCGAGGTGCGCGAACTGTTCGAGGCGCCGACAGTGGCGGCGCTCGCCGCACGCGTCGTACCCGGCGAGCCAGGCGACGCCCGGCCGCCGCTGGTGCCCGCCGTCCGCCCGGACCTGGTGCCGCTCTCGCTCGCCCAGCAGCGCATGTGGGTGATCAACCAGATCGACCCGGGTTCGGCCGCCTACAACATCCCGTTCGCCATCACGCTCGCGGGCAGGCTCGACGTGGCCGCGCTGCAACAGGCCGTGCTCGACGTGCTGGAGCGGCACGAGGCGCTGCGCACCCGCTACCCGGCGGCCGCGGCGGGCGATCTGCCGCACCAGGAGATCTCGACCGTGGCCGACACGCTGCCCGGCGGACTCGCGGTGGAGCAGCCGACCGACATCATGGGCCGCGTCGTCGAGCTCATGTCCAGCGGCTTCGACGTCACCGAGCGGCCGCCGGTGCGGATCGCGCTGCTCAACGGCGGCGTTCCGGACAAGCACCTGCTCGTCCTCGTCACGCACCACATCGCCGCCGACGGCGCCTCGCTCGCGCCGCTCGCCCGCGACCTGATGACCGCCTACGTCGCCCGTACCGAGGGCGAGGCGCCGGGCTGGGCGCCGCTGACCGTGCAGTACGCCGACTACGCGCTGTGGCAGCGCGAAGTCGTCGGCGTCGTGGAGGACGAGAACTCCGTCGCCGCACGGCAATTGGCGTACTGGTCGGAACAGCTCGCCGGTCTCACCGGCGCCGCGTCGCTACCGCAGGACCGTCCGCACCCGCCGGTGCCGTCGATGCGCGGCGCCTCGGTCGGCTTCCGGCTGCCCGCGGAGGTGCACGGCGAGCTCGCGCGCCTCGCGCGGGAGCAGAACTCCTCGCTTTTCATGGTGCTGCACGCCGTGCTCGCCGTGCTGCTCGCGCGCCTCACCGGCGACTCGGACGTCGCCATCGGTACCCCGATCGCCGGTCGCGGCGACCGCGCGCTCGACGACCTGGTCGGCATGTTCGTCAACACCCTGACGCTGCGCACCACCGTCGATCCCGACGCCACCTTCGCCGAACTGGTTCAGGCGGCGCGGGAGACGGATCTGACGGCGTTCGCCAACGCCGACATCCCGTTCGAGCGCGTCGTCGAGACCGTCGCGCCCGGCCGCGCCGGCACGAACAGCCCACTGTTCCAAGCGGTTCTGGCGTTCCAGAACCTGGAGCGGCCGACCCTCGAGCTGCCCGGTTTGACCGTCGGTGTGCTGGACTCGGAGTCGATCGCGGCGAAGTTCGACCTGCTGCTGAACGTCGAACCGCGCCACCGCGAGGACGGTTCGCCCGCCGAGCTCGCCGCCGTCTTCACCTACGCCATCGACATCTTCGACGAGGCGACCGTGCGCTCGTTCGCGCGCCGCCTCGCCATGGTGGCCAGCGCGGTCGCCGCCGACCCGCACCAGCGCGTCGGCGCGATCGACCTGCTCGAGCCCGTCGAGCGGGATCGGATGCGCCCCAACCGCATTCCGGTGTCGCGCGACATCACGCTGCCGCAGCTGCTGCGCACCGCGGTGCAGACCAACCCGGACGGCATCGCCGTGGTGGTCGCCGACGCCGCAGAGCGATACGCCCAACTCCGTTACGCCGACCTGGATCTGCGCTCGACGCTGCTGGCCAGGCTGCTCATCGACCGCGGCATCGGCCCGGACGACGTGGTGGCCGTTGGCATTCCGCGTTCGGTGGAGTCGGTGCTCGCGGTCTGGGCGGTGGCCAAGACCGGCGCCGCGTTCGTGCCGGTGGACACCAACTACCCGGCCGAACGCATCGGCCACATGGTCAAGGATTCGGGCGCGGTGCTCGGTCTGACGGTCTCCGACGCCCAGCGGGCACTGCCTGGTCTCGTCGAATGGCTGCTGCTCGACGACATCGAATTCGTCAGCGGGCTCGCGGTGTACTCGGCAAAGCCGATCGCCGACGCCGACCGGGTGCGGCCGCTGCGGCCCCAGCATCCGGCCTACGTCATCTACACCTCGGGCTCGACCGGCACACCCAAGGGCGTCGTCGTCACGCACGCCGGTCTCTCCGGCTTCTGCGACGAGCAGCGCGAACGCTATCGCGTGACGCCCAGTTCGCGCACGCTGCACTTCGCGTCCCCGTCCTTCGACGCCTCGGTGCTCGAGCTGCTGCTCGCGGTGGGCGGCGCCGCGACGATGGTGGTCGCCGCGCCGGAGGTCTATGGCGGCGCCGGTCTCGCGGAGCTGTTGCGCCGCGAGCGGGTGACGCACGCGTTCGTGACGCCCGCGGCGCTGGCGTCCATGGACCCGGCCGGTCTCGACGAACTGCGCGTCTTGATCACCGGCGGCGAGGCCTGCCCGCCGGAACTGGTGCGGCGCTGGGTGCTTCCGGTCGCGCACGGCATCCGGCAGTTCTTCAACGCCTACGGTCCGACCGAGGCGACGGTCATGACCAACGTGACGTCGTCGATGACGCCGGACCTGCCGGTGACCATCGGCGCGCCGATTCGCGGCATCGCCGCGTACGTGCTCGACGAGCGGTTGCGTCCGGTGCCGACCGGCGTGGCGGGCGAGCTGTACGTCTCGGGCGCGCAGCTGGCGCGCGGTTACGGCGGACAGTCCGGCCTGACGGCGAGCCGCTTCGTCGCGGATCCGTTCGCCGAGGGCGGCTCGCGCATGTACCGCACCGGCGACCTGGTCCGCTGGACGCCGCGTGGCGACCTGGAGTACCTGGGCCGCAACGACTTCCAGGTCAAGGTGCGCGGCTTCCGCATCGAGCTCGGCGAGATCGACGCGGTGCTCGCGGCGCACGACAGCGTCGACTTCGCGGTCACCGTCGGGCACGAACTCGACAGCGGCAGCACGATTCTCGCCTCCTACGTGCACGCCGCGCCCGGCGCGCTGGTGGACGTCGCGGCGCTGACCGCGTTCGCGGAGGAGACGCTGCCGCGCCACATGGTGCCGACGGCCATCACCGTCCTCGACGAGATCCCGCTGACACCGGCGGGCAAGCTGGACCGTCGCGCGCTGCCCGCACCGCAGTTGCAGGTCAAAAAATTCCGGGCGCCCAGCGGGCCGCTGGAGCAGCTCATCGCCGAATTGTTCGGCGAGGCACTCGGTTCCGAGGAGCCGATCGGCGCGGACGACGACTTCTTCGCGCTCGGCGGCAACTCGCTGATCGCCACCCAGGTGATGGCGCGGCTCGGCAGCGCGCTCGGCGGCCGGCTCGAGGTGCGTGAACTGTTCAACGCCTCGACCGTGGCCGGTCTGGCCGCGCGCCTGGCGCAGAGCCCGGGAGCCGCGCCCGCGCGACCCGCGCTGGTCGCCGGTCCTCGGCCGGAGCGGATTCCGCTCTCGCCCGCGCAGCGGCGCTACTGGTTCCTCAACCAGTTCGACACCGCCGCGTCGGCCGTCGACAACATCCCGCTGGCGGTCCGGCTGACCGGCCAACTCGACGTCGACGCGCTCGGCCAGGCGATCGCCGACGTGGTGGCGCGGCACGAGGTGCTGCGCACCACCTACCCCGGCTCGGACGAGGCGCCGCGCCAGCTCGTCCATCCGGCGTCGGAGCAGCCCGCCGAACTGGTCCCGATCGACATCACCGAGGGCGATCTCCAGTCCGCGGTCGTCGATTTCGCGTTGACCACCTTCGACGTGACGGCCGAGGTGCCGTTCGCCGTGACGCTGTTCCGGTTGGCTCCCACCGAGCACGTGCTCGCGATCGTGGTGCACCACGTCGCCGCCGACGGCGCATCGATGAACCCGCTGGCCCGCGACGTCATGACGGCCTACGCGGCCCGAGCGGCGGGCGCGGCGCCGAGCTTCGCGCCGCTGCCACTGCAATACGCCGACTACGCGCTGTGGCACGATGCGGTGCTCGGCTCCGAGAGCGACCCGGAATCCATTGCCGCCCAGCAGATCTCCTACTGGCGCACGGCGCTGGCCGGGCTGCCCGATCAGCTGGAGCTGCCCGCCGACCGGCCGCGCCCGCCGGTGCAGTCCTTCCGCGGCGCCACGCTGCGCACGGTGATCCCCGCGGACCGGCACGCCGCGCTACAGGAGCTGGCGCGGGCCAACCACGCCTCGCTGTTCATGGTGGTGCACGCGGCGCTCGCGGTATTGCTCGCGCGGCTCTCCGGCACCGACGACATCGCCGTCGGCACCCCGCTCGCGGGTCGCGGTGAGCGCGAACTCGACGACCTGATCGGCATGTTCGTCAACACGGTGGTGTTCCGCACCAAGGTGCGCCCCGGCGAGCGGTTCGCCGACCTGCTCACCGAGGTCCGCGAACGCGACCTGGAGGCGTTCGCCAACGCCGACGTGCCGTTCGAGCGCTTGGTCGAGGTGCTCAACCCGACGCGGTCGACGGCGCGCAATCCGCTGTTCCAGATCGGTCTTTCGTTCCAGAACCTCGCCGAGTCCACCTTCGAGCTGCCCGGTTTGACTGTCGGCGCGGTGGATTTCGACGCCAGGCTGGCCAAGACCGATCTCCAGCTGACGGTGACCGACCGCTACGCCGCGGACGGCACGCCCGCCGAGCTGGTCGCCGACTTCAGCTACGCCACCGACCTGTTCGACGAGGCCACCGTGCGCGGCTTCGCGGAGCGGTTCGAGCGCGTGCTGGACGCCGTGATCGCCGACGCCGCGGTGTCGGTGGGCGAGATCGATCTGCTCTCCGCCGAGGAGAGCGAGCGAATCCTGCGGTCCTGGAACGACACCGCGTACCCGGTGGACGCCGAGGCGACCCTGGTGTCGCTGCTCGACGCGACCGTTGCCGGTTCGCCGCAGGCCACCGCGCTCGTCGCCGACACCGGCGTGGGTCTGCTCGAGCTGACCTATGCCGAGTTGGACGCTCGGGTGAACCGGTTGGCGCGGTACTTGATCGGTCGTGGTGTGGGTCCGGAGGATCGGGTGGCGTTGGCCATTCGTCGTTCGGCGGATTTGGTGATCGCGATGTACGCGGTGGCCAAGGCCGGTGCGGCGTACGTGCCGATCGATCCGGGTCAGCCCGCAGAGCGCGTCGACTACATCCTGAACACCGCCGCTCCGCGCTGCGTGCTGACCACCGGGGCCGACGGCTTCGCCAGCCACGCCGCAGAGACGGTGTCGCTGGAGACGCTGGACCTCACGGCCTACTCGCCCGCGCCGATCGCGGCTGGTGAGCGCAATGGTGTTCTGGTTGCGGCGAATTCGGCGTATGTGATCTTCACGTCGGGTTCGACGGGGCAGCCCAAGGGTGTGGCGGTGCCGCACGCGGCGATCGTGAACCAGTTGTTGTGGAAGTCGGACGAGTTCGGTCTCGACAGTGAGAACGTGGTGTTGCTGAAGACTGCGGCGACGTTCGACTTGTCGGTGTGGGAGTTCTGGTCGGCGGCGGTCAGTGGTGGTCGTTTGGTGATCGCCACGGCCGACGGGCATCGCGATCCGGCGTACTTGAACGAGCTGATGCGTTCGACGGGTGTGACCACGTTGCATGTGGTTCCGTCGATGCTGGACGCGCTGCTCACCGAATCCGAAGGGCGGCTGCCCGAGTCGCTGCGGCGGGTGCTGGCGATCGGCGAGGCGCTGCCCGCCGCGCTGGCCCAGCGGGTCCGCGCGGGCGGCACCGAGCTGTTCAACCTGTACGGTCCGACCGAGGCGGCGGTGTCGATCACCAACCACCCGGTCACCGATGCCGACGCGGGCTCCGTCCCGATCGGCGTGCCGGAGTGGAACAGCCGCGTCTACGTGCTCGATGCCATGCTGCGCCCGGTACCCGCCGGTGTGCCGGGCGAGTTGTACTTGGCCGGTGCGCAATTGGCGCGCGGCTACTTCGCCCGCCCCGGCCTCACCGCCGACCGCTTCGTCGCCGATCCGATCGCCGCGGCGGTCACCGGCGAGGCGGGCGCGCGGATGTACCGCACGGGTGACCTGGTGGTCTGGAACGCCGACGGCGAACTGGAATACCGGGGCCGCACCGACTTCCAGGTGAAGGTCCGCGGTTTCCGCATCGAGCTCGGCGAAATCGATGCCGCGCTCACCGCGCAGCCGGGCGTCGACTTCGCGATCACCGTCGGCCGCGAAACCGGAGGACGCGCGACGACTCTCGTCTCCTACGTGGTGCCGGTCAAGGGCGCGCGGCTGGACCCCGACGCGCTCGTCGCGCAGCTGGGTCACCAGCTGCCGGATTACATGGTTCCCGCGGCCGTCGTCGTGCTCGACGAACTGCCGCTCACCTCGGTCGGCAAGGTGGACCGGTCGGCGCTGCCCGAACCGGTGCTGCCGACCCGCGAATACCGCGCGCCGCGCACGGCCGAGGAAGAGGTCATCGCGTCGGTCATCGGCGAGGTGCTCGGCATCGAGCGCGTCGGCGTCGACGACGACTTCTTCGCCCTCGGCGGCGACAGCGTCGTCTCCATCCAGGTGGTGGCGCGGGCGCGGGCCAAGGGCGTGCTGTTCACCCCGCGCCACGTCTTCGAGGCGCGTACCGTCGCGGCGCTCGCCGCGGTCGCCACCCCGGCCGTCACGGCCGCGGCGGAGCAGACCGGTGAGCTGCCGCTGACGCCGGAGGCCGCCCGCCTGCTCGCGGCGCGTCCGGACGGTATCGAGGTGCGCGCGATCGTGCTCGACGTGCCAGCGGACCGCCCGGTGCCCATGGTGCGCGCCGCGATCGACGCTGTGCTGCAACAGAACCCGATGCTCTGGGTGCGGCTGCGCCCGGCCGCCGACGGCGTCCCCGCCGCGTTCGACCTGCCCGCCGCGCCGACGCCGGACGACCAGCCGTTCTACCTGCTGGAGGACACCGCGGCCGCCGCCGTCCCGCTGGACGACGTGGTGCAGGCCGCCGCCGCGGCGCTCGACCCGACGCAGGGACGCAACATCCGGTTCGTCCGGATGGGTCCGGACACGGCCGCGCAGCTGGTCGTCGTCGCCAACGGGCTCGTGGTGGACGACCACTCGTGGCGCACCGTCATCGATCAGCTCACCGCCGGCTGGTCGCGGCACCGCCACGCCGCGCCCGAGGCGACCGAATCCGGTCTCGGCACCGTGCTGCGCGCCCTCGCCGCGAAGGCCGACGATCCGGCGATCGTCGCCGAATTGCCCTGGTGGCAGCGGACCTTGGCCGGTGTGACGACGGAACCGCCTGCGGGAGCTGATCTCTCGGTTCGCTCGCGTGTCTCGCTCACCATCACGTCCGAAGGCGCGGCGGCGGTGACGACGATGGCGCAGGCCTACCACGCCACCGTCTACGAGGTGCTGCTCACCGCGCTGGCCATCGCCCTGCGCACGGCGGGCAAGGAAACCCTCGCGCGCGCCGCGGGCCCGGTGGTCCGGCTCACCGCCGACGCACGCGATCGGGCGCACTCGGACCTGGTCGGCGGCTTCACCACCGACTACCCGCTGCCGCTGGAGCTGTCCGGCGTCGACATCTCCGACGCGCTGGTCGGCGGTCCGGCCGCCGGCGTCGCGCTCGGGCAGATCAAGGAGCTGCGCCGCTCGGTGCCGTCCGGCGGCGTCGGCTACGGCCTGCTGCGCCACCTCAACGGCGCGGCGGAACTGCCCGCCGCAGGCCTCGTCCGGCTGCGCTACCGAGACGTGCGCCCGGCGAAGATGCACACCGACGCAGGCGTCGAGGATCTGCTGCTCGACATCGTCGTGGAGGCGACCCGCGAAGGCCTGCGCGCCCGGTTCGACTTCGCCGCAGCGGTTTTCGCCGGTGACGACGTGAAACTCTTTGCCGAGCATTGGGTCCGAGCCCTCGGCGGTCTCGCCGAGCACGCCCTGCGCCCCGGTGCGGGCGGCTACACGCCGTCGGACTTCCCGCTGGTGCGACTCACCCAGTCCGATCTGGACCGGTTCGGCGGCGCGTACCCCGAAATGGGCGACGTCTGGCCGATGACGCCGTTGCAGTCGGGCATGCTGTTCCACGCGCAGTTCGCCGACGCCTCCATCGACGCGTACATGCTGCAGTTCGTCCTTGATCTCGACGGCAGGGTGAACGCGGAGCGGTTGCGCTCCGCCGCCAAGGCGCTGGTGGACCGGCACGCGAACCTGCGTGTCGCGTTCGCCGACACCGGCGACGGCCGCTCGGTGCAGGTGGTGCCGGATTCGGTGGAGGTGCCGTGGCGCCAGATCGCGCTGGACCACCTCGATCCGGCCGTCGCGGTGAGCGAGGCCGAGCGGATCAAGGCCGCCGACATGGCGCAGCACTTCGACATGCGCACCGCGCCGCTGCTGCGCTTCACGCTGCTGCGCACCGCGACCGAGCGGTTCCACCTGATCGTGACCAGCCACCACATCCTGCTCGACGGCTGGTCGGTGCCACTGCTGATGCGTGAGCTGCTGACCATCTACGCGCTCGGCGTCCGCTCCCGTCATCTGCCGAAGATCCGGCCGTACCGCGACTACCTGGAATGGCTTGTCGCGCAGGATCAGGACGCGGCGCGCGAGGCGTGGCGCTCGGCGCTGGCCGGCATCACCGAGCCGACCCCGCTGGTCGGCGCGGCGAACCGCGAGATCTCCGCGGGCATCGGCGAGGTCGACTTCGTCTTCTCGCCCGAGCAGACCGCGGCGCTGACCGGCGCGGCCGCGCGCGCGGGCGTCACGGTGAACACCGTGGTGCAGGCCGCGTGGGCACTGCTCATCGGCCGCGTCACCGACCGCGACGACGTTGTCTTCGGCGCGACCGTCTCCGGCAGGCCCGCCGAGCTGGACGGCGTCGAGACCATGGTCGGCCTGTTCCTCAACGCCATTCCGGTGCGGGTGCGCCTCGGCGCCACGCAGACGCTCGCCGAGCTGCTTCGCACGCTGCAGGACGAGCAGGCGGCGCTGCTCGACTACCACTACCTCGGCCTGAGCGAGATCCAGAACACCATCGGTGTGGACGGCCTCTTCGATTCGCTGGTGGTGTTCGAGTCCTACCCGGTGGACCGGGAGGGACTGCGCCGCGCCAGCGCGATCGACGGCATGAGCGTCAGCGGCGTGCACGTCGCCGACGGCACGCACTACCCGGTGTCGGTGATCGTCGCGCTCGGTGAGCAGCTGCACGTCGAGATCAAGTACCTGCGCGACCTGTTCGACGAGGCCGCCGCGCGGACCCTCGCCGACCGGCTCGCCGCCCTGATCGGCGCGTTCGTCGCCGAGCCGCGCGCACGGGTCGCCGAGATCGACGCGCTGCTCGGGCAGGAGCGCGCCGCGCTGACCGCCCGCAACGCCACCGAAGTGCCCGAGCTGCTTGACGATTCGACGCTGCTCTCGCTCTTCGACGCCCAGCTCGCCAAGACGCCGAACGCGACGGCGCTGATCTTCGGCAACACCAGGGTCAGCTACGCCGAGCTCGACGCCAGGTCGCGGCGGCTGGCGCGGGAGCTGTCCGCGCGCGGCGTCGGCCCGGAATCGCTTGTCGCCGTGGCCATGCGGCGCGGCATCGACCTTGTCGTCGCCATCTACGCCGTGCTGCGCGCGGGCGGCGCGTACGTGCCGGTCGACCCGGATCATCCGGTGGAGCGCAGCGAGTACGTGCTGGCGGGCGCGTCGCCGGTGTGCGTATTGACCACGGCGCGTACCGGTTTCGGCACGGCCACCGGTGTGCCGGTGGTCGCCGTCGACGCGCTCGAGTACTCCGCGAGCAACGTCGCGATCCCGGACGCGCCGGTGCGCGCCGACAACGTCGCCTACGTCATATACACCTCCGGCTCGACCGGTCGCCCGAAGGGCGTGGCGATCACGCACCGGCAGATGGCCAACCAGTTCCGCTGGGCACAGCGCACCTACCCGCACGACGGCTCCGACGTGGTGCTGCACAAGACACCGATCACCTTCGACATCTCGACGTGGGAGTTGTTCTGGCCCTTGCAGACCGGCGCCGCGGTGCTGATCGCCGAGCCCGACGGGCACCGCGACCCGGCTTACCTGGCACGGGTCATCGCCGAACATCGGGTCAGCACGGTGCATTTCGTGCCGTCCATGCTCGACGCGTTCCTCGACGGCGCCGACGAGCACGCCGACTTCCCCGCCCTGCGCCGGGTCTTCGCGGCCGGTGAGGCGCTCTCGGCGGAGACGGCCGAGGCCTTCGCCGCCGCACTGCCCGCCGCCGAGCTGGTGAACTGGTACGGACCCGCCGAGGCGACGGTCGTCACCGCGCATCCCGGTCACCCGGACGGCGGTTCCGCCGTGCCGATCGGTACGCCGGTGGCCAACACCACGGTGCACGTGCTCGACCGCCAGCTGCGCCCGGTGCCGCTCGGCGCGGCGGGCGAACTGTACGTCGCCGGTGTGCAATTGGCCCGCGGCTACCACGGTGCGCCCGGCCTCACCGCGGAGCGCTTCGTCGCGCACGAGGACGGCGAACGGCTCTACCGGACCGGCGACGTGGTGCGCTGGCGCCAGACCGGCGACGGTGCGGCGCTGGAATACCTGGGCCGCAGCGACTTCCAGGTCAAGCTGCGCGGTCAGCGCGTCGAGCTCGGCGAGATCGAGGCCGTGCTCGCCGATCACGACGAGGTGCGCCACGTCGCTGTCTCGCTGGTCCGGCTCGCCACGGGCGACCGTCTTGTCGCCTACGTGGTCCCGGTGCCCGGCTCGGCCGTGGACACCGAGGACCTGCTCGCGCACGCGCGCGCCGCGCTGCCCGCGTACATGGTCCCGTCGGCGATCGTGCCGCTCACGGCCATGCCGCTGAACGCGAGCGGCAAGCTGGATCGCCGGGCGCTGCCCGAGCCGCAGCTGGCCTCCCGCGACTACCGCGCACCGGCGACACCGATGGAGCAGGCCGTCGCCGCGGTCTTCGCCGAGGTGCTCGGCGTGGACACGGTGGGCGCCGACGACGACTTCTTCGACCTCGGCGGCAACTCGCTGGTCGCGACGCGCGCGGTCGGCAGGCTGCGCGGGCTGACCGGCGCCGAGGTGCGGGTGCAGTGGTTCTTCACCGACGCCACGGTCGCCGCGCTCGCCGCGAAGATCAGCACCGCGCAGGAGAACGGCGTCGACTACGCGGCCGATTCGGCCGCCGCCCTCGGCCCGCTGCTGCCGATCCGCGGCACCGGTACCGCGGAGCCGCTGTTCTGCTTCTATCCGATGGCCGGATTGTCGTGGAGCTACGCGGGCCTGGTGCCGTACGTGGATCGGTCGCGTCCGATCATCGGACTCCAGTCGCCCGCGCTCTCCGAGGACGACTACCTGCCCGAGTCGCTCGACGCGATGGCGGCGCGCTGCCTGGCCGAGATCCGCTCGGTCCAGCCGCAGGGCCCGTACCACCTGCTCGGCTGGTCGCTCGGCGGCATCCTGGCGCACGCGGTCGCGGTGCGGTTGCAGGCGGCGGGGGAGCGGGTCGCGCTGCTCGCCATGCTGGACAGCCACCACGACATCGGCGCCGCAGACTTCCGCGACGCGCTGCGCGGTGCGCTGGCCGAGATCGGCATCGGCGCCGAGGACCTGCTCGGCGGCGGTGACGTCCACGACCTCAGCGATGCCTCGCTCGCCGCGCTGCACGCCACCATCCCGCCGGAGCTGGCCGTGCTGACGCCGGACCGGCTGCGCCGCATCTACCGCAGCGCGGTCCGTTCGGCGGAGCTCATCGCCCAGCACCGGCCAGGCGTGTTCCGCGGCAGGCTGGAGTACTTCAGCGCGCGGATCCTCGGCGCGAATCTGGTGCACGGCATCGACCCGGAGACCTCGGCGAGCAAGTGGCAACCGTTCGTCGACGGCGTCGTCGCCGATCACCCGATCCGGACGACGCACGACGAGATGACCTCGCAGGCGGCGCTCGCCGAGATCGGACCGAGACTTTCGTCATTGCTCCCAGGGGCCGGAGACGATCACAATCCGGCTGGTCAGGCATGATGGGGCAACGGGTAGGTAACAATGCCCCCTGTTCCGACGACTACATAGGCCGTATGGTCGGGCGTGGCGCCAACGCGTGGACGCCCGGCGGCCAGGGGAAGCCCATCCGTGATCCCGATACGAAGTGAAGGTGCGAAATTGATACGTCGACAGAACCGGCGTCGTGGCACGCGTGCCGCGGCGATGATCGCGACTGCTGCGGTGTTCGCGGGACTCATGTCCGGACTCGGCGCATCCACGGCCACGGCTGACCCGATCGTCGAGTCGAAGGCGCTGCTGGCCAACCCGGTCTCGCCCGACGGCTCGAAGATCGTCAAGGCGGAGATCAAGGACTCCCGCAACATCCGGCTGCACGTGTACTCGGCCGCGATGGACGAGAACGTCATCATCGACGTGCAGCGTCCGGCCGACGCCTCGGAGCCGCGGCCGACCCTGTACCTGCTCAACGGCGCGGGCGGCGGCGAGGACGACGCGTCCTGGGTGGCCCGTTCCGAAGCGTTGGACTTCTTGAAGGACAAGAACGTCAACGTGATTCAGCCGATCGGTGGCAAGTGGAGCTACTACACCGACTGGATCAAGGACGACCCGACGCTCGGCCGCAACAAGTGGACGACCTTCTTCACCGAGGAGCTGCCGCCGCTGGTCGACGGCGCGCTCGGCACCAACGGCGTGAACGCCATCGCGGGCCTGTCCACCTCGGGCACCACCGTGCTCGCGCTGCCGATCGCCAAGCCGGGTCTGTACAAGGCGGCCGCCGCCTACAGCGGCTGCGCGCAGACCAGTGACCCGGTCGGCTCCGAGTTCGTGAAGCTCACCGTCGAGACCTGGGGCGGCGGCAACACCGAGAACATGTGGGGCCCGCAGGGCTCGGAGGAGTGGGTCAAGAACGACCCGTACGTGAACGCCGAGGGCCTGCGCGGTCTGGAGCTCTACATCTCCACCGGTACCGGTATCCCCGGCGAGCACGACGTTCTGAACGGTGAGTACGCCCTGCCCGGCGCCTACGGTCTGGCCAACCAGGTCCTGATCGGCGGCGTGATCGAGGCGGGCACCAACTACTGCACGCGCAACCTGCAGACCAAGCTGAACGAGCTGGGTATCCCGGCGACCTTCAACTTCCGCCCGACCGGCACCCACTCGTGGGGCTACTGGAACGACGAGTTCCCGCGCTCCTGGCCGGTGCTGGCCAAGGGCCTCGGTCTCTGAGACCACGCCGATTCGCACCGACCGCCCTGGTCACACCCCGCGTGTGACCAGGGCGGTCGGCTTTCGCGAGCCGATCAGACCCAGTTCTCGATCCAGTACTTCCAGATGAGCGGAGCGTACGCGGCCAGCGGCGGCACCTTGATGTCGGTGCCCGCGAGCGTGTCGGTGGCGCGTTTGGCGTCGAACCAGCAGGTGAACTCGCTGTGCTCGAGCACGTCGAGCGGGACGCCGACGCGCGGCAGCATCCAGTTGGCGCCCGGCACGCGCAGCATCATGTTCATCGCGCGCTTGGGCATCACCTCGACCAGGTGCGGCGCCCCCGCCTCGTCGGCGAACAGGTTCAGCGCCTCGACCGCGCTCATCCGGCGCGGGTCGACGAGATGGTAGGTGCTCGACGCCGGGCCAGGCTGGTGCGCGATGTGGTCGAGGGCCCGCGCCACGAAATCCACCGGGACCATGTTGGTTTCGCCGAGTTTGGGCACCAGCACCGGGAGAATGCGCGGCAGCTGGGCCGCCATTCGCAGCAGGCGGAAGAAGTAGTAGGGACCGTCGATGCGGTCGATCTCGCCGGTTCTGGAGTGGCCGATGACGATCGAGGGCCGGTAGATCCGCCAGGCGAGACCCGAGTCCCGCACGATGCGTTCCGCCTCGAACTTGGCCTGCTGCAACGGCGTTGTCAGCGCCTGGCCCTTGTCGAACATGTCCTCGGTGAACAGGCCGTCGTAGGAGCCGGCCACCTCGACGGTCGAAACATGGTGCAGCAGACCGGCTCCCAGTTCCTCGGCGGCGTCGACCACGTTGCGGGTGCCCGCGCCGTGCTCGGTCAGGTCGTAGCTCGCCGCCAGGTGGAAGACGTGGTCGATGGCGCCGCGATGTTGTGCCAGCCAGTCGCTGTCGATGCCGAGACTCGGCGCGCCGAGGTCACCGCGGACCGGACGCACCCGGTCGCCCGCGTCCCATTCCCTGGCGCAGCAGGCGAACCGGTCGGCCGATTGCTGACCGGGCCGGACCAGCACGTGGATGTCCGCATCGCGCTCGAGCAGCTGTGGGATCAGAAAACGACCGATGAACCCAGTTGCTCCGGTAACCAGGTAAGCCATAGCGAATCAACATAGTCGCCCGGCGTACGTGCGAAGTGTCCGGGATCACACTCCTGTGGACCGGAGGTGTTCGCGGGTCCCGAGCTACCGGGTGGCGACCCGCGAACGACCGATCCGGCGCACCCCACTGTGCGCTGGTCTGTGCCCGGCGCGGCGGGATCGCGCGGCGCCGAGGGGGTGGGGCGCAAGCGGACGAGTGCGCGTCGGCCGGAGCGAAGGCGGTGCTGCGCGTCCTTCGCTCCGGCGAAGTCCGGCTCGCGCTCGAGGTGACGCGCGACGCTCAGTCGGCGAAGACCGGCTTGCGCTTGGTCAGCATCGCTGTGGCGCCCTCGCGGAAGTCGGGGGAGGCGAGCAGCTCGCTCTGGCCGGTCTTCTCGGCCGCGAGCGCCGCGTCGAGCGCGGTCAGCGTGGCCTGGTTGAGCGCCTTCTTGGTGAGTTCGAGCGCGCGGCGCGGGCCCGTGGCGAGCTTGGCGACCGCGGCCTCCACCGCCGCGTCGAGCTCGCCGCCGGGCAGCACGGCGGTGAACAGTCCGGCTCGCTTCGCGGCGGGCGCGGGCAGGCGCTCGCCGAGCAGCGCCATCTCCGCGGCAAGCGGGCGTCCCGCGGCCGCCGCAACCAGCGCGGCCGCGCCGCCGTCGGGCATCAGGCCGATGTTGATGAACGCGAGCAGCAGGTAGGAGTCCTCGCTCGCGTAGACCAGGTCGGCGGCCAGCGCGATGCCGACGCCGACACCGGCGGCAGCGCCCTTGATCCGCGCGACCACCGGAACCGGCGCGTCCACGATGGCCCGCACCAGCCGGTTGGCCGCGTCCATCACCATGTCGGCGGTGATGCCGCGCTGCGCCTCGCCGGGGCTCGCGGCCAGATCCGCGCCGGTGCAGAAGTCGTCGCCCGCGCCGGTCAGCACGATCGCGCGCACCGATCGGTTCTCGGACGCGGCCAGGAAGGTGTCGCCGAGCGCGACCATCGTGTCGTAGTCGATGGCGTTCTTGCGCTTGGGCTTGGTGATGGTGATACGCAGTACCTTGCCGTCCTGCACCGCCGTGAAGCCGGCGGGAGCCGTCGCGGCGGGTGCGGAATCGGTATTGCTCATTTTTCGCTCCTGGTCTGCGATTCGGCGGACGCCGGGCAGTGAATGGTGGTTAACTTTGCGAATTGTGGTTAACTTATGTGGACTTGTCCGGCGCTGTCAACCAGGCGGCGCCGTCCCAGAACGGAGAGGTGCATGGTCGCGGAACACGGCGAGGTAGACCTCGCGCCCGCGCGGCCCGAACCAAACGGGGGAAGGGCCGGAGCGGAGAACGCCGGTGTTCGCCGCCGCCCCAAGGACCGCAAGGCGCAGATCATCAGGGCTGCCGCGCGCGCCTTCAGCGAGCGCGGGTACTACCCGGTCGGCGTCGACGAGATCGCCGCCGACGTCGGCATTTCCGGCCCCGCCCTGTACCGGCATTTCGCGAACAAGTACGCGCTGCTCGTCGCCGCCGCCGAGGAGGGCGCGCGGCATCTGCTCACCGTCGCGCGCAACGCCGACGATCCCGAGCTGGACCCGGAACCGCGGCTCGACGGCCTGATCAAGGCGATCGCCGAACACACCATCGACATCCGGCGCGAGGCAGGCCTGTACCGGTGGGAGCGCCGCTATCTGGAGCGTGAAGATCGGATCAGGATCCGCAAGATCTACGACGATCTGAACGACACCATCGCCGCGCCCATCGCCGAGCTCCGGCCGGACGCTCCCGAGGCCGACCTGCGGATGCTCGCCGCCTCGGTACTCAGCGTGGTGGCCAGCATCTCCGCGCACCGCTCTGCGCTGTCCGGCGCGCGGCTGCTTCCGCTGTTGCGCGACATGTGCTGGTCGGTCCTGCGCGCCGAACTGCCGCCCGCGCCGACGCAACCGGATCAGGGACCCGTCGCGCGCGGTCTGCCGGTCACCTCCAAGCGCGAACAGCTGCTCGCCGAGGCCATCCGGATCTTCGGTCGCCAGGGCTATCACGAGGCGAGCATCGAGGAGATCGGCGCCGCCGTCGGGATCAACGCGTCCAGCGTCTATCGGTACTTCAGCAGCAAGTCCGACCTGCTGGCCGCCGCGTTCCACCGGACCGGCGACCGTGTCTCGGTCGCCATGACCGAGGCGCTGGCCGAGGCGACAAGCAGGCCGGAGGCGGTGCGCCTGATCGCCGCCCGCTACGCCAAGCTGACCTTCTCCACCCCGGAGATCATGCCGGTCTACTACGCGGAGTTCAGCAACCTGCCGCAGGCCGAGCAGCACAAGCTGCGCGCCATCCAGCGCCAGAACGTCCTCGAGTGGGCGAATCTGCTCGACGGTGACCCGGTCGAGGCCCGCTTCCGCGTGCACGCCGCCATCGGCCAGGTCATCGACATCGGCAGGCTCATCCGCTTCGACGCCCGCCCGGCCCAGCTGGCCAGGGTGACGGCGCTGATGGAAGCGGTCCTGCTCGGCTGAGGCCGGCCGCCGTCGCGACACCGGTGTCCCGCCACCGATCAGCGGCGGGACCGTCCAGTCGGGCGCTAGACCCGGTGGCCGTGGCGTAGCCGGAACATCGCCTTGGCCATCCGTAGGTGGCGTGGGTGCCGGTCGAAGGTGGCCAGGTTCATCGGCGCGCGGTAGCGCTTGCGCGCGACGGCCAGCGTTCTGCTGAACTCGCGCAGCCCGTGGTCGCCGTGGCTGTGGCCCTGGCCGTATTCGCCGACGCCGCCGACGGGCAGCGCGGGGATGCCGAGGTGGGCGGTGGTCGAATTGATCGTCACCACGCCGACGCGCAGCGTCTCCGCGAAGGACTCCACGCTGTGCACGTCCCTGGTGAACACCGACACCGCGACACCGTTTCCGGTGGCGTTGATCCGCTTGGCTGCCTCCTCGATGTTCGGCACCCGGTTCACGATGAGCACCGGTCCGATCGCCTCACCGGTGACCGCGATGCTCTCCTCCGGCACCTCGGCGAGCACGATCGGCTCGACGTACGGCTCGCGGATCGAATCCAGTCCGCCGACCACCGCGCGACCACCCCTGGCGAGCGCGTCGCGCACCTGCTTGCGCACCACGTCGACCTGGGCTTCCAGGATCATCGGGCCGTAGGACGCGCGCTTGTCCGCGCCAGGGCGCAGCCGCCGGGCCTGCTCGACCACCAGCTCGAGGAAGTTGTCGTACACCGAATCGGCCACGTAGGCCCGCTGCAAGCCGGAGGGATTCTGACCCGCGTTGGCCATCGCACCGAACACCGCGGCCTCGGCGGCCTCGTCGAGCTTGGCGTCGACGTGCACCACCATCGCGCCCTTGCCGCCGCGCTCGACCACGACCGGCGTCATGGTCTGGGCGCACAGTGAGATCACTTCCCGCGCACCCGCTTCCGAGCCCGCGTAGGCGATCTTGTCCAGCTTGGCCCGGCACAGCGCGGCCGACGTGCCGCCGTCCCCGGTCACCACCTGGAGCACCGGCTGGCTCGGGGCCAGGTCGGCCCAGCTCTCGGCCAGCCACACCCCGACGCCGGTGGTCAGCTCGTGCGGCTTGAACACCACCGCGTTGCCCGCCGCCATGGCGTAGGCGATCGAGCTCATCGGCGTGAAGACCGGGTTGTTCCACGGTCCGAGCACCCCGACGACGCCGAGCGGCAGATAACCCACCGAACCCTGTTGATTGCGGCTGAGCCAACTCGAACCGATCCTGCGCCGCCGCAGCGCGCGAGAAGCGTTGCGCGCGGCCCAATCCAGATTCTCGATCGCCAGCATCACCTCGATCGCGGCGTCCGCCTCGGGTTTTCCGGTCTCCTGAGAGACCAGCTCCACCAATTCGCTTGCCCGCCTTGCGATGCTGCGTTTCCAGTCGAGCAGCCAGCGTTTGCGGCCACTGAAACCCAAATCGGCCCACCATTTTTCGGCGGCGCGTGCGGCACGCACGGTGCGATGGAGCTCGCCGCCGCCCATCACCGCGTAGTTCCCGACTACCTCCCCGGTGCGCGGATCATGGGAAATCAGCACGTTCGATCGGCCCGTTCCTCCCGGATGCGCTGCCAAACGTGGCTGCGCGGACTCGGCCATGGTCACCTCTTCGCAGTCTCGACCCGCGTTGCTCCCACCCGAATCGAGCCGACCCCTGACGGACCGGCTCCCAGCGCGGTCCCGCCACAGACGAGTGAGTGCGTGTATGCCCCCGTTCAGCAGACTATGGTCGGGCGGCCCCGGCCGACAAGGCTGCGGCACCGCCCCTTCGCTGCCCTTGCCACGCCTCGACCAGCGTCGATCCGGCGTGGCGTGCGCGCGAGGCGTCAAATGTGATGAAGGACACACTTATCCGGGTCCGCGAGTGGGTACTGCGCGGTAGTCGTTCCGGGACGCGCGATGCCGGTAACATCACGCCAGGCGGCAGGGATCACCACCCCGACGCATTCGTGTGCGTCCGGCGATCGGATCGCCGCCCCCGGCCGATAGTGGAGAGTTGATGCCGAGCTTGAACCAAGCAGAATCGCCGGCACGTCCATCGAAAGCGACGGAGCAGGAGCCTGCCGTTCGCGTCGAGGACGTCCGCAAGTCGTTCGGCGACGTGCACGCACTGCAAGGCATCAGCTTCACCGCCGAGAAGGCGAGTGTGCTCGGCATCCTCGGCCCCAACGGCGCGGGCAAGACCACCACGGTCAAGATCCTCTCCACGCTGCTGCGTCCCGACTCGGGCACCGCCGTCGTCGCGGGCCACGATGTGCGCGAGGACCCGGCGGCCGTGCGGCGCTCGATCATGATGACCGGGCAGTACGCCGCGCTGGACGAGAACCTCTCCGGCCGCGAGAACCTCGAACTGTTCGGCAGGCTGATGGGCCTGGGCAGGTCCGCGGCCCGCAAGCGCGCCGACACCCTGCTCGAGGAGTTCGACCTGGTGAGCGCGGGCAAGCGCGCGGTGCGCCAGTACTCCGGCGGCATGCGGCGCCGGGTGGACATCGCCTGCGGTCTCGTCGTGCGTCCGGAGGTGGTGTTCCTCGACGAGCCGACCACCGGTCTGGATCCGCGCAGCCGCCAAGGCGTCTGGGACCTGGTGAACGTGCTCAAGGAGCAGGGCATCACGGTGCTGCTGACCACGCAGTACCTCGAGGAAGCCGATGTGCTCAGCGACAACATCATCGTCATCGACAAGGGCACGGTGATCGCCGAGGGCACCGCCGAGGAACTCAAGGAGAAGACCGGCGGCAGCTACTGCGAGGTGGTCCCGCTCGACACGAAGCAGGTGCTGACCGCCGCGTACGCGCTCGGCGACCTGGTGCCCCCAGCCGTCATGGCCGAACTCGACGGCAGCGACCGGCTCTCGTTCCCGGCCCCGCACGGCGCGACCACCCTGTCGGAGGCGCTGCGCAGGCTCGACAGCGCGGGGGTCACGCTGGCCGACATCGCGTTGCGCAGGCCCTCGCTCGACGACGTCTTCCTCTCCCTCACCGGTCATTCGGGCGGTCACTCGTGACCGCGAGCGCCACCGAACCGGCCGCCGAGGCCGAACTCTTCGCCGAGCTACCTGTCGCCCGGCCGTCGTCCTTCGCGCAGTGGCGGGCGCTGACCGGTCGCGTGGTGAAGACCATGGCCACCAAGGGCGAGCTGATCGTCGCCTTCGTGACGCCGCTGGTGTTCACCCTCGGCTTCTACCTGCCGCTGCGCTTCGTGATGAAGCTCCAGGGCATCGACTACGCGCAGTTCGTGATGCCGATCATCGTGTTGCAGACCATGGCGTTCACCATGCTCTCCAACGCGCAGCTCGCCGCGTTCGAGGCCAGGACCGGCCTCAGCAGCCGCCTGCAGACCATGCCGATCGGCACCCTCGTTCCGTTCACTTCACGGATCTGCGCGGGCCTCGTCCGCTCGGTCACCTCGCTGACCGGCGCAATTCTGTTCGGGTACCTGATCGGCTTCGAATTCAGCGCCGGATTCGGCCAGGCCGTGCTGTTCTGCGCGTTCTCCCTGGCCATCGGCACGGTGCTCGCCATCGGCGCCGACGGTCTCGGCAGCCTCACCAAGAGTCCGGAGCAACTCAGTCAGGCGCTGACCCTGCCGACGCTGATCTTCGGCATGCTGTCCTGCGGCTTCGTGCCGGAGAACAGCTTCCCTGAGTGGATCCAGCCGTTCGTGCGCAACCAGCCCATCTCGCAGTTCTCCTTCGCGCTGCGCGACATGGCGGGCGACGGGGTGAGCTGGGGCGTGCTGTGGGTGCCGCTGCTGTGGCTGATCGGGTTGACGGTGGTGTTCACCCCGTTCGCGGTGTGGGCGAGTGTGAGGCGGTCATGACGGTGACGACGGAGTCCGACGAGAAGGGCACGGAGTTCGCGCCGCTGCCGACGGTGACGCCGCGCTCGGAGCGGGCGATCGGCACCTGGGCGCAGCACAGCCTGTTGCAGTGCAAGCGACTGCTGATGGGGTGGATGCGCGATCCAGCGACCACCATTCAGACGCTGATCTACCCGGCGCTCACCCTGCTGATGTTCGACGTCGTGCTCGGCGGGACCATCACCAGGAACACCGGTATGGACGCCATCTACGGCCAGGTCCCGCTGATCACCCTGGTGGCGGCCATGTCCGGCGCGGTGGTGAGCGCGCTCGGTTTCAAGGTGGAGAAAGCCACCGGACTACTGAGCAGGTTCTGGACCATGCCGATGAACCGGGCGGCGAGCCTGACCGGACGGCTGCTCGCCGAGGCGGTGCGCGTCCTGATCACCACGCTGTTCGTGATCGCGGTGGGCATGACGCTCGGCTTCCGTTTCGGCCAAGGGCCGCTCGCCGCGGTGGCGCTGATCTGCATCCCGGTGCTGTTCGGCATCGGCTTCGCGGTGCTGTGCACGGCGCTCGCGACGCTCACCGAGGGCGTGCTGCTGGTCAGCCTGATCACGATCGTCAACACGCTGCTGATGTTCTTCAACACCGGTTTCGTCCCGGTGTTCGCCTACCCGACCTGGTTGCAAGACGTGGTCGGCAATCAGCCGATGAGCACCGCCATCGATGCCATGCGCGGGCTGTCGGCGGGCGGGCCGGTCGCGGAACCGCTGCTGAAGACGATCGCGTGGACGGTCGGGATGGTCGCCGTGTTCGCGCTGCCCGCGATTCGCGGTTACCGGCGGGCAGCCGAGACCGCTTGACGGAGAACGGGTTCGTTCGACTGATCGATGCGACGCGCCCGTGGTGCGCGGGCACCGGGCAAGCGGTGATCGGCGTGCGGCGAGAGCGAGCGGTGATCGGCGCGCTGCACTGGGTCCAGGGCGGGCGCGAGGACAAGCGGCGTACGGAACTCGGGTCCGACCCCGCCGCTAGTCGACTTCGGTGATCATCGGCTCGCGCGGCCTGGTGAAGTCGTAACCCACCCAGCGGTCGCGGTTCGTCCAGCCGACCAGGTCGTAGCGCCAGCGGAACGGCCAGGTGTGCGCGACGGTGTTGAACAGCACCGCGCCGAGCGCGGCGTAGTCGTCGTGCGCGGTGAGCAGCGCGCGCTGGCCGCGTGCGGACTCGGTGAAGAACGCCTCGAACATGGCGATCGACTGGTCGGTGGTCAGCCTGCCGAGGCCCCACAGTCCGCGCATGCGCATCCAGTAGACCAGTCGCGCCCGCCACGGCCACAGCGCGTCGATCGGGTCGCGGCCCTCGGTCAGCGCCGTGACCGCGGTGTCGACCAGGGCGAGCGAATCGGCGACGCTGTAGCCGGTGCACGGATGCATCATGCCGCCGCGCGATCCGAACGGAATCGCCCGCGCGACGCCCTTTTTCGGCGGCGGCTGATCGAGCGGATAGTGCGCGGCCTCGCTCGGTTCCGTCCCGGTGAGCCGAATGCCGTGGGCGGCAAGCCGGTTCAGCGTCCGCTCGCGGAGCACGTGCTGCGGCATGCCGCAGCGCAGGCCGAGGCTGGTCTCCTCGAAGATCACCGTGCCGTCGCCGATCGGCACCGCGTAGAGGAACGACGGCGGCGCGTCCTGGCCCGCGCCGTTCTCCGGACGCCAGTCCAGCAGCAGCCCCTCGCCCTCGCCGACCATCGGCGCCGCGGTCTCCGCGTCGACGAAGATGCCGTGCGCGCTGGCCGCCCTGCGCTGCCCGAGCGCGGGCAGGCCGCGGGTGTCGAACACCGTGTCGGCCCGCAGCACCGTGCCGTCGGCCAGTTCCACTTCGTGCCCGTCGACGCGAGTGGCGCGGGCGGCGATCACCTCCGCGTCGTCGAGCGACAGCGCGTCGTACAGACCCTGCTTGGACAGCACGCAGTACGGCCGCGGGATGCGGTGCTCGGTCTTCGTCCACACCGTCGGCGCTTCGATGCGGGCCCCGATCGCACTGGGCGGCAACCACTCCGGGAGTTCGTCGACCCAGCAGGAGTAGGTGGGCGGAAAGAGGCGTTCCGGTCGCGGGTCGATCGCGATCACCCGCAGCCCGGCCCGCATCGCCCGGTGGGCAAGTGCCCGTCCGGTCGGACCGAGCCCGACTACGCACAGATCGGCCGCTCGGACCGCACCGCCACTCATATCCGCATTCAATCCGCTGCCGCCGCCGCAGTGCAACACGCCCGGGCCGATGTTCCTACTTCGGCGTGACCCAAGTTGTGATGTCGGCGTGCACGACCTCGAGCCCGTGCTTGTCGTAGATCGACACCGGCACCACCAGGTCCCGACCCTCGGTGATCGCCGCGAAGTCCGGGATCTCGGGCAGCTTCGCCACCGCGCGCAGTCTCGTCTCGGCCTTGGCCAGGTACTGCACGTTCATCGCCTTGGGAATCCACCGGTGCGTGGTCGGCACCGTGGCCTCGCTCAGCATGCCCATCGCCACCTCGGCCAGGTTGCACGCCGCGATGGCGTGGAAGGTGCCCAGGTGATTGTGGATGCCGAACCACTTCGGCGAGGTCACCTCGCACAACCCCGGCTCCAGCCGCACGACGCTGGGCAGCACCGTGCCGAAGTACGGCACCCGCGCCACCATCCCCAGCGAGAACAGCGCGTGCCCCAGCCGGTTGTCCGGCAGCTTCTTCCACCCGCGCAACGTCGCGGTCTCTTTGCTCATGGCGCTATCTTACTCAAAAGTAAGTTCGGTACTCCAGAGGTTCTTCGCGCGCCTCGCCAGGGCGGTAACCTCTGCGTGGAGTGCGGCGGACCTGCGAAGTCGGGGGCCGCGCGGGGGTGATCGGGGTGACAGTGGGGGCGATTTGAAGTGGGTTGGGGGTCTCGGGCATACTGTTCGGGTTGCCTTGCACGGGGTCGTGCCTGTTTCGGTTGAAACGGGGCGTGATCGGCGAGGCGAGCAGTACCCAATCGTGTGCTTCACCGGTTCCCGGTGTGAGTACGTCCGGGACGTTGTTCCGAGCCTGAGATGAAGTTTTCGATCCGGGCCGAGGAATAAGCGGGAAGGCGACACGCCCGACCGCGTGGACCGGAGAACCATGACAGATGAACAGCGGCGAGGATCGGGCGTGCCCGGTCGTGGTCTCCACTGCGTCGGATCATGCCCGAGTGGGAGCCCTGCGTGGTTACGCAGGCTGCCTCCTCCGGGCTTGACCCACTCGGGCTGAGACGTCTTCGTGTGTTCGGGCTGTGCAAATGAGGGTGGTACGGAAGCCCGGCTTCCGGATCACGAAGGAAAGCGGAGAAAAGGACACTTAGCGTGGCGGGACAAAAGATCCGCATCAGGCTCAAGGCCTATGACCACGAGGCGATCGATGCGTCTGCGCGCAAGATCGTGGAGACGGTGACCCGCACTGGGGCCCGCGTGGTCGGCCCGGTGCCGTTGCCGACCGAGAAGAACGTGTACTGCGTCATCCGTTCGCCGCACAAGTACAAGGACTCGCGCGAACACTTCGAGATGCGTACGCACAAGCGCCTCATCGACATCCTCGACCCGACGCCGAAGACGGTCGACGCGCTCATGCGCATCGACCTGCCGGCCAGCGTCGACGTCAACATTCAGTGACGGGGACTCGAGACATGACTGACAACAAGAACCGGCCCGCGGCCGGCATCCTGGGCACCAAGCTCGGCATGACCCAGGTCTTCGACGAGAAGAACCGCGTCGTTCCGGTCACCGTCGTCAAGGCGGGCCCGAACGTGGTCACCCAGATCCGCACGGTGGAGCGCGACGGCTACAGCGCCGTCCAGGTCGCCTTCGGCGCCATCGACCCGCGCAAGGTGAACAAGCCGACCTCCGGCCAGTTCGCCAAGGCCGGCGTCACCCCGCGCCGCCACGTCGCCGAGATCCGGGTCGCGGACGCCTCCACCTTCGAGGTCGGCCAGGAGATCAACGCCGACGTGTTCGAAGAGGGCGCCTACGTCGACGTCACCGGCACCAGCAAGGGCAAGGGCTTCGCGGGCACCATGAAGCGCCACGGTTTCCGTGGTCAGGGTGCCTCGCACGGTGCGCAGGCCGTGCACCGCCGCCCGGGTTCCATCGGTGGCTGCGCCACCCCCGGCCGCGTGTTCAAGGGCATGCGCATGTCGGGTCGGATGGGTAACGACCGCGTCACCACCCAGAACCTCTCGGTTCACAAGGTGGACGCCGAGAACGGCCTGCTCCTGATCAAGGGTGCGATCCCGGGTCGCAAGGGCGGCGTCGTGATCGTCAAGAGCGCCGTGAAGGGTGGTGCGCACGCATGACCAGCCTCGAGAAGAAGGCCAACCTGACGCTGCCGGTCAAGGAGATCGGTGGCAAGACCAACGGCACCGTCGACCTCCCCGCGGAGATCTTCGACGTGACCGCCAACATCGCGCTGATGCACCAGGTCGTCGTCGCGCAGCTGGCCGCGGCCCGCCAGGGCACCCACGCGACCAAGACTCGCGGCGAGGTCTCCGGTGGTGGCAAGAAGCCGTACCGCCAGAAGGGCACCGGTCGCGCCCGCCAGGGTTCGACCCGCGCGCCGCAGTTCGCGGGCGGTGGCACCGTGCACGGCCCGCAGCCGCGCGACTACAGCCAGCGCACCCCGAAGAAGATGAAGGCCGCCGCCCTGCGTGGCGCCCTGTCGGACCGGGCTCGCAACGAGCGCATCCACGTGATCACCGAACTGGTCGCGGGTCAGACCCCGTCGACCAAGACCGCCAAGACCTTCCTGGCCGAGCTGTCGGACCGCAAGAAGTTCCTGGTCGTCGTCGGCCGCGAGGACATCGCCGCGTGGAAGAGCGTGGCGAACCTGCAGAACGTGCAGCCGATCGCCCCGGATCAGCTCAACACCTACGACGTCCTCAACAGCGACGACGTGGTGTTCAGCGTCGAGGCCCTGAACGCCTTCGTTCACGGTCCCGCCGAGGCGGCACAGGAGGAGAGCAAGTGACCACCATCGCCGACCCCCGCGACATCCTGCTGGCGCCGGTCATCTCGGAGAAGTCCTACGGACTGATCGAGGAAGGCACCTACACCTTCCTGGTGCACCCGGACTCCAACAAGACGCAGATCAAGATCGCCGTCGAGAAGGTCTTCGGTGTGAAGGTCACCAGCGTCAACACCGCCAACCGTCAGGGCAAGCGCAAGCGGACCCGCTTCGGTTACGGCAAGCGCAAGAACACCAAGCGCGCGCTCGTGACCATCTCGGCCGACAGCAAGCCCATCGAGATCTTCGGAGGCCCGGTCGCGTAAGCGAGCGGGAATCCAGAAAGCAGAGAAGAACTCATGGCAATTCGCAAGTACAAGCCGACAACGCCGGGCCGTCGTGGCTCCAGCGTCTCGGACTTCGCCGAGATCACCCGGTCCACCCCGGAGAAGTCGCTGCTTCGTCCGCTGACCAAGACCGGTGGTCGTAACGCGCACGGCCGCATCACGACTCGCCACCGCGGTGGCGGTCACAAGCGTGCCTACCGTCTGATCGACTTCCGTCGCCTGGACAAGGACGGCATCCCCGCCAAGGTCGCGCACATCGAGTACGACCCGAACCGGACCGCCAACATCGCGCTGCTCCACTACGTGGACGGCGAGAAGCGCTACATCATCGCGCCGAAGGGTATCCAGCAGGGCACCCCGATCGAGTCCGGCCCGACGGCCGACATCAAGCCGGGCAACAACCTGCCGCTGCGCAACATCCCGACCGGTACCACCATCCACGCGGTGGAGCTGCGTCCTGGCGGCGGCGCCAAGCTGGCCCGTTCCGCGGGCATGAGCATCCAGCTGCTCGGTAAGGAAGGCCCCTACGCCACGCTGCGTATGCCCTCCGGTGAAATCCGTCGCGTCGACGTGCGCTGCCGCGCCACCGTCGGCGAGGTCGGCAACGCCGAGCAGTCGAACATCAACTGGGGCAAGGCCGGCCGCATGCGCTGGAAGGGTCGTCGTCCCACGGTCCGTGGTGTCGTCATGAACCCCGTCGACCACCCGCACGGTGGTGGTGAGGGCAAGACCTCCGGTGGTCGCCACCCGGTCTCGCCGTGGGGTCAGCCGGAAGGCCGCACCCGTAAGCCCAACCGTCCGAGCGACAAGCTCATCGTCCGCCGTCGCAAGACCGGCAAGAAGCGCTGAAGGAGGAGGTAAGAAATGCCACGCAGCCTCAAGAAGGGCCCGTTCGTCGACGACCACCTCCTCGCGAAGGTGGACGTGCAGAACGAGAAGGGCACGAAGCAGGTCATCAAGACCTGGTCGCGTCGTTCGACCATCATCCCGGATTTCATCGGACACACCTTCGCGGTGCACGACGGCCGCAAGCACGTCCCGGTGTTCGTCTCGGAGTCCATGGTCGGACACAAGCTCGGTGAGTTCGCGCCGACCAGGACGTTCAAGAGCCACGTCAAGGAAGACCGGAAGAGCAAGCGGCGATGACGACTGAGACTCAGAACCCCACTGCCCGGGCGACCGCCAAGCACGTGCGTGTCACCCCGATGAAGGCTCGCCGCGTCGTGGACCTGGTCCGCGGCAAGCGGGTCGAGGACGCTCTCGCGATCCTGAAGTTCGCGCCGCAGGCCGCGAGCGAGCCGGTCGCCAAGGTCGTCGCCAGCGCCGCGGCCAACGCCGAGAACAACCTCGGTCTGAACCCGGCCACGCTGGTGATCTCGACGGCCTACGTCGACGAGGGCGCCACCATGAAGCGTTTCCAGCCGCGGGCCCAGGGCCGCGCGTTCCGGATCCGCAAGCGCACCAGCCACATCACCATCGAGGTCGAGAGCGTGCCAGCGCTTAGCAATGCTCCTCGCAGCCGCCGGAAGGGAGGGGCAAAGTAAATGGGACAGAAGATCAACCCCCATGGCTTCCGCCTCGGTATCACCACCGACTGGAAGTCGCGTTGGTACGCGGACAAGCAGTACGCGGACTACGTGAAGGAAGACGTCGCCATCCGTCGGCTGCTGGCCAACGGCATGGAGCGGGCGGGCATCTCGAAGGTCGAGATCGAGCGCACCCGTGACCGCGTGCGGGTGGACATCCACACCGCGCGTCCCGGCATCGTGATCGGCCGCCGCGGTGCGGAAGCCGATCGCATCCGCGCCGAGCTGGAGAAGCTCACCAAGAAGCAGGTTCAGCTGAACATCCTCGAGGTCAAGAACCCCGAGTCGGACGCGCAGCTGGTTGCCCAGGGTGTGGCCGAGCAGCTGTCCAACCGTGTGGCGTTCCGTCGCGCGATGCGCAAGGCCATCCAGTCGGCCATGCGTTCGCCGAACGTCAAGGGCATCCGTGTGCAGTGCTCGGGCCGCCTCGGCGGCGCCGAAATGTCGCGCTCGGAGTTCTACCGTGAGGGTCGGGTGCCGCTGCACACGCTGCGCGCCGACATCGACTACGGCCTCTACGAGGCCAAGACCACCTTCGGTCGCATCGGCGTGAAGGTCTGGATCTACAAGGGCGACATCGTCGGTGGCAAGCGTGAGCTGACCGCCGCGAGTGCTCCGGCAGGCGATCGCGATCGTCCGCGCCGGGAGCGGCCGAGCCGCCCGCGTCGTTCCGGTTCCACCGGCACCACCGCGACCAGCACTGAGGTCGGGCGCGCCGCCACCGCGGTGGCGGACGCCCCGGCAGAGAATCAGGAGGGCTGACGCATGCTGATGCCTCGCAAGGTCAAGCACCGCAAGCAGCACCACCCGAGCCGTTCGGGCATGGCCAAGGGCGGCACGTCGGTGGCCTTCGGTGACTTCGGTATTCAGGCGCTCGAGCCTGCCTACGTCACCAACCGGCAGATCGAGTCGGCGCGTATCGCGATGACTCGCCACATCCGCCGTGGCGGCAAGATCTGGATCAACATCTACCCGGATCGCCCGCTGACCAAGAAGCCCGCCGAGACCCGCATGGGTTCCGGTAAGGGTTCGCCGGAGTGGTGGGTCGCGAACGTCAAGCCCGGTCGCGTGATGTTCGAAATGTCTTACCCGAACGAGGAGATCGCTCGCGAGGCGCTGCGCCGCGCGATGCACAAGCTCCCGATGAAGTGCAGGATCGTGACAAGGGAGGAGCAGTTCTGATGGCTACCGGTACACCGGCCGCAGAGCTCCGCGAGCTCACCGAAGAGGAACTCGTCTCCCGCCTGCGTGAGTCGAAGGAAGAGCTGTTCAACCTGCGCTTCCAGATGGCGACGGGTCAGCTGGACAACAACCGTCGTCTGCGCGTCGTCCGTCACGAGATCGCGCGCATCTACACGGTCATGCGTGAGCGCGAGCTCGGTCTGGCCACCGGACCCGCAGGTAAGGGAGATGCGGCATGAGCGAAAACACTGTGCAGCGCAACCGTCGTAAGGTTCGGATCGGCTACGTCGTTTCGGACAAGATGAACAAGACCATCGTGGTGGAGCTCGAGGACCGGGTGAAGCACCCGCTCTACGGCAAGATCATCCGCACCACGTCGAAGGTCAAGGCCCACGACGAGAACGAGATCGCCGGCATCGGCGACCGCGTTCAGCTGATGGAGACCCGCCCGCTGTCGGCCACCAAGCGCTGGCGTCTGGTCGAGGTCCTGGAGAAGGCGAAGTAGTTCGCCCCTCCGCGGCTCGAGTCTCGAAGGCCCGCTTCCCGCCAGGGAAGCGGGCCTTCGCCGTATTCGGGGTGCGGCGCGGAATGCTGGGGTCGTGCGGTGGCGGGGGTGGGGCGGTAGCGTCGGGGGTGAGATTTCGTGGTCGGCCGAGATGGGTGCCGGGCCGTTCAGGGCGGTGGTGCTTTCGTGGGCTGCGCTGGTTCGAAGGGGTGTAATGGGATTCGAGCGGGTGTCGCGGGGGGAGCTGCGGGAGCATGTGGTGCGCAGTGGGATCGCGGGGGAGGTGGCGACGCCGCGGGAGGGGAACCTGCGGCATTACGGGCGGATGGTGGCCAAGGATCCGGGGTTTCAGTTCGGGTTGCGGTTGCGGGATTGGTCGTTCGACGAGACGTTGGCGATGATGGCGCGGCTGTGCGGGGTGAATCCGAACCCCGGATACACCTGGGGCGTCGACACCATCGATCCTGATCTCACGCTCGACGCGTTGGACGCGATGGGGGAGCGCATCGGCGCCGCGGCCGCCGAGCGCGCGACCGTGTTGCTGGCGACCGGTCATCCGGACACGCTGCTCGGCGTGTACCGAGCGATCGAGGATGCGCTGCGCGCCGCCGGTTGCACCGTGCTCACACCCGCGGCCGGATGGTCGTACGAGCCGCCGCTCTGGGAGCCCTCCCGGTATCGCGAAATCGCCTACGCTTCGGGCGTCGCCGCACTGGTCGGCGCGGACGGCCGATGGCGGCACACGCACGATCCCGACCCGATGCGCGCGGCGCTCGCCGAACTCGACGGCGAACTGCCGCGGCTGGTCGTCGCCGATCACGGCTGGGCGGGCGCCGCGGGTGAGGCGGGCATCGAGACCGTCGGCTTCGCGGACTGCAACGATCCGGCGCTCTTCGCCGGTCACGACGAAGGCAAGATCGCGGTCACCGTCCCGCTCGACGACGGTCTCGATCCCCTTGTCTACCAGCCGCTTACGGCGTATCTCTTGCAGCGCGCTCGCCTCGCTTAGTCTCGTTTCGTCGCGACAAGGAGGATGGTCAGGGCGGGGGCGGGGACGAGTTGGCGCGGCATCGCGTAGCGCATACCGAGGCCGAAGTAGAGCACGATGGCGTCGCTGAAGACGATGACCTTCTTGATTCGGGCGTAGGGCACAGTGCTGTGTTCGATCGGGGTCCACAGCTCGAGAAACTCGCCGTGGTAGTGGGCGACGAGGTAGGCGCCGGGGAAGCTGTAGCGCTTTTCCATGGGGGACGGGATGGTCGTGCGCAGACCGAGGGTGCAGGCCGCGACGATCAGATTGGGCACGGTGCAGGCGAGGAGCACGCCGAACCAGCCGATCGGGTAGGTGCCGGGGTCGGACCAGGAGGTCTCGGCGTACCTGCCGATGATGTACGTGCCGATCGATAGGCCGGAGACGAGGACGATCCAGAGCTTGGTGCGCCACACCGTGAGGGTGTTGGCGCGGCCGAGTCGTTGCGCGGTCGTCACGTCCGCGACGTGATCGGCGGCGACCAGGCAGGGGCTGCCGGTCGGAGTCGCGTCCGGGTGGTGTGTCGAAATCATCTGGGTCTCCGTATTTCTCGCCGCCGCGACATCCATCGGCCATCACCATCGATCGGCGGGCTTGCGGAGTGGTTAAGACCGGCTTCGAGCGTCGCGGACCACTTGCGCTATACGTATACATCTACTTATAGTGTGTCGGTACCGAGTGCCGAGGAACGCGCGCGACATCATCCACAACCGCACAGCATGGGACTACGACGGAGCGAGTGAGGGGTCCGTCGCTAGTTGAGCCATGCCTGTATGCGCATTCACGAATGAGGACGGGGACATCATGACCAACGATCAGCAATCCGCCGAGCCTGCCCCCATCGACATGGACAAGTCCGATGATCTGGAGGAGATCGTGCTGAAGGTCGGGCCGGGTGGCGGGCGCCTCCAGCGCTTCCACGGCCGGCGGCTCGCCGAGGCGCGGCAGATCACCAAGGACGGCGCCGAGGTGGTGCGGGTCTATCGCAGCCGCAAGGGCAAATACGTTGTGCAGCGCCAGTTCACGGACTGGTCGGCCTTCGCGATGTTCACCGACTGGACCAGGGACTGGAAGAAGTGGCGCTCCATGTTCGGCATCGGTAGCCAGGACTGGGGCGATTTCACCGTCACCGTGGTGGATTCGGTGGCGGAATTGCGAGAACTGGTGCCCGACAAGGTCTACCGCACCGTCACCGATATAGCCCAGCACGGCCGTCTCCAAGATCTCGACATCTGAGCCGGATCCCGGCTTGCGAAAGGAAAACCTAATGTTCGGCCGTCTCGGGCGACTCGTCGTCCATCACCCGTGGAAGGTGATCGGCTTGTGGCTGATCGCCGCCATCGCGGTGGTGGCTTCCGCCCCCGAATTCACCTCGACCACCGACCAATCCAGCTTTCTGCCTTCGCATTACGAGTCCATCAAGGCGATGGAATTGCAGGAGAGAGCATTTCCGCAGAACGCGGCGCCCGCGGCGCTGATCGTCTTCGCCCGCGAGGACGGCGCGCCCCTCACCGAGGAGAACTCGGCGGCGGTGGCGGCCGCGGCGACCGAGCTCAGCGGCGCGAACATCAAGGGCGTCACCGGGATTCAGGCGACGCCGCCCTCGGAGAATCGGCTGATCCAGGTCATCGCCGTGCAGATGACGAAGGTCACCAACCCCTCCGACAAGACCCAGGGCGACGCGGTGAAGAGCCTGCGCGACAGCCTGAAAGAGCAGGTGCGCGACACCGATCTGAAGGCGGGCATCACCGGCGCCGCGGCGCAGACCCTCGATCAGACCGAGTCCGGTGAAAAGGGCATGGCCATCATCGGCGTGGCGACGATCGTGCTGATCCTTGTGTTGCTACTGATCATCTTCCGCAGCCCGGTGATCGCGCTGCTTCCGGTGATCGTGATCGGCGGTGTCTCCAGCATCGTCAGCAGCCTGATCGCCATGGTGAGCAAGGCATTCGACCTGGAGATGGACACCTCGGTCAACTCCATGCTGGTGGTCGTCCTGTTCGGCGTCGGCACCGACTACATCCTCTTCCTGATGTTCCGGTACCGGGAGCGGCTGCGCGCCGGCGAGGATCCCAAGACCGCGATGGTCAGCGCGGTCGCCAGGGTCGGCGAGGCCATCACCTCGGCGGCGGGTGCGGTGATCATCGCCTTCATGGCGCTGACGCTCTCCACCCTCGGCATGTTCCGTTCGCTCGGGCCCGCGCTGGCGATCGCGGTCGCGGTGGCGCTGGTTGCCGGACTCACCCTGGTGCCCGCGATCGTGTCACTGCTCGGGACCAAGGTGTTCTGGCCGTCGAAGGCGTGGCAGGTCGAGCCGAAGGGCGCGCGGTTCACCGCGATCGGCGCGGCCATGGGGCGGCGGCCCGGCGTGTTCGCCGTCGTCTCGGGCGGTGTGCTGGTGGCGCTGAGCGTCTTCGCCATCGGGTTCAACCCGACCTTCGACCTCGGCTCGGGCTCGACCTCGGACGCGTCCGAATCCGTCGTCTACAACAAGGAATTGCTGAAGGGCATGCCCGCGGGCGCGACCCAGCCGTCGGATGTGCTGCTGCACGCGCCGGACGGGCAGCTGAATCAGGATGAGCTACTGGGTTATCGGTCGGCGCTGGCGCAGGTGCCCGGCGTCGGCGCGGTAGGTGAGCCGCTGCTGTCGGCCGACGGCACCATCGCGAACTTCCAGGTGACCCTGGCGGACGCGCCGGAATCCGATGCCGCGCTCGACACTGTCCGCGGACCGTTGCGCACGGCGGCGCACGACGCGGCGCCCGCGGGCACGACGGCGGCGGTCGGTGGAATCTCCGCGGTGTTCGTGGACTTCCAGGACGCGATGAACCGCGACTACGCGATCGTGTTCCCCGTGGCGGCGATCCTGATCATGATCGTGCTCGCGCTCTTGCTGCGCAGCCTGGTCGCGCCGTGGTACCTGATGGCCTCGGTCTTCCTCGGTTTCGCCGCGACGCTCGGCGCCACGGTGCTGGTCTTCCAGAACATCCAGGGCGATTCGGGGTTGATCTTCACGCTGCCGGTGATCATGTACCTGTTCGTCGTCGCGCTCGGCACCGACTACAACATCCTGATGATCGCGCGGCTCCGCGAGGAGACCCGCGAGGGTCGCGATCCGCGCGAGGCAGCGGCGCTGAGCCTGCGGCATACGGGTCCGACGGTCGCGGCGGCGGGCGTCATCCTGGCGGGCACTTTCGCCGCGATGATGTTGGCGGGCAACAGCACGCTTTCCCAGATGGGCTTCGCGATCTCGGTCGGCATCGCTATCGCCGCGTTCGTCATGGCGATGTTCTTCACGCCCGCGGTCACCGCCCTGCTCGGACACCGCGCCTGGTGGCCGGGACACGGTGACCGCAACGGGAAGTCAGGCGGCTCGGAGAGCGTGGATCGCGGAAGCGGCTCGTACTACACGACATCCGCCGATGCCACGCGGGTGGAAGCAGTCTTCGATCGGTAGTCCCGATCCGTGACCCCGAGGGCTGTTCGTCGAAAGTGTTCGGCGAACAGCCCTTCAGCGTTGGCTAGCTGTTGGTGGCGTAGGGGCGGCGGACCTTGTGGGCGGAGTCGATGACGCGGGCCACCGCGGAGCTGGAGACGCCCACCTCTTTGGCGATGCCGGTGCCGGACCAGGATTGGTCGGCGAGGGTGAGGATGTCGGCGATCTGTTCGATCGGCAGCTTGGACAGTCCCTGCTCGGCGATGCTGCGGGCGACCATGCGGACCTCGTCTTCGGCGCTGTCCGGTTCCTGGTCGAAGTCGTCCTCGGCGTCCTCCTCGGCGATGGCGCGTTGGGTGGCGAGGATGATCTCGGTGCTGCGGGGGCGCAGGGGTTCCGGCTCGGGTTCCAAAGTGAGTTGTTCGGCGGGAGAGGCCATTTCTCGTCGTGGCGTGTCGGTGTTGTTCGCCTTCGTGCCGGAACCGTTGCGCGCCCGCGGAGTGCGGCGCTCCTCGGGTTCGGTGTATCCCGATTCGTCGGTCTCGGTCGAAGCGGTTAGGGCGGGTGCGTCGTCCGCCATCGCTCGGTACTCGTCGAGCTCGGTTGTCGAGCGGCCACTGCGGGTGGCCTGAAATTCGGCGAGATCGACAGTGTCCGTGGTGCTCACGGAGTCCATTGCTTCCGTAGCGTCCGCGTCGGGATACGAAATGGCTTGGAGGGCGTGCGACCCGGCCCACATCGAGGGCATCGTTTGACCGCTGCCGCTGGCCCTGCCGTTCCCGTTCGCGGTACCGTTGATCGGTCGCAACCGTGGTTGTTGGTGCGGGACCGCGTGGGCGGCAGCGTGATTGGCCCGTCCGTTGCCCGATCCGTTCCGGCGGGGGGACGGTGGGGCGTCGGAGTCCTCGTCGGTGAGTCCGCCGGTGAGCAGGGACAGCGGGACGGCGTACGAGATGCTCCGCATCGGAGTGTCGGATTCCTCGCTCCCGGTGGGGATCTCGTCCTCGTCGGCATCCGACTCGACATCGGCTGCGGAAGATCGGGGAGCGTTGTTCACGGAGGGCTCGTGGTCGGTCTCGGGCATCGGATCGGTTGCGTTGCTTGCGGAATCGGCTCGGCGGGTCCCGTGCGGAAGCTCGGCGTTGCTGTCCGGTGAGGTCGGTAGCTCTGCGTCGGTTCGGCGACTCGGCAGCTCCGTGTGGCCGTCCGCCGGGGCTGGTATGGTCGCGTCGACCTCAGCAGGTCGGCCCGTTCGGCGGCTCCGCAGATTCATGTCCACCGAGGATCGTCCGGTCTCGTCGCTCTCGGCAGACTGGCCGGTTCGGCGGCTGGGGAGTTCGGCGTTGCTGTCCGCCGAGGTCGGTGCAGTCGCGTCGTTTTCGGCCGGTTGACGGGTTCGGTGGCTCGACCATCCGTTGCTGTCCGGCGAGGTCGGTGCGATCTCCTCGCCATCCGCAGGCCGATCGGTTCGACCGCGTACGGATGCGCTGCCCGCAGACGGCGCGGTATCACTGCTTGCTGATTCCGGCCCGGCCTCGCCGCCGACCCAGAGCGGATCGGTTACACCTCGCGCCGTACGAGTTTCGGCTGACCCGAAAGAGTCACCCGCCTCGAAAAGGGCACCCGCACCGAACCCATTGGAGCCGAGCGCAAACCCATCCCGCTCCGCGACAGCCCGCCGATGCTCCTCGGCCTGATAAGACCCGCGCAACTTCGGCACCGCGGTGTCGTCGACGATCGGCACGCTGTCGATGAGCTGCGCGTATCGGGCCGCGACCCACGCGTGCAACCAGATCACCACGCCCACCATCGCGGGCGCGATCGCGTACTCCGCGGCCCGGCCGAGATCGCCGGAAGCCAAGTGCGGCCCGGTGTTCAGCGCGATGGTGGTGCCGAGCAGTGCCGCCTCGAAGACGATCACCTTGCCGCGCGGCAGTTCCCGTCCCCAGCGAGCGGCGGTCGTCGCGACCACCATGATGGTGATGATCGGAATCGAGATCATCGCCTCGATGCCGTAGCTGAGCCAGTACAGCGGATCCGACATGTCGCCGCTCGGCACCAGGTTGTGCTGCACATTGACGCCCGCCCACACCATGCCGAGGATGACGACGCCGATCAACGCCCGCGATGACCATTCGGCGCGGCGGTAGAGCTGGGCGAGTCGCGCGTCCTGGTTGGCGACGCGGCGGCGGGCCGCCAGTGCGCGGCGGTGCCAGCGCGCGTCGTCCTCGTCGGCGCGACGGATGGCGGCCGCGGTGCGCCGGTCGAGCTTCTCGGCGGCGAGCTCGTCCTCCACGGCGCGGCGTCGCTGTGCGCGCCGCTGGGCCCGGATCCATTCGGCGAGTTCGCGTTCCGCCGCGATCTCGGCATCGGAAAGCACCTCGACCAATGCGGTGTCGTGCTGCAGCGGCAATTTCCCCCGCGCCGTCGCGACTCGTTGTGCCAGTGCCGCTATCTCGGAATTGCCGGTCGACGGTTCGTCGGGCATCGCGAGCCTTCCCTGGAGCCGATATCGGGCCGATCACTCGGCGTCGACAAGTGTGCTCGAACATATGTGTGAACGCGATGAGACTAAACCGACGACCGCGCGCGGTCAACGCGAACCGTCACCCGCCGAGGTCGACCGGCCGCGCGAATGTGTCAGTCGCGCCTGCCCGATGCTCCTTCGGCGGCGGCGAGCGCGTTCGCCTCCGCGAAGAGCTCCGCCGCCGAATCGACTCCGGAATTGATTCGCGCAAACCAATTCATCGCCTCCTGGTCGCCGTGAATCGCGCCGAGGAGGCGTTCCAGGTCCGGCGGCGGGGGCTCGAGGATTGCCAGCTGCGTAGTGAACTCGTACATCGGTATGGCCTCGCCGTCGCGGGCGGCCTGGTAATCCGCCATCGCGTCGTCGAAAGAACGAGTGCCGGAGAACGACTCGTCCAGTGCCGCGCTGCATCGTTCGGCGTCGCGAAACGCGTCCTGGATGCCCTGGGCGGTGATGAAATCCTTGTTGTAGCCGGCGTCTCCGACCAATGCCCAGCCCGGCCCGTACGGTTTGCGGAAGTAGTTCGGCACGGCGGCGCCGAAGATCCGCTCCACTCTCGTTGCCGCACGAATTCGCTCCGCGAAGGATGGGGCCAAGTCGAACATGGCCAGGAAGTTGGCTTCCAGATCTCGTTTGTTCGTCTCGAACTCCGCGAACGGCCAACCGCCGACCACGAGGGTCAGATCGTCATTCGTGGGCCAGGCGGCAAATGCCCGGTCCGGCCGAACGTAGGTCTCGAAGCCACCGTCCATCGGGAGTCCGCTCCAGTACGAGTAATACCCGCACAGCAGCCGGGGCTTGTCGCGGTATCGGTCGGGCCGCACAGTACTCGCTACCAGCGAGCGCAGACCGTCGGCGCCGACAACAACCGGCGCCCGCTCGGTCACCGTACTGCCCTCGCGGGTGTGGCCACGGATACCTGCCACGCGTTCGCCCTCGAAGACCAACTCGGTGACGGTGAATGCTTCCCGGACCTCCGCGCCGGACTCGGCTGCGGCTTCGACAAGAAGCCCGTCGAGCACGGTCCGCCGCGGCGCGTAGGAGACCGGGGAGTCGGCCGTCCCCGGCGCCCCCGTGATGGTCAAGACACCGAAATCGAAGGTGTATTCATCGATCGGCGGGCACCCGGTCCCGATCAGCCGATCGAGCAGGCCCCAGTTGCGCAGTGCCGCGACGCCGGGCGGATGCACCAGGTGCGTCGAGATCGTATCGCTGGGGAACCTCGCCCGATCGACGAGCAATACCCGATATCCCTTGCGGGCCAGCAGCATCGCGGTCGGCGATCCGGCGCACCTGGCGCCGACAACGATCACGTCGTAGCGGTGGTGAGCCATGGTCGCCTCGCTCTCGTGCCGTGGCGCTCGTTCCTGATCCGCTGCGTCGATACTGTGCGCTCGCCGAAAGCGCCGATACCCACCCAAGGGTTGGGAAATCCCACTCCTGGCCGACGGGCCCGGTCAGGCCAGGGTGGTGTGCCAGACGAGGGCGGCGGCGAGGGCGCCCGCGCCGTTGACGGACCAGTGCAGGGCGATGGGGGCGAGGATGCTGCCGCTGCGGCGGCGCAGCCAGGTGAAGACGACGCCCGCTGCGGCGGTGGCCGCGACGGCGAGCAGGATGCCCGCGATCTGGCCGACGAGGCCGCCGCCGAGGAATCCGGTGAGTCCGCGGTTGCTGGTGGTGAGGCCGAAGGACGAGGCGATGTGCCAGAGGCCGAAGAGCAGCGAACCCGCCGCGAACACTCCGCGCGCCCCGTAGACGCGATCGAGGGTGCCGTGCAACACGCCGCGGAATGCCAGTTCCTCGGGGATGACGGTCTGGAGCGGGATGACGATCATCGACGCGATGAGCGCGCCGGAGATGGTCGCGTACCGATCGGCGAGGAAGAACGGGCGCGTCACCGGCAGCAGCGCACCGATGGCCACGGCCGTGAGGACGATCCCGACGGCGGCCAGCGCGTACAGCGACCCGCGCCGCCAATGCCTAGGGGAGAGCCCGAGTTCGGCCCAGCCGAGCCCACGCCTGCGGACCAGGACGAGCAGCACGATCGCGGCGATCGGAACGCTGACGAGGTTGGCCCACGCGGTGGTGAAGTGCGCGATCAGGTTGGTGCCCGCCAGGACGACGATGACGACCGCTATATCGATATAGGCATGCAGTTTGCCGCGGGCCTTGGCCGCTTCCTCGAGGTCCGTTCGAAACACCCGGCCCAGTGTAGGGGCGGGTCATGCGGCTCGCCGCCGGTTGAGCGCCTGATCACAGCCGCCGAATCTCCGTCGGAGATCGACTCGGCGGCGCTATCCTGCATCTGAATGACACATGTTTCAGTTTTTTCCGGAAACTGGCCCGTAGGGAACTGGACGGTCGATACAGTCCGCTCATTCGCACCAGTGTGCGTTTCGAAGAGGAGTTATCCGAATGACTAGAACCCAGAAGCGGGCCGGTCGCCGGCTGGGCGTCGGCCTCACGACGCTGGCCGCGGCGGGCTGCGCGGCGGTACTGACCGCGCCCTACGCGTCCGCGACGGTCGACAACCTCACCGTCTCGTCCAACAACCTCCAGGCGGGATGCACCTACCAGGTCACCGCCAAGGTGAACCACTGGTTCGAGGTCTGGTTCTACGACAACGCGCTGGTCATCGCGGGCAGCCCGGTAAAGCCGGTGAACGGCGAGGCGACCATCCAGTGGAAGCCGAAGAAGTCGGGCACCCACACCCTCGCCGCGCTCCAGGGCCTCGCCTACGAGGTCAAGGTGAACGTGGCCGAGCCGACCCTCACCGGCAGCGCCACCTGCGGCGCCGGACCGCTGGCCTGGATGGGGTCATGAGAGCCGCGCTCGCGATGACGTAGCCACCATCGCGGGCGCTCGGGCCGGTCGACATCCCCTGTTCCGTCGACCGGCCCCCTTTCTTTCTCAGCCCGCCCATCCGGCGTGGTCGGTCCACGCTTGCAGGCTTCGGGTCGTCTCGAACCGCCGCGGCTTCCCGCTGACCGGATCGGTGAACTCGAGCGACGCGGCGAGCAGTTGCAGCGGCCTGGTGAAATCGTGCACCGGCTTGTCGGTGAGGACCGGATAGAAATCGTCGCCGAGAATCGGCACGCCGAGGCCGTTCATGTGCAGGCGCAGCTGGTGGGTTCGCCCGGTCAGCGGCCGCAGCCGGTAGCGGCCGAGTCCGGCGCGGTGTTCGAGCAGGTCGACGCGGGTCTCCGCATTGGGCTCGCCCTCGACCTCCTGCGCCGCGAGCACCTGCTTCTCCTTGACGATGCGGCTGCGCACCGTGCGCGGCAGCTCGAGGTCGGGCCGGTAGGGGGCGATCGCCTCGTACTCCTTGCGCACCGCGCGCCGGTGGAACATGGTCTGGTACGCCCCGCGTCGAGCCGGGTTGACGACGAACAGCAGCAGCCCCGCGGTCACCCGATCGAGCCGATGCGCGGGCACCAGATCGGGCAGGCCCAACTCCTCGCGCAGCCGGACCAGCGCCGTCTGCCGAATGTGCTGTCCGCGTGGAATGGTGGCGAGGAAGTGCGGCTTGTCCACCACGAGCAGGTCTTCGTCGCGGTGCACGACGGTGATGTCGAACGGGACGTCGGTCTCGTCGGGGAGGTCGCGGTGGAACCACACGGCGCCGCCAGGGACGTAAGGCGCGTCCGGCGCGATGGGTCCCTCGAGGTCGACGATGCCGCCCGCGTGCAGCAGCTCATCGATGCGTTCCGGCGCGACGCGGGGGAGTCGCTCGACCAGGTGGTCGCGAATCGTCGCCCACTCGCCCGTCTCCGGCAGTCGCAGCCGGGCCGGATCCAAGCCGTACCGCTTGGGCAGCGGCGGCTGCTGCCTTCGTCTCATCGGCGACCACTCTAATCGCCGCTGCTCAGCGGGCCTCGCGCACCCTGGTCGGGATATTCGGTCCGTGGCACGCCCGCTCGCCCGTCAACCCGGCTACCGCCATTTCTCTCCCGTCGATAGTCGAATGGATTCGACGGTAGTGATATGGCGGCAAGTCGATCTTGAGATGCCGCCATTCGACTCCCGCCGATTCCCTGGTCGACGGTGGTGTCCCGGCCCGGCCTGCGATGGCCGGCCGGGTGGGGCCACTCAGAACCCGCGCAGCCGATCCGGCGTAATCCGAACGGGCACCGAGTATTCGGCGTAGAACTCCTCGGCCGTCATTCCGATTTCGACGTACCCACCCGCGTACTTCTCGTTGTACGCGGCGATCTCGTCGTCGGACGGCCACTCCTCGACGATCCGCGCGGTCCCGGTGAGCACCACGACGTCGCCGCCGGACTCGGTGCTGTTGAGGTTCAGCGAGACGCGCGGATTGCGGGCGATGTTGCGCACCTTCGCCTTGTCCCGCTGGCTGAACAGCAGGAACTCGCCGTCGCGCCACTGGAACCAGACGGGGTTGGGCTGCGGCGTGCCGGACGGGCCGACGGTGGTGAGCCAGATGACGGATTCGCGGCCGAGGCGTTCGGCGACCTTGGCGCCGAACTCGGTGCCGGTGTCGACGACGGGATGATCGGAAGTCTGTGCGGTCATGCCCTGCACAACGTCGCTGAACCGGGCACGATTCCGGTCGGCGGGATCCGGCCACCATCAGGGCGCGGCACGTTCGTCGAGCACCATGTGCCGCGCCTGGAGTCCGGCCATCCGAAGGCGGGGAAAGTTAGCCTTACCTATCTTCCTGTGTGATGATGGGGCGGATTTCCGGCGAGATGCGCCAGGGATGTCGAAAGGCGAGGACATATGACGGTGGAGGTCACGCCGCACGCCGCGGCGGAGACGGGGAACCGGCCGCCGCGGGCGGTGGCGAAACAGCGCAAGCAACAACAGGCCAAGGCGCGCAAGGAGATTCTCGCGCCCGTGCAAGGCGCGCTGACGCTCGCCACCGTGGTGATGGCGATCGCCTCGGTCTGCACCGTGGTGCCGTTCGTGCTGATCGTCGAGGCATGTCGGGAACTGCTCGACGATCCGGTGGACACCGATCGGGTGTGGCGGCTGTTCGGCCTCGCGATGCTGGTGCTGCTGGTGCGCGCGCTGTTGCAGGCGGCGGCCTTGACCTGGACGCACCTGGTGGACGGCGGCTACCAGCTCACCGTGCGCAGCGCGCTCGCGGCCAAACTCACCAGGGTGCCGCTCGGCTGGTTCGGCGAGCACGGCTCCGGCGAGGTGAAGAAGTACCTCCAGGACGACGTCGAGGCGCTGCACTACCTGGTGGCACACGCGCGGCTGGAGTTCGTCGGCGCGCTGCTGGTGCCGCTGGTCTCGCTCGGCTACCTGTTCACCGTGGACTGGCGGCTGACGCTGGTCCTGCTGCTGCCGCTCATCGCCTACGCCTTGGCATTTCGCAAGATGATGGATCGCGAGAACATGGACCGCCTCGCGGTCTACAGCCGCTGGGAACGGCGGGTCCAGCAGGCGACCATCGAGTTCGTCGACGGCATCCAGGTGGTACGGGCCTTCGGCCAGGCGGGCAAGGCGCACCGCGAGTTTCAGGACGCGGTGGACGGCCAAGTCGCCAGTTTCGGGCGCTGGAAGACGCCGATGATCCGGCTCCAGGCGGTCGCCGACATCGTGATCTCGCCGGTCTGCGTCATGCTGGTGATCGTGGCCGCCGGTTTGGCAGGCGTCGGCTCGGGTTGGCTGGCGCCGCTCGACGTGTTGCCGTTCCTGCTGGTCGGTCTCGGTCTCGGTAGCGCGCTGATGGGTCTCGGCTACGGCGGACAGGCCTTGCGTGCCGCGGCTGCGGCGGCCGAGCGACTGTACGAGGTGCAGCAGACTCCCGAACTCGCCTCCGGCGCACCGAATTCCGGAGACCTCGGCGAAGCCGAGCCGGGGCTCGTCCGCTTCGAATCCGTCGGGTTCGGTTACCGCGAGGGTCACGATGTGCTGCGCGATATCGATCTGGAGCTGCGGCCGGGCACGATCACCGCGCTCGTCGGGCCGAGCGGTTCCGGCAAGTCGACGCTGGCCAAGCTGCTGCCGCGCTTCTACGACGTCGGGTCGGGCCGAATCACGATCGGCGGCCGCGATATTCGCGATTTCCCGAGCGACGAGCTCTATCGCACCGTCGGTTTCGTCTTCCAGGACGTCCGGCTGATTCGCGGCAGCATCCGCGAGAACCTGCTGCTGGCCGCACCGGACACGGACGACGCCGCGCTGGAGCGGGCCGCCCGCGCCGCGCAGATCCACGACCGCATCCTCGCGTTGCCACGCGGCTACGACTCCGAGATCGGCGTCGACGCGACACTGTCCGGCGGTGAGGCGCAACGCCTTTCGGTGGCGCGCGCGTTGCTCGCCGACACACCCGTTCTGGTGCTCGACGAGGCGACGGCCTTCGCCGACCCGGAGTCGGAGGCGGCGGTGCAGGACGCGCTGGCCGCACTGGTAGCCGGACGCACCGTGCTGGTCATCGCGCACCGGCTGCACACCATCACCGGCGTGGACCGGATTCTGGTGCTGGAGAACGGAACCCTGGTCGAGCAGGGCGATCACCGCAGCCTGCACACGGCGGGCGGCACCTACCAGCGGCTCTGGGAGATCAACGAGGCGGCCCTCGGCGCGGTCTCGCTCGTGGAAAGTGAGGCGGCCCGATGATTCGCAAACTGCTCGGCCTGGTGCCCACCGAATTCGCCCCGCTGACACCGCGATTGCTCGCCGCCATCCTCGGCCAGGCGATCAGCCAGGCGGTCGCGTATCTGCTGCTGGTTCCGGTGCTCGAGGCGCTGTTCGACGACGACCTCGGGCGCGCCTGGTTCTGGGCGCTGCTGATGCTCGTGGCCGTCGGCGGTGTCGCGGTGTTCGGATATCTCCAGGTCGCGCTCGGGCTGCGCATCGCGGTCGGCATGCAGCGCGGTCTGCAAACCCGGCTCGGCGATCATCTGAACGCGTTGCCGCTCGGCTGGTTCGAGACACGGAGCGCCGGACCGCTCTCGCGGATCACGGTGGAGAACGTGCGCGAGATCCAGGGCGCCGTCGCCTATCTGCTCGCCAAGGTGGTCACCGGCATCGTGGTCCCGCTCGGCGTCGCGGTCGGCATGCTGTTCATCGACTGGCGGATCGCGCTGGCCATGCTGCTCGCGGCTCCGGTGCTCTTCCTCGTCAACGGTCTGGCCCACCGCGCGTATCAGCGGGCCGACGAGGGCATGCACGCGGCCGCGACCGAAGCAGATTCGCGCGTAGTGGAATTCGCGCAGGCCCAGCCGGTGCTGCGCGCGTTCGGCGCGGTCGGCGCGGGTAACAAGGCGCTGGAAGGCGCGCTGCGGCAGCAGCGTTCGGCGAACACCAGGATGGTCTTCACCTCGGTGCCGAGCCTGATCGTCTTCGCGCTGTTCGTGCAGGCGGTGTTCCTGGTCCTGGTCTACGTGGTGATCGCGAGGGTGACCGACGGCGCCGTCTCGACGGCCGTCGCGATCGCGCTGATCGCCGTGAGCTCACGGTTCATCGAGCCGCTGAATCAGGCGGCGCAACTGGGCAACGGTCTGCGTTCGGCAGCCGCCGCCGTCGACCGCGTCACCTCGTTGCTCGCGGAAAAGACGCTGCCCGAGGCTAATTCGCCCGTGACTCCTGGCGTGCCGACCGTGGTCTTCGACAACGTGAGTTTCGGCTATCGGCCCGGCGAGCCGGTGCTCTCCGACATCACCTTCAGCGTTCCGGCCGGGACGACCACCGCGATCGTCGGCCCGAGCGGCGCGGGCAAGACGACGCTGCTGCGGCTGGCCGCGCGGTTCTACGACGTGGACTCCGGACGGGTGGCGGTCGGCGAACACGATGTGCGGGAACAGCCTTCGGAGACGCTGCTGAACCAGCTGTCGCTGGTCTTCCAGAACGTCTACCTGTTCGACCGGTCGGTGTCGGACAACATCCGGATCGGCCGCCCCGACGCCACCGACGCCGAGGTGCTGCGGGCCGCCGAGGCCGCGCGGGTGGACGAGATCGCCCAGCGCCTGCCCGACGGGTACGACACCGCGGTCGGCGAGGGCGGCGCGGCGCTGTCCGGCGGTGAGCGGCAACGGGTCTCGATCGCTCGCGCCCTGCTGAAGGACGCGCCGATCGTGCTGCTCGACGAGGCGACCAGCGCGCTCGACCCGCACAGCGAGGCGGTGGTGGTGCGCGGCGTGCACGAGCTCACCAGGGGCAAGACGGTGATCGTGGTGGCGCACCGCCTGGCGACCATCGCCCACGCCGACCAGATCCTGTTCGTCGACGGCGGTCGTATCGTCGAACGCGGCACGCACGACGAACTGCTCGCGCAGGGCGGTCGCTACGCCGACTTCTGGAACGAGCGGAGTCGCGCGTCGGGTTGGCGGTTGGAGCCGGCCGCGGTCTGAGGGACCACAACGAGAACGGGCCGCCGCGGTAGATGTTCCGCGGCGGCCCTGTCGTTGCCAGAACCGGCTTTACGCTGCCCTACGAGGCCTCCTCTGCCCGCGCATAGCCGATGCAAGGCGAGGGTACGGCCCGAGCGAACGCACACGCAATTGGCGCCGCCGGATGGAGCCCGTCCTTGCTTCGCGGCCGGAGCGAACGCGGAGGTACGCGGAGCGCGCATGGCCGGAGCGCACGCGGAGATACGCAGGGAGCGCATGGCCGGAGCGCAGGCGGAGGTACGCGGAGCGCTTGGCCGGAGCGCAGGCGGAGGTACGCGGAGCGCGCATGGCCGGAGCGCACGCGGAGATACGCAGGGAGCGCATGGCCGGAGCGCACGCGGAGATACGCACAGCGCGCACGGCCGGAGCGAATACGGAGGTACGCCTACTTCCAGTACGCCTGGTACTTCAGCTGGGACTTCGGCAGGTCATGAGTCTGCTTGAGGGTCTTGACGATCGAGCGGGTGGTGTGGCCGTCGCACGCCACCCAGGCGAAAGCATCGGCGGGGCAGGAGATCTGCTGGGCTTGTTCGCGCAGCAGGCGACCGTCGTCGACGCGCTGCAACCAGGTGACCTGGTGGTGCGGCTTGTTGCGCACGGGCAGCGTCTGGTCGGATTCGTACTGCCATTCCAGCCAAACGCGTGCGGGCGCATCGCCGATCGCGTCGAGCAGCGAGTTGATCGCGGGCAGCGAGGCGGTGTCGCCGAACATCAGGTATTCGCTCGGCGCGGTCTCGGGCAGCTCGAACTTCGACCCGAGCACCGACGCCTCGATCTCGTCGCCGACCTTCGCCCGCTGTGCCCACGCGCTGGCCGGGCCGCTGTGCACGGCGAACTCGATGTAGAAGTGGTCGCCCTCGGGATCCTGGTCGACGATCGTGTAGCCGCGGTGATGCAGCTTGTCGGTCTCCGCGTCCGGGATCCACAGCCGGATGAACTGCGTCGGATGCACCGGGTGGTCGGCCAGCAGCCCGCCCGCGGTGAACCCGATCCGCTGGTATTTGTCGGTGATCGCCTCGGTCGACGTCACACGCAGTCGGTAGTCATCGGCGCGCCAAACCTTCAGGATGACGCCGTTCGCCCCTCTTCCCATGGTGTATGAGGTTAGCCTAACGAAAGTCGGTTGTCGCCCGCTGGTTGCGGAATTGCCCACGCCGGCCGAACTCCCGGGTAGAGACGTCGCCGCGACGTGCGCAGTCGCCAGCTGCCTCGCCACCGACTGGCACGATCCGCTGGCACAGTTCGCCAGGCCAGCGACCAGTTCGGCGCGGACCGCTTCGCGCGCCGAATCGCCAAGAGAGCAACGCCACCGGTCGGCGCCCGACGAGTCCGCCGCGAATGCCCGGTGCGCCGCGGCCGCCGCGGGCAGTGTCCTCGTTCGACCCGCGGATTCCAGCTGGCCAGGTCGGCGACCAGTCCGGTGCGGAACGCGCGGCGCGCCGAATCGCCACCTGAACAGCGCCCCTGGTCGGCGCCCGACGGGCGTGAATCTCGGGGTGCCGCCGCGAGTCCGCGTCCGATCCACCGAGCGCCCCGCTCAGACAGGGCGCCGCGATGGCCAGGGACATCGCTGCGTCGCCATCAGGCCGGGTGATCTATCGATCACCGCCCGAGGTCCTCCGCGAAGGTCCCGGTGCGCCGCGCCGCCGCAGCGATGTGCTCGTTCGATCCGCGGATTGCAGCTGGCCAGGTCGGCGCGCAGTCCGGTGCGGAACCCGCGGCGCGCCGGATCGCCACCTCGACAGCGACCCCGGTCGGCGCCTCCGCCGTGAATCTCGACGTGCCGCCGCGAGTCCGCGGCTGATCCACCGAACGCCCGCTCAGACGGGGCGCCGCGATGGCCAGGGACACCGCTGTGTCGTCATCAGGCCGGGTGATCTGTCGATCACCGCCCGACGGTCCGCCGCGAATGTCCCGGTGCGCCGCGGCAATGTCCTCGTTCGATCCGCGGATTGCAGCTGGCCAGGTCGGCGCCCAGTCCGGTGCGGAACCGCGGCGCGCCGGATCGCCACCTCAACAGCGACCCCAGTCGGCGCCTCCCGCGTGAATCTCGAGGTGCCGCCGCGAGTCCGCGGCTGATCCACCGAGCGCCCCGCTCAGACGGGGCGCCGCGATGCACATCCGCTGCGTCGCCATCCCGGGTGATCTCCGCCCGACCGGCCCGCCGCGAGTGTCGCGGTGCGCCGCGGCCGCTGCGGCGTCCTCTTGGCGTGATCCACCGAGTGGCCCGCTCGGAAACGCGACCACGATGTCGACCGCCACCCGCTGCGTCCCCCGCGGGCCCGCGATCCAGCGATCACCGCCCAACGGGCCGCCTGAATGTCCCGGTGCGTCGTGGCCGCCGCGACGATGTCCTCGTTCGATCCGCGGATTGCAGCTGGCGAGGTCCGCCACAACGTCATGCCTGATCCACCTAGCGGCTGCTCGGAGTCGCGACCACGATTGCGGCCGCCACCCGCTGCGTCCCGACAGGCCTGCCGCGATCCGTCGATCACCGCCCGACGGGCCCGCCGCGAATGTCGCGGTGTGCTGCGGCCGCCGCGGCGACGTCCTCGCTCGGTCCACCGAGCGGTCCGCTCAGAAACGCGACCAAGATGTCCACGGTCGCTCGCTGCGTCGCCACCGGTCCCCGCGATCCGCCGATCATCTGCGCCAAAGCGAACCGTCCCGGTCCGGAGAGGAACAGTGGAACGTCGGTGAAGCTGTAGTGATTGGCGTCGCCGATCTCGAAACGAAAGCCGTCCGAACGCAACCCGCCGAGCAGCGCGGCATTGCGATCCAGGAACTTCGGGGAGTGGCCTGTCTCGGCGTACTCGCTCTGCATCAGCAGGAATGGTTGGCGCAGCGGGTGTTCGGGCAGGTCGCCGTACAGGGTGCCGTCGATGTTGGCGGCGGCGCGGATGCGCTCGTCGTCGGCGGCCGCTGCGGCCGCGGCGGCGCCGCCGAACGAATGTCCAATGGCCGCGATGTGTTCGGTGTCGAGATGACCGGCAAGGCGAGGGCCGAGTGCACCGGGCCGGTCGAGCTGATCGATGACGAACCGCAGGTCGGCAGCCCGCAAAGCCTGCTGCTCGATCATGACCCGCTCGCCCTCGGCCTCATCGACAGGGAAGTCCTGAAGAGGCGTCGCGATCCGTCCGTCGGCGAGCTCGGTCACGTCCGCCTCGTACGGATGATCGACGGCGAGCACCACGAACCCTCGGCTGGCCAGCTCGGCGACCAGTCCGGTGTAGAACGCGCGCGGCGCACCGTATCCCGGCGAGAACAGCACCACCGGCCAGCGATCGCGGTCCCGCCCGAGCGACGCGCGGTGATCGCCATGCGTGTCGATGCGGTCGTAGCCGCGCATGAGGAAGCTGGGGATCAGGCTGACCCGCCGCGGCAGCCTGCCGAGCCCATCGAGATACTGGGAGCCGTTCCCGGTCGGCTCGGCCGCCGGATACCAGGCCTGCGCGATGACGTTGCGGCGATCGACCGGGTCGTCGGTCGCCGTTTCCGGACGATCCGGATCGACCCAGCGAAACGTTTCGGTGCCAACGGGATACGGCCCGCTCGGCGCGGGCAGCGTCGGCACCGGTACCGGAACCCACGCGAATGCCGCTGCGACGACGAGCAATCCGATCCCAGTGCAAGCCGCGATTCGGCCGCGCCGCCCGCTCGGCCGCGCCGCGACGAACAACGCGGTCGCGCCCACCAGCAGATAGGTCGGAACGAACTGCCAATAGAACCCTTCGAGCAACCACTGGCTCGCCGCCCCGACCGCCAGCGCACCCAGCACGGCGAACGCGGGCGCGCGCCCGATCCGACTGGTGCACAACACGGCAACCGCGCACCCGATCGCCACAATCGCGATCAGCGCATCGATGAGCGACATACCTGCTCGCTTCCACTCGGGCAACGGATTCGCGGTCAAGCCTGACGCGGAATCCGGGAATCGCGCGTCGGCGGCAGGTCGCGACGTGGTCGTCCGCAGGGATGATGCGCGGAGGCTCCGAGTATTACGTCCGGGACGATAAGTGTTGTGGCGCTACTGGTAGCGGGCCTACCCGTCCAATATGTGGGACCAACAGGAGCGCCGAGAATCGACGGTAGTCAAATGGTTGCTATTCGATCTTGAAAAGCCACCATTTGACTACCGTCGAATCCATTTCTCTATCGACGGTAGTCAAATGGTGGTTGGGGCCTTGACAGGCAGAGCACTTCCCCGACTGCCCGCTCTCTCGACGCAACCACAGCCGGTCGACCACGCCGGAAGCCGAACCCCGCGCACCTGACCGCGGGAGGTAAGCCGGGTACGGCACCCAACGTGCCCAGCACCGCTCAGAGGAAAACCTGGGTAGGCAGACCGACTGGGCACCCGAAACATTGGGATGGAACATTGGTAGGCGCACCCCCTTGGGAACCCGCGACACCGGGAACCGTCAACCCAACCGCAACCTCCGAACCAAACCGAGCGCCCCAGCCGCAGGCCCAACCTCTGGGCACCCGCAACCTTGGAAAACAGCCACCCCAACACAGCACCTGAGCCGGGGCCAGCCCAAAAACCAAGCCGCAGATCAAATCTGCCGCTACAGCTGGCGCGGCCGCAGCGAACGCGGAGGTACGCCCGGCCCGTATGGCCGCCGCGGATGCGGAGGTGCGCCCGGCCCGTATGGCCGCCGCGGATGCGGAGTGTGCGCCTGGCCCGTATGGCCGCCGCGGATGCGGAGTGTGCGCCTGGCCCGTATGGCCGCCGCGGATGCGG
>NZ_BDAU01000015.1 GCF_001612615.1 Nocardia amikacinitolerans NBRC 108937 | reverse complement strand
CGAATGCGGAGTGTGCCCACAGCGCGCACGGCCGGAGTGAACGCGGAGATCTACTTCCAGTACGCCTGCGACTTGATCGCGGTCTTCGGCAGATTGTGGGTCTGCTTCAGCGTCTTGACGATCGAGCGCGTGGTGTGGCCATCGCACGCCACCCACGCGAAAGCGTCCGCCGGGCAGGAGATCTCCTGCGACTGCTCGCGCAGCAGCCGACCGTCGTCGACGCGCTGCAACCAGGTGACCTGGTGGTGCGGCTTGTTGCGCACGGGCAGCGTCTGGTCGGATTCGTACTGCCATTCCAGCCACACCCGGGCCGGAACGTCGCCGATCGCGTCGAGCAGCGAGTTGATCGCGGGCAGCGAGGCGGTGTCGCCGAACATCAGATATTCGCTCGGCGCTGTTTCGGGGAGTTCGAAATTGGAGCCGAGCACCGTCGCGTCCAGCACGTCGCCGACCGCCGCGTTGATGGCCCAGCGCGCGGCGGGGCCGTCGTGCACGGCGAACTCGATGGCGAACTTGTCACCCTCGGGATCGGGGTCGACCAGCGTGTAGCCGCGGTGGTGCCGCTTCTCGGTCTCGAGGTCCGGGATCCACAGGCGGATCCACTGGGTCGGGTGCACCGGGTGGTCGGCGAGCAGGCCGCCCGCGTTGAAGCCCAGTCGAATGTACTTGTCGGTGACGTATTCCGTCGCGGTGACGGTGAGCCGGTAGTCCTGACCGCCCCACGCTTTCACAATGACGCCGTTGAAACCTCTGCCCATGAGGTGAGGTTAGCCTAAGCTGAGTTGAATGTCACGGCTCCGGCGAAACGGCATCGGCCCCCGCCGAAGCGGGGGCCGAATCGCGCAAGAGTCCGCTCAGCAGCCCTGGCCGACGAAGTTGCCGATGGTGCAGACGGATTCGCGGCTCAGCTTCCAGGTGCCGTCGATCTGCTTCCAGGTCAGGTCGAAGGTCCACGGCTCGTAGCCCTCGGTGGCGGTGTACAGCACGGCCGAAAGGGTGTCGCCGTTGACGGTCACCGGGCCGGTGATGTCCCAGCGCCAGCTCGGCGGGGCGATGGCGATCAGCGTGGCCGCGGTGTCGAAGACACCGAGGCCCGCGGCGCCGGTCTCCAGCTCGGCGGCACGCGCGGCGCGCGGCGCACCCGCGTTGAACAGCAGCGCCATCTTCGCCCGCAGTTCGCCGGTGCTCGGCGCCTTGGTCTGCAGCGGAGCGGTGATCGGCGCGGCCTCGGCGATCGCGGCGGTGGTGACGGTGCCGAACGCGCCGACCAGGGTGGCGGCGGCAAAGGCCACCGTGCCCAGCTTCTTTCGGGTGCTGATCATGAAAGTACTTCCCATCGTTCTCGTGCCGGAGTGCTTTCCCCGCTGTGGGGATCGACACTGCGGTTCACTGTAAGGTAAGCCTATGCAAACATGAAGGCGGGGGCTCGTCGATGTGGGCGCGAACACGGATACGCGCGATGTGAGAGTGGGAGAACCGGTGGAAACACTTGTGGTGATCGGCGCGGGTCCGAAGGCGATGGCCGTCGCCGCCAAGGCGCACGTGCTGCGCGAACTGGGGCTGCCCGCACCGCGGGTCGTCGTGGTGGAAGCGCAGACGGTGGGCGGCAATTGGCTGCCGAGCGGCGGCTGGACCGACGGCCAGCACCGGCTCGGCACCAGCCCGGAGAAGGACGTGGGCTTCCCCTACCACTCCACCTGGGCGCGCGGCCACAACCGCGCGATCAACGAGGCCATGACGGCGTTCAGCTGGACCTCCTTCCTGGTGGACCAGGGCACCTACGCCGAGTGGATCGACCGTGGACGTCCCAGTCCGCAGCACCACGTCTGGGCCAAGTACCTCCAGTGGGTCGCCGCGCGAACCGATTTCGAGCTCGTCCTCGGCACCGTGCGCACCATCGCCGCCGCGGCCGACGGCTGGCTGATCACCGCGGTCGACGCCGACGGCATTCCGACCGAAATCGACGCCGACGCACTGATGATCACCGGTCCCGGCCGCAGCGAGAAGGCCCTCGCCAAGCACCCCAAGGTGCTCAGTGTCGCGGAATTCTGGGACCTCGCGGGCAAGCGCAAGCTGCCGGTCTCCTCGCGTGCCGCCGTGATCGGCGGCGGCGAGACGGCAGGTTCGGCGCTGGACGAGCTGGTCCGCCACGGCATGCTGTCCATCTCGGTGATCTCCCCGATGGCCACCATCTACACGCGCGGCGAAAGCTATTTCGAGAACTCGCTGTTCAGCGATCCGATCAAGTGGGGATCGCTCAGTACCGAAGAGCGCAGGGACGTCATTCGGCGCACCGATCGCGGCGTGTTCTCGGTGCGGGTGCAGGAAAGCCTGCTCGCCGACAACCGCGTGCACCACATGCAGGGCCGGGTCGTGCGGGTCGCCGACAATGGCGACGGCGTCGCGCTGACGCTGCGCAACGAGATGCGCCCCGACCAGATCCACAACTTCGATCTGGTGATCGACGCGACCGGCGGACAGCCGCTGTGGTTCCTGGAGATGTTCGACGCCAACGCCGCCGACCTGTTGGAGCTCGCGGTCGGCGGGCAGCTGACCCAGGCCAGGATCGAAGCGTCGATCGGCTACGACCTCGCCGTGCAGGGCCTGGACGCGAAGCTGTACCTGCCGAACCTCGCCGCGCTGGCGCAGGGACCCGGTTTCCCGAATCTCAGCTGCTTGGGCGAACTCTCGGATCGCGTGCTGCGCACCGAATCGGCGAAGGCCCGGTCCGCGGCGACGAGAAACCGGGACCGGGCCTTCGGCTGAGGTTCAGAGCCGGATCGCGGGCATGTCCGCCGCCGTGCGCGGCATGATGTGCAGCGCGATCCGGCGGTCCGGCCGCACGTCGAACTCGCCGAGTTCGACCCAGCCGTTCTTCAACAGCGCCTTGCGCATCGGTGCGTTGCGGTAGTCCGGATCGCAGATCAGACGCCTGCACGCCGGCTCGGCGGCGAACAGCGCGGCGGCGAGCCGGTCCATCCAACCCGACATGACGCCCCGGCCGATCAGGTTCGAATCCGCGGTGGCGATGTGGAATCCCATGTCGAGTGGGTCGGCGTCGTAGAGTCGGCCGTTCTCGTCTTTGGCCGCGCGGTAGATCTCCACGTAGGCGATATCGCGACGGCCGAGCTCGGGGCGATCGATCGCGGCGAAGTCGTAGCTGAGAATGCACGGCCGCGAATAGGTTCCGGCCAACTGCGCGAGGAAGTCGAGCCTGCGGCGGTCCGCGGGCCAGTCCTGTTCCCAGGTCTCCAGTAGGTGCGGCAGCGCCATCCACTTGGCGAGCATGTCCGGATCGCCGCCCTCCGGATCGGCCAGTCGTAGGCCGAACGGTTCGTCGAACTCGGGGACCACCGGGGCCGGTGCGCTGCGGACCTCCTCTGCGACATCGGTCAATTCGCGCTTGAGGACGTACGGCGTCCCGGTCTGGTTCATCGTGCTAGGGCTCCCGTTCGCTCGGCTGCACAGTCGCCGTAAGGTTACCCTAGGCTTACATCGGTAAGGTTACCCTATGCTAACGTCGCTGAGTTAGCGTTGCCCGGCCCGTCGCCAGTTCGACGGCGGCGTCGAGCGGCTAGCGCAGCGAAACCGTGATGCAGGAGCCGTTATGCCGAAAACCCTTGGGTGGATTCGCAAATTCCACAAGCCGAGCTCGGACTCGAGCCCGACGTTGCTGATGTTCCCGCACGCGGGCAGCGGCGCCTCCGCCTACCGCACCTTCTCCAAGGCGCTCAGCGAGAATTTCGACGTCGTGATCTTCCAATACCCGGGCCGCCAAGACCGGGCCGCCGAGCCGATGCCGGCGACTCTGCCCGAGGTGGCGGCGGGCGCGCTGAGCGCGTTCCTCGAGTCGGAATACCACCGCGGCGAGCCGGTTACCGCCTTCGGGCACAGCATGGGTTCGATGGTCGGGTTCGAATTCGTCCGCCAGGCCGAGGCCGCGGGCGTCGAGGTGAACCTGTTCGGCGCCTCGGGCGCGGTCGCGCCGTACCGCGTCGTCGACATGCCGCAACACCCGACCGAGGACGAGGCGCTGCTCGATCACCTCGCCGGGCTCAACGGCACCGGCGCGGATGTGCTCGGCAGCCGCGAGATCATGCGCATGACGCTGCCCGCACTCAAGGCCGACTACGCCGCCTTCGACCGCTACGTGTGCGGGCCCGAGGTCAAGCTGCGCGCCAGGCTGCACGTCATGGGCGGCTCCGACGACGAGCACGTCACCGCGCGGCACCTGCAGGAGTGGGCGACGCACAGCGAGCAGGACATCACCGTCACCCTTTTCGACGGCGGACATTTCTACCTGAACGACCACGTGGACGGCATCGCGGAATTGCTGACGTCCGAAGTTCTTTCCGCGAGATAGTTCGCGAATTCGCACGTTAGGTTTGGCATGGCACGCGCTGTTTCGGGGGAAGAAGATCACATTGTCATCGCCGGTATGGCGGTGGAGGCGCCGGGGGGCGTCGACAATCTGGACGATTTCTGGTCGGCACTCGCCGAATCACGAGAATTGATCGGTCCTTTCCCGCGCGACCGGGAATGGCCGCTGCGGGAAGTTTTCTCCCTGCAGCGCAACGAAGGCTGGGGCTCGGTTCCCGACGCCGGTGGATTCCTCACCGGGGCAACGGAATTCGATCCGCAATTCTTCGGCATCACGCCGCGCGAAGCGGTCGCCATGGATCCGCAGCAACGGGTCGCGCTGCGCGTGGCCTGGCGCGCGCTCGAGCACGCGGGCATCAACCCCGGCGCGCTGGCGGGTGACGAGGTGGGTTGCTTCATGGGCGCCTCGTTCATCGAATACGGTCCGCGCGCAGCGGAAGTCAACGAGTACACCGGGTACCGGGTCGTCGGCACCGCGCTCGGCGCGGTGGCCGGGCGCATCTCGCACGGTCTCGGTCTGGTCGGGCCGTCGGTCACCGTGGACACCGCGTGCGCGTCGTCGCTGACCGCGGTGCACCAAGCCGCCGCCGCGATCCGGAACGGCGAATGCGACTGGGCGCTGGCCGGCGGCGTGTGCGTGATGGGTTCGCCCGCCGCGTTCTACGAATTCGCCATCAACAACGCGCTGGCCGTGGACGGTCACCTGCGCGCCTACTCCGCGAACGCCACGGGGACCGTGTGGGGCGAGGGTGCGGGCGTCGTCGTGCTGGAACGCGAGTCGCGGGCGCGCGAGCTCGGCCACCGTGTGTACGCCAGGGTGCTCGCCACCAGGGTCAACCACAACGGCAAGGGCGCGCCGATCACCGTGCCAAGCGCGCAGGCGCAGGAAGCGCTGGTGCGCAAGACGATCGACGCGGCGGGCATCGACCCGAGTCTGGTCGGCCTCGTCGAGGGACACGGCACCGGAACACCGGTGGGCGACCCGCTCGAGCTCACCGCCCTGTGCAACACCTACGGCGCCGACGTCGAGCGCGGGCCTCGGCTCGGCTCGGTGAAGACCAATGTCGGCCACGCCCAAGCCGCCGCGGGCATGCTCGGGCTGATCAAGGTGCTGCTGTGCGGCGCCAACGGCCAGATCGCGCCGACACTGCACGCGGACGACCCCGCCACCGCGGTCGACTGGAGCGCGACCGGCCTTCGCCTGGCCACCGAGCTCGAGCCGTGGGACGCGCACGAGGGCTTCCGCTACGGCGCGGTCTCGTCGTTCGGCGTCGCGGGCACGAACGCGCACGCCATCCTGGCCATGCCGGTTCTGGAGGATATCGATGCCTGATTACCGTCTCCCGGACGGCGCCGTTCCGGTGCTGCTGTCCTCCGACACCGCCGACGGGCTGCGCGCCGAAGCCGCCGCCGTGCTCTCCTACCTGGAGCGCCACGAGCGCGTGACGCCGGATGCCGTGGCGGACATGCTGTTCCGCACCAGGATCGCGCGTCGCCGCCGAGCACTCGCGATGGTGCGCACCCGCGACGACCTGATCGACGCGCTGCGTGCCGTCGTCGCGGACGCGCCGCATTCCGCGGTGGTGAGCACCGTCGGCCTCGCCGCGCCACGGCGCGTCGGCTTCGTATTCCCCGGCCAGGGCAGCCAGCGGCCTGGCATGGGCCGCTCCTACTACGAGAACTCACCGGAGTACCGCGCGGAGGTCGACGCCTGCGTCGAGATCCACGAGCAGCGTTACGGTCACATCGCGCCGCTGCACTACCTGCTCGGCCACGAGGGCAAGTATCAGGACATCGTCTGGGAAGTGCAGCCCGCGTTGATGTTCCACATGGTCGGCCTCGCCGCGATGTGGCAGGCCTACGGTGTGCGCCCTGTCGCGACGATCGGCCACAGCCAGGGTGAGCTGGCCGCAGGCTGGATCTCGGGTGTGATGACGCGCCGCGACGCCGTGCTCGCCGTGACGCACCGGGCCAGGCTCGTCGACGACATCGTGCCGCCGGACTTGTACTCGATGGCCGTGCTCGGCATGGACCGCGAGTCGTGTGAGGCGTTGCTGGCCAGGCATTCCGGCTGGGCCGAGCTCTCTGTCGTGAACGCGCCGCACATCCTGGCCATCTCCGGCGACCAGGACACCATCACCGAGATGGTCGCGATGGCCAACGCCGCGGGGAAGTTCGCCAAGGAGATCAAGGTCTCTTACCCGGCGCACACTTCGTACCTGATCAAGATCAGGGAAGAGATGGAGTCGATGCTCGGCGACGAGATGAGCGCGCCGACCTTCTCGCCCACCGAGATCACCTGTTACGGCGCCACCTTGGGCGGACCGATCACCCCGGACATCACGCACCGGCAGTACTGGTACTGGAACCTGCGCAACCGCGTCCGCTTCGATCGCGCCGTCGTCGCGTCCACCGCCGAGGTCGACACCTTCATCGAGGTCGCCGAACACCCCACGCTGCAACTGGCGTTGCAGGAGAACTTGGCGACGGTGCCGGACGACCCGGCCACCGGCCCGCGCGACTTCCAGGTGCTCGGCACCTCGCGGCGCACCGCGGTCGGGCTGGAGGATTTCACGCGCAACCTCGCGACCCTCGCCGTGCACGACCTGAACTACGACTGGCAGAGCCTGAAAGTGGCAGGCTCCGCCGTCCGTCTTCCGCTGCCGAACTTCCCGCACACCCAGATGTCGCCGAAGCGGCTGTGGGCACACTACGGGTCCGCCGCCGAGACGGTGGCGGCGGCCGAAGTCGCGCCGGTTCGCTTGGTGGAGAACTGGACTCGGCTCTCGCGCCGCACGCTGACGCCGCCGCGCACGGTGACCGTCGTCGACCGCGATGGTCGCTGCGCCGACTTGGCCGCCGCGTTGCGCGAGCGCGCCGAACGGCACGGCGCGACGGTGACGATGTTCGACGGTTCGCCCGTCGAGCAGGCCGATACCGTCGTGGTGCTGGTGCCGCCGAGCGGTGCGCCGGACGAGGCCGCCGCGGTCGCCGAGTTCGCCGACTTCGCCACCGATCAGGGCTGGCTCGCGGCGCTCGGCCCGCGTGTCACCGAGTGCTGGCTGGTCACGGCGGGTGCGGAAGCCGTGGGGGAGAACGAGATTCCCGCACTTGCCGCCGCCGCGGCCGGTGCAGCGTTCCGCTGCGTCGCGCTGGAACGCATCGGCGTCACCTTCCGCCGCATCGACCTGCCCGCGGACTACCCGGCGCTGGAGCAGAAGCTGCCCGCCGACAAAATTCTGGAAGCCGTGCAACTCGCGGGTGAGCCCGAACTCGCGATGCGTGACGGCAAGCTGCACGCCAAGCGACTCGTCGTGGCCGAGCAGGCCCCGACTACCGCCGCTCCCGATCTGGACGAGGTGCTGATCCTCGGCGGCACCGGGCACGTCGGCCTGGAGTTCTGCGCGCAGTTCGTCCGCGACGGCGCGCGCCGGGTCACCCTGGTGAATCGCAGCGGCGAGACCGCAGCGCTGACCGAAAAACTCCGCGCCGTCCGCGCACTCGGCAACACCGAGATCGATGTATTGGCTTGCGACATCAGCGATCCCGCCACGGTCGCCGGACTGGCCGCCCGGCACGCGGAACGCCCGGTGAGCCTGCTCGCGCACGCGGCGGTCGACTACGTCTACTCCGCCGCGACGGACGCCGACGCCGCGGCCGTGGCACAGGCGGGCGCCGCCAAGGTGGTCGGCTTCGGCGAGGTGCTGCGCGCCCTGCCGACGACGCCAACAGCCACCGTGCTGCTGTGCTCGTCCTTCGCCGCCACCCTCGGCGGCTGGGGCCAGGCGCTCTACGCGGGCACCAACCGCATGCTCGACGCCATGGCCTTGCGGCTGCGCGCCGAGGGTCGCGCGTGCACGTCGGTGCAGTGGGGTCTGTGGGTGCTGCCCGCCGAGGCCGACGCGGCGGTCGAGGCCAGGATCGAGGGCTCCGGCCTGCTGCCGATGGCGGCCGCCGACGCGGTGGCGGCCGGACTGGCCGACACCTCCGCCAACAGCCTGGTGCTCGCGGCCGACTGGTCGAAGCTGCGCGCTGTCACCGAAACCGTGGGGCTCGCAGCGGTTTTCGCCCCGGCACTCGACGCGCTGGCCGAACAGGCTCCCGCGCCGACGCTCGCACCGGCTGCCGAGCCGGTGCGCGCCGAGACGACCGCTGCCCCGGTGATTTCCGTGCCGTCGGTCCCCGAAGCGGGCTTCGCCGAACGCATCCGCAGGGCGCTGGACCGCGTCATGCTCTCCGACGGCAGCGAGGCCATCGATGGCTCGGTCCCGCTCGTCTCGCTGGGCATGGACTCGCTGCAGGCGCTGGATCTGCGCAAACGGATCAAGGCCGAACTGAACCGCGACCTCCCCGTCGCCGCCATTCTCGGCGGCGCGTCCCTGGATGACGTCGTGTCGCTGATGTCCGAGAACAAAGGCTGAGGAGTCCGCTGGAATGTCGGAGACCACGCAGGCGCCCGAGCGCAAGGCGGCGCCGCCGCAGATCGAGGACGTGCTCGCCCTCAGCCCGTTGCAGGAGGGCCTGTTCTCGCTCGCCAAGCTGGCCGGTGACGACGACCTGTACAACATGCAGTTCGTGATCGAGGTCGCGGGCCCGGTCGATGCGGAGCTGCTACGCCGCAGCGTCGAGGCGATCCTGCGCAGGCACGCCAACCTGCGCGCCGCGTTCTGGGACCGCGACGTGCCCAAGCCGGTGCAGATCGTGCCCAGCTCGGTGGAGCTGCCGTGGTTCGAAAGGGCGGCCGACGAACGGGAACTCGAAGCGATCGTGGCCTCCGAGGCCCGCCACGGCTTCGACCTGTCCCGTGGTCCTGCGCTGCGCGTCGCGATGGTCGCCCTGCCCGACGGGTCGCACCGGATGATCGTGACCGCCCACCACATTCTGATGGACGGCTGGTCGCTCGGCGTGTTCTTCCGCGAGCTGTTCGCGGTCTACGAGGCGGGCGGCTCGGCGGCCGCGCTGCCCGCGCCGCGCCCCTACCGCGACTACATCGGCTGGCTGGCCGCCCGCGACAACGACGCCACCCTGCGCGAATGGGCCGACTACCTCGCCGACGTCGACCCGCTGATTCTCGCCGACCGCGCCGACGCGGCGGTGAACACGATCGTGCCGACCATCCACAAGGTGGTCCTCGACGGCGCCGACACCGACCGGGTGCAGCGCTGGGCCCGCGCGAACGGGCTGACCATGAACACGGTCGTCCAGTTCGCGTGGGCGATCGTGCTCGGCAGGCTGACCGACCGCGGCGACATCGTCTTCGGCACCACCGTCTCCGGCAGGCCGGACGAGCTGGCCGGTGTCGAGACCATGATCGGCCTGTTCATCAACACCATCCCGATGCGCATCCGGCTCGACGAGCTGGCCGCCGCGGGCGGGGTTGCGCAAGGCTGCGCCCAGTTGCAGCGCGCGTCGGCGACCATGCGCGACAACGGATATCTGAGCCTGTCCGCGATCCAGCGGGCCACCGGGCGCGGCGCGCTGTTCGACACGCTCTTCGTGTACGAGAACGCGCCGGTCGCCGACGTGCTCCAGGCGATAACCACCGCGGACGGCACCACGTTCCGGCCGACCGCGTCGGAGAGCCTGACCCACTACCCGCTCGCGGTCGTGTCGTATCTGCTCAACGGCGAACTGGCCGTGGTGGTGGAGGCCGTCGAAGCGGTGCTCGGCGAGATCTCGCCCGCCGACCTGGGCGCGCGCCTGGTGGAGGTGCTGCGCCAGCTGCCCGATATCGGTGACGCGGGACAGGATTCGCTCGACGTGCTGCTGCTGGGGGAGCGGCCGCAACCGCCCGCGTCGCCCGCCACCGACGTGCTCGGCGTGACGGTGCCGGAGCTGTTCGCCCGCCAGGTGGCCGCGACGCCGGACGCGTTGGCGTTGAGCACCGAGGGCGAGCGCTACACCTATCGGGAGCTCTCCGACGCCGCGCTGCGCCTGGCCGGTGGTCTGGCGGCGCGCGGTATCGGCTCGGAAGATGTTGTCGCTCTTGCTATGCCGCGTTCGGCCGAGTCCATCGTGGCGATTCTCGGTGTGCTCGCCGCGGGCGCGGCGTATGTGCCGGTCGACATCACGCTGCCCGCCGCGCGTATCGAATCGATTGTGCGTCAGTCGAATCCGCGCCTGATCCTGGTGGACGGCGCTGGTGTGCCCGCGCTCGACGAGATCGAGTCGCTGCCGCCCGTCGAGGCGTTCGGCGCGGTCGTGACCGACTCCGCGGCGCTCACGGCGCCCGTGCCCGGGCATCCGGAACAGTGCGCGTACCTCATCTTCACCTCCGGATCGACCGGAGAACCCAAGGGCGTCATGGGCACCCACGCCGCACTGGCCTCCTACTTCGCCGACCACCGCGACCGGGTGTACCGGCCCGCGACGGCTCGGCTCGGCAGGCCGCTGCGCATCGCACACGCCTGGTCGTTGAGCTTCGACGCGTCCTGGCAGCCGATGATCGGCCTGCTCGACGGCCAGTCGATCCACCTGTTCGACGCCGAGGAGATGCGCGACGCGCAGCGTCTGGTCGGCGGAATCGGCAGGCACGGCATCGACATGATCGACACAACGCCGTCGATGTTCGCCCAGCTGGCCGCCGCGGGCCTGGTGCACGAACGCGGTTCGGACCTCGCGGTCCTCGCCCTCGGCGGCGAGGCCATCGGCGTACCGCTGTGGAAACAGCTGTGCGCCTTGCCGAATACCGCCGTGCACAACTGCTACGGACCCACGGAGACCACGGTCGAAGCGGTGGTCGCGTCCGTCTCCGACCCGAAGGCGACGCCGACCATCGGCTCGCCCACCACCGGAATGACGGGTTACGTCTTCGATTCGCGGTTGCGTCCGACGCCGCACGGTGTCATCGGCGAGCTCTACCTCTCCGGTGCCCAGCTGGCGCGCGGCTACGCGGGTAAGCCGGGCATCACCGCCGAACGGTTCGTCGCGGACCCGTTCCGGCCGGGCCAGCGCATGTACCGCACCGGAGACCTGGTGCGGCGCTTGTCCTCCGGCGATTTCGCCTATCTCGGCCGCGCCGACGACCAGGTGAAGATCCGCGGCTACCGCATCGAGATCGGCGACATCGAGGCCGCGCTGCACGCGTTGCCCGGCGTCCGCGAGGCCGCTGTCCTGGTGCTGCGCCGCCCGAGCGGACCGGTCCTCGTCGGCTTCGCGGTGGGCGCGGAACTCGAATCCGCCCTGCTCCGAGCCGAACTCGCCGATCGGCTGCCCGGCTACATGGTCCCGCACCGCATCCTGACCGTCGACGGCCTGCCGGTGACCAGCAACGGCAAGCTCGACGCGCGGCAGCTCGAGGCGCTGGCGACCGCGGCGCTGGACAGCGCGGCGGTGAGCACCGCGCCGACCACCGACACCGAACGCACGCTGTGCGCGACCGTCGCCGGACTCACCGGCGGCGCGGAGCCCGGTATCGATGAGCATCTGGTCGAGCTGGGTCTGGACAGCATCGTCGCCATCTCGCTGGTGAACGCGTTGCGCCGCAAGGGCATCGCGACGAGCCCGCGCGCGGTGCTGACCGCGGGATCGATCCGCGAACTCGCGGCGGCCATCGACGCGGGCGCGGGCTCCGAAAGGGCCGGTGCTGTCGCCGAATACGGCTCGGTGGGTCAGGTGCCGATCCTGTCGTGGATGCACGAGCACGGCAACTACCGCAGGCTGGCGCTGAACACCCTGCTGGAGCTGCCCGCCGACGTGAACGGCCCGCGCCTGGAAGCGGTCCTCCAGTCTCTGCTGGACGGTCACGACATGCTGCGCGCCCGCTTCGTCGAGACCGCGGCGGGCTACGACGTCGTCACCCGCGAGCCGGGCGCTGTGCGCGCCGCGGACATCCTGACGAAAATCGAAGCGGGCCCGAACTTCCCGACGGAACTCGGCGCCCACGCCCAAGCGGTCGCCGACGAGATCGACCCGCTCACCGGTGATCTGGTGCGCGCGGTCTGGTTCACCCGCGCCGACGGCCCCGGCCTGCTGCTGCTCAACATCCACCACCTCGCGGTGGACCCGGTCTCCTGGCACATCATCTGCGCGGACCTGGCCGCGGCTTGGGAACAGCTGTCGGAGGGCACGCCGGAACTCGCTTCGCCGGTGGAGTACACGTCCTACCGCACCTGGGCCGAGCGGACCCGCGCCCGTGCGGGCAGCGCGGAGGTCGCGGCGCAGCGCGACTACTGGGTCGCGCAGACGACCGCGCCGGACCCGGTGCTTGCGGCCAGGCGGCCGGACCCGAGCACCGACACCTGGTCCTCCTACCGGGTGCAGCCACTGTTCACCGCGCCCGAGACGACCGCCGCGGTTCTCGACGGACTCACCGGCGAACTCGGCGTACGCGAGTTCCTGCTCGCCGCGTTGACCGCAACCTTGGTCACTTGGCGCCGGGAACGCGGCGAAGACGCCAGCGGCGGCGCGTACCTTGCGATGGAGGGCCACGGCCGCGAGGACCAAGTGCTCGGCGACGATATCGACACCGCGCAGACGGTCGGCTGGTTCACCAGCGTCTTCCCCGCGCGCTTCGGCGCGGGCGCGGACGCGGTGGATGTGGCTGCCGCCGAGCAGGATCCGGCCGCGGCGCGGGCGCTTCTCGCCTCGGTCGCCGCGACGCTCGCCGCGGTGCCGAACAACGGCGTCGACTACGGCGTGCTGCGCTATCTCCAGGCCGATGCCGAACTCGCCGCGGCACCCGAGCCGCAGGTGCTGTTCGACTACCTCGGTCGGATGGATCTGGCCGTCACCCGCAAGCCGTGGTCGCCGGTCCACGAGGTCGAGCTGTTCACCCAGTTGCCGACCGCACCCGAACCCGATTTCCCGCTCCGGTACGCCATGGACGTCATCGCGGGCGTGCAGCCCACCGACGCCGGGCCGCAGCTGGTCACCCTCCTGCGGTGGAGCGACGCGCTGTTCACCGCCGCCGAGGTGGCGCGGCTCGCCGAGATCTGGCACGCCGCCGTCGCGGCGCTGGCCCGCGCCATCGCGCCCGTCGCCGTCGGCGGACCGCCCGCGACGCCCGCGTGAACCCGGAACCCCAAGACCGTCAGCCGAATCGAAGGACCACCATGTCAGACGACATTCTCGAGCGTCGTAAGCAGTTGCTACAGCGCCGATTGCGCGAAAACGCCGTGAAGGCGGCCGCGCCGGAGCCGGTGCGCACCCGGGTCAGCGGCGAGCCCAGCCCGCTGTCGGAGGCTCAGCGGCGCATGTGGTTCGTGCAGCGTCTCGATCCGGCCGACACCACACTGAACGTCTGCGTCGCCTACCGGCTGACCGGGGCGCTGGACGCCGAGCGGCTGCGCGCGGCCTGCGCCACCGTTCTGGCCCGGCACGAGGTGCTGCGCACCACCTACAGCGTGGACGCGGACGGCGAGCCGTTCCAGGTGTCCCGCGACGACGCCGAATTGCCCTGGCAGGAGCACGATCTCAGCGCGCTCCCGGAGGCGAGCAGGAACCTGCGGGTCGAGGTGCTCGCCCGCCGCGAGTTCGCGCGCCCCTTCGATCTGACCACCGACCTGCCCTTGCGCGCGACCCTGGCCCGCACCGCGGCCGACGAGCACGTGCTGATCCTCGTCGTGCACCACGTGGGCTGGGACGATGATTCGTGGCCGGTGTTCTTCGCCGAGGTCAACGCCGCCTACCGCGGCGCGGACCTGCCGGAACTGCGCGCCCAGTACGTCGACGTGGAGGTCGGCGCGGACAGCGGCTCGGACGCGGATCTGGCCTGGTGGCGCGAGAACCTGACGCCGCTGCCCGAACGCCTCGAACTGCCGAGCAAGGCGGTGGTCGGCACCCCGTCGAAGAATGCCGACAAGCGGACGCGGCCGCTGTCGGCGGAGCTGATGGCCCGCGTCACCGATCTCGCCCGCGAGCACTCGGCGACGCCGTTCACGGTGCTGCTCGCCGCGTTCGAAGCGCTGATCCACCGGTACACCGCCGCAACGGATTTCCTCGTCTCGGTTCCGGTCGTCAACCGGCGCGCGGGCGCGGAAGGCCTCATCGGCTACTTCGGCAACGCCGTGCTCGTCCGCGCGGACCTGGACAGCTCCGCCGATTTCGCCGCACTGCTGGAGCAGACCCGCACCGCGTGCGTCGGCGCGTTCGGCCACCAGGGCGTCGGCATCGACCGCGTGGTCCGCGAGGTCGGCCCGGAGCGCGTCGCCGGTCGCGACGCGATGGCGCAGCTGGTGCAGCTCAGCTTCAGTGTGCGCGGCGAGGCCAACGGCTTCGACCTCGCGGGCGTCGAATCCGCCGAACTGCCGCTGGGCAGCGGCGTGGCCCAAGAGGAACTGGGCCTGATGGTGGTGCTCGACAGCGCCGGTGCGCGGGTCGAGGCGACCTACCTGGTCGACGCGCTGGACGAGCACCTGGTCACCCAATTCCTCGACCACTACGTGCAATTGCTCGACAGCGCACTGCGCGACCCCCGGCTTCGCCTGCGCGACATCGACATTCTCGGCGACACCGACCGCGCCGAACTGCTCGCCGCCTCGCACGGCCCGCTCGTCGAGACGCCCGCGACCACCCTGGTCGCCGTGCTCGAGGAGCGCGTCGCGGCGGCGCCCGACCATGTCGCGGTGGCGTCCGACGACGTCGAGCTGACCTTCGACGCGCTGAACCGGCGCGCGAACCGGTTGGCGCACTGGCTGATCGCGTTCGGCGTCGGGGCCGAGGACATCGTCGCGCTGCGCATGGCGACCTCCGTCGAGTTCATCGTCGCGTCCATCGCGGTGCTCAAGGCGGGTGCGGCCTACCTGCCGATCGACCCGGCCTATCCGGCCGAGCGCATCGAGTACCTGCTCTCGGATGCCGAGCCCGCGCTCGTGCTCGACGCCGACGCGCTGGCCGCCGCCGAGGGCAAGGCCGCCGATCGCCCCGAGACCGACCCGTCCGACGCCGATCGCCGCGCGCCGCTGCGCCCGTCGAACACCGCCTACGTCATCTACACCTCGGGCTCCACGGGCAAGCCCAAGGGCGTGCCGGTGCCGCACGACGCCATCGCCGAGCACCTGGCCTGCTTCAACGCCGAATGGGACCTGACGCCGCAGGATCGGGTGTTGCAGTCCACCTCGGTGAGCTTCGACGCCTCGCTGATGGACATCTTCGTCACGCTCGCGGCGGGCGCGCGAGTCGTGGTGCCAAAGCCCAACGCCTACCGCGACATTCCGTACGTCGCGGATCTCGTTACCCGCCACGGCATTTCGGTGCTGCACATGGTGCCGTCGATGCTGGCGACCTTCCTCGTGCTTCCCGAGGTCAACGACTGGCGCACACTACGCCACGTGCCCGTCGGCGGCGAGGCGCTGCCCGGCGAGGTCGCCGACCGGTTCGCCACCCAGTTCGACGCGGAGCTGCGCAACCACTACGGCCCGACCGAGGCCGTGGTCTGCTCGACCCACATGCCGGTCGACGGCCCGCAGGGCACCGGCATCGTGCCGATCGGCGTTCCGAACCAGAACGTGTACCTCTACCTGCTGGACGAGGCGCTGCAACTGGTGCCCAACGGCGTCGTCGGCGAGATCTACCTCGGCGGCCGCCAGCTGGCGCGCGGTTACCTGCACCGACCCGGTCTGAGCGCGGAGCGTTTCGTCGCCGACCCCTTCCTGCCCGGCGAAAGGCTCTACCGCACCGGTGATCTCGCGCGGCGCAACGCGCACGGCGAGATCGAGTTCGTCGGCCGTGCCGACGAGCAGGTCAAGGTGCGCGGGCACCGCATCGAGCTCGGCGAGGTCGAGGCCACCGTCACCGATCACCCCGGCGTCGCGCACTGCGTCGTTATCGTCACCGAGCACGAGTCGCTCGGCCCGATCCTGGCCGGATACGTGGTGCCCAAGCCGGGCGTCGAGCTGGACCTGGATGTGGTGCGCGCGTTCGTCGGCGCCCGTCTGCCGGAGTACATGGTGCCCGCGGCGCTCACCGTCATCGACGAGGTGCCGCTGACCGCGCACGGCAAGCTGGACAAGCGCGCGCTGCCGAAGCCCGAGCTCGCGGTGGCGCGCAGTTGCCGGGAACCGAAGACGCCCACCGAGATTCGCGTCGCCGCGCTGTACGCCACCCTGTTCGACCGGGACCGCATCGGCGCCGACGACTCGTTTTTCGAACTCGGCGGCCACTCGCTGCTCGCGGCCCGCCTGATCACCATGATCCGCGCCGAGTTCGGCATCGAGATCGACATGCGCGTGCCGTTCGACAAGCCGACCGTCGCCGGGCTCGCGGCGCACCTGGTCGCCTCGTTCCTCGACGAATTCGGTATCGACCTGGACGAACTCGGCGAGGCCGAGGCGTCGGACGCCGACCAGGCCGTCGCCGAGGCGCGCGGCTCGCGGCCGGAACTGGTGCGCAGGGAGCGGCCCGAGCACATCCCGCTGTCGTACTCGCAGCGCGCGTACTGGTTGCAGCGGCGCATGGAGGGTTCGATCGACGGCGAGAACGTCACCTATCCGATCCGGTTCGACGGACCGATCGACCGCGCCGCGCTGTTCGCCGCGATCGACGACGTGGTGGCCAGGCACGAGTCGCTGCGCACCACGTTCCCCGAGCACGAGGGCACGCCGTACCAGCTCGTGCATCCCATCGCGCACGTCGAGGTCCCTGTCCTGGACCTGAACGGTGACGAGGCGAAGCTCGACGAGGAACTCACCACCGACGCCGACTACGTATTCGACCTCCAAGCCGAGCCGCTGCTGCGACTGCGGCTGCTCGTGCTGGACGAGCGGACCACCGTGCTGTCGATCCTGATGCACCACATCATCGCCGACCGCAGGTCCTGCCAGATCTTCGTCGACGATCTCACCGCGGCCTACCGCGCCCGCGTGCGCGGCGCCGCCCCCGAGTGGTCCGAATTGCCGATCCAGTTCGCCGATTTCGCGATGTGGCAGCGGGAGATGTTCGACCGAGGACCCGATCGTGAGGTCAGCGCTGCCGGTCAGGCGCAGCTGGACTACTGGCGAGAGGCGCTCGCCGGGCTGCCGGACGAGATCGCTGTCGGACACCACCGCCCGCGCCCACAGGTGCTGGGCCGCAACGGTATCGGCACCGCGCGCACCGTACCCGCCGCGATCTGGGAGAAGGCGAGGGCACGGGCCGAGGAGGCCGGTGCCACCGAGTTCATGCTGTGCCAGGCCGTCAGCGCGGTGGTGCTGAACGCGCTCGGCGCGGGCGACGATCTGGCCATCGGCGCCGCGGTCGCCAACCGCATCGGCGAGGCGACCGACGACCTGATCGGCCTGTTCGCCAACGTCGTCGTGCTGCGCAACGACGTCTCGGGTGACCCGACTCCTCGGGTCGTCCTTGACCGGGTGCGTGATTCGGCGCTGGACGCGATCAGCAAGCAGGGTGTGCCCTTCGAGCGACTCGTGGAGACCATCAACCCGGCGCGCTCGCTGGCCCGCAACCCGCTGTTCCAGGTGATGATGCACTTCCGGCACCGGCAGGCGCCGGTCGCGTTCAGCGAGGACGGCGCGACGACGCTGAAGGGCATCGCCAAGTTCTACGACGTGTCGTTCATGGACTTCCATTTCGACTACACCGTGGACATCACCGGCGACCTGATCGCGCGCGTCGTGGTCAACCCCGACCTGTACGAGGCCGCGACCGGCGATATCTTCGCCGATGTGCTGGCCAAGGTGTTCGAGGCCTTCGCCGAGCAGCCGGACCGGGCGCTCACCGAGCTGGACGTGCTGCCCGCCGAATGGGACAGGGCCAGGTCGGTCGTGCACATGACGCCCGCGTCCGCGCGGCCTGCCGGCGGCGAAAGCGAAGCGCCGCAGACCGATACCGAGCGCACCCTGATCGCCATCCTGGAGGAACTGCTGGAGATCACCGACGTCGGCCGCGACGACGGCTTCTTCGGGCTCGGCGGCGACAGCGTCATCGCCATCCAATGGGCGGCCCGCGCGGGCGAAGCGGGCTTGCCGCTGACCCCGCAGCTGGTGTTCGAGTACTTCACCATCGCCGAACTGGCCGCCGCGGTGGACGAGGCCGCGGCGAACCCGCCCGCCGAGAACGAGGACGAGCACCGGCACGAGGCGATGTCGGTCTCCGGTCTCGATCAGGACGCCCTCGCCGCGCTCCAGAGCTCCTGGGCGGCGCAGAACTGACGCGCACCGGTCGGCCGGTCTTCGATCGGCCGACCGGGTGCCCGCGATCGCCGGTTGGCGCGCCTCGGACCGGGCTGTACGGTCGGTGGCGATGACCTCGACCTCCACCTCGATCCTCGTTCCGATCCTCGTGGTCACGACCGCGATCATCGGCGCACGGTGGGTTCTGCTCCGCGGCAGCATGATCGATCGGCTGCTCAATCGCGCGTTGACCTGGAGCGTCGGCGGTGTGTTCGCGTACGGCGGTGCGGTATGGCTGGGGTTCGCCGACTTCGCGCCGCTGATGTTCATCACCAGCGGGTTGCTCGCGATGGCCAACGTCTACGCGCTGGCCCGGTTGCTCGACAGCGGCGACACCGAGAACGCGCCGCGCAGGCTGCGGACTTACCACGTGGTCGCCGTGGCGGTATCCAGCGCCGCGTTCGTCGCGGTGTCGCCGATCGGCAGCGCGCTGTCCATCGATCGGATCGTCGATTGGTCCGCGGTGCTCTGGGTTGGATCCGACGTCATGATCGCGATATCCGTGGTGTTGATAGCCAAGGCGTGCCTGCGCGAGCTGCGCGGTTTCGTCGGCACCGTGCGGGAAAGACTGACTTACACCAGTCTGCTGCTGCTCGCCTGTACCTCCGGTGTACTGACCGTCGTCGCGGTGATCGACATCGTCGCGGGCAGGCCGCCCGCCGAGCCGCGTGCGGGAGGCGGTGTCGGGGCTTTCGTCTGTCTGCTCCTCTACGCCGTACTCCTGGCGGTGCCGCTGGTCATCGTGGTCCTCGAACGACTGGGGTTGGACAGGGCCGGTCGCGACTGCCGCCGGTTGCGTCCGATGTGGCTCGACCTCACGACCGCGGTGCCGGGCGTGGTCCTGGATCGCGAACTCCCGCAGGCGGATTCGATCGCGCGGCGTTACCGCATGATGGTCGAGATCTCGGACGCGCTGCTGCACCTCAGAAAGCTGGATCGCGAGTCGCCGCCGAACGCCACCGACGAGCACGGGGCGCCCGCCCGAAACACCGCCGCGATGACGCGGGCGTTCTCCGATACCGGTATGGGCGAAGGGCAGCGTGCCGGGGAACTCCGAATGCTGCTCGAGCTGGCCCGCGAATGGCCTGTCCTCCGCGCGGATATCGTCCGGTCGTCCGCACGGTGAACGGGCGTCGGCTCGACAGGGGCGTCCCGCCGATGCCCCGTACGACGGGGCTCCCGGCGTGAGCGGCGCGGCGCCGATGTGGCTGATGGTGCCGGTGTTCCTGATACAGGCAACGGTCACCATCGGCCGCTGGCTGTTGGTGAACGACACGCGCGCGGACGAACTCATCAATCGGGCGTCGAGTTTCAGTGCGGTGTGCGTGTTCTCGGCGCTGGTCGACACCGATCTCGGCGCCGACGGCTACCCGAGCAAGGTCTTCCTGGTCTGCGGCGCGTTGGCCTTGTCCAGTGTGTACGGATTGGCCGAGCTGTTCGATGGCGCCGATCCGGCGGCGGTGCGCCGCAGGCAGTGGGCCTACGACGGGCTCGCGGTGAGCGGTGCGGTGCCGCTGTTGCTCGGCGACGGTCTGGCCGCGCCCGTGACGTGGTGGCGGACCTTGCTCTGGATCGCGATCTTCCAACTGCCGATGGCGGCGGCCGGGGTGCGCACCGTGCGGGCGTGTCTACGCGAAATGCCGCGCACCCGTTCGTATCTGGAGCGGATCGCCTACTCTGCGCTGCTGGTGACCGCCGCCTACTGGTGCGCCGCAGCGCTTTTCGCCGCCGCGACGTCGGTGCTCGATGGTGTCGCCTACCCGACCAGGTGGACCGTGACCTCGTGTCTTGTCTACCTGTTCGTCGCCATACTCACGGCCATTCCGCTGGTCCGGGCCTTCGGTGCGCGCAGCGGACTGGACCGCACCGGGCGGGAACTACGCACCTTGCACCCGCTCTGGCGGGACCTCACGACCGCCGTCCCGGAAGTCGTGTTGCGCCCTGCGGCGGGACAGAGCGCCGAACCGGACTCGCGGCTCTATCGCATGGTCGTCGAGACCAGGGACGCGCTCCGACATCTGCGGATGTACATGCCGGGCAGTGATTCCGGTGAGTTCGGCATCGCGGCCTACGCGCGCCGGATCGCGCAAGCCGTCGACGCCAAGGCGGCCGGGGCTGTGCCGTCCGTGGAACGGGCGGCGCGGGAGAACGCCTACGCGGGCCAGGATTTGGCCGCCGAACTCGGCCACCTGCTCGAACTGGCCAGGGCCTGGCCCGGCGTGGTCAGCGAGCCCGCGCGGGCGAACCGACGATGATGCTGCCGACGTTGCATTCCTCGAGCTCGTTCACGCCCGCGGCGGAGACGAACGCCCCGGTGTCGCTGAAGCCCTGCGCGCACGCGCCGAGACCCATCGCGGTGGCCGCGAGATACACCGTCTGCATGAGCACGCCGACGTGCTTGAGGATGCTGGCGTAGGCGACCTGCTCGTAGGTCCACATGACCCGCCCGGAGCGCGCGGCCATCGCCAGTACCAGCTGCGGTTCGCCGCCGTCGACCAGCGTGGCCGAGGTGGAGCGGATCAGCTTCTGCACGGCGGGCGAGTCGGCGGGAGCGACGGGACGCAGCACGTGATCGAACGAATCGTAGTGGTACATCCCGGGTTCCAGGCCCGCGACGTTGCGCACGATCGGGTACAGCTCCAGCTCGTACACGCTGCCCCCCGACGGATACGGGCGCGAGGTGAGCTCCTCGCCCTCCGCGACCTGGCGGACCGAGCGGGTGCGTGCGGTGCGGTAGAGCAGTTCGGCCAGCTGGTCGATCGTCATCGGCGCCGCGTCGTCGAAATCGCGGCAGGAGACCCGGTCTTCGAGCACGTCGGTGAGGCTGGGGTCGGCGATGCGCAGCTTGTCCAGGTCGGGTTTGGCGAGCGGGACGGGAGTGCCGGGGTAGTTCGGCTTGCGCGCGGGCGGCTGCGGGAAGGACGGCTTGCCCCACTTGGTCGGACCGAAGTGCTCCCAGGTGATGGTGCGCGGGCCGAGCGTACTGCGGCGGTGGAACCACAGGTCCGGCGCGCTCCAGCTGCGGGTGGTGAACTCGCGCTCTTCTGCCATCGGATCGGCCACCAGGAAACCGCACCAGTGCAGGTCGTCGGCGAGCTGGGACTTGATCGCGACGGGCAGCGTGGAATCGGCCGCGCCGGGACCGTCCAGCAGGGCGAGCAGACGCGGGTCGTGGATGCGCAGATCGCACCAGGCCAGCGGATGCTCCAGCACGAAGCCCTCCGAATCGCGATGCAGCACCGCGAATTTCGACAGGGTCGCCGACCACGGCAGCGCTGTCTTCGGCCGGGCAGGCGGGTTCGCGAAGGGCCGGATCGTGTAGAGATCCCGGCCGCCGTCGCGCACCGTGACCGACAACCAGCCGCCGTCGGTCAGCCGCTCGACCAGCTCGCCGACATCGGCGCCGCCGCCGTCACCCGTCATCTCACCGAGCGTGGACGGGCCCTGGTTCAGCGTCTTCAGCGCGTGCACCTGGGCCGCGCCGAGGTTGGTGAGCTTCTGGTTGTTGGGCGGATTCAGCAACACCGCGCCCGTTGGCACGGTGACGCAGGTGACGCCGTCGCGCAGGGCGAACCGGGTCTGGTCGGGATACGTGACGGCGGACACCGGGAGACTCCTCTTACCTCTTGCGTTTTCGCTTACTTCGCGGCGTTGGCCAGCGCGGGCGACAGCTTGTCCAGGATGTACGGAATGGACAGCACGGTCGGCTGGTTCACCGCGGTGATCTCCTGCGTGGTCAGGAACACGACCGAGTCCTTTTTCACCGCGGGCAGCTCGGCGTAACCGGGCAGCTGGCGCCACTTTTCGTCCATACCGGCCGAGTAGCCCGCGAGCAGCAGGTCGGCGGTCAGCTCGTTGATGCGCTCCGGCGACAACGCGACGCGGCCCTGGTTGGCGGGCAGGTCGACGAGATTCTTCGGGATGCCGAGGCCGAGCTGGGCGAACACCTTGGCCGATCCGTCGTTCGGGTCGTTGAGCGCCATCAGCTGGGTCATGCTCGCCAGCCAGGTGCTGGCGAAGGTCTTGCCCTTCAGGCCCGGGTTGGCGGTGGTGATGCCCGCGATCTTGTCGTCGACGCCCGCGATCAGCTTCGTCGCCTCGTCCTGCTTGTGCAGCACCTTGCCGAGCGTGGTCACCAGATCCTGCCAGGGCGTGATGATTTCCTTGCTCAGGCCGGGCAGGGTCGGCGCGACCTTGGTGAACTCTTCGTAGTTCTTTTGATCGGCGATGAAGGAGTCGGCCAGGATCAAGTCCGGTTCCAGTGCGGCGACCTGTTCGGGCAGGTTGCCGGTGGTGCTCAGCGGCTTCGCGGACTCGGCCATCTTCGGCTGCCACGGCGGCGCGCCCTTGCCGAGCACGGCGACATTATCGATGTAGGCGACGGGCGTCACGCCGAGCGCGATGCTGGTGTCGAGCCACTGGTTGCCCAGCACGACGATCTTCTTCGGGACGCCGGTGATGGTGGTCTCGCCACGGACGTGGCTGACGGTGATCGACTCGCCGTCGCCGCCCGCCTCGTCGCTCGACGATCCACACGCGGTGACGCCGAGGGCCATGGCACCGGCCAGCACGGCCACCGCCGCCCGCGCCCACCCGCGGGACGCCCGAACAGACCTCATCGTTGAACCCTCCTTCATCGAGGAACTCCCTCGACCGGCTCTACCGAGCCACCAGAATAAGTCAGCCAAGCCTAACCTATCCATATCTCACCTCCGCCCCAGGTTGGATAGCGATGTGCCGAAAGTACGAGATCGAAGAGGTGCGCGAATTCCGTCTGGACGCGCACGCGGGGGAGTATCGCTTGCACCGGCTGCACCGGGAAGGATTCCTCGGGTTGGAGCACGTCGTGGTCGGGGAGATCGGTTTCGCGGACCTGGTTCGGTAGGAGACCGACCGGGGTCTTTCCGGGCCGTGGCGGCGTAGGGTGCTGGCGTGAGTACTGTGCCGCTCGCGGTCGTGGGGGCGGTGACCGTGTTCCTCGCCGCGATTGTCGTGGGGCGATGGTTGCTGGTGAACGAGCTGCTGATCGACCGGTTGATCAACGCGACGTTGAGCTGGGACCTGGCGGCGATCGTGCTGTACGAGATCGCGAGCATGCTCGGCATGCGCGATCTGGGGGAGCGGTTGTTCCTCGGCATCGGCGCCATGACGCTGGCCTACGCGTACGGGTTCGCCAGGCTGCTCGACGGTATGGACGCTGAGACGCTGCGATCCCGGCAGCGGCAGTACAACAGGGTCGGCGTGGCGACGGGAGCGGTCATCCTGTTGGGTCCGGCGCTGGTCGACCTGCTCGGCTGGCCGATCGGCACACCCGCCGCCCAGAACAGGGTGATCTGGACGGCGGGCAGCTTCGTCGCGATCAGTTGCGGAGCGCTGATCGCCAGGGCGTGCGTACGGGAACTGCGCACGCCGGATCCGACGACGCGAGAACGTTGGGCGTACTTCGCGTTGCTCGTCTTCGGGCTGTACTGCTGCTTCGCCTCGGCCGTCGGCGCGCTCCGCATCATCGCGGGCATGCGGACCATCGAACCCGGTTTGCCGTGGGCCGTGGCCACTTTCGTAATGCTGGCGGTTGTGACCACGCTGATCGCGATCCCGCTGCTCAGCGCGGTCCTGGTGCGCAGCGGGCTCGATCCCGACGGCCGCGCGTGCAGGCGGTTGCGTCCGCTGTGGCGCGATCTCACCGCGGCCGTCCCGGAAATCGTTTTGCTGCCCGATGATTCGCATCGCGACGAGCCGATGTCGCGGTTGTATCGGATGACGGTCGAGATCCAGGACGCGCTGATGCACCTGCGGCCGTACGAGCCGGAACCGTCGGCGGACCCGGGCATGGAGGACTACGCCAGGCGGATCGCGCACGCCGTCCGGGCGAAGGCTTCCGGCCTGCCGCCACGCCCGCGCGGCGGCGTGCACACCACTGCCGCGGAATTGATCAGGACCGACGACCGCTCCACGGGTCTGCGCGATCTGCTCCGGCTCGCGAAGGAGTGGCCGAAGCGGGGTGTCGGCGTCACGGGGTGACACGCTCCTGGCGGGTTCCGCCGCGTAGGCCGATGGACATGATGCTCGAGGGTTCGTCGAGTTCGATACGGTGCCAACGGTTTCGAGGAACGAAGGCGGCGCCCGCGCGCAAGGGAACCACGGTTTCGGTATCGCTTGGATCGACCCCGAGACGCTGCCGCGCCTAGCCGAACTCGGCCCGCGGTGGGCCGCCCTCAGCGCCACCGACACCTACGCGGACGGTCTGCGCGCCCTCGTCGACGGGTTGCTCGACCGAAGGTGACCGTCACCGCGCCAGGGCACGTGACGGTCACCTTCGGTCGGTTGTCCGTTTACAGGCTGACCCGCTGCTCCGGCGGCAGGAACAGCTCGTCGCCTTCCTTCACCTCGAACGTCGTGTAGAACTCGGCGATATTGCGCACCACCTGGTTGCAGCGGAATTCGTTGGGGGAGTGGGTGTCCTGCAGACGGGAGATGGTGGACTCCTCGGTCTGCTTCTCCCGCCAGGTGCGCGCGTGCGAGAAGAACATCTCGCGGTAGTCGGGCTCGATGCCCTCGCGTTCGGCGGCGATCCGGTAGGCCGCCAGCGCGATCTGCAGGCCGCGCAGGTCGGCCAGGTTCTCGCCGACGGTCAGCTTGCCGTCCACCTTGTACTTGGGATCGAGACCCTCCGGCACCAGCCCGTCGAACTGCGCGATCACCTGATCGGTCTTCGCCTTGAACGCGGCCAGATCCTCGGGCGTCCACCAGTCGCGGCGGTTGCCGTCACCGTCGTACTTGGAACCTTGGTCATCGAAACCGTGGCCGATCTCGTGGCCGATGGTGGCGCCGACCGCGCCGTAGTTGACCGCGGTGGTCGCGTCCTTGTCGAAGAACGGCGGCTGCAAATACGCTGCGGGAAAGGCGATCTCGTTGTTGGTGGGGGAGTAGTAGGCGTTCACCGTCTGCGGCGACATCGCCCATTCTTCCTTGTCGACCGGGGTGCCGAGCCGGTTGAACGCCCGCTTCACCTCGAAGGCGTTGACCGCGCGTAGCGACTCGATCAGCCTGCCCCTGGTGATCTTCAGCTCCGAGTAGTCGACCCACTTGTCCGGGTAGCCGATCTTGGTGTTGATCTTGGCCAGTTTGGCGAGCGAGGCCTCCCTGGTCGGCTGCGACATCCAGGACGAATTGGTGAAGTTGTCCCGGTACGCGGCCATCAGGTCGTCGATCATCTCCTGCGCGCGCTTCTTCGCCTCCGGCGGGAAGTGCTCGGCGACATACAACTTCCCGAGCTGTTCGCCGAGGTTGTCGTCGACAACGCCGACCGCCGACTTCCACAGCTCCGGCCGCTCCTCGAGCCCGCCGAGCACCTTGCCGACGAAGTCGAACCGCGCGTCGGCGATGGCCTTTGGCAGGAAACGGGCGTAGGCGTTGGTGACGTGCACGCGCAGGTACTCCCGCCACTGCGCGATGTCCACCTCGGCCCACAGCTGACCGGCCGCGATGACGAACGACGGCTGCCCGACCACCATCTTGTCGAACAGCGACCTCGGCCGGTCGGTGTTGCCCGCCATCCACTGGTCCCAGTCGAATTGCGGTGCCAGAGCCGTCATTTCGGTCCAGCTCATCAGGTTGTAGGTGGCGTCGGTGTCGCGAACGCGCACGTTGTCCCAGTGCGCGGCGGCGATCCTCGTCTCCAGGTCGAGCACCCGCTGCGCCAGTCCCACCGGATCGGGGAAGCCCGCCCCAGCGGCCATCTTCTCCAGGTAGACCTTGTAGCCCGCGAGCTGGGTGGCGTACTCCGGCTTGCGGTAGTACTGCTCGCCCAGGATGAGGCCGGACTGGCTGACGGAGGGGATGTAGGCGTTGGAGTTCTTGCGGTCGATATTGATGCCGAGGCCGATCAGGCCGCCGATCGGAAGTTCGGCCATCACCTTGGCCAACTCGGCCTTGGTGGCCGCGCCGTCGATCTTCGCGAACAGGTCAGCCAGCGGGCTCATGCCGAGCCGCTCGATCTCCTCCAGATCGAGCCGCGCGTCGTACAGATCCCGGATCTGCTGAGCCTCGGAGCCGGGCTCCGGATTCTCGATGCCCTCGATGATGGCGCGCAGCTGTTCGTTGGTGCGGTCGATCGCCTCGCTGATCGCGCCGACCTCGGACTTGTCCGGCGGCAGCTGGTAGTCGCGCAACCACGCGCCGTTGACGTGCCGGTACAGGTCGTCCTGCGGACGGATCAGTTGGTCGGCGCCGCCCATGTCGACACCGGTCAGCTGTACGGTGTTCGCGTTGCCGTCGTTCGAGCAGGACGCCAGCAGCGCCGCGGCGGGAGCGGCGACGCCGAGCGCGACCAGGAAGGCGCGACGGTCCAGCTGGACCCGACGACCGGTTGATGTCACGTGAATCCTCTCCCCGATGCGGTCCACGCCCGCACGTTGTGATCGATGGCGACGTTCGTTCGGCCGAGGCTACCGGCGCGGCGGGTCGCGGGCACGGATTCCTCGCCCCGCGCCCCCGATTTGGGAACGACCTGGGGATTCCCATACACTAGACCGGTTGCCTGCGGGAGCTGTGCCCGCATCCTGGCCGCGAACCCCCAGTGGTCGGCTCTCGAGTTCTTGCTCAGACCGTACGAAACCGCTGGTAGGCGCGCGTTCGGGTGGTAACACGACCATGCCCGTCGGGTCGGCAATCCGGCGTGCGTATACGTCCAGGTCAAGGAGGCTGAAGTGATTCAGCAGGAGTCGCGACTGCGCGTCGCCGACAACACGGGTGCGAAGGAAATCCTCTGCATCCGCGTTCTCGGTGGTTCGTCGCGTCGCTATGCCGGTATCGGCGACATCATCGTCGCCACCGTGAAGGACGCCATCCCCGGCGGCAACGTCAAGCGTGGTGACGTGGTGAAGGCCGTCGTCGTGCGCACCGTCAAGGAGCGTCGTCGTCCGGACGGTTCCTACATCAAGTTCGACGAGAACGCCGCCGTGCTCATCAAGGCGGACAACGATCCGCGCGGCACCCGCATCTTCGGCCCGGTCGGCCGCGAGCTGCGCGACAAGAAGTTCATGAAGATCGTCTCGCTGGCTCCGGAGGTGCTCTGACATGAAGGTGCACAAGGGCGACACCGTGCTCGTCGTCTCGGGTAAGGACAAGGGCGCCAAGGGCAAGGTCATCCAGGCCTACCCGGCGACCAACAAGGTCCTCGTCGAGGGCGTGAACCGGATCAAGAAGCACGTCGCGAACTCCGCCACCCAGCGCGGCGCCTCCTCGGGCGGCATCGTGACCCAGGAAGCCCCCATCCACGTGTCGAACGTGATGGTCGTCGACTCCGACGGCAAGCCGACCCGTATCGGCTACCGGACCGACGAGAACGGCAAGCGGGTCCGGATCTCCCGTAAGAACGGGAAGGACATCTGACATGACCACCTCTGAGAAGACCCAGCCGCGCCTCAAGCAGCGCTACCGCGCCGAGATCAAGGACGCGCTGAACAGCGAGTTCAACTACGCCAACGTGATGCAGATCCCCGGCGTGGTGAAGGTCGTCGTGAACATGGGTGTCGGCGACGCCGCTCGCGACGCCAAGCTGATCAACGGCGCCGTCGAGGACCTGGCCCTGATCACCGGTCAGAAGCCGCAGATCCGCAAGGCGACCAAGTCCATCGCGCAGTTCAAGCTGCGTGAGGGCATGCCGATCGGCGCGAAGGTCACCCTGCGCGGCGACCGCATGTGGGAGTTCCTGGACCGCCTGGTCTCCATCGCGCTGCCCCGTATCCGCGACTTCCGCGGCCTGTCGCCGAAGCAGTTCGACGGCAACGGCAACTACACGTTCGGTTTGAGCGAGCAGTCGATGTTCCACGAGATCGACGTGGACAAGATCGACCGCCCGCGCGGTATGGACATCACCGTGGTCACCACGGCGACCAACAACGAAGAAGGCCGTGCCCTGCTGAAGCACCTCGGCTTCCCGTTCAAGGAGAACTGAGCCATGGCTAAGAAAGCACTGGTCAACAAGGCCAACGCCAAGCCGAAGTTCGCGGTGCGCGCCTACACCCGCTGCCAGCGCTGCGGCCGCCCGCACGCTGTCTACCGCAAGTTCGGCCTGTGCCGCGTGTGCCTGCGCGAAATGGCGCACCGCGGCGAGCTGCCGGGCGTGCACAAGAGCTCCTGGTGAGCTCGCGCTCCTCGTGAGCGCCTGACGAAATACCCCACGAGGGCACGGACTCCGACGAGTCCGTGCCCTCGTGCGTTCGTGGGCAACCTATAACTATCGGTCACCTTATTTAACGTTATCTGATAACCTTAAATAAGGAGGAGCCATGGCGAAGCTTGTTCAGCTGCGCTGGGTGGGCAAGCTGGATGGCGGCGGTCTGTCTCGCAGGGACCGTGGTTCCGGCACCTACCAGGCGTACCTGCCCGATCCGTTGGTCGGGCGACCCATCGTTCTGACCAGCGAGACCGCTGCCGATGTCGTCGATGCGGAGGTGGCTATTGCCCGGCTGGACGCTGAGGCCAAGGCGCTGATCGAGACGGAAGCGCTGTCTCGACTGCTGCTTCGCGCCGAGGCTGTCGCCTCTTCGCGGATCGAGGGCCTCGAGATAGGCGCGCGTCGACTCCTACGCGCGGAGGCCGCCCGGCAGCTGGAAGGCGAATCCTCCGATGTGACGGCCACCGAGGTGCTGGCGAATATCGATGCGATGGCGGTGGCCACCAACGCCGTCGGTCGCGGCCAACCGATCAGCGAAGGCGTGCTGCTCGAGGTCCATCGCCGACTGCTGGCAGGCACCAAGCTCGCACACCACGGCGGATGCCTGCGCGACGAACAGAACTGGATCGGCGGCAGTTCCTTCAACCCGTGCTCGGCCGCCTTCGTACCGCCGCCGCCGGAATACGTGCGCGAGTTGATGAAAGACCTGATCGACTTCTGCAACAGCGACGACCTGCCTGCTGTCGCGCAAGCGGCGATTGCGCATGCGCAGTTCGAGACCATCCATCCGTTCATCGACGGTAACGGCCGCACCGGACGGGCGCTGATCCATCTCGTATTGCGCCGCCGCGGTGTGGCCGAACGTGTCATCGCGCCCGTGTCTCTGGTGCTCGCCACGTGGAGTGACAGCTATATCGATGGCCTGAATCGCTTCCGGCACATCGGTCCGGCCGACTCTGGGTCGGCCACCGACGACCTGAACACCTGGGTGGCGCGCTTCGCCGCGGCGTGCACCCGGGCGGCCGGCGACGCGACCGCTTTCGAGGTGAAAGCCGCTGCCCTGCAGAAATCTTGGCGAGAGCGCGTGGCGCCGGTGCGCGCGAACTCCGCACTGGACCTGCTGCTCGGGAAGCTCATCGGAGCCCCGATTCTGACCGTGTCCACCGCGGCCGCCCTCATCGGACGCAGTTTCCCCGCCACGAACGCCGCGGTCGACCGGTTGACCGAGGCCGGAATCCTGCGCCAGCTCACCATCGGCCGCCGCAACCGAGCCTTCGAGTCGCCAGAAGCGATCACCGCGTTCACCGCCCTGGAACGCCGCCTCGCCAGTCCAGACGGTGACACGCGGACTTCGGAGCCGAACCGCCCGGTACCCCGTCGCCCCTCCCGCTAACTCTGATCAGGGACCTGGGCAATGTTAAGAACAGCTTCGGATCGGGGCGTCATCTCAAATGGTAGTAACAAACGTTTCTGATTACCGATCTTCCGTGTGGACCATCACATGGAGGATGAAATGAACCATCTCGCAACAAAATTCGCTGTCGCCGTCGCGTCTGTGGCCATCCTGGGCGCGGGTGCCGCGCCCGCGATGGCGGCTCCGGCTCCCGTGGCGCCGCAGGCCGCACCGGTTGCCGATTCCGGTTCCTCGGGCACCGGCTCCGCGGCCATCGACCTCCCGCTGGGGCTGCTCAAGCTGCTGTTGTGTGGTCCGTGGGGCAGCACGCAGCCGCACCCGAACCCGACTTGCCGCTGAGCGTCGGCCAGGTAAGGCGAAAGCGTGGACTCCCGGAGTCCGCGCTTTCGCGCGTTCGATGCGCAGTTCGCTACTCGCCCCCTGGATTACGATGGCGCTTATGCCGAGTCCGCAGATCGAGCGAATCGCAGCGCGATCCGCTATGTCCATGCCTATGCGCTGGGGACCACTCATGGACAACTTCCGCCGGGCGTACGGCCTCTGCACCCAGCCAATTACCTCCTGATCGGCAAATGGATGGCCGGGAAGTCGCACGGAATCGATCTCGACATATCCATATCCCCTGGGATGAGCTCGAATTCTGAACGCTGCCCCGCCAGTCCGGACGGCGGCACGCGAACCTCGGATCCCAGCCACCCGGTGCCCCGCCGACCGACTCGCTAGGAGGCGGTCGCCTGAACTCTCGCCCACGGCGATGGCGCAGGCTTGGAGGGTTTCAGCTGGCGCGGGGCGCCACCCGTAGCTCGAATCCCGAAGGCTTGAGCGTGATCTGCTCCTTGATGTCGAGCTTGTAGCCGGGGTCGTGCTCGAAGTCGAATGCGTGCAGGAGGTGGGCCAGGGCGAGCATCACTTCGTGGTAGGCGAACTGGCGGCCGATGCAGGCGCGTAACCCGGTGCCGAAGGGCTTGTAGGCGCGCTGGTCGCGCTGGCGGCCGGGTAGCCAGCGGTCCGGATCGAATTCCTCGGCGTCCTCGCCCCACACCGCTTTGTCCCGGTGGGCCTGGAGTGTCAGGACCAGAACCCACTCACCGGCCTTGAAGTGGTAGCGGCCGTCGCCGATGACCACGTCGTGGCGAGCCTCCCGGAAGTAACCCGGCGCGATCGGCCACAGCCGCAGGGTCTCGTCGACAATGCGCCGGATGTACCGCAGTTTCGCGACGTCGTCGAATGCGATCGTCGGGTGGGTCTGGCCGGGGAATCGCTCGGCCAGCTCCTTGCGTGCCTTCGCGGCGATCTCGGGATTGCGTGCGATCTCGTAGAGCGCGAAGGCGAGCACGCCCGCGCTGGTCTCGTGTCCGGCCACGAGGAAGGTCAGGATCTGATTGCGGATGTTCAGGTCGTCGAGGTTCTCGCCGGTCTCGGGGTCCGGAACCGTGAGCATGCGGTCGAGCAGGTCACCGTGCTTGCCGACCGTGCCGCTGGACTTTCGGGTGGCGATGATCTCGTCGACGACCTTGTGGACGTAGGCGATGTCGCGTTTGTGCTGGACGGCGGCGGGGCGGCCGATGGTCTTCTGGATGAACGGCGGAAGGTTGGCGTTGCTGTTGATGTACCGCAGTCCCCGCAACATGGTCGCCACGAACGGGTGGGTCTTATCGCGGGTGAACGAGTCGAAGGTGAAGTCGAATCCGCACTTGCTGATGACCTCGAGGGTGAAGCGGTTCATGTCCTCCGCGACGTCGACCCACTGGCCCCGGCGCGAAGCCCAGTAGGCGATCAGGTCCCCGGCCACCGCGTTCATCGTGTCGTGATAACCGATCATGGCCTCCTTGGTGAAGGAGGGGGCGAGGATGTTGTGGGCCTTCTGCCAGTTCGGCTCGCTGTTGTACGCGGTGAACAGGCCGTCACGGGCGACGGGCCGGATCTTCTTGAAAAGCACCCCGACGTGCTTGGTCCAGTTCTTCTCGTCGTTGATCTCGGCGATCAGGTCGGCGCCGGAGACAACGATCATGGGCCAGTCCATGATCCTTCGCTCGAAGATAGGCCCGAGCGTCTGCGCATCACGCATCGACATCTGGGTGGGCTTGACCGGGTCGGTGGTGAGCAGATCGCCGACCACCGGCAACCGCCACCGCGGATGCGGAAGCGGAGCTCTGGACTCGGTGGTCGAGGGCGTGCGAACTGCCATGGCAACTCCTATCGGGCCCGCGACGCGTCGCGCCGCGGGCCATGGGTGGCGATCAGGCCGCGGACCCGCGACCATGCGTGTGCGAGCGCGAGCAGTTCGTGGAGCTCGGCCTCGAGGTCCCGGACGCCGGGTTGCGCTCGGTTCTCGGGTTTCGCGGCGCTGTCGACGGGCGGTCGGCCGGTGGTCTTCGCGGTGATGGCCTCGGCGATGCGGCGGGTATAGACCTGCGGATCGTGGTAGTCGGCCGCATCGATGGTGACGTAGCGGCGCAGGTGCAACAGGCTGTCGCGAATCTCCATCGTCATGCGGTGGAGCTGGATCGCGGGGTCCAGCGGACCTCGGGCCGTGGTGGTGAGCACGACCTCGGGTACGGCGGCGGTCAGGTCGCTCCACAGTGGCCGCAGCCGTCGAAGGTAACGGCCGGTGCGATCGCAGCCGAGACGCGTGGTGAGCGTGCTGATCATGGGGATAGCCGAGACGCTGACCGCGAAGAAGGTCGCGGTGGCGAAGGACCAAGCCTTGCGGCGCATTTCGGGATCGAGGACCGGGTGATCTGTCAGCACGCATCCGATCGTCTCGATGACGATGCTGCCCGCGTCGAGCCCCAGGGCGACGGCGGTGCACAAGATGACGATGAAGACCACACGTTCCTGGCGGGTGATGTCTCCGGTCAGCATCTCCCGCATGCAGATCCTGCCGACGAGTACGGCGGTGATACCCACGGGCAGGCAGAACACGATCCAGAGCACTACGGTCGGCCAGCCGAGAAGCTGGTCCACCAGTAGATTCGCGCGGCGTGCCGGTGTTCCGGCGATGAGGATCGTGACGGTTGCGGTGGCGACGACCAAGTCGTAGCGACGCTGTCTTTGCCAGGCTCTGTCCGGATCCGCACCGTCCCACAGCTTCGCTATGCCGTAGATGTTGGACACGATGAGCAAGATCGCGCCGAACGAGAGCTGCCGGGCGAGGTGTACAACGGTGTCGTCGTCACCGGGAAGTGCCGAGGTCAGGGCTTGCTCGAACCACGACTCGCGCAGCAGCATGCCGACCAGCGACGCGCCGATGGCACGGTTGATCAGCCGGTCGACGATGGTGTCGCGCAGCAGCGACCACCGACCGATCATGGTCAGGACGATGCCCGCGATCATGGGCACGGTGAGGTACGCCGGTATCGGGGAGGTCATCTCACCGGTGCCGTGCGCGAAAGAAGGTCGACCGTAACCGGCTCGCGCGCCGGCGGGGCAGCATTGCGTGGACCATCAGCAGGTCGGCGAAGGCTTCGGCGTCGTGCTCACGATCGCTGCCGTAGTCGTCGCGTCGCAGCACGCTGCGTATCGCTTCGGCCGACAGTGACGGCATCAGTTCGTGCAAGGGGAGGTCGGCGGCGTCGGCGGTGTCGGTGTCGGCGCCGTGTCCGAGCAGCATGTGCCCGATCTCGTGGGCGATGATCTGGTCGTTGTGCCACGGTGTCTCGCCGCCGTACATGATGACGTCGTCGTGCTCACGGGCGATCCACAGTCCGGACCCGGTGCCGCAACCTGTTCCCGCCAAAGCATCGGAATCGATCGCGCACAGGTGGATCGGGCGCCCTCGGTACTCGGCCACGCGGGCGACATATGCCGAGGTGTCCCATGGGTAGGGAATCGCGACGACGCGGGCCAGCTCTTCGAATTCGGCGGTCAGTCGGTCCACTGCACCGTCATCTGTTCAGTGGCGTCGCGCCGGTCGGCTCGCTTCGCCGATCCCCGCTCTGCCGCGGTGCTGTACGCGGGTAGCGACGAAGCCGGAGAGAACCCTCACTGACCAGCATGTATTGCACCTCTTTGCTGCGCCTGGCTGCTGTGTTCGTATGCCGGCTCCGATGGCGGCGCCGACCTCGTCGTCGGATGCGCCGCCTTTTAGGCGACGGCGATGCAACCGTTCCTCGGCATCGGGCGGTCACGATCCTCGGAAAGCCGTCCGCCGAGAACCGTCTCCGGCCGACAGTGCATGGCGACTGAGTTCGGTTGAGCCCCAGGGTATCTGATGAACCCACGATGGGCTCGCTACGTGATCGAGCTACTCCGCGAAGCCAAAGAATCGGCGAAGATGTTGTCGCACAGAATAATTCGGCGAACTCGCCGCCGTTGCAGATCGCTTGTTCGGTGCATGGTGGCGGAGCCGCTTCGATCTCTATGCGATCCGCAGCCGTTTCCGGCGCTTCGAAACCGTTCCCCGAGGCCGATGTGACACAATTTGTGTTACAGTGGGTAGATGGGAACGCTGAATGTACGCACCGATGAGGCCATGGAGACCGCTCTGGCCAAGCTGACGGCGAACTCGGGCCGGACCCGTTCAGAGGCGGTCCGCTATGCGCTGCTGCGCACTTATAAAGAACTTCTCTTGGAGCAGGCCGCCGCTGACGCAGAGCGGCTCGCTGTGGATCCGGACGATCAAGCCGAGATGCTCGCCATTCAGCGGTTCATGGGCGTCGCATGATCTTTCGGGGCGCGATCTATGAGATCAAAACCCTGCCCGGTGGGCGCGGCCATGAACAGCAAGGCAAGCGTTACGCGGTGATCATCCAGTCCGACAGGTTCCCGGCGAGCACTGTAATCGTCGCGCTCACCTCGACCAGCGCTGGTCCGGCTGTATATCGGCCGGAGATCGAGTTCGACGGGGTTCGTACCCGGGTGCTGACGGACCAAATCTACACCGTCGCCCCGGAACGACTCGGAGATTTCAAGGGCAGTTTGGATGCTGCGGAACTCGCTGACCTGGATCGCGGTCTGATGTTGAAACTCGGTCTTCTCTAGCGCTAGCTGAAGTAGGCCGGTGTCGCTCGGGTCGTCCGACCCCGATTTTGTCCTGGTCAGCCCATTGCCTACACTAGAGCGGTTGCCTGGGCACCTCCATGTCCGCATGTGTACCGATCCGGGCGATACGTACCCCGCCGGTCGGCAGTTGCCGACCGGACCAGCCGAATTGTTGTAGGCCCACCATTGGCGCGCTTCCGGGCGCGCGGGTGCTGTATGGGAACCGCAGCGAGAAAGGTGTCGAGGTCGAACTATGACCATGACTGATCCGATCGCAGACTTCCTGACCCGTCTGCGCAACGCCAACTCGGCGTACCACGATCAGGTGAAGGCTCCGCACTCGAAGCTCAAGGCGAACATCGCCGAGATCCTCAAGCGCGAGGGTTACATCGCCGACTACCGGACCGAGGACGCGCAGGTGGGCAAGACGCTCATCGTCGACCTCAAGTACGGCCCGAGCCGTGAGCGCAGCCTCGCCGGCGTGCGCCGCGTCTCCAAGCCCGGTCTGCGTGTGTACGCGAAATCCACCAACCTGCCCAAGGTCCTGGGCGGCCTCGGCGTGGCCATCATCTCCACGTCGCAGGGTCTGCTGACCGACAAGCAGGCGGCACAGAGCGGCGTGGGCGGCGAAGTCCTCGCTTACGTCTGGTAAGGGAGGTCAGGACAATGTCGCGTATTGGTAAGAAGCCCATCGCAGTTCCGTCCGGTGTCGAGGTGACCATCGACGGCCAGAACGTGTCGGTGAAGGGTCCCAAGGGCACCCTGTCGCACGTGGTCGCCGAGCCGATCACCGTCGCCCGCGGCGAAGACGGCCAGCTCGAGGTCGTCCGCCCGAACGACGAGCGCCGCAACCGCTCGCTGCACGGCCTGACCCGCACGCTGATCTCGAACATGATCGAGGGCGTGACCAAGGGCTACGAGAAGAAGATGGAAATCTTCGGCGTCGGTTACCGCGTGCAGGCCAAGGGCTCGAACCTCGAGTTCGCGCTCGGCTACAGCCACCCGGTGCCCGTCGAGGCTCCCGAGGGCATCACCTTCGCGGTGGAATCGCCCACCAAGTTCTCCGTGTCCGGAATCGACAAGCAGAAGGTCGGCCAGATTTCGGCGGTCATCCACGGCCTGCGCAAGCCCGACCCGTACAAGGGCAAGGGCATCCGCTACGCAGGCGAGGTCGTTCGCCGCAAGGTCGGAAAGACGGGTAAGTGATCATGGCGCAAACCGAAAACCAGAAGGCCAAGCGCATCCCGCTGGGCAAGGACTCCTCGACCCAGCGTCGTCTGTCGAAGACGCGTCGTCACTTCCGCCTGCGCAAGAAGGTCGCCGGCACCACCGAGCGTCCGCGCCTGGTGGTCAACCGCTCCTCGCGCCACCTGCACGCGCAGCTGGTCGACGACTCGCTCGGCAAGACCATCGCCGCCGCGTCCTCGATCGAGGCCGACGTGCGCGCGGTGGAGGGCGACAAAACCGCCAAGGGCAAGAAGGTCGGCGAGCTGATCGCCGCCCGCGCCAAGGCTGCCGGTGTCGAGGCCGTCGTGTTCGACCGTGGTGGCCACGACTACCACGGCCGCATCGCCGCTCTGGCCGATGCCGCTCGCGAAGGCGGGTTGAAGTTCTGATGATGAAGATTGCGAACGGAAGGAACGTCTGATGCCGGGACGTCAGCGGCGTGACGGCGGAAACGGACCCGCCGGACAGAATGGCAGCAACCCCGAGGGCGGCCGCGGCGATCGTCGCGGTGGCGATCGTCGCGGTGGCGGCGACCGTCGGGACAACGCGGCCGAGAAGAACCAGCTCGAGCGCGTCGTCGCGATCAACCGCGTCTCCAAGGTCGTGAAGGGTGGTCGTCGCTTCAGCTTCACCGCCCTCGTGATCGTCGGCGACGGCAACGGTCTGGTCGGCGTCGGCTACGGCAAGGCCAAGGAAGTTCCCGCGGCCATCCAGAAGGGCGTCGAGGAGGCTCGCAAGGGCTTCTTCCGCGTCCCGATGATCGGCTCGACCATCACCCACCCGGTTCAGGGTGAGGCGGCGGCCGGCGTGGTCATGCTGCGCCCGGCTTCCCCCGGTACCGGTGTGATCGCCGGTGGCGCGGCTCGTGCCGTGCTGGAATGCGCTGGCATTCACGACATTCTGGCCAAGTCGCTCGGTAGCGACAACGCGATCAACGTCGTGCACGCGACGGTGGCCGCGCTCAAGCAGCTGCAGCGTCCGGAAGAGGTCGCGGCCCGTCGTGGCCTGCCCCTCGAGGACGTCGCTCCGGCGGGCATGCTGCGTGCGCGTGCGGGACAGGGAGCCTGACCATGGCAGATCTCAAGGTGACCCAGATCAAGAGTTCGATCGGCGCCAAGCAGAATCAGCGCGACAGCCTGCGGACCCTCGGTCTGCGCGGCATCCGCAAGTCCGTCGTGCGTGAGGACAACGCCCAGAACCGCGGGCTGATCAACGTCGTGCGCCACCTCGTGACAGTTGAGGAGGTCTGACATGACCATCAAGTTGCACCACCTGCGTCCGGCTCCCGGCGCCAAGACCGAGAAGACCCGTGTGGGTCGCGGTGAGGGCTCCAAGGGCAAGACCGCGGGCCGCGGTACCAAGGGCACCAAGGCTCGCAAGAACGTCCCCGCCGCCTTCGAGGGTGGGCAGATGCCGCTGCACATGCGGCTGCCCAAGCTCAAGGGCTTCACGAACCGGTTCCGTACCGAGTACCAGGTCGTGAACGTCGGCAAGATCGCCGAGCTGTTCCCCGAGGGCGGGCAGATCGGCAAGGCCGAGCTGGTCGCCGCGGGCGCGGTCCGCAAGAACCAGCTGGTCAAGGTTCTCGGTGACGGCGAGATCGGCGTCGCGGTCCAGGTGACCGTCGACAAGGTGACCGGCGCCGCCAAGGAGAAGATCACCGCCGCCGGTGGCACTGTCACCGAGCTGGGCTGACGGTACTCTGACAAGCAGTGGCACCGGACGAGTGACGAGCTCGTCCGGTGCCACTGTTAGAGTTCAATTGTTGTCTGCCAAGCCTCGTCATGGTTTTCGGCGTCCTCCTGTTCCGCGTGGAACTCGGACAAGCTGAAACATCCATGTCATGACCATGTCGTTCGCGCCAGGAGGATCTGTGCTTTCCGCCTTCGTATCGGCCTTCCGGACTCCGGACTTACGGCGGAAGATTCTCTTCACGCTGGGGTTGGTCGCGCTGTACCGTGCCGGTGCCGCGTTGCCGTCGCCCGGCGTGGACTACAAGGCCGTCCAGGAATGTGTCGACCTGGTCTCCGGCGGTGAGAACGCAGGCATCTACCAGCTCATCAATCTGTTCTCCGGTGGTGCGCTGCTGCAGTTGTCGGTCTTCGCGATCGGCATCATGCCGTACATCACCGCCAGCATCATCATTCAGCTGCTCACCGTCGTCATCCCGCGGTTCGAAGAACTGCGCAAGGAAGGCCAAGCCGGCCAGACGAAGATGACGCAGTACACGCGGTACCTGTCGATCGCGTTGGCCGTGCTGCAAGCGACCGGTCTGGTCGCCCTCGCCGCGCGTGGCCAGCTGCTCCAGGGCTGCCAGCAGGACATCCTCGCCGACACAAGCATCTTCGGCATGATCATCATCGTGCTCGTGATGACCGCCGGTGCGGCGCTCGTCATGTGGTTCGGTGAGCAGATCACCGAGCGCGGCGTCGGCAACGGTATGTCCCTGCTGATCTTCGCGGGCATCGCCGCGCGCATCCCCACCGAGGGCAAGGCCATCCTGGACAGCCGAGGCGGTCTGGTCTTCGGCCTGGTGTGCGCCGCCGCCTTCGCCATCATCGTCGCGGTGATCTTCGTCGAGCAGGGCCAGCGCCGCATTCCGGTGCAGTACGCCAAGCGCGTGGTCGGCCGCAAGATGTACGGCGGCTCCTCGACCTACCTGCCGCTGAAGGTCAACCAGGCCGGTGTCATTCCGGTCATCTTCGCTTCGTCGCTGCTGTATCTGCCCAACCTGATCGCGCAGCTGACCTCGTCGCAGAACAACCCTGACCCCAGTTGGTGGCAGGAGATCATTCAGAAGTACCTGGTGAACCCGAGCAACCCGGTGTACATCGCCATCTACTTCGGCCTGATCGTGTTCTTCACCTACTTCTATGTCGCGATCACCTTCAACCCGGAGGAACGCGCCGACGAGATGAAGAAGTTCGGTGGCTTCATCCCGGGGTATCGTCCCGGTAAGCCGACGGCCGACTATCTGAACTTCGTCCTGAGCCGCATCACCCTGCCCGGCTCCATCTACCTCGGTCTGGTGGCAGTCCTGCCGAACCTCTTCCTCGATATCGGCAACACCGGTGGCGTCCAGAACCTCCCGTTCGGCGGTACCGCGGTGCTGATCATGGTGAGCGTCGGCCTGGACACCGTGAAGCAGATCGAAAGCCAGCTGATGAATCGAAATTACGAAGGGTTCCTCAAGTGAGAGTTGTATTGCTCGGTCCGCCGGGTGCCGGCAAAGGCACCCAGGCCGTCCTGCTATCGGAGAAGCTGGGCGTCCCGCACATCTCGACCGGGGATCTCTTCCGCGCGAACATCGGCCAGCAGACGCCGCTTGGGCGCGAGGCGCAGAAGTACATGGACGCCGGCGATCTGGTGCCCAGCGACGTGACCAACCGCATGGTCGAGCAGCGTGTCAACGAGCCCGACGCCGCCAACGGCTTCGTGCTCGACGGCTACCCGCGCACCATCGATCAGGCCGAGGCCTTGGAGAAGATCCTCGGCGACATGGACAAGAAGCTGGACGCAGTCCTGTGCTTCGTCGTTGCCGAGGACACCGTGGTCGAGCGGATGCTGGCGCGTGGCCGCGCCGACGACAACGAGGGCGTGATCCGCAACCGGCTCCGGGTGTACCGCGAGGAGACCGAGCCGCTGCTGCAGCACTACGACGGTCTCGTCGTCACGGTGGACGGCGTCGGCGAGGTGGACGAGGTCAACGCCCGCGCGCTGCGCGCACTGGGTCACTGATGTCCCTGTCTCGGGAGCGCTGAGCCGTCATGGTCTTCGGCCGCAAGAAGAGCAAGAAGGTGGTGCCGTTCCGCACCGCCGGTGAGCTGGACGCCATGGCGGCGGCGGGCGCGGTGGTCGGCCGCACTCTCGTCGCCGTGCGTGCGGCCGCCAAGCCAGGGGTCTCGACCCTGGAACTGGACGAGGTCGCCGAGCAGACGATCCGCGACGCGGGCGCCGTGCCGTCCTTCAAGGGCTACCACGGTTTCCCCGCCTCGATCTGCGCGTCGGTGAACGACCGTGTGGTGCACGGGATTCCGACCGCGGAAGAGATCCTGGTCGAGGGCGACCTGATCTCGATCGACTGCGGCGCAATCCTGGACGGCTGGCACGGCGACTCCGCGTGGACCTTCGGTGTCGGCGAGATCATCGAGGCCGATCGACTGTTGAGCGAGGCGACGCGTCTGTCCATGGAGGCGGGCATCGCCGCCATGGTGCCTGGCAACCGGCTGACCGATGTGTCGCACGCGATCGAGATGGGCACCCGCGCCGTCGAGGAACTGCACGGCCGCGCCTACGGCATCGTCGACGGATACGGCGGCCACGCGATCGGCCGCGAGATGCATATGGACCCGTTCCTCGCGAACGAGGGCGCGCCGGGCAAGGGCCCGAAGCTCGTGGTCGGCTCGGTGCTTGCCATCGAACCCATGCTCACGCTCGGCACCACCCAGACCAAGGTGCTCGACGACGACTGGACAGTCGTCACCCTCGACGGCAGCCGCGCCGCGCACTGGGAACACACCGTCGCGGTCACCGAGGACGGGCCGCGCATCCTCACCCCGCGCCCGGAGTAGGGGCGCCTTGCGGTAGCACTGCGATTCCTACCCGGGTAGCATTGGGGTATGAAACTGAGTGTGAGCCTATCCGAAGACGATGTGGCGGTGCTCGACGCGGAGGTATGCAGGTCGGGTCTGCCTGGTCGGTCCGCCGCGATCCACAAGGCCATCGATCTGCTGCGTAGCCGTTCGCTCGAAGACGCCTACGAAGCGGCGTGGGACGAGTGGGACGCAAGCGATGATGACAACGTCTGGTCGATCGCCACTGGCGACGGGTTGGCGTGATGCGGCGCGGCGACCTTGTGCTCGTCGATTTCGATCCGGTCCGTGGCAATGAGGTCAGCAAGTTGCGCCCCGCCGTTGTGGTGAGCAACGACGGCGCCAACCGACGGGCCGTGCAACTCGGCCGCGGTGTGCTGACGGTGGTTCCCGTCACCAGCAATGTCGAGCGAGTGTTTCCGTTCCAGGTCTTGCTGGAAGACGTTCCCGGACTGCGTGTTACGTCGAAAGCGCAAGCGGAGCAGGTTCGCTCTGTATCGCTGGAACGAATGGGGCGGGTGCTCGGGCGGGTGACGACCACCCAACTGAAAGAGCTGGATAACGCTCTACGGCTGCATTTGTCTCTGTAGAACGCTGCGGCCGGATCGGGCCGCCGGCGTCGCCACTCCGACCGGACGCTGCCCTACGAGAAAATGGCAAGGGCGCAACACACTATCTCCGCGGCTGCCGTCGACGCCGGACGTTTCCCGGCGGACATCGCCCGCATGGCACGACCGGTCGGAACGATTACCGACGCTCCCCGGTTCGGACGTTCGCTCGCGCGGCGAGGACTCGATTCGCACCGACGCCGCGGGCCGGGCCCGTCTCGGTCGATCTCGCCGCGGTGACCGTCCTCGGTCGCCCGGCGATCCCCAGCTCGCCGCTGGATCGGTGACGTCGTTCCTTGCACCCGCGCCTTGCGCGCCTGACCGAAACCTTCGGCGGTGCTGGGGATTCGGCGGTTTCGCGTTTCTGTACCTCCCTCGCTCCGCGTGACTTTCGCTCCGCGGACGACTCTGTCCGGCGGTGACTGTTGCTCCGCGGTGGACCTTGTTCTGCGGATACTTTCGCTCCGCGGACGACTCTGTCCGGCGGTGACTGTTGCTCCGCGGTGGACCTTGTTCCGCGGATACTTTCGCTCCGCGGCGAACCCTCCGCGGTGACGTTTGCTCCGCGGCGGGCCTTGTCTCGCGGTTACTTTCGTTCCGCGGTGGGCCTTGTCTCGCGGTTACTTTCGCTCCGCGGTGGACCTTGTCCCGCGGGCTACTTTCGCTCCGCGGTGGACCTTGTCCCGCGGCTACTTTCGCTCCGCGGTGAACCCCGCGGTGACCTTTGTTCCGCGGTGGACTCTGACGATGCAGTCAGATTAGGTTCCGCGCGGTGGTCGGCTCCCGAGTAGCGAACTACTCGAATCTCGCTGGAGCGGACCGCAGTTGACGTCCGAGCAACGCGCGCGGCGCGCCGCGCTACCCGGAATGACCTGCCGCCGAGACGGTTTCAGCTCTGGCCGGTTTTGCGGAAGAACAGCACGTGATCATGGTCGATGAGCGTCATCGACTTGCGCAGCTGCCGGATGCCCGCGCCGGGCAGGTAGGTCAGGTTCGCGAAGGATTGCGTGTTGCCGAACGCCGAGCGGAGTTTGTTCTCGGTGGCGTGGCTGGCGCCGTAGGCGGCGAGCACGCCGAAGTCCAACGGCGCGAGCGGCTCGTCGAGCGTGGCGGGTCCGGCCGGGCGGCCGAGCGCCGCGTATTGCGTCGCCTTGCCGTGCTCGTAGCGGCACAGCTCGTAGGACATGTTCGCGGTGGCCGTCACGCCGACCACCGGCCAGCGCTGGGAAAGCCGCAGGGCCAGCGGGTGTTTGCCGACGGGAGCCAGCTCCCAGTTCAGGCTCATCACGGTCACCCAACCGCCGTAGGACATCTCGATCAGCACCACGTCGTCGCCGAGCGTGCTCGCCGTGTTGAGTTCAGCCTCGCCGAGCACCCAGTCCTCGTCGTCGGAGTTGTGATAGGTGGCGCTGTCCACGAGCTGGATGTCGTCTTGGGCGTAGGCCTCGATGATGGCGGCGCGCAGTTGCGTCATCGCGTCGCGATCCGGGCAGCGCACGCCGAGCGCGCCGAAGGTGGGGCCGATCTCGACCGGAGTCGACGGCGGTTCGGGATCCTCGCCCGGCGCGAGCGGCCGCAGCCCGACCAGCGCAAGCCGCCAGTTGATCTCCTCCACCGTGGACAGGTCGCCGGAGGACTTGCGCACGATCTGCTGCTGGGTCAGCCGCCCGGCCTGCTCCAGGGTGCGGCACTCCAGTTCGACGAGCGCGTTGTAGGACTTCGGCGTGAGGTCCAGATCACGAATCCCGCACGCGCGCAAACGGATCGACATGCTTGTCGAGGTGAACGCGGCGTACCGTTCGCGATACATCGCTATCGCCTGCTTGCGAGAGCGGCCGACCATCAGGGTGCGCAGCAGCGTGCTCAAGCTGGCCAGGTACTTGCCCGCCAGTTCGGGGTTGGCGGCGGCCAGCTCGGCGCGGATGCGGGCGGCGTCCTCGACGGCGGCGACGGCCGCGTCCTGGTCCAGCCTGCCGAGCCACACGCCGCACTTGCCGAGGCCGTCGGCACACATACCCGCCACGTGCGGATGGGTTTGTGCCACTTGGCGATACGTGGCGCAGGCGCCACGGATGGTGGTCGTGGCCAGGTCGCGGCGACCGGCCGCCCTTGTCACCTGTTCGAAGACCCGTAGGGACTCTTGCAATTCACCGGCGAACCGCGCCTCGACCATTCCGGCGGCCAGCCAGTGCAACCGGATGCCGACCGCTTCCTGCGCGGGCGCGGGCGCCTCCAGGGTGCGGTCCCGGCGCGCGGTGGGATCGTTCTTCGTGGCGACCAGCGCCTTGGCCAGTTCGACGAGCGAAGTGGCCAGGCGGAGTTCGGAATCGACCGTTCGGTCTCGGGCCGCACTGCGATCGACCGCAACCTGTCGTTCGACAGCACTCAGATCCATCGCGAACCCAACTCCCGCATCACCTTCCACAGACGGTCGTTCCTTCGGCCGCACCTGTTCTCGCGAAAAGTCTGCCACAAATCGGGTGCCGTCGCCCGGGAACGACAGGGCTCGCTGCTAGCTGTCAGCTAACTCGGCGCGAACCGCGTGCTCAGGCCTCCAGCAGGAGCGTGACGGGGCCGTCGTTGGTGAGATCGATGTGCATGTGCGCGCCGAAACGACCCGTCGCGACGGTCGCCCCGAGGGCACGCAGCGCCTCGGCGAAGGTGTCGACGAGCGGTTCGGCGACCGAACCCGGCGCGGCTGCCGACCAGGACGGGCGGCGGCCCTTCGCGGTGTCGGCGTAGAGGGTGAACTGGCTGACGACGAGCACGGGCGCGTTCAGGTCCGCGGCGGAACGCTCGCCGTCCAGGATGCGCAGCCGCCACAGCTTGTCCGCCAACGCTTTCGCGGTCGCCTCGGTGTCGTCGTGGGTCACGCCGACGAGCGCGACCAAGCCCTGGGGGTCGGGATCGATCCGTCCGACGAGTTCGCCGTCGACGGTCACCTGCGCGGCGGTCACTCGCTGTACAAGAACTCGCATCGGGTGATCATCGCACTCGCGGCACGCGCACTCGAGCACGCGCGCTCACGGTGGTTGCGAGGACGTTCCCGTGCCTCGGGTGAACAGGGCGTGAACGGTTGCGTCGGGGCATTCGGGCACCTGCCAATGTGATTGTGCCGCAGGTCATCAGGCGTTCGTCAGGCTATCGGCCCGCAGGTGGTCGCGCATCTGTGCGTCACTCCCACGCTGTCCTAAGTTCATGTAAAGGTTACTGACGAGTTGCACTGGACTGCCATCGTCGCAGGAGTTCGAACCGTAGTCGACCGGTGGGCCTGCCACCCCGGGGGTAGAGGTGCGAGATGACGACTGAGACTTACTCCGAGAAGCTGAGGACCGCCGGGTACGAGACCGACAAGGTCCGGGCTCGGTTGGAGAACATCTCCGGGCGGGTTCAGGACCAGCTGAGCACCTTGCTTTCCGTGATCGGCAGCGACAACTTCGGCAGCCAATACGTCAAGGGCAACGGTAGTCCCGGCCTGACGGAGCGGCTGCAAGGTGCGGTGGACGGCACCAGCACCATGGCGGAGTCCTGGGCGAACCTGTCGAAGGGCCAGTACGAGGCTGCGGTCGCCGCCGACCGGAACGAGGAGGCCGCTCGGCAGGCAATCGAGCAGGTCTGAGCGGCGGTGGTGGCAGGCGGGCCTTCTGGGCGCCGCCATGGAGTTCGGAGTGGGCGACATGACATCTGGGCGTATGGAGGGGGAGATCGCCGGGCTGCTGGAGGACTTCCGCGGCCGCATGCGGGATATCGCGGAAGCGCAGCGGGAGCGCGTCAAGCTGACGGCGACCGCGACCACGCGCGACAAGACGGTGTCGGTGACGGTGAACGCCAACGGTGTCGTCATCGAGACTCGCTTCTCCGACCGCGTCGATGAACTGAGCTACGACCAGATCGCCAAGGCGGTCACCCGGATGGCGCAGCAGGCGGCCGACGAGGTGTTCGCCAAGAGCAAGGCGCTCGCGGCGCCGCTGTTCGACGAGCGCGCACGGCTGCCGAAACTGTCCGATGTGATCCCAGGAATGCCGGATATCGAGGCCGAAATTCCCATGGAGCCGCCGGTTTCGCTGTCGCCCCCCGGTTCGTCGGAACGCGCCGAGAGCGACGAGGTGATGACGTTCACCGATGTCGAGAGCTACGACCACGGCGGTGGCAGGGGGCCAACGGAGAGCGTCGCAGGCCAAGCCTGGTGACGTGAATCGGCCTCTCGATGGGTTATTGGGCGATCCCGCCGGAGCTCGCGTGGCTCGAATGGGTGGCGGGCGCGGAGATCACGCGCATCGATCCCGACGATGTGGTCAAGGTTTCCGCTGTGCTGCGGGAGATCGCCGAAGAGATCCTGTCCGAGGCGATAGCGGAGGCGGACGTCGCCGCCGCTGCGGTGGTCCACGCGTATCCGCAGGGTGAGGGCGGGCAGCAGATCGTCGATTCGCTGCGGTCGATGATTCACGACGACACGCCCAAAGGCGGGACGCCGCAGCACGGTTCGATCGAGTTGATGGGCAACTCGTTCAACGATCTGGCCGTCTCGGTCGATGATTTCGCGGGTGCGGTTCACGCGAATCACCTGAACGCGATCTTCTCGCTGAGCTGGTTGGCGGCGGAGCTTGCCCTGTCCTTCTTCGCGGGGCCGGGGGCGGGCGCCGTGCAGGCCGGCGCCATCGCGGCGACGCGAGCCGTGTTTCGAGCCATGGCGCGGTGGTTGGAGGGCCGGATCGCCGCCATGCTCGCCAGAACCTTCCTGTCGGACGCGGCGAAGCAGGTGGTCTCGAAGCTCGTCTACGAGATCGTCCAGGAAGCGATCGTCGAAGTCTTCCAGGGCACGGCACAAGAAGTGGCGGTGCAGGGCATCGTCATCGCCGAGGGCCTGAACAGCCAGGGCTGGGACACGGGAGCGATCTGGGAGAACGCCTGGGTTTCCGCGCTTGCGGGTGGCGCCGGTGGTGGTGCGGGCTTCGGATTGAACCGGGCGATGGGCCGGATCGCGCCCAGTCTGATGAACAACCGCGGTGTCCGCGGCTTCACAGGCGGGGCGATCGTTGGTGCGGGTGCCGGCTTGGCCGGTGCTTTCGTCGCGGCATGGGCGACAGGGAACTGGGATCCGCGTTCCTTCGTCGGTGGCGCGATCTCCGGCGCGGGGCCGAGCGGTGTCTACGGGGCACGGGGCCAGACGCAGCACAACGGGCCGATGAACTTCAACAGGGAACCCGTCCGGGTCGGCACGCTGCCTGGATCCGGACCGGCCGCCGACGGCACGTCCCCGGTTCCCGCATCGAACGCTGCCGATGGTACGGGCACCAACGATGGTGGAGCCAACGGCGGCGGGACCAACGGAGCGGGGACCACCAGCGCTGGAACGAATGGTTCTGGAGCTAATGCCACTGCCGGTAGTGATGCTGGTTCGCCGAGCACCACAGCCGCGTCCACGGGGCCGTCCGGGTCGCCGGACGCCGGCCAATATGGCGGAACAGCAGGTACTTCCGATGCCGGTGCGGCGAGCTCGAACGACACCGGCGGTGACTCGGCAGGTCAGCAAAGTGCGGCCCCTGCCGGTCAAACCGCTACGAATTCCGGTGCCTACGAAGGCTCTTCGAACTCCTCGGCCGGTGATTCCGCCGCACAGAACGGCGGCGCACCCGCCACGGGCGCGCATTCGGTTGCGCCGACCGGAGATTCGGGGCAGGTTGGCGCCGATTCCGCGCAAGCGGGCGGGGGCTCGGCGCAAACGGGTGCGGATTCCGGTGCACATGCTGGTCATTCCGCGACGTCTGCTTCGGATTCGGCTGCGCCGGAGGGCAGTTCCGCTGCGAGCGACCACCGCGTAGCCGACGGCTCGACGCCGGGAACGTCGGCTGCCGGAGTCACCGATTCGGGGACACCCCTGTCCGGTACCGGTACGACCGGGGTCGGCGGAGCGTCGCCCGCGGCGCAGGCGCCTGGCGCCGCTGCGGTGAACGCCGGACCGGTCGGGGCGGGCATGCCTGGCGCGCCGACGGGTGCCGCCGCCCCGGGTGCGGCCGTTTCCGGTTCGACGCCCGCGGTCGCAGGCTCCGCCGCCTCGAGCGTCGCCCCCGGTGCGTCGTCGTCCGCGTCTTCGTCGCCCACCTCGTCCGCTGCTCCTGCGCAGCAGTCCGGTAGCGCCGCCGGGTCGAGTGCTTCCCGTCCCGTCGGTGCGCAGGGGAGTTCCGCCGTGCTGGACGGCACGACGCGCGCTGTCCCGCCCGACGGGGCCGGTGCCGTGTCGACCGGCGACAGCGCGTCGAGGGCGAACGCTGGCTCCGCACGTGCGGTCGATGTCCCCGGCGGCTTGTCGGACCAAGCCGGGCCGGTTCAGGCGCGAATCGCGGATTCCGAAGCGCCGCAAGCCCGCTCGCAGGCCGAGGACGACGCCGCGGCGAGCGATCAGCGGCAGGTGCAGGTGGACCCTGCCGACCTGGTTTCACCCGACCCGGCGACGACGCGGCCGGACGGCGAAGCGGATTCGAACCACGGGGCGGATTCGGATAGCGCGGCGAATTCGGACGGCAGGTCGGATTCGGACGCCGGGGCGGATTCCCGCGCCGGAACGGATTCGACTGCCCGACAGCCGGATACGGACGACCGATCCGATCAGGACGGCGCTCTCGCGGTGGACCCGGCCGCCGCAGCTCTCGCGCTGTCCCCGCCGCCACCGGCGCCGCCTAGCCGACCCGCACCGAGCAGTTCACGCCCGGCCACCGACGGTGATCGGGCGGCGCTCGCGCCCGACACGAGTTCGAATACCGACCCGGCTTCTCGACCGGACCCCGACCGCGACCCCGATCCAGACCTGGATCCGGATCTCGACCCCGACGCCAGGACCCCCGCCCCCGACGCGGACACGGGT
>NZ_BDAU01000014.1 GCF_001612615.1 Nocardia amikacinitolerans NBRC 108937 | reverse complement strand
CGGATCCCGCCGCGAACCCCGACGCCGACACGGATCCCGCCGCAGCCCCCGACTCCGACCCGGATACCGGCACCCGCGACCCACGCCGTGTCCTCCCCGAGGACAGCAGCGAGGCGACCCGCGCCGAGATCGACGAGGCCGACGCCATCCTGAACCGGATGGAGCCGGGTCTGCGCGCTCAGGATCTGCTGCTCGGCGATTCCGACGCCAATCCCGCCACCGACGACGTTGCCGCGGCACGGGCGGACGAGAACGCCCGGCGGTGGAACGCGCTGACCGATGCCGAACGGGCCACGCTGATCCGTGCGTACCCGGACGTGATCGGCAACGCGCCCGGCATCGATTCGCATTCGGCCGACACCGCCAACCGGTTGCGAATCGCCAGGGACATCGCGGATCTCAGCGCACGCGACACCCTCGACCGCCAGGAACGCCAGCGACTGCGCGAGTTGCGGCGCACGGTCGCGGACTTGCGGCGGGCGCAGGTGCGAGCCGCTCGGATCGATCCGAACCTGCCGGTGCGCGTGCTCGCCTACGATCCGGGTGCTTTCGGTGGAAAGGGCAGGGCGCTGGTCGCGTTCGGCAATCCGGACGCGGCGACGCAGGTGTCGGTGCATGTGCCGGGCAGGGACGCGAGCGTGGCGGATCTCGGCGCGGTCCTCGAGGAGACGGCCGCCGGCCACGCCGCGGCCGCGGGCCGCCTGCGCGCGGGCGACTCGCTGGCATCCATCGCCTGGCTCGGTTACAACACACCGGGTCGGGCATCGGCCATGGTGAACTGGCGGGCGAAGAAAGCGGCGGAGCTGCTGCGGCGCGATCTCGCGATCTTCGACGCGACAAGGGCGGTGACCGGGAACAAGCCGGCCGTCCGGATCATCGCGGACGGCTACGGCGTCGACGTCGCGGCGGCCGCGGGCCGCAAGGGCGGGTTGTCGGGGCTGGTCGGCGATATCGCGCTGGTCGGCATGCCTGGCGATCCGATTCTTCCGTCGAAGCACTTCGGCGACGGCGTGCGGGTGTTCGTGCCCCATGAGACCAACGGGCTCCACCAGCGGTGGAACGCGCCTGATCCCGAGGGGGCGCGGCCGCCTGCGGGAGTGCCGGTCGACGCCATGTACCGGGTGTCCGACATCGAGGCCGGTCAGGCCGGAACCGCTCCGCATCAGCCGGATATCGGTCCGTCCCAACCGGATTCACCGCGCCCCGAGCTGACCGGGGGCGGGTGCGGTGTGCAGGCGCTGTGGAAGGCGGCCGAGGTCACCGGCAACCCCGCCATCACCGTTCCGGCGCCGGACAGCGTCGGCCCGGAAGGCATGGACTGGCGCGACATCGAGCGCAATGCCGATGCTCAGCTGACGCCGTTGTGGCGGCGCGGGCGTCTCGCCGCGTTGAACCTGCTGGGGACCGGCCGCAGGCGGACGGGGCAGCACGCGATCGCCGATGCGCTGCGCTACATGCGCGGCAGGTCCGCTGTGATCGTCATCAATCAGCAGCGGGGCAGCGTCCCCAACGGCCAACCGGGCGCGCACGCGTTCACCATGTACTGGGACGCCGACGCCGAGAAGGTCATGGTGTACGACCCGCTGCGGCAACCGGATCCGTTCGAGTTCGATCCCACCGACGTTCCGAACGCGAAGGCCACCTGGGGCATCTTCTACGACAAGAACGGCATCGCCACGCGTCCGCTCGGCGACCGGCGCGGGCCTGGACTCGCGGCCGGAAGCGGCGCGCGGAACGACGATCTCGACCGGCGGATGCCGCCGCGAGTGGGCACGAGCGATCCGGCCGACCCGATGGCCGCGCTGCGACGCCACCTCGACGAATCGCGGACACCCGAGCGGCAGAGCCCGGATCCGCTGACCGACCCCGAGCGCGCATACCTCGACGAGCTGTCCGGCAGTCTCGGACTGGGTGATTCGCTCTCGGACAGCTCGGATCCGTTGCGAGCGCTCGCCGATCTGGCGCGGCGGGCCGCGCCGTCGCCGCAAATGGCTTCGGATCCGGGATCGCGACCTGATCTCGCACCACCGCCGCCGGATATGTTTGTCCCGCAACCTTTGTCGCCCGAGATGGCGCAGGCGTGGCTGCTCCGTCAGATGAACGTGCCTCTCGACGCATCGCTCGAAGCGCGGCTCACGGAAGCGATTGCCGAGCAGCGGGTCCGAACACTGTTGCGCGCGGGCGCGATCGAGGCTCTCGCCCTCGCGATCCGATCCCCGATCGACTCCGCCGACCTGGACCTGAGCGCCGCGGAACTCGCCCATTGGGCCGGTGCGCTCGAGGTGCCCGCGGTCGATCTCGCCACCGATCGCGGCGTCGCGGACACGCTGGCAAGGCTGCGCGCGGAAACCCGTGATCTCGCGGCCACCATCGCCCAGCTGGCCGAGGCGCCGCCGCAGCGAGATGACGCGGATGCCGCCGCTCGCTCGCCGGAGTCCGTGTCGCGTGCGGCGGCCGAGCGCAATCGCGGTCGGTGCGCGGAGCTGTCGTTGCGGTTGATCAAGGCGTTGACCGGCAGTTCGGTGATCAGGCTGCCGTCCGAGGCCGTCGGGCTCGGCGGAATGACCGCGTCCGAGGTGCAGGACGCGGCCGGTGGACAGTTGCGCGCGGTGACCGATCACGCGGAGATCGAGCGGGCGCTGCTCGACATGCCGGAGGGGTCTTCGGCCTTGGTGGTCGATGCCTATACCCGTCCGGTGGATGAACACGGTGTCGGTGCTCATGCCTACGTGCTCAGGCGTGAGAGGAACGGCGTCGTGGTGTACGACGCGGGGACGGGCGCCGTGCGCGGTTTCCCGCCGCGCTTGCCTTCCGATATCGGCTCGACCCACATGATCCTGTTCGACGACCGCGGCGTTCCGGTCCACCCGCTCGCGATCGACGGTTCCGGACAGCTTCCGACCGTGGATCTGCCGATGCGCATCGGTCTTTCGCTCGGCGAACACTCCGATCGGGTCACCTCGCTGCTGGAGCTGACCAGCGTGGGCAGGGAGATCCTCGCGATTCTCGGCGACGGCGAGATCTCTGTCGACTTCATGCACCAGATGACCAGCGAATTCGCCGATGGCACCTACGACTCGGAAGCTGTCGTCGCCGAAATCCGGATCAGTGAACGGGATCTCATCAGCCAGGCGCTGACGCTGGTGCACGAGGGCGTGCACGCGCAGATGGCGTGGGAAGGCGAAACCAGCAACCGGACCAACCGGATTCGTCTGCTGGGCAGGGAGGAGTACATCGCGTCGATGGTCCGCGAGGAAGCCCTCGCGGCCGGACGCGAGTTCGAGTTCGCCCGCGAGCTACGCGGGCTCGGTTACACGGTCGACGCGGACTACCGGCCCGCCGAGCGCTACCTCGCCGCCTACGACGCCAGAGCCGCGCAGGCGGCGCGCGACGACCTCGGCCTCACCGACGAGGAGATCCGCACCCGCGCACGGGAAGCGGGCGCGGCCGCCATCGCGGACTACATCGCCACCTATCGGTGGGCGGACGGCAACAACTACCTCGAGTACTACGGCGCCGGGTGGGACACCGTCATGCTCGGCGGTTCCGATGTCCACGCGTGGAGTTCGCTCGAGGTCGAGGCGGAGGTCTCCGAGAACGCGACGCGGCGGGTCGTCGCCCAACGACGCCGGATGGACTTGGCAGGCCAGATCAACGATCTCGCAAGCAGTCTCGGCATCGACACCATCGATGCCATCGACCAGGAACTGCGCGCGGAGACGCTGCCGAGGCTGCGCGAGGCGAACGAGCGGGAATTGGCCGCCCTTGCCGAACGGCTCGGTGTGGATCGGGCCGATGTCGGCCGGGACATGCTGCCCGACGCGGCGCTGGAGCGACAGCGCGCCGACCTGCTCGGGCGGGCACTGAAGCTGCGGCTGTTGTCCGATCTCGGCGATCAGTATCACCTGCAAGGCGAGTTGATCAACCGTGCCGACACCGCCGCGAATGCCGCCGTGGCCGCGGATGTGCTCGCGTCCGAACTCGAGGAGGCCGGACTCGACGGGGCCGAGACGATCACCCCGCACGTCGCGCTGGTCGCCGGAGAGCCGCCGCGGGTGGTCGTCGTCGCGCTCGAACGGGAGCACGCCGCAGCGCTCGCCGAGGCTTTGGCGAGCCGCCAGGAACTCGCGTCCGTGCTGGGTCGTCCCGATCTGGACCTGCGGTTGATCGAGGTCACCGAGCCGGGGCCGGACGCGAACGTCGAGGTGACACCGCTCGGTCGCGACGCGGTGGCAGACGTCGTCGACGAAGCGTTGGATGGGACTTCCGAGGACGAGCCCGCCGTACCGGTGGGGATGCCGGGTGATACCGCCGGCGAGGAGTCGGCGGATCGGATCACGCGGGTCCGGCAGCTGCTGGAGAGCACCGATATCGGCGTGTGGGCCGAGGACATGTTGCGACGCAACAACGTTCGCGTGCTACACGAACTGGACGCGGAGCCGCGCTACTACCCGGAGCGCAGGACGCTCGTTCTCGATTACCGGACGTCGGAGGTGCGGCAGGCCATCGATATGGTGCATGCCGCCGCCCACCTGCGCGATGCCGCGGAGGGATTGTCACCGCATCCGTTGACGACGGCACGCGGCGACTACGTCGACGCGATGTTCCGGCAGGAGAGCCGCGCGCACGCGCTGGAAGCCGAGTTCGTCAAGCAGTTGCGGGCCCGCGGGCACGTCGTTCCGATCGGCGATCTGGAAGGGGCTAGCGACGCAGCACGCCCCGGGATGTCGCGTCGGGCACTGAATAGGATGACCGGGTTCTCGCGGCAGCGGCGCCTCGACGACCCCATGCGGGACCCGGCGCTCGACTTCGGTGCGGCGGGCATCCGTGCCTACCTCCAGACCTCCGACGGTGGAGTCACCGACTATGTCGGCGTCTACACCAGGGACTGGAACGAAGCGAACGGCGTGGTGGCCGACGGCACGGCTCCCGTGGACGGCGCCCTTCCCGATGCCGATGTCCACCAGCATGTCGAAAACGCGGAGTTCGTCGAGCACTCCGACGACGACTCGCCGGATGCCATCGACGAACCTCAGGACGCCGACGACGCGCAGACTCCCGACGCTGTCACCGCGCACGAGGCGAACCGCGGCCGCTGCGCTGAACTCGCGCTGCGCCTGATCAAGCGGCTGACCGGCAGCACGACGATCGAGCCGCCGAACGGTTCGGTCGGACTCGCCGGCATGTCGCCCGCCCAGGTACAGGAGGCGACAGGCGGGCAGCTGCGCCAGTTCGCCGACCACGAGGCGATCCAACGGCAGCTCCTCGACATGCCGGAGGGCTCGATCGCACTGGTGGTCGACGAGTACGCGGCCCCGGTCGACGAGTACGGCGTCGGCGCGCACGCCTACGTCCTCAGACACGAGAGCGACCCGGACGGCGCGGACGGCATCGTCATGGTGCGGGACCCTGGCGCGGACTATACGAAGCGGTTCCCGCCCATCGTGTCGCGGGAAGTGCGCGGCACCTATGCGATCCTGCTCGACCCGCAGGGAAACCCGGTGCACCCCATCGGATCCGACTCCGACGCGAGCCCCGCCGCCGACTTGGCTGTCCGGATCGGCCGTTCGCTCGATTCGCATTCCGATCAGGTGCGTGCGTTGCTGCGGGGCACCGAGACCGGCGCCGATGTGCTGCGGGTGCTGGACGACGCGTCGGTACGGGTGCGATACGAACGGGCGGCAGCGGACCGCCGCAGCGGTGGGTTCGCCGCCGAGTCGTTGACGGCCACCGTGTACACCGGCCGCAACGATCATGTGCGCCAAGCGTTGTCGCTGGCGCACGAGTCGGTCCACGCCGAGCGGTACATCCGCGGGGAGTCGGGCCATCTCGGTATGGACCGTGCGACGTTCATCCGCACCATGATCGCCGAGGAGGCGGCGGCGGTCGCGCAGTGGATCAGGCTTGCCGGACAGTTCCGCGCCGACCCGCGGCTTGGCGACTATTTCGGTGACCGGCACTACCTCGAGGACACCTACGACGCCGCGTACGCCGCGCAGCCGCAGCTCGGGGAAGGCGGAACGCCGCTGAGTGAGGCCGAGTTCGCGCGCCGTGCCCACGAACGGGCGACCGAGGCCCTGATCGCGGAAATCGAGACCCACGTCTGGCCGAACGGCAGGAACTACTCCGACTACTACGGGGCCGAGTGGGATCGTTCCCGTACCGACCACGGCCAGTTCTACGACGCCGAGATCGCGCCGGAACCGGCACAGTCCGCGACGGCGGCACTGCGGACCGCTGCGGCCGATCGTGCCCGCGCGCACCGCGATCTGGTCGAGGTGTCCGACGAAATCAACAGCGGTACAGCAAGATACGGCATCCGTCCGCATCTGGCAGCGGACTCGTTGGCACGGGAGATCGCCGATCGCCTCGGTCCGGTTCGTGACGAGATGGCCGATCCGGCGACAACCCCCGAGCGGCTGGCGGACCTGCGCCGCACCGAACACGATCTGCTGTCCCTGGCCGATCTGGTCCCGCGGCGCGAGAACGCGCAGGTGACCTACGACCGGCAGGTCGACATGCTGACCGCCTTGGCCGCCCGCGAGGTGCTCGCCACCTACGCTCCGGACGCGCGTCCGCTCGGCGACCACTACGTCCACCTTCCGGGCAGGCCGAACCGGATCGTCATAGCCGGGGAGCCCTACCAGCATCAGGCCCTGCGCGATGCCGCGGCGGCCGATCCGCGCGTGCGTGAACTCTTGCGCGGCGGTCCCGTCGAGTTCGAGCACCTGTCGCTCGGCATCGACGACTTCGGCCAGGTCCGAGCGCGCCGGGTCGATGCGATCGATCCGCGGGTGTTCGAGTCGTCCGGCCCCGTCGTCGCCGAGTCGGATCTGGCAGGTGATGCGACCAGACAGCGGCTCGAGCCCATCCTGGCGGCATTGCCGGACAGCGCGGTCGGCGCGTGGGCGCTGGAAACCCTTCGGCGACACGGTGTCACGATCGAGCACAGTTCCGGCGGCGCGACGCGGTTCTATCCCGCGCGGCAGGTGCTGGTCATCGACGCGGGCGCCACCGACGGCGAGCACATGCGCGCCATCGTGAGCGGCGCGATACACGCCGAGTTCGCGGGCCGCCAGGATGCCGCGGTCGATGCCCGTGACCGGATGCGTTCGGAGCTGACGGATTACGTCGACCGCAAGATCGACGAGGAGACCTCGGCCCGCATCTGGGAGATCGTCGCGGCCGTGCAGTTGGGCGGCGCGGTGGAGCTCACCGTCGTCGATCACGTCTACCTCGATGCCTACCGTGCGGCGCGCGAGGCAGCCGCGAACGAGATCGGTGGCCCCGCAGCCGAATTGGACCGGATCGCGAACCAAGCCGGTTTCGACGCGCTGCGCCCGCATGTAGCGGCGCACCGCCCAACGGGCTCCGATACGACCAACGCCGAGTTCTACGAGCGGGCATGGCGGGAATCGCACGGCGAGATCGCCGCCGCCGACCAGCCTGCCACCCCGCCGTCGGGCAGCCCGGAATTCCGGCACGATGCCGATCCGCGGACCGAAACCACTGGGACACTGGGGCAGTCGTGGACGGTGCGCCCCGGCCTTCCCGCTGCGAACGACGTGCAAGGGGTGCTCGAGTTCAGTGCCGTCGGTCGTGCGGCGGCGGCAGCGCTGCGCGATCTGAACATCGATGTGCGTTTCGACGCGAACGGATCGGTCGATGTGTTCGACGGCAGGACGATGGAGGTGTCGGTCGGGACCCGGGAACGCAGCCATCCCGCGCAGGCCGCCGCCCTCGTTCGCGCAGCGACGCTCGCCGAGGCCGTGCGGACCGGTCTCCTCGAGGTAACGCCCTCGCGCGTTCGCGCCCAGGATCGGTCCGATTTCATCGCCGCGCGCGTCCGCGCCGAGGCGCTGGCGCTGGGCAGGCAGGCCGAGTTCCATCGCGAACTCGAGCTGGTCGGATACGACACCGCCGCGAATCCGGTCACCGACCCCGCCGCGCGGCAGCGGCTGGAGGCGACCTACCTGACCGCCTTCGATGCCGAAATCGCCGCGCGACAGCAGGATTCGGAGGTCGATCCCGCACTGCTCGAACGAGCGCGGCAGGCGGGCGTCGACGCACTGCTGGCGGGTGGCGAATTCGACGCACCGGACGGACCCGCGCACGCGCACCGGAGGGCCGCGGCCGAGTTCTGGGACGCCCAGCACCGCATCACCGCACCGGACGGGCTGCGCGAATACGCGCCGACCACGCGGGACGCGGCGGGGACGCTGGAGGACATCGGCAGGAAGCGCGCGGCCGTCGGACGCGAACTCGCACGGGTCGAGGCGGATTGGGACCGCGTGGCCGCGCGACTGGGCGATGTCGCTCGACTGCGAGATAATTCAGGCCCGCTCGATCGGCAGGACGTGTCGGCGCGGCTGCGTGGCCCCGACGGTCCGCGTGGGCTCGGCGCCAGGGCCGACTCTGCCGTCCTCGCCGAACTGACCGCACGCCACGTCGATCTGACCGAGCGGCGCCGCGCGCTCGGCGACGATCTCGCCGCGGCGGTGCGGCGCGATCTCGGTGCCGGGGAGCCGATCACGGTCCACGTCGCCGCGGACGGCGTCGTGTTCGTCGGCGATGATCACACGGACGTGGGCCTGCCGCCGCGACCTGCCGATTCGGGTGCGCCCGCGGTTCGTCCCGAAGACGACTCCGCGCGAACGGAATTGGCGGATCTGGTGGCGAAGGCCTCGGGTCGGGTCGCCGAGCTGCTCGGTGATCACCGCCACGACATCGGTCGATGGGCGGCCCAGACGCTGCGGCGCCACGGTGTGCGGGTGCTCTACACCTCCGAACCGCGTTCGTACCAAGCCAGCCGCGACTACGTGGAGGTGGGGCTGGAGGAGTCCTACGACCCGTCGACGAACACGGTGGTGCTGCGTGAAGGCGACAATCCGCGCCAGCGGGCCATCGCGCTGATCCGCGCCGCCCGCCTCGCCGAGCTGCATGCCACGTCGCCGCACGGGCCGCTACCGCAGCTCGGCATGTCGCGCACGGAGTACATCGACCTGATGCTTGATCACCAGGCCGATGCCGCGGCGCTGGGATTCGCGGCGAACCACCAGTTCACCGATGACAACATGATCGGGTCCATGGCCGGATCGTTGGCGAAGACCTACCTCTGGGCGTTCGATCGGGCAGGCGATGCTCTGGCCAGGGCCTATCGCGACGACCCGGCGATCACGGACCGGCTGCTCGACGCCGCCTCTCATCGGGCCGCCGTCCGGGCGGTGCGCGACAACCTCGACGAGCTGGTGCCCGAGGTCGACGGGCGGAATTTCACCCAGCGGTTCTCCGACCAGTGGTATCGCGCGCACGGCATCGCCCCGGGTGCGGCCGTGCCGCTCGCCGACACGGAGGCATCCGCGTCGTCTAGGCGGCGCGTCCACGCGCTGGTGGCTGAGGTCGAACTGGTGCGGGAATTGCGCGCCGATGGCGAGGGCTCGGGCATACCGCGCAGCCCGGTGGAAGAGGCGTACTCCGACGCCTACGACCGCGCGTACCGCAAGGCGGAACGGGCACTGGCACGTGAGAAGTCGTCGCGGCCACCGGAGTTGGTCGCCAGGGAGGCCGGAGAACTCGCGATCCGCCGCCACGTCGACAAGGTGGGAATCGACAACGCCGAACTGATCGTCGACGTCGTGCGGGCCGCTCGCGCGGACGAGTCCGACGGCGCCTACTGGGGTGACGCGCGTGCGAGCAGGACACCCGAGCCGCTCGGCAACGAGCCCGTCCAGGACGGCGCGAACCCCGCCGACCCCGACGCGGACGACGCTGCCGACGCTTCTCCCTCGGTCCCCGTGGCCGCGCACTCCGAGCCGGATGGACTGAGCTCGTGGCGCGCCGCCGCGCCGGATCCTCGGTATGCCGAGGTCTTGGAAGTGCTCCGCGGCAGCGAAACGGGCCGTGCGGCAATGGAAGTGCTCGCCGACGTGCGTGCGGGCGTGCGCTTCGACGGCGGACGGTCGGCCGATGCCGACAGCTTCGACGGGGCGACGATGGACATCGTCGTCGGTGCGCGCGATCGCGACCAGCAGGTGCAGGCCGCGGCGATCGTGCGCGCGGCGGCGTTGGCGGACGCGGTGCGCACCGGGCGGCTCGAGGTGACGCCGTCGCGTATCCGGGCGATGGACCGCGACGCCTATATCGCCTCCCGGCTGCGCGCCGAGGCCGACGCATTCGGCATACAGGCCCTGTTCCACCGGGATTTCGGCACTCCGGAAGTCGCGCCGTCCGAATCGCTGACGGACCGCGACTACCGGAAGGCGTTGGAGCAGCGATACCTGGCCGCGTACGAATCCGCCCTCGCCGCCGCCCGGCGGGCCGGCGGAGATACGGACGCGGAGCGACTCCGGGCGATCGCTCGCGAGGCGGGCGTCGCGGCGCTGTTGGCGACCGACCTGTTCGACTCGCCGTTCTTCACCGACGGCGGCGCGAGTCTCGGTGACATCGCCGGTGGCGAGTGGGATGCCCTGCAGCGCACGGTTGTTCCCGAAGGGACGGACGAGTATGTGCCGTCCACCCCGGAGGCGGCGCGTCGGGTCGAGAGCCTGCTCCGCGAGCACGCGGACGTCCGGCGGGCGCAGGCACTCGTCCAGTTCGCCTTCGATCAGACGGTCGAGCAGCGCAGGCGGCGCATGCGGATTCCCGACGACTTCGATCTCGGATCCGATCCGGCGTCGATCATCGCCGAACTGCGGAGCATCACGCGCAAGCGAGCGGTCGTCGATGACGGTTCCCTCGCCGACGCGTTGCTCACCGAGCTGTCCGACTGGCATGACCGATTGGACGGCGAGCGGGCACGGCTCGAGGGCAAGATCGCCGACGCCGTTGGTCGCGACCTGTCGCAACCCACCCGGGACGGCGGCCATGAAATGCGACGTCCCGGTATCCAGCTCGGCGAATCGGGTGCGATATTCGTGCGCCGACCGGCCGCGAGCACACCGGAAACCACCGAGTCCGGACAGCGCACCGTGCCGGTCGGTCCCAACACCGCCGAGACGGGCAGGCTGGCGAACCTCGCCGCCTCCCGCAACCAAAGGCTCCTCGCGGATCTGACGAAGGGGGCCAGGCAGATCGGTGAGTGGGCGGCCGCCGCCCTCGACCGTCACGGTGTGCGGATCCGCTTCACCGATGACCCGGCCGCCGTCATCGAACGGCAGGAAGGCGTCGGGCGGACGCCGGGCTACGACCGGGCGACGAACACCGTCGTCCTCCCGTACTACGGGGGCGCGCAGACCCAAGTGGCTGCGCTGGTGCGCGCCGCGGTCGCGGCCGAATTGGATGCCCTTGGCGCGGACCGGGTTCCGGACAGGCTGTCGCTGCACCGAGACGCCTATATCGCGGACCGGCTGGACCGCAGGGCCGAAGCGTACGCGATGGACTTCCAGTACCGCCGTGTCGCGGCGGCCAATGCCGGAATCGAGGGGTACCACTTCGGCTCGGGGCGGGTCAAGGGCAAGCGGCGCATCGACGACCCGCTGGAACGGGCCTTCCTCGACGCGTACACCGAGGCGACGAAGACCGTCGAGCAGGTGTACGGCAAGAACAGCGGGGTGGGTCGAGAGATGCGGAACGCCGCCGCCTACCGCGCTGGTCTACGGGCGGTCCGCGCGATCATAGACGCCTCGGGAGCGCGCATCGACGGGCTTACTCCGGCTCAGTACGCCGGGGCGGAGTGGGACCGCGCGCACGGCCTTCGACCCGATCTCGCGCCGGAGGGTGCGGCCGAGCGCGCGCCGGTCGCCGACGACAGCCCGCAGGCGCTCGACCGGCAGGCCCGCACCTACACCGAGGAGATCCGGCGTTTCCCGGAGAAGCGGGCCGAGGGCCGCTACATTCCGTTCGGTCCGGCCGAGGCGGCGTACACCGCGGCTTACGACGAGGCGTACCGCAAGGCCGAGCGTGCGCTCGCACGCGATCCCGAGGCGCCGTCGCCGGAGAAGGTCGCGGAAGAGGCGGGGCGTGCCGCCGTTCGCAAGTACGTGGAGAAGGTGGGCGCCCAGCGTGCCGAGATCGCCTTCGACGTCCTCCGTTTCGCCGACTCGACCGAACAGGACGGTGTGCACTGGGGTTCGCCACGCAATGTCGCTGTCCCCGAGATGGATTCGGCGCCGTCCACCGAATCGGTGAGTCACGAGTTGGTGCGCCGCGTCGTCGACGACGAACTGCGAGCGCGTCCCGACGGTGAGCGGCTGAGCCCGAATGTGCTGCGGTTCCAGCCGGAGTCGAGCACGCCCGAGTTGCTGGTGATCGCGCCGAAGGGCGAGCACCTCGGTGCGCTGGACCAGGTGGCCCGCAACGATCCCGCGCTGCGCGACGCCCTGTGGGACGGGCATCGCATTCGTTACGTTGCGGTCGAGCCGGGACCCGGCGGCAACCCGTCCACGGTCGAACTCTCCCGCGATGTGGCCGAGGGGCCGCGCCGCAAGCCTTCGCTGTCCGACGCCGTCGCCACCTTCCTGTCGGAGTACCTGCGGTTCCGGGCCGAGGGCAAAGTCCGCGAGGGATTCGACGACTGGATCACCCGGCTCGGGGATGAGGCGTTCTACCTCAGGGACGAGGCCAGGTTCGCCTTCCGGATGGAGAATCGGTGGGTATCCAAGCCGGTCGACCTGCAACCCGATGCGGTCGCGGTGGGATTCCGTGCGGCGCAGAACAATCCGCGATTGCCGGAGACCGATCCCGCCGCGGTGGCCTACCGCCTGCACACGCGGCAGATTCCGCAGCCGCTCGATGGGGTGCGCGAACCGTGGCCGAGCCCGCAGTACACCAACGCCCAGGTGAAGGTCGGCCCGGTCCGGGTGAACATCTATCTGGAGAACGACGGCAAGGGCACCTGGCGGTTGCCGGCGCCGACCGGGCGCGACGCCGCCATCGACGCGTTGGCCAGGTACTTCCACGCCATGACCGATACCGATCCGAATCGGTTGGCGGAAAGGATCGCCAAGAAGCTCGCCGATGGAACCGCCGAGATCGGCGACGGCTCGCTGCCTGCGGACGCGCTCGGCAGCGAAATCGACGGCCCGCCCGGAATCGAAGACGAAGCATCCGCGAGTGCCGCTGATTCCCGGCCCCCGGTTTCGGTCGCCACGCGCCCCGCACCCGACGGGCTGAGCCGGTGGCTCGTCGGGTCGCCGGATCGTGGGTTCGCCGAGGTGTGGAGTGTGCTCGGCGCGAGCGAAACCGGCCGTGCGGCAATCGAACTGCTGGCGGACATGCGTGCGGGCGTGCGTTTCGACAGTAGTGAGTCGGGCGGTATCGATGCCTTCGACGGACTGACGATGGATGTCGTCGTCGGCGCGCGCGATCGTGGTCTGCAGGCGCAGGCGGCCGCGGTGGTGCGGGCGGCGGCGTTGGCGGATGCGGTGCGTGCGGGTCGGCTCGAGGTACTGCCGTCGCGTATCCGGGGAATGGACCGCGAGGCCTATGTCGAGGCTCGGCTGCGCGCCGAGGCGGACGCGCTCGGCAGGCAGGCCCTCTTCCACCAGGATTTCGGTACCCCGGAAGCGGATCCGTCCGAGTCGTTGCCCGCCCGCGACTATCGGATGGCGCTGGAGCAGCAGTATCTTTCCGCGCACGACGCCGCCATCGACGCGGCCCGGCGCGGTGACGGCGGCCTGAGCGAGGATCGGCTGCGTGAGATCGGCCGCGAGGCGGGCATCGCGAGATTGCTGGCGACCGATCTGTTCGACTCGCCGGACTTCGCGCCCGGCGGCAGGAGTATCCGGGACAGCGCCGGTCTGGAATGGGATGATTTGCAGCGCAACGTCATTCCAGACGGTATGGACGAGTATGTGCCGTCCACTCCGGACGCGGCGCGTCGGGTCGAGGGCCTGCTCCGCGAGCACGCGGACATCCGGCGGGAACAGGCACGGATTCGGTTCGATTTCGATCGCGCCGCCGGGCGGCTTCGGCAGAGGTTGCGGATTCCCGACACCGTCGATCTCGGGTCCGATCTGGAAGCGATCGTCGCCGAATTGCGCCGCGTCGGGAGCCGACGACTCGGCCTCGGCGACCGAGAACTCGCCGAAGCCGTGCTCATCGACCTGTCGCGGTGGCACGCGCGGTTGGACGAGGACCTGGCACGGCTCGAGGGTGAGATCGCCGAGGTGGTCGGCCGCGATCTCTCGCGGCCGGAGACCGTCGACAGCACGACGACGCCGAGCATTCAGGTCTCCGACTCGGGTTCGGTGTTCGTGCTGCCCGAGCGCGCGGATACTCCCGAGTCGGAGGTCGACGCACATCGACCCGCCACGTCATCGGATCCGGCCGACTCCGACGGATCCAGTCTCGATCAGTTGACGCGCAGCCGCCTCGATTCGCTCATCGAAAAGCTTGTCGGCCATAGGAATCGAATCGGGCCTTGGGTCCATCGGACGCTGGTGCGCCACGGTGTGGGCATTCGATTCACCGACGATCCGGCGCTTTCGGTTCGTCGCCCGAACAACGACGACGCACCGTTGTCGCTCGGTTACGAGCCGCTCACCAACACCGCGGTGATCCAGGTCGGCGATTCGCAGCCCACGCAGATCGGTGCGCTGATCCGCGCGGCGGTCGCGGCCGAACAGCGCGCGCTCGGTGTTGACGTGCGACAGGAACTGCTGACGATGAATCGCGACGAGTACATCGCCGCGACCCTGGACCGGCTGGCCGAAGCGTACGCGGTGGAATACAACTATCGCGGCTTCAAGGATCTCGACGATGACACACGGCCTATCCGTCCGGGTACGAAGCAATCGCGCGAGGGCGGGCGATTGGTCGACGATCTGGAATGGGCGTTCGAGGAGGCGTACTCGGCCGCGGCGAAGATCGTCGCGCCGATCCTCTACAAGGACGACGCGATCACCTACGACATGCTGTGGGCGGCCTCGTATCGTGCCGGGTTGCGCGCGGTCCGTGCGAATCTCGATGCGCTGGGCGGCCGCATCGACGGTCTGTCGCCGAGCCAGTACGCCGGTGCGGAGTGGGATCGTGCCCACGGTCTGGACGCCGACCTCACCTCCGCCGAAGACGGTGTGGCTCCGGCCGATCCGGAAAGCCCGGAGGCGCGGGACCGGCTCAGCCGCACTCTCGCCGACGAGATCCGGCGGTTCCCCGCGCTGCGGGCCGAAGGCCGATTCATCCCGCGTGGCGCAGCCGAAACCGCCTACACCGACGCCTACGACAAGGCGTATCGCAAAGCCGAGCGCAGGCGGTCACGCGATCCCGAGGCCCGCCCGCCCGCGCGGGTCGCCGAGGAAGCCGGGCTCGCCGCCGTCCGCAAATACGTCGACAAGGTGGGCGCCGAGCACGCCGAGGTCACCTTCGACATCGCGCGCTCGGCCGATCGCAGCGAACGAGGCAGACTCCATTGGGGATCGCCGGTTTTCAGGTCCGACACCGCGGCCGACGCCCAGCCGAATTCGGTTTCGAGTTCGATCGCGCGTCCCACCGATGCCGAGCCGGATGGGGTTTCGGGTCCGGTTGTGCAGCCGGCCGATGCCGAGGCGGATGGGGTTTCGGGTCCGGTTGCGCGTCCCGCCGATACCCAGCCGGATGCGGATCCGAGTCCGGGCGCGCAGTCCGTCGCCGATGCCCAGCCGGATGGGGTTTCGAGTTCGATCGCGCGTCCCACCGATGCCGAGCCGGATGGGGTTTCGGGTCCGATCGCGCAGCCGGCCGATGCCGAGGCGGATGGGGTTTCGGGTCCGATCGCGCAGCTGGCCGATGCCGAGGCGGATGGGGTTTCGGGTCCGATCGCGCGTCCCGCCGATACCCAGCCGGATGCGGATCCGAGCCCGGCCGCGCAGTCCATCGCCGATACTCAGCCGGATACCGACTCGAACCGGATCGCCCGGGCGGATGCCGATGCCCAGTCGGGCGCGGATCCGAATCCGATCGCTCCCGGCGAGACTTCGCCGCCCAAGGGCATGTTCGGCCGCGTGAAGCGCTGGCTGCCGTTCGGTCGCAAGGCGAGCGCCGGAGTCGAATCGGCACTGAATCGGGCCGAGCGGGACGGTACCGAGGCCGACGACATCGAGCTCGGACCCGACGGCAGGCCCGACCGCCGTGGACCCGCGGGATTCGAGGCGCCCGAGTTCCCGATGGAACCGAATGCCGCTGGCGGACAGGGGAAGCCGCCGAACAAGCCGCCCGTTCCAGCGCCGTCGCCGGATGAGCCGAACGAGGGCGAGCGACGTCCGGCGGCCCGGCGCGAGCATCTGTTCGAATTCGAGGGACTGACCTTCCGCCTCGACCTGACCGCCGATGGCGCGGGCGCCTGGAATCCAGTGCTGCGCCAGGAGAATTCGCCAGCGCAGGAATCGGAGACCGCGCCGCAGGCGACGAACCCGAAGGAGGTCGAGGCTCCGCACGCGGCGCAGAAGCCGCCCGGCTCCATCGACAAGCCCAAGTCGAAGTTCCTCGCGAACACCGTCTACCGCAAGGGCTTTCAGGGCTACAACCCGAAGTATCCCTCCGGCTCCAGTGTGGACGGCGCCGGTCAGTCGGTGCTCGGATACTCGGCGGGCCTGCCGCTCACCAAGGACAGTCCGCAGGGCGAGGTCCTCCAGATCAAGTTCAACCCGGCGCGCATCCTCAAAGAGGGCGTGACGATGTGGAAGGCGCGCGAGTACGTCCCGATCCTCAACCGTCTGACCAGCCGCGTTCCCGACCGCGCCGCCGAATTCCAGCCGATCCGCAATATGGACGGCACCGAATACCGGCCCTGGGTCGACGATGCCAGTCCCGAGGCGGTGCGCAAGGAACACGGCGTCGACATCGATGAGATGCGTCGCCGCGACGACGCGGCGCAGCAGGCGAATCCGCCCGAGTCCCAGGAGGTTCGCAACGAACTTCCCCAGCCCGAGCCGCAGCTTCCCACCGCGGGGGCCGAGGCCACCGGCGCCTTCGCCGACCTGCTGAACGAGCTGGCCGGGGCCGTCGATCAGCGTCGCGAACTGGCGGACCGCCTCGTCGCCGCAGCCCGCGCCATGGGCCTTCGCCTCGGTCCCGGCCTGGACGGCGAGGCCGCGCTGCAAGCTGTGCGGGTCCTGCAGTATCAGCAGGCCAGGCGGATCGGTGCGCTCGCCGGGCTGGCCGAGTCCGCCGTGCGCTACGACGCGGAGAACCGGCACATCCCGTTCAGCCAGGAAGTCAGCTTCTTCGACAACGACCCGATGACGCGGTTCCTGCGCGAGATCGTGCACGCCGACGACCGACCGACCACGATGCTGGACTGGCAGGGGGTCAACAACGGTGGTGAGCCCGGTCGCGACTGGGGCGATCTCAGCTACACCGATCAGCCAGGCATCGACCAGGGCAAACCGGGCTACTTCGTCAACGCGCTGCGCCGCGATCAGATCAAGGACGAGCGCGCCGTCTGGGCCCAGCTCCTGCAGGTCGACCTGCACTATCTCGACTCGCATCCGCGCGGCGCGCTCGCCGACGCGCTCGCCAATGTGCACGCGCGCACCGCCGACATCGCCCGATTCGCGGAATTGGCAAACGAATTCGTGCGCGTCGACGGTAACGCCGACGAACTCACCAGACTCGTGACCGATCTGGCGCTGCGCTCCTCGATCGTCTCCGACGGCGGTTTCCTGATTCCGGATGCCGACGGCCTCGGGCTGCTGCCCGGCATCGACGGCGGGCCGCTGCGGCTGATGGTGGTCGACGGTCACCTCGACCACGCCCATGTGCTCGCCTCGGCGCTGCGCGCACATCCGAATATCGCCGAGGTCGTCAACGACGGCCAGGTCGACGTGGTGTTCCGGGTGGCCGAGATCGCCACCGACGGCACCATTCTGGTCAGCGACAGCGAGCCCATGCGGGTGCGGCACGTCGACGAGCTGGTGGACGGTCGCAGACTCGACATGACCTTCCTGCTCGACGAGGACGGACAGTGGCGCCCGGTCGTCGAGATCGCGCCGACGACCGAGAGCGAGAGCCCGCGGCCGAAACCTGATCTGGAGAGGTTGTCCCGCAACGAGATCGAGGCCGCGCGCAAGGAACTCGCGCACCGGCTCGGTGTGCCCGAGTCCGATCTCGACGACCCGCGGCGCCTGTCCGATCGGATGGAACAGATCCGCGCGGAGAACAAGATCAGGGCCAGCCAGATCGAAGCGCTCATCGACTACGGCCGCACCGCATGGGATATCGATGACTTCCACACCATCGGCGACGCTCGCGCGCAGCTGGCCGATCGGCTGAAGCTCGAGCCCGGTGAGTTGACACCGGAGCGGCTTGCCAAGGCCTTCGTGTTGGACAAGATCGGCTCGGCCCGTGGGCATCAGGCCGTCGAGGACCTCATCGAGTACGCGGCGCTCATGCGCGGCATCGATGCCGATGTGGTCGACGCCGCGCGGGATCGGCTCGCCGATCGGCTCGGGATCGGCAGGCGGCGCGGCCGTTTCCCGAGGGACCTCTTCCCGCGCAATTACAACAACGACGAGAAGAAGTACCGCCCAGACCGCACCGGCACCGATCCGAAGCGGCTGAACAAGGCGATCGCCAAGCTCGCCCGCAGGCCCGCGGAGCGCGAGAACCTGATCGATGCCCTCGCCGAGTACTACCGCACCATCAATCGGCTCGACCCGTTCGACCCGGTGTCGCGCGGCGCGGACGCGGTGGACCCCCGCCTGGCCGATGTCGAATTCCCGGTGCACCCCAAGGCCGTCGCGCATCTGCTGGACATGATCGGCGATCTCGAATCGCTGGCCGAGGCGCTGCGCAGCGCACGGGTGCTCGACGGATTCGGCATGCTCGGCGCGAACAACTCCGCGCCCGATCCTCGGCCGACGCCGAACCCGGACTTCACCAGGACCGTCGGCGTCGATCTGCCCGAACCGATTCAGCCGACCGATACCGATGCCGAAAAGGCGGCCAAGGCCAAGCGTTTCGAGAAGGTCTACGAGATCTATCGCGACGGCAAGATCGACCAGAAGGAACGGCTCACCCCGCGGCAACTGGCGAAGGTGCAGGCCGAACTGCGCGCCGAGGTGCACGGGCGGGCCGCCGATCTCGACATGCTTGCCGCGCTCAACGATCGGGCGGCGGAACTGGATCGGCAGGCGCGTCGGCCGCTGGAGATCGCGCGGCTGCTCGGCGAGCGCGGCGCCGCGGGCGCTCAGCTCGACACGGCGCGTGCCGAAGTCGAGGCGGCCACGGCTCACTACCGCACCGCGGAACCGCAGGAGCGCGCCGCCGCGCTCGACGATCTGGCCGCGGCCGCGCGCAGGCAGCAGGCCGCCGCCGCCGAGCTGGCGCGGGTGGACGCGGCGCTGGCCGCGACCCGTCCCACCGAACCGCCCGCGCTGCCGCTCGCCGCGCACGGTGCGGTCGCGAACCAGGGCGAGGGCTCGAGCGCGCCAACCCGGCCGGAACCCGCCGCCGACGGTGGCGGCCGGAAACCACCGCGGGGGCCGCTCGCGCCGCCGACGCCCGATCCCGAGGAACCGGGGCGCAGGCCCGATGTCGAGATCGCCCGTCGCGTGACCCAGCGGCTCGCGGCCGAGAATGCCGCTGCCGTGCGGGAATTGGCTGCTGCGGACGCCGCAAGGAACGCGGCGATGGTAGGCCTGCCGGTCACGCTGGACCAGCTGGGTCCGGCCCCGGAGCAGGTCGCGAACACCGTCGACCGGTTGACGAGGGCGCATCCCGAGCAGGCCGCGCGCATCGCGGAGCTGCGCGAAGCCGCGCTGCGCTACCTCGCCGCCGAGTCCGAGGTCGCGGTCCTCGACGAGGCGCTGGCCCGCGCCATGCAGCGCGAAGCGCTGGCCGAGGAGGGTGCTGGACGCATCGATGACACGGTCGGTGTCGTGGCCGGTGAGCCGCCGCGCATCGTCGTGGTTGGCTGGCATTCGCCCGGGGACGTGCGCGCCCAGCTCGAGACCGAGCGTCCGCTGCTGCGTCCGCTGCTCGCGCGGCCGGGAGTGGTGGTCACCCACATCGAGATCGTCGTCCTCGACGACGGCCGAATCACCCACCGGCGGACCGACTTCACCCCCGACCGCCCGCCTGCCCCGGAACCGCGCGACGCCGGCGAACGCCAGTCGCCCCGCCAACGCGCCGAGGAGCGCTACCAGCGCGCCCTCCGCGACGCCCACCGCCAGATCGGCCACACTCCGCAGGGCGACCCGCGGACCACGGTGTGGCCCGGCGGTGCGCAGCCGGAGGCGTCGTCTGATCCTGTCGCCGGAAGCGATGATCCGACAGTCGATCTCGGTCGGGAGGACCCGCGGACCACGGTGTGGCCGGGTGGTGCGCAGCCGGAGGCGTCGTCTGATCCTGTTGCCGGAAGCGATGATCCGACGGTCGATCTCGGACAGCGCGAGGATCCGCGGACCAGGGTGTGGCCTGGCGGTGGGGAGCCGGGTCACGACCCCTCGGGTGGTTTGGGCAACGACCCCTCCGGCGGTTCCGACGGCGCTGGGTCGCAGCCCGAGCCCTACCGGCCGAAGCACCGGGGTCGCCCAGCCGACGAAGCACAGCACCAAGCGGAAACCTACGAGCCGAAGCACCGCGGCCGTCCAGCGGACGAGTCCGCTACCGAACCCGACGCCCACCAGCCGAAGCATCGCGGCGTGCCTGCGGACGAGTCGGGTGTGCAGCCCGAGCGGATCGGTGGGCAGTTGCCTGCCGTGCCCGAGACGGATCCGATGCCTGCGGAGGCGCGGGAGGCTCTGGATCGGCTGCGGGCGGAGCGGGCCGAGGCCGTGGCTCGGCGGGCGGAGTGGGACGACATTCGGCGGATGCGCGCGGAGGCCCTCGACCCCGCGGACGCGTCGACCGTCGATGCTCTCGCGCGGGCGGCGCGACAGTTCGATGACGCGGATTCGGTGGTGGCGGAGCTCGACGCGGAGATCGCCGAGCTCGAGCTGGCGAACACACCGGAGGGCGTGTACCGGCAGCTGATGCGCGAACGCGCCGTGCTGGCAAGGGAACGCGAATTCTGGCGTGCCAAGCGCGACGACAGGTATTCGCGTTTCAGCGATCTTCCGCTGCCGTTCGGTGATGCCGCGCAGGCGCTGAACCAGTCCAATCTGGCTCGCACCCTGGAACATCTGGAAGCGAGCGTCGCCGGGACAAGGAACATCGCGGGCACCGGCGACGAGGCCGGGTATGTGGCCCGCGAGGAACTCGACCCCGGCGAAATCGCGCGTCGCCGCGAGCAGATCTTCAAGCTGCACGATGCCGCGTTGCGGTACAACCGGGTACAGGCGGCGCTCGCGGAAGTGGATCGCCGGATCGCCGCGCTCGGCCGGGTCGGCATCGGGGAGCCGCAACCGCTGTCGCGGCAGGTGCGCGCCGAAGTCGACCGCCTGGCCGGGGAACGCGCCCGCGAGGTGCTCGAGTCCAAGCCGTGGCGGCAGATGCGCGCCGATATCGCCGCGCGCCTGCGGGTGAACGAATCCGATCTCGGCCCGGACGCCGCCGCACTGGACAGCGCGCTGGAGGAAGTGGCGGGCCGGACGGTCCGGGCAGACCAGCTGGCCGAGCGCGTCCGCAATCTCGATCTGCTGCGCGAAGCCGCGACGCGCGTGAACGAGGCGGACCACCGCATCGCCCGCATCCAGGGCAGAATCGCCGAATTGGCCGGTGCCGGACGGGATTTCCTCGCCGCCGAGGGCGCGCGCCAGGTCACCGAGCGGGTCGGCTTCGTCGACGGCGACCCGCAGCGGATCATCGTGATCGCGCCGCGCGGAACGCTCGACGCGCCACGGGCCGATCACGATGCGGCGCTGCTCGACGCCATCCAGCGCGATTCGCGGGTGGCGCGGGCGATGCTGGCGCGGGAGACGACGATCGAGTACCGCGAACTCGTCGCCGAACTCGATCAGCCGGTGACCACCAGGCGACTGCGTTCGCCCTCGCGCGAATACATGACACTCGGCCCCGACGACGCCCCGGTCCTGCGCCGGGTGCGCTGGCAGTCCGGTGAGCGCGATTCGTCGACGTGGCACGAGGTGAACCCGGAGCGGCCGGAATGGACGACGAACCGCAAGGGTCCGACGACGCCGAAGGAGTTCAAGGAGCGCGATCTGCCCGAGGGCGTGAGCGGCTGGGCGACGAATCCGTTCCAGGCGGCGGTGGTGGATCCGTTCGTGGACAACGGCTCCGGCATCAACAAGGGCCTGCTGCCCGCCATCCCCGGCGGAGCACCGACCTACCCCGGCCCGACCTACGAGCTGCCCTTCGCGGACGTCTTCTACCACTTCATGCGGTTGACCTTGGAGCCGGCGAAGTTGTTCGGTTTCACCTGGTACAACGACTCCGCGCATCCCGGCCGGATCTCGCCCGGATTCAAGGGGCACCCTTGGTTCCGGAAGAAGGGCGCCGACGTCCAGCCGATGGCGCGCGAACCCGAGCGCGCCGAGCGGGAGCACGCCCCCGGTGAGCTGGTGGGGTACGAGCGGAAGCAGGCGGACGAGCAGCGCGCGTGGCAGCGGGTGCAGGACTGGGCCAGCGAGCAGTACCGGCTGTTCCGTAAGTCCGATGGTGATATCGACCGCATCACCGCCAATCTCGCCGCCCGGCCCGAGTTCGAGGGCGCCGCGCGCGAGGTGCGCGCGGCGGAGATCGTGGATCGGATCGCGAGTGTCGTCGAGGACTACATGTCGGCGCGCATCGAGGTGACGACGCGCACCTCCGACGATCCCGGCCCGGATCTCAGCGCCGTCGTCGCGGACCTGACCGGCACCCTGCGCAGCGAACAGCCCGGCGACGCGGCCCGATTGGTCGACGACATCCGCGAGGCGCTGCTCGGCCTGAAGCCGGACCGGGCCGCGATCTCGGCCGAGGTCGCGGTGCGGCTGGACAACTCCGTCAAGGCGTTCAGTCGCGAGCAGATCGCGCAGATCAAGCATCACTACATGGAGGCCGTGTATCGGCGGGCGCTGCCCGTCGACGGGTCGCCAGCGCACGTGCGGCTCGACGAGGTCGCGGATGTCGCCGAGGCCTGGCTGCGGTTGATCGGCGACGAGGCACGGCCGGAAGACGTGCTGATGTTGCAGGACGCCTTGGCCGAGTCGAACTTCTTGCGCGCCAACGACTATGCGTCCTGGCGCGACGCCAACCAGTACGCCATCCGCATCGGCTTCGACTGGGATTCGGTGCGTCCGCCGCTGACCGGCTGGCGCAAGGGCATCAGGTACGCGCCCGCCCCGTTGCCCACCGACGCGCCGCTGCCGCCACGCCCGGACACCGACGACGACGGCCCCGACCCGCTGCAGCCGGGCCCCGGTCCGAGCAGCCCGCCCTCGCTGCCACCGGGCCAGTCGCCCGGACAGCTACCGCAGGCACCGTCACCGGACGATGTGGCGACGGTGCCGCTCGGCAGTCCGATCGGTGCGGACGATCCCACGATTCCGTTGCCGGGTCCGGATGATGTCGACGATCCGACGGTGCCGTTGTCGGGTGCGATTGGTGCCGATGATCCGACGGTTCCGTTGGTTGGTCCGGACGGTGCGGATGATCCGACGGTGCCGTTGTCGGGTGTGATCGGCCCCGACGATCCGACGGTCCCGCTACCGAACCCGGAAAGTGCCGAAGAGCGCGGCACGAACCAGGATCCGACCACCTCCATCGGCGACGACCCGACTATCGATCTGCGGCGTGGCGCCGAGGGCTCCGAGCAGGACGGTCGGCCCGAAACCGCGGGGGACCGCTACGAGATCGACAACCCGCAGTTCGGCGCGCGCCTGCGGTACGGGTTCGAGAACTGGGACGCGGTGGTCGACGCGCTCGCCCCGCACGAGCGCGCCGTGCTGGAGCGCATCGCGTCGCTGAACGTCGAGGGCAGCGGGTTCCGCGCCGCGATCGAGGCCGCGCTGCGCGGCGACGCGGAGCTCACGCCCGAATTGGCCGCGGCCGTGGACATTCTCGATGACGTCCTCGCCCGCTTCCGCCTACCTGACACCGCGGTGATGACCTACGTCCGTCCCGAGAACTCGCTGGACATGTCCGGCGACGTGATCGGCTCCCTGCACCAGCTCACGGAATTCCCGCAGCTGGCGCTCGGCGAGACACCCCCGATCTACGGCGGCCGCTTCCACCTCGAACTGACCGTCCCCGCGGGCACACCCGCCCTGTTCATGAACCGCTTCCTGCCGTCGGGCATGCCGGTCCCGGTCATGATGCTCGGCCGCGGCCTGCACATGCGCGTCGACACCGTCCGCAGCCTCGGCAACGACGGCCACTGGTTGATCCGCGCCACCGTCGTCCCCGAAGCGGACGCACCGGCCGAGGCCGCCGGTGATCGCTCTCCGGGCAACGCACCGGTGTCCAGCAGCGCACCCGAATCCGCTGTACACCAACCTGATTCCCGGACCACCGACGAGGTCGCGGCCGTCTCGCCGCCCGAGCCCGATGCGGGTGGTGGCGGGAAGAAGCCGCCACAGGTGCCGCCGCTGACGGCGCCCGAGCCGAATGATCCCGCGGATGATTCGGAGTCCCAGCCGCTGCGATTGAGCCCGCCGGAGCCGGTGGGCGAGGACCCTGGCGTACCTCCACTGCGGCTGACACCCCCTGATCAGGACCCCGACCCCTACTCCGAGCCTGCGCCTCGCGCGATCCAGCCGCCGGACCAGCCGCCACGGGACGAGTGGTCGCGGCGCGATGTCGCTGAGATCGTCCGGGTACTGAGCGAACGGCACGGCGTCGATCTGTTCGGCGAGCGACGTGCCATGCAGGTGCTCCGGTTCGATCTGCCCCACCTCGATCCCGAGGTGCTCCGGGAGTACGCCAGGGCGATCGACGACCTGCTCACGAAGTACCCGGGGACGCCGGTGGCGATCCTCGACATCCTCACGGTGCAAAATCACCGCAGCGCTTTCGCGGCGACGCAGTGGGAGCACGAGAACGGCGGCGCCCGAGTCGTTCTCGACTATCAACTCGCCACCAGTTCCCAGCTGTTCTGGGCTGCGATGAGCATGGATGTCGCCGCCGGGTTCAAGCACCCGAGCATGGAACGCCGGCCCGCGTACAGCGCGGTCGTCCACGAGATCGGCCACGTGCTCGACTATCTGTCGTCCGAACAAACCCGCGCGACGATCGAAGATGTGCTGCGTCGCCGCTACGAAGAGGAGTTCGCGGCCGCGCACCTCGCCGCGGGTGGCGAGGGCTACCACACCTGGATTCGCCAGCTCAGCGGCTACAGCTTCCACGACGACGGTGCGTTCAACCCGGGTGAGGCGATCCCGGAGGGCTTCGCCGAGGTCGAGCTGAACGGCGACGCCGCGAGCGAACCGGCGCGTGTCATCCACGAGACCCTGGTGGCGAACGCGCGCCGCGCCCTCGCCGAGGGAGCCATCCCGCGGCCGCCCTCCCAGCTCCCGTCCGAGCCCGATGCCGGCGGCGGCGGGAAGAAGCCGCCGCAGCAGCCTCCGGTGGGGATGCCGGATCCGGGTGAGCCGAACGACGATGGATCGGAAAAGTCTGCACAGCAGTCCGATTCGAGTACCGACGACGACTCGGGCCCCGACGAGGACGGCGACGGTGCGGGCAGGTCGGCGCGGCCGGAGCCGACTCCGGATTCCGATTCCTCGGGTGGCGCGCGTCTGGTGCCCGCCGAGCCGTCGTCGCAGCCGGATTCGGCGCCGACGGCCCCTCGGTCGTTGTCCGCCAGGGAACAGGCCGAGCTCGATCGACTGCTGGCCGAGCGCGCCGAGGCCGTCTCGCGCCGGGAGGAGTGGCGCGACATCCGGCGGATGCGGGCGCAGAACCTGCCGGTGGACGTCGACGTCGATCTCACGCCAGACGCACTGGTCTCGACGATGGACGAGCTGCGCGGCAAGACGATGCGCGTCGACGAGATGCCCGCCCGGCTTGCCGCCATCGACGCGCTGGAACGGGCCGCCGAGCACTTCGCCGACGCCGAGAGCGACATCGCCAGGCTCGATGACGCGATCGCCGCTCTGCGCGACGGAACGTCGCAGGACGAATACGAAGCCCTGGTCCGTGAACGCGCCGCCGCCGTCGCCGAGCGAGAGTTCTGGCGCGCCAAGCGCAATGACCGCGCCTCGCGGTTCGCCGACATCCTGCCGACCCTGCGCGGAGCGGACGATTCGTTGGGCGCCGACCTGGCGCCGACTCTGGAGCACCTGCGCAACGCCCTGGTCGGCGAGCGCACCATCCCTGGCGTCGGCGAGGACTTGTCCACGCAGACACCGGAATTGGTGGGCGAGGCCGAACTCTCCCGCCGCCGCGCACAGGTGTTCAAGTTGCAGCGGGCGGCCGAGGAATACGAACGGGCGGCGGCGCGGGTCGCCGAGATCGATCGTCGTCTCGGCGAACTCGGCAGGTCCGGCACCGACGTCGAGCCGACGCTGTCGCACGAGGCGCGCACCGAGATCGACCGGCTGGCACGTGAACGCGCGCGCCAGGTGCTCGCGGTCGAACCGTGGCGCGGGATGCGCGACGATCTGGCTCGCCGGTTGCGGGTGAACGAGAACGAGCTCGGCCCTGGGCAACTCGACGAGACTCTCGCGGAAGCCGCGGGCAGGACGATCGAGGCGAGCCGGGTCTCCGAACAGGCGCGCAACCTGAATCTGCTGCGGGAGGCCGCGGAACGGGTCAACGCCGCAGAAGACGCGATCGATCGCATCCAGGCCAGGATCGCCGAATTGACCGGTGCGGGACGGGAATTCCTCGATGCGGCCAGCGCAAGGCCGATCGTGCCCCGCGTCGGTCTCGTCGAGGGTGACCAACCGCGGATCATCGTCGTCGCCCCGCGCGGCGGACTCGACAATCCGCGCGCCCTGCACGACGCGGCGCTGGCCCGCGCGCTGCGGGAGAACGCGTCGGTCGCGCACGCGATGACACGCCGCGACGCGACGGTCGAGTTCCACGAGATCATCGCCGACCGTGGCGAACCGGTCCGGTATCGGCGCATGGCCGGACCGCGACGCGAGTTCCTCGAGATCACCGGGCCTCGGCCGCTCGACGCCGGTGTGCTGCTGGTCCGCTGGTTCGACGCCGCGGGCAGGCCGCACGAGGTGCGCCCCGACCGTCCGACCTGGCGGACCAACCGCGACGGTGGCACCGTGCCCAAGACCTTCCACCCGCGCGACCTCCCCGAGGGGGTCAGCGGTTGGGCGGTGAATCCGTTCCAGGCGGCGCTGGAAGACCCGTTCACCGACAACGGACCCGGCGTCAACAAGGACCTGCTGCCCGCGATTCCCGGTGGCCAGCCGATCGAGACCGGGCCGACGTACGAGGTGCCGTTCTCCGGCCTCTTCTATCACACGATGCGGTTGATCCTGGAGACGGCGAAGCTGTCCGGATTCACCTGGTACGCCGACAAGAACAACCCGGGTCGGATCCGCCCGGGCTTCAAGGGACACCCGTTCTTCCGGAAGAAGTCCGCCGAAGTGCAGCCGATGGCGCGGGAGTGGAACGTCCGGGACCTGTTCGCGCTGCCGGAGAACGAGCGCTGGTATCAGGCGAGCCAGACGGCCGAGCAGCGGGCGTGGGCGCTGGTGCAGCGACGCGCCGAACTGGAATACGAGCGGTTCCGCGGCGACCACAGCGATATCGACAGGATCACCGACCGGCTCGCGCGCAACCCCGCCGTCGAAGGGGCCGGGCGCGCGGTGCGGGCGGCCGAACTCGTCGCGCTGGTCGACGGACTCATCGAGGACCACATCGAGGGCCTGCCGACCACGCGTCGTCCGGGTGACCCAGGGCCGGACCTCAGCGCGGCGGTCGACGAGATCACCGGGCACCTTCGCGACGAAAAGACCGGTGACGCAGAGCGACTGGTGCATTTCGTCTACGAAGAGCTGACACGCGGCACCGATGTGGACCGAAAGGAGCTGGCGGGCAAGGTCGCCGACCGCCTTGACGATTCGGCGCCCGCGTTCACGCGTGCGGAGATCGCGCAGATCAAGCACCACCTGATGAACGCCGAGTACCTGCGCACCGATTGGCGCACCGGCGTGGTCGTGCGACAGCGGCTCGACGCGGTCGTCGACGTGGCGCTGGCGTGGCAGCGCCTGATCGACGGCGACCCGAACGACGCCGACATCCTGATGTTGCAGGACGCGCTGGCGGAATCGAACTTCCTGATTCGAAACCCGACCGCGTTCTGGAACCTGGCCAACGAACACGCCGTCCGCATCGGCTTCGACTGGAACTCGAACCGTCCACCGTTCACCGAGTGGGCGAAAGGCGCCAAGTACGCTCCGCCCTCCCGCGAGCCGGAACACTCCCGGTACGCCCTCCCGCCGCGCCGCACCGACGGCGGCGACTCCGCGCCCGCCCGGCCGAACGAAGCCGCACCGTCGAACCAGCCCGGTGGAGAGCAGCCGCACGCCGTCGACCCGCGAACTGTGCACTGGCCCGGCGCACCGGAGTCGGCGTCGGGTTCCGAACTCGGCACAGGCGAGCATTCACCGGAAGCGTCGCCAAGTTCTGGGCCGGTCGATCCCGGAACTACGCGTTCGCAAGGCGACGGCGAAAACTCCCGTGGCGCTGTCGATCCCCGGACCGTCCACTGGCCGGGCGGGCCGGATACGAACGCGGACGTGGTTGTCGACGAGCGGTCACCGGAAGCGTCGGAGGTCCGACCGGTTGATCCGCGGACGGCGCATTGGCCCGGTGGTCGCGCGCCGGAGTCCGATCAGGGCGGCGGCGGGTCGATGCCGAAAGATGTTGCGTCGTCGGAGGTCGGGCCGACCGATCCACGGGCAAAGTCGCGACCTGAGAGTCGGTCCGACTCGGAAGCCGGTGAGGGCCAGGCGCATTCGGATGTGCCCGATCGCAACGGCGTTGGCGGACAGCCGCCTACAGCACTTGAAGGCGGTTCGGCGGATGCAGGTGTGCCGCAATCTATGGATGGTGAGCGGAGCGCTCGGCCCGAGGGCGGCGATGGCTTGGCGCGGCCGGAGGGCAGCGAGGGCCCAGCGCAGCCGGAGGCCAGGGCCGAGGCGGACGCCGGTGAAGACCTGTCGCGGCCCGAGGGTTCGGCTCGGCCGAAAAGCGAGAGCGGACAGTCGCGGTCGGCGGGTGTGGCGCAGGCCGAAGGTGGCGAGCGATCGGGGAGTAGCGAAGTCCAGTCGCGGCGCGAGGAGCGGGTCGATTCGGAAGGCGGCGGGGAGCCGTCGCGGTCCGAGGGCGGGGCGCAGGCTCCGGGCGACGTTCGTTCGGAGAGCGGCGAAGGTCGGCCGGTCGAGGGGGAGCGGCGTTCGGAGGAAGACGAGCGGCGTCCGCGGCTCGACGGTGGTGCGGCAGCCGGTCTCGCGGCAGGAAGTGGCGCGGAGGAGGAGCGCGACCCCCGGATGCCAACGCCCGTAGCGCCGTTCCCACCCGTACCGCCGTTGCCGCAACCACCGGCGCCGCAGCCTCCGGTGCCTCCTGTGCCGCCGCAACCACCGGTGCCGCCGAAGCCGCCGGCACCTCCTGTGCCGCCCCAGCCATCGGTTCCGCCGAAGCCGCCAGAGCCGCCTGCTCGGCCGCAGCCACCGGTGCCGCCGCGGCCACCGGTGCCTCCTGCGCCGAAGCCTCCGGTCCCACCGGCTCCGCCGGAGCCTCCGGCTTCGCCGCAACCGCCAAAGCCTCCGCAACTTCCGCCTGCGCCGGATTGGCCGAGGCCTCCCGAGTTCCCGCCTGCGCCGGGTTGGCCGACGCCGCCGGGTGATCCGGCGTTGCCCGAGCCGCCGACCAGGCCCGGTGATCCGCCTGTGCCGCAGCCACCGGTACCTCCTGTGCCGCCGCAGCCACCGGTACCGCCTGTATCGCCGCGGCCACCGGTGCCTCCTGTGTTGCCGAAGCCGCCCGTTCCGCCGGAGCCTCCGGCTTGGCCGCAACCGCCAAAGCCTCCGCAACTTCCGCCTGCGCCGGATTGGCCGAGGCCTCCGGAGTTCCCGCCTGCGCCGGGTTGGCCGACGCCGCCGGGTGGTCCGGGGTTGCCCGCGCCGCCGACCGGGCCCGGTGGTCCGTCGCTGCCGGGCATGCCGTCGGTACCGCCGCAGGCGCCAGTTCCGCCGGAGCCTCCGGTTCAGCTACAACCGCCAAGGCTTCCGGACCCGCCGGAGTTGCCGGATTTGCCGGTACCTCCGCAATTCCCGCCTGCGTCGGGTTGGCCGACGTCGCCGGGTGATCCGGCGTTGCCCGCGCCGCCGACCAAGCCCGTCGATCCGCCGGCACCGGGCATGCCGACGGTTCCGCCCGTGCCGCCGGAGTCTCCGGTTTCGCCTCAGCCGCCGAACCAGCCGCAACTTCCGCCTGCCCCGAGTTCGCCGAGGCCTCCGGAGTTCCCGCCTGCGCCGGGTTGGCCGACGTCGCCGGGTGATCCGGCGTTGCCCGCGCCGCCGACCATGCCCGCCGATCCGTCGGTGCCGGGCATGCCGTCTGCGCCGCCGCAGCCGCCGGGTCCGCCACAGTCGCCTGTGCCGCCGCAGGTGCCGGTTCACCCGGAGCCTCCGGTGTCGCCGCAAACGCCGGTTCCGCCGGAGTCTCCGCAACCGCCAAGGCTTCCGGACCCGCCGGAGTTGCCGGATCGGCCGGCACCTCCGCAGTCTCCGGTGTCGCCGCAACCGCCGAGGCTTCCGGACCGGCCGGAGTTGCCGGATTTGCCGACAGCTCCGGAGTTCTCGCCTGCGTCGGGTTGGCCGACGCCGCTGGGTGATCCGGGGTCGCCTGAGCCGCCTACCAGGCCCGGTGGTCCGCCGGTACCGGGCACGCCGTCGGTACCGCCTGTGCCGCCGCAGCCGCCGGAGTCTCCGGTGTCGCCGCAACCGCCAAGGCTTCCGGACCGGCCGGAGCTGCCGGTTTCGCCGACAGCTCCGGAGTTCCCGCCTGCGTCGGGTTGGCCGACGTCGCCGGGTGATCCGGCGTTGCCCGCGACGCCGACCAGGCCCGGTGATCCGCCGGGGCCGGGTATTCCGACATCGCCCGATCCGTCGCAGGGTTGGATGCGGCCGCCTGGTGGTACTGGCCTGCCGGGTATGCCGACGTTGCCTGATCCGTCGCAGGGTGGGGTGTCGTCACCTAACGATCCGTCGGTGCCCGGTATGCCGACATTGCCGGATCCATCGCCGGGCTGGGTGCCGCGGCCTGGCGAACTCGGTGCGTCGACGTTGCCCGATCCACGATCGGTCGGGGAACCGCTGGCGGGCGGGAATGGGCTCTCGGGTGGGGCGAGCGGGTATTCGCCTGCGGCGCCGATGCTGCCGCCTGCGGTTCCGCCCGCGTCGGCGGGCCGGTCATGGTCCTCGCGGGCGTTTCCGCGAGCCGGTTTCGGCAGCGGCCCTGCCGAGAGTGGTCAGCGCGCGGCGACCGGTCTTGTGGTGCGCTCGCATGCGGGTGTCGGTGAGTTCGCGGACTTCGATCCGCGGACCGGCGCGCTGCGCGGTGGGGGGTCGGGCGGCGGTTCGGTGTCCGGACTGTACGGCTTCGTCGGTGACCTGTCGGTGGTCTTCTACCGGGAAGCCGGTCGGCTACTGCTGCGGGCCGGTGACCGCGTGATCGATGTGGACGCCCAGCCGATCGGCGTCTACTGGCAGCAGGTCGACGACCGGACGAACCGCTTCGTCCTCGTCGACTCCGGTGTCGTCGCCTGCGACGTGCACTATCGCGCGGTCGTTCCTGACCTCGACTTCGGGCTGCTGATCCGGGATGTCCTCTGCGATCCGGACCGGCGCTCCCGCATCTTCGCCGCCTGACCCGCACGTTCCGCGAAGAACAAGCCGTCAGGGATCAGGGGGTTCCGTTTCCCATCGGTACCCGTAGCCGCGAATGGTGGTGATGAGGTGGGGGCGCTGGAGTTTGGCGCGCAGCGCGGCCATGTGGACGTCGAGGGCGCGGGAGATGGCGGCGAAGGCGTCGCCCCAGATGCGGTCCATGAGTTGCTGCCGGCTGACGGCGGACCCCGGACGCTCCAAGAGAACGCGCACCAGTTCGAATTCCTTGTGGGTGAGCGTGATCGGGGCGCCCGCGACCTCGACGGTGCGTGCTTGCAAGTCGACGCGGACGTCGCCGGTCACCACCACCAGCGGGGCGGGGGCGGCGGGGGTACCGGCGCGGCGGGTGACGGTTTCCAGGCGCGCCACCAGCTCGCCGACCCGCGGCGGCTTCGTCAGGTAGTCGTCGGCTCCGGCGCGCAGACCACGGATGACGGCGCGTTCGCCGCTGCGCGCGGTGAGGATCAGCACCGGCACCGAGCTGACCTCGCGGAGTTTGCGCAACACCTCCAGGCCGTCCATGTCGGGGAGGCCGAGATCGAGGATGACGGCGTCGTAGCGGTCGTGGGTGAGCAGGAGATCGGCGCCGCGCCGGAGGTGATCGGCCTGATAGTCCTTGGCACGCAGCGCCGCGACGAGGGCGTCGCCGACTCCGGGGTCGTCTTCGACTATCGCAAGTCTCACGTCCAGATCCTCGCAAATCGGAGGTTCCGTCCGCAGGGGTATCGGGTGCGGGGGACCGGCACACCCGAGACCTTGACAGATTCTTAGGGAAGTCACCGCTCATGAGCGAGACGAACGACCGCCGGGTGCGCGAAAATTCATTCCCAGCTGCTTCCTTCGAAGGAACCGATGACCGGCACCCCGGTCCGCAGGCAGCTCCGCGGCCTCGTCCTGCCCTACGAGGGTCGGCCGAGGTCCGCCACGGCGGGTCCGCGAATCCTGTCGAGGGGTGAGGGTTTCGGCTTGCCGGGTCGCCCTTCGACATCCTGTGCCAGGATGAAGGACAGCAATTCGGCTCTAGCCTGTGACCGGACGCTCGTCGAGATTCCGGTTACGGGTGCGTGGATGAGGAGATAGCTGCACCGTGACCAGCCAAGAAGGCCCGAACGACGAGGTCGGCGACAACCAGGTCCCCGGCGATCAGCAGCCGAATCGCACACCCGAGCAGCGCGCCGACGCGGAGTTCGGCCAGGAGTTCCAGCGGGCGTTCGAGGAGAGCAGCGACGAACCCGATGTGGAGTTCTCGCTGGGTGATCCCGCGCCGGAGCCGGAGCCCGAAACCGTGGACCCGGCCGAGCAGGCCCGCGAGATCGGCCACAATCTGGCCCGCGAACTGGCCACCGACGCCCCGCAGGGCTGGTCCAAGCTGGACGCGGTGTTCGCTTTCACCGCGGTCGCCGAGGTCGCGCAGATCGTGTTCAGCGACGATCAGGAGCGTTCGGTTCGTATCCAGCCGTCGGAGGCGGTGCTGGAGCTGGTGCGCAGGCACCGCGAGGTTTCCGCCGCCATGGGCGACGGCCCGTGGTGGCGGCTGCTGTTGCAGCTGACGCCCGCGGGCCGGCTGGATATCGACTACGACTACGGTGACGAGCCTTTCCCGGACGATCACCTGTTCCCGGCCGCGGTGTATCAGGCCGACTTGGAAGCCAATCCGCGGGAGCGGCTGCCGGTGTGGCTGGCCGCGTACGTGAGTCACGGCGACCGCCAGTCCCGTACCCCGGCGCAGGCCGCCGCCTTGGCGCGCACGGATCGGGAAGCCGGTGTGCGCGGGACGATCTCGGAGCGCGATTTCCCGGCGCTGCCCACGCTGTGGGCCCGCTGGGCGGTGCTGGCGGCCGCGTTCGTCGCCGTCGGTTCCGAGTGGGGGCCGCGTATTCTGCCCGCGCTCGGCTGGTTCGAGGGCGCCAAGCGGGGCGGCTCGACGCTGTACATGCTGCCCGGTGGCCGGGCCGTGCTCTCCGGTGGTGTCTGGAACGCGCCCGCCTTGGACGCGGCGTACAACCAGGGCGCGCAGCTGCCCGCGTACTACGCCGGTGCTCCGTCCTGGGTGGCGAACCCCGTACTGAATCCTCGGGCCGCCAGCGGTTTGCTGTCGTTCTGCTACTGGTGGGAGGGCGGTCGCTGGTACCGCGGCGAGTCGCCGACGGCCGATCAGCTCGCCGAGGCCGTGCCCGGTATCTGGACCGCGCAGACGGTGACCAACGTGATCGCGGGCCTGGTCGCCGCCGAACCCACCGACGGCCAGGTCGCCGCCGTCGCCACGCTGGTCTCGGCCGCGGAAGCCGGTGTGGTGACGAGGGATACGCTGATCAGCGTCTTCGGTGACGAGGGCGACTTCGATATCGACAGCGCCTTCTACCAGCTCACCATGGCGGGCGTGGCCACCACGCTGCCGGATCCGATGCCCGAGGACGAGGCCATCGATCAGGTCCGCCGCTACATTCTCGAGCGCGATCTCGACACCACCGGCTATCCGCTGGACCAGCTGCGCGCCGACCGCATCAGCTGCGGCTGGATGGTCTACGTGCCGACCGCGCCGGGTGAGATCGCCATCGGCCGTGCGCTGTTCTACATCGCCGATGACGGTGTGCTGGAGCAGTCCTCGTCCTCGATCGCACCCTCGCGCTACATCGCGGAGTTCGAGCAGCGCTTCCAGGAGCGCAACGGGATGGTCGACGCCTGACCTGTTGCCTGCCCGTTGCGGGTTAACAACAGGGAACGGATCGATGGCGAATTCCTAACGGGTTCTTTAGCTTCTCACCCCGGTGAATCGGCCCGCCGTGTCGGCCGAGGTGCCAGAATGGTCGGAAAGATCTGCGTACCAGCCGCTTTGTGGCTGGTACGGGCCTTGTGAGAAGAGAGGTGCCCCGTGGACGTCGAGAGTTTTGTGGAAAAGCAGCGCATCGCGGGCACCGACACCGGCAAGGTGCGCGACCGCATGGACGCCCTCGCCGATCGCGTGCAGGCACAGTTGGATTCGCTGATCTCGATCGTCAGCTCCGACCCGGTCTTCGGCAAGAAGTTCATGGATGACCCGAAGGGCCTCAAGTACCAGCTCGAGGGCGCTGTCGAGGGCACACGGACCATGGCCAAGTCCTGGGGCAAGCTCTCCGACGGCCAGTTCCAGAACGCGACGAATGCCGAACGCGAGGAGCAGAAGCGTCGAGAGCAGTTCGAGAACATCTGAGCCGGAACGGTTGCTGATGGTTGGCGGGCGGTCCACACGGACCGCCGTGAGAGTTTGTGGAGTTGGTGAGAACTAGATGGCCAGACGCGATGCCGAGATCGCCGATGTGATGGACGAATTCCGCAGCCGTATCCGCGAGATCGCCGAGATGCAGCAGCGGCGGGTCAAGCTCACCGCCACCGCGAGCACAAGGGACCGGCAGATCTCGGTGACGGTGAACGCCAACGGGGTGGTCATCCAAACCAAATTCGGCAGTGGCATCGACGAATACAGCTACGAGGACATCGCCAAAGCCGTCACGCGGCTGGCCCAGCAGGCTGCCCAGGACGTGTTCGATCAGAGTAAGCAGGTCATGGCGCCCGTGGCGGAGGAGCGGGCGCGGCTGCCCAAGCTCTCCGACGTGATCCCGGGTATGCCCGACTTCCAGAGCGAGATCCCTATGGAGCCACCGGTTTCCGTCGCGCCGCCGGGCGCCGCCGAGCGCGCGGACGCGGAGCTGGTGTTCACCGATGTGGAGACCCTCGAGGACAAGCCCGAAACCGGAAAGGGCGTCACCGACTCGGTTTGGTGACGTGCGCGCGGTTTAGATGGGTTACTGGCATATTCCCGACGAGCTAGCTTGGGTCGGGTGGGTGGCGGGTGCGGAGATCACCCACATCGATCCCAATGATCTGGACGGGATCTCGGATGTGCTGCGCGAGGTCGGTCGGGAGATCCTCGAGCAGGCCATCGCCGAGGCCGATACCGCAAGCCAATCCGTCCGCGTGTCCTACCCGCTCGGCAGCGGCGGCGAGAAGATCTTCGATTCGCTTCAGAGCGTAATCCACGGCCAGGACCCGAAGCACGGCTCCATCGAGCTGATGGGCGAGTCCTTCGACCAGCTGGCCACCGCGGTCGACGACTTCACCGGTGAGGTCCACGCCAACCATTTGAGCGCGATCTTCGCGCTCGGCTGGCTGGTCATAGAGCTGGCCTGGTCGCTGGCCGCGGGCCCGGCCGCGCCCGGCCTCCAGGCCGGTGCGATCGCGGCCACCCGTGCCGCCTTCGGGGTGATCGGCCGGATTCTGGAGAGCGCGATCGCCCGAATCATCGGTCAGCGCTTCCTCTCCGAGGCGGCGCGGACCGTCATCGCCAAAGTCGTCTACGAGATGATTCAGGAGGGCTTGGTCGAGGTTGTCCAGACCACCATCGAGGAAGCCGCTATCCACAACATCCTCAAGGCAGAGGGCCTGAAGTCGCAGCCCTTCGACTGGGGCGGCTACCTGAAGAACGTGGGTGTCTCGTTCGCGGCGGGCGCGGCGGGCGGCGGCGCCGGTTATGGCCTGGGCCATGTTCCGGCGCTCAACCGGATGATGTCGAGCGACAACCGGTGGACCCGCGCCATGGGCGGTGGGCTGGTCGGTATCGGCGCTGGTCTCGCCGGCGCGGGCACCGCATGGGCGCTGACCGGTGAGTTCACTCCGCACGCGTTCGTCGGTGGCGGCCTTTCCGGTGCGATCCCGTCCGCCGCGTCGAGTTTCCGCGGCAACCGTCAGTATTTGGGTGCGCCCAACGTCGGCGGCGGGAACTTCAACGTGACCCCGCCGGACGGTACCGCGCCGCCGGGGGAGCCGACCAATGGGACCGATCCGACCAATCCAACTGCCACCGGCGACAATTCGAGCGCGGGAAACCAGAACGGCAGCGGAAATCAGAATGGTGCCGGGAACCAGAACGGGGCCGGGAACAACAGTCCGGGCACGAACGCGGCCAGTGCGGGCAATACCTCCGCACCGCAGGTCGGGCAAGGCGCGAACGCGCCGCAGGCCGGGGCCGCCGACTCGGGTGCCGGCAACCAACAGCAGAACGGCGCCGCTCCGCAGACGGGTCAGCAAACGGGGCAGCAGAGCTCGGGAGCCGGTGCGGGCGAGGGCAACTCGTCGAATTCCGGTGGGAGCCAGAGCAGTGCGGCTCCGCAGGCGGGTGACTCGAGCTCGGCGGCAGACAATCCCAACTCGGTGGCGTCGGATCCCGGTGCTGGATCGGGCGCTTCGGACCCGGGTGCGGGTGCGGGTGATCCCGGTGCTGGGGCCGCGCAGGTCAGCCCGGTCACCGATCCCGGCGCGGTCGACAACCTCACCGGTTCGCCGGTGGGCGACTCTTTCGGTGCCGGCGCAGGCATTTCGGGCGATTCCAACTCCAGCCTGAACACCGCGTCGAACGGCGCCACCAACGGGGCAGGAACGACGGCGCCGGGTGCGGCCGCGCCGGGATCGGCGGCGCCGGGTGCGAGCACGTCGGCTCCGGGAGCGTCCGCGAGCGCGGGTGCGTCCAGCGCGGCGCCGGGCAGTTCGTCGTCCGCGCCGGGGTCCACCTCCACGTCTCCGACAGCGGGTCAGTCGAGCACCGCCACCGGCCAGCAGGGCGCCGGGCGGCCGTCGACGCCCAACCTGCCGGGTGTGCCGCGCGCCGGAGACACCTCCGTTGCCGGTTTCAACGACGGCACGTCCACCGTCGCCCCGACCACCGACGCCCAGTCGACGCCCGCGGCGCGGGCGGGCTCGGCCGCTCAGGCCGCGACCCCCGGCGCCGCCCCGGCCAGTCCGGTGCAGACGCAGATCTCGGATACCGAAGCGCCGCAACGAAACACCACTGCAGACTCGGACGGCGACGTCGACAGCCAGGTGCAGGTCGCACCGGAGAGCGACCCGCAGGTCCAGGCGCGGACCGACAGCACCCTGGATCCGACGACACAAAACGACGCCGACGAGGACGCGCCCGCGCGTCCCGAGAGCGATCAAGACCCGGCGGTGCAGCCGGACAGCGACGAGGACGCTGCGACACAGGACGACACCGACGAGGATGCGCCCGCGCGTCCGGAGAGCGACGACGATCCGGCGGCACGCCCGGATGTCGACGAGGATTCCGCGCTGGTTCTACCGCCTCCGCCGCCCACCCCTGCGGCCCCGGCTCCGGCACGCCCCAGCACCGATCCGAACACCAGCACGGACCCCGACACCGACACCGATACCGACCCGGAAACCCAGAACCAGCCGGACGATTCGTCCGATCCGAACCCCGACACCGACGAGAACGCTCGCCCGCGCCGGGTGCCCGACGCCAGCCCAGCGACCGACGCGGAGAAGCAGCAGGCCGCCGACATCCTCGACAGCATGCCGGGCAAGCCGAAGCCCGCCGATTTCCAGCTCGACCCCAAGGCCACCCGTGCCGAGGCGGATGCGTTGGCGCGCAAGAACTCCGAGCGGTGGAACTCGATCACGCCGGAGCAGCAGCTCGTCCTGCTCCGGGTGCATCCGGCCGGCTTCGGCAACAATGTGCCGGGCATTCCCGCCCCGGATGTCGACATCGCCAACCGGATACGGATCGTCCGGGAGACGCAGGATCTGATCGCCCGCAGCGGGTTGACCGAAACCCAACAGGCGCGGTTGGCGAGTCTGCTCGCCGAGCAAGAGCAGGCCGCGGCTGCCTTGGCGAAGGCGAAAGCCGAGCAGCCGAGGGCCCGTACCCAGGTGGATCCGGACAGCCGCTGGGCGGAGAGGGCGGCGGCACGCCGTCAGGCCGCGCGAGAACGGGCCGAAGCCAGACAGCGGATCGACCAGGCGCGCACCGAGGCCGCGAAGACTGTCAAACGCGTCCAGAACGAGCTCGACAGCCTGATTCGGCAGAGCAAACTGGACTCCGCCTCGCACACGCAGCTGGTCAACCTGCTGCGCACCCGAGAGGCGATCGCGACGGCGCAGGCGGTGGCCCGAACCGTCGCGCCGAATACGCCGGTCTACGTCATGGCCTTCGACTCCACCGCGTTCAACGGCAGCGGCCGGGCGGCCATCGCCATGGGCGACGTCGACACCGCGACCCTGTTGTCCTGGCACGTCCCCGGCCGTGACGCGTCGCTGGCCAACATCGGCGGCACCGTGAACGAGATGGCCGCCCAGTACCGGGCGACCGCCGGTCGACTGAGCCCCGGCGAGTCGGCGGCATCGATCGCGTGGGTCGGTTATGGCACGCCGAACAAGGCCCAGTCCATGACCACCTGGCATGCCCGCCAGGGTGGCAAGCTGCTCGCCCAGGATCTGGCCGCCTTCAGCGCGACGCGTGCAGCCCTCAACGAAGGGCGGGTGGCGCAGGGGCAACCCGAGATCGCGGTCTCGAACAAGATCATCGCGCGCGGCTACGGCGTCGACGTCGTCGAATCGTCCGGCCACAAGGGGCGTTTGGCGCGTTTGGTCGACGACGTCGTGCTCATCGGCTTCTCCGGCCAAGCAGACGATCCGATGATCAGGAAGAAGCACTTCGGCGACGACGTTCGAGTGCACATCCAGGATCGCGCCACCGGCCTGTTCCGCCAGTTCGACGCCCCGGACGGTCCGAAGCCGCCGAACAACGGCGTGCCGGTCGACCGCATGTACCGGCTGGAGAACATCGCCGCGGGCAGCACCGAATTCCAAGCGCCCGACAACGAGTCGTTCCTGGACACCGATCGGCCCCCGCCGCGCAAGAACGGGTGCTCCGAGCAGGCGCTGTACGGGGCGCGCCAGCGTACCGGTAACCCGGACATCACCGTGCTGACCGACGTCGGCTTGGACGGTGTGTCCATGCGCCGGCTCGAAGAGCACGCCGATTCCCAGGTGACCGAGGTCAAGGTCGGCAAGCGCAAGTCGCCGCACAAGGCGATCGCCGAGGCGCTCGGCTTCATGAAGGGCAAGGCGACGGCCATCGTCATCGACCAGAACCACACGGTCGATGAGCACGGTGTCGGGGCGCACGCGTACGTCATGTACTACGACGCCGAGACCGGCAAGATCATGGTCGACGACCCGTACAAGCATCCGGACGGTCCGGTCGAGTTCGACCCCGACAGTCTGCCGGACGCGAAGAAGACCTGGGTCATGGTCTACGACGCGAACGGCGACTCCGTGCGCCCGCTGGTGGTGCGCCCGCTCGCGTTGGGTGCCGCCACCCAGGACCATGACGACGACGATCGGAACCTGCCGCGGGTCGGCGATGGGCAGGGTCGCCGGGATCCGATGCGCGACCTCCGGCGCTTCCTGGACGAACAGCGCCAGCAGGAGGAGCAGCGTAGGCGCGACGAAGAGAGCGCCGCCAACCAGCCCGCGCCGGAGCCGGATTCGCAGCAGACCCCGGACCCGGGTGCACAGCCCGATCCGAACGCGCAGCAGGCTCCGGATCCAGGCGCGCAGCCTGATTCCGAGGCGCGGCAAACGCCCGACCCGGATTCGCAGCCCGACCCCGAGGCGCAGCAGACCTCCGAACCGGCGCCCGATCCGCAGACCGTCCCGGCCCGCGCGACCAGCCCGGCGCCCACCGGCAACCTGCCCCCGCTGACCGACGCCGACCGCGACCGCCTGACCCGCCTCTCGCAGGCACTCGGCCTCGGCGACTCGCTGTCGGGCTTCGCGGACGCGCGCCGGATTCTCGCGGATCTGGCTCAAATGGCTTGGGCGCGTGGATTCCTCGACCCGACCCCGGTGACGGGACGCATGAACGAGCTCATGGGCTCGGCCGATTTCGCTCCTTTGAGCATCGATGAGCAGCATCTGGGCGAGCGGTACTGGAACTACTCGCCGGATCCGAGCGACCCGAATTTCGCCGCGCAGCGCGACGAAGCCCACGCCCTGCCGGTTGTCGATCCCGCCACCCCGGCTCCCACCATGCCGATCGCGGTGCCGGACGCGATCGCACCCGCGCTGGGGCCCGCGCCCGCCCGGCCAGATTCCCGGGCCCCGCATCCGCTCGCGCCGGAGTCGGCGCAGGCGCAGCTGCTGCGTCAGCTCGGCATGAACGCCGATCAGGTGACCCGGGCGAATCTCGCGGAAACCATTGCGGAACAGCGGTATCGGACGATGTTGCTGGCGGGCGCTGTCGAGTCGCTCGCGTACGCCAAGGCCCGGCTGGATGCCGCCGTAGACCCGAACCAGCGGGCGGATCTCACCAAGATCGTCGACCAGTGGGCGAATCTGCTCCAGCTCTCGGAAAGCGACCTGGCTGAGGGGCAGGTCGACACGACGCTGGAGCGGCTGCGCGACAACGTGCTCGCCCGTGCCGTCGCACTGAACGATCTGGCCGATGTCGCCCAGGAGGTGCACGCGGTCAAGGGCCGGGCCACCCAGGTGGCCGAGGGCGAGACCCGCAGGTACACGGTGGTGGTGGACGGTCAGCGGGTGCCGGTGCTGCTGACCGCGGACGGTTCCGGCGGATGGCGGGTGCGGCCCGCCGAGCCGCTTGCGCCGCCGCCGGTGCCGGAGCCGGACTCGTCGAGCGATCCCACTGCGCAACCGCAGACCCGGTGGAAGCGGGCGATGAAGTTCCTGCGCACCCACCTCGGCAGCCACGGCACCGGCAGGCCGATCCAGTACGCGCTCGGTTCGGAGAACAACAGCGATCTCTACAACGCGTTCGGCGCGGAGATCGAGTTGCTGTCCGGCGACGCGGCGGCCGAAGTCAGCGGATTCAACTGGGATCCGGCGTTCTTCGCGTTGCAGGCGTCGAAGCTGTGGAAGGGCCGCGAGGCCTTCTGGGCCCTGATCACCGGCAACTACTCGGCCAGTCCCCGGATCGGTGCTCCGCGGGCGGCGGATCCGGTCGCGCCCGACCAGCGCGCCGGTATCGATGCGGACGTGGTGCCGCCGGTTCCGGACGCGGAACCGCAAGGCCCGGCGCCCGATCCGGATCTGGCTCGCCGAGGCGCGGAACTCGGCGACGTCATCGCCGCCCGCAATGCCGCCGGTATCGCGCTCTACGAGGGCGCGGACGCGCTGTCGCTGTCGCTGACCGACCTCAGCCCCGATGCGGTCCGCGCCGCGGTCGGCGAGGCGAACTACCGCGCGATGCGGCAGGCCGCGGCGGCCGCCGCGTACGCGCAGGCGGCCACGCGGTTCCACAACGAGAACGAGCGCCTGCGCTATCTGCCGACCAACGACACGCGCCCCGATCCGCTCGAGCGCTATATGCGCGAGCAGTCCCGTGCGGCCGGTCTGCCCGGTGCGGACTCCGAAGCCAGTGGCGTCAACAACAATCCGACGCGGCTGAAGCTCTGGTGGGATCCGGAGGGCAACCCGAGCGCGGAGGCCCGCGAGGCTTTCCGGGAGGCGATGCAGCGCGAACAAGTGCGCGCCGAACTGGGCACCTGGGCCAACCTGCTCGATGTCGATCCGGCAAAGCACAGCCCGGCCGATGTCGCACGCGCGCTGACCGCGCTGCACGATCGCGCCGCCGAATTGGCGCGAGAGGCAACGCGATTCGCGCAACTCGCGGCCGCCTACACCGATGCCGACACCGAGTTCGCCAGGATCGCCGAGGAGATGTCGGCCGCCGCGGGGCACCGGTGGTTGCTCGATCAGGGCGGCGACCTGCTCGATCCGGACAATGCGCCGGGTATCGGCCTGTTGGACGGCGATCCGCAGCGCCTGGTGGTGATCAACGACGGCGGCGATCACGACCAGCAGCTGGCCAACGCGCTCGCCGACCCGCGCAATACCGATATCGCGCAGATGCTGACCCAGGGCGAGCTGGAGCTCGAGTACCGGGTCGCCTGGGCGGACCGCACCGGTGTCATCCATGTGGCCGAGGTGGACGCGCCGCAGGTCAGGCATTTCTCCGGCGCCGTTGACGGTCTCGGGCTCGAGCTCACCATGGTCCGCGACAACGACGAAAGCCCGTGGCGCGTCGTCCCCGGCCAAAGCGCGCTCACGCTGCCGGACAACGAAATTCCGGTGCCCGACCCCGCCACGCTGTCGACCGCGGAGCTGGTGGCCCGCGTCGAGGACGCGGCGGCCCGGCAGGGCGTGCAGCTGGCCGATCTGGCCCCGGACCGAGTCGAGGACACCCTCGACGCGGCGCGCGCCGCGAACCGGCTGCGCGCGGTGCGGATCGAGGCCATGGCCGATCTGGCCCGGTTGCACGCGGATGTGGCCCGCTTCAACGCCTTCGAGCGCGCGCTGCACGAAGCCAGGGTGAACCGGTCCGAGCTGCGCGGGCGCCCGCTCGACGCGATCGAGGAGCTGAAGCAGCGGCATCCCGAACGGGCGGCGAAGCTCGACGCGCTGGCCAAGCTGCTGAGCCGGGACCCCGACCTGGTCGATTTCGATCCGAACCTCTACGACGCGCGAGATCGGCTGCGGCCCGGCGGCCTGCCGATGCGGCACGGCACCCACGACCAGGTGGGATTGCTCGTCGACGATCTCGCGGACTTCCTTGCGCTGGCCAGGCACGGCCAGACGCTGCCCGGCGAGGTACCCGGCATCCCGGACCCGGACGCCGACTGGATGCACCTGCTCGGCGTCGATCTGGATACCGCGACCCCGGCCGAGCTGGAGTCGATCTACAAGAACTTCCGTGCGGGCAGGCTCGACGCGGCCGCGCTGCGCACGCCGGAGCAGATCGCCGAGGCGCTGGCGGAGTTGCGGGCCGATGTGCGCCGGGACGCCACCGATCTCGCCGCCCTGGCCGCGCTGGCCGAGACGTACTACCGTCTGCCCACCGGCGGAACACCGATCAACCACTGTGTACCAAGGGCTTTCGATCAGCTTGCCGTGCGGCACCCGAACGTGCTCGGCGGGTTCGCCGTCGACCCCGGCCGGATCGGCGGTGTGCCGTGGGCCGATCTGTCGGACCACTTCCGCGCCGCACAGCCCGAGCCGTTCCTGCCGGGGGAGGAGGGCGGCGCGCATGCCCGCCTGCTGACCACCTTGCGTGCGCAGGGCCCGGGCGCCTCGGCGGTGGTGATCGACCAGCGGACCACCGTCGACGACTACGGCGTCGGCGGCCACGTCTACACCGTGACCTACCTGGGCCGCGACGTCTTCGACGTGGACGGCCGGCGGGTTCTGCTTGCGGATATCGATGCCAACGGCCAGGAACAGCTGTTCGACCTCGGACCCGATGGCGGCACCGATCCGCTGTCGCTGGCCGAATTGACCGGTGGCACACCGGCGGAGACCGCCGCCACTTGGGCGAGCATCTTCCAGAACGACGCGCACGTCCCCGGCCTCGGCGACGAGGGGCCGATGCCGGAGGCCGAGCTGCGCTTCGGCCAGGATCCGCCCGCGCCGCGGCGGCCCGAGGACCCGGTCCATCAGGCGGCCAGGTTCTTCGGCGAAACACCGAGCCTGCGTACGGAACCGGAGTCCGGGGCCGAGCCTTCCGCTGCGCACCTGGCCTACGCGCGAGACCTCGCCGGACGCCTCGGACTCGCGGAAACGCTCGGTGTACTACCGGATCCGCAGTCCGCCCTTCAGGACATGGCACAGATGGCGCTGGCTCGGCGCTTCCTGGACGCTTCGCCGGACGGCCTTGCCGACCAGCACATGCTGTTCCCGACGAACTTCGACACCCTCACGGCGGACGAGCAGTTCCCCGGCGAGCACTACTGGCGCTACCCGTCCGACCCGTCCGATGCCGAGTTCCTCGCCCAGCGCGACGCGGCCGAGGCGTTCCAGCGGTCGATCGGGCAGCCGCCGGAAACCCAGCCCGCGCCGCCGATTCCGCTCACCAACCCGGATGCCGTCGCGGGCCCGCTGGTCTCGCCGCCCGATCCCTCCGACCCGCCGCGCCCGCTCACCATGGCGCAGGCTCAGCAGTCGCTCGCGGACCAGCTGAATCTCACGACCCAGCAGCGCGATCCGGCGAATCTCGCGAGCACCATCGCGCAGGAGCGCTATCGAATCCTGTTGCGCGCGGGCGCGATCGAAGCACTGGCCACCGCCATGGGCCGACGCGACCTCGCGCTCGACCCGGACCAGCGGACCGAGATCGGCAAGATCGTCGAGGTCTGGGCCGACCTGCTCGCGATACCGAACAACGGCCTGGCGCCTGCGAACCTGACAGAGACCCTGGAGCGGCTGCGGTCGGAAACGCTGGCCCGCGCCACGGCGGTCGCGGATCTGGCCGATGTCACCCAGGTGCTGCGAGCGGGCCGGACACCGGGCGGCCCGGTGCGGATCGACCTGGAGGTCGGCGGCGAACGAATCCCGGTTCGGCTGACACCGGACGGTTCCGGCGGCTGGCGGGTCGAACCGGCCACCCGCCTGCCCGCACCGGAGGTGCGCACCGCCGCGATCGCCAAGGCCGCAGGGGCCGATCCTGGTGTGCTCCAGACCCTGCGGGACCGGCAGGGTGTGGTCAACCCGCAGCATCCGCCGTCGGAGATCGTGCCGCTCGGCCAGTCGTTCACGGTGCAGAATTTCGGCCAACTGGCCGACAGCGACTTCTGGGGCAACTTCGAGGCCAACCCCGCGTTCACCGCCCGCGAGGTGGTCAACCTCAAGCGCAACTGGCCGAAGATCAAGGCCTTCCTGCTCAATCAGATCACTTCCGCGGAATCGCACGGGCCCGTCTCGCGCACCGGCGATGTCTACGACTACGCCCGCGAGGACGCCGACCCGCGGAAGATCCGCGAGAGCGAGGCCGAACTCCGCCGTCTCGGACTCGCCGATCGCTTCCTCGCGGGACCCGCTGTGCCACCGGCACTTTCGGCGGCTCCGCCCGCGCCCGGCGTCGACGCATCGCTCGAGCTGCCGGTACCCGCCGACGCCGAACACGATCCTTCGGCGTTGGCTCACGACGAGCTCGCCGAATGGGGTCGGGAGGTCCAGCAGGCCGCGCAGGAGCTGGACGCGCGGGCGCGGGCGCTGCTGGCGCTCGCGGGCCCGCTCGGCATCGAACTGCCGGACCTGAGCCCGGAGTCGGTGCGTGCCGCCGTAGCGCAGGCGCGATATCTGCTGACCCGCGAAGCGGTTTCGGCCAAGGCGTTCGAGGCGGCGCTTGCCCGGTACGACGCGGAGAACGCGGACATCCCCTTCCTGCCCGATATCGACCTGTCGCATCTGCTTCCCGCCGCGGTCATCAACCGTCCGAGCCCGCTGGAGCGATACGGGCGCGAGGTCGATGCGGCCAGTAACGGTCGCGCGACCGTCATGGGCTGGACCGGCGTCAACAACAACATGCAAGGCGGCCGTCAGTGGTGGGACCTGTCGCACCGCGACACGCCCGCGGGCCGCAGGTTCTTCGAGGAAGCCCTGCGCCGCCACCACATCCGCACCGAGCTGCACCACCGCGCGCACATTCTCGGCATCGACCCCGAGAGCCCGAATGTGCTGACGGAGTTGCGGACCCGGCTCACCGACCTCCAGGACGCGGTCACCGCGTTCCATCGGCAGGCCGAGCAGGTGCTCGACGCCGACGACAATTTCGGCCAGCACGCCGAGGTGATGGCGGATATCGCGGGCAGCGAATGGATTCGAGTCAGCGGCGGCTTCCTGATCGATCCGGCCGATCATCCTGGCATCGGGCTTGTCGGGTCGCCGATGAAGTTGGTCGTCATCGACAACGCCATGAATCACGACGCGGCACTGGCGAAGGCACTCGCCGACCCGGCGAATTCCGAACTGGTCGAGCTGATCAACGCGGGCACCCTCGAGGTCGAGTACCGCGTCGCGTGGCCGCGCGAGGTCGGCGGCACCTGGCGGGTCGCCACCTCGGCGGTGGATTCCCCTGCGGTGCGGCATATCTCGGAAGACTTCGACGGCCGGAACCTGACCGTCACGATGGTTCGCTACCAGGGCGGCCCCTGGCAGACGGTCACCGATCCGGCGCAGGCGGAGCCGAGCGGCCCGGCGCTGGACATGTCCCGAATGTCGCGCGGCGAAATCGAGGCCGCCATCACGGAATTGGTCGGCCGCCTGCCGATCGGCCGCGTCGATCTGACTCCGAGCCAGATCGACGCCACCCTGGAGCGGCTGCGTTTCGACAACGAGGTGCGCGCCGCTCAGATCGAGGCACTGGTCGAGTACGCGAGCACCCTGCACGCCCTCGACGCCTACCACCAGCTCGACACCGCACTGAACAAGCTGGAGCTCAGCCGAGCCGACCTGGCGACCGACCCGAAGGCGACACTGGAGGCGCTGAAGACCGCCAAACCCAAGCTGGCCAAGGAGATCGACGCGCTCCTGACGAAGCTGGAAGCCGACCAGGAACTGTTCACCCGGGATCCGCGGGTGGCCGACGACATCGCCCCGATCAACCTGGCCGACGCCCCCGCGCACCTGGCCTCGCTCATCGCGGACGTCGATCTGCTGCTCGCGCAGCTGCGACTGGCCGGTCCCACCGCCGTGCCGGGAGTGCCGGTGCCGGACCAGGATTGGGTGCGGCTGCACGGCGCCGACATCTACAACACCACCGACGCGCAGTACAAGGCGGCCTTCGGCAAGTTCAAGACCGAGAAGTTCGCCGACCTGTTCGTCCGCGATTCCGGCACATTGACCGCGCTGCACCAGCGGCTGCGGGCCGAGGTGCGCCGGACCGCTGCCGAGATCGACGCGCTGACAGCACTGGTGACCTACTACACCAGCGAGATCGATCCCGCCGGTCCCGCCGCAATCAACACCTGTGTCTCCGATTCGCTCAGCCGTGTCCTCGCGGACCAGGGCGACATCGTCGATGTCCCGATCCCGTTGCCGAACAACCTGTCCGGCCGCCACTGGCGGGACGTGCAGCCGCTGCTGCGCGGCGCCCAGCCGGGCGGTTTCGACAACAGCGACGCCCGCGGCCACGCCAAACTGATCCAGGCGCTGCGCGACCAGGGCGGCCCCGGCGCCATGGCCTGGGTGCTGGACGAGCGCTGGACCCCCGACGCGCACGGTGTCGGCGCGCACTCCTACACCGTGAAGTACCTGGGCGGCAATCAGTTCGAGATCGACGGCCGCCGCGTCACCTATGACGAGGTCGGCTCCAAGCGCAGCAACCTGGAATGGTTCGTCGCCCCGGACGGCACCCGGGTCTCGCTGGCCGATCTCACCGGCGGTAGCCGCTACGAGACAAAAGCCACCTGGGCCGTGGCATGGAAGGCCGGGCGGCAGGTGGCGAACTTCGGCGACCTCACCGCCGCACCACCCGCCGCCGATCTCGCCATCGGCCAGACGCCGGACCCGAACGCCCCGGTGCCCGCGCATCGGCAGCCACCGGCCAACGCGCCGCCGAGCCCGGCGACCGAGGTGGCCCGGTTGCGCGCCGAGATGGCCGCCGCGGTGGCGGGCGAAGCCGACCTGCGCGCCGAGATCGCGGACCTGCGGCGGCAGGCCGTGGCCGCGCAGAACGCCGGGGATCGCGAGCTGGCTGGTAGCTTGGCCGCCGAGATCGAGCAGCGCGTCGCGCGAACCGGTGCGGCCGAGGCCGCGCGCGCCGCGGCGGTCGAGGTGTGGCAGAGCTCGATCACGCAGCAAGGCAGCGACCTGCAAGCCCGGATCGACGCACTCGAGGCTCAGCTGGCCGCTCAGCTGGGCGGCGACGCCGAGATCGCGCGATTCCGCTCCGATATCGACCTCGTGGACAACCTCGAGGCCGCGTTCCAGCTGCGGGACCGCATCGAGACCGCCGAGCGGGTCCAGCGGACGCTGGAAGAGCAGATCGAACGCGGTAAAGCGTTGCGGCACAAGCTGCGTGCCGGTATCGCGCAGCTCGAGGCCGACACCGTCGACACCCCGGAAGCGGAGCAGGCCAGGAACCAGGATCTGGCCGCCGCCCGCGCGAAACTGCGGCAGGCGACACACGCGCTCAGCGAGGTGGAGAGTGCGCTGGAACTGCTGCGGCAAAAGCTGCCGCCGGGCGATCTGACCCTGCTGAAGTCCGGCCTGACCACGGAGATCATCTCCGCGACCAACGCGCGGGCCGCGCTCGCCCAGGTCTTCCAGATCAGCGATATCGACCACCTGAACCCGCGGTACCCGGGACCGCGGGAACCCGGGGCCGAGCTCGTGCAGCAGTTGCGCGAGGTCGCCAAGCAGCTCGCCGACGCGGAGACGCAACGGAGCAAGCTCGCCGAGCGGCAGGCCGCGCTGGACGCGATGAACGACCTCGGCCTGCTGCCGATCTCGGAGCGGGTCGGCGTGCGGCCCGCCGCGCTGGACGCGATGAACGACCTCGGCCTGCTGCCGATCTCGGAGCGGGTCGGCGTGCGGCCCGCCGCGCAGCCCACCGGACTGTTCGGGGACAGCGAGATCGTGGTCGTCGGCGCCGACACCGACGTCAACGGCTACCGGCAGGCGCTGCAAGCGACACTGTCGGCGCGAACCGATCTGAATCTGCTGCTTGGCATGGCGAAGTCGGACACCACGCCGCTGACCGTGCGGTTCACTCGGGTAGAGCGCGACGCGCACGGCCACTACGCGAGCACCGTCGATCTGCCGTCCACCGATGCCGAGCTGACCCAGCGCGCGGGCGCCTGGGAGCCGCGCAAGCACCCGCGTAAGTGGGAGAAGGAGAAGTGGACCGAGCCGCAGCCGCCGTTCTTGTTCAAGGTGTCGATGGTGCCGACCTTCGACAAGATCATGGCGGGGTTGCACGAGTTCGAGCCGGGTGAGGTTCCGGCGTTCCTGTTCCCACAGACCTTGCCGTTCTCGAAGACGATCTACGCCGTGCCCGAGGGCGTGAACGCATGGACCTCGGACGTCGGCCTCAACCTGTTCCACCTGCGCATCCTCGCGCTGGGCGTCCTGGACCGGATTCCGGGCCATCCGTGGACGAAGAATCTCATCCAAAACCGGCCATGGATCGGCAAGTTCGTCCTGTCGGCAACCCGGTGGCTGCCCGCGAACACCGCGCACGGCAAGTCGATCGAACTGCCGCTCTCGGCCGACTTCGCCAAGCGGCATCCGGCGTTGGCCTGGGCCATGGCCGATGTGGCGCAATGGATTCCGGCGGTGCGCGACGGTCGTTGGATCCAGCTGGTTCCGATGGTGCGCGGCACTCGCACCTACGGTTGGCTGGACACCAGCCAGCCCGATCCGCAGCCGCTGTCCAACCCGGAACTCGCCACGCCGCAACGAAATTCGGAGCAGGCGCGCCTCGATGGCTCGCACGCGCTGCCCTACACCGGCGAGAGCGTCGAGATTCCAGAGGCGCTGCGGCAGCGCTGGGCCGACAACGAAGCCGAGCGGGCCGAGCTCAGGGAACGGACCGAGGCCGCCTACGAGGGATTCGAGCACAACCGGGTCTTCGAGGCCGACAGCAACTTGGCGCGGATCGCCGACCACGCCCTCGCTGATCCGGATCGTTACTCCGGCGGCGACCCGAAGCGCTGGGTGCGCGGCAAGGGCAATGCCTGGGTGCGCGACCCCGACGGTTCGACCATGCCGAAGCACGGCGACGGCTCGACGTGGCTCAAAGACCATGCGGGCAACCCGCGTTCCCGCGACGACGTCATCGAGACGCTGCGCCAGGTGCGCGACTACCTGTTGCGCAACACCGAGATCCCGCAGAACAACGACATCGCCGCCATGTGGCAGCGGTTGCTGTCCAACCAGGCGGTGCGCGAGGACATCGTCGGGATCGAGGCCGCGCTCGCCTCGATCGAGTTCCTCGCGCAAAACCCCGGCGCCACCGTGCAGCAGGCGACGGCGGCGGCGAAAGCCGCTGGCTACGACTGGGATCAGCGCCCGAGGCACCCGCGCAAGCGCACCCTCTGGCAACGCCTGACCGGTGCGCGCCCGACACCGCTCGGGTTCACCTCCGAGATCGACCCGATGGCCAACGATCCGGCGCGCACCCGCCGGTTCGGCAGCACGCTGTACTACGGCGTGCAGGGGCTCGGCCATATCCGAGATCAGTTGGCCGCCATCATGTCCGGTTGGCCCGCCGCGAAGGTCGAGACGGCACTGGACGAGGTGACCGATCTCGTCGCCCTTGCGACGCAGTCCCACCACGGTGATCACGGCATCGCCCGCGGCGGCGTGCACGTTTCGGCGCGGGTGATCGGCGAACCCGGCCTCGGCGTGCTCGAGGTGAGGATCGTCTCCGACGGCGACGGCACCCTCGGCCCGCAGCGCTACCTGCTCGACGAGCACGACAACAACTGCGTGCAGCTGGCGGGCGAGCACGTCAACGCCGCTCAGGGCGGTGTCGTCACCGATGCGGATCTGCTTGCGCCCTCGACGCTGGCCGGTGTGCGGTTCGGTGACCTGGTCCCGGCGCTCAACGGCGCGCCGCTCCAGGGTTTCGCCACCACCGCCCAGGTCAGCGGCCACGCCCGCCTGGTTCAGGGCCTGATCGACGCGGGCCCCGGCACCACCGCCTTCGTCATCGAACAGCGCGGCACCCCGGACCGGCACGGCGCCATCGGCCACGCCATGTCGCTGCACTACGTCGGCGAGGAAAACGGCAGGCACGTCTTCGAACTCAACGGCGAGCGGGTCACGCTGAACCGGGTCGAGAACGGCCGCGAATACTTCGACGCCCCGGCGACGGCCCTGCCCAGCGGCAGGCCCCAGCAGGTCTCTCTTGCCGATCTCGCGGGCGGCACTCGCGAGGGCACGGTCGCCCTGTGGGCCACCGCCTACCGGAACAAGCAGGCGATCGTCCTCGACACCGGCGACGTGAACGCCCCACGCCCCGGCGACAACGCCTACATCGGCTCGAATCCGGCCGACCGAGCCGGTGATTCGCGGGACACGGAGCAGTCCGACACCGCGCAGGACAACGACGAGGCTCCGGCTGAACCCGAGCGGCAGGCGCCACCGGAGGGGTGGATTCTGTCCTCGGAGATGCCACGTACCGCGGTGTCGGTGATCCGTGAGCTGATGGTCGAGGGACAGTCGGCGGTGCTGGCGGATCCGAGCCGGGCGCGGGAGATCATCGCCGAGATCGGCGAGCGGTTCCTGGTGTCGAACGCGCCGGAGAAGGTGAACGGGCCGCAGCGACTCATCCGGGACGTCTTCCCACCGCAAGAGCTCGCGTACCTGCGGTATTCGCTGGAGCGGTCGATCGCCTCCGGTGTGCTGCAATACAAGCTGACCCAGACCGCGTTGCAGCAGATGATGGCGCATCCGGAGCGAATCGCCGTCGCGGTGCGTGGCGACTACACGGCCACCGAGCCGGACTACTACGCCTCCACCCTGCGCGACGACTACGTGATGGTCGGCCAGGACGGCTACCCGCGCGATTCCGGAATGCACGCGTTCATGCAGGCCGCGGTCGAGCATCTGACCGCGACCTGGCCGCTGATGTCCGATCCGGTGTGGGCGGAGCTCGCCGCGATCAAGGAGGAACGGTCCGCCGACCGCAAACCGCTGCTGGAGGCGATCCCGCCGAATCGGCGCGAAGAGCTGGATCTGCCCGCGCATTCGGTCGGTGTGTACAACGCGCAGGGCGACAAGACGGTGCTCAGCGCGGCGACCAACATGGAGAGCATCGCGCTGGTGTTGCGCGGGTTCCTGACGAGTCTGTCCGAGCACGCGGACGTGATCGCGGGCTGGTCGTGGGCGAGCATTCAGCACGCCTTGTTCCAGTTCACCAGCCAGTTCAGCGTGATGGCCGGTGTCACCTTCAGCACTCTGGGCAAGTTCACCGCGCCGCGGAACCCACCGCAGTTCGCCATCGAGTTCGACATCCCGAACCAGAAGATCACCAAGGTGCGAATCACCGGCGAAACCATGGAGATTCGCCGCGACACCCGCAACGGCGTGTGCCCCGGCTTCGTCGGGATCAAGCCGGACGGCCAGGCTGTCGAACCGATCGAACAGCTCCAGCAGTCCTTCGACGAGCGCGAGATTCCGACGAAGGGCCACAGCTCGGGCTCCAATATCGCCATGCGCCTCGGTGGTTTCCTGCTGCCGCTGCTCGGCCGGGACTACCCCGCGCTGCGGGTACTCGTGAACCCGGCGCTCAGCGAGTACAACACCGGCATCAACACCTGCTTCGTGGATTCGATGACGCGGGTGGCCGACGACCAGAACACGCCGGAGCGGCCGAACGTCGTCACCGTGCCCGCCCTGGATCCCGACAACCTGTCGGGCACCTCGTGGTCCGATGCGCAGGCGAGCTTGCACGGCGCCGTGGCCGAGGGCTTCGATCACCCCGGCATGTCGGCGCACGCCAACCTGATCGACGGTCTGATGCATCGCGCCGGGCCCGGGTCGATCGCCTGGGTGCTCGATCAGCGCACGACCGAGGATCGCCACGGCGTGGGCGCGCACTCCTACACGGTGAAGTATTTGGGCGAGAACAACTTCGAGGTGGACGGCGTCCCGGTCACCTACCAGCGCACCGACGATCACGGCGTTGCCTGGTTCACCACTCGGGCTGGTGACACCGTCACGCTGCTGGACCTGACCCATGGCACGCCTGAGGAAACCGGCAGCACCTGGGCGGTGGTCTGGCACGAGGGCGAAGTCGTCGAGAACGTCGGCGATCGCACTGCCGCGCAGCCCGACGCCGAGCTGCGAATCGGCCAGACGCCGGACCAGAACTCGCCGGTCCCCGCGCACCGGCAACCGCCCGCGCACGCGCCGCCGCCCGCGCGGATCGCCGCGTTGCGCGCCGAGATGTCCGACGCCCTGGCCCGCGAGACCGCGGCGCGCGCGGAATCCATGCGCTTGGTAGCGCAGTCGCTGGAGGCGATCGAGGCTGGTCGTCCCGGGGACGCGCAGGTTCTGTCGACGCAAGCCGAACAGTTCACCGAGACAGCGGAACTCGCCAAGGCGGAGGCCGAAGCGGCCCGCGTCGCCGCGGTGCGGGCGCACGAGGACGCGCTGAACCAGACCGAGGCGCAGACGCGGGCGCGGCTCGCGGAGCTGGGGACGCAGGTCGCCGCCTTGCAGGCGCAGCTGGACGGCGAACTGGGCGGCGAGACCGAAAGTGCCCAGTTCCGTAGGGATCTGGAGCTGGTCGACAACCTCACCGCGGCGTTCGAGCTCCGCGATCGGGTCGACCACGCCCAGCAGCTCGACCGCACTCTCGATCAGCAGATCGCCCGCGGCCAGACCGCGGTGCGGACGCTGCGGCAGGCCATCCGCGATCTGGAAGCGGAACCTGTCGACACCCGGGCATCTTCGCGCGCCAAGCAGGCCGATCTGGCCGTGCTGCGGCTGAAACTGCGGGACGCGGTGCACGCGCTCGCGCAGCTGGAAGCCACGCAGACGGTGCTGCACGAGAAGACCCCACCGGGTCCGCTGATCGAGCTGCGCGCCGCGCTCACCCAGGAGATCCTGGCGGGCACCAGGTCGCGCAACGCCCTGGCCGAGGTCTTCCAGATCGTCGACGACAACCAGCTGAACCCTGACTACCAGGGTCCGCTGGAGCCGGGCGCCCAGCAGGTCCAGCAGCTGCGCGCACTGATCGACCAGATCCGGCAGCTGGAAGCCGAACAGAACCAGCTCACCGAATACCTCGACAAGCGGATCGCCGAGCGGCGGGCCGCGCTCGACGCGCTGAACGACCTCGGGATGCTGCCGGTCTCCGAGCGCGTCGGTGTCCGGCCGTCGCTCAGCCCGACGGCGATCGACACCGAGACGGTTGTCGTCGGCACCGACACCGATGTCAACAGCTACCGCCAAGCCCTGCACGCGGCGCTGCCGCCGCAGACCGACCTGAATCTGCGACTGAGCATGGCGAATTCGTCGGTCATCCCGGTGAACGTGCGGTTCCGTCGGATCGAAGTCGACGCCGACGGCGCCTACCAGCAGTCGGTGGCCTTGCCGTCCACCGACGCCGAACTCACCGCGCGTGCCGGTTCCTGGGATCCGGCCAAGCACCCGCGTAAGTGGGAGAAGGAGAAGTGGACCGACCCGCAGCCGCCGTTCCTGTTCAAGGTGTCGATGGTGCCGACCTTCGACAAGATCATGGCCGGGCTGCACGAGTTCGAGGCCGGTGAGGTTCCAGGGTTCCTGTTCCCGCAGAATCCGCCGTTCTCACCGACGATCTACAACGTCCCCGAGGGCGTGAACGCGTGGAGTTCGGATGTCGGCCTCAACCTGTTCCACGCCCGCATCCTGATCATCGGCATCCTCCAACGGATTCCGACCCATCCGTGGGCGAAGAACTTCATCCAGAACCGTCCGTGGATCGGCCAGACCATCCTGCGCACCACCCAGTGGCTGCCCGCCGACACCGCGCACGGACAGTCGATCCAACTGCCGCTGTCGGTGGACTTCGTGAACCGGCATCCGCATGTCGCTCAGGCCATGGCCGGTGTGACGCAATGGATTCCGGCCGTGCGCGACGGCAAGTGGATCCACCTGGTCCCGGTGGTGCGTGGCACCCGCACCTACGCCTGGTTCGACGACGGCCAGCCCGACCCGCAGTCGCTGCACCGCGACGACCTGGCGCCGGTCGCGCTGAACTCCGAGCAGCGGCGGCTGGACGGCACGGTGGTCTATCCGTTCACCGGCGAGAGCGTAGACATCCCGGAAAGCCTGGCCGCCGACTGGCGCGCAAACGACCTCGCGCGCCAGCGGATTCAGCAGGAGACCGACGCCGCCTACGCGGACTTCGAACACAATCGCGTGCACGAGCACGACAGCCTGCTCGCGCGGATCGCCGACAACGCGCTCTCGAACCCCGACGCCTACTCCGGCGGCGACCCCAAGCGCTGGGTGCGCGGTCCTGGCAAGGCGTGGGTGCGCGACCCCAAGGGCACGCACATGCCCAAGCGGTCCGACGGCTCGACCTGGCTGCGTGATCACGCGGGCACCACCCGCACCCCCGACGAGGTGGTGCGGAACCTGAACCGGGCGCGCGACTACCTGCTGCGCAATTCCGAGGTCAACCGGATCGCCGACGTCGTCCGCATGTGGAACCGGTTGATCGATGGACACCCGGTGCGCGAGGACATCATCGCCCTCGAGGGCGCGCTGTTCGAAGCGGAGTTCCTGGCGCGCAATCCGAAGGCGACCGGGCATCAGGCGCACGCGGCCGCCAAGGCGGCGGGATACGACTGGGACGCCAACCGTCCGCATCTGCCCGGCAAGCGCACGCTCTGGCAGCGCCTCACCGGCCGCCGCGCCGACCCGCTCGACTTCACCTCCGGGCTGGACCCGAACGTCAACGATCCGGCGCGCACCCGCCAGTTCTCGCTCCCGCTCTACTACGGCGTGCAGGGCCTGGACGGGGTGGACAGCAGGCTGCGCGCCATCATGGGCGGCTGGCCCGAGGCCAAGGTCGACCAGGCGCTGGCCGAGGTGAAGGACATCGTCCACCGCGCCACCCGGTCTTTCACGACCAACGACCACGATCTGGCCCGCGGCGGCGTGCACGTCTCGGCGCGCGTCACCGGCAGGGCAGGCGAGCAGGTGCTGTCGGTCACCGTCGAAGTCGACGGCGACGGCGCCTTCCCGCGTACCCGGTACTACCTCGACCAGCACGACAACGACTGCGTGCGGGTCGCCGCGCGGTTCGTCAACCAGGCGCAGGGCAGCACCGTCACCGACGCCGATCTGCTCGAGCCGTCGCTGGCGGGTGTGCTGTGGAGCGATATCGTCCCCGAGCTCAACGGCGCACCGGTGCAGGGCTTCGTCGCAGACGCCGACTCCACCGCCCACGCCCGCCTCATCCGCGGCCTGCTCGACTCCGGCCCCGGCACCACCGCCAAACTCTTCGAACAGCGCGCCACCGCCGACCGCCACGGCGCCATGGGCCACGTCGCCGCCCTCACCTACATCGGTAAGAACGCCGACGGCACACACACTTTCGAACTCAACGGGAAACCCGTCATCCTGAACCGGGTCGACCCCGACGGCCGCGAATGGTTCCATGTACCGGCCCCCACCGGCACCCCTCAGCTCACCAGCGGCGGCGCCGCCACCACCACCGAGGTATCGCTGGCCCACCTCACCGGCGGCAGCACCGACCAAACCGTCGCACTCTGGGCCACGGTGTACAAGGGCGGCCAGGCCATCCTGCTGTCCCCGCGGTTCGCGGACCCGAACGCCGCACCGCCCGCCGACGACGTCTACTTCGGCGCGAAGACACCGCGGGCGGTGCTGGAACAGGCGGGCGTCTCGGCGCTCACGGCCTTGCGTGCCGACAGGGCCGGCTTCGCCATGCGACCCGCCGCGATCAGCACGACCGACGAGGGCCTTTCGATATCTCTGGCGCTCACCACGCAGGGTGGTCGGCGCGGCACGGTGACGCTGCTGCTCGCGGTGGACGGCAACAGGGTCACGGCACGGTACTCGGAGATAGATCTCGGCGAACTGGACCCGAACCCTGGCGCAGGGCAGATGCGGGCCGCCACCGCGCTGGCCGACGCGCACGAATCGGTGGTACTGCCCTGGCTGACGGCGGCGGGCGTCGTCTTCACAGGGCATCTCGGCGGCGGTGCGGAAACGACTGTCGGAGAACACTCGACGGAGGACGCGAGTACCCCGAACTCGCTCGCCGACGACCGGCAGTCGGAACCGCCCGTCCGAGGCTCCGATATCGACGCGCCGAGCAAGCCCGAGTACGAGAGGGCGCTGCCGAGCGAACACGACGCGATCGGCGATGCGACGGTCGTGGCGCTCACCGTCGACTCCGACGGCCTGTTCCGTGGGCCGGACAATCGGCTGTACAACACGCGCAGCGAGGGCGGCGATCCGTTCGTGATCGGCACTGCTCCCGGCGATTTCCGCACTACACCGGACGGTACGCACTCGGATGCGTACGACTCGTACGAGGATCCCGGGCAGGGCGTCGGCGGTTACGGCGTCGCCGAGATCGTCGACGGACGGCTCGTCTCGATCGTGCCGTTCAGCTTGGTGTTCCACGAGTCGAACTACGATCCGAAATTCGTGGCGCAGCTTCGATTCGAGCTGCACCGAATGGGTGTGGATCTGCGGACGGTGCCCTTCTGGAACTACCCGGGCGGCTCCACGGTGCTGGAGAACCAAGGCGTGGTCTGGGCGGATGGCGCCGCGATTCCATCCCTGGCCGACGTCACCTATATGGTCCAGCACGAGCCGAGTCGCCTGTTCGGCGGCTACGGCGACTTCTTCTGGGTGTCGGTACATTCCGCGTCACCGGTGCCCGGCGGGTTCGAGATGACCTTGGACCTGCACCCGGTCCGCGGCGAGCCGGGGCGGATCACGGTGACCGTCACCTCGGACGGCGGCACTATGACCGGCCGGTACACCGATGTCCAACTGGGCCAGGAGCCGGAGCGGACCGGCGCGGTCTTGAACGCTTTCCACCAACGATTCACCTCATGGCTCGCGCACTGGGGTGTGCGTTGGGACGATGGCGGCACCGAGGCCGATGGGCCGCGGCCGAGCCCGCAAGAGCCGACACTGCCCTCGCTACGCGATGTGCTCGATGCCGCCGCCGACGGTGCGAGTGCTGTGGAGCTGGCGGGCATGCTGAGTGGCCTTGCCCGGCAGTACGGCCCGTACAGTCTGGCCGACCTCGAGGTGCGGCGCCTGGCTGACGGCATTCAAGTGCATGCGACTGTCGTGGACGAGTCCGGCAACGAGATCGGCGGGTTGACCGAGGCCTACAGATTCGAGTCCGACGGCTCCGTGACCGTGCACCACGTCGACCTGCATCTCGATGAGGTGTATCAGGGGCGAGGGTTCGGTAGGGCCTTCGTCGAGGCGGTGGATGCCGCGTACCTGCACAACCAAGCCGACCGCGTCCTGGTGACGGCAAGCGAACCGGACGGTGGAATCTTCTGGGCTCGTGTCGGCTACGAGTGGAACCCGCTGCTGCTGCAACAGGCCGTTGGCCTCCTGACCGCACGCATCGAGGTGCTGCTCGAAACCGCTACGGCGCGTGATCAGCTGCTCCTGCGACAACTTCAGCGCGACCTCGCGGGTCCGGCCAGCGGTTATCCGACGCCGAGCCGACTGGTGCGCATCGCTGGTGACAACCCGCACCTCGGTGAGCTTGTCCTGGGTGGCGTCTACTGGGACGGCATGAAGGGCGCACCACCTGTCGCGCCGACGGATGGCCAGCAGCAACTGAACACGAATGCGTCCGAGCAGCACGCGGATCCGGCACCGGCAGCATCAACCGCGGAATTGGCGGCAATGCTCGGTGTGGAACCGGAGCTGATGCAGCGGCCCGGGCTGTTGCGGCAGGCCGTGGATGTGGTGCAGGAACAACTGCGAGCCATGGATGCGGCGGCGTGGCAGCGGGCGGTGGACGCAGGGCGGTTGCCGGAGTTGCGGCGATGGATCGGCCTCCGGATGCAGTGGGACAACGCGACTCAGGAACTCCAGGTCGAGGGGCTCCGCACCGGGGTGCTCGACCCGACGGTCGGACAGCGTCTGCAAGACACGAATACCCATTTGCAGCAGGAACTGGCGGAGCTGCTGGCGGTCGCCGAGCTGGTCGACTTCTCGGCACGGAGTTCCGGCGATTCCGTGGTCGAGCTGCGACGCGCCGCCGCGGCGACCGGATCGTCCGAGCTGGCCGCGTTCGTGGACCTGTGTGCCGAGATGCTCCCGCCGAGCCCGGCAGCCGAACCGGACCGGGATGGCCAGCTGGTGGCCGCCCGCGAAAACCTGTCCGACATGGCTGAGATGCTGTCGGTCGATCCTGCTGAGTTGACCGCGGATTCGCGGCGACTGGCCGAGCTGCGCACCGAATGCGCTCGCCTCGCCGACGCGCTCGCACGGGCGCTGAACACCCCGGTCTCCGAGCTGGAAACCGTTCTGGAGCAACGGGACCTGTCCGGCGACCCGGACACCGCCCCCGAGACGCTCGAGCTGTACACCGACTGGCTGACCCACGCCGGGGTCCTGGAAGCCGCCGACCTCTACAACGGCCTGCTCGGGAACGCCGAGACCACGCGGTCCGATGCCGCGCCGCCCCCGGCACAGGTGGACGCCACCCTCGCCGCCACCGCGCCCAGCCGCCCGACCTACGAGATCGCCGAACTGAACACCGATTTCGAGGAGGTTCTGCCGTCGGTCGCGAGCGTGGTGTACACCCGGCTGGCGGTCGACGCGGACGGGCGGTTCATCGACGCGGAGACCGGTCAGCTGTACAACAGCCACGCGACCGGTGACCGGTTCATCATCGGCGCCACGCCAGGCGAGATCAGGACCGCGAGCGCCGCCACGCATTACGAACTGTTCCGCACCCTCGGCGATCCCGGCGCCGGACCGGCGGGCTTCGGCATCTGGCATATCGTCGACGGCCGGGTGATCAGCATCGAGCCGTACACCCAGGCGTTCTCCAACGCCAACGCCGATCCGAAGTTCACCGCGCAGCTGCGGTACGAGCTGACGAGGTTGGGCGTCGACCTGTCCGGCGTCGATTTCAACCAGGAGAACCAGGGCGCGGTCTGGACCGGTGCGAACGGGCCGACCGTCGACGCGTTGCTGGTCGGCGACGCGGCCACCGCGACATCGCTGTTCGCCGGTTACGGCAACGGCTTCTGGGTGAACGTCGCCGATGTCACGACCACCGCCGGCGGGGTGGACGTGCGGCTGCACCTGCATCCGGTGCGCGGTGAACCCGGTCGGGTTACGGTGTCGCTCACCCCGGCCGGAGCCCGCCTCACCGACGTCGATCTCGGTTCCGAACCGCTGCGGACCGGCGCCGCACTGCACCAGCTGCATCGGCAGATGTCCGACTGGCTGACCGCGTCGAATATCGCCTGGGCCACCGACACCGACACGCTGCTCGCTGGGATTCCCGGTGCCGACGTCGTCGCGGCACCGGTAGCCGAGTCGGCGCCAACGGCTTCCGTCGACACCGCGCGAGCGCTGCCCAGCGATCCGGAGCGGGCGCGCGCCGAGCTCGAGCGGACCAGGGCCAACCGAGACGATCTGGCCGAGACACTGGAGGTCGATCCCGCCGAGCTCGGCCCGGACTCGCGGGTACTCACGCAGTTGCGCACCGAGCGCGATGAAGCCGCCGCGACTCTGGCCGAACTGCTCGGTATCGCTGTCGGGCAGGTGGATTCGACCCGCGTCGAGCGATTCCTGATGAACCAGGCCGACGCGGACAGCGCCGAGGTCGCCGAGCGCTTCTTGGAACTCGACGCGTTGGTTGACGCCGCCGACGACACCAACCGCCGCACCGCGGCGCTGGCCGAGCTGGAATCCTCGGCTCCGGTCTCGCCCGCGCCACCACAGCATCCTGCGGCGGCGGCCCAGCCGGTCACCGAGTCGGCGCCATCGGCGCCCGCGGTCATGGACGGCACCACCCCGGTTCCCGCGCCGGACACGACGGCTCCCGACCAGGCGCCGTCAGCGCCCGAGGCGAATTCGGCGCTCCAGGAAGCGGTGGACATCACGGACGCGCTCGCGCTCGTCGAGGCCGCGCTTGGTGCCGAGCCGGATTTGGTCGAGGTCCTGATCATGCGACTGGATTCGGAGCAGCAGGAGATCGTGCGCCTGCGGGTGATCGACCAGGCGCCGTATGCGGAAGTGGCCGAACGCGTCGGCGTCGACGTCGCTTCCGTGTTGCGGACCAACAGCGCGGCCGTCACCGACTTGGCGCAGTGGATCGCCGAGGCGGCGACCGACCTGTCCTTCGTCCGGCAGGTTTACCATGACCAGCCGGACATGGTTTCGCGGCTGGTGCTCGGTCCGAGCACGCTGGGTCCGGTCGATCGGCAGATCACGCTGCTCGTGCTGGAGGGTGCGCTTTCGACCGACGCGATCGGGTCCGAGGTCGGCGCCACCGGCGTCGAGGTCGAGCGGCGGCTCGGGCCGATCATCAAGCTACTGGGCGAGTTGCTGCTGACCGGGAACCCCGATTCGGAGGTGCTGGACGCCTACCTGTCCGCGCACGCCCGGCACCAGCGCGCGATGTTGGAACGGGCAATCCAGCAGTTGCCCACGCGTGCGGGGACGTTCGCCACCCGCAGGTATCTGGAGGGTGCGTCCTTCGAGGAGCTTCGCACCGAAATGGGGCCGAGGCCGCTCGCCCAGGCACGCCGCGAAGCCGTACTCGCCCTGCACGACATCCTGTCGACCGGGGTGTTCCTGCCCACCGGCGCGGCGCTGGACATCGTGCGGGCGGCCCAGCGGAACAACCGCGACGCCTTGACGGTGGCGATCGGCCGACTCGGCGATCCCGGCCAGACCTTCGCCCAGCTGCGCTATCTCGACGGCAAGCGGATCGTGCAGGTCGCGACCCAGATGGGAATGTCCCAGGCGGAACTGGAGATCCTGCAGCGCGGGACGGTGCGCAGCATCGTCGCCGAGTTGCGGATCGAGGGTGCCGTGCCGGGCTCCGCCGCCGGCCGCGCGGACCTGAACGTGCCGCCGTCCACCGTCGTGGCAGGCGAACAAGCGACGCGGCCCACGGCCATGGGAGTGCCGCGCGGCGCGGCCGACCCGTCGGTCACCGACGGTGAGCATGGCTTCGTGGATCCGGAAAGTGGTGCCCCGCAGATTGTTCCGGAGCGGTCCGCCGAACCGGAAACGCAGCAGCGCTGCGCGGATGACGCTGTCGACACGGTGATCTCGGAAACCGGCAGCGCTGTCGCGCAATCGTTCACCGATGAGCCCGGGCTGGGTGGGCGCACCGGTACGCAGCTGGAAGCGCGTGCGAAGGGACGGTTGCAGCCGTTCGGCAGCCGGAACGAGGTGGCCGCGCGCCTGGCGGATCCGGACGATCCGCTGTCGATCGCGATCATGGTCGATCACTATGCCGCCGCCGACGCGAACGGTGTCGGCGCGCACGCCTATGTGATGGCCAACCGGGGCGGCCAGATCATGGTGCGGGACCTGAACGACAACAACGGCGCTTGGCGGCCGTTCGTGCGGGGTGAGGCCGGGGCGGACGTGGTGGCGATGTCGGGCATCGCCTTCGATCGCGCCGGAAATCCGTTGCGCCCCATCAGCGAATTCCCGGCCGACCCGGCCGCGCACCCGGAGTTCGCGATCGGCGTGACCGACCCGGACGCGAACGGTGACCGCGCTCCGCCCACCCTGTGGACACCGCCCGAGGGCACACCCGACCAGCAGGCGCTGGTCCGAAACGCGCTGTCTCGCTTGGGTGCCGACGCCGATGCGAGCATCCTGCTGCACGCCGAGCACTACACCGATCTGCTCGGCGAATCCGGCGATCTCGCAACCCGTAATCGGCAGTGGTGGGACGCACTGGACCCCTCCGAGCGGGCGGCGCTGATCGAACTGGCGCCGCGCAAGATCGGCCAGGCCGACGGCATTCCCGACCCGGTGCGGGCTCAGGTCAACCGGGACCTGATGGACAACGACCGACGCGTGCTGCTGGCCTTGGGCGAGAATCTGTCGCCCGGCGCCGCCAAACTGCGGAAGGCGTTGTCGGAGCTGCATTTCGACCTGCGGGAGATGGAAGCGAACAGCGCCGATATCCCCGGCTCGCCCACGGTGAACCTGCGGACGTACGCGCCGTCGCTGGACGGACAGGTGCGCAGCGTCGTCACCTTCGGCGACCTCGAGACCGCCGATTCGGTGTCCACCATGGTCTCGGCTCCGGACACCGTGCACGTGACGGCTACCACGGTGCCGGACAATCTGATTCACGCGACGCAGCTGTTCGACTCCGCTGTCCTCGCGGATGCCGACCGCGAGTACGCGGTCATCGCCTGGCGCGGCTACGGCGACTCGGTGACCGCCGACGGACAGCTGCTCGCCCGGGATCTCGCGGCGATCAACGCCGTTCGCGCGCAGGGCAGCACGCCGGCACCGGACATGCACGTCTTCGCCCTGGACGGCGCGGGCTCGCTCATCGTCGCCACCGCGTGGTCGACGCTCCCTGGCGCGGATGACCAGGTCACCGATCTGGTGATCGTAGGCTCCTCGGGCCTCCCGCTGACGCACGCCGCCGAAACCGGCATCGATCCCGAAAATGTCTATGTCGCGGCAACTTCCCGGGACAAGGAGACCTGGCTCGGCGCCGACGTTCCCGGCGCCAATGGCCGGTACACCGGATACGGCACCGGCATGGATCCGGCGACGGCGGCCTTCGGCGCCAAACGGGTGGCCGCGGAGATCTCCTCCGCCGAGGAATACCGTCTCCACGAGTCGGCGGTGCTCAGCAGCTACTTCGACTACGACCCCCGCACCGGGAATCCCACCGAGGCGCTGCGCAACTTCGGCCGGATCGCCGCGGGCCGGATCGACGAGGTCACCTTCGACGAGCACCGGCCCGGTCTGTCGGATCCTACGGCGCAGGACTCCACGAACGTGCGGATGCCGATGGATCCGGCGAGCGGCCGGATCATCGAGCTCGAGGAGGACATGGGCCGCGGCAACGCGGAGCTGATCTCGAATGAGCTGAACCCGCAGGAGCTGTACCGCTTGGATCCGTCACCGGCCCAGCCGTGGGGCGGCACCTGGTACGACGGGCATATCGGCAACTGTGTCGACGTGGCGCTGCGCACCGGCCACGACGACCTGGGCCTGGATGTCGACCCGCCCGACGACAACGCCGGACTCGCCGGGCGCAGCGCCGACGAGGCGGAGTTCTACGGGCGCGGCCGCCTGCGGGTGTACCCGGACCGGGACACGATCGCCCACCAGCTGGCCGACCCGGCGAATCCGATGACCGCGTCGCTGGTCGTCGTGACCTACGGGTACGACAACGTCGCCCACATGGTCCTCGTGGCCAATGTCGACGAGAACGGGAACATGGTCCGCGAAGGCGGCAGGCTCATGATGAGCGACCCGAACGTCGACAACGGCGCTTGGCGCCCGTACCGCTGGAACGAATTCACCCCGGATGTGGTGTCGACGACCGCGATCCGGTACGGCGTCGACGGAAAACCGCTGCAGCCCAACGCCGATCATCCCGTCGATCCGGAGACCCGGACCGGTGCGCTCATCGCCCAGATGGATCCGGAGTCGGCAGCTGGCACCCCGACCATCTCGGTCGGCGACCTCCTCGACGGCGAGGGCGGGCAGGCGGCCCAGTTGGCCGGCTCCGGAACGCATTTCGCGACGCGGGTCGAGAGCGTGAACATGCGGCATCTGGAGACCGCCGACGGGCCGGTCGACACGCTGTCGGTGACGTTGGCGCTCGATCTCGCGCGCGGCGGAACGGGCGGGGTCACCCTGGAATTCACCCGTAGCGCGGACGGCACCTCGATGCGGTACCGGGACCTAGATCTTGGTTACGCCGGTGTCGACACCAAAGACCCGGCCTTCCAACCGGGTTCGGATCCGATTCGGCTCGCCGACGCGTTCGTCGAAATGCACGAATCGGTGATCCTGCCGTGGCTCGCCCAGTCCGGTGCGGTGTTCGAGGGGCACCCCGGGCACTACGCGGAAACGACCGTGGGCGAGGAGGTCACGGATACCGAACGTCCCGACGATCTCTACGAACACGACCACGCCAGGAGCGAGCGCGTCCGTCCTGCCGGAATCGCGAGGCGCTGGCTGCGGGATCAGCTCGCGGCCATCGGTTGGAGCGCCGACGCACCCGTGCACCTCCAGATGGTGTGGGTGGCGACGAGCGAGGCGGTCGCGAACTCCCTGGAGCACAGCACCGGCCCCGTGCGGGTCACGCTGCGCGTACTGCCCGGTGCCGGTCAACTCGTGGTGCAAAGCATCGACAATGTCGCGAGCCACCCGCCGAGTGGCCCGATCCGCGAGAACGCCAACCTGATGGAGGAACGGGTGGCGGCGGCGGAGGAGCGCCGCCTGGCGGAGGAGGCGGCCGCGAAGCGGGCCGCCGAGGCGGAGCTGTTGCAGGGTGACGATCTCGATGCGTTCTTGGATGGTGTCGATGAGGATGCCATCGCGAATCTGGATTTGGATGCGCTGGAGGCCGGGGATGGCGGCGCGAAGCCGGAGCTTTTGCAGGGTGATGACCTCGACGCGTTCTTGGATGGTGTGGACGAGGATGCCATCGCGAATCTGGATTTGGATGCGCTGGAGGCCGGGGATGGCGGCGCGAAGCCGGAGCTTTTGCGGGGCGACGACCTCGACGCGTTCCTGGATGGTGTCGACGAGGACGCCATCGCGAATCTCGATCTGGACGCGCTGGCCGCCGCCGAAGCCGGCGACAACGAAGCACCGGCGGCGCCCGAGCGGACCGAAGCCGAGAAGCAGGACGCCGCGGCCTACGACGAACGCGGTCGCGGCATCCAGATCCTGCACACTCAGACCGACGCCTGGGACTACGCGCCGCTCGCGAACGGCCGCGGCAAGTCGATCTGGTTCATCCGCTCGATGGCCGACAGCGACCCGGATTCCGGCATCGACCCCGATCCCGGCACCGATCCGGCCGAACCGACCGATCCCACTGCGCCACAGGGTGATACGCCTGCCACTCCGGAAACCGACACCGACGAGGTCGCCCCCGAACCCACAACCGGCGACCAGTCCGTCGACCCCACCGATCCGTCGACCTCGACGCTGTCCGAAACCTCCGCCATGGTGGAGGGACCGGAGTCACTGGACGATCCTGGGAACCAGCCGAAGGCGCCAGGGTCCGGCTTCGGCGGTCTTGTGGGGTCCATCGGGGCCGCTTTCGGGGCCGCTTTGAACCCTTCTGGACTTCTCGGGGGTGGGCTCCGCGGATTCGGCGCCGCTCTGCCCCCGGTGAACTTCGACTCGGCACCCGACTTCGCCGATGCGAACAACCGCGCCCCGCGGCGATGGGATATCAGTAAGGCCAACAGTCTCATCGACCTCGCGGTGGCGTTGCAGGAGCATCATCCCGACGTGAAGGTCCTCCCGTCCCTGAGCCCGGTTGTCGACAACGACTTGGACCGGGCGCGGGAGTTCGTGCATGCGGTGCACGACATGCTCACAGCGCACCCGGAGATCGATCTGCGCGAGGTCGCGATTTCATGGCACGGCGGCGACCGCGAAGCGCCCATCGCGGTCGAACCCGGGCTCGATCAGCAGGTGTTCACGAGACGGGTCACCTTGCACCGGAAGCACGAAGGCCCGGAACTTTCGCCGAGCGAGACATATTGGGCTACCGTTCGTGCCTTCGGTCAAGCGATGGTGTACGCCGGGCGATGGCGAGCCGAAGCGCACATGATGGCCACCTTGCGGCAGCGGCACGACACCGACCATCGGGCCACCGCACCGTTCGGGAAGTGGTTGTACGAGCAGTTCGGAGGGGCACTATTCGATCAGCGGGACGGTGCCCTGGAGCCGGCGGACGCCCTGGCGGTTTCGTTCCAGGCCGTCGAGCGCGAAGCGAAGGATGGCACACCGGCCACCGACGGCCAGCGCACGCTGTTCGAGCTGCTCCAGCGCGAGGCCGCCGCATGGCACCGCCGCACTCCGTACGACGCCTCCGCGCCCGTCGATCCCGCGTCCGCCGAGCAGCGCCGGGCGGTGCTCGCAGAGGCCGCAGCGTTCACGGCCGAAACCAATATCTGCGCACCGAGCGCGGTCATCCCCGATGTCGACTTCTACACCTACCGGGACTACTTGCAGACCGTTCGTGACGAACTGCGCGCCCACCCGGCGCTCGACGTCGTCGCGCTCGACATCGCTCCGCTCGGAGATCAGGTGCTCGCCCACACGCATGCTGTGGGCCGCCAGGTCCCCGGGATGCGTTCCTCCGCAGTGGTTCTCGTGTTGAACGAGCGCTTCGCCATCAACCCGGAACTGCTCCACCGGCGGATCCGGCGAAACGCTGCCCATCGTTTCTCGGTCGGTCCGGCCTATTACTCGGCGGTGCGGATCGTGACCACCCACGAGCTCGGGCACGCGATGCATGCCGCGGGCGGGCGAACCGCTTCCGTGGCGGCTCTCGACGCGGACTGGGCGCAAGCGCAGGACGACTTGGAAGCGGCATTCCGCGAGCACTTGGCGGGCTGGGGCGTCCAGCATGACGTGGCGGGCCCGACCTTCGCCACGCTCTTCAAGCTGTGGCTACAAGTCGAGCTCACCGGCTACTCCTTCCAGGCAGACGGCTCCCTGGACGTTTACGAAACCTATGCCGAGGCTTACGCCGCCGTCCGGCTCGACCCCGTAGCGGCGACCACAGCGCAAAATGTCCTCTACCGGAGGCTACTTCAGCTCGATTGGCAGCCCGGGACCGATCCGGTAGCCGACTCCGATAGTGAAGCGACCACGAATATCGTTGCTGCCGAGACGGATTCGATGCGGTCCCCGGAGGGGATGGCCAAGTCCTACCCCTCCCCGGACGACGTGCACCGCGCCGAATTCGAACAGAAGGTTCGCGAAACGGACCTCTCCTCGCCGGAGGCGGTGGCCGAGGCGCTGTACGAGCGGGTCGGCCGGGACGCGGTCACCGAGTTCTACGACGCGCGGGTGTCGGGACTGAAGACGGCGGAGGTGCTTCGGGCGCAGAACTTCGTCGCGTACACCGGCGCTTCCGCGTTCTTCGTCTCGGCGGACGTGGCCAACCTGAGCGGCCTCAACGCGTTCTGCAACAACCAGGCCGAGGCGGCGAACGCGCACTACCGCGGCATCGCCACCGCGTTCCGCACCGCGCTGGAGGACTCCGGCGGCGTGGTGATCCCGATGCGCACCGGCGGTGACGAGGTCGGCGCGATCGTGCTCGGCATCGACGAGCGGACACTGACCGAGATCGTCGCCGAGGTGAATCGGCGCGTCACTGCCTATGCTCGGCAGCAGGGGCTCAGCGAGATCGAGCACCCGAAGCATCCGGGCGACCCGGCCTATCGCGGTGTCGGCCTGCATGTCGGGTTCACCGAGATCGTGCCCGGCCTGACCGCCAAGGACATCTTCGACGCGGCCGACCTCGGCGTCGACGACAGCAAGAACGGGAGGACCGATGTCGCAGGAGAGCCGCGACGAGCGACTGGGGCTGACCGGGCTGACACCGGAACAGCGGGCGCGCCGGATCCGGGAGCTGGAACGCGAACTGGCGGACAAGCGAGCGGCGGCCAAAGCGGAATTGCGAGCGGACCTGAAGCGGCGCCGCGAGGACTCGCCCTCGGCGGACTGAACCGCAACCTCGCCGCGCTCGCCGGATACCCGTCGCCGGACGAGCTGCGCCGCTTCGCCTTCGCGGAGGGTTTGCACGCGCTTGGTGAGTTGACCCCCGAACTCGTGGCGGAGGCGATGTATCGCCCGGTCGCCCGTGACGAGGTCACCGACTTCTACGACGCCCGGCTCTCCGGCGTGAAGACCGCCGAGGTGCTGCGCGCACAGCGGTTCGTCGCCGAAACCGGGGCGCCCGCGTTCTACCTGTCCGCCGATATCGCCAACCTCAGCGGCCTCAACGCGGCGATGAACAACCGGGCCGCGGCCGCCAACGTCCACTTCCGCGGCATCGCCGAGGCGTTCCGTTACGCCCTCGACGCGGCGGGCGGCGCGGTCGTGCCGATGCGCACCGGCGGTGACGAACTGTCCGCCGTCGTCATCGGCATCGATCAGGAAACGCTGACCGGCATCCTCGCCGACATCGAGGCCAGGGTCGCGGCCTACACCGCCGAGCACGGGCTGGACCTGATCGAGCACCCGAAGCACCCGGGTGACGCGGCCTACCGCGGCATGGGCCTGCACGTCGGCGTCACCGAGATCCTGCCGGGCCTCACGCCGAAGGACATCTTCGACGCCGCCGACCTCGGCGTCGACGCAAGCAAGAACCGCGCATACGCGACCGGGCCCGTTCCCGTCGCGGGCGTGCTCGTCGACGGGGAATCCGTGGGCTCGCTCATCGGTGGGTTGCTGCCGGAGCTGTCCACCAGCGAGATCGTCGGCGACGATCCGACCGCGACCTTGCTGCCGGAGGAAGCCGCCATCCTCCTCGACGAGAAGTCGCCGCCGTTCTTGGTGCGAGAGAAAGCCAACACGCGGACCGCGGCCCGGCGCGCGATGGCCGACCGTGGTCACCACGATGTGCCGGTGGGGCGCGGACCGCTCGGCGAGCCGGTGTTCCCGGACGGCCTGGTGGGCAGCCTCACCAACAAGACGATCGACCCGGCCACCAAGCACACCTATTACGCCGCGGTCGTCGGCGATTCGGCGCGGTTCCGGTCGGTGGGCATCGACGCCGAGAACAATCGATCGGTCCGGGGGACGATGTTCAGGGCGGGCCGCGTCGAGGAATTGCTCTGGGTGCAAGAGCAATTGGACTGCCTGCCGGATTCCGGTGTGGCCTGGGACAAGGTGCTCTTCTCCGCCAAGGAGAGCATCTTCAAGGCCTGGTACACCCTGACCGGGGACCAAAGCCTGCGCCTGCGACACGTTTTCACGAACTCGCTCGTCAGCTTCGATATCGAGGCAGGCACCTTCCACGTGCGGGTGATGGTCGAGGCCACCGGCAAGGACCGACTGCCGCTGACCGAGATGCACGGTCGATTCGCGGTGCGCGGCAACACGATTCTCACCGCGGTGCTGGTTCCGGCCGAAGCTCCTGTCGCCGAGGCCGTCGGTCCCGAATCCGCGCCTGCTGTCGACCCGACCAAGGCCCGCGCCGCCTACGCCGAAGCCGCCTACGCGCTCAAGTGGCTGATCATGGCGCGCGGCTTCGACGCACACGGCATTGTCGAGCTTTCGCCGCCGTCGGGCATCAACCAGATCGTCACCACCATGCTGACCGACTGGGCGCAGACCAATCCGCAAGCCTTCGCGGCGGACGCGAACCTGCGGACCCTGTGGGAGGCCTTCCGGCTGATGCTGCCGCAGGGCGAACACGCGGAGATCCTGCTGCCGGTCCGGGTGCCCAACGAGGGCGATCACGCGGGCACCCTGGAACTGACCCTGCACGAGCACACCCTGTGGCAAGCCTGCGGTTCGCCATTCGACGCGGCGGCCGACACCGGACGAATCGCAGGCCTGGTCGCGCCGGAACGCCTGCGCGCCCTCGCCGAACTGATGCCGCACCCCGAGTCGGCGCGGACCCTGCGCGCCGTGGCCGATGTCCTGTCGAACCTGCCCCTACCGGCGCACACGCCCACCGACGCGCTGTCCGACCAGCCTGTCCACTATGACGACGACCTGGCGAAGGGCACGGGCAAGGTGCCGCCGATCCGGTTGGACCTCACGCGCACCGCTGGCGTCGACTGGGATGCCGCGGCTGCCGCTGGGGCTGGCGCGGTTGCCGGTGCCGCGATGGTTTCGAATCTTCCGGGTCAGCAGACCACCGCCGAGGTCGATCGGGATGCTGCGGCTGCCGCTGGGGCTGGCGCGGTTGCCGGTGCCGCGACGGCTGCGAATCTCCCGGGGCAGGGGCCCACTGCCGAGGGCGACCGGGGTGCCGCCGGAGCCCCAGGTTCCGGGATGGCCGGTGCCGTCGACTGGAAGGCTGCGGCCGCCGCGGCGACCGGCGGCGTCGTCGGTGCCACCGCGGCGGCGGCGTTCACGGGCGAGGGGATGGCGCAGGTCGCCAAGGGACTTCGCGGCTGGGATGGCGCCGCACACGATCCGCGGGTGACCGCGAAACCGATCGATGGCGCGGCGGTTTCGGCCGAGAAGCCGCTGTCCGACGGCGGGCACGTGTTCGGTGATCCGGACGTCGTTGCCGCACAGCCTGTTCCGTCGGACACGGCGACCGACGCGCTACCGCTCGCCGATTGTGTCGATCGGTCGCTGGGCCGGGTCGTCGCGGACCAGGGAGATGTGGCCGACCTGCCGGATGCGCGGACGCGGAGCCGGTTCGGGCGGCAGTGGCGGGACGTGCGAGACCTGCTGCGGGGGGCTCGGCCGGAAGGGTTCGATACCGCGGGGGCGCACGAAGCGCACGCGAACCTGATCGAGGGCCTCATCCACCGGGCGGGCAAGGGGGCGATGGCCTGGGTGCTCGACCAGCGCCACACCGCCGACAAGCGGACCGGAATCGGTGCGCACGCCTACACGGTGAAATACCTGGGCGACAACGTTTTCGAGGTCGACGGACAGCGCGTCACCTACGAGGGCCGCCCGGACGCCGATGGCTTGGCCTGGTTCCGGACCGCCGGGGGCGACCGGGTTTCGCTGGCCGAGCTGACCGGTAGCTCCCGCGCGGAGACCGCAAGCACGCGGGCGGTCGTGTGGCGCGAGGGCCAGGTCGTCCAGAATGTCGGCGACCGCACCACCCCGCTGCCCGACGGGATCCTGCGCATCGGCAAGAGCCCGTCGGATCAGGGGCCCGCGCAACCGGATCCGGACGACCCCTTCGCGGACGAGCCGCGGACCACGCGGGTGCGGCTCCGGGCGGCACCACCGGACCCGCTGCTGGGACCGCCGGTCGCAGGCGAGCCGGACCGCACCACCCACCCGGTCTGGGAGTTGTTGTTCCGCACCGCCATCGGCCAGGAAGCCATGGCGGTCCTGCACAGCGCCGAGGCCCACGTGGAGTTCGGCGACCGGGATCATTTCCACGGCCGGGTCCGCGCGATCACCATCGACACCACCGGACGCGGTTTGATCGCCGTGGCCGAGCAGGTGCTCGCGCACGCGGCGCGGATGCAGGCTGTCGCCGCCGACGCGGTGGAGACCGAGCCGATGCTGATCCGCAATATGGATCGGGACGCGTTCGTGCGGCCGTGGCTGCGCGCGGAAGCCACGGCGATCGCCTGGCAGGCCGAATTCGATTCGCAGGTCCAGGAAGCCGGTTTCGCCCGGACCGACCTGCCCGGAGCCGATCCGGCCGATCTGGCGTTCCGGCGGGGCCTGTTCGCCCGGTATCACGCCGCCTGCGCGGCGGCTCCGGTGGCGCCGGGCACCGACGACGCGCTGGCGAGCCGGGTGCGGCGGGCGGCCGGGGTCGACGCGCTGCTGGCGAGCGCGGAGTTCGCGGCAACGGATCTGCGCGAAACCCTCGAGGAACAGTGGCAGAGCAGGCAGGGCATGAGCCGCGGCCTCGACCTGTCGGTGGAGCAGGTGCGGGCCAGGCAGCGTCTGATGCGCGAAGGCGCGGCCGTGCAGCGGGAGATCGACGCTCTCGAGACCGCATGGGATCGCGTCCTGAGCCAGATGAACGCGATGACGCCCGCCCGCGTCGACGAAATGCCCGACACCACCGACCTAGTGGCGCGGTTGCGCTTCGTGATCGACGCCATGTACGACCACTTCCGCGGCGCCGAGATTCGCATGTGGGCCACGCATTCCCGGCAGCAGGTCGGTGCGCTTGTCGAACTCACCGAGCTGTGGCAGCGGGCGCGGGCGCGCTTCGCGGGGATTCAGAACGGGATAGCCGCCATCAACGGACGCCCGGGCCAGCGGGTGGAGGTTCCGGTGGACGACCTGGCGATCGCCGATCGGTCGATGCTGCCATCGCTGGATCGGACGGCGAACAGCGAAATGCTCACCGTCCGTGCCGAATTGCAGACCACGGAGACCGGCCGGTGGGCCATGCGGACGCTGGAACGTCTGAATGTCCGGATCCGGTTCGGTTTCGAGGCGACCGAATCATCCATGGGCCGCGAGAATTTGGCGCGCGAAGCGGGATACGACGCCACCACCAATACTCTCGTCCTGCCGTTCGGCGGCGGTCCGATATCCAACGGTGACCAGTTGGTCATCGCCGCCTACCTGGCGGATGCGGCGCGTTCGGCAGGCGGTGACCCCTTGGTTCTGCTGACCGAGAGCCGAGGCCGCTATGTGGCGGCGATGCAGGATCTGCGCGCCGAAGCCGAAGCCCGCCGTTTCCAGCACCGGCGCGAGGTGAGCGGGTATGGCCTCTACAGCAGTGGTCCGCTGGCTCGGGCCTTCCACGCCGCCTACGACCGCGCCCAGAATGTGCTGCGCAACGTCTACACGGTGGAGTCGGACTACCCGGATCTCCGCGACGACAGCCAGGTGCCGAAGGCGGCGATGCACGCGGTGGCCTACCGGTTCGCGGCACGCACGATCCGCGAGCAGCTGGCCACCGACGGGCCGTTGATCGACGGCGTCGATCTGGCGGAATTCTTCGGCGCGGAATGGGATCGCGCACACGGTATTCCGTCCGTCGCGGCCGCTTCCCAGTCTGTCGCGGAGCCCGAGGCCGCCGCAGAGCTCACGGACGCCCAGCTGGACAAGCGCGCCGCCCGCTTCGTCGAGGCGGTCGAAGAGCTGATGCGGCAGCGCGCCGCGGGCGTGTTCGTACCGCGCGGTCCGGCCGAGCAGACGTATCTGGCCGCCGAGGACACCACCGCGGCGCGACTCGCGGCGATGAAGAGGTACCTGGCCGATGCCGGTCTCGCCGATGCGCAGATCGCGCTCGACCTGGCCCGCTTCGCCAGTGCGGACCTGAACCGACGCCTGCCGTGGGATACGGAGGAGACTCCGGGCGCCCACCTCACGCTCGACGCACTGGATGCCGCGATCGAAGCGGCCATCGCCGTCGAGCTGAAGTCGGCGGCGCCCGCGATCGACGCCGCGGTGTTCGGCCGGGAAATGGCTCGCGTGCTGGCCGAAAACCCCGGCGCGCGAAGGGTGGTGGACGCGGGTCCGCTCGCGGACCGGCTGGCGCTGCTCCCGCCGCATCCGGGCAGTGCCAAGGCACGTCTGCTCGTCCTCGCCGAACCAGGGGAGCACGTGGACCTGCTGCGCGACCTGGAGCTCGAGCAGCCGGACTGGGATGGCGTGCTGTGGCGGGGCTCGCACGAGCTCGAATACCTGTCGGTCACCCGCGGACCCGACGGCGAGCTCGTGGTGGCGGAGACGCTGCCGCACGAGGCCGAAGGCATGTTCCGCGCGCCGGGGCACGACGAGGTCGCGCCGCAGATGCTGAGTCGCTATCTGCGTTACCGGCTGCGGGCCGAGCTGGATCCGTCGTTCACCTTCGATCTCGGTGTCCAGCAGTGGCTGGAGTTGCTCGGGCCGGAGGCCTTCATCGCCGCCCGTGACGACGGAACCGGCACGCTGGCATACGGCTTCGAGCACGTGGGTTTCCGCATGGTGCAAGCGGATCCGTCGATCACCGAGCCGCATCCGGCCGCGGTCACCCACCAGTTGGTCACCCGCAGGATTCCGCTCCCGATCCGCGATCACAGCGAATCCGCCCGTCCCCCGGGCAAGGTGGTCGAGAAGGTGCTGCCGATCCCGGCGGCGCACTTCGTGGTCCGGCTGCAAGCCGATGGCGCGGGCGGTTGGCGGGTCGCGCCGCCGACCCATTCCGGTCATCCGGCGGACGTGCTGTCCCAGTATTTCCAGGGCATGGCCGGGACCAGCCCGCTGCAGCTCACCGAGTATCTCGCCCGCTTGCTCCAGGACGGGTCGGCCCGGATCGCGCCGCTGGTCTCGCCGTCGCTGATCGCCGCGCGCACTCCTGCGCCCGCTGCGGCCGGGGACACCGCGGTAAAGCCCGGGTCGGCAACAGAGCCGCAGGCCGAGACCGAAAGTCGCGCAACGGAATCCGCGGGCGGGCCGAAGAAGGGTCTGCTACAGCGCTTCACCGATCACGTTCTCGGGCGGCAGTCGAGCGGCCGCGGCACGCCGCCGTCGGCGCAGCCATCGCAGAGCGGGCCCCGCGCGGCCTCGCACAGCATCGACGGCGGCTCGGACTTCGCCAGCCCGCAACCGGTGGCGCCACAGCCGGAGTCGGAAGCGCCTGCCGAGGATTGCGTCCGTCAGACCATGCGCACCGCCGCCGAGGTCGGGCTCGATGTCACCGTCCCCGCCGAGTCGAAGCTGTCCGGCTGGACAGCGCTCGAGGTGGAGGAGGACTACGCGCACGGCCGGATGCGGCCGATCGATTCCAGGGACGCGGCCTTTGCCCGGCTGACCGACCCCGACGATCCGGCGACCGCGATGCTGCTGGCCGAGGAGTACTCGATCGGCGGCATGAAGGTCGCGCACCTGTCGATGATGCGGCTGGACCACGACAAGGTCATGGTCAGCGATCCCAATATCGACAACGGCGCGTGGCACGAGTACGTGCCGGGCACCGTGACCCCCGGCTCCCGCAAGCTCGCCGCGATCGCATACGGCGCCAATGGAAAAGCGCTGCTGTCGAGCACCGAGCACGCCGCCGACCCGGCGGCCCATCCGGATCAGCTGATCACCCACATCGACCTCACCGCCAGGGAAACCGAAGTGCTGGTGCTGGTGGCCGAGGGTCTGACCAACAAGCAGATCGCGCAGCGGCTCGCGATGGCCGACGCCACCGTGCACACCCACCTGACCGGCATCGCCAACAAGCTCGGCACCGGCGATCGGGCCGCGCTGGCGGCCATCGGCGTGCGCCGAGGCCTGGTGCCGTTCTCCGAGCCGGATGTCGCCGCGAAGATCGAAGGCGGGCTCGGGCCGGACGCGCTTGATGCCATCCAGCTCGAGGTGCTGGCGCTTGTCGCCGACGGCTGGTCGAACAAAGAGGTCGGGCTTGCCATAGACACCACCGAGTCCGTGGTGAAGAACCACCTGGTCCGGATCGGCCGCATCCTGGGCATCAACAGCCGGGCCGGCATGGTGGCGACGGCGCTGCGGGCGGGCATCCTGTCGATGGATGCCGAGGTCGCCCTCCGGCCGTCGTCCGGCGAGGGGCACGGCGGGTTGAGCCAACGGGAAACCGAGGTGCGCACCCAGCGCCTCGCCGGTCGGTCGAACGCCGAAATCGCCGAGGCGCTGGGAATTTCCGAGCACACCGTGGCCACCTATGTGGCCAGGATCGCGCACAAGCTCGGCATCGACCCGGCCGCCGAGCTGATGGCGGGCGCCGAGACGATCACCGCGATTCCCTCCCCGGCCACCCCGGCGGTGCCACACCCACCGACAATGATCGACACCAGCGTCGCACCCGCCGAGCGGCGCGATCAGGCGCAGACCATGCCCGGTGTCGAGCTGCCGGGCACCGTCGAGCCCGAACCCTCCTCTCAGCAGGTGTCCGGCCCGTCCACCGAGTCGAGCGAATCGAGTTTCGGCGGCTCGAATCCGGTGCCGCCGACCCAGATCCTGCCCAGCGCGGCGAGTACCGAGGGGCCGGAGTATCTCGGTGCGGATTCGTCGTTGCCGGAGGCGGTCGTGCCCGGCGGGGAGGCCGGGGGGCCGGAGTATCTCGGTGCGGATTCGTCGTTGCCGGAGGCGGTCGTGCCGGGCGGGGAGGTCGAGGGGCCGGAGTATCTCGGTGCGGATTCGTCGTTGCCGGAGGCGGTCGTGCCGGGCGGGGAGGTCGAGGGGCCGGAGTACCTCGATTCCGAGCCCGATGACGACGGGCCGGAGTACCTGGAGCCGTCGCAACCGGAGACCGTCGTCCTGCCGGACGGCTTCGGCGAAATCATCGAGGGCGTAGGCAACTTCGACGGCAACGGCCGCACCGCCGACGACGGCGCGCTGACCACCGAGCTGGCCCGCCAAGCGGTGCAGAACATGCTCCGCGCGATCGTGCCCCCCGAGATCGGCTGGCACCGCGACGGCCACTTCATGCTGCCCGACGGCCGCACCGTCCACGTGCGGGTCGACAGCACCATCGGCGACGAGGCCGGCAGTTTCCAGCTGCGTCCCGGCGGCGCCGCGTTCGACATCATCCTGTCCGACGGGCTGCGCACCAGGGACGTGCCACGGGCCGTCGCGAACGTGCTCACCCGGATCCGGCAGCTGACCGACCCCGAATTCCAGCACCCCGGTCCGCGCTTCGCGGAACTGAAAGTGCTTGCCACCCAGCTGGATCAGTCGATCTTCGATCCCGCGCGCGGCAAGCTGACCCCGGAGATCCGGGCCGACTTCGACGACCTGATCGCACATTTGGGCATGGACGTGGACCCGGTCGGTCCGGCGGCGGAAGCGCTCGCCGCGCACGATTCTGAGCTCTCACGCCGGATCGGGCTGGAATACGGTGGTGCCGTCGCCTCCCGGCCCGTCTTCGGGAAGACACTGACCGACCCGGCGTTCCACGAGGCCGCGCTCACCCACCTCGGCAGCCTCGCCCGCTTCCTTACCGGTGAGCATGCCTCCGAAGTGCTGATGGCGGAGGGGCTTTCGCTCAACGCCCGGATGCGCGAGGAGTATTGCCGCCGCCTTTTCGAGCCGATCTTCGCCAACCCCGACGTCAGCGCCATTCGCAAACAGCTCGAAGCGGCCGAACTGTTCAGCGCCGACGACCTGGTCGCCGCCCTGGCTCCGCTCAAGCGCGCTTTCAACGATCCGATGCCCCCGGAGTGGCGACGGTCGGCGCTGGAGGCCGCGATCACCGATGTGCAGAACACCCCGGGCCACATGCAGCAGATCAACCGGTTCATCGATTTCGAGCGGATGCGGCAGGCGGCCCGCGCCTACACCCAGATGCCGGACCGGGTCGGCGGCGTGCTCGATCGGACGACCGGGCTTGTGCAGTTCCCGACCCTGGCCACCAGCCCGAACGGGGCGACCATGTCCATACTCGACTTCTTCCACGCCATGGACCGAGCCAACCGCGGCGCCGAAGCGGCCGGGCTGGACATCGAGTACGTCGTGGTGATCCACGACGAGGCCAACGGCAGGTCCTCGGTCGACGTGCTCTCGCGTCCGCGCGCGCAATATCGACTGCCCGCCCAGCAGAGCCACCCGGTGCGGTTCGTGCCGCGCCCGTCGGTGCCCGCGGCGGTCGAGGGCGGCCATACCGTGGACGTGGGTGTCGGGCGCGGTGGGTTCGCGGTCGAACTGACGCCCGCGCAGGACACCTCCGGTCGCGGCCTCATCCTGCAAACCGAACTGCCCATGGATTACGCCGACGCGGGCCAGCGCCGCCGCAATCTCGGCATCCTGGACGCCGGTCCGCTGACCCGCCCTGGTTCGCTCATGGTGTGGGCCGACTTCCTGCTGCACGGCGCGGTGCTCAATGTCGGTGGCAACGGCGGCGTGGCGCGCTACTACATCAACAACGTCAGCGCCCACTACGGCGACACCGACTACGACACCCTCGCCCGGCAATTGCCGCACACCCTGGTGCCCGGCGCGCACATCGAAATCCAGTGGGACATGAAGTCGGAACTGGTGGAGGGTGGCGAACCCGGCGACCGCGGGCATATCCAGGGCGACAAGCTCATGCTCGCCATCAGCCGCGTGCTGCCGCCCTCGCTCGCGGCCGCCTTCGAGGTGACCGAGCACACCGAGTTCGCGGGCGACGGCAGCGACGAATACCTGTTCACCATCGACACCGGCGCAAGCAACGTGCTCAACCCGGACGCCATGGCCAAGTACTCGCCGCCGCAGCCGACCGACCGTATGGTGATCGTGTACAGGCCCGCCGGTTACCGTCCGGCAACGGCGAACTTCGAAGGTGGTGCACGGTAATGGCGGAGATCGAGGGCGTGCGCGAGTGGCTGGACCGCTCCGCCGAGTTCCTCCGCGGTCAGATGCGCTGGTTCGCCGCCCAGATCCTGCCCGGGTCGGCGCCGTACGTGGTCATCCCGAAGCATCCGAGCCAGGTGGACTGGGCCGATCCGCCCCGCCACCGATTCGAGGCCGTCGCCAACCTGTCCGGCCCACCGGATCCCTCCCGCGCCGACCGCGCCGCCCAGGTGCTGCACACCGCGGGCTGGGCCGTCCAGATCCAGCGCGATCCGCAGGCCCCGACCGTCGTCGTCGTCCGCGGCGATCGCGAGGGCTACCGACTGCAAGCCCGCATCGAGGACGGCTACGGCGGGATCGTCCTGCTCGGTGAAACCCCCAATATCCAGCTCTACCAACCGGATCCACCCCCGGCCCGACCCGGCCCTGCTGTTACTCCGGACACCGTCAGCGCAGGCGCCGTCCTCTGCTACGAATGCGACGGCCACGGCCTGTGCCCCACCTGCCACGGCGCCGGCTGGACCAAGGCGCCAACCGCCACCGGCCGCCATCGCTGTCCCACCTGCCAGGGTTCACGGGCCTGCCCGATCTGCGGGGGAGCGGGCGAACTCCGCATCACCGAGTTGTCCGACGACGACCGCGTCCACTACCCGCATATTTCCTAACCGTTCCTTAGGGCTTTCCTTGCCCGCCACCATGTTCGGATAACAACGGGCAAGCGATAATGTGCGAACATCCGGACGCCTTGCGTCACTGGGTCTTACGGTCGTGCGGAGATGTTTCGACGGCGTATCCGTGACAAGATGGATGCCAGACGGCACACGGACGCACGTGACGGTCCCGGAGTTTCGGAGATAGTCGAGGAGTACGAGGCATGCCACCTAGGGAAGACGACGGCGGGAGCACAGGGCCTGCGATCCCGGAGCTGCCGCTGCCCAACAACCCCTGGCCGGACATCAAGAACCGTTCTGGCGACGCGGGTTGGATCAAGTTCGATCCGCAGGCGGCGCTCGAGGTGGGGCAGGCGATCTCGGATTTGCAGTGGAAGTTCTTCTCCCTGCGGGGCAACGCCACCTCGCTTTCCTCCATGGTCGACTTGTCCACGCCCGCCATATCCTCGGGTCCGGCGCTCGCCAGGGAATTCGGTAAGCAGGGCCAGGAGATGTATCGCATCCTCGGCGCGCACCACAAGATCCTCGACGACATGCTCGATTCTGTCGTCGCGGCGGGTAAGAACATGGCCAAGGCCGAAGGCGACAACGTCGAGAGCCTCACCCGTCAGCTGGACGCGATCCATACCGATCTCCAAGAAACGCACTACGCCGATGGAAATGCGCCGGGGGCGCTGACTCAGCGCGAGGGCGATCATGGACATCGCAAAGGTTGCACGGGCCATCACGATGGTGAATGTCGTTACGGTGAAAAAGCGCCCAGCGACTACACGAGTGATTTTCATATCAAGGACAACCGGAAGCAGCCGGACATGAAGGGCTCGACGCCCATCACCACGGGTATCGGGGAAACCCAAGGTAAATCGTGGGCGACCCTTCATGCGAACCGGAACTACCTGGAGGGCGGCGTCGTCGCCGATATGGTTGCCGATGACGCCGCGAATTGGAAACATATCGGCGAGAAAATCACCGAGTGGGGTACGGCCTTCGGCAACAAGGTTGCGCAATACCTGAACCCGGCCGCGGGGGACGAGACAGTCTGGCAGGGCGAAGGCGCCGAGGCGATGAGAAAAGCCCTCGACAACTATCGGCTCTCCCTCGAGCCGCTGGCCACGACCGCCATGCAGCACAACGCGCTCCTCGAATACACCTCGCAGTTTTTGGTGGATACCCACTATTGGGCTCCGCCCTACGCGACGGAAGAGGAAGACCCCACGTACTACCTGACCGACCGGCAGCAGATGTTCGGCGAATCCTACGTGCGGGGTGTCGAGTTCACGGCCAGGAGCATTCCGAAACTCGTATACCCGACCCAAGCGTTCGAGGGCGTCCCGCCGATCTACGACCCCCGGGACAAGAACAAAGACGGCAAGATCGACGACAAGGAAAAGATCCCGGGGGACACGAACAACGACGGCAAACTCTCCGAGGAAGAAAGGCAGGCGCTGCCGCGCCAGACCGCAGGTCCCGGTCCGGGCCCCGGCCCAGGCCCCGGTCCCGCCAACCTCAAGGCGGGCCCCGGCCCCGGTCCCGGTCTGAGCGCGGAGCAGAAGAAGGCGCAGGCGAACGCGGCGAACGAGCAGCGGAAGGCCGCGGAGTTCGCCGAGCAACAGCGCAGAGACGCGGCCCGGCGCGCGAGGGAACAAGAGGCCTACGAGCAGGCGCAGCGGGCCCAGAACGAGCGCAGGCAGGCCGAGGCCGAGCAGCGCGCCAAGGACGCGGCCGCGCAGCAAGCGGCCTACCAGAAGCAGCAGCAGACGCAAGCCGCTGCGCGGGAAGCCGCGTCGGCCGCACAGCAAGCCGCCCAGCAAGGGTTGCAGGCCGCGCAGCAAGCTGCGCAGCAAGCACTCCAGAGTGGCCAGAAGGGTGCGAGCGAGGCGCTGGCGGCGGCGCAGCAAGCCGCACAGAACGCGTTGACCAACGGCATACCGAAGCCGGGCGACTTGGCGGCGAAACTCGGCGGCGGCCCCGGGCCTGGCCCCGGCGCCATGGCAAAGGGAATGGGTCTGACCGAAGCCGCGAAGCTGTTCCCTCGCGCGGGCGCCGCCACGGCGGTGACCGCCGCGGGAACGGGTCTCGGCGCGCTCGGCCGAGCCGGGGCGGCCCCGCAGGCGATGCCCGGTTCCCCCGGCCCCGCCGGTGCGGCCGGACAGGGCGCCGGTCAAGGCCAGCAGAACTACAAGCGCCCCGCCTACCTCGAGTCCGACTCGCATATGGACGAGCTGCTCGGTGAGGCGCCGAAGGTGGTCAGGCCGGTGGTCGAACAGTGAGTCGCACTTGGAAATTCACCGACACCGAGTTCATGGCCCTGTGGTCCCGGTCCGAGGGCACCATTCTCCCGCGTCCGTTCACCTACATCTGTGAAATGCGGACCACCGATGAATACGAACGCGCGTTGTACCTTGTTCGGGATCGGTGGCGGGGCACGGACGATCGGGTGCTCGACGAGATTTCCGAGGCCGTGTTGCAACCGGATATCGCTTTGGAAGTGCGCGGATTCGACGAGCGGGAGTACGAGCGCGCGGAAGGCTGGATCCGGATGCTCGCGGTCCGGCGTGGCGACCGCGGGTACGTGCTGAAGCAGGTGACCGGCAAGACCTTCGAGCACGCCGCCGGCTTCACCGTCACCGAATGCGAGCCGCTGGCGCTCGCCGACGCGGTGGTGGCCGAACTGCCGAAAGTCGGACCGGGAAAACAGGGCAGTATCGAATTGCCGGTGCCCAAGAGCGAAGAGATGGTCGATACGAGTAGCTCCGGCCTGTGGGACGACCCCTACGGCGGCTCCACCTCGATGTCCGGGGAACGGTTCGAAAAGACGTCCGCGGCGTCGCGCGGGGTGGTGCGCGTGAGTCAGGGTTATTCGGTGTACGGTCCGCGCGGACGGCTCACCCTCGAGCTCAAATGGCGGGATCTGCCCGATGACGGCAGATATGTGATCGCTCCGGATCTGCCGCCGGTCGCGCAGCCCGTCGACGAGAAGAAGTTCGCGATCATGATCAACAAGGAGATCGCGAAGATCGTCCAGACCATCAAGGACGAGAGACTCTCGCTCCGTAACTGATTCGGGGTATCCCGAGTGCGGACATACACTGAGCGGCAAGCGACGAGGGGTTGATGCGATGTCCACGGCGGCGAACATCAGTGGCACCATTTCGGTGCGGACCACCGAACAGGGCTTGCCGCTTGCCATTTCGGTGGAAGCGGACGAGCTGCGGCGGAATCCGGACGAGCTGGCGAATCAGATCATGCGATTGTGCAAGCAGGCGGCGAACCGGGCCGGGCTGGCGCGGCGGGAGGAGTTGCAGGCGGCCGGGCTGACCAACCAAGAGCTCGCGCTGACCGGGCTGCCCAAGCCGGAGGATGTCGCGGCGCAGGAGTGGGTCGAGGAAGAAGAGTACGACGAAGAGCCGCAGAGCTGGTTGAGGGAAGTTTGATGAGTAACCCGGTGATGGACGAGATCGAGGCGCGGGCGCAGCGGGCGCTGAACCGGTTGCGCGATCTCGGTGACGAGATGGCGAAGGTGCGCGCGCGGGAGTCGTCGGAGGACGGCGCGGTCACCGTCGAGGTCGACGGCAGTGGAGCTCTGCGGGACTTGCGATTCACCAGTGCGGTGTCGCGAATGTCACCCGGCGAATTCGAGCAGGTGGTGGTTTCCACGGCCCACCGCGCGGCGGCCGAAGCCATGGCGAGGATGGGTGCCCTCATCACCGAGTTCAATGAAGAGTCCGCAGCTCAAACCTAGTGCGGCACCAAAGATTTACTTTCCCTTAAGATGTTCCACCCGAATATTTACTGCGTGACCCCTCCGGTGATCCGGTACATTTGGCCTGGACGTTCCAATCATTTTCGCGCAGAGGGTGTTTCCGATGCCTAACGGTCTTGACATCAATCCCTGGCCACATGTGGCCGCCGAACCTGACGCGATTCGGGCCTACGCGGACACGGCCGCGGCGATGGCCGCCAGCGTGGCGAGCGCCGGTTCGGTGAACCAGGCGGCCACCATGGCCGCGGCCATCCCGGTGTTCGGTTTGATCGGCCAGGACTTCCTCGCCTCCTTCGCGGTGGCGCAGGCCAACCATCTCACCTCGGTCGCCGAGCTGGCCTATGTGCACGGCATGACGGCGCTGACCTGTCAGCAGGCCGCCACCGAATACCAAGTGACGGACGGGCTCTCGGGCTCCGATATCGACGCGGTCGGTCGAGCCTGATGGCGGAGCTGGTCGATCAGTCGGTGTTGGACATGCTGCGCCAGAGCGCGGTAGGTCCGATGTTGGACCGGCCGGTGAACGATGTCCTGAAGGACATGGGCCTGCCCCAGCTGCCCGAAATCCCGCTGCTGCCACCGATTCCCGGACTGCCGCCGCTGCCGGTGATCGACCTCTCCCTGCTGGCCAAGCCGCTGACCGATCTGGCCGCCACCTTCGGCACCGGCCAATTCCCCGCTCCCACACCGGCCGTCGCACCCGCTGCCGACGGTGACCCGGCCGCGCAGGCCGCCGCGACTGCCGCGCCCGTCGTCGATCCGACCGAGGTGCTGAATCAGGTCTCCAGCGTCGTCTCGACGGTGGTGCAGCTGGGCAGCACGGCGCTCACGATGGCGATGCAGCTGTGGCAGAGTCAGGCCGCGGCCGCCGCCGAGGAAAAGGGCAAAGAGGCGCAGAAGGACGGCGCCAAGATCGCCACCCAGGCCGCGCAGGAGTCGGCGGGTGTCGCCTCCGCCGCGACCTCGGTCTTCATCGGCGGCGCGACGATGGCGGCCATCATCGCCAAGTACATGGCGCAGCTCGCTGCCTCCGCGCCGTTTCTCTCGACCCCCGGCGGCCAGGCCTTCCTGGTCGCCGCCACCGTCGAGACGATGGCAGAGGCCACGGCGACGGTGGCGAAGACGCGCGCCGAGATGACCGTGCACAGCGCGGAGATGATGGCAACGGGCCAGAAGGTGCCGGTCACCGATGCCCCCAAGGGCATGGACCAGATGCAGATGCTGAGCATGCTGATGCAGATGATCCCCACCCTGACCAACACGGTGAAGTCCGGCGTGGAATCGGCTGTCTCGCTGCACAAGACGTTGAACCCGGCGGCCTCCACCAACCCGGCGCTGGAAAAGGACAAGGCCGAGCATGCGGCGCTGAACAAGAGCGATGCCAAGTCCGGCGGCGGCGCCGGAATCGGCGGTCTCGGTGGTGGCGGCGGCGCCGTGGCCGCCGCGGCGCGCCAGCTCAGCCCCTGGGTCGACGGCCGCACGGCGGGCAATCTGGGCGCGGCGGGCGCGAACGGCGTCGGCAATCCGGCCTCGGCGATGCAGGCGGGCGCCAGTTCGGCGGCCCGCAGCAGCACCACGGCGGCGAGCTCGCCTGGCGGCATGATGCCGATGTCGCCGATGGCGGCCGCAGGCATGGCCCGCGGCGCGGAGGACGCCACGAACGGCTTGCGCGGCGAACTGGTGTCCGCCTCGCACGGCAACGAGATGGTCGGCGATATCGAAGGCGCCTCGCTGCCGGTGGTCGGCGCGGCCAACGCAGATGGACTCAACGAACCGCCGGACCAGGCACTCACCCTCTGATAGGAGGACGTCATGGAATTCGATCGCGCCGGGGCTATCAAGTCCGCCACCGCGCTGGACGCCCTCGCGGACCGGCTGGAAGCCGATCTGAAGGCCAACACGCCGGCACTGGCCGTGGAAGCCGCTGGGCTGGACGAAGTTTCACAGCGTGCCGCGCAGACGCTGCGCGGTGTTGCCGCCTCCTACGACGAAGCCGCGACCGCCGGCGTTCTCGAACTACGCAAACTGGCCGCCGCGCTGCGCTCGCAGTCGCAGTCGCTCGTGGTGATGGATACCGAGAACGCCGCTGGTCTCGGGGCGTCGGCCTAACGCGAAGCGGGGGACAGATGGTCGAACCGCCGATCCCTGGTTTCACCGGCGTGGTCTGGGAGGCCAGGCCAACGGAGAAACTCGCCAAGGATCTGACTACCGGTCCCGGCACGGTGCCGATGGCCGAAGCGGCCCAGGCCTGGACCCGTCTCGGCGTGAGTTTCGGCGCCGCGGTGCCCGAATACGATCAGATCGTCAAGGCCATCGGCGAATCCTGGCGTTCGGAGACGAGCCCGGAGATCCTGGACCGGATAACCAAATTGCGGGAGTGGCTGCTGGAGGCGGCCGGTTCCGCGGCCCAGAACGCCGCCAAGACCGGCTCGCAAGCGCTGGCCTACGAGGTGGCCCGGCTGGCCATGCCGCACGTCGCCGAGATCGCCGCACTGGAAGAGGCGAAGAAGTCGGTGGAGGCGATCGGCGCCGGGCTGGGTGCGCCCCTGGTCGGCGCGGCCGCCGATATCGACGCCGAACAGGATCTGGCCAAGGTCAACGCGGCCAGGGTCATGCGCGTCTACGAAGAGGCGACCAAGCCGCTGGAGACGCCGTGGACGCAGACCACGCCACCGGTCATCGCCAACAGTGCCGCGCTGGAAGCCGAGCAGGCCGTGGCCGAGGCGCGTCCAACGGCCGTGCCCGCGACCGCCTTGCCCGCCTCGTTCGCCGCGGCGTTCGCCAAGGCAACACCGCCGCCGCGGGCGAAGGCGGCGTACACCACGCAGGCCGTGGCCGCCACCGCCGAGCCGACGCCGCTGCCCGTGGAAACGGCTCCGGTGGCGGGCGATTCGTCGTCGACGAGCCGCATGGGCGTTCCGGCCGCGATGGCGCCCGCCGCGGCCATGCAGGACGACGACCGTACGCTGCGGGCAGGCGCGGCTTCCGCGCAGCCGGACAAGCCGTTCGAGGTCGACGCCGGATTCGCCGCTGCCCCAGCGGTGATCGGCGGCGCCGCCGAACCCGCGCCGAGGGCAACGGCATCGGGGGCGGCATGACGACGATGACCAACGATGGGCTGCTCGCGGTGTCCGACCTGCTCGGCGTGCAGACCCTGCCGCTGGTGCTCGGGGTCGGACCGCAGCAGGATTCGGTCGATGCCTGGCAGGCGGCGCGCGACCAGGCGATCGCCGACCTGCGCGCGGCCGGCTTGGTCGACACCTACGACGATGTCGACGCCGACCTGACCGACGCGCTGTTCGTCCTTGCCAACCCGGATCGCGAGCTCGCGGCCCGGATCTACACCGAGTCGGGGACCCGACAGGTCTGCGTGGCGCGCAAGGGAGCTCAGCACGCGCTGGCCACCCGCACCGGCGACACCTTCGACGTGCGCACCATCTGGTGCGACGGCGGCGGCCAAGCGCTGGCCCGGCCGGTGCTCGAAGCGCTCGGCCGCGCATCGGCCGCCGACATCCCGAGCATCAGCGCGCCGGTCGAGGAACTGCGCGAAAGACTCGACGAAGCAACGAGATCCAGCGATTACTCCGATATCTTCTACGCCCGCGGTGTGGCCGAACGCGATGCCATCGAGTTCGGGCTGGCAATGTCCAGCTGCCACGCGCACGCCGAGATCGTCGCCTATGCCTACGACGACGGCGTGACCACCAGAACGTCCGGAGCGGTAGCGGTGTACGACACCTCGCGTGGTCGGATCGCCGCCAGTCCCGGCGCTGCGCCGGACCTGCGGGTCTGGTCGACCTTCACCCCGGGAACCGATCACCGGATCGCCCAGGCGATCTCGGCGCTGATCGAAACCCTGCCCGGAGGAAGGTGGATGCCCTAGTCAACGCATCGGAACTCACGAACCGACCGAACTACCGCGGCCTCTGCGCAGCGGAACACAAAAATCACACCGACATGATGAGGTGAACAATGTCCGGACAGACAAGTTTTACCGAGGCCGAAGCTGCTGCGGTCGTCGATGAATACATGCAGGCCGTCGAGGGCATCAAGAAGACCATCTCGGCCGTGCAGGAAACCTTCGACGCGGCCCGCTCGGGCTGGGAGGGTGACGCCGCCGTCGCCGGCCAGAAGGCCTCCACGGCTTGGCAGGAGGAGACCACCCGCATCAACACCAAGATCGACGAGCTGAACCAGACCATCTCCGAGGGCAACACGACCCTCGGGAACGTCGATCCGGAGAACGTGGACGCCCTCACCAACCTGATCTGACACCACCGCTCGAAAGGAGAGCGCCATGAAGTACACCAAGCAGGTACACGACCAGCTGATCAGCGAAATGGACCAGTACTACACGGATCTCGACGGCTACAAGGACGCCTTCGTCGCCGCGAGGGACAAGCTGGTCTCCAGGGCTTGGGAAGAGAACGAGGCGCTGGAGTCCTTCACCGTGAAGGCCAACTCCCTGCTCGAGGAGCTCAACGACACCCACACCAAGATGCAGGCCCTGCGCAACGCCATCGACGGCGCGTTCAACAACGCGTTCGCCGCTGACAAGAAGGTCTACAACTCCTTCTGATCCGGGTTCGCAACGAGAAAGCCCCGGTCACCCTCGCGGATGGCCGGGGCTTTCCGGTGTGCTCGGCTAGCGGGCGAGGGCCAAAGCCGTGTGCAGGTACTGCATTTCGTCCGGTGTCGCCACCATGTGCACGCGCGTGGTCACACCTGCCGTGCGCACCGTGACGAGGTTGGCGGTCTCCGGGTCCTCGGCGAGGGTGACGTCGGGGTCGAAGTGGTCGTCCATTGTCGCCGGGGCATTGCGGAGCAGCACGGTGGTGGCGTCGGAGTGGTGCCCCGTCGGCGGAATGCCGTCGTAGACGATCACGGTGGCGGAGCGGTGCGCGCTGGCCTGCTGCCCGGCCGCGGACCAGGCCGCGATGGTCAGGGACTGGGGCACACCCACGTCGGCGGCCATCTGCCGCCACGCGTCGTGACGGTTGGTGTGCACCACGACCGAGGCGCCGAGCGCGATGGCGCGCAGGATCATCTGCTGGGCGACCAGCAGCGATCCGATCACCTCCACCCGCCGGACCTGGTGTCCGACCAGGGGCAGCGCCACGCCTTGTCCGGAGGTGTCGGCGCCGATCAGCTGCCCGCACCCTGCGATCGGCATCGGCAGTGTGAGCAGCGAATCCGGCTTGCCCAGATAGGTTTCCGGGCTGAACTGGCGGCCGCGGCGGGCGATCGGCAGCGTGTACAGCAGGGCGCGGAACTGGCTGCCCGGCAAGGGAACCAGGCCGTCGGCCTTGACCACGGCGGGTTTGTCCCTGGTGTCGAAACGCACCAACGCGGTCACCTCGATGCCCGCGGCACCTGGTTTGGCGGCAAGGTCGCGCGGTGACTGTGCCGCGGCCCGCTGCAGACGGATGGTGACGGTGGTCGCCAGCGTCGGCGTCGACCACACCGCGGCGAAGCCTTGCGGCCCGAGAGCTTCCGGCGCCATCCGGTAGGTGGTGTAGTGAATGCCGTCGCGTTCCACGCTGTGCGGTGTCTCGGTGAACTCCTCCAGTGGCGTGTGCCTGGTGAGCTGGTTGATCGCGGCGGTGATCTCGGCCGCCGACAGCACGACCGTGGAGATGCCTTGGGCGGCAAGTCGGTTCGCCACCCGCTGGGTCGCGATGATGGCCGTGCGCAGCGTGCCGGTGGCGCCGCCGCCGCGCCGCGCCACCGCGGGGGCATTGGCCAGCGGGTCCAGCCGCAGCACCACCCACACCGTGCGGTGCGCCACCGCGGGCAGCCTGCCCAGAATCTGCTCGTAGAGCTGCGAGACGCGGCCGGGCCCCGCGGTGCGTGCTCCGGTGCTGATCACGTCGATGGAGGCCAGCTCGATGTCGAACTGGTCCAGGCAGTGCGCGATCTCGGGCAGCGGCATCATGTCGTCGGAGATCAGCGACTGCGGGCTCAGCAGCGTCACCGTGCGCGGATGCGCCTCCACGCGCAGCATGACGAGCAATCGCGAGCCGTCCCAGCGCATTCCATAGGTGCCGCCCTCGGGGAGCGGTACGTCGAACGGCGCCTGATCGACAGTTGCCCAACGATTGCGAAACGCGCGCCAACGGAAGGTGATTTCCTCGTCCAGCCAGGCCGCCGGCGACTTGCGGCGCGGCAGTGGTGTCAGCCCGAGCACGAGCACACCGGCACATACGCCGGCCACGACCCACACCGAGGCATCGAAGATCACCGCGACCAGCGAGGCGGCGACGGCGACGAGCGCCACCGGAATCACCCAGCGCAGCGGCAGAATTCGGAACAGCCAGAAGTACGAGGAGTGCAGGGGAGTCGGGGCAGATTCAGCCGACGGGGCAGGGGAACTCCGCGGCGCGGTGTCGCGATTTCCGCCGTCGGTTGTGGTGGAACCCATGCGGACATAATGGACCGAACTCGTTCGGCTTCGCTACCGGGAAGGCAGCAGGCGGTGTTGATGGGTACTGTAAGCGTGCCGGGTGAAATGCCCGGTCCGTTGTACCCGGGTCAGTTCGGAGGCGTTTCGTGCCCGCACAGTTGACTACCAAGGCACAAGTCAACGGTTACCGATTTCTGCTGAAAAGGTACGAGCACGCGCTGATTCGGCGCGATGTGCGGATGCTGCACGATCCGATGCGCTCGCAGTTCCGCTCGCTGGTGGTCGGCGCTGTGCTCGGCATCCTGGTGGTCGCAGGCGCCGCGATCCTGGCGTTCCTGCGCCCGGTGGGCTCGATCGGCGACGCGACCATCGTGATGGGCAAGGAGACCGGTGCGCTCTACGTGATCGTGGACGGCACGCTGCATCCGGCACTGAACCTGGCTTCCGCCCGGCTGATCACGGCGAGCAACGAAAAACCCACCTCCGTCAAGGAATCCAAGCTGACCATGCCACGCGGCCCGATGGTGGGCATACCCGGCGTTCCGGCCACCCTGCCCGGCGCGGCCTCGCCGGACTCCATCTGGAGCCTGTGCGATGCGGTGGAACTGTCCGCGGCGGGCAGCGCCGCGCGCTCCCCCGGAGCCCAGTCCACGGTCATCGCGGGCGCGCTCGACTCGAGCGAGCCGAACACCGCGCGCCCGCTGCGCGACGACGAGGCGCTGCTGGTGACCCGCGGCGGCAAGACGTTCCTGATGTTCGACGGCAAACGCGCCGAAGTGGATCCGAACGATTCGGTGATCTCGCGCTCGCTCGGCCTGCGGGAGTACAACCCGCGTCCGGTCAGCGCGGGCATGCTCAATTCCGCCACCCAGGTCCCCGCGATCGTCCCGCCGAAGATCGATCGGCTCGGCGACCCCGGCCCAGGTCGCTTGCAGGGCGTGCCGATCGGCGGCGTGATCCGCGTGCAGCGGGTCGACTCCGAAGAGCTGTACGTGGTGCTCGCCGACGGCGTGCAGCGGCTGACGCCGTTCGCCGCCGAGGTGATCCGCAACGCGAACTCCCAGGAGATGAACGAGATCATCTCGGTGCCGCCGGACCGGGTGGTCGGGGTGCCAGTGGTGAGCCCACTGCCGGTGGACAAGTTTCCCGGGCCGGTCCCGACCATCCTCACTCCCGAGGAGAACAAGGTCAGCTGCATGCAGTGGGCCAAGAAGGCCTACGATCCGGTCGCCACGATCACGCTGTTGGCCGGACGTGAACTGCCGCTGCCGAAGTCGGCCAAGGTGGTGGATCTGGCGACCGGCGACGGCACCGGCGACCGCATCGACCATGCCTACATCCCGCCGAACTCGGGGGAGTACCTCCAGGTGACCGGCATGTCGCCGGACAGCGTCCGCATGGGCAGCCTGTTCTACATCTCCGACAACGGGATTCGCTACGGCATCCCGGATCAGGAGACGGCCACTCTGCTCGGCCTCGCCGACAAGCCGCGGCCCGCGCCGTGGCCGATCATCGGCCAGCTGGTGCCGGGGCCGACGCTCTCGCGCGAGGAAGCGCTCGTCAGCTACGACATCCTGCCGACAACCAACTGACCTGCCCCGCACAGCGGTACGGCCGACTCGCGGCCGTACCGCTGTGGCCGGATGTCAGCGCAGCGTGGCCAGCACGTTGTCCAGCGCGTTGCGCATATCGTCCGCCTCGATCCGCATCAGCACCGATTCGTCCACCGCGCTCAGATCCAGGTTGATGTCGTTGGCCAGCCGGAACTCGCGCTCCTCCTCGGCCGCCTCGATCACGTTGCGGATGAACCGGCCGTTGCCGGCCATGTCGATGCCGCGCCGGATCTCACCGCTCTGATCGGTCGCTTCCTTGCGGTAGAGGTCACCGCAGGCGGCGACCAGCAGCGCCTGTGCGTCGTCGGACAGTTCCGAATCCCGTTTCCGCGCAATGAAACGACCGATCTCGCCGAGCTCCTCCGGCGAGTAGGAATCGAACTTCACCCGCTTGGCGAAGCGGGACGCCAGACCGTCGTTCGAGGCCAGGAAACGGTCGATCTCGCCGTCGTATCCGGCGATGATCACCACCAGGCGATCGCGGTCGTTCTCCATTCGCGCGAGCAGTGTGTCGACGGCTTCGCGACCAAATGCGTCACCGCCGGACAGGCCGGTTTGAATCAGCGTGTAGGCCTCGTCGATGAACAGCACACCGTCCATCGCGCTATCGATCAACTTGTTGGTCTTGATCGCGGTACTGCCCAAATGCTGGCCGACGAAATCGGAACGTTTGGCTTCGATCAACTTGTCGGTCTTGAGAATTCCTAAGCCACAGTAAATTTTTGCCACCACGCGGGCAACGGTGGTCTTACCGGTACCCGGCGGTCCGGTGAATGCCAGATGTTGGCCACGGGATCCGCTCGCCATTCCTTTTTCGGCACGGATCCGCGCTAGCTGAGCGGTTGCCTGCAACTTCGCAACCTGCATTTTGACGCCGGCCAGACCGATCTGCTCGTCGAGTTCGGCGCGCGCCTTCTCCAGGATCAGCTTGGCCTTGTCGTCGCGCTCCTCCTGGCCCATCTGTTCCAGCGTCGGCGCCGAGGCCGGATCCCACTTGTTGGTGCGCGCGTCGATGACCTCCTTGGTGGTCACCGTGATCCGGTACTTGCGGTCGCGCATGGCCATGGTGTTGGCCTCGAAACCCGGTGCTTCGGAGAACACCTTCTCGAACAGCGCTTGCGCCTTCTCCTCCTCGCCGGTCTCGCGCAGCGCGAGTCCGCGGCAGAAGCGGGCGGTGGTGGCCGCGGCCGGAATCGGGCCCTGCTCAGCCGCTTCCATGCGGCGGATGGCCTCGCCGAACAAACCCAGCTGGGCACAGGCGGTGCCGACCATGACGTGGGCGCCCGCGGCCAGGTAGGGATCGTCCCATTCCGCCGAACCGGCAAGCACGGTCATTACATCGGGCCAGCGCTGCGTGGTGAAGTGCAGCACGCCGCGGACGTAGGCGCAGATCCGGTCGTCGATCTCGCGATCCGCCGAGGAGACCTGCGCGGAGCGGTGTTTCGCCAGTTCGTCGAGGACCTTCTCGGCTTCGTCGTAGTCGCCATCGGCGATCAGTTGCGCGGCCTGCGCCAGCCAGATCTCGGTATAGCTGGCCAGCGGGTAATCGATGTACTGCCCCACGGTGAAGCGGCCGGCGAGCACCCGCGGTTGCAGGCCGAGCCTGCGCTGCTCGCGAAACAGCGTCGAGGTGCTGGTCTTGAAGAGGTTGAAGATCACCTCGCGGGTGTGCTCACCCGCGGCCGCGCGCCCGAGCCACGCGTCGCACATACCGGGATCCCATTCGGTGGCGCGCTGGAAGGCCAGCCGAGCGTATTCCAGATCGCGGGCAGATTCCTGTCCGTCGATCACAATGCCCAAGGACAAGACACCAGCGTCGAATGCGCGTTGTGCCTGGCGGTTGCCGGTCATGTGGGTTTGCCCCTAAAAACGAGCGGATGTGCTGTTCTTCGCCAAGCATAGCCGCTGGGGGATGGCTAGCCGACGGAGTCGGCGGGGTGGGAAGGGCACTGCGAGGGAGGGACTTCTCCGTTAAGTTGAGTACGTTGCACGGCGTTGAAGTGTGTTCTAGGTAAGGAGTCATCCGAGCTGTGACCGATCCGTCTAGCAGCTCTGTGGCTGCCGTTGATCCGGAGTTGTGCCGAGTCTCGGTGATCGGCGGCAATACCCAGCTGGACTTGGGTTTGCCTGCCACAGTTCCGATCGCGGCGTTCATCACCGATGTGGTGGAGCTGATCGAATCGCGCAACCCCGATCTCACCGAGCACGAGGACGGGGCACCGCTGCAAACGCAGCATTGGACGCTGGCCAGGATCGGCCGCGACCCCATCCCGGCAAACCAATCGCTCACCGAGGCCGAGGTTTTCGACGGTGAGTTGCTGGTATTGCGCTCGGTGACCGCGAAGGAGCCGCCTGCGCTCTTCGACGACGTGATCGACGCCGTCGCCAAGCTGACCGCGACCTCGTTCCGGCACTGGTCGCCGCTGTCGGCGCGCTGGCTCGGTCTGTCCATGGGCCTGATCGCGGTGCTGGCCGGGATCTACCTGCTCGCGGTGGCCAAGCTCGACGGCGCCGGTGCCGCAGTGGGTTTCATCGGCCTCGGCACCGGACTGATCGCCGGTGGCGCGGCCGTGCTCGTCGCCCGCCGGTATCAGGCCGAAGCGTCCTTGCCCGCGATCATGCTGTCGCTGTACGCGCTGCTGCTGATCTTCGCCGGCACCGCGCTGTTCGTGCCCAACGCGTTCGGCAGTCCGCATGCGATGTTCGCCTGCGTCGCGACGCTGACCGCCGCCGCGGTCCTCTACAGCCTGGCCAGGGTCGGGGCGACCATGTTCACCACGGTCATCACCCTCGCGCTGTTCGGCGGCATTGCCGCGATGGTGCGGATGATCTGGGACCCCGCGCTGGCCAAGATCGCCGCGGGCGTGCTTGTCGGTGCGCTCATCGTGATCACCCTTGTGCCGCGCCTGGCCGTGGCGGCCGCACGGCTGCCGGTGCCGCCGGTGCCGACCGCCGGCGCTGCCATCGACCCCGCCGACCACGAACCTCGTCCCACCGTCAAGGACATCGGCGCCATCGGAGCCACCGCGCTACCCTCGGCCGCCGGCCTCGAGCATCGAGCCCGCGCGGCCAACGAATACCAGACAGGCATGATCATCGGCTGCACCGTCGCCGCCGTGATCGGCGTGGTGCTCGCCGCGGATCCGCTCGGCGCGGCCCGCTGGCAGGGCATCACCCTCGGCGTGGTGGTCTCGATCATCCTGTGCCTGCGCGGGCGCGCCTTCGCCGACCTGGTGCAGGCGTGCACGCTGATCGCCGGTGGCACGCTCGCGTTGATCGCGCTCGGCATCGGTGCCGCGCTCGGCGAGGAGAACTGGCTGCTGCCGATCGCGGGCATGCTGCTCGTCGTCGCGACGGCCGCGGTGGCCTTCGGTGTGATCGGGCCGCACACCGAGATGTCGCCGCCCATGCGCCGCACCGGTGAGATCTTCGAATACCTCTTGATCTGCACCATCATTCCGCTGGTGCTGTGGATCATGGACATCTACTCGGCCGCACGGAACATCTGACATGGCACCGCTCCTACGGCGGCTGCTGCGGGCGGTGACGGTGCTGGCGGTGCTCGCGCTCGCCACCGGAACACCCACGCCCGCAATGGGAATCGCGCCGCCCCAGATCGACGACGGCGCGCTCGGCGCCGTGCTCGGCCTGGCCGCCAGCGCTCGGCCACCGGACGAGACCGAACAGGCCAAGGTCTGCGCCGAACCAACCCTCCAGGGCGGAGTGCCCCGCGATCCCCCACTGGCGCAGCGGATTCTCGATTTGGCCGAGGCGTGGCAGTTCAGCCGCGGCGCTGGTCAGAAGGTCGCCGTCATCGATACCGGCGTGAACAGGCACTGGCGCCTGCCCGCGCTCCAGGCGGGCGGCGACTACGTCTCCACCACCGACGGCACCGTCGACTGCGACGGTCACGGCACCTTCGTGGCCGGGATCATCGCCGCTCAGCCCAGCCTGGAGGACGGATTCTCCGGTGTCGCACCGGAAGCCGAGATCCTGACCATCCGCCAGCTCAGCTCGGCCTACGAGGCCAAGGACCGCAATCGCCGTGAGGAGCCCGGCGTCATCACGCGCGAAGGCTACGGCACGGTCACCACCCTGGCCGCCGGTATCGTCCGCGCGGTCGACATGGGCGCCACGGTGATCAACGTCTCCGAGGTGGCGTGCATGGCCGCGGGTGCCGCCGCCGCCGACGGCGCTTTGGGCGCCGCCGTGAAATACGCCTACGACCGCAATGTTGTGGTGGTCACCGCGGCGGGAAACACCATGCAGGGCACCGCCTGTGAGAAGCAGAACGAGCGCTCGGGCTGGTCGGCGGTGGGCACCGTGGTCACCCCGGCCTGGTTCACGCCCTATGTGCTGTCGGTCGCCTCGGTGGATCCCACGGGCGCGGTGTCACCGTTCTCGCTGCACGGCCCGTGGGTCGGCGTCGCAGCGCCGGGGCGCGAGATCGTCTCGCTGGACAGCAAGCCGGGTGGCGCGGGCCTGGTCAATGCCACTCAGACCGACGAGGGCTACTCCACCATCGACGGCACCAGCTTCTCCAGCGCCTACGTCTCCGGACTGGCCGCGCTCGTCCGGTCGCGCTTCCCGGAACTGACCGCAGCCGAGGTCATCGATCGGATCAAGCTGACCGCGCAGGCACCGGACAACGGACGCAACGACAAGGTCGGGCACGGCCTGATCGATCCGCTGGCCGCCCTCACCGCGCAACTGCCGCAGAAGCCGGTCACCGTCGGCTCCGATATACCGCGCAAGATCGCCGGGCCGTCCCCGCCGCCGTACGTCGACCCGGCCCCGCGCCTGGTCGCCACGATCGGCTCGATCACGCTGCTCGCGCTGCTCGGGCTCGGCTATGCCGCCTCGATCCCGTTCCGGCGGGGTGAGCAGGTGAGTGTGGATCCGAGCGCGGAGCAACAAACCCGAGAGGGGTTGTAGGACATGGCAACCGAAGGTTTCGTGCGCCGCCCGCGGATCGCGCCGCCGCGTCCGCCGGGTGGTGAGGTCGCGTTGTCCGCGCCGCCGGAACTCGATCGTCCCGTCGTCGGCAATCTGCTGATGAAGCTGATGCCGGTGGTGATGGTGGTCGCCGTGGTCGGCATGATCGCGATGATGGTCATGCTCGGCCGCAACCTGCTGGCCAACCCGTTCATGATGATGTTCCCGATCATGATGCTCATGTCGATGTTCGGCATGATGGCGGGCATGCGCGGCGGCGGCGGGCCGAAGAAGGCCGCCGAGCTCAACGAGGAACGCAAGGACTACTTCCGCTACCTCGATCAGGTCCGCAAGGATGTGCGCATGACCGGCATCCAGCAGCTGGCGGCGCTGCGGTGGAGTCACCCCGAGCCCAGCGACCTGCAATCGGTGGTCGGCAGCCGCCGAATGTGGGAACGCCGTCCCAACGACCCGGATTTCGGGCACGTGCGGGTCGGCGTTGGCAGCCACCGCCTCGCCACCAAGCTGGCCAGGCCCGAGACCGGTCCGCTGGAAGACCTGGAACCGGTGTCCACCGTCGCCCTGCGCCGATTCGTGCGCACCCACTCGGTGGTGCACGGCCTGCCCACCGCCATCTCGCTGCGGGCGTTTCCCGCCATCAATATCGAAGGCGACCGCGAGGCCGCGCTCACGCTGGTGCGCTCGATGTTGATGGAGTTCACCACCTTCCACGGCCCCGACCACACCGCGGTCGCCATCATCTGTGCCGACCCGGACGGCCCTGCTTGGTCCTGGGCGAAATGGCTACCGCACCTGCAACATCCGGTGGACCGCGACGGCATGGGCTCGGCCAGGATGATGTACCGCTCGCTGGCCGAACTGGAGACCTCCATGACCGCCGAGCTGGTCGAGCGCAGTCGCTTCATGCGCAACGCGCAGCCGACCGCGGGCCGGATCCACCTGCTGGTGATCATCGACGACGGCTACGTCAGCGGTTCCGAACGCGTCGTCAGCGACGCGGGCCTCGACTCGGTCACCGTGCTCGACCTGACCGCACCGCAGAGCGGTCTCGCGGTGCGCCGCGGCCTGCAACTGGTCGTCACCGACGACGGCATGGTGGCCGCGAAATCCGCTGCGGGCGTGGAGAAATTCGCCACCGCCGACCAGGTGACCCGCGCCGAGGCGACCGCGCTCGCCCGTGATCTGGCGCGCTACCGCATCGCGACCGCCGCCCAGATGGTGAGCCTGGGTGACGAAACCCGTGCCGATCCCGGCCTGATGGCGCTGCTGAAGATTCCCGACGCCGCCCAGATCGATCCCGCGGTGGTGTGGCGTCCGCGCAGCGACCGGGAACGCCTGCGGGTGCCGATCGGTGTCACCCCGGACGGTACGCCGGTCGAGATCGACATCAAGGAGTCCGCCGAGAACGGCATGGGGCCGCACGGATTGTGCATCGGCGCAACGGGTTCGGGTAAGTCGGAGTTCCTGCGCACGCTGGTGCTTTCCATGGTGACCACGCACTCGCCCGATCTGCTGAACCTGGTCCTCGTCGACTTCAAGGGCGGCGCCACCTTCCTCGGCCTCGACTCGCTGCCGCACGTCTCTGCGGTCATCACCAACCTCGAGGAGGAACTCGCGCTCGTCGACCGTATGAAGGACGCCCTCTCCGGCGAGATGACCCGGCGCCAGGAGCTGCTGCGCGCGGCGGGCAACTTCGCCAATGTCACCGAATACGAGAAGGCTCGCGCCGCGGGCGCCGACCTGGATCCGCTGCCCGCGCTGTTCGTGGTGGTCGACGAGTTCTCCGAACTGCTCTCGCAGAAACCGGATTTCGCCGACCTGTTCGTGATGATCGGCCGCCTCGGCCGCTCGCTGCGCGTGCACCTGCTGCTGGCCTCGCAGCGCTTGGAGGAGAACAAGCTGCGCGGTCTGGACTCGCATCTGTCCTACCGGATCGGCCTGCGTACCTTCTCCGCCAACGAGTCCAGGGCGGTGCTCGGCATCACCGACGCCTACCATCTGCCCAGCGTGCCGGGCTCCGGCTACCTCAAGAGCGACGCCGACGATCCGCTGCGCTTCAACGCCAGTTACGTGTCAGGGCCGTATGTTTCGCCGCGCGGAACCAGGAAGGTCGACGGCAAGACCGTCGGCGGCCAGTCGCCCGCGGTGTTCACCGCGGCGCCGGTGGCGATGCCGGAGATCGTCGAGCCCGAGCGGACAGCCGCGCCGAGTGGCAGGCCCGAGCTGCCGCCGCCGCCCGGACGGCTCGGGCTGCCCGAATTGCCGCCGCCGCCGGGGCAACTCGTGGACGACGAGGACGAGGAGCAGGGTCCGGTGCCGGTTGCCGAGGCCGTTCCCGCGACGCTGCTGAGCACCGTCGTCGATCGCCTGCGCGGCCACGGCCGCCCGGCACACGAGGTGTGGCTGCCGCCGCTGGACGAGTCGCCCTCGGTCGACATGTTGCTGCCCGACCCGGACTGGCGCTCGCCGGTCAACCGGCACGGTCAGCTGTGGTTGCCGCTCGGTGTCATCGACAAGCCGTACGAGCAGCGCCGTGACGTGTTGATCGTGGATCTGTCCGCGGCGCAGGGCAATGTCGCGGTCGTCGGTGGTCCGCAGTCGGGTAAGTCGACCACCCTGCGCACCATCATCATGGCCGCGGCCGCCACGCACACACCCGAGCAGGTGCAGTTCTACTGTCTCGACTTCGGTGGCGGCACGCTGTCCGGTCTGGCGGGGATACCGCATGTCGGTTCCGTCGCGGGTCGCATGGAAGTCGATCGGATCCGCCGCACCATCGCGGAGGTGACCGGCATCCTGCGCCGCCGTGAGGAACTGTTCCGCGAGCTGGGTATCGACTCCATCGTCGAATTCCGCAGGCGCAAAGCGCTGCTGGCGGAGAAGTCGCCCGCCGAGCGGCAAGCCGACCCGCTCGCGCAGGATCCGCACGGTGACGTCTTTCTCGTCATCGACGGCTGGCCGACCATCCGCGCCGATTACGACACGCTGGAACCACAGCTCAATGCCATCGCGGCACAGGGTCTTTCGTATGGCGTCCACCTGATCGTCTCCGCCACCCGGTGGCCGGAGATTCGCTCGCAGATCAAGGACCTCATCGGTACCCGCATCGAGCTCCGCCTCGGTGACCCGTCCGACTCCGAGATGGACCGGCGTACCGCGGTGCTCGTGCCCACCGGGCGTCCTGGCCGTGGTCTCACCGCGCAGAAGTTGCACATGCTCGTCGCGTTGCCGCGCTTGGACTCCGACTCCGATCCACGGACGTTGTCCGAGGGAATCACCATCGCCAAGCAGCAGCTCAACGAGCTCTACCCCGGCCGGAACGCGCCCGAGGTCCGGATGCTGCCGATGGAGGTCTCGCGCGAGGCCGTTGTCGCGGAGGCGGCGCGGCAGGGCATCCAGCAGAGCAAGACGCTGGCCGTCATCGGCGTCGGCGAGACCGACCTGCAACCGATCGCCATGGATTTCGCGGTGCAGCCGCACTTCTACAGCTTCTGCGATGTGGAGTGCGGCAAGACGACGTTGCTGCGCAATATCGTCGCGGGCGTCACCGAGAACTCCACCGCCGAGGAAGCCCGCGTCATCCTGATCGACTACCGGCGCACCATGCTCGGCGTGCTGGAAGGGGCGCAGCTGGCCGGATACTCGACCTCCGCGCAAACCTCCTTCGGGATGATCAAGGAAGTCGCGAACTACCTCCAGAAGCGAATCCCCGGCAACGACATCACGCCACAGCAGTTGCGCGAACGCAGCTGGTGGACCGGGCCCGAGATCTATGTCGTCGTCGACGATTACGAGATGGTGGTCTCCGGTGGGCGCAACCCGCTCGAGCCGCTGATCGAGTTCCTGCCGCAGGCACGCGACCTCGGTCTGCACGTCGTGCTCAGCCGCCGTGCGGGCGGCGCAAGCCGGGCCATGTTCGACAAGGTGCTCGGAACGCTCAAGGAAATGGGTGTGGACGCGCTGCTGATGAGCGCGCCCAAGGACGAGGGCAAGATCATCGGCGACATCCGCGCCGCCAAGCTGCCGCCCGGCCGTGGCACGCTGGTCACCCGCAGCGGCAACGAGATGATCCAGGTGGCGTACCTGCCGCCGCTGTAGAGGCGTACCTCCCCTTCGCTGCGGACGGATTTCGTCCGGCTCTGTCGGCGCTGGTTCGGCCGCGGCCACGTGCGGTTTCCGCCGCGGACGGCGAGCCGACGTGGCCGTGCACCAGCCGGTGCCCGGAGCCGGGCAGTGCTCGGACGGACTCTCTCCGGCGCTGCCGATGTTAGTTCGGCTGCGGCTCGGCGGCGAGGATAGTGTCCGTCGGCGGGTCAAGGATGGGCGCCGCCGACGGCAGCCCTGTCGCCGAGACGGCGAGCGTCTGCTCGAAATCCCAGCTGTCGGTGCGTCGTTCGAACAGCGCCCGGGAGGGGCCGCGTGCGATCGGTCCCGCGATGCGCGCCAGATGAAAGCCCGCTCTGCGGTAGTAGTCGTGCAGGTCCGCGTTGGTCGTCCAGGCGTCGAGGCGGACCCAGTCGCGGTCGCGTTCCCTGGCCAGCTGCCCGGCATGCGCGAGCAGGCGGTGGCCGAGACGTTGCCCGGCGAAGCGCAGGTCGACGATCATGAAGTGGACGACGACCGCGTCGGCGAGCTCCCACTGCGACCACAGGCCGGGGTCGGCGCGGTCGTTGACGGTGATGGTTGCCGCCGGTTCGCCGTCGACCTCGGCGATCCAGGTCTCGCCCGCGTCCAGCGAACGGCCGACCCCGCGGGCGAAGATCTCGATGGGCAGTCCGCGACCGGCGATCGTCCACTGGTCGGAACCGCGGGCGGTGAGCCAGGCGGTGCGCTGGACGCGCAGGCGGCAGATCATGCCGAGATCACCGAGGTCGGCCTGGCGGAAAACGGTAGTCATAGCAAAGAGATACCTGGCCTGTACGAATCGCCCAAAGTTTGCCGGATGACGGCGGTTCCCTCGGCGTCGCCGAGTTCGTAGGCCAAACGGTTGCGCGTGGCGATGGAACGTTGCCGCGTCGCCCTGGTCACCCGGGTGCGATCCGCGCCGATGCGCAGATGATCGAGCAGGATCGTTCCGGTCGCGACGCCGAGCACGATCGCCTCCTCCGCGCTGGCGGGCCGCGCGACGAGCGTGTCGCGGTGGGCGGTCTCGGGATGCCCGCGGTCGGCCATCCTCCGGGTGGTGCCCTCGGGGATGTCGTGCGGCGAGTCGATTCCGGTGGCCTCGGCCAGGTCTCGGGGGTAGAAGCTGACCTCCCACGACCACGGCTCGTTGTCCAGGTACTGCACGACGGTGCGCGCGAGCACCCACGAGTCCTCCGGAACGCCGAGCCACAGCGCGACCTGCGCCGTCGCGGGCTCCATCCGCGCGCTGAACTCCTTGGAGGGCACCCGGTCCGCGCGGCGGGCGATCTCCTCGAAGATGTCGTGCGGTGTCTTGGGGCGGTCCGGACGGATGTGGTCGGTCATCACCGACTCGAGCACTTCCTGGTTTCGAACGATCGTCCCGCGGGAAGTAGCTGTATAGACGAGATTTTCGGCGACGAGAACCTGAACGGCATTGCGAGCCGTGGTGATCGAGACCTGCATCTGCTCGGCCAGCTCGGTGTGACTCGGAAGTCGATCGCCCGGATTCCATTTGCCTGAGCGGATCTCCTCGCGGAGGAGGTCTGCGATCCGGTGATACGTCGGACCGTCCGCCATCTTGCTCCTCGGTTGGTCGTGCAGGTAACGAAGTGTACTCTTCGTGGATTCCTACGGGCGGGTAACGCTTGACAGGTGCCTTCAGAGGTTTATTGTAATGAACGTCCTGATCCGGTGTTGTGCGGCGATGAACGGCGAGGCAACGTGGCAGGTTCGGATTCATCAACGGTTGTGATGGCAGTTCCCGACGCACCCCGGTGTGTCGATACGGCAGTGCAGTCCGTGACTACCGGGCTACTGCCCACTTCGGATCTACTTGTTCGGGCGTGTCGAGGGCATCGGGTCGTAGGTGGCCCATTGCTCTGGTTCGCTCGTGATTTGGCAGTGCTGCACGAGCGGCGGCTGGTCGGCCGCGGCGGCTCGGTCAGCACCGATCCGACGCATATTCTCGAAAACGAACGGCGCCGAAGCGAATTGGTGCTTGCCATCGATGACTGGGTGACGCGCAGCGTGCCCCAGCATCGGCTCGGCGCCACTTTGCACACGGAAACCGTAGGCGCGGTGATCGATCGGCTCGCGGAGTCCTCGGTGCGTGCACACCACGCGCTCATGACTCTCGACGCGCACGACGAGCTACTGCACTGCGCCTGGCACCACCTCGCCGAATTGGCGGACGCCTACGACGACCTGATCCGCGACGTGCTCGCGGGTCGGAGGCGCTTGCCCGAGTGGTGAGGTGGTTCGTTCGGTCGGGTGTCGTACCCCCTCCTCGGCACCCGACCGGCGAACCTTCTCGGTGCGCAACGGTTGTCGCGCTGCGGTAGTCGTCGAGCCCAGGTCTTCGTCCGACCTGGGTCTTCGTCGAACGCAGGTCATCGGTGTACCAGGGTTTCAGTGACCCCGGTCTTCGGTGACCCGGAGTGGTGACCCCGGTGTTCGGTGGACCCAGGTCTTAGGTGAGCTCAGGTCTTAGGTGAGCTCAGGTCTTAGGTGCGCTCGGTGCTCAGGTGTGGAAGCGGCGATGGTCGACGCCGAACTCGTCGGCGACGGTCGCGGCCAGTTCCACGTAGGCGCGCTTGGCCTGCTTGCTGAGCCGGTGCAGGTCGATCTCGGCGCCCTCCGAGAGGTGCGAGTCGTACGGGATGATGTGCACCGCGCGGCAACGCGACAGGAAGTACTCGCGCAGCTGCTGCACGCCCACGTTCGGCGAACCCTCGCGCGGCAGGTTGATCACCACGACGGCGTTGCGCACCAGGTGATCGTGACCGTGCAAGGAGAGCCAGTCCAGCGTCGCCGCGGCGCTGCGCGCGCCGTCGATCGCCGCCGAGGAGATCAGCACCAGTGAGTGCGCCAGGTCGAGCACGCCCGCCATCGCCGAGTGCATCAGTCCGGTGCCGCAGTCGGTGAGGATGATGTTGTAGTAGCGCTGCAGGATTCGGGCGACCGCCCGGTACTCCTCGTCGTTGAACGCCTCCGACGCCGCCGGATCTCGTTCGCTGGCAAGCACTTCCAATCGGCTGGTGGCCTGCGAGGTGTGCCTGCGCACGTCCGAATAGCGCTCGATCGACGGATCGAGCAGCAGGTCGCGCACCGTCGACCTGGTCTGCAACGGAACCCGCTGGGAGAGCGTGCCGAAGTCGGGGTTGGCGTCGACGGCGATCACCCGGTCGCCGCGGATGGAGGCGAAGATGGACCCGAGGCCCATGGTGGTCGTCGTCTTGCCGACGCCGCCCTTCAGCGAGAGCACCGCGATGCGGTAATCGCCGCGGACCGGCTGCCTGATCCGCGCCACCAGTTCCTGGAGTCGCAGTTCCTCGGCGGACATGCCGGGGTTGATCGCGCCACCGGACATGTGGTGCACGGCTTTCCGCCACCCGCTGCCCGGTGCTTTCTTGGCGCGGCGCAACGGCACATCGTCCAGCGACGGCTGGCCGTGCTGGTGCGGACCGCCGTGTGGCTGGTGGCCCCAGCTCCCGGCGGCCGGCCGGTGCGGCTGCCCCCAGCTCTCGGCAGCGGGACCCTGCTGGGGCGCGGGAGGTTGCGCGGCCTGGTTCCACGCCGGAGGGGCGGGTGGTTGCTGTTCGGCTGGCGGAGGGACGAAGCCTGGCGCGTTGTTTGCGGGATCGACCGTTGCCGGACCGGGTGATGGCGGATATCCCGGCTCGCCTGGCCGCCGATCGCCGGGAATGTGGTAGGCGTCGGGACCGGGAGCCGGTGCGAATCCGCCCTGGCGCTGGTCGGCATAGCCGTGCGGCGCGGGACCGTCCTGCGGATTCGGCGCCTGCGGACCGTATCCGGACTGGGCCCAAGGCATTTCGCCGCCCGGCGCCTGGCCGCTCTGCTGCGCGAACACGCCGGGATCGCGGCGCACCTGGCCGGGGGCCGGTTGATCGCTGACCGGAGCCCGATGTCCGCCCTGCGCCGGACCCGGTGCGCCCCACTGCCGCTCACCCGTATCGGGTTCGGCGGGCAGTCGATGCCTGCCGCCCGCGGACTCGGCGTCCTCGGCCGTGCCCGTGGCGGGGTTGCGCGTGAACTCGCCACCCTGGCCTCGTCCAACGGTTGCCGGACCATACGTGGAATCGGCGGGGCCCTGCGGAATTTCGCCCTCGGTCCGATCGGCCTGGCGGGTGGACGGACCTCTCGTCGCGTCGAAAGCCGTTTCGTCGCCGGTCGGTCGAGGCGCGGGACGCTCGACACCGGTCGCGGGATCGATCGTGGCTGACGTGCCGCCGGGGACCTCAGCGTGCGTGGCAGGGGAGTGCTCGGTCGGTCGACCGGTTTCGGACGAGGGCGCCGGTGTCTGCCGTGCGGCCGACGAAGTCTGAACCCCGGGCTGTTCGGCCGACGAAGTGGCTTGGACTCCAGGCTGTTCGGCCGACGCCGTCGGGGGCGGCGGCAGCTCGGGGCGCGTGCTCGGCTGACGCTGTTCGGGGCCGCCGAGCCAAGACGGCGGGGCATCGCTCGATGGCGTCGACCCCTCCTGCGTATGCGGCGAACGGCCTTCCTCCACGGGCCGCGCGGTCGACGCCGAGCCCGTCGTCGCAGCCGCCGAACCCGCGCTCGGGCCCGCGAGCCACGGTGGGGCACTGTCGAATCCGGCCGCCGCCCGATCCGCGTCCGACGCGGTCGAGGTGGTTTCTTCGGCAGTGTGCGTCGCGGTCGTCGGGGTGGAGCCGTGCCCCTCGCTCGCCTGCGTGGGAGTGTGGCCTGTGGTGGTCGGGGTGGAGCTGTGGCCCTGGCCTGCTTGCGCGGGAGTGTGGCCTGTGGTGGTCGGGGTGGAGCTGTGGCCCTGGCCTGCTTGCGCGGGAGTGTGGCCTGCGGTGGTCGGGGTGGAGCCGTGCCCCTGGCCCGTCTGCGCGGCGGTGTGATCCGGGGTCGTCGGAGTGAAGCCGTGGTGCTCGCTGGCCTGCGCGGGAGTGCGGCTCGGGGCCGACGGAGTCGAGCCGTGGTCCTGGCCTGCTTGCGCAGTGTGATCCGCGGTCATCGGAGCGGGGCCGTGGCCCTCGCCCGCTTGCGCTGGGGTACGACTCTCGACCGGCGGAGTGGAGACGGCTCCGTCGCCCGCTCGAGCGGGAGTGGGATCCGCAATCGACGGGCTGAAGCTGTGCCCTTGCGGCGCAGCGTGATCCGCGGCCGACGGAGCGGTGCCGTGGCTCTGGCCCGCCTCCGCGGCAGTGCGACGTTCGGCAGTCGGAGTGACGCCCTGGCCCTCGCCTACGTGAGCGGAGCCGTGGCCCTGGGGCGAGAACTGGTCCGCGGCCGTTTGCGGAGCGAAGTCGTCTCGGGCTCGCGGAACGGAGCTTTCCTCGGTGGCCGGGGTCGGCCGGACCTCGCTCGGCGGTGGCGGCAGGTCGGGCAGTTGGCGCTGGTAGCGCGTTGTCGCCTCGTTCGACGGCGGTGGTTCGGGTGCGGGCGGCGGTGTGGTCGGCGCGGGCGTGCGCTGACCGAGGGGCTGGAACGCCGCGGACGGCTGGCTCGGCTGACGGGTGGGCAGACCGGAGTGGCTCCGCGGGGCGGACTCGGGCCCGGCGTCCGGACGTTGCGCGGCCGGGCCCGATCCGTCCATCGGCGGCTGCTGCCCGTGGCCGGTCGGTTGTTGCTGTCCTGGCACGCCCGTCGAACCCGGCACGCCCGTCGAACCCGGCGCGTACGCGGACGCGCCGTGGATCTGCCCGGGCCCACCGTGTTGCTGCGGCGGCAGCTGATCGCGGCCGCCGATCGGCGACTGTCCCGGCCCGACCGGCTGCTGGAATTCAGGCCCGCCGGTCGGCGGCCGATACGTCTGCTCGGGGCCGCCGTGCGGTTGTGGGTCGCGACCGGGTCCGCCGAACTGCGGGGACACCTGACCGGGCCCACCGAATCCCCCTGGAGGCGTCTGCCCCGTGCCGCCACTCCACCGCCCGGCATCGCCGACCGACTCGTGGCCCGGCTGGCCCCCGAACTGCGGCGGGGTCCGACCCGGTCCGCCGAATTGATCCGGATGCGCTTCACCGGGCCCGCCCATCGGCTGGCGGCCGGAATCACCGATCGGCTGCTGGGGCACGTAGCCGCCGCCCTGCGGACCCTGCCCGCGCCCTTCCATCGGCTGCTGACCGGTGGGCCCCCAGGAACCGTTGCGGTCACCTTGGCCGTGCGTGCTCTGCTGCTGTCCGGGGCGACTCTCGGCCTCGGGAGCGGACGACCAGGCGTCACCGGACTGCGGCACACCCCACGAGTCCGCGCGGGGCTGCGGCTGGGCGGGCTGTTCCTCGACCGGCTCGTCCTTGTCGCGGCCGAGCCACCTGCGCTTCTTGTCCTTGCGGCCGGCGCCCTGGCTCGTGTCGTGCCTGCCCTCCGGCGCCTGCGATTTGCGGCGGGTGCGTTTGCGGTCGAGTGCGTCGTCGATGGTGTCGTCGTGCGGAAGATTCTGTACCGGTGCCTCGTAGCCGCCGTTGACCTCGCTGTCGGACAGCCACGGCGGCAGCATCGGCAGGCCGTCGTTGTTGCGACTCACCGCATCGCCTCACTGTCGCTCGGCTCCATCGTGCCCGAGATGGCTCGCCCGCTGCGCTCGCGCTCGGCCCCGCCGTGGCCGAGGGGCGCGGCGCCTGCGGCACGCCCGGTACGCTGGCTCACGGCATCCCCCTAAGTCTGCTCGACCGTTTCCTGGACTCGGTCAGTTTACGTGACCGGCGTCGCTCGACGCGGGGCAGGGAGCGGCCACGCCGGGGACTGCACGGCGAGGTGTTTTTGCCGGATCGGATGCCTCCCGGTAAGCTGGAGCGGCGGTGCACCTATGCGCCGCCTGTTTGCATGCCGCCGGTGCGGTTTTACGCCGACCGGTACATACAAGCAGAGACCAGGCAATCACACCAGGTTCGATCGGCAATGCCGACCAACGAACCGGGATCGCGGAGGACATGGCGAAGAAGGACGGGGCCATCGAGGTCGAGGGTCGAGTTGTCGAGCCGCTGCCCAATGCGATGTTCCGGATCGAGCTCGAGAACGGGCACAAGGTTCTCGCGCACATCAGCGGAAAGATGCGGCAGCACTACATTCGCATCCTTCCCGAGGACCGGGTGGTCGTCGAGCTCTCGCCCTACGACCTGTCCCGCGGGCGAATCGTTTACCGCTACAAGTGAATCGAGTGGGCGAGCCATGCTCGCGAAATGCGCTCGCCTGAGTCGATCCACTTGGTGTTCTGTGGGGGTGCAACCCCCACACCCCGCCCGGCGGGCTTCGCCCCCGGACCCCCAACGGGTGGGTTGCGCAAGGCGCGGACCAACCGATGGAACCACCGTCCGCGAGGACGGCACAACGAAGACTTCCCCAGTCGCCAGGCTGGGGAAAAACTGTGTTCACACCCGTGTGAACCGCAACGAGATTGGACGGACGTGAAGGTTCAGCCGAGCGTCAAGAAGATCTGCGAGAAGTGCAAGGTGATCCGCCGCCACGGCCGGGTCATGGTGATCTGCGACAACCTGCGCCACAAGCAGCGCCAGGGCTGATCGAGGTTTCACCGCCAAGCACCGAACGCAGTTCGGATTGGCACAGCGAAGAACTCCCAGCTCCAGCCGCACGCTGTGGAAATTCGGGCCCTCGCGAGAGGGAACGGGGCGTGCGAGCCAACCACCGGTACGGAGGCCGGTGCCCCAAACAAGACGGGGGAACGGACAGGGAGCAGACCTCCGCAACGATTAAGGAAACTGCCACATGGCACGTCTCATGGGCGTCGACCTCCCGCGCGAAAAGCGCATGGAGATCGCGCTGACCTACATTTTCGGCATCGGCCGTACCCGCTCCAAGGAGATCCTCGAGGCCACCGGCGTCAGCCCTGACCTGCGTTCGAAGGACCTCAGCGACGACGACCTGACCAAGCTCCGCGACTACATCGAGGCCTCGGAGTTCAAGGTCGAGGGTGACCTGCGCCGTGAGGTGCAGGCCGACATCCGCCGCAAGATCGAGATCGGCTGCTACCAGGGCCTGCGTCACCGTCGTGGCCTGCCCGTGCGTGGCCAGCGGACCAAGACCAACGCGCGCACCCGCAAGGGCCCGAAGCGCACCGTCGCAGGCAAGAAGAAGTAAGGGATACGGATGCCTCCTAAGAGCAGGGCCTCCGGCCCCAAGAAGACCCAGAAGTCGCGCCGCAGGGACAAGAAGAACGTCCCGCACGGCAACGCGCACATCAAGAGCACGTTCAACAACACGATCGTGTCCATCACCGACCCGAACGGCAACGTCATCTCCTGGGCGTCGTCGGGTCACGTCGGCTTCAAGGGTTCGCGCAAGTCGACCCCGTTCGCCGCGCAGCTGGCCGCCGAGAACGCTGCCCGCAAGGCGCAGGAGCACGGCGTCAAGAAGGTCGACGTGTTCGTCAAGGGCCCCGGTTCGGGCCGTGAGACCGCGATCCGCTCGCTGCAGGCCGCAGGCCTCGAGGTGGGCACGATCTCCGATGTCACCCCGCAGCCGCACAACGGCTGCCGTCCGCCCAAGCGGCGTCGCGTCTAGCGGGAAAGGAAGGTAGAGCGAAATGGCCCGTTACACCGGACCCATCACCCGCAAGTCGCGTCGTCTGCGCGTCGACCTCGTCGGCGGCGATCAGGCGTTCGAGCGTCGCCCTTACCCGCCCGGCCAGCACGGCCGCGCGCGGATCAAGGAGAGCGAATACCTGCTCCAGCTGCAGGAGAAGCAGAAGGCTCGCTTCTCCTACGGCGTCATGGAGAAGCAGTTCCGCCGGTACTACGAAGAGGCCAACCGCCTCAAGGGCAAGACCGGTGACAACCTGCTTCGTCTGCTCGAGACCCGTCTCGACAACGTCGTGTACCGCGCCGGTCTGGCGCGCACCCGTCGCCAGGCTCGTCAGCTCGTCAGCCACGGCCACTTCCTGGTCAACGGCGTCAAGGTCGACGTGCCCAGCTACAAGGTGAGCCAGTACGACATCATCGATGTCAAGGAAAAGTCGCTGCCGACCCTGCCTTTCCAGGTCGCGCGGGAGACCCTCGGCGATCGCCCGGTTCCGGGCTGGCTGCAGGTGATCCCGGGCCGTCTGCGGATCCTGGTCCACCAGGAGCCGGAGCGCGCCCAGATCGATGTGCCGCTGCAGGAACAGCTGATCGTCGAGTACTACTCGAAGTAATCAGCGAATGCCGCTGGTGCGGCGGAGGCTCCGGCCCCCGCCGCACAACCCCTTAAAACGAGGCGTCAAATAGCGGGCGCCCTAAAAGGAGGATGATCCTCATGCTGATTTCCCAGCGTCCGACCCTGACCGAAGAGGTCGTCGCCGAGAACCGCTCGAAGTTCACCATCGAACCACTCGAGCCGGGCTTCGGTTACACCCTCGGCAACTCGCTGCGGCGTACCCTGCTGTCCTCGATTCCGGGGGCCGCGGTCACGAGCATCCGCATCGACGGCGTTCTGCACGAGTTCACCACCGTCCCCGGCGTGAAGGAAGATGTCACCGACATCATCCTGAACCTCAAGGGTCTGGTCGTGTCCTCGGAGGAGGACGAGCCGGTGACGATGTACGTGCGCAAGCAGGGCCCCGGCACCGTCACCGCCGGTGACATCGTGCCGCCCGCCGGCGTCGTCGTGCACAACCCGGACATGCACATCGCCACCCTGAACGACAAGGGCAAGCTCGAGATCGAGCTCGTCGTCGAGCGCGGTCGCGGTTACGTCCCCGCTGTGCAGAACAAGGCGTCCGGTGCGGAAATCGGCCGGATCCCGGTGGATTCGATCTACTCTCCGGTGCTCAAGGTGACCTACAAGGTCGAGGCCACCCGTGTCGAGCAGCGCACCGACTTCGACCGGCTCATCCTGGACGTGGAGACCAAGAACTCCATCAGCGCGCGGGACGCGCTCGCCTCGGCGGGCAAGACCCTGGTCGAGCTGTTCGGCCTGGCTCGCGAGCTGAATGTCGAAGCAGAAGGCATCGAGATCGGCCCCTCGCCGGCCGAGGCGGATCACATCGCCTCGTTCGGTCTGCCGATCGAGGACCTGGACCTCACCGTCCGGTCCTACAACTGCCTCAAGCGCGAGGGTGTGCACACGGTGGGCGAGCTGGTCGCCCGCACCGAGTCGGATCTGCTGGACATCCGCAACTTCGGCCAGAAGTCCATCGACGAGGTGAAGGTCAAGCTGCACGCGCTCGGCCTCTCGCTGAAGGACAGCCCGGCGTCGTTCGACCCGTCCTCCGTGGTGGGTTACGACGCGAGCACCGGCACGTGGAGCGACAGCGGCACGTTCAGTGACACCGATGGCGGCGAGCAGGACTACGCCGAGACCGAACAGCTCTAGGCCGCTGGGGTAGGCGCCCCGGCCCGGCCGCATACAAGGAGAATCAACAATGCCTAAGCCCAAGAAGGGTGCCCGCTTCGGCGGGTCGGCGTCGCACCAGAAGGCGATCTTCGCCAATCTGGCCACGGCGCTCTTCGAGCACGGCCGGATCACCACCACCGAGGCCAAGGCCAAGGCCGTGCGCCCCTACGCGGAGAAGCTCATCACCAAGGCGAAGGGCGGCACCCTCGCCGACCGTCGCGAGGTGCTGAAGGTGATCCGCAACAAGGACGTCGTGCACTCGCTCTTCGCGGAGATCGGGCCGTCGTTCGAGGGTCGCGAAGGTGGCTACACCCGCATCACCAAGACGCTGCCGCGTAAGGGTGACAACGCGCCGATGGCGATCATCGAGCTGGTCCGGGAGAAGACCGTGACCAACGAGGCCGATCGTGCCCGTCGCGTGGCCGCTTCGAAGAAGACCGAAGAGGCCGCCGCTCCCGAGGCTGTCGAGGAGACCGTCGACGAGACTGTCGCCGAGACCGCTGAGGCGCCGGCTGCCGAGGAGAAGGCGGACGAGGACAAGAAGGAAGCCTGACTCGGTTCCCGCGCATGCGGGGATGAGCCGGACGCCTGACCTGGTCGGGTTTCTCGAATGAGCCCGCCGCCCTGTGGGTGGCGGGCTCATTCGCGTCGATCGGCCGAACCGGCCTGCCGCCCGTCGTGACTCCGCGGGCTGGTTCGCGAGTCGACCCGACTCGAGGTGACCTGCACCGTGTCAGGCGCGGTGAAGGCCACCACGAGTCGGCTCGACGAGAAGTTGTTGTGACAGTGGAGGATTCGATGGAATCGGCTAACGCGCAGACCGACTCCGCCGCCCCGGCGGCGTCTCCAGTGTCCCCCCCAGCGGCGACCGAGTCCCGGGCCGCGGTGCGGGTGCGCCTCGACATCTCCTACGACGGAACGGATTTCATCGGCTGGGCCCGCCAGCCCGGCCTGCGCACCGTGCAAGGCGTGCTGGAGGAGTCGCTGAGCAAGGTGTTCCGCGAGCCGATCCAGCTGACCGTCGCAGGCCGCACGGACGCCGGAGTGCACGCGGAGGGGCAGGTCGCGCACTTCGACACCACCGCCGAGTTCGACGGCGACAAGCTCGTGCACCGCATGGCCCGCTTCCTCCCGAAGGACGTGCGCATCAAAGCCGCTCGGCTCGCGCCGCCGGAATTCGACGCGCGCTTTTCGGCGATTCGCCGCCACTACGTGTACCGGCTCACCACCGCGCCGTACGGCGCCGAGCCGCTGACCGCCCGCAGCGTTGTGCCGTGCCGCCCAGGTGCGGATCTGGCGGCCATGCGCGCGGCTTCTGGAAACCTGTTGGGGCTGCACGATTTCGCGGCGTTCTGCCGCCGCAGGGACGGTGCGACCACGGTTCGCGAATTGCAGCGCTTCGATTGGGAGCGCGAGGGGGATCTGCTCACCGCGTATGTCAGCGCGGACGCGTTCTGCTGGTCCATGGTGCGCAGCCTGGTCGGCGCGGTGCTCGCCGTCGGCGAGGGCAGGCGGACGCCGGAGTGGGTCGCCGGCCTCCTGAACGAGACCGAGCGCTCCAGCGCGGTGACCGTCGCCCCCGCCCACGGCCTGAGCCTGGTCGCGGTGGACTACCCGGCCGACGCGGACTTGGCCGCGCGCAATGCCGAGACCAGGGAGATGCGCACCGTGCCGAACCGAGGCTGCTGCGGAGGAGAGGGATAGGGGACCGGCACCGCGGCAGGCCTCAGCGAACCGCGGTACCGGAATGGTTCAGTTGCCGCTGCCCGCTTCGATGGTCTTCTGCTCGGAGTGGCCCGCGATCTCGATGCGGCGCGGCTTGGCCCGTTCGGCGATCGGGATGGTCACCGACAGGACACCGTTGTTGTAGGTCGCGCTGATCTTGTCGGTGTCGACGTTGTCGCCGAGGGAGAGCTGGCGCATGTAGGTGCCCGCGAAGCGCTCGGAGGCGATCCACTGGACGCCTTCCTCGCTCGGCACGCTGCGCTGGGCGCGCAGGGTCAGGGTGCCGTTGTCCACGCTCACATCGACCGAGCCGGGATCCACACCGGGCAGATCGGCGTTGAGCACGTAGTGGTCGCCCGCTCTGAACAGATCCATCGGCATGAAGCGCGGCGCGCGTGTCGACCCGACGTTCTCGCCGAGCAACTGGCGAGCAACGGTGTCGATGTCATGGAATGGATCGAACCGCAGCACAGCAATCACCTCCGTTTCGCTGACGTCGGCGCCACCACGGCGGCGGGCGCCGGAAGCTGTGCACCATCAAAGTTAGCACTCTCGGAAGGAGAGTGCTAATACTTTTCGCCGACGGAATAGGAACGGCAACAACGACTGTTCCTTCCCCACATGACAATCGACGCTCTCGGACGTTTCGGTGTATGGCGCGGCTACCAGGGGGTGACTCCGGACGACGCGAGCGAGCTGGAGCAGCTCGGCTACGGCACGGTGTGGCTCGGCGGGTCCCCGCCCGCGGAACTGCCCGTGGTGGAATCGCTGCTCGCCGCGACGGAAACCCTCACGGTGGCCACCAGCATCGTGAACATCTGGACGGCTCCGGCGAAGACGGTCGCGGAGTCGTACCACCGCATCGAGGAGAACTTCCCCGGCCGCTTCCTGCTCGGCGTCGGCGCCGGGCACCCGGAGTTCAACGGCACGTACCAGAAGCCCTACGACGCGCTCGTCGAGTACCTCGACGAACTCGACGCGGCCGGCGTGCCGAAGGAGCGGCTGGCGCTTGCCGCGTTGGGTCCGCGGGTGCTGGAGCTCGCACGGGACAGGACCGCGGGCGCCCTTCCGTATCTGGTCACCCCCGAGCATTCACGCCGTGCCAGGGCGATTCTCGGCGAGGGCACGCTGCTCGCCGTCGAGCAGAAGCTCGTCGTCGAGGAGGATCCCGAGCGGGCGCGCGAGGTCGGTCGCACGATCGTGCCGATGTATCTCGGGTTGGGCAACTACGTAGCCAACCTGCGCAGGCTCGGCTTCGACGAGGACGATGTCGCCACCCCGGGCAGCGACCGTCTGATCGATCAGCTCGCGGTGCACGGCTCGGCGGAGCGGGTGGCCGAGCAGCTCTTGGCCCATCTCGACGCGGGCGCCGACCACGTCGCACTGCAGGCGCTCGGCCCCGACTACCTCGCCTCGCTGCGGTCGCTGGCACCCCTGCTGCGCGCCTGACCTGCGCGAAGCGTGCGGCGGGCATCGTCCTAAGGAACGGTTAGAAAACCCGCCGCACGCTTCCGAACCGCTTGTGACTGCCGACACACTCTCTTCCAGCTGACGCGAAGATGCGTCGAAGGAGGAGATTCGGTGACTACGACACAGCCCACGAGTGAGCGCCGCGTTGTCGCGAACGTGCTGCGCGGATCGATCGGCAATCTGGTGGAGTGGTACGACTGGTACGTCTACGCGGCGTTCAGCGTCTACTTCGCGAAAACGTTCTTCCCCGAAGGGGATTCGACCGCGCAGCTGCTGTCCACCGCGGCGGTGTTCGCGGTCGGGTTCCTGATGCGCCCGCTCGGCGGCTGGGCGCTCGGCCGCTACGCGGACCGGTTCGGCAGGCGCGCCGCGCTGACCCTGTCGGTGACGGTGATGGCGGCCGGTTCGCTGCTCATCGCGCTCACACCGGGTTACCAGACCATCGGCATCGCAGCGCCGGTGCTGCTGCTGCTCGCGCGACTGCTGCAGGGCCTGTCGGTCGGCGGTGAGTACGCCACCAGCGCGACCTACCTTTCCGAGGTCGCGTCGGCCGGTCGCCGCGGGTTCTACTCGAGCTTCCAGTACGTGACGCTGGTTGCCGGTCAGCTCACCGCGCTCGGCGTGCAGATCGTGCTGCTGCAGGTGCTCACCTCCGCCCAGATGCATTCCTGGGGTTGGCGCATCCCGTTCGCGATCGGTGCGTGCGGTGCGCTCGTCGTGATGGTGCTGCGGCGCGGAATGGACGAGTCCGCGTCGTTCGAGGCGGAGGCCTCGGGTGCGAAGGAGGCGACTGGGTCCTCGCGCGGTTCGCTGAAGGTGCTGCTGCAATACCCGCGGGAATGCCTGCTCGTGGTCGGCCTGACCCTCGGCGGCACGGTGGCGTTCTACACCTACACCACCTACATGCAGAAGTTCATGATCAACACCTCCGGCATCTCCAAGGGCACGGTGGCCTGGATCAACTTCGTCGCGCTGCTGGTGTTCGTGGTGCTGCAGCCGCTGGCGGGCGGGTTGTCCGACAAGATCGGACGCCGCAAGCTGCTGATCTTCTTCGGTGTGAGCGGCGCGCTGCTGACCGTGCCGATCATGACCCTGCTCGCGCATACGTCCAACCCGTTCGCCGCGTTCGGCCTGATGATGCTGGCCCTGGTGGTCATCACCGGCTACACCTCGATCAACGCCATCGTGAAGGCCGAACTGTTCCCGACCAAGATCCGCGCGCTCGGCGTCGGCCTGCCCTACGCGCTGACCGTCGCGATCTTCGGCGGCACCGCGGAGATGATCGCCCTCGCGCTGAAGAAGGCGGGCGCGGAGTCGGTGTACTTCTACTACGTGGCCGGGTGCATCGCGATCTCGCTGATCACCTACTGGTTCATGCGGGAGACCTCGAAGGAGTCCACCATCGACGCCGACGACAAGGCGCGCGTCGCCGCGGCGGGCGCCGATGCCGATGACGACCGTCCGATGGCCGCCGTGCGTGGCTGAGCGGCTCGCTTCCGCGCCGATCCCGCCCATGTGGCAGGATCGGCGCGTGCGGCTTGCGGTGGTCGAAGATGACGACGGCGTGGGCGACGCGCTCGTCGAGGCGCTCAATGCCCGCGGTTATTCCGCCGAGCGCAAGCGGCGCGGCAGCGAGTTGCTGCTCGATCACCGCCGCTACGAGGCTGTCATCCTCGATCTCGGACTGCCCGACGGCGACGGTCTGCAGGTGCTGCGGCAGCTGCGCGAGGTGAGCACGGTGCCCGTGCTGATCCTGACCGCCCGCAGCGACGAACGCTCCATCGTGCGCGGATTGCGCGGCGGCGCCGACGATTATCTGGTGAAGCCGCCGCGGATCGCGGAGCTGATGGCGCGGCTGGAGACGGTGCTGCGTCGGGCGGCCGCGGTGTCGCAGTCCGAGCGCACCGAGGTCGTCACCGGTGATGTGCGAGTCGATCTCGCGGCCCGGATCGTCGAGGTCGGCGGTGCGCCGGTCGCGTTGACGCAGAAGGAATTCGAGCTGGTCGAGGCGCTGGTGGAACGGCCGGGCGCGGCGGTGAGCCGCCAGCAGCTGATGGATCGGATCTGGGGCGACGCGTTCGTCGCGGTGTCGCGTTCGCTCGACGTGCACATGACCGGTCTGCGCGCCAAGCTGAACCGGCCGGGGCTGATCACCACGATCCGCGGCTATGGGTACCGGTGGGGACAGTGAGCGTGAAGGACGGAAGGCCATGCGGCGCAGACTGCTTGCCGCACTGACGGTGTTCGCGGCGATCGCGGTCCTCGCGTTCGCGGTACCGCTGTCGTTGACCTACGCCACCAGCCGGACCCAGGAGCTGGTGCTCGGTCGTTCCGGTGACGCGGATCGGTTCGCCACCCTCGCCGACGCCGTCGCCGTGGAAGGTAACGACGCCGCGCTGGCCGAGGAGGTCGCGCGGTACCACGAGTTGTACGGCGAGAACGTGCTCGTGGTCGACGCGCGCGGTGCGACCGCGGTCAACGCGGGTGTCGACATCATCGACCCGGCCGTGGTCGCGGCGGTCGCCGACGCGCGGCGCAATCAGCGACCGCACCCGATCGACCGGCTGATGCCGTGGAGCGATGCGATGATGCTCGTCGCGCGGCCGGTCGGGACCGGCGTGCAGGTCAACGGGGCCGTCGTGATCGAGGCGTCCACCGCGCAGGCGCGCGGCGACATCACCCGCGCCTGGCTGATCATCGGTCTCGGCGGCGCCGTGGCCATGGTGCTGTTCACGATGCTCGCGCTGACGCTGAGCCGCTGGGTGTTGCGGCCGCTCGCGGCCCTGTCTCGCGCCGTCGCCGAATTGACCGCGACGCTGCCGAAGCCGCGGCCCGCGCCGCAGACTTCCGACGACGCGCCGCCGCCGTCGATCGCGCGGCGCTACGGTGGACCACCCGAAATGCGTGCCGTCGCCGAGTCTTTCGACGCCATGGCGCTCGCGGTCGCCGATTCCACGGAGGCGCAGCGGCAACTGGTCGCCGACACCGCGCACGCGATGCGCAATCCGTTGGCCGCGCTCACCATTCGACTGGACTCGCTCGAGTACGCGATACCGGAGAGCGCGGCCGACACCTTCCGCGGCGCGAGCGCGGAAGTGGATCGGCTCACCACGCTGCTCGACGGACTGCTCACGCTGGCCGTCGCGGAGACGCCGGACGGGTTCGCCACCGCGGCGGGCACCGAGGAACACCGTTGCGACGCAGGGCAAGTCGTGGCCGACCGGATCGACGCCTGGCATTCCGCGTTCGCCGCGTCCGGGCAGTCGCTGGTGGCGGAGCAGCCGGGGTTGCCCGCCGAGGTCGCCGTCTCGGCGGATGTGCTCGCGCAGATTCTCGATGTGCCGCTGAGCAATTCGAATCGCTACGCGGGCAGTGAGGCGCACGTCGTCGTGTCGGTGGGGATCGAGCCGGACTGGGTCACGGTGACGGTCCGCGACGACGGCCGCGGCGTGCCCGCCGACGAGATCCACAAGCTCACCACGCGGTTCTTCCGCGGTTCCGCCGCGGAGCCGGGGGGCTCCGGTCTCGGTCTGCCGATCGCCGCCGCCCTCGCCCAGGCGCGCGGCGGTTCGCTGTCGGTCACCGAGGTGTCGCCGCACGGGCTCGCGGTCGCGGTCCGTCTGCCCGCGGTGGTGGCGTCGTGACGGCGCGGCTCGACCGGCGCGCGTTTCTGGCGCTCGCAGCGCTCGGCGTCGCGGGTGTCGCGGGCTGCGGGAGCGGGGACGAACCGGTGGTTCGATTGGCCTCCGGCGAGGTCGGCGGCTTCTATCACGCGTTCGCGCGTCTACTGGCCGCCGCGGCCGCTCGGACGGGAACGGTACGGATCGAGCCGGTCGCCACCTCGGGCTCCCAGGACAACCTCGCCATGCTGGCCAGGGGAGACGCGCAGGCCGGTCTGGCGCTCGCGGATTCGAGCAGGGACGCGCCGGGCGGCGTGCTCGCGCTCGGCCGGGTCTACGAGAACTATCTACAGCTGGCCGTGCGGGCCGACAGCACCGTTCATCGGGTGATCGAATTGCGCGGCAAGCGTGTGAATCTCGGCGCCGACGGTTCCGGCGCGGCGCTGACGGGGGAGCGGATACTGCTCGCGGCCGGACTGGATCCGGCGACCGACGTCATCGTGGAACACCGCCCGCTGCGCGATGCCGCGGCGGCCCTGCGCGCCGGCGCCGTCGACGCGCTGCTGTGGGCCGGCGGGGTCCCGACCGCGGCGCTGGAGGTGCCGCTGCGGATGCGCCTGGTGGATCTCGGTGAACTTGCCGCGCCGCTGCGCCAGCGCTACGGGCACATCTACGACCGCGTCGAGATTCCGCGCGACGCCTACCCGGGCGGCTCCGCGATCACCACCATCGGCGTGGCGAACCTGCTACTCGCCGCGCCAACGCTGCCGGACGAGGCCGCCGCCGCGATCGTCGATCTGCTTGCCGGGCACCCGGACGCGCTTGTCCCGGCCGAGGCCGCGGGCACCCAGTTCCTGGACGCGCGTTCGTTGATCGGCACCGGCCCCATTCCGCTGCACCCCGGCGCGGCCGCGGCCTACCGGCGACGCCACGGGTGAACGATCAGGAGCGCACCAGACGCGCGATCGCGTCGGTGGCCTCCTTGATCTTGGCGTCGGCCTCGGGGCCGCCCGCCACCGCGGCGTCCACCACGCAGTGGCTGATGTGGTCCTCCAACAGACCCATCGCGACGGCCTGCAGCGCCTTCGTCATCGCGGACACCTGGGTGAGGATGTCGATGCAGTATTTCTCCTCTTCGACCATCCGCTGCAACCCGCGCGCCTGACCCTCGATGCGGCGCAGGCGCTTGAGGTAGTCGTCCTTGGCGGTGATGTAGCCGTGTGCCGAGTGGTCGTGGCCCGGCTGGTCCTTGGTGGTGCTCGCGTCCGGGGTGGTCACCGCTGTCTCCTTGCTGCCTGCCGGAAAGTCCGATTTTATACCCCCCTAGGGTACATCCGTTCCGGCGTGTTGTCAGGTCCGCGCGCGGCTTGGCGCGGGTTCTTCGCGCCGCGCCGCTCGCTGATCGGCACCGTACCTGGCCAGCGCGATTCCGCCTATTACGAGCAGCGCGCCGAGCGCCTGGATCGGCGCGACCGCCTCGCCGAGCAGCAGCCAGGAGAGCGCGACGGCGAACAGCACCTCGCTGAGCAGAATCAGCGACATCAGCGTCGCCCCGATCCGCGCCGCGCCCGCCACGCTGCAGAGGTAGGCCACGACCGTGCTGAGCAGGATCAGCAGGGCGAGAGCCAGCCAGACGGGCAGGTGGCGCTCGGCCATGTTCGCGGTGGCGCCGCCGAAGTGGATCGGCAGCACGGTGAGCGCGCCGAGAGTCCAGCTGGTCAGCGCGGCCACGGTGAGTCCGGCGCCGAGCAACACCACCGGGCGCAGGCTGTCCGACGTGCGCGCGGAGAGCAGGAAGAACGCCGCGTTGCACAGCATCGACAGCGCCGCCCAGCACAAGCCGGGCAGGCTCAGCCCGCCCGCGCCGAAGACGTCGATCACCAGCGCGGCGCCGACGAGCGCGACGACCGCGCCGAGCAGGGTGGCGTTCGACGGCCGTCGCCCGCGCACCGCCCAGCCCCAGCCGATGACCACGATCGGAGCCAGGAACTGGATCATCAGCGAGACCCCGACCTGCAGGTATTCCAGCGAAAGGAAGAACGTCGCCTGCACGCCCGCCACCGCGATCACGCCGTACGCGCCGATGGTCCGTAGGTGACGCACGCTGCTTCGCAGCCCGTCGGGTTCGGCGATTCCGGCCAGCACGAGCATGATCGCCGCGGCGCCGGTCAGCCGCACGGCGAGCACCGCGCCTGGCGACCAGTCGGCGGCGAGCACGGATTTCGCGAGCGGTCCGGAACTGGCGAATGCCAGACCGCTCGCCACGGTCAGCCACACGCCGGTGCGCGACACACTTACCTCCCGCTCGATCCATGAATCGTCCTATCATTGCCGACCCGGCTCGGTGGCCTGCGTCACGCATCGGCGGCAAGGCCGGTACCGGTTGCGTGGGAAGCCGGGGTGGACGGGAGAATCGGGCCCATGAGTTCGCTTCCCCGGCCCGCCCTCGCCGTCATCGGCGGCAGTGGTTTCTACGATTTCTTCGACAACGACGCCACCCAGGTCGAGGTCGACACCCCGTACGGCAAGCCGAGCGCGCCGATCGCGGTGGGCGAGGTCGAGGGACGGCCGGTGGCGTTCGTGCCCCGGCACGGCAAACAGCACGAATACGCGCCGCACACCCTGCCCTACCAGGCCAACATGTGGGCGCTGCGCTCGCTCGGCGTGCGGCGGATCCTGGCGCCGTGCGCGGTGGGCAGCCTGCGCGCCGACTGGGGGCCTGGCACCGTCGCGGTGCCGGACCAGCTGGTGGACCGTACCTCCGGTCGTCCGCAGACCTACTTCGACGGCGGCGGCGTGCACGTCTCGTTCGCCGATCCGTACTGCGAGGAACTGCGCGGCGCCGTGGTGAAGTCCGAGGTCGAGGCGCTGCCGCTGAAGGCGGGCGGCACCATGGTTGTCGTGCAGGGCCCGCGCTTCTCCACCCGCGCCGAGAGCCGCTGGTTCGCGGGGCAGGGCTGGGACCTGGTGAACATGACCGGTCACCCGGAGGCCGTGCTCGCCCGCGAGCTGGAGATGTGCTACGCCGCAGTCGCTTTGGTCACCGACCTGGACGCGGGCCTGGAGGAGGGCGACGGTGTGCACGCCGTCGACGTCTTCGCCGAGTTCAAGCGCAACCTGGCCCCGTTCAAGGAGCTCATCCGCGCCTCGATCGCGGCGGTCGACGGAACCGACACCTGCGATCGGTGCCGTGTCCATACCGGCGTGGCGCTGCCTTTCGAACTACCGTAAACCGCATGCGACGGTGCGACGTTCGTGCCGCCATCGGTCCGGTATCGGCCGTGGGCGGCGGGGTGTGGCTGCGATGAAGGTACTGCTCACCGGGGCCGCCGGATTCCTCGGATCACATGTGCGTGGCGCGCTCACGGCCGCCGGGCACGAGGTGATCGCGCTCGACCTGATGCTCGCCGACGTGCACGGGCCCGACGCCGAGCCGCCCGAGGGCGTCGCCAGGGTGGACGTCAGGGACGTCGACGCGCTCGCGCCGCTGCTGCACGGCGTCGAGGTGGTCTGTCATCTCGCGGCCGTCACCGCGCCGAGCACCGAATCGGAATCCGGCATCGCCGCGTTCGCCGCGCACAACGACCACGGCACCGCGGTCCTGCTCGCGGCGATGAGTCAGGCCGGAGTTCGTCGCCTGGTGCTCGCCTCATCCATCACCGTGTACGGCGAAGGCCGCTACCGCAGCGTGCGCGGCGGGCAGTTCTTCCCCGGCCTGCGCTCGCGCGCCGATCTCGACCGCGGCATGTTCGACCACCGCGCACCGCGCACCGGCGAGGTGCTCACCTGGGAGCCGGTCGCCGAGGACGCGCCGCTGCGGCCGCGCGGCTTCTACGCCGCGAGCAAGGCGGCTCAGGAGCAGTACGCGCTCGCCTGGGGGTTGACCACCGGGGCGTCGGTGACCGCGCTGCGCTATCACAACGTGTACGGCGACGGCGCCCGTTCGGGTATGGCGACCCGGTTCCGCGAGGAACTGCTCGCGGGCCAGGCGCCGCGGGTGTTCGAGGACGGCGGTCAGGTGCGGGATTTCGTGCACGTCCGCGATGCCGCCGCCGCGACACGCGCCGCGGTGGAGCGTCAACTGCCCGGCTTCGTTCCGCTCAACATCGCCTCCGGCCATCCGATCACGCTGTGGGAGGTTGCGTCGATCATGGCCAAGGCTCGCGGCGGGCCGTCGCCGATCGTGACCGGCCAGTACCGGATCGGCGACGTGCGCCATTTCGTCGCCGATCCCGAACGTGCCCGGCGCGCACTGGATTTCACCGCGCGGGTGGTTCCGCGCGACGGGCTCGCCGAGTTCGCGAGGAGTGCGGCCGAGGTTGCCGCCGCGGGCTGAGGTTTGCGGCCGACCCAATTCGCGTGGGGCGCAACACGCGCGGCTGCGGGAGCCGACGCTTGCGTTGCTGATTCACCGAATGTGATCGAGGGCTGGCGGAGATACTCGTAAGCGGCACCCCCGACTCGTGATCGACCAATTCGCAAGGGCCGCAGTCAGTGCCGCCGATGAGGTAGCACGCTCGTGAGGTGGGGCCAGCCGGTTCCGAGGGAGCGCGGCTGAGGTCGCTGCCGAGTCCGACGCCCCAATCGCTGGGGGGTTGCCACTTCGCAGCGAGCCCAGCTCGGCGTGTGGATGGTCAGGCCGACTCGGTACGGAAAGCGTCGGCGTGCGCCTCGGCCCATTGGCGGAAGGTACGCGGCGCGCGGCCGGTCACCTCGCGCACGGTCGGGTGGACCTCGGATTCGTCAAGCGTGCCGTCGATGAAGAAGCTGGTGAACGCCTCGGCGTAGGCGCGGGGCATGGTGGCCGCGAGTTCGGCACGGGTCTCGTCGTCGGTGAGTTCGTGGCACACGAGCGGCCGGTCGAGGACCTCGGCGAGCACCGCGACCTGCTCGGCGGGCAGCAGCGCCGCCGGACCGGTGAGATCGAGAATCCGGCCGTCGAGATCGCCGCCGGTCAGCGCCCGCGCCGCCACCGCGGCGATATCGGCGGGGTCGACGGCCGCGACCCGTACCCCCGAGAACTGGGCGCGCACCACGTCACCCGCGGCAAGCTGCGGCAGCCAGCGCAGCGCGTTGGACATGAACGAGCGCGGACGCAGGAAGGTCCACGGCAGACCGGATTCGCGCACGGCCTGTTCGGAGAGCGTCATGTACCGGGAGACCGCGTTGCCCATATCCGCCAGCGCCGCCGACCCGCCGGAGAGCAGCACCACCCGCGCCAGCCCGGCCTTGCCCGCCAGCGCGAGCAGCTCCTCGAGGTTCTCATAGCCCGGCATCAGATACATGCCCTGCGCGCCGTCCAGCGCCTCGGCCAGGGTCTCGGGTCGGTTCAGGTCGCCGGTGACCGCCTCGACGCCGTCCGGCAGCGACGCCCGCGCCGGATCACGCACCACCGCGCGCACCCGCTGCCCGTCCTCGGCGAGCGCGCGCACGAGTTCCGCGCCGATGTTCCCGGTCGCTCCGGTCACCACGTACATACCGTCTCCTTCGGCTGACCGCTGCGAAACGTCGGTCCCGCAACGTCTTTCGAGCTTCGCTCATTCAATGTACGTGTCGTCGGAGCAGTGCACCGGCACCACCGGCAATGCGTACCGACGCATTCGGGCCGCACGTCGTCCGTCGGGGGCGGCGCGCTCGGGGCCTCCGTTCGGCCATGCGTGGTCTGTCGGGGGCCTTCGGGCGTGCCGCTCCCTCGGCAGTGCGCAGTGCAGCAGCATCGCTCGGGCGTATCCGCTTCGGCTACGCGCGGTTTGGTCGACGGGCAGCGCCTTCGTGTGGCCTCACCTTCAGCCACGCGCGGACTGTCTGCTGATCGCATCCGGCGGCGTCCATTACGCTCGCCCGGTGGACACCCCGGTACGGCTCGAGATCATCGTGGCAAGCGTGCGCCCGGAGCGGTTCGCTCCGGTGGTCGCCGACTGGTTCCTGCGCGTCGTCCGGGACAGACCCGAATTCGACACGGGCGTAATCGATCTCATCGACACACCGCTGCCGACGGATCTCACCGATACGCCGGAGGCCGACGCCTACCGGGACCGGCTGGCGGCCGCGGACGCGTTCGTCGCGATCACCTCCGAGTACAACCACGGCTACCCGGCCTCGCTCAAGACCGCGTTCGACACCGCCAAGCGCGAGTGGCGCGCCAAGCCCATCGGTTTCGTCTCGTACGGCGGACTCTCTGGCGGCCTGCGCGCGGTGGAACAGCTCAGGCAGGTGGTCGCCGAGATCCACATGGTCTCGATCCGCGAAACCGTCAGCATCCACCAGGCCAAGCGCGGTTTCGACACCACGGGCACGCCAATCGACGGCGCGCCCATCGACGCGAGCGAACGGATGCTGCGCCAATTGCACTGGTGGGCACGGCATTTGCGGGATGCGCGGGCGTCCGATCCCTACCCCGGCTGACGCTCGATCACTGCGCGGCGACGGGCCGTCGTCCGCGCGGATGTCCGATGTAGGTGGCCTCGCGGGGAATCGACACCAGGGTCAGATCCACCTGAGCGGTCCCGGTGCGAAGTACCACGTGGTTGCCGATCGCGCCGGGCTGGTGGATGGAGAGGTCCGGCCTGGTCGCGGGCCAGCCCATCGGGTCACCGGTGACGTAGATCGTCGTGACGCCCGCGTGCGGCGCGGGCGCGAGCACCCCGTCCACCACGGTCGCGGTGAAACCCGCGTCGGACTGGTGGGTTTCGACGGCGATGGTGAGGCGCTCCGGGTTGCCGATGGTCTGCACCAGGTTCTCCCAGGCGTGCGCACGGTCGGTGCGGATCAGGATGCGCTCGCCGACGGCCAGCGCGCGGAACACCAACTGCTGCGCCAGGTAGAGCTCGCCCGCCAGGTAGACCGTCGAGATGCCGGTGCCGATGATGCGAACGGCCACACCCTGATTGTTCTCGTCCGAACCGATGAGCTGACCGCAGCCGGACGACGGCAGGTGCAGCGCGCCGATCACATCGATCGGGTACTCGGTCATCGGCACGGTGTCGTCGAGGCCGGGCACGGCGAGGGGCAGGTGCGCGAGCAGGCTGTCGCGGTGGCGTCCGTTCATCGACACCATGCCCGTGAGCTTGCCGCGCTCGGGCAGTTCACGCGCGGTCAGTCGCCAGGCCGCGCCGATGCTCACCGATTCGGCGGAGCTGCCAGGACGCAGCCGCACGGTGACGGTGGTGCCGCGCGAGGGCGCGACCCACAGCTGCGCGAGCAGATCCGAGCCGAGCTGCTTCGGGTCGACCGCGCTGCCGATGTTCACGGCGTTGCCGATCTCGGCGTAGCGCCAGCGATGGGTCAGGGTGCGCGGATCGAAGCCCGCGGTGATCTGCAGGACCGCCTTGCGGATCTCGGGCGCGGTCAGGATGCGGGCGCTGCAGTCGGCGTCCTCCAGCGCGCGCATGATGCGTTGCGTCGCAATGGTTACCGCGCGCGAGGCGCCCTCGCTGCCGCCGCCGCGGCGAGCCGCCGCCTCCGGGCAGGCGATGGCGTCGAAGCTGATCGCCAGCCACACGGCGCGGTGCGCGGTCGCGGGCAGCGGGCCGAGCAGCGACTCGTAGATCTTGCCCGCCGGTGTGCCTGCGCGGCTGCGGTGTCCGTGGCTGATGATGTCGATGCCGCTGAGCAGGATGTCGTGCTGGTTGAGGCAGGCGGCGAGTTCGGGAAGCGGCAGCAGGTGCGAGGCGTGCACGGTGCTGCTGGAGATGCGGGTCAGTCCGCCCTTGGGCGGCAGCACCTCGACGACCGTCACCACCCGGGTGCCGTCCCAGTACAGACCGAGCGAGCGGTCGTCGGGGCCGCGGAAGTCGACGGTGTCGCCGATCTCGTAGTCGCGCTTGGTGATGTAGCGCCACCAGGTCGCGATCCAGTCCAGCACGGTGCGTTTGGCGATCGGGATCAGCGGAAGCAGACCGACCGCGACGGCGACGCCGAGCGACGGCCACCAGCCGAGACCGGCCACCAACGCGATCACTCCGGCGATCATGCCGATCATCTGTGCGATCAACAGATTCGGCAGCGAGATGCGACCAAGCAGCGGACGTGGTCCCGCCCCTGTGGCTTCGGCCATCAGCGTCCCCCAAAATACCCGGTATCGACCGTTTCCTACCGGCCGAGCTGAACAAGAGTCCCAGGGAACTGTACTGTGTTCCGCGAACGTGAGCACTGTTCGGGGGAGGAACCATGCCTTCAAAACCCACCACGCGCTGGCAGGTGAGCGGTTACCGCTTCCTGGTCCGCCGGATGGAGCACGCGCTCGTGCGCCGGGACGTGCGAATGCTGCACGATCCGATGCGCTCCCAATCCCGCGCCTTCGCCGCCGGTCTGGTCCTCGCCTGCGTCGTGCTCGCCGGTTGCGGCATCCTCGCGCTGCTGCGCCCGCAGGACAAGATCGGCCAGAACGTGCTGCTGATCGGCAAGGAGTCCGGCGGCGTCTACGTGGTGATCGACGGCGTCGTGCATCCGGCGCTGAACCTGGCCTCGGCGCGCCTGGCGTCCGGTGAATCGGGCAAGGCCGTCATCGTCAAGGAGTCCGAACTCGGCAAGAAGCCGCGCGGCCAGCTGATCGGAATCCCCGGCGCGCCAGCGGCTTTGCGCTACGACAAAGACGGCAAGGGCCGGGCCTGGACCGTCTGCGACGTGATGAAGGTCGACGGCTCCAAGGAATTCACCACCACGGTGCTCGCTGGCGACCTGGAGCTGGGTGACAAGGCCTCGGTCACGCCCGCGGACCGGGCGCTGCTTGTGAAGGTGAAGGAGCAGGCGTACCTGGTCTACAACAAGACTCGCGCCCGCGTGGATATGAGCGACCGCAAGGTGACCGACGCGCTCGGCATCACCGGCGCGACACCGCGGCCGGTCAGCGAGGGTCTGCTCAACGCCATTCCCGAAGTGCCGGCGATCGTTCCGCCGAAGATCAACGATCCCGGCGCGCGGGTGAGCTATCAGGTCGGCGACCGACGGGTCGGCGACGTGGTGCAGGTGTCCTCGGATCCCGACCAGAACTACGTGGTGCTGCACGAAGGTCTGCAGGCGATCTCGGCGGTGACCGCGGAGATCATCCGCGCCACGTACCGCTCGACCCCCGGTGCTTCCTGGATCGACCCGACCGACAAGACGAGCGCGAACATCGCCACCGCGCTGGCGGTCGACACCTATCCGACGACCGTGCCCACGATCGTCGATACCAAGGAGCAGCCCGTCAGCTGCTTGTCATGGAAGCCGAACCCGGCCGCCAAGGACGGCGGTATGCAGGCCGAGCTCTCGGTGGTCACCGGCGTCACGCTGCCGATGCCGGACAAGGCCAAGGCGGTGCCGCTCGCCCAGGCCGACGGGTCGGGGCCGAACGCGGACTCGGCGTACGTCCCGCCGGGCACCGGCGCGTTCGTGCAGACCACCGGCATCGAACCCGACAGCAGGCGTAAGGATTCCCTCTTCTACGTCGCCGACACGGGCGTGCGCTACGGCGTCAAGAACGCCGACGCGCAGAAGGCGCTCGGCTTGGACGCCGAGGCCGGGGTGAAGCCCGAGCCCGCGCCGTGGCCGATCGTCGGTCTGCTCGCGAACGGGCCAACGCTCGGGCGCGAGGAGGCGATGGTCGCGCACGACGGTGTCGCGCCCGATCCGTCACCGGCTTCGAAGCCCGTCGGCAATCAGCAGAAGTAGTCGAGAGACAGGTCAGCGCCGCTCGACTGCGGTGTCCTCGCGCGGCTCGGTGCTTTCGCGCAGCGAGGCGACTTCGCTTCGGAGCGCGCGGACTTCGTCGAGCAGGACGGAGATCTCCCGATCGGTGCGCTCGGCGCTGACCTCCACCGCCTTCAGCTGATCGATCACCCAGCTCGTCGTGGTGCCGATCGCGAAGCTGATCAGTCCGATGCCGAAGGTCATCAGGACCAAGGAGATCAAGCGACCCTCGGTGGTCACCGGATAGACGTCGCCGTAGCCGACGGTCGTGACCGAGACCGCCGACCACCACAGCGCGTCACCGAAGTCGGTGGTCTTGCTGTCCGGCGCGCCGTACTCGGCGTCGAAGAAGGCCAGGCTGCACAGCAGCAGGATCAACGCCGAGCTGGCGCCGACGAACACCGAGAGCCGAGCCCGCGTGACGGTGGTGCGGTTCAACGTGTCCAGCAGCAGTAGCGCCGCCCGCAACAGCCGCAGCGGACGAAAGGGCGGCAGCACCACGATCAGCAGCTCCAGCGGATGCCGCCGCACGAATCGCCACCGGTCGGTCGACAGCCACAGCCGCACCGCGAAGTCCGCGGCGAACAGCGTCCAGATCAGGATGTCGACGCCGGTCAGCCAGGAATCCAGCCGCGGCGAAGCGCCGGTGTCGAGCACATGCCACGCGTACACGCCGAGGAAGGTCACCGCCAACGCCATCATCGGCACGTTGGTCGCGCGCTCCCACGCCTGCCTGCGGGTCACGATCGTCTGGTCGGTCATCGGGTACTACCTGTTGCTCTGCGGTGCTGGGCGGTGCTCGCCCGTCGATTGCGGCTGAGGCTACAGGTCGACGCGGCTCGGGCGGCACGGCTACGGCCGACGCGTCGAGCCGAACTCCGCCCGGACCGCGGCGGCCGGGAACTACACTTGGTCGCCTGATGGTGCTTGCGCCCGGTCACCGCCCATCGCCCAGAGCCACGTTGTCGCAGATCAGGGCGGGTACGGGCACAGGCGCAGCGTTGCCGCCGCACTGGCGCTGCCCGAGTGATCCGGCCACGGCCGGAGCGAAGGTGCCGGGTGCGCCCGAACCGCTCTCGCCAGCCGAAGGGCCCGACCAGGATGCGCCGACAGATTCTGTTGATGTGCAGCGCCGAGAACGGACTGACCGTGCGCGCTGCCCTCGCACTGCGACGGCGCGGGTATCTCGTGCGCACCGCGGTCGTGGAGACCGAATCCGATATGGATCGCGCCGTGGCCTCCGGCGTCGACATGATCGTCTGCACCTACCTGACCCGCCGCATCCCGCGCCGGATCTGCGCGGGCGCCGTCCCGGTGGTGATCGTCCATCCGGGACCGATCGGCGACCGGGGGCCGTCGTCGCTGGACTGGGCCATCACCGACCGCGAGCCGTACTGGGGCGTCACCGTGCTCTCCGCCGTCGAGGATCTGGACGCAGGCCCGGTGTGGGCTTGGCGCACCTTCCCGTTCGACGCGCACCGCCGCAAGAGCACCCTCTACGGCACCGTGGTCGCCGACGCCGCGATCGAGTGCGTCCTCGCGGCCGTGAGCCGCGCGCTCGACACCGATTTCGTTCCGTTCGATCAGCAGGAGGTGCCCCGCGCGATTCCGCACGCGCGAAGCCGTTCGGCCATGCGTCAGGCCGACCGCGCGTTCGACTGGTCCGACGACGCCGAGGCGATCGCGCACCGCGTGCGCGCCGCGGACGGCGCACCCGGCGTGCGGACCGTCCTCGCGGACCGCTCCGTCTACCTCTACGACGCCAAGCCCGGGCGGCGCGGTCCGATGGACGCCGAGCCGGGGACGCTGGTCGGCCGCCGCCACCACGCGATCGAAATCGCCTGCGGCTCGGGCACTCTCTGGGTCGGACATCTGCGCGCCGCGGGCGAGGCGGAGTCGACATGCAAAGGGCCCGCGCTCGGCGTGCTCGCCAGGACCGGAATCCGGCCCGCGACCATTCCGGTCACGACGGACCCGGCGCGCCCCGGTGACATCCACTACCGCGCCGACCGTGCCGTCGGCGTCATCACCATCGACCCGTACAACGGCGCGCTCACCACCGAGCAGTGCCATCGATTGGCCGCCGCGATCGAGTTCGCCGCCGCCCAAGACACCAAGATCCTGGTACTTCGTGGCGGCGCGGGCCCGTTCTTCTCGACCGGAATCCACCTCGGCGCCATCGAATTCGCCGCCGACCCCGCCGCGGAGGGCTGGGCGAACATCCGCGCGATGAATTCCGTCTGCCGTGCGCTACTGCTGTGCGCGGACCAACTCACCATCGCGGCCGTCACCGGCAACGTCGGCGCGGGCGGCATGATGCTCGCCCTCGCGGCCGATGTCGTCGTAGCGCGCGAAAGTGCCACGGTGAACGCGCATTACAAGTCGCTCGGCCTGAGCGGCTCGGAGTTCCACACCCTCACCCTCCCTCGGCGCGTCGGGCCCGCCGTCGCCGAGCGACTGCTGGACGACGGCGAACCGATCGACACCGCCACGGCGCTGAGCCTGGGATTGCTGGACGAAATCGGCCCCATCGGACGAGGTTTCGACGACTGGCTCGACGACCTCGCCCGCTCCTACGCCGAACCGACGGCGTGGACGCGAACCATGACGGCGAAACGGACCCGCCTCGACGACGGCGACCGCGCGCTGATCGATGCCCACGAGCGCGGGGAACTCGCCCGCATGCGCGCCGATCTCTACGGCGCGGACTTCGCCACGCGACGACGGGCCTTCCTGGCCAAGCGAATTCGCACCGCCCGGCCCGTGTCGCACTGACCGCCTCGGGCATTCGCGCCCGAGGCGGTCGGCGGTCACATGTCGTCCGAGGTGACGCCGAAGCGGCGGCGGATCGGGAAAGACGCGAGGTAACCGAGGATCAACGCGGTCGCGATGATGCCGGTGCCGATCAACGCGACGTTGCGCGCGGTGTTGTCCGGTGGCGGCGGCGGTGCGGGCACGGCGAGCTGCTCGCTGCGCGGCGGTGTCGGTCGCTTCGGCGGCAGCTTGTCGGGCACCGCGTTGGTCAGCGCGGCGATCGGGTCGACCGCGCCGTAGCCGACGTACTGGTTCCAGCCCTCGGCGGGCGCGTGCGCGGTGGCCTGGATGCGCCGGATGACCTCGCGCGCACTCATTTCCGGGAACCGGGCGCGCACCAGCGCGACGACGCCGGAGACCAGGGGCGTGGCGAAGCTGGTGCCGCTGATCGGGTTCTGCTGCCCGCGCTGATCGACCGCGCCGATCGCGGTGCCGTCGCCGCGCGGGTTGAGCGAGACCATGTTCTCGCCGGTCGCCGCCACGCTCAGCCAGGGACCGGGCACGGTGAACTTGGACGGCGCGCCGTTCTGGTCGATCGAGCCGACCGAGAGGGCGTAGTCGTCCCAGCGCGCCGGGCTGACGTTGACCGTGACGTTGCTCCACGGATCGGACGTCGGGTCGAGCGGGTCGATCACCTTGTTCACCGGTTTGCACTGCTCGGTGTCGTTGTTGCCCGCCGCGGCGACCACGACGACGTTGCTGTCCAGCGCGTACTGCAACGCCGCGCCGATCGCGCCGTCGACGTCGTTGGACGAGCCGCACCAGACCTCGGAGATGTTGATGACCGTCGCGCCCATGTCCACCGCGCGCACGATCGCCGACGCCATGGTGGCGAGGGTGCCGTAGCCGTCGGGCAGGTCGTCGGGGCCCTTGTTCCGCGAAGCGCCTTCGCGCTGATACATCTTGCTGGTCTGGCGGATGGTGATGATGCGCGCCTCGGGCGCGACGCCGGCGAAGCCCTGTCCCTCGACCTGCGAGGCCGCGATCAGTCCGGCGACGAAAGTGCCGTGGCCGTCGCAGTCTTCGGTGCCGTCACCGCCCGCCGCGACGAAATCGCCGCCCGCCTCCAGGCCAGGCAACCGCGGATGCCGCGCGACTCCGGTGTCGATGACCGCGACGACCTGGCCCGCACCCTTGGAGAACTGCCATGCGCGCTCCAGATCGAGCGCGCGCTGCGCCGCGGGGATGGTCGGCCCGTCGCCGCCGGTCACGATGTCGGCGCAGTTCGAGTTGGGCGGGCGTTCGGTCTTCTCGGGCGGCGCGGCGGGATCGCCCGCAGGCCGCAGCGCAGGATTCACCGCGGGCGGCCGATCTGCCTGCGCCACACCGTGTCCGGAGCCGACGCCGAACGATGCCGAAAGCCCGAGCGTCACCGCGACGGCGGCGACGCGCAAGTGCGCGTTCACAGCCCGCGGACGAGGGAGTAGAGCGAGGCCACCCAGAACACCAGCGGAAGCACCGCCGCGACGAACGCGTACTCCAGCAGCTCAACGCCGCGGCGCATCGGCGGCGTCGCCGACTGGTTCGGGACGATGATGCCCAGGATCAGCGCGGCGACCAGGATCAGCATCGCCGTGCCGAAGACGGCGAGCGGCATGTCCATCGCGAAACCGGCCCCCACCAACATGATCAGCACGATCGACGCGCCACCGGCGATCAGCACGATCGCCTGCTCGGCGCCCGCGTAGGTGCGGCTGCGGAACATCAGCACCGCCGCGCAGACCAGCGCGAGCGCGATGCCCTGCCAGTACGGGTCGCCGGACTCGGGATCGGTGGCGGCGAGCGCGCCCGCGACGGTGACCAGCGTGGTCGCCGAGACCAGACCGGCGAGGTACATGCGGGCCCGCTCCGACTTCACCCGCAGCGCCTCCATGGTCGGCAGCGCGCGATGATCGTCTGGGTCGTCCTCGGTCGGGTCGATCGGGGTGCCCGGCGAAGGCACCGGCGGCAGCGGCAGTTTGGCCAGCAGCATCGAAATACGCGGCGACAGCGAAAGACCCGCCAGACCAAGCGCCGCGGCCACCGCGCCGATCGCCTTCAGCGGCTGATCGGTGAGCAGCCCGACCAGCGCGGCGGGCACCGCGTACACCGCGAGCGCGGCCGCGCCGATGAACAGCGCGAGACCGACGCCGGTGACGCGCCACGCGAGAATCGCGGTGGCCCCCACCAACACCGATCCGAGCAGGATGTGCGCCCAGCCGTAATGATCAGGTACGTAGAGCATTCCGGCCGTGAGCGCGGCGGGCAGCGCGCAGCCGCCGAGAACGAGCGCGGTCGCGGTGTCGCCGTACATCCGGCTCAGCACCATGCCAGCGACGACGAGCAGGATCGCCACCGCCAGCGCGATCGAACCGCTGACCCACTCCGGTAGCTCCTCCGGCGCGAGCAACAGGCCGAGGCAACCGACGATCATCGTGAGCGCGGCGAGGACGGAGCCGGTGAGCCGCGCGGTCTTCGGCGTCCAGCTGCGGTAGTGGTCGGTGTCCGCGATCGCGACGTTGTACATGATGTCGTCGAAAAGCGGTGTCGGAGCGGTGTGCGAGGCGCTCTCCAACATGAGGAGTTCGCCGTCGCGCACGCCGTGCTCGCCGAGGCTGAGCGAGTTGGAGAACGGCGGGTGACCGATTCTGGCCAGCACCCACTCGGCGGGCTCGAAGCGCTCGCCTTCGTTGTCGAAATCGTTGGTGCGGCTGTGCTGAGCGACCATGTCGACGACGCTCGGGATCACCAGCGCGACCGGCACGTCGACCGGGATCGCCATGTCCACCTGGGTGTGCTTCGCCAGGATCGTCACCCGAGCCAGGTCCGGCGCACGGACGATACCGCGCGAGGAGTCTTCGTCGATGTGGTCAAGTCGCGCGTGCGTCAAACTTCCCCCAACCTGGTGTTCTACCTCGATTTTCCGCTGACCCGTCGCGCTGGGGGGCGAGCTTGCGACCCTGGCGTCGGGGCAGCAGAATGCAGGTCGAACTGTACGACATGTCGGCGGTGGCCTCTACACTGAGCCCGAAGTCGCAGCATGTGAAGAGGGGGAATTCTCGTTGAGCGAACGCAGTGAGCGATTCATGTGCCAGCGCGCTGTGCGCATGCCGGAGCCGAGCGCCAGCGAGGCGCAGGCATGAGCACCGTCCGGTTCCAGCGCCGTGCTCGCCGGGAGATGCCGCGTACGCCGGGCGGCGAGGTCACCTTGCAGCCGCCGCCCGAGATCCCCAGGGTCACACCGGGCAATCTGCTGATGAAGCTGATGCCTGTCGTGATGATCATCGGCATGGTCGGCATGATGGCGCTGCTGTTCACGCAGGGCGGCGGCATCGCGTCGAACCCGATGAGCATGATGTTCCCGATCATGATGCTGTTCTCGATGGTCGGCATGTTCGCGGGCCAGGGCGGCGGCAAGGGACAGAAGGCGGCCGAGGCGAACGAGGACCGCAAGGACTACCTGCGCTACCTCGACCAGGTGCGCAAGGACGTCGACGAGACCGCCAAACAGCAACGCGCGTCGGTGGAATGGAGCCACCCGGAGCCCGGACTGATCTGGATGCTCGCGGGCACCAGCCGCATGTGGGAGCGCCGCGCGGGGGACAAGGACTTCTGCCACGCGCGCATCGGCATCGGCGGGCAGCGCCTCGCCACCCGGCTTGTCGCGCCGGAGACCGGCCCGGTCGAGGAACTGGAACCGATCGCGGCGGTGTCGCTGCGCCGCTTCGTGCGCGCGCACTCGACGGTGCCGGATCTGCCGACCGCCATCGCGGTGAAGGGGTTCGCGACCATCGCGCTGGACGGCGACCGGAACGAGGCCCGCGACATGGTGCGGGCGATGTTGTTGCAGCTGTGCATGTTCCAGGGCCCGGACCAGGTGCTCGTCGCTGTGGTGTGCGGCCCGGACACCGCCCGCGAGTGGGAGTGGACCAAGTGGCTCCCGCACACCCAGCATCCCGACGCCCAGGACGGCATCGGCACCCAGCGCATGTTCTACGGCTCGATCCGGGAGGCCACCGCGAGCCTGCACCCGCTGCTTGCCAACCGCGTTCGCTACTCGCGTAACCAGCCCGCGAACGCCGGTCTGGTGCAACTCGTCATCGTGGTCGACGGCGGACTGCTGGAGGCCGAGGACGATCAGTTGCGCGAATCCGGCTACGAGGGCGTCACCATCATCGACCTGTGCGGATACGCACCGCGCCTCGCGGTTTCGCGCGGCATCAAGATGGTCGTCGAGAACGGCGAGTGCGTCGGCCGCGGCGCCACCGGCAATCAGGAGCGGTTCGCGCTCATCGACCGGATCAGCGCGCACCAGGCCCAGCAGGCCGCGCGCAGGCTCGCGCCCTACCGCGCGGCCACCCAGCGCAGCAGCGACGTGGAGACCGAGGACACCGAGGTCATCTCGACCTGGGCGCAGCTGATGAGCCTCGGCGACATCGGTTCGTTCAACCCCGAGAGCGCCTGGCGCCCGCGCTACGGCCGTGAGCGCCTTCGCGTTCCGTTCGGCGTCGACGCCGCGGGTCTGCCGATCGAGCTGGACATCAAGGAGGCCGCCGAGAACGGCATGGGCCCGCACGGTCTGTGCATCGGCGCCACCGGTTCCGGTAAGTCGGAGTTCCTGCGCACCCTGGTGCTCAGCCTGTTGGCCACCCACTCGCCGGACCAGCTGAACCTGGTGCTCGTCGACTTCAAGGGTGGTGCGACCTTCCTCGGTCTGGAGGGCGTGCCGCACGTCGCGGCCGTCATCACCAACCTCGAGGAAGAGGCCGACCTCGTCGACCGTATGAAGGACGCGCTGGCCGGTGAGATGAACCGCCGCCAGGAAGTGCTTCGCCAGGCGGGCAACTTCGCCAACGTCTCCGAATACGAGAAGGCGCGCGCGGCGGGCGCCGATCTCGACCCGCTGCCCGCGTTGTTCGTGGTGCTCGACGAGTTCTCCGAACTGCTCACCCAGCACCCGGATTTCGCCGAACTGTTCGTGATGATCGGCCGACTCGGCCGCTCGCTGCACGTGCACCTGCTGCTCGCCTCGCAGCGCCTCGAAGAGGGCAAGCTGAAGGGCCTGGAGAGCCACCTGTCCTACCGGATCGGTCTGAAGACGTTCTCCGCCAACGAGTCCCGTCAGGTGCTCGGCGTGCCCGACGCCTACAACCTGCCCAACACACCCGGTGGCGGTTACCTCAAGTCCGACTCCGGCGAGATCCAGCGCTTCCAGGCTTCCTACGTCTCCGGCCCGTACGTCGGCGGCGGCTCGCAGCGCGAGGTCACCCAGGCCGGTGTCGCGGGCGGCGAGATCGACGTGAAGGCACGGCCTTTCACCGCCCACCACGTGGACTTCCGCGCCATCGACCGGGTCCCGCTGCCCACCCAGGCCAGCCACGAGCCGGAGGAGCACCGGACCGAAGAGGGCGAGCAGATCTCGAACCTCAACATGCTCGTCTCCCGCATCCGCGGGCACGGCCGCCCTGCGCACGAGATCTGGTTGCCGCCGCTGGACGAGGCGCCGACGCTGGACCAGCTCATCCCGCGCTCGATTCTCACCGGCGAGTACTCGGCCGTCGCGACGCTGCGCGCGCCGATCGGCATCGTCGACCGCCCGTACGACCAGCGCCGCGATCCCTTGGTCGTGGACCTCTCCGGTTCGCGAGGCAACGTCGCGGTGGTCGGCGGTCCGCAGTCCGGCAAGTCCACCGCGCTGCGCACGATGATCATGGCGATGTCGATGACGCACACCGCCGAGCAGGTGCAGTTCTACTGCCTCGACTTCGGTGGCGGTACGTTGGCCAGCCTGGAGGGTTTGCCGCACGTCGGTTCGGTGGCGAGCCGTTTGGACGAGGACAAGGTTCGGCGCACCATCGCCGAAATGACCACCATCGTCCGTCAGCGCGAGGCCCGGTTCCGTCAGCTCGGTATCGAGTCGATGGCGGAGTTCCGCCGACTGCGTTCGATGGATCCGTCAAGCAGCCCTGCCGCCGCCGGCGCGCACGAAGACCCGTTCGGCGACGTCTTCCTGGTGATCGACGGCTTCGGCTCGATCCGCCAGGATTTCGATCCGCTCGAGCAACCGATCATGAACCTTGCGGTGCAGGGTCTTTCGTACGGTGTGCACGTCGTCATCGCGCTGGCCCGCTGGGCCGAGGCGCGCCCGGCACTCAAGGACCAGATCGGCACGCGCATCGAGCTGCGGCTCGGTGACCCGATGGACTCCGACCTCGGCCGCAAGTTCGCGGCGCAGGTCCCGATGGGCCGCCCCGGTCGCGGTATGACGCCGGACTGCCTGCACATGCTGACCGGTCTGCCGCGCATCGACGGCAGCTCCGACCCGACCATGCTCGGCCAGGCCGTCGCGGACGCCGTGGCGACCATCGCGCGCCTGACCCCCGGTCGGCACGCGCCCGCCGCGCGCATGCTGCCCGAAGTGCTGCCGCGCGAACAGCTGTTGCAGCTCGCTGGGAACTGGCCGTCGCAGCTCAACTCGGGCGTCAAGAACGTGCGTATTCCGCTCGGTATCAACGAATCCGAGCTCGCGCCGGTCTACCTCGACTTCAACGAGAGCCCGCACTTCATCATCATCGGCGACAGCGAGTCGGGTAAGACGACGCTGTTGCGCTCGATCATCGAGGGCATCGCCGCCGCCAACTCGCCGAACGAGGCCCGTTTCATCCTCGGCGACTACCGGCGCACCATGCTCGGCCTGGTGCCAGACGGCTACCTCGCCGGATACGGTTCCACCGCACCGCAGTTCACGCAGAACATGAACGACCTGGCCGCCTACGTCGCCCAGCGCACGCCCGGCCCGGACGTCACCCCGCAGCAGCTGCGCGAACGGTCCTGGTGGAACGGGCCGGAGCTGTACGTCATCGTCGACGACTACGACTTGGTCGCCACCTCCATGGGCAACCCCGTCTCGGCCCTCGTCGAACACCTGCCGCACGCCCGCGATCTCGGCTTCCACCTGATCGTCGCCCGTCGCGCGGGTGGCGCCAGCCGGGCCATGTACGAGGCCACCATGGCGCGGATGAAGGACCTCGGCTCGGCGGGTCTGATCATGAGCTGCCCGAAGGACGAGGGCGTCCTGATGGGTACCGTGCGGCCGAGTCCGCTGCCCCCGGGCCGCGGCACGTACATCACCCGTAACGCCCAGGAGCTCATCCAGCTGGCATGGATGCCGGCGGCCGAGTGATGTCGACGGTCGACCTGGTCCTGACGGACACCCGCATCTGGGCGCGTGGCCCGGCCACGCACTGGGACGCGCCGCCCTCGGTCGTCTTGGGCAGCAACGGAAACCTGGTCGTCGGCGAGTCGTTGAACCCGCCGACCCAGGTCAGCTCCGCCGTGCAGTTCGTGCCCGCCGAGCGGATCGCGCTGCTGCCGCGGGTTCCCACTGTGCCGGAAGCCTTGACCGCGGTCTTCGGCACGGCGCTGGAGAACCTCGGCGTCGGCGTTCCGTGCGAGCGCATCACCCTCGTCTGCCCTACGGATTGGGGCGGCCGCCGCCGCGCGGTGCTGGACGCGGCCGCGCGCCGGTTCGCGCACGACGTCGTGTTCGAGGAGATCGCCTCGCGCGCCGTCACCGTCGACGACGGCACCGCGCGCAGCCGCCGCACCGTCGTCCTCGAATTCGGCGCCATCACCACCACCGCCACCGCGGTGACCCGCAGCCACCTCGGCGTCCAGCTCGAAGCTTGCGAGCACGAACCGAACCTCGCGCTCGCCGACCTCGGTGCCGATCAGCGCGCTTTCGACACCCTGACCGGCCTGATCACCCGTCTCCTCGACGGCCGCCCGGCGGATGTCGTTCAGGCCGTCGGTGTTTCCGATCCGGCCAAGCTCGACCTCATCGCCTCGGCCGTCCAACAATCCTGCGGCCCCGACGCCGAACTACGCCCCATCTCCGGCGGCGAACTCGTCCGCGGCGCACACCAGGAACCGGAGTACCGCCCCGAAGCGGCCCCGGCCCTGCCCACCAACGAATGGCTCCAGCCGCTGCGCGAACGCGCCGCCGCTCAGGCCCCGGACCGCCCGATCGCCAAGTACGTCCTCGCGGGCGTCGCCGTGATCGCGGTGGTGACCGCGGTCGTCGTGGGTGGCATCGTCGCGTCCGGCGGCTCGGACGAAGCCCCCGCCGCGGCGCCGTCCAGCACCGCACCGATCACACTGTCCGTCCCACCCATCCCCTCGCTGCCCCCGACGGACTCCCCGGGATCGCAGGAAACCGTGGGCCGCATCCGCTTCAAGGTGCCGGACGGCTGGCGACTCGCCCCGCCCTCCGGCCAGAACGGCGGCCGCGTCGACCTGTCCCCCCAAGACGGCGCCCGCTACCGCATGACCCTCGTCCAAACCCCCGTCGCCCCCAACGCAGGCTACGAACAGATCGCCGCCAACCTCGAAGCCCAGATGAAGACGAAGCCGTCCATCGGCGACCTCCGCCGCGACGTCGTCTTCGGCGGCCGCTCCGGACTCTCCTACGTGGAACGCCCGGAAGGGTCCACGGTGCAATGGCATGTGCTGGTGGAACACGGAATCCAGGTCAGCATCGGGTGCCAGTACGTGGGGAACACGTGGAGCGGTTTCGAGCCGACGTGCGAGAATTTCGCGTCGACGGTGCATGTGATTCCGTGAGCGGAAAACCGCTCGGCACAAACTGATTCGGGCCCCCAGCAAGATTGCTGGGGGCCCAAATGCTTCGAACCGATCGAGTCGAACTCAGAAGAGGTTCGCGAGCGCGGAGTCGGTGCCCTGCAGCTCGGAGTTACCGGTGCTGACCAGCTGTGCGGCGCCGTTCAGGGTCTGCTGCAGCTGCAGAACGTGGTTCTGCCAGTTCCGCTGCAGCTCGCTGAAGGCTTCGTTCGCGGCACCGGCGCCGTGATCGGCCACGTACTGCTCGACCTTCTTGTGGAAGGCCTCCAGCTCGTCGCGAATGCCTTCGGCGCGCTTGATGATCTGCTGGGCACCGGACTCGACGCCCGAGAAATTGGCGGAGATGGGCTTGCTCATGTTTCAGGCTCCTTTGTCGGCGATTGGGGAAAGAACGGGATCAGAGCGCCGGCAGGTCGAGGCTCGACACCTGCTGCTGCACCTTCGAGGCGAAGTCGGTGTCCTGGTCCTGGAACTGTCCGCTCATCTTGACAAGCTTTTCCGACGTCTCCATCAGCTTGTCGTTCATCTTGTCGGCCTGGAAGTAGTAGCGCTCCATGAAAGCGTTGAACGCGTCGCGCGCCTGGCCCTGCCAGTTCGCGCCGTTGGTGACGGCGTCCTCGTCAGCCTTCAGCTGCCGGATGGCGAGCATCAGGTTGTTGTGCTGCTCCTGGAACTCCTTCGCCTTCTGTGCGATGAGTGCGCTATCAGCCTTCAAGTTGTCCGCCATAGCGGCTTCCTCCTCCTGCTCGTGGTCAACGCCCGGAGTGTGAGCTGACCCTGTTCATATGATTGGACGCGCTCTGGGCTCGATCGGTTCCACCGACTTCGATTGATTTCCGGCGGATTCGATCGCGTCTCGACGCCCCTGCGCGTGGTCGACCAGCTACACCGAGGACGGAGGGTCTGATGATCTTTCTCCCCCCACATCTCGACCGCGGTGCCGTCGCATCGGTCGCTGCCAGCGCTCTGCTCCCCTCCTTCCCCCTGCTCGCTACACCTGATCGGCGAGTGGGCTGGCTGCGCATCACCCTACCGAATGGGTTCCCCTCGCGCTACCAGCGTTTAGTGTCCGCAAGCGCGCGTCGGCGCGGACCGTGGTGCTCTGTGGGGCAGGTGCATTGAGCCCACTCGGACCCGTGGCGCTACTTCACCACTTTCGCGATCGTAGGCACCAGCTTGTCCACGAGTACGCCGGTCGACTGGTCGGTCCAGACCTGGAATGCCTGAATGGTCGCTGGATCGTCGACGATCACGATCTTGGCGGAACTGTTCGTGATACTGCTCGGCAGACCGCGAAAACCGCCGTTGCCTGCCTCGCTGTCCGTTCGCAGGACGATGAGCACTTCGGAATCGATCTCGGCCGAGGACATACCCAGCGAAAGCTGGCGTGGTGATTTCTCGTCGCCGACAGCCTTGTATTTCGTGCTGTAGCGGAAGCCGATATCTTGCAGGAACTTCGACTGCGTACTCGGATTCAGCACCGCGGACATCGTGGAATTTCCGAAGTTGAGCGCGAGGATCGTCTTTCCGTCGAACTGCGGATTGTTGGTGCGGACCTCGGCGAGCGGGGTGCCGCCGCCCCCGCTCGAGTCGGATCCGCTGGTGAGGAAGAAAGTGCCCGCGGCTACGGCGGTCGCGATCACCACCGCGACGATGGCGGGCAGCAGAAACTTGCGCGCGCGAGAGGACTTCGCGCCGCTACCGTTGCGCAGCGTCGAGACGAACTGCTGATCCGTCGCCTCCTGCGCCGGGGGATAGCCGCCTTGCGGCGGGTACGGGCTGTCGCCCGGCGCGGTGAGCGCGTGCCTCGGGTCCGTGAAATGTGTCCGCACCTCGGCGCGCGGGTCGGTGAAATGTGTCCGCACCTCCGCGCGCGGATCGGTTACATAGGCAGCGCCGGGCGCGCGGAACAGCTGGGCGCCATAGAGCGCGGCTTCGGCGTCCTGCACGAACTCTCGGCACGAGTTGTACCGGTTGTCGGGGCTCTTCGCGAGCACCTTCTCGATGACGGCGTCGAGTGCGGGAGGAAGGCCCGCACGTGCCGCACTCAATTTCGGCGGCGGCTCGTGCATGTGCCCCATCATGACCACCGCGGGCATGGTCGACGGGTACGGGTTCTGACCTGTCAGCAACCGATAGAAGGCGCAGCCGAGGCTGTAGATGTCAGAGCGATGGTCGAGCCGATCGCCCATCAACTGTTCCGGCGAGGCGTAGGCGACCGTCGCCATGAAGTTTCCGGTCGCAGTCAGGTCCTGGCCGTCCTCGGCGGATTTCGCCACGCCGAAGTCGGTCAGCAACACGCGCTCCTCGTCGCCCTCATCGGCGGCGGAGAGCAGGAAGTTGGCAGGCTTGACGTCTCGGTGCAGGAGTCCGCGCCGGTGCGCGTAGTCGAGACCTTTGCCGACTTCGGAAATGATGCGCAGCGCGCGCTGCGGCGTCATGACCGATGGCCCCTTCTTCGCCTCCTCGGCCGCGTCGGTGCCGTCGACGTACTGCATGGCGATCCACAGCTGGCCGCTCTCCTCGCCACGGTTGTAGACCGCGACGATGTTCGGATGGTCCAGTCCAGCGGCGAGATTGGCCTCGCGTTCGAAGCGCGCGCGGAACTCTGCGTCGGTCGACAGATCGGCGCTCAGTACCTTCAATGCGTCGCGGCGGGGCAGGATCGGGTTCTGCGCCAGGTAGACAGTTCCCATCCCGCCGCTACCGAGAACCTGAAGAACCCGGTATCCGCCCACAACTGCACCGGGCCGCAAGGCCATTCGGTCCTCCCTCGACGATCTCGAACGCCCGGTTCCACGAGCCTTCCGGAAGAATCTAGCAAGCACCGCCCGGCCGATCGACTCGCATCACGAGTGATCGCTTCCGCGAACGAGGTATCGGCCGAGCGCGGCGCCTGCCCCGTCATCCCGTTGTCAGCAGGGCGTATTGGGCGGAAATACGTTGGAAAAGGTCCTGGGGGTGCAAGCTTCGTGCCTGCACGACGTAGCGGCCGAACTGAAGGACGCACAGGTTTCCGGAGACTTTCGGGTCCTGCTGGTTGCCGGAATTCTCGAAGTACTCGGTGAAGCACTCCACGTTCCCGTCGAGGCCGGTCGGCGAACCGATGAGCTTTTGGTTGGCGGGCATGTCTTTGGACGGTTGCCACTCGCGCCACAGCGCTTCGGCGCCCTTCGCGGACTTGCTTCGGAACACCACCGCGTCGCCGTAGCTGACGAGGTCTACTTCGCCGCGTTGCAACAGCGGCAGCGTCTCCGGCGTTGGCTGTTGGAACAACGAGAGCGCGCCGCGACCCGTGTAGACACCGTCTGGCTCCGGCCGGAACGGCGCGGTGGGGTTGCTCGGCAGTGTGCGCCCGAGCAGGCCGCTGGGATCGAGCGGGATCCGAGCGAGCTCGGCGCTGGGCGTCGGCTGGAACTTGTCCAGTAGCGGAATCTGGACGTCGAGCATCCGCTCGACTTGCGAGACCAACGCGGGTAGCTCGGGACCGGACGTGTCGTCGACGACCTTGATGAAGATGACGTAGCGGTCGTGTACCGTCCACGAGCCGATCGAGGAGACGCCGGGGCGCCAATGTGCGGCCGTGTTGGGGTGTTTGGTGATCGAGACCGGCTCGTTGTCTCGGTTGTAGGTGAAGTCGTCGTGTTCCAGCGTCGGCCCGACCGACTTCGCGGTGTTCGCGTCGGGGAACATCAAGACAGCGACGTTCATCGTGCGCCGCGGCGCCTCGCTCGGTCCGCCGGTGGACCACGCGTTGACCCAGCCCGCGACCAGGTCCTTGGCGACGTCGTCGAAGGTGTCGTTGATAACCAGGTTGCCCAGTGTCTTGCGATTCAGCACGATGTGCGGTCGGAGGTACCAGACGTCCTCGACATAGGACGGATCCGCCTCGTAAGGCAGGGCAACGAAATCGCCAAGCCGCTGCGATTCGCGTGAGCGAGCCTGCTTGTCGTTCTTCGCATTTCCGACGGTGCGTGGTTGAGTCGCGTAGTTGCCGACATCGAGTTTCGAAACGTCCGGCTGAATCTGCTGTGCCGTTCCGGATACCACAGACCCGCAGGCCCCCAGCCCTAGCGCCAAAGCGACGGCCAGCGACAGCGCTGCGCCGGCGCGGGTCGAAAACGATTTCTTTGCGAGCTTCATCTCTGCCTCTCGGCTACTGCTGATAAGCCAGCAACTTGTATTGTGCCGCTGCCTTCTGGTGCAGCTGCTGGGTGTTCGTTGCCGTCACCCGCGCCACGTAGCGGTCGTGGATTACGAAGCACACCGGCGGATACTGCGGTGAGTTGCTTTTCTTGTCCTTGGTGTCGAAGCACTTCGCGGTGGGCAGCTTCGGCGGACCGTCCATCGGTGTATAACCGCTCGCGTCGAGTTCCGTGAATGCGGCGAGAAGTCGCTCGGCTGCATCGGCGTTCGCGGTGCGATACACCCGGCCGCCGGAGTACGCGACAAGATCGACTTTCGCGTCCGCGAACGCGGGCAAGGTCATTCCAGGATGCCGTTCGAAATGCAGCGCAGCCTGTGCTGGCATCACAACGGATTGGTCGTACTTCCGCTTCTGGCCATCCTCGAGCGGGAGTGCCCGGCCGAGCAGCCCTTCCGGGTCCAGCGGCAGCGTGCCGAGCTTGTCGAGCGGCGACGGGCTGTAGCCCTTCAGAGCGTCGACCAGGTCGGTGAAAGCCTTCTGCACGAAGGCGACGAGCGGCGCCGCCTCTGGGGGCTCGGTCAGCGGATCGTCCATGTGCACGTACATCAGTAGTGCGTCTTGTGTCAGCCAGGCATCGAGATACTTCTTGCTGGGTGACCATTTGGCTCGGGCTTTGGGGAACCCCGGGATGCTGACCGCCTCACCCGGGAGGTTCGCCGCTTGGCGCTCGGCGAATCTCCTCGCCGCCTCGTCGGCGTGGTTGGCGTCGGTGAATCGGAGCACTTGCATCTCGACGGACCGACCGGGCGCCGGTATGGCGCGACGTTCGGCGGACGCAGCCCATCCGGTGACATAGCCCTGCAGGAGCGCCGGAAGCTCCTCACGGTCGATCGAATAGGGCGTCGAGTTGTTGTCCGGAGTCAGCCTCCGGTCGGTGTTCACGAGTCGTTGGAAGGCGAACCGGCCGTCGATCTCGACCGGTAGCGGAACATGCTCGCCGATTCGCACGGCCTCCAATGCCGCACCGGTCTGATCCGACCGTATTGTTTCCGCGTCCCGAGGGACCGAGGCGTAGTTGCCGGAATCCAGTGCCGAGACATCGATGGCGGGCGTTGCTGGTCCGGAGTCGTCTTGCCCGCAGCCCGTAGCAGCGGTGACCACGGCGGCAATGGCGAGGCACAGACTGTGTCGGTATCGCATGGGTATCACTCGCTCTTCGCCAGGATCGCGTACTGGGCCGCCGCGCGCTGGTACAGAGCAGGGTCGATAGCGCCGGAGAGCCGAGCCTTCGAGACCACGATCCCGACATAGCGTCCGTGGACCACCGCGCAGAACAGGTCGTAGTCTCTGATCGAGTCGGTGGTGTCGAGTCTGACGCAGCGCGCGTCGGGCAATCCCGGCGGCGCGTTCAGTTCTTCATCGTTCTTGCCCAGCCGGACCAGTGCCGATTGCAGTCGGATCGCGGCGGGCAGATCCCGTGCCCGGTAGACGATTCCGCCACGTCTCCCGACGAGATCGACGCCGCTTTCTCGGAAGACCGCCTGCATCTCCACCGCGTTGCGTTCGTAGTGCAGCGCACCGGAAGGCTCTAGCGGCCCGAAGTCGTACTCGACGAAGAACGGGTCGGTGCCGTCCGTCGCTTTCGGTGCCGCACGCCGCATGACGCCCTCCGGGTCGAGCGGGGTGTCGAGGATGTCGTCGAGCGGCGCGGGACGCAGTTGGCCGAGCAGTTCGATCTGCTTGTCGATGGTCTTCTTGAAGACGCTCGCCAGCGCGGCTTGATCGGGCTGCGGCACACCGACATTCGTCAGCATCACGAAAGGGCCCTTGGCGAGGAAGGACACCGCGGTGATGTCGTCCGCCGAGGTGGCTTTCGCATCGGGGTGCCCATCGACAGCGATGGGATGACGGCCCGGATCCTCGTTGGTGATCCGGTCGAAATCCTCCGCGGCCTTCCTGCTGGCCTGCTCGGTCGGGAAGCGGAGGATCGAAACGATGAGTTTCTTACGGTTGCGCAGATCGGGATTGATACGCGAGACGTACGCCCCGGCAATCAGTTTGTTGTCGACGGTGACCGGTTGATACTTGTCGGGGAGGATTTTGCGGATGAAGGGGGCCTCGGGATACGAGAACAGTTCGACATCGCCGATCACCGTCAGCGCGCTGTCGATATCGGTGGGGAGAACCAGATAGTTGAGCATCCGCCTGGCCTCGATGTCCATTACATCCGCTGCGCTGCCTATCCTCGGCTCGTACGCGGTCGGTTCGTTCGCATACGAGCCGGTGTTGAGTGAACCGACGTCCACCGGTGCCAAGCCCGGTTGGGGAGAACCCGCAATACTCGATGAACAGCCGATAGCCGCCGACGCCGTCACAGCGAGCAGCCCTAACAGACCACGACGGACTTTCATGCCTCCCCCAATCCGGACATCGGTACCGATGCCACCGCTCTACTTCCCGCCGGATCCTACGTCAACCCGCCGAACCATGTGCCAGCAGCAGGTATTGGGCGCTCGCTCGCTGCGCGAGGTCCTGCGGTTGGTTCGCGGTGACTTCGGCGACATAGCGGTCGTGGGAGAAGTAGCAGCGGTGTTCGAGGATGATGCGGGCGCTCTGCGGCGGACCAGGGTCTTCGCGGAAGCAGCGGGCGTCGGGTAGGCCGGGTGGGCTGTCGATGGGGTCGTAGTCGTGCGGGACCTGCGCGGCGAGGGCTGCGGTGAGCCGGGCCGCTGCGGCGGGATCGCTTGCGCGGTAGACGCGGGTGCCCGCGTAGGCGATCAGGTCTACGCCCGCGTCTTCGAAGGCGCGGCGGGTGAGGTCGGGGCGGCTTTCGAGATGGAGGGCGGCGGGCACGGTGTAGACGCCGGTCACGTCCTCCAGGGTGCCGGGTCGTTCGGCCGCGAGGGTGCGGGCGAGCAGGGCGTCGACCGTTGTGTCGGAGAGCTTTTCGACAGGGGTGGGGGTGAAGCGGTCCAACTGCTCGAACTGGCGGTCGAAGAGTTTCTTGGCGATCGCGAGCAGTGGCGCCGGGTCGGGCGGCGTGGCGAGACCGTCGGAGACGAAGGTCCACAGCAGGTAGTCGCCCCGAGCGGTCCACGACTGCACCGAATCGTGGGCGGTGAGGTAGGTGCGGCCGGTGGGGTATCCGGGGATTTCGAGGGTCTGCTTGGGCGGGTACTTCTCGATTCCCTTGTCCGCCAGCACGTGCATGGCGTGCGTTGCCTGCTCCGGTGTGGTGAAGCGCAGGAGCGCGATGGCCACGTCGAGTCCGAAGTTGCGATTGGCGCGGCGGGAGCCGCCGGTGTGCCATCCGGCGATCAGCCCGGGCGCCTGCTCGCCGAAGTTCTCCAGGTTGCTGATCCCGCTGCCGCGGAACGGTGGGTTGCGGGCGGTGTAGTGGTGGCCTGCGAAGTTGGTGCGGCCGTGGACGAGTCGACTGTCGAGATCCATGGGCAGCGGGACGATGCTGCCGAGTCGGATGGATTCGCGGACGGCTCCGCTGTCGGCGGTGCGCAGCGTGGACAGGTCACGGGGCGTCGTCGGGTAGTTGCCCGGATTCAAGGCGGCCGTGTCGACGCTCGCGGCGGGCTCTGACCCGCATCCCGCGGAAAGCGCGAGCAGGACGGTGAGAAAGGCGAGTGCGACGCTGGAACGTGCGACCATCAGGCACCCCGCGCCAGGATCGAATATTGGGCGGCCGCACGCTGATACAGGCTCGGGTCGAACAGTCCGCCGGGCAGGCCGTCGCCGCCGACCACAGCGACGTAGCGTCCGTGGACGAGGACGCAGATGTACTCGTAGTACTGGTCGAAGGCGTCCGTGTCGCGCTGCAAGCACTGGGCGTCGGCGATGCCGGGTGGACTGTCGCGTGATTGCTCGTCTTCGCGTGGCTCGGTGAGGGCACGCTGGAGGCGGAACGCGGAGTCGAGATCGCGCGTGCGGTATACCGTCGCGTCGCTGCGCGCGACGACATCGACGCCCGCGCTCGCCAGCACGGTCTTCAACTCGGCGGCGCGCGGCTCGAAATGCAGCTGCCCGGCGGCGTCGTAGATTCCGGCCGGCTGGACGCGGCGGGCGGTGTCGTCGCCGCTCACCGGTAGCGGCGGTAGCGCGAGTCGCATGATCCCGTCCGGGTTGGCGGGCAGATCGAGGATCTGGTCGACCGGTGTTGGCTCGAACCGGGTCAAGCGGTCGAGCTGTAGATCGAGCATCGTTCGCAGTTGTGTCACAAGGGCGTTCGGGTCGGGCTGGGGGACCGTGGTCATCGCCATGACCACCATCGGGCCGCGGGTGGCGAACACGTAACCCTTCTGGTCGTTCGCGGTGGAGGCCACGGCATCCGGATGACCCGGAATCGCGAGGGCATGCCGGTTCGGTAGGAGTTCGCCCATGACGCGGTCGAATTCCGTTGCGGCGGAGCGGGCCGCGTCGTCGGAAGGAAATCTCAGCAGCGCGATCGACATGTTGCGTATGGCCCGAAGTTTCTGATTCGAGCGGACGGTGACGACGCCCGCGATCAGCCGGTTGCTTTCGGCGATCGGCTCGAATTGGGCGGGCAGCACGCCGAGCGAGTCGCTGAACGCCGAACCAGGAGCGGCGACGATCCGCGTCGTATCGAGGGCGGCCATCTCGCTGTCGACTTCGTAGGGCGCGACAAGATAGCCGAACAACCGCCGCGACTCGATCGCGAAGACGTCGCCCTTGGTCTCCAGTTTCGGTTCGTAGTCGACGGGAGCCGAAGGGAACGGGCCGACGGTGAGACTCGCCAGATCGACCGGAGTCATGCCTGGCACGCCACGTCCCTCGAGCTGGGCGCCGCAGCCGGAGGCCGCACCGGCGAGAACGACGAGCGCAGCGGCGACGGACAGCCGCGCTCGAATCTCTTTCCGGCGGTTGCGGTCCGCGATGCTCACAAGCTGTTGGCCAGCAACGCGTACTGCGCCGCGACCTTCTGACGGACGTCGGGCTCCTTGTCGCTGGTCACCACGCCGACGTAGCGCTTGTACGGCACGTAGCAGCGGTACTTGTACTCCCGCTCGGGGTCGCCTTTGCTGTTGAGCTGCAAGCATTTCGCGCCGGGGACGTCGTTGGGGGCGTTGGCGGGGTCGAACTGGTCGCCCGCGGTGTCGATCAGGCCGGTGAGGAGTTTCTGGGCGGCGTCGCTGTCGCGGGTGCGGGTCACCGAGCTGGCGTCCACGATGGCGATCTTGTCGACGCCGGTCTCCTCGATGAGGCGCTGGGTGGCGGCTTGGTCGTCGGAGGAGTGGACGCCGTGGTTGCCGCTGTAGATGGCGAAGGAGACCGGATCGGGGGAGTGCCCGGAGCGGTCGGCGACGGCGACGCGGGCGAGCAGGCCCTCCGGGTCCACCTTCAGGGTGTCGAGCTTGTCGACCGGGGTCGGTTGGAACCTGTCCAGCGCGGGCACCTGGGCGGCGAACGTCTTGTCCGCCCAGTTCACCAGATCGGTGCTGTCGGCGCGGGGCCGCTGCACGTACAGCGAGATGACGAATTCGCGGTGGGCGAGGAAGGCGCCGATGCTCGGAACGCCTGGGCGCCAATGGAGATAGGCGTCGGGGTACTTGGTGGAGCCGAGCCTGCGGTTTTGATCGGAGACGCCGATGTCGGCGTCCTCGAGTTCGCGGGCCGCGAGCTTGGCGGTGGCCTCGTCCGGGAAGCGGAACACGACGTTGGTGATCGCGGTGGCGTCGGCGGCGGGTCGGGTCTGGCCGGGCGGATCGGCCTTGTCGGAACCGCTTGCGGCGAAGCCGGTCACCATCTTGCGGTTGTCCAGCACCGGCTTTGAGACGTTGGCGACGAAGTCGAGCGCCGCCTCGGTGTCGGTGAGCACGGTGCTACCGCGGCCGAAGGTGAGCGACGGATCGATCCGCACGGTGGGCACCACGGCTTCGGACATGCGCATGCCCTCCAGCAGCGCGCCGTCGCCGTTCGAATCCTGGTCGTACGCATGCTTGTCCACCGGATAGGTGCCGACCGCCAGATTCCGGACGTCGAGCTCACCGGGTAGCGCGGTGCCCGCCACGCTGCCGCACCCGGTCAACGCACCGGCTACCGCAACACACGCCGCCAAGATCGCGATGCGCGAAGTCCGAACCATGACAGGCCCCTCGTTCCTCCCGTACGTGCCCTTGAAGATAACCGACGAACGCCGGGCAGAGCGACCGATCAGACACCGATTGCAATACGCTGGGTGCCATGGCGACGACCTTGGACCAGAGCACCGGTGGAGGCCGATACCGGTGAAGGATCGGCAGGTCGAGGTCGTCGCGGGGAACCACGCCGTCGCCCGGGTCGCGGGCGCGGTGCTGGTGGTCGCGCATCGGGGACGGGGCGAACCGACCGAGGACTCGCCCGCCGTCATCGCGCTCGAATCGCTCGCGGAACTGGTGAGGGCCGCCGTCGAACAACAGCCGGACGGTCCCGGCGCGCTGGTCGCGCGGCAGGCGACGCGTTGGCTCATGAAGCACGCCGAGCAGATCAGCCCGGGTGTGCCGATCGATTTCGGCATCCTCTCCGCGGCGGAGAACGGCGGCGTCGCGATCTTCCTGCACGGCGCGGTGACCGCGGTGCTCGCCGGGGACGGCAGGGACGAGCGGTACCGGGGCAGTGACGCCGCGTTCACCGTCGACCGGGTCGCGTCCGTTCCGGCGCGCGGTGTCGCGTTGTTCATCGATGACGCCGATGGCCGGATCCCGGAAATGCCGCGGCAGCGCGGAATCGGCTGGCTCGTCGAGGGAATCGCCCAGGCCGGAGGCGCGGTCGTCTGGTCGGACGGCGCTCGTTCGCGCGCGGTCGCCCGGCCGGAGCCCACCGAACACCGAGAGCCGCAGCACCGCACGCCCGTCGCGCCGCTGCCGACGGCGCGCATCGACCCCGAGCCGCGTCGGCAACCCCGGCCCGAGCCGCAACCCACGGCGACGCAGGCGTCTACCTCCATGCTGGACTCGGTGGCCGACCCGCACGAGGCCGACACCCAGATCGGCGGCACCAACCCGGCCCCACAACCCGATCCCGATCTGCAACGCCGCCTCGAAGCCACCGCGAAGGCGACCGCGCTGACCGTGAAGGTGATGGGATTCAAGTGCGCGCGAGCCCATCCCAGCGATCCGCGCGCGGCGTTCTGCACCGTCTGCGGCATGCCGGTGGACCAGACCCAGGCGCTGATCGAGGTGGTCCGTCCGCCGCTGGGCATGCTGATCCTCGACGACGGCATGACCTACATGCTGGCCGCCGACGCGGTGCTCGGCCGCGACCCCGAACACTCCGAGGCCGCGCAGCGCGGGCTCATCCCGCTGAAGGTGGAGGACAACTCCGGCGGAATGTCTCGCGCGCACGCGGAGATTCGCCTGATCAACTGGGACGTGACCGTGGTGGACCGCGGCTCGACCAATGGCACCCGCACGCGGTTGCCCGGTTACCGCGACTGGGTCCGGCTCAATCCCAATCAGCCGATGATCCTGGTGCCCGGCACCGAGGTGATGATTGGCAATCGCGTGCTGCGTTTCGAACCCGCCGCGCCGCCGCCGTTCGGCGGCTGACGCTCGGCGGGTTTGCCGACAAGGTGCTGTCGATGCAGTCCACCGTCCGCCCGCGCACGGCCGCGGAGGTACGCCCTACGAGTACCGCGACATGCAGGTGTTCTCGCCGTTGAGCACACCCGCGCGGAAGGCGTCGACCCTGGCGAACCCGCTCGGCACGGTCTTGCCCTGCGCGTCGCTTGCCGCGAGACCGTCGGTGAGCAGGCCCGACACCGCCTCGTCCAGGTCGCCAGCGGCGAGGGAGATATCGCCCTGGGTGCGTTGGCGATTCGGGTCGGCGAGCTTGCCGGTGACCACGCCGGCCAGGCACGCGGCGCGCAGCCCGGTCTTGGCGCCGACCAGCGACTGGCCGTGGCTCTGCTGGACCGCGAGGGTGTAGCGCGCGATGAAGACGACGTAGCCGTTGTAGTCGCCGGTGACCTTCAGCGGCAGCGGGTCGTCCGCGTCGACATCGGCCGTGCCGCGTTTGGCCAGCTCGGGAATGTCGGTGGCGATGAGATTCTCGGCGGGACAGTAGGAGACGGGCGCGGTGGTGGTGCCGTCGCGGCAGTCGATCCGCGCGCCGTTGTAGTTGTAGGTCGGACTGTCCTCGATGGGCAGGATCGCGGCGAGCGCCTTGGTGAGCTCGATCAGGCTTTCCTTGTCGATCGGGTACTCGCCGGTGCTGCCGCCCAGCGTCTGCGGCAAGCCGCCGCGGCGCTGGTTGATCTCGTCGATGTCGATGCCCTTGCACGCCTTCGGGCCGTCGGTGAAGCCGATCTGCACCGCGGTGACCCGCTCGAACGCCGAGCCGTGCACGCTCTCCGGATCGTCGGGATCGGAATCGCGGATCGCGACGGTCGCGGCGAGCACCGTGTTGAGACCGTCGGAAGTATTGATGGTGAAGTGCTTCGACTTGCCCTCCGCCACATGACGGATGAACGCGCCCGCGAAGCAGTCGGCCTGCTGCTCCTTGACGATCACCGGATCCTTCGGGTCGACGATCTTGGCCTGTGATTGGACGGCATGCCCGTACTCGTGGGCGAGCACCATCACGACGGCCATCTTGCCGAAGGTTTCCGCCATGGTGGGCAAGAGAACCGAGCGGTCCCAGCCGATGGAGTTGTCCAAGCGGCAGAAGGCGGCGTTCACCAGACGGTAGGTCGTCTCCTTGCAGAACTCGGGGGCGTCGCTGCGCGGCGCCTTGGCGCTCCAGGAGATGAGCCGATCGACGGGCGCGAACTCGCCGTCGAACTCCTTGCCGTACTCGGCGCCCCAGTAGGTCTGGATGTCGTCGATGGCGTTGAGCGCAAGGGTGTCGATCTCGCCGCCGTCGCCGCCGGACGCCGTGAGGTCGGTGTCGGGGATGCCGGGACGCGGTCCGCTCGGGCCGCTCGTCGTTGGCAGTCCGGCCACCTTGAACGGGTCGTCGTAGACCGAGACCGCACGGCCGTCCACTTCGCGCGTACAGCCCGCGAGCAGGGCCATCGCGCACAGCACAGCCGTAATGACAGCGGTCGCTTGGAGTTTCGGCAAAGCTCCCCCTAGTCGGCCGGTATATCGTTCACATCGGTCGCCGGATCGGGACAATAGGCGCGTCGGGGGCACCGCCGATGTCCGGTTGATGGCATAGTATCCGCTGCATGTCTTTACCGGGGGCGCAGACCATCACCGTGCGCCATGATGGAACTGAACGGGTCTTCGATTCGAATCAGCAAGTCACCATGGGCCGTGCGCCCGAAGTGACGCTGTTCGTCGACAGCCCGCTGGTGTCGCGAGTACACGCGACGCTGACCTGGCAGGGGAGCGGCTGGGTTCTCACCGACAACGGCAGTACCAATGGCGTTTTCGTCGACGCGCGCAGGCTGAGTCAGCCGGTGTCGATCGACCGCCCGACGCAGGTCAGGCTGGGCGACGCGATCAGCGGTCCGCTGCTGCATCTGCTGCCGGCCGCGGCGCCGGTCCGGCCCGCGCGGACACCGGCGCCGCCACCGTCTTCGCAGCCGCAGCAGGCGGTTCGGCAACGGCCGAGTTATCAGCATCCGAACCGTCCGCCGGTCGGGCAGCAAGCGCATCAGCCCGCGCCGCCGCATCAACCGACACCCTCGCACCAACCGACGCCCTCGCACCAACCCGTCGGTGCGCATCATCCGCCGTCACAGCCGACGCCGCAGCAGCCCAACTTCAACATGACGACCAAGGCCGACACCTCGGCGCTGCCTCCGCTGCGCGCCAGGGCGTCGACCTCGCCGATCGCCAGGGCCGACCGGATTCCGTCCGCCGGTCTCGCCATCGGCCGCACCACCGACAACCAGATCGTCGTCAACGATCCGCTGGCCTCCCGCAAGCACGCTCGCCTGATCGCGGCGCAAGAGGGCCTCACCATCGAGGATCTCGGCTCGGCGAACGGCACCTTCGTCAACGGCACCCGGCAGCAGCGAACGGTGCTGCGCGAGCGCGACATCGTCACCATCGGCAACGTCGACTTCGTCGTCCAGCAGGGCACCCTGGTGCACCGGCAGAAGCCGGTCGCCGAACAGGGTTTGCACGTGCACGGCGTTGGATTCACCGTCGAGGGCAACAAGCAACTGCTCGTCGACGTGAACATGCAGGCGGGCCGCGGCACGCTGACCGCGCTCATCGGTCCGTCGGGCGCGGGCAAGTCGACACTGTCGAAGCTGATCGCCGGCACCACTCAACCGTCCGGCGGCGTGGTGACTTTCGAAGGACGCAACCTGCACGCCGAGTACGAGGCGCTGCGTTCCCGTATCGGCATGGTCCCGCAGGACGACGTGCTGCACCGTCAGCTCACGGTGCGCCAGGCGCTCGGCTACGCCGCCGAGCTGCGACTGCCGCCCGACACCACCAAGGCCGACCGCCAGAAGGTGATCGACGGTGTGCTGAAGGAACTTTCGCTCACCGAGCACGCCGACACCAGGGTCGACCGACTCTCCGGCGGTCAGCGCAAGCGCGCCTCGGTGGCGCTCGAGCTGCTCACCGGTCCTTCGCTGCTGATCTTGGACGAGCCGACCTCTGGTCTGGACCCGGCGCTGGATCGGCAGGTCATGGTGATGCTGCGCGAGCTGGCCGACGCCGGTCGCGTGGTCATCGTCGTCACCCACTCGGTGGCCTGCCTCGACATGTGCGACCAAGTGCTGCTGCTTGCTCCGGGCGGCAAGACCGCGTTCTGCGGACATCCGGCCGGGGTGGGCGGGGCCTTGGGCACCAGCGACTGGGCCGAGATCTTCGCCAATGTGGCGGCCAATCCGGACCAGGCGTTCGCCGCCTACCGATCCAGACAGGCGTTCGTTGCGCCACCGCCACCGCCGCCGCGCTACGGACCCGCGGGCAGCCCGCCGCAGTCGAGCGGGTTCAAACAGTTCTCGACGCTGGTGCGCAGACAGATTCGGTTGATCTTCGCCGACCGCGGCTACCTGATCTTCCTGTTGTTGCTGCCGGTCATCCTTGGTGTGCTGTCGCTGGTGGTGCCAGGCAAGAACGGCTTCGCGAAGGGCGGATACACCACCCTGCCGAACGGCGACATCGTGCCCGTCGGTGGCGGCGAGACCCAGCAGCTGTTGGTCGTGCTGATTCTCGGCGCGTGCTTCATGGGCGCCACGCTGACCGTGCGTGATCTGGTGGGCGAGCGGACCATTTTCTACCGTGAGCGGGCGGTGGGGTTGCTGCCCTCGGCGTATTTGATGGCCAAGATCGCGGTGTTCAGCGTGACCGCGTTCTTGCAGGCGGCGGTGCTCGTCGGGATCACACTGGCGGGCAAGAACCCGCCGGGCCAGGGTTCGGTCTTCTCTTCGGGCAGCGCCGAGCTGTACATCGATATCGCGTTGACCGCGGTGTGCTGCGTGGTCTTCGGCTTGCTGATCTCCAGCCTGGCGAAGTCGAACGAGCAGGTCATGCCGATGCTGGTCGTGATGATCATGGTGCAGCTCGTGATGGCAGGCGGACTCATCCCGGTCACCGACCGTGTGGTGCTGGAGCAGATCTCGTGGTTGTTCCCGTCGCGCTGGGGTTATGCCGCCGGCGCGTCGACCGTCAACATCCTCGATATCTTCGCCAACGCTCAGCAAGACAATCTGTGGAAACACTCGGCAGGCATCTGGTTCCTCGATGTCGCTTTGTTGCTGGTGATCACGGCGGTTCTCGCGATCATCACCTGGCAGCGGCTACGACTGAAGAAGTCCGCGGCGTGACCGCCTACTCGAACCGCCACGACCTGGGGTCGGCTGGGATCGCGCGCATCTCGCTCGCGCAGCAGGCACACTTATGACTGTGACGGTGCGAGTAGGGGCAGTGCATCTCGGTTGGGATGTGGTGTCCGTGGCAGCGGGCGGCGGGCGAACTCCGATCCGGCCGGTGCAGGTGGAGGGTACGTACACGCCGCCGGCGTATCTGCTGGCCGATTCGTCCGGACGGCTGCACACCGCGGGCGTCGACCGGCAACGTCCCGACCTCGGGATGGCCATCGCCGACGTGCGCGACATCCTCGGTCACCCGCAGATCGTGGTGGCCGGGGCGACTTGGCCCGCGGAGATGGTCTTCCGCGCCAGGATGTACAACCCGCTCGCCGCCATCGGCAAGTACCTGCGTGGCAAGCCGGACGTGGTGGCGTTGCCCTTCCCGGACGGCTGGCCGGACGAGAAGGTCGATACATACGCCGAGCTCGTCGAGACGCTCGATGTGGTGGTCGAACCGCTGCCTGAGAGCGTCGCGCTCTCGGGGTACGTGCGCGCGCTCGGTTTGGTGCGCGCGCCCGACGAGCGCAATCCGCGCGGCGTCGGCGCGACCGGCGTCTACTCCGACGGCCGCACGATGCTTGTCGTCGCGGTGCACGGTGACGACGAGCAGCCCACCGAATCGGTCGACGTGCCGGTTACCAGCGACGCCATGCGCGACGCGCGCTCGGCCGACAATGTGGTGATCGAGGTCATGGCCGCGGCCCGCTCGATCGGCGCGGACACCTCGACGGTGCTGCTGAGCGGCAATGTCTGCTTCAACGAGGCGCTGCGGTTCGCGTTCCAGAATCACCTGGGGCACCGGTTGCAGGTCGCCGATCATCCGATGCACGCCCTGGTGCTCGGGGCCACTCACCTGCTGGTCACGGACAGTGCGGCCGGGGAACCGGAGCAGGGCGGTCGGCACGCGGAGCCGCGGAGCGAGTATCCGCCGCAAGCTCAGCATCCTGCGCAGTGGCAGGCGGAGGCGGGGCAGCGGCCGGTCGAATCGGCTCATCGTCCGCCGGAAACGGCGCAACGACCGCCGGAAACGGTGCAGCGGCCCGATCTCGGTCCGCAGGCTCCGTCGGGATCGCCCGTGGTCACCTACGGCCCCGGTTACCCGACCGTGCCGCCGAACGCCGAACCCGCGCCCAGCGAGGAGCCGACCACCCGCGTCACCCGCGAGGATCTGGCGCGCGGTCTCCCGCCGAACCTGGCGGAGCTGGGCAGCCGGTTCACCAGGCCGCCGGGCCAGCACGGCGACGATCAGCGGAACCCCGCGCTCGGTCACCAGGCTCCCGGCTCGCCGCCGCCCGGTCCTCGGTCGCCCTATCCGCCGCCGAACCAGCAGGGTTCTTGGCAGGCACCGTCCGAGTCCGAGGAGGACGGCAAGGGCCGCAAGGGCAAGATCTGGGGCAAGATGAAGGGCAACCTGTTCGGCGCGCACACCATCGCGGGCGCGGTGGCGCTTGCCGTGGTGGCGATGCCCGCCGAGGGTGACCGGATCGAGCTCACCGGCGCCGCCGAACCGATCCGTTCGGTGGTCGGCGAGGTAGCTCCCGTGGCCTGCGGTCTGACGCCGCACGTCACGCCGGGCGAGCGCAGGCAGGGAATCGCCGCCGTCCGGGAGCCCGCCGCGGTGGACTCGGAGTGCGCGCCGCCGAGCATGGACACGCTCCGGTACGTGGTGCCCGGCCCGCCGGGCGCGATCGACCCGGGGGCCCCGGTCGAGATCTGACCGAATTCGGGCCCTCGATACCTTCCTGGTATCGTTCTGCGTTGGCGTGTGGGCGATCGGGAGATTCCTCGTGGATCACCAGTTCGCACACCGAGGCCCGGGTCTCAACCGGCCGCCGGGATTCACCTCGACCGCACGCTTTTGGCTGGCAACACCGACGACAGACAGGGAAGCACTGTGCCTACGTACAGCCCCAAGGCGGGTGACGTGACCCGTAAGTGGTACGTCATCGACGCCACTGACGTAGTGCTCGGCCGTCTTGCCGTCCAGGCAGCGAATCTGCTGCGTGGCAAGAACAAGCCGACCTACGCGCCGAACTTCGATGGTGGCGATTTCGTCATCATCATCAACGCGGACAAGGTTGCCATCTCCGGCAACAAGCGCACCGACAAGCTGATCCACCACCACTCCGGGCACCCGGGCGGCCTCAAGTCGCGCACTGTCGGTCAGGTGTTGGAGACCCGTCCCGACCGTCTCGTGGAGAAGGCCGTCAAGGGCATGATCCCGAAGAACAAGCTGGGTAACGCCATCGCGGGCAAGCTCAAGGTCTACGCGGGCCCGAACCATCCGCACGCCGCTCAGCAGCCCGTTCCGTTCGAGATCAAGCAGGTGGCCCAGTGACCGCTCCCGAGGAATTCAACGAGGACTTCGCCGAAGAGGCCGCCGTCGAGGTCGTGGAGGAGGACTACGGCTACGACGCCGAGCCCGCCGCCTACGCCCCGGTCGTCATCGATCGCCCGGTGCAGACCGTCGGCCGCCGCAAGGAAGCCGTCGTCCGCGTCCGGCTGCTCCCCGGCTCCGGCAACTTCGTGCTCAACGGCCGCACCATCGAGGACTACTTCCCGAACAAGGTGCACCAGCAGCTGGTCAAGTCGCCGCTGGTGACCGTCGAGCGCACCGAATCCTTCGACGTGCACGCCCGCCTGGTCGGCGGCGGCCCGTCGGGCCAGGCAGGCGCCCTGCGTCTGGCCATCGCCCGCGCGCTGATCGAGGTCACCCCCGAGGACCGTCCCGCCCTGAAGCGGGCGGGCTTCCTGACCCGTGACCCGCGTGCCACCGAGCGCAAGAAGTACGGTCTGAAGAAGGCGCGTAAGGCGCCTCAGTACTCGAAGCGCTGATTTTGGCTTCGTCGATCACCGCCATCCGGCACCCTGGAGGTGCCGGGGGCGGTATGGTCGGCGCGGCAGCTGTACGAGAGCAGGCTTCCAGCACCGCTGGTCGCCTGCTCTCGCTGTATTGAGTCGCGGCGTTCGCGGGCCCTGCGGTTGCTCAGGCCGACGCCTGCGGGCCAACGCGCATGTCGCGAAACCACCGATGAGGGGCGAGGTATGGGACGTTTGTTCGGCACCGACGGTGTCCGCGGGCTTGCCAACGGATCGCTGAGTCCGGAACTGGCACTGCGTGTTTCCGGAGCGGCGGCGCAGGTGCTCGGCCGCGGCAAGAAGCGTGCGCTCGCGGTCGTCGGCCGCGACCCGAGGGCCTCCGGCGAGATGCTGGAAGCCGCCGTGACCGCGGGGCTGACCGCCGCGGGCGTGAACGTGCTCTCGGTGGGTGTGCTGCCGACGCCCGCCGTCGCCTACCTCACCGGCCTCTACGACGCGTGCCTCGGCGTGATGATCTCCGCCTCGCACAACCCCATGCCGGACAACGGCATCAAGATCTTCGCCGCGGGCGGTCACAAGCTCGACGACGCCGTCGAGGACCGGATCGAAGCACTGCTTGCCGAAGACGCTCCGCAGCGTCCGACCGGCGCGGGCATCGGTCGAGTGCTGAACGCCTCCGGCGCGCGCGACCACGGCCTGGTCATCCCGGATCAGTACAGCGTGGAAGGCACCCACGAGCGGTACGTCGAGCATCTGGTCGAAGGCACCGGGCAGGACCTGAGCGGGCTCACCGTGGTCGTCGACTGCGCGCACGGAGCAGCCGCCGAGGTCGGTCCGGCCGCGTACCGCGAGGCGGGCGCGACGGTGATCGCCATCAACGCCGAACCCGACGGCCTCAACATCAACGACGGCTGCGGGTCGACCCACCTCGAGCAAGTGCAGCGCGCGGTGCGTGAGCACGGCGCCGACCTCGGGCTGGCCCACGACGGCGACGCCGACCGCTGCCTCGCCGTGGACGCCGACGGCAACATCGTCGACGGCGATGCCATTCTGGCGATTCTCGCCCTCGCCATGAAGGACGCGGGCGAGCTGGCGAAGGACACGCTGGTCGCTACCGTCATGAGCAACCTCGGCCTGCACATCGCCATGCGCGACGCCGGAATCAGCTTGCGCACCACCGCCGTCGGCGACCGCTACGTGCTGGAAGAACTGCGCCGCGGCGGCTACAGCCTCGGCGGCGAGCAGTCCGGTCACGTGGTCTTCCCGAAGTACGGCACCACCGGCGACGGCATCCTCACCGGCCTTCGCCTGATGGCGAGAATGGCCCAGACCGGCCGCACCCTCGCCGACCTCGCCGGCGTCCTGGAGACGGTGCCGCAGGTGCTGGTGAATGTGCCGGTGAACGACAAGGCCGCGGTCGCCGCCGCGCCGGAAGTGCGCGACGCGGTGTCGGAAGCCGAGCGTGTGCTGGGGGATTCCGGGCGGGTGCTGTTGCGTCCCAGTGGTACCGAGCAGCTTGTTCGGGTGATGGTGGAAGCGACGGATCCGGTGCAGGCGAAGCAGCTTGCGGATGATTTGGCGAAGCGGGTTGCGTCGGTTTAGTGGGCTCGACTGAATGGCTTGCAGCGCTTGGTATTTCAGGGGTTGCGTGGCAGTGAGGGCTGCAGGCTGGTGAATCCGCTCGGCTTCGCGGGGTTTATGGCTTAGCAGCAGCAACGGCTGGCTGGTGTGCCGAGAGTTGGTCTCCCCAGGGCGGGTAAGACGGTGGCGGGGGCTGGGTTTCGTGGTTGCGTTGGGTGACGTGATCCCGGGTTCGCTAGTTCGGGTTCGTTTGCCTGCCATGGTTTGCCCGTGAGCGGTGCTGGGCGCGTTGGGTGTGGTACCCGGCTTACCTCCCGCTGTTGGGTGGGTGGGTTCGGCTTCCGGCGTGGTCGACCGGCTGTGGTTGCGTTTGGGGAGGTTGCGGGAGGGGTGATGTCGCGTTTGTCGGGTTGCTGCTCTGCTGGCCTGACTGCTGTCAAGGCCCCTACCGCCATTTGACTACCGTCGATAGTGAAATGGTTTCGACGGTAGTCAAATGGTCGTTGAAATCGCCTTCGTAACCGCCATCTCTCTCCCGTCGATTTCGCGTCCCTCGTCCCTGGGTACGACTGCCATTCGAGCATCTACCGGCGAGTTGTCCACAGGCCCAGAGTTATCCACCGCCCAACCATTTCCGCAGGTCACCAAATCCAGCCCGCGACGCGATCAGCTCAAAGTGGTCTCATGCGACCGGGACTGACGGAAGTTCGAGACAAGCAATTCGGCGCCTTCACCGCCTGGCAGGCCTTGTGCGAGTACACCCGCGCCGAGATGCGCACTCGCGTCGACCGCGGCGACTGGGTGCGCGTGTTCCACGGCGTCTACCGCGAATCCGCGACAATGCCGACCCCGCAACTGCGAGTGGAGGCCGCGCGACTATCGATTGGAGCGCAGTCGCTGGCCGCCGCGTACGAGACCGCCGCGGAGCTGCATGGATTCGCGGTGTCCGGGAGCAGGGCAACACATGTGCTCGGTGTTCAGCGATCGCGAACCTCCCGGTTGGTGGTGCACAGCGATCGGACGGAGCCGGGGGACTTGGAACTGATCAACGGCATCGTGGCGACGAACGCGATCCGAACCGCCGTCGATATCGCGCGTACCACCGACCGACTCGACGCAGTGGCGACGTTGGACTCGGCGCTACGCCTCGGGTTCTCCCGTACAGCCCTGCTCGCGGAGAGTGAACGCCACCGAGGTCGTCGCGGCTACGCGCAGGCGGTGGAATTGATCGAACTCGCGGACGGTCGTGCGGAGTCGCCGATGGAGTCGCGGACGCGGCTGCGCTGTATCGACGCAGGCCTTCCACGCCCTGAGCCGCAGGTCGAAGTGTCGACGAGGAACGGGCTACGGCGACTCGACCTCGGCTGGCCCGAGTGGCGTATCGGCCTGGAGTACGACAGCGCCACATGGCATTCCGGCGAAGCCGCGGCAGTGCGCGACGACCCGCGGCACAACTGGCTCTCCGCGGACGGTTGGACCGTCTACTACGCGACCGCCACCGACGTGTACCAGCGACCCGAGAACTTCATCGAGCCCATCCGATGCGCGATGCGAGGGCGGTGAACAATGGTTGCCCAACTCCGGGTAGGGCGGTCAGTCCTCGATGAGCTTGCCGTTGTCCATATGCCAACGTCGCGTCGCACGAACCGAATCCAGCATCCGCCGATCGTGCGTAACCAGCAGCATTGTGCCCGTGAAGGATTCGACGGCCTGCTCCAGCTGTTCGATCGCGGCCAGGTCGAGGTGGTTCGTCGGCTCGTCCAGCACCAGCAGATTCACGCCGCGTGCTTGCAGAAGAGCCAGCGCCGCACGCGTGCGCTCGCCGGGCGAGAGCGTGTCGCAGGCGCGCAGCACGTGCGGCCCGCGCAGCCCGAACTTCGCCAGCAGCGTGCGCACCTCGGCGTCCGGCCAGTCCGGCATCTGCGCGCCGAAGGTGTCCGCGAGGGAGGCGGTCCCGCGGAAGAGTCCGCGCGCCTGATCGACTTCCCCGATCTCGACTCCGGAACCGAGCGCCGCGGTCCCCGAGTCGGGCGGGATCTTGCCGAGCAGCAGCGCGAGCAGCGTCGACTTGCCGGAACCGTTCGCACCGGTCAGCACGATCCGATCGGCCCAGTCGACCTGGGTCGTCACCGGACCGAGGGTGAAATCACCGCGGGTGACCGTCGCGTCGGATACCGTCGCGACCACCGACCCGCTGCGCGGCGCCGCGGCGATGGACATCCGCAGCTCCCACTCCTTGCGCGGCTCCTCGACGACTTCCAGCCGCTCGATACGGCGCTGCGTCTGGCGGGCTTTGGCCGCCTGCTTCTCGGTCGACTCCGCGCGCATCTTGCGACCCGCCTTGTCGGAATCCAGCTTCTTCGGGTCGCGGGCCTTCCGGCGAGCGTTGCGCACCCCGTGCTCGAGCCAGTTGCGTTGCATCTGCGCCCGCGCCTCCAGGCCGGCTTTCGTGTCGGCGTACTCGTCGTACGCATCCCTCGCGTGCTGCCGCGCGATCTCCCGTTCGGCGAGGTACGACTCGTAGCTGCCGTCGTAGACGCCAACCTGTTGCTGCGCCAGATCCAGCTCGACGATCCGGTTCACGGTGCGCGCCAAGAACTCTCGATCGTGGCTGATCACCATGAGCGGTACCCGCACGCCCGTGACGAACTGCTCGAGCCGAGCGAGCCCGTCCAGGTCCAGATCGTTGGTCGGCTCGTCGAGCAGCAGAATGTCGAAGCGGGACAACAGGACCGATGCCAGACCGGCACGCGCAGCCTGTCCGCCGGAGAGGCCAGTCATCGGCGTGTCCAAACCGCTCGCGAGGCTCTCGGTGAGGCCGAGTTCGGCGGCGACCTCCTCGGCCCGCTGATCCAGGTCGGCCCCGCCGAGCGCGAGCCAGCGTTCCAGCGCGGGCGTGTAGTCGTCCGTACCGCCCTCGGCAAGCCGTTCCGCCGCGGAGTCCATCGCATGCTGCGCCGCCGCGACCCCCGTGCGGCGGCCGAGGAACTCCAAGACCGTTTCGCCGGGAATCCGCTCCGGCTCCTGCGCGAGGTAGCCGACCGTCGCGTCCGGCGGGCTGAGCGTGATCGAGCCGGTGGGCGCCGTCCGGTCGGCGAGCATGCGCAGCAACGTCGACTTGCCCGCGCCGTTGACGCCGACCAAGCCGATCACGTCACCCGGAGCGAGCGTCAGATCCAGACCGTCGAACAGGGTGCGTTCGCCGTGTTCGGCGGAGAGTCCGCGCGCATGCAAAGTGGTGCTCACAGGGAGAAGTCTGCCGTGTTCGCGTCGGCCCGCCGCACGGGGTCGCACTCGAATGGACGCCGTCGGCGGCCTGGCGAACCGGATCCGCGCCCATGCTCGGGGTTTCACCCTGAGTCGCGGCGCGCGGAAATCAGGGTGCCGATGGGTCGACGGACCGATGTGCGCGAGCGCCCGCACGCGGAGAGTGGATAGCACAGCGATCGACACCAGAGAGGGAAATCCGATGACCGCACCCGCCCGCCGCCTCACCCGCACCTCCCACGACAAGTGGATCGCCGGAGTCTGCGGCGGCATCGCACAGTACTTCGGCTGGAACGCCGGCATCGTCCGGTTGCTGTTCGTCCTGTCCTGCCTGCTGCCCGGCCCGCAGTTCATCCTGTACCTCGTTCTGTGGCTGGTGATTCCGAAAAAGTGACCACCGCGACCGGGTCGGGGGCTGCGCCAGGGACTCGTGGATGACAGGATGGGGTGATTCCGCGCGCCTGCCGGAGTTCCGCACCATCGCACGAGTCCCGTCCGAGGAGGAGCCATGATCACGTCCGGCGAGTTCCCGGGCATGGATCTACCCGACATCGACGCGTCCACCCCGTTGGACGGCCTCGGGGCTGTCGAACTGAACCATCCCACCCAGGACATCAACGCCGACGGCATCCTGGACTCCATCACCACCCAGGGCGACGACGCCATGCAGGTCTGGACCGACTACGACCACGACGGCCTCGCCGACCACGTCACCGTCGTCGAAAAAGACGGCGACTACGCCGCCTGGGAGTTCCACCGCCACCCCGACGGCTCCTCCGAGTGGGTCCGCACCGACCAGGGCAAGATCGGCGAGTAGTCGCCGTTCGCGGCGGGTGCGCTGCCAAGAGCCACCCGCCACGAACTCCCGAAAGCGACCGCCGCCCAACTACACTCACCCCCATACGGCCGCCGAACGCCGACCCCTCCGAGGGGTGAACCAGGCCGCAGGCTGCGATGATCCGCACACCCCCGTGCGGATCATCGGAACCTGCGTCCACGCGCCACGGTCCAATTGAGCCCGGCCGCGCCGCCCAGTAGATTTCTTCACACGGCGTTGAGCTTCGCCTGTGCTGATCTCGGGGGAACCGAATCCTGACACGGTGCGTCGAATGTAGTAGGGCAGCGCGCCGCGCTGGCGCTCGATGCCAACGTCGTACGACTCGAACATGGAGGGGTCATGGGTCAAACGATCTCCGGCAGCGTCGTCGTAGACCAAGCCGGTCTGGCGACGGCCGCGAACGATCTGAGTCGTTCGGCGACCACCATCAGGAACTACATCGGCAATGTCACCGACAACATGTTCGGTACCGGCCGGAACGGCGCCGAGAGTGAAGCAGGCCGCAAATATGTCGAGCAGGGCAAGCGCGTTCACGAAGCCATGGAGCGGGTGAGCAACTGGCTGGCCATCTGGACGACGGCAACGGAGGACACCGCCAGCGCGATAGGCAAGGTCTCCATCGAGCTGGCGAACGTCGACGAGAACAACGCACGTAAGACGAACAAGGCGGCCGATGATCCGTCGCTGAACAAATGAGGCATTCGGACATCGGAAGGGGTAGCGCCTGATGGGCGTACAAGACGGCTTCGCTCAGCAGTACAAAGGCAGTTCCGTCGACGAGATCCTCGACGCGGGTGCACCGGGCCTTCAATACTGGATCCAATTGGCGCCCAGGTACCGTCGCGCCTTCGGCGGTGACGACGGCAAGACCCATTCGTTCCTCGAGATGAGGTACGACGAGCAGCGCGGTATGAATCTCGCGAAGCTGGAAGCTGCCGCCGATGGCATCAACAAGATGCTGACCAATGCCGATGCGCAGTGGGACATCCAGGATCAGCTCGCCAAAAAGCTGCCGTCGCTTTGGCAAGGCGCAGCAGCCGACGCGGGCATCGCGATGCTCAGCCAGCAGGTCACACTCGCGGCGGAGGACCGGCGTAAGGTCCGGGCCGCTATGGACGCCATGCGGGCGACCATCGGTCCATTTCGAGATGCCGTACTGGCCAAGGCGGAATTTACCCTGAAGCTGCTGAAGGGCGAAAAGGACGTCAAGGTCCAGGGCAAGACGCCCGAGGATATCGATAACATCATTTCCGGGGCGCAGAGTGGCGCATTGACGAATCCGATCTTCGGCGGCAGCACGCTCATCGGAAAGCTGACCAAAATCTTCCCCGATCTGTCTCCGACGAATAGCCCCCTCAACGCTATTCAGGCGGGTTTATCCGCCGTGCCTTTGATTTCCGCCCTTCAGGGGGATCTCACCTGGCCGTGGCAATTGGGAGAAGATTCCGCCTACAATCACAAGATCCAGACCCGTTGTCGCGACTGGCTCAACGACATCTTCAAGGTTGAATACGACGAAGCGCTGCAGAAGTTCATCGAGCAGTGCGACATCACGCACCAGGCGTTCGAGACGCAGTACACGTCGCTCGAGTCCGCACTGAAACAGATCGATGACGATCCGTACCCCGCGCCCGCGGTTGAGAAGAAAGTGGAGACGCCGTCGACTCCGGGGCCTCCTGGGCCTCCCGGGCCCTCGACACCGGGCCCCTCGACACCCGGCACCCCCGGACCTGGTGACGACACGAAAACCGACGACACGACGAAACCCTCGAACACGACCAACCCGTTGGAAGGTCTCGCGACTCTGGCGCAGAGTCTGTCGCCGCTGGCCACCACTCTTGCACAGGGGCTCGGTACCGGACTGAGCGCATTGAGCGGCATTGTTCAGGACGGGGTCGACACTGCTTTGGAGCAGCTGGAGGAAGTGACCAAGCAGGCGGAAGAGGACGCCAAGGACGAGGAGAACAAGGATGACAAGGCGAAGGCCGAGTTCGACCTCGGGGACAAACATTTGAAGTTCGAGATGGGACCGGACGGCCAGCTGAAGCTGATCGCCACAGACCCAGACGGTACGTCGCACGAGTACAGCATGAAGCTAGACGAGAACGGCATCCCGGTCATCTCGGACAGCGAGCAGAAGCCGGACGAAGACGAACCTCCGGCCCCGGAGGACAAGCCATCCGACGGCGGTCAGACGCCGGAGGGGGGCACCGGAAACCCCGGTACGACACCGCCGATGCCACCTGCGGCCAAGCGCGAGGAAGATGGCGAATACCAGCCGGAGCCGATACCGACGCCCGTCGTGGAAGAGGATTCAGAGGAACAGGAAGAGCCGTTCGACACCGGTGCCCAACTGGCTGAGGCGGGCCCGCTGTGAATCGGAATGACCGGGCAGGAGAGATGTAGTGGCCAATTACTCCTTTGAGATCGAACAACTGGCCGCGGAGACCCGCCGTCGTTCCGCGATGTTGCTCGATGAACTCGACGCAGTGCATCGTCGAACGGCGGATAAGGGGCGTGAGTTGGCGGAGCGTTCGGCACGTGAGTTGATTCCGTTCTGGGAAGAGAAGGTTCGCGAAGCGGAGGCCGCTGCGGACGAGGCCGAGCAGGCTCGCGCTGAAGCCGAGGAGCGGGAGCGTGCCGAAGCTGAGGAGCGCATGGAAAGGGAGCGTCAGGAGGCCGAGGCGCGGGAGCAGCGGGAGGCGATCGCTCGGTCGATCGCGGCGCGCAAGTCGAAGAATGTTGTCACGCCGATCGATGAAGACGATGACCCCGAGTCGGAGTACTACCGACGTAAGAGTTGGTTGATCTGAGCGAATGGGACTGAGGCGGACCGGCTTCCGCGTGTGGTGAGTTCGCCCGGCGGAGACCGTTCGGAGCCGTGTGGTTTCGATAGCATGACGCGGCGGTGTGAGTAGAACAACGAAGGGGGCGGCACGTGACCGACCTACGGGCCGGTGACGTGTTCGCCGGGTAGGAGATCGAACGGGTGCTCGGCAAGGGCGGGATGGGTACCATGTATCTCGCCAAGCATCCGCGTTTGCCGAGGAAGACCGCGCTGAAACTGCTGAACGCGGAAATGTTCGGCGACAACGAGATTCGGGCACGGTTCGAGCGCGAAGCAGATCTGATCGCACGGCTCGAGCATCCGAACATCGTCGCCGTATACGACCGCGGCGTCGAGGATCGCAGCCTGTGGATCTCGATGCAGTACATCGCCGGAACCGACGTGGCGACGCTGGGTGCGATCGAACCGGTGCTGGCGGTTCGTGTCATCACCGAAGCTGCTGCGGCACTGGACTATGCGCATCGACAGGGAGTGCTGCACCGGGACATCAAACCCGCGAACATCCTGCTCGGCGATGCCGAGCCGGGACAACCGCCACGGGTGTTTCTGGCGGACTTCGGTATCGCGCGGTTGCGCGATGAGCAGCACGGGTTGACTCAGACGGGGACCTTCACCGCGACACTCGCATTCGCCTCGCCGGAGCAGCTGACCGGAGCTCCACTTGATCACCGGTGCGACCAATACTCCCTGGCCTGCACCCTATTCGCGCTGTTGACGGGAACGGTGCCCTACGACTCGACCAATCCCGTCTCGGTGATTCGGTCCCATCTGTCGGATCCGCCGCCGCCCATCAGCGCGCGGCGACACGGGCTGCCGCCAGCGCTCGACACGGTGCTGGCGAGGGCGCTCGCGAAACGGCCCGAAGCCCGATACGCCAGCTGCGGCGAGTTCGCGGCAGCCGTCGCGCATGCATTGCAGGCGGGGCGGCCTGCCACCGGTCCGCAGCAGGTCGGCGCGCCTGTCGGGGGAGGGTGGCAACCGCCGAATCAGGCTCCACTGCAGCCGATCCCACACGGATTCGTAGCGGGCAATGGCGGGATGGCACCGGTGAACCCGTCTTACCCGGCGCCTCCGTTCCGGCCCGCGTCTCCGCACATCCCGGCGCCGTACGGTCCGAACGTCGGGAGCCGTCCAACCGGGGCTGGTCGGCCATCCGGAAAACTGATCGCGGCGCTCGGCGTCGGGCTCACCGTCTTGTTGGTCGGCGTTGTTGGTGTCGTCTCGTTCGCCGCGAAGGCCAGCGACTCGTCGCCTCGATCCTGGGCGGGCCTAACGACCGTCGCCTGGCCCGAGAAAGAAGGAAAGATCGCCGCCGATTTTCCGAAATTGCTCCCCGGCGGCAAAGGCACCACCGCGACAGGTTGGCGAGGCGTTTGGTGCACGTTCTCGGATGGTCTCGACCACAGGGGGTTCCGGTGCCTCGGCGGAGATGCCGACGCCGCGAACTTCACTCTCTACGACTACAAGTCGGCTGCCGCGGTGCGCGAGAAGCTCGATTCGTTCGCGGCCGAAGGTGAGGGACCCGCGGCTGCCCAATGGTCACGGAAGCCGCATGCGGGGTGCGCGGCGGATCCTTTGATTTTCCTACCGCCGCCGGGGGCAATGTCGCCGATCACCGAGGGCGACGTGTTCACGACCTTCCCGGACGACCCACGGCTCTCCCGATACCTGATCGGTATCGATCGGCAGGGCCACAACGAACAGCAGCTCATCGACCACTGGTGGGTGGACGCGCCGATCTGCGGGTGACGCCTACTTCCGCAGGAGTTGGGCGAGGGTGCCGACGGAGAGCTTCGGCTTTTCCTCTTCCTGCGGCGCGTGCGGGTCGATGGGTTGGGTGTGGGGGATGGCGGCTTCCGGGTCGGCAAAGGGCTTGTAGGTCTTGTCGCCGAGGACGTGGTAGTTGAGGTAGCCGACGAGGAGGGCGCGGGTGGTGCGGGATGTCTTGGCTTCGTGCTTGCCCGCGCCGAGGGCGGCGAGGGCGCGGCGGCCCTCGATGATGCCGTTGTGGGAGGCGCCGTCGACGGTGCGCAGGAGCGCTTCGCCGCCCCAGGCCGCGGCGAGGGGGAGGGCGTTGGAGCTGACGGAGGAGACATCGGTGGCACCGGCGACGATGAGCGCGGGCATCTCGAGGTCGGGTGCGAGGGTCTCCGCGGAGGGGGCGGTCGGCGCGGGGTAGAGGGCGGCGAGCGCGGCGACCTTGCGTTGCGCGGCGGCGATGACGGCGGCGCCCGCACCCATGCCGTGCCCGACCAGGGCGAGCTTGTCGGGGTGCACGCTGATCTCGCCGTCGCCGAGGCGCACGCCGGTGCAGATTTGGAGTGTGGTGAGCAAGTCGGTCGCCAGGCCGAGATGTGACGGAATCGGTCCGCGCTCGGTGTCGGGGGCGGCGACGACGAAACCCCAGGACGCGAGGTGTTGGAGCAGTTCACGGTAGTTGGCGACGCCGGTGAGCCAGCCGTGTCCGAAGGCGACGGCGGGCAGGTTGCGGCCGTTCTCGGGCGTATAGACCACCCCCGGCTGGCCCGCGATGGCCAGGTTCCCCCGCAACACCCGGTGCGGGCCGCGGCTGGTCAGGGTGCTCAGTAGCGATTTCACAGACGCCGACACGACGTGAACGTTATCCGATAAGTACTCTGGTGAGCCATGTGCGGAATCGTTGGCTACGTCGGGTACCGGGACGCGCTCGGCGTCGTCGTTGACGCATTGCGCCGCATGGAATATCGCGGGTACGACTCCGCGGGCGTCGCAATCTTGGACGGAGCGGGCGCTCTCGCGGTCGAGCGCAAAGCGGGCAGGCTGGCCAATCTGGAGGCCGAGCTGGCCGAAACCGGCGTGACCGCTTTCGCGGGCACCACCGGCATGGGGCACACCCGGTGGGCGACGCACGGCGCGCCGACCGACCGCAACGCGCACCCGCACCGCGACATCTCCGGCAAGGTCGCCGTGGTGCACAACGGCATCATCGAGAACTTCGCCCCGTTGCGGCGCGAGCTCGAGGACGCGGGCGTCGAACTGCTCAGCGACACCGACACCGAGGTCGCGGTGCACCTGGTGGCCCGCGCCTACGCCGAAGGGCCGACCGCCGGTGACTTCCCGGCCAGCGCGCTGGCCGTGCTGCGCCGCTTGGAGGGCGCGTTCACACTGGTCTTCACCCACGCCGACCATCCGGACGTGATCGTCGCGGCGCGTCGAAGCACCCCGTTGGTCGTCGGCGTCGGCAAGGGCGAGATGTTCATCGCCTCGGACGTCACCGCGTTCATCGAGCACACCCGCGAGGCGGTCGAGCTCGGTCAGGACCAGGCCGTGGTGATCACCTCGGACAGCTACAAGGTCACCGACTTCTCCGGCGCCGAGGACGGCGTGCGCACCCGTCCGTTCACCATCGACTGGGATCTGGCGGCCGCCGAGAAGGGCGGCCATGATTACTTCATGCTCAAGGAGATCGAGGAGCAGCCGACCGCGGTCGCCGACACCTTGATCGGGCACTTCACCACCGACGAGTCCGGCGGCCGGATCGTGCTCGACGAGCAGCGTCTCGCCGATCAGGAGCTGCGCGAGTTCGACAAGGTCTTCGTGGTGGCGTGCGGCAGCTCCTATCACGCGGGTCTGCTGGCCAAGTACGCGATCGAGCACTGGACGCGCCTGCCCGTCGAGGTCGAGCTGGCCAGCGAGTTCCGTTACCGCGACCCGGTCCTTGACCGGTCGACGCTGGTCGTGGCGATCTCGCAGTCCGGTGAGACCGCCGACACGCTGGAGGCGGTGCGGCACGCCAAGGAGCAGAAGGCGCGCGTGCTCGCGATCTGCAACACCAACGGCGCGCAGATCCCGCGCGAGTCCGACGCGGTGCTCTACACCCGAACCGGCCCGGAGATCGGCGTCGCCTCCACCAAGGCGTTCCTTGCCCAGGTGGCAGCGAACTACCTGGTGGGTCTGGCGCTGGCGCAGGCCCGCGGCACCAAGTACCCCGACGAGGTGGCGCGCGAGTTCCGCGAGCTGGAGGCCATGCCGAAGCTGGTCGAGCGGGTGCTGGACACCGCGCCGCAGGTGCGGGCGATCGCCCGTGAGCTGGCGCATGTGCCGACCGTGCTGTTCCTCGGCCGCCACGTGGGCTACCCGGTGGCGCTGGAGGGCGCGCTCAAGCTCAAGGAACTCGCGTACATGCACGCAGAGGGCTTCGCCGCGGGCGAGCTCAAGCACGGCCCGATCGCGCTGATCGAGGACGGACTGCCGGTGATCGTGGTGATGCCCTCGCCGAAGGGCCGTGCGGTGCTGCACTCCAAGCTGCTCAGCAACATTCGCGAGATCCAGGCGCGCGGCGCGCGGACCATCGTGATCGCGGAGGAAGGCGACGACACGGTGCGCCCCTTCGCTGACGATCTCATCGAGATCCCCTCGGCCCCAACGCTTTTCCAGCCGTTGCTGTCGACGGTTCCGTTGCAGATCTTCGCCGCCGAGGTCGCGCAGGCGCGCGGTTACGACGTCGACAAGCCGCGGAACCTGGCGAAATCGGTGACGGTCGAGTAGATCTGTTGAACACCTCCGGCGCGGTGTGCGGGAGAACCGCCGGTGTGACCGGACCTACTGGACGGTGACCGTGCCGCGCATCTCCGGGTGCAGGGTGCACAGATACCGGTAGGTGCCCGGCTGGGTGAAGGTGTAGCTCCACTCGCCGTTGTCGAAGATCGGGCTGTTGATGCCCATGGCCTTGTCGCCGATACCCTGCACCGAGTGCGGCGCCTTGTCGGAGAACTTCCACCGGACGGTGTCGCCGACGCCGACCGTGACGTTCTCGGGCGAGAACTTCATGTCGTCCACGTCGACGGTGATACTGGCGGCCTTGCGCTCGCCGGTCGGTGTCGCGGACGTCGACGTGGCGGTGGCGTTCCGCTCGGGTTCGGGCTCGTCGGAGCCGCAGCCGACCAGTGACAGCGTCGCCGCCACGGCGAACGCTGTGACGATCGGAACGGACTTGGCGCGGCTAACCATCGGCATGATGTTCGAGCTTAGTGGCACAGCGGGAAGCCGTGCGCACGACCGGAGCGGTGCGGGAAGCCGGGCCGTGGAGAGCGCGGAACCGCGGTTGTGGCATGGCCGATTTCGGCGCGCGAGCAGGTAGTGTCCGGACGGGTGGCCAGCCCGAAGCGACCAGTGGAGGCGCCGATGTCCGTTCAACGCGGCTATTTCACCGCCGACGAAGTGCGCGCGGCCGAGGCCGAACTGTTCACCAGGGTGCCCGAGGGGATGCCCATGCAGCGGGCGGCGCACGGCCTCGCGACGATCGTCGCGGGCGAGCTGCGCGCGCGAACCGGCGGCATCGCGGGCCGGGCGGTGACGCTGCTGGTCGGTTCCGGCGACAACGGCGGCGATGCCCTGTGGGCGGGCGCGAAATTGCGCCGACGAGGCGTCGAAGTGACGGCGGTGCTGCTCGATCCGGCGCGGGCGCACGCGAAAGGTCTTGCCGCGCTTCGTGCGTCGGGTGGGCGGGTTCGTGAGGAGGTCGGCGCGCCCGATCTGGTGATCGACGGCATCGTCGGTATCTCCGGACGCGGTCCGCTGCGGCCGCGTGCCGCGGAACTCGTTGCGGGGGTGCGTGTGCCGATCGTGGCGGCGGACCTGCCGAGCGGCGTCGATCCGGATACCGGGGCGGTGTCGGGCCCCGCGGTGCGGGCGGCGGTGACGGTCGCGTTCGGTGCGTACAAGCCGGTGCACGCGTTGGCCGCGGCGTGGTGCGGGCGAATCGAGTTGGTGCCCATCGGTTTAGAGCTCCCCGAACCTGAACTCGCCGCGCTCGAGCCTGCCGAGATCGGTGCGCGGTGGCCGGTGCCGGGTGCGACCGACGACAAGTACACCCAGGGCGTCACCGGTATCTGTGCGGGCAGCGCGACCTATCCCGGTGCGGCCGTGTTGTGCACGGGCGGTGCGGTGGCGGCCACCTCGGGCATGGTGCGCTACGCGGGTACCGGCGCGTCGCAAGTGCTCGCACATTTCCCGGAAGTTATTGCGGCGCAGAATGTTTCCGAGACCGGCCGGGTGCAGTCCTGGGTGTTCGGACCGGGCGCGGGCACGGATGCGGACGCCCGCGCACGGCTCGAGCAGATCCTCGCCACCGACCTGCCGACGGTGGTGGACGCCGACGGACTGACCCTGCTCGCCGCCGCACCAGACCTCGTGCGCGGCAGGACCGCCCCGACGGTGCTGACGCCGCACGCCGGGGAATTCGCCCGGCTGACCGGGCAGGAGGTGGGCGCGGATCGGGTCGGCGCGGTGCGCGATCTCGCCGAGAAATGGCAGGTGACCGTGCTCCTCAAGGGCCGAGCCACCCTGGTTGCCGCGCCGGGCAGCCCGGTGCTCGTCAACGAGGCGGGTGGTTCCTGGGCCGCCACCGCGGGCGCGGGCGACGTCCTCTCCGGCGTCATCGGCGCGCTGCTCGCCGCGGGTCGCGACCCCGCCTGGTCCGCCGCTGCCGCCGCTCGCGCCCACGCTTTGGCCGCCAACCTGGCCGCTCACGAGAACCATCCCACCGCCGCCCCGACCTCGGCGAGCCCGCTCCTCGCCCACCTTCGCGCCGCCATTCGCACCCTGCGTTCGTTGAGCGCCTGAGTTGTTTCTGGCGGCACCTGCCGCCGTTCCCGGTCGGGCAGCGCCGCCCCGCCGCTGCCGCGGGTTTTCGGCAGCGCCGCTTCGCTGGCGAGTGAGCTCGGTTAGCTGGTGTGCCTTGGGTGGTGACGCAGGCTGCGTGTTGGACGTGCCTGGACGCAACTCCCAGCCCGTGAACCGGCCCTCGCGTCGAACCACCTGACTGCGGGAGGCGACCCGGGTACGGCACCCATCGTGCCCAGCACTCTTCGAGGAGTACCTGGGCGGGCGGGGCCGAATTCTCCGGTTCACAGGAACTCGGAACCGATCGGCGATTGCCGGGGAGTGGCTGGGCGTGTTAGCCGGGTTGACAAGGGCCAACCACACCCCGATGGACGTCATCGTTTCACTTCCAGAACCACATCCACCCCGCCCCGACGCTCGCCGAACCCACGTCCGGTTCTCGCCGGTCGCCCGGCGGTATACCCCGATGACCTGCGGAATCGGTACTCCCTGACAGCGCCCGTCCTCGGAATGGCAGGATCGGCTCTTGTGAGTGCGCAAGTGGAGACAGTCGTCGACCTCGATGCCATTGCCCACAATGTGCGGGTCCTGCGGGAGTATGCGGGGAGCGCGGCGGTGATGGTGGTGGTGAAGGCCGACGGCTACAACCACGGCGCGGTGGAGGTCGCGCGGGCCGCGTTGGCGGCGGGGGCTCGGGAACTCGGGACGACCACGATCCCGGAGGCGCTGGAGTTGCGTGCGGCCGGGATCGACGCGCCGATTCTGTGCTGGCTCCACAACGCCGGCTCCGACTACGCGGCGGCGATCGCCGCCGACATCGAGATCGGCGTCTCCTCGCTCGCGAATCTGCATTCGGTAGAGGCGGCGGCGCGGCGGGTCGGCCAGACCGCGACGGTAACCCTCAAGGTCGACACCGGGTTGAACCGCAACGGCATCGCCCCGGACGAATACCCGAAGGTGCTCGCTGCCCTGCGGGACCTGGTCGCGGAGGGTGTTGTGCGCTTCCGCGCGATCTTCTCGCACCTGGCGCACGCCGACGAGCCCGACCACCCGTTCCTCGACGTGCAGCGCGACCGGTTCATCGAGGCCATCGCCGCTGCCGAGCGACACGGCCTGCCGCCCGAGGTCGCGCACTTGGCCAACTCCGCCGCCGCGGTCACCCGCCCCGACCTGGCCTTCGACATGGTGCGCCCCGGCATCGCGGTGTACGGCCTGAGTCCGGTTCCGGAGATGGGCGATTTCGGCCTGCGCCCCGCGATGACGTTCCAGGCTCCGGTCGCCCTGGTGAAACGGGTGGCCGCGGGCGAGGGCGTCTCGTACGGACACCAGTGGATCGCGCCGCACGACACCACCGTCGCCCTCATCCCCGCCGGATACGCCGACGGCGTGTTCCGTCCGCTGAGCGGCCGCTTCGACGTGTGGCTCGGCGGCGCGCGCCGCCCCAACGTCGGGCGCGTGTGCATGGATCAGTTCGTCGTCGACCTGGGCGACAACGCCGCGGGCGTGTCGGAGGGCGACACCGCGATCATGTTCGGCGCGGGCCCGGACCAGCCCATCGCCCAGGATTGGGCCGACGCGCTCGGCACGATCCACTACGAAGTCGTCTGCTCGCCGCGCGGACGGGTCGCGCGGCGACACGTCGGAGCTTGCCCGCGCTGATGTCGTGTGCTGGACTCGTCGGCGTGCGTTCCGCCGACAGATGAGGGGTTCTCGATGCGAGCGCGACAACCGAAAATACTGCGGGGCAACAACAATCACACGAACATCTGGCGCGGCGGAATGGCGACAGCGAGCATGGTCGGCGCGCTCGCCGGTGCGCACGCGCTGCGCAGGGCGGGCGCCAGGGTGCTCTGGCCCGCGCGCCGCGACGAATACCGCGACGAGAACTTCGCGCTCATGGCCGAGGACCGTGCGGGCGCGGTCGTCACCGAAGACGGCGTCCGGCTCGCCACCCGCGAGTGCGGTCCGGTCGACGCGCCACTGACCGTCGTCTTCGTGCACGGCTTCTGCAACAGCATGGAGTCCTTCCACTTCCAGCGTCGTGACCTGGAAAAGCGCTGGGGCGCAGCGGTTCGGCTCGTGTTCTTCGACCTGCGTGGGCACGGACGCTCCGGCACGCCGACCACCGCGAGTTGCACCGTGGCTCAGCTCGGTCGCGACGTCGCCGCGGTCATCGAGGCGACCGCTCCCACCGGACCGGTCGCGCTCGTCGGGCATTCGCTCGGCGGCATGGCCGTGCTCGCGGCGGCGGCCCAGTTCCCCGAGCTGTTCGCGCGCCGGGTGATCGCGATCGCACTGCTCTCCACGGCCGCGGCCGAGGTCACCGCGGCGGGCATCACCCAGCTGCTGCGCAATCCGGCGATCGATGGCTTCCGGCTCGCCGTGCACACCGCGCCCGCGCTGGTGCAGGCCGGTAGGTCGACGGTGCGGCATCTGATCACGCCGATCCTGCATGTGAGTTCGTTCTACGGGCCGGTCAGCCCGACGCTGTCCAGATTCACCACGCTGATGATCGACGACACCCCCGTCGAGACGATCGTCAAATTCCTGAAAGCGATTGAACTGCACGACGAGTCGGCCGCCCTGCCCACGCTTGCCGGACTTCCCGTTCTCGTGCTCGGCGGCGTGCACGACCTGGTGATCCCGTTCCGCAACTCGCGCGCACTCGCCCGCGAACTGCCGAACAGCGAACTGATCCGCCTCACCGAGGCCGCCCACATGCCGCACCTGCAATTCCCCGACATCGTCAACGACGCGCTGCACCGGCTGCTGGTGCGCGCCGGGTTCTTCCGTGCGGAGGAGGGCGACGAGGCGTCGGCGGGGTGAAGCTGCCCGCGCCCAGGCGGCGGACGCGGCGTCGTCGGGGAGCGGCGGTCGCGCCGGAGTTCTTTCGCGCCAATGACGCCGACGTGGCCCCAGCGTAGTGGGCGCCGATCGCGAAGCTGCTCGCGGCCGACCTCGACCGCGCCGGTACGCTCGACCCCGATCAGCGGCAGGGTGCGAAGGAGGTCGGCGGTGACGCAGCAACGGCGAACGCTGCCGACCGTGGAAGACACCGAGGCGCTCGGCCGCGAGCTGGCCGCCGAACTCGGCGCGGGCGATCTCGTGGTGCTCGACGGTCCGCTCGGCGCGGGCAAGACCGCTTTGACGCGCGGCATCGCCGAGGGCCTCGGCGTGCAGGGCCGAGTGAGCTCGCCCACGTTCATCATCGCAAGGCAGCACCGGGCGGGCAGGCGCGAAGGCGCGGCGCCGGTGCCGATGGTGCACGTGGACGCCTATCGACTCGGCGGCGATCTCGACGAACTCGACGCGCTGGACCTCGACACCGACCTGCACGAGGCGGTGGTCGTCGTGGAGTGGGGACTCGGGGTCGTCGAGCACCTCGCCGAGCGGCATCTGCGCGTCCTGCTGACCAGAGAACCGGAATCCGATGTGCGAACCGCGGTCTGGGAGTGGGTCGAGTAGACGCAGGTCACAGTGGTGCGGCCGCCGGATCGGCCTGCGGATTTAGCTACTCGGTAGCTCCGCGCCGCGGCGAGGTACCACCCGGTATCGTTGGGCCAATCATGCTTGTACTAGCTGTCGACACCGCGACACCCGCCGTTACAGCGGGATTGGTGGAACTGGAGCAGGCCGCGTCCGATGCGGTCACCGCGGCCGAGCTGCGCACCGTCGCCTCGCGGGTCCGGGTCGATGCCCGCGCCCACGCCGAGGTGCTGACCCCGCAGATCCTCGAATGCCTCTCCGAGGCAGGCCGTTCCAGGACCGATATCGCCGCGGTCGTCGCCGGTATCGGACCCGGACCGTTCACCGGCTTACGGGTCGGCATGGCGACCGCGGCCGCCTTCGGTGACGCGCTCGGCATCCCGGTGTACGGCGTGTGCAGTCTGGACGCGATCGCCTCGGACGCGTTCGCCCAGGGCGACTTCGCTGCCGACGGCGAGCTGCTCGTGGTGACCGACGCGCGCAGGCGCGAGGTGTACTGGGCCCGCTACCGCGCCGGCGTCCGGGTCGCGGGACCGGATGTGGTCAAGCCCGTCGCGCTCGACCACGGCTGTGCAGCGGCGATCGCGGGCTCCGCCTCGCACGTCGATCTGTTCGACCTGCCGGTGCTTCCGGTGGAGACGCCCTCACCCGCGGGCCTGGTGCGCGTCGCCGCCGCCGAACTGCTCGCGCGCGCCGTGCCGGTGCCGCTGGTGCCGCTCTACCTGCGCAGGCCGGACGCGGTCGAGAACGCGTACCGCACCCTCGATCGGACGGGAGCGTGATGGTGGACGACGACGTACGCGCCCACACCTTCCACATCGAGCCGATGAACGCGGACGACATCGAGCGCTGTGTCGAACTCGAGCAGCTGCTGTTCCCGGAGGACGATCCGTGGCACGCGGTCGCCTTCCGCTCGGAACTGGCCGGGTCGCACAACCGCTACATCACCGCCCGCGCCGAGGACGGCCGGATGGTCGGCTACGCGGGCGTGGCGCTGCTCGGTGATGCCGAACACCCCGAGGCCGAAGTGCACACCATCGGCGTCGACCCGAACTATCACCGGGCCGGCATCGGCACGCTGCTGCTGGAGGCGCTGCTCGCGGAGGCGGGCAAGCGCGGCGGACCGGTCTTCCTCGAGGTGCGCACCGACAACGCGCCGGCCATCGCGCTCTACGCCAAGCACGGCTTCCACATCATCGGCCTGCGCAAGAACTACTACCACCCCAGCGGCGCCGACGCCTACACCATGCGCAGGCCGGAACTGACCGCGCTCCCGCTTCCCGACGAGGTGTTGTCGTGATCGTCATGGGCATCGAGTCCTCCTGCGACGAAACGGGAGTCGGCATCGTCCGCCGCCACCCCGACGGCAGCTGTGAGCTGCTCGCCGACGAGGTCGCCTCCAGCGTCGACCAGCACGCGCGTTTCGGCGGCGTGGTGCCGGAGATCGCCTCCCGCGCGCACCTCGAGGCGATCGTGCCCGCCATGCGCCGGGCGCTTTCCGCGGCGGGTATCGCCAAGCCCGACGCGATCGCGGTCACCATCGGACCCGGGCTGGCCGGCGCGCTGCTGGTCGGTGTCGCGGCCGCGAAAGCCTATGCGGCGGCCTGGGATGTGCCGTTCTACGCGCTGAATCACCTCGGCGGTCATGTCGCGGTGGACACACTGGAGCACGGGCCGATGCCGCCTTGCGTCGCGCTGCTGGTGTCCGGCGGACACACCCACCTGCTGCACGTCACCGACCTGGCCGAGCCGATCGTCGAACTCGGCAGCACGGTCGACGACGCGGCGGGAGAGGCCTTCGACAAGGTGGCCCGCCTGCTCGGTCTCGGCTTCCCCGGTGGGCCCGCGTTGGACGCGGCCGCGGCGAGCGGCGACCCGAAGGCGATCGCGTTCCCGCGCGGCATGACCGGGCCGCGCGACCCGCGCTACGACTTCTCCTTCTCCGGCCTCAAGACCGCTGTCGCCCGCCACGTGGAGTCCGCGCAGCGCGCCGGCGTCGCGACCGAGGACTTGCCGATTCCCGATGTCGCCGCGTCCTTCCAGGAGGCGGTCGCCGACGTGCTGACCATGAAGGCCATTCGCGCGGCCGAGGACGTCGGTGTCGGCACCCTGGTGCTCGGCGGCGGCGCCACCGCCAACTCGCGAATCCGCTCGCTGGCCGAAGAGCGCTGCGCCGCGGCGGGTCTGACGCTGCGGGTGCCGAAACCGCGGCTGTGCACCGACAACGGTGTGATGATCGCCGCACTCGGCGCGCACGTCATCGCGGGTGGGGCGAAACCCTCGCCGCTCACGGTCGCCACCGACCCGGGCCTGCCGGTCTCGGTAAGCCAGATCGCCTGAGGGCGGTCGCGCCCGCCTCGGTCGCGTCATCCACGCCCGCGCCGAGGTCGGCGCCCGCCCGAGCACCCGCGCCGAGTGCGCCGTCGCCTTCCGACCGAGCCGCTGCGAGCGCTGTGCCTGCGCGTTCGCTCGAATCGCTTGTCTGGGCGTCCATTCGGTCGGAAGCGAGCCGCGCTGACCAGCTGTGCGCGCCTGCCGAGCGGTGTACCCGCGGACCGGTTCGAATCGTTTGCCCTGGACATCCATTCGCGCCAGGACAATTCGTTCGGTGGGTTCGGTCCGTCGGCAGTGAGTCGCTCGGCTCGGAATCAGCTGCCTGTCAGCGCGAGTCGGTCCTATGGCCGATGTGAATCGCTCGGCCCCAGTCCTTGCCGGAGCGATTCATTCTGATGTCCTACCCGGATCAGTCGTGCGGAGCGAACTTGAGCTCGAGGAGCGGTAGTGCGTGCACCGTGCCCTGCCGCGCGGAGCCGGAATTGGAGCGGGGCATCGGATACGGGATACGGGTCTGGGCGGGCGTCTGGGGCGGGGCGCTCGCCGGAGGCGGTGGGAAGGGGATTCGGGTCTGCGCGGGTGACTGCGGCGGGGCACCAGCGGGCGGCGGCGGGCTGGTCGACGGCCCGTATTCCTCGCGGTTCTGCTGCGAGGGCGCAGAGGAACCGCCGGGCGGATTCAGCAGCGGGCCCAGCAGTTCCGGGAACGGGATGGGCGGCAGGTTCGGGTCGGGGCGCAGCGTCGGCTGGACCGACGGGATCGGCGCCGCCGTCGGCGTTGGCGTCGGCGACGGCGTGGACACGGCACCGGGGCGGGTCGACGACGGACCGGCGTCCTCGGTGACCGACGGCGTCACGCCGGTCGTCCGGTTGACCGTCTCGCGACCGCCGGAGGTGTCGGTTCCGACGCCGGTCTGCGGCGCCACCGTGACGGGCGCGGTGGGCACCAGGGCGCTGCTCGTCGTGCCCGCGGGCGAGACCTCCTCGTCCGAGGTCGGCGCGAAGGTCTTGAAGCCGTAGCCGATTACGAGGCCGACCACCACGATGGCTCCGGCGAGCGTGCCGACGACCTTGGTGAAGGTGCCCGCTGGCGCGTCGCCGCCGAGCGCGGCCACCGGGAAGCCGGAAGGCTGTGCGGCATCGGCCACCAGCGCGGCGCCCTTGGCGATCACCGCCTCCGGATCGTCGACGGTGAGCACCGGCACATCCAGCTCGCGTTCGAGGGTCTGCAGGACCGCGGGAATGTTGGCGCCGCCGCCGATCACCGCCACCGCCTGCGGTTCCTTCGGCGCTCGCGCGAACACCGCCGCGGTGAACAGGGCGATGTCGCGCAGCAGATCTCCGATCAGCTCCTCGAAATCGGCCCTTGTGAGCTTGAGCGGGCGGCCGGCGACGTGGTCGATGGTGACGGCGGGCGCCACCGAAAGATGTTCCTTCGCGGCGCGTCCGCGGTTGGTCAGCATGCCGCGGTTCGGCCTGGTGCCGCGCCGGGCGTAGTGCACGTCGAGCAGGTGGTGGTAGATCAGGTCGTCGATCGCGTTGCCGCTGATCGCGTGAATGCGTTCGGAGCGAAGGATGTTGCCGTCGGCCTGGTCGGCGACGGTGACGCTCAGACCGGTCGCGCCGAGGTCGACGATGGCCACCGTCTCGTAGCGGTCCACCAGACCGGTGTGGCGCAGGAAGGTCAGCGCGGCGGTGCCTTCCGGCACCAGCTTCAGCTCGCGCTGTTTGCCGGTGGCCGAACGGATTACCTGCTCTTGTTCCTTGCCGCGGTAGGCGACGGCGACGCTGGTCGGCGGTTTGCCCGCCGCCGCTTCCATACCCGTCGCGCCGGCGAGGCGGACGCCGACCGGCTGCGTGGGCCACGCGATGTCGTGCGGCACTTGCTGAGTCGGCAACTGGGTGGTCATCAGGTCGATCGAGGACGCGACGAGATCACCGAGATCGGAATGGGCCGCGTCGGCGGAAACGACTCGGTAGTCGAAACTTTGGGCGCCGTTCGACGCCGTGGCGACCAGCGCCGAGCACACGACCTCGTTCCCGGCGGAGATGCCGAGGGACGTTCGCATGTTCACCTCCCTTCGAGCGGATGGTCATCGTGTCGCCGACCATCTCGAATGGACTTCCGCACCGTCGCCTTGTCGGCGAGCGATCCGGACTCGGGATCCGGCCGGACCGCCGTCCGGGTGGGTCGCGGGAACCGGCCTTGGATCACGTGTGGACTTGCCCTCTGGGTGAAGCTTTGTGGCGCAACGGAATCTGTGACGATGTGCAACCGGTGCAGCTGTGCTACCTGTGACGCAGTACTACCTGTGACGATGTGCTGGTTCTTTCGTGACGCTCGATGCCTCCCGCGGACGCCGGTTCGTGATGAACATGGCGGACCGAGGAACGACCGTCGCTAATACTGTCACAATCCGTTATCCGAACGTTACAGATTTCGCGAACCAATGGAAAGCCCCGAGGCCCTGGGGCGGCGAACCTTGGTCGGCGGAAGCCGGAACGGCCGGGCGTGTCGGAGGACATCGACGCGGATTGGCACCGCCCGCCCTTGAGCGCTGGCACTCTCATGTATAGAGTGCTAGTGGCACTGGTGAACACGATCGGCCGGGCAACCGTCCACGCTACGCGTTCGCCGGATGTCAGCAGTTGTGACTACTGAGCAGGGGTCCCGGCACCCGCGACGACGGGGCTATGCGCAGGGTCAGCACCGTGACCGAACCGATGGTCCGGGACAACAGTTCCGGACGACCGTAAATCCCCTGAAAGTGGAGGGCTCAACGTGGCGAGCGTGAACATCAAGCCGCTCGAGGACAAGATCCTCGTCCAGGCCAACGAGGCCGAGACGACGACGGCCTCCGGCCTGGTCATCCCGGACACGGCGAAGGAGAAGCCGCAGGAAGGCACCGTCGTCGCCGTCGGCCCCGGCCGCTGGGACGACGAGGGCGAGAAGCGCATCCCGCTGGATGTCCAGGAGGGCGACGTCGTCATCTACAGCAAGTACGGCGGCACGGAGATCAAGTACCAGGGCGAGGAGTACCTGATCCTGTCCGCGCGCGACGTGCTGGCTGTCGTCAGCAAGTGACCGCGCTCGGCGTGGTCCGGACCGGACCGCGCTTCCCGGCCACGCCCGGGATCGAGTCGTAACGACGTTGCCCCGGTACCCCTCCCAGCGGGGCCGGGGCAACGTCGTTTCAGCCCACCGGGCGGCATCCGCACGGCCCACCGGACCGAGCCCGTCGCCCAGGCATCCAAGGAAAAGGACTTATGGCAAAGCAGATCGAGTTCGACGAGAAGGCTCGCCGGGCTCTGGAACGCGGCGTCGACAAGCTCGCCGACGCGGTGAAGGTCACCCTCGGTCCGCGCGGTCGCCACGTGGTGCTCGCGAAGGCCTTCGGTGGCCCGACCGTCACCAACGACGGCGTCACCATCGCGCGCGACATCGACCTCGAGGATCCGTTCGAGAACCTGGGCGCGCAGCTGGTCAAGAGCGTCGCGACCAAGACCAACGACGTGGCGGGCGACGGCACGACCACCGCCACCGTGCTGGCCCAGGCGCTGGTGCGCGGCGGCCTGAAGAACGTCGCGGCGGGCGCCAACCCGATCGCCGTCGGCGCGGGCATCGCCAAGGCCGCCGACGCCGTCTCCGAGGCGCTGCTCGCCGCGGCGACCCCGGTCTCCGGCGAGAAGGCCATCGCGCAGGTCGCCACCGTGTCCTCGCGCGACGAGCAGCTCGGCGAGATGGTCGGCAAGGCGCTCACCACCGTCGGCAAGGACGGCGTGGTCACCGTCGAGGAGTCCTCGACGATGGAGACCGAGCTCGTCGTCACCGAGGGCGTGCAGTTCGACAAGGGCTACCTCTCGCCCTACTTCGTCACCGACACCGACATCCAGCAGGCCGTCCTCGAGGACGCGCTGGTGCTGCTGCACCGCGAGAAGATCAGCTCGCTGCCGGACTTCCTTCCGCTGCTGGAGAAGATCGCGGAGAGCGGCAAGGCCGTGCTGATCATCGCCGAGGACGTCGAGGGCGAGGCGCTGTCCACCCTGGTGGTCAACTCCATCCGCAAGACCCTCAAGGCCGTCGCGGTGAAGGCGCCGTTCTTCGGTGACCGTCGCAAGGCGTTCCTGGACGACCTGGCCGTGGTCACCGCGGGCACCGTCATCAACCCGGACCTGGGCGTCACCCTGCGCGAGGCGGGCCTCGAGCTGCTCGGCAAGGCCCGGCGCGTGGTCGTCACCAAGGACGACACCACGATCATCGACGGCGCGGGCACCGCGGAGGACATCGCGGCCCGCAGCGCGCAGCTGCGCCGCGAGATCGAGGCCACCGACTCCGACTGGGACCGCGAGAAGCTCGAGGAGCGCCTTGCCAAGCTGGCGGGCGGCGTCGCGGTGATCAAGGTCGGCGCGGCCACCGAGACCGCGCTCAAGGAGCGCAAGTACCGCGTCGAGGACGCGGTGAGCGCGGCCAAGGCCGCGGTCGAGGAGGGCATCGTGCCCGGCGGCGGCACCGCGCTGGTTCAGGCGGGCGCCAAGCTCGTCGAGCTGCGCGACTCGCTGTCCGGCGACGAGGCCATCGGTGTCGAGGTGGTGCGCAAGGCGCTGCAGGCGCCGCTGTACTGGATCGCCACCAACGCGGGCCTTGACGGCGCCGTGGTGGTCAGCAAGGTCGCCGAGGGCAAGGAGGGCTTCAACGCCGCCACCCTCACCTACGGTGATCTGCTCACCGACGGTGTCGTCGACCCGGTGAAGGTGACCCGTTCCGCGGTCGTCAACGCGGCGTCGGTCGCGCGCATGGTGCTCACCACCGAGAGCGCCGTGGTCGACAAGCCCGCCGAGGAGGCGCACGACCACGGTCACCACGGTCACGCCCACTGACGCGACGAGCGTGCGAAAGGCCCCCGGGTGCATCCGCATTCGGGGGCCTTTGGGTATTCGAGGGCTTTGGCGAGTGATCAGGTCGGCGGAGATCGGCGAGGGCTCAACGGCGCCGCTGCCTCGAGGTGAGGAGCGCGGCGCGGGAGCGCGCGAGGTCGCCGAAGCGGAAACCGGGCCGCGCGTCGACGCGCGCCGGACGCGGCGAGCCGCGGCGGGTAATCGTCGCTCAGGAGGCGACCGGGGGTTGCTCGGCGGCGATGGCCGCGAGCAACCGAGCCCGGAGCGCGGCGGGCGGCGCGGTGGCCGTCACCGCCGCGAGCGCGGTCAAAGCGTCCTTGGCCTGTTGCACCTCTACGAGGAACTCGGCGCGTAGCACCGGGTCCTCGCCGTCGAGCAATTCCTGAACCGCGTGATGGTCTTCGTCGTCGATCGATCCGAGCGCGACGGTGTGCGCGAGATCGATCTGGGCTTCGTTCATCTCACGTCACCCCCAAACTTTTCTTCAGTCGTGTCAATCCATCCCGAATCCGGGACTTAACGGTCGGTAACCCTACGCCGAGGTAGGTTGCCACCTCCGCATAGGTCCGGCCGCCGTAGTAGGCCAGCGAGATGGCTTCTCGCTGGGTTTCCGTGAGGCCGGTGAGTCCTTCGAGGACCGCCTGTTGTTCGAGCCTGCGCTCGACCTCTTCGGTCACCTCGTCGAACTCGTTGCCGAGAACCCTTATCCCGTAGGCGACTTCCCGTTGGGTATGGGCTTGCTCGGCGCGGACCCGGTCGACCGCGCGCCGATGGGCGAGCGTCATCAACCACGTCACCGCCGACCCCTTCGCGGGGTCGAAGCTGGCTGCGGTACGCCAGAGCTGGAGATACACCTCTTGCGTGGTCTCCTCCGCGTACCCCGGATCGTGCAGCACCCGGAGCACCAGACCGAACACGCGCGCGCACGTCCGGTCGTACAGTTCGGCGAAAGCTTCCTGATCGGACTGGCCGCAACGGTGCAGGAGAGCGGCTAGTTCGATGCTTTCGGCTGCGCGTGCCGACACCGCAGAATCCACACTCGGTGGGAAGGCTTCTCTTCGGAACGAGTCGCCCTCTGCGGCTGGCGGCCGCGTTGTCACAACGCTCCATTCTGTGTCATCGGTCACTACCGTAGCGTGCCGCTATCGCCTCCTTCCAGTGGGGTGCCAGCAAACCGCAAGCAGCTCAGCTACTTTGCGGTGAACTCCCAAACGCCGGGCGAATTCAGATGTGACACGCCAACAGCTACCGCTCGCCACCGGGCCGACAACCGTGCGGCTTCTGCTCGCCGCGACCGCGGGATACAGCGGTGGTGACCGCCTGATGCCGCGCGTCAGCGTCGGTTCCGAACTGCGACAGCGGTGTGCCGACACGGTTCGGCCGGTGATCGTGCATCTGGTGTTTCAGTGGCCGGTTATTTGCTAGGCATTCGGCGCGCCGCGCGATGCGGATGGGTCGCGGATTCGCGTTTTCGGCACCCGGGCGCCGGGTGGTCGCTGCTCAGACGGCCATGCGGCGGCGGTTGCGCCGCGCGTGCATCTCGCGCTCGGTCTCCGACATGCCGCCCCAGATGCCGTAGGGCTCGCTGACTTTCAGCGCGTGGCTGCGGCACTGCATGAGCACCGGGCAGGCGCGGCAGATCTCCTTGGCCCGCATCTCGCGCGCGGTGCGTGCGCGCCCGCGCTCGCCGTCGGGATGGAAGAACACGGCGGAGTCCACGCCTCGGCAGGAACCTCGCATCTGCCAGTCCCAGACGTCGGCGTTCGGTCCGGGGAGGTGGGTCGGCATGGGCATGGTGAACTCCTCGTAATGCGAGCTCGTCGGCGTTGTCGAGCAGTTTGTCTGCAACAGTTGCGGGACGCATGCGATCGGCGGCGTCCCGCGGTCGCCCTTCCGGTCGCTGCAATTTCGCGCGGCGCCGTCCGTGGCGATGAGTTACGTTAGGGGCAGCCGCGAAATTCCGTCAATAGTTCGACGCACCGGTTTTCCAAATCTCCAATGGCGAGATTTAACCTACCCGCTGTTTACTTTTAACGTGGGTTCCGGTGATACTGTTCGGTTGGCCAGTACGTGGCTGGACTGGCGCTGTCCGAGGTATGTGCCTGTTTCCGCAGGTAGACCGACTTTTTTGGGAGAGCTCACAGGTTACTGGTCCTGTGAGGGACAGATAACCGCCGTGACGGTGGCCACCGCGCGGGCCGTCCGCGAGGGTCTTCTAGATGGCGGAAACGGGGCGCAGAGGTTAATTGCGCGAAACGCGCGTGAATTTGTGGCGCGGATGATCTCGCAATGCCGACACGAGATTTACCTGATGGAAACATGGGCGTCGTACCAGAAATGCTGACAAGTTGCCAGGGGCGCGGACGCGCTTTTACTACGCGCCGTCGTCGCTCGCGCTCGGTATAGAGTTCGCCCGTGTTCGCGCCAGTTCCGACGGTGGATGTCCGATATGAAGTCCTCGCTATGGGAGCCTTCGGTGCTCGTCCGGGCCTCGCCGCTGCCGAGTTGCCGGATGCGCCGGACGCCCTGAGTTCGTGGCACCGGGCGGTGCTTCTCGGCGGGCAGGGCCGCTACGCCGCGGCCCGCGCGGAATTGGCCGCGGTGCGGCGGCGGACGACCGATCCGGTCTTGCTCTCGCTCGCCGCGAGCACCGAGGGCTCGCTGCTGCGCCAACTCGGCTGGCATGTCGCGGCTTCGGGCCCGGACGGCAGAGCCGCCGCGCTGGCGTTGCCCGGCGGCGCACGCCAACCCATCCCGCCGACCGGTTCCGCGCCGGACCGAACGGACGCGGTCTGCGATGCGCTCACCGGTTTGGCCGCCGACGCGCTCGGGGCGGGCCGCCTCGCGCTGGCGCGGCGACTGCTCGACCGGAGCCGCGCCGCCCTCGATCCGGACGGGTTGCGATGGCGGGCCTGGATCCGCTGGCACTGGGTCAGCGCCGAGACGGCGTTGGCGTCCGGTGCGGCAGGCGAGGCGCTGCCGCACGCGCGGGAAGCCTTGGCACTCGCCGAGGTCGCGCCCTCGGTGCGGCACCGCGTCAAGTCCCTCCTCCTCGTCGCCGCCGCGACGGCCGCTTCGGGTGACTTGGAACACTCCCGCGCGCTTGCCGACACGGTCGCGGCCGAGTGTCGCGAGCACGATCTGCTCCCGCTGCGCTGGGCGTGCGCGATGCTGCGTTCCGGGCTGTCCGATCCGGACGCCGCGGGCGAGGCCGAACGGTGCGCGGCCGGAATAGCCCGTCGTGGCGGGCGTTTTCGGCCACCGGGCACGCCGTAGCCGCCGACGCCGCGTCAGCGAGACAAGTGACCATGTTGCTCGGTTCCGCGCTGTCTATCGCTATTGTTAGATCCGTTCCGCCGCTTCGGCGGAAGCACAGGTCATCGGGCCAGTGCCACTTGTAACGCCAGGAATATCTCTGACGATGACGCACACGGGCGAAGAGTTGGACCTCGCCGTCGCTGCCGCAGCGCAGGGCGACAGATCCGCTTTAGCTCAGGTACTAGAGCTGATCCGCCCGCTGGTTGTCCGGTACTGCCGCGCGCGTATCGGCGCGGCGGAGCGTGGACAGCTCTCCGCGGACGACGTTGCGCAGGAGGTATGTCTGGCCGTGATGACAGCCTTGCCCAGGTATCAAGACCAGGGCAGGCCCTTCATGGCCTTCGTATACGGAATCGCTTCGCACAAGGTCGCCGACGCACACCGCAACGCCGCCCGTAACAAGGCGGAGGCGATGGCCGAAGTACCAGATGTCATATCCACCGACCAAGGACCGGAGCAGCGCGCTCTCGAATCGGAAACCAGCAGGCAGATGAACCGTTTGCTTGCGACGCTTCCCGAAAAGCATCGAGAGATCCTGATCCTGCGATTGGTCATGGGTTTGTCAGCGGAAGAAACCGCGGTCGCCGTGGGCAGTACGGCGGGCGCGATACGGGTGGCCCAACACAGGGCACTCGCGAAACTGAAGTCACAAGTGGCGAGGGCAGGTGAAATGTATGGCTAGGGATGGCGAGCGCGGTCGGGGTGACTGGAAGGCGCGACGTGGATCGCGAAACAGCGGTCCCTACGCCGGGGGGACTGGTGACACCGGACCGGTGGACATCGCAGCGGTACGCCGCGACGATGCTCTGATCGACGCCATCGCCAGCGATGGACCGGTACAGACCGACAGTGCGGAGGAGTTTCAGCTCGCCGCCCTACTCGCGGATTGGCGCGCGGAACTGATTACGCCGCCGCTACCGGGAGATCCGGATCTGGACGCGGTCGTAGCCGCGGTCAACCAGGAGATCGGCGCGCGCAAGGTTCGAGTCGGCGCAGTCAACCGAGGCCGTCTTCGGCTTGTCGGTCCGATCGCGGGTACCGCGGCCGCATTGGCACTCGTCTTCGGCGGTGTGACGGCGTTCTCCTACAGCGCCGAGCCCGGCGATCCGCTCTGGCGGGTCAAGGAGGTCGTGTTCAGCGAGCAGGCGCAGACCACCGTGGTGCAGCGCGCGGGCAACGAGCTGGACCAGGCCGAACGCGCACTGGCCCAGAACAACCCGGCGCAGGCGAAAGCACTGCTTGAGCGGGCGTCGGTGAACGTCGACCAGGTCAGCGACTCCGGCAAGAAGCAGGATCTGCAGTCCGAGTGGCAACGGCTGCTGACGCAGCTCCGCGGCATCTCTCCGGAGGCGGCGGCCGCGCTCGAGGAGGCGGTCACGTCGACTCAGCCACGGCCGAGCGGCACCACCGGTACCACTCCTCCGACGACGACGCAGCCTGCGCAGGAGACCACCAACACGAACCAGATGGTGCCGCCGGTGTCGGCGACGACGCCGCCGACCACCGTGGCCGTGGAGCCGAGCCTGCCGCCGACGCAACCCACAAGGCCGACGACGCAGCCGCCGGTCACCACCGTGCCGAACAACACGGCGCCCGTCGAGGAGCCGCCGACGCAGTCGCCGCCAACGACGCAGCTGCCGACGACGGTGGTCGTGCCGAGCGCCGATTCCGCGGAACCGCCGACTCAGCCCGCGACGCGGTCGCCGGTGGTGGAGGACGGGCCGGGCACGGTCATCGTTCCGAGCCTGCCCGGCGGCTCGATCCCGACCAACTGAGTTCGGGCGTAAGCGAGTTCACCATCGAGCGGCGGCCGACCGCATCGCTGGTAGACATCCCACCGTGATCTAGGTGTCGAACGACACCCCGGAAGAATCCCGCACACGTTCGGGCGTGTCGCGTTTGGTATCACGCGAGTATTCGCGCGTCGACCGATTGCCGACCGGCGGGTCGGCTTTCGTCGTTTTCGGGTGTGGGAACCGCGGGATCAGCTGTCGAAGCCGTCGAACCCGTCGCCGTGGAAGGCTTCGTTCATCGACGCGTCCGCGTAGCCCCGGCAGTAATCCCAGGTGACGTACGCCTCCGGCGTCGGATCGTAGGCCGGCTCGTGCGGCCGCACCGTGCCGTCGACCAGCAACTGAAGCAGGTTGGCGCGCAACATGTCCCAGTCGTGGTAATGGTCCTGTCGGCAGTCCTCGCAGCTGACGACCAGCCCGCGGATTCCGCGGTGCGCCAGTAGCGCTTCGTAGACCGCGAGGTCGGCGAGATCCTCCTCGACCGCAAGGCGCTCGTGGGGATCCAGCGGTTCGCCGGGCTCGATGGCGTCGAGCGCGGCGGACGGGTCGGAGGGGTCTCCGGCGAACGGATCCGGCGGCAAGCCAGGTGGTAGATGGTCACGCACACACCCACGGTACGCAGAACAGGGTGGTCTGCGCCAGCTATGTAGGGTGCCAGTTTCGCCGTCGCGGCGTACCCGCGGCCGTGCGGTCGGTGGACGCACTTGCTTCGGCGTCGCCATCGGGCAGTTCATCGACGAGTTTGCGGGACAGATACCATGGGTGTCAGGCGCCGGGCAGTTCTCGACACGCTGACCTCGCCGCCACCGTCCATCCCATCAGTTGTGCGCGACGCCGGTCCACCCGGCGTCTCTCGCTTTCGACGTCCAGGAGGGGTCGATCCGAATGAGTAATCCCGTACCGGGCGAACGGCTCGCGGTCCGCCCCCCTACGGGTGGCGACGACCCGAACAAGATCGCCATGCTCGGCCTCACGTTCGACGACGTGCTGCTGCTGCCCGCCGCATCGGATCTGATCCCCAGCTCGGTGGAGACCTCGAGTCAGCTCACCAGGGAGATCCGGCTGCGCACCCCGCTCGTGAGCTCGGCCATGGACACCGTCACCGAGGCGCGGATGGCCATCGCGATGGCGCGCGCGGGTGGCATGGGCGTGCTGCACCGCAATCTCTCGGCCGCCGATCAGGCCGCGCAAGTGGAGACGGTCAAGCGTTCCGAGGCGGGCATGGTGACCGATCCGGTGACCTGTCGCCCGACCGACACGCTGGCCGAGGTCGACGCGATGTGCGCCCGTTTCCGCATCTCCGGTCTTCCTGTGGTGGACGAGACCGGCGCGCTCGTCGGCATCATCACCAACCGTGACATGCGTTTCGAGGTCGACCAGAACCGTCGCGTCGCCGATGTGATGACCAAGGCCCCGCTGATCACCGCCCAGGAGGGCGTCACCGCGGAGGCCGCGCTCGGCCTTCTGCGCCGCCACAAGGTGGAGAAGCTGCCGATCGTGGACGGCAACGGCCGCCTGCGCGGTCTGATCACCGTCAAGGACTTCGTCAAGACCGACCAGTACCCGAACGCCACCAAGGACCGCGACGGCCGCCTGCTCGTCGGCGCCGCGGTGGGTGTCGGCGAAGACGCCTGGTCGCGCGCCATGACCCTGGCCGACGCCGGTGTCGACGTGCTCGTCGTCGACACCGCGCACGGCCACCAGGTGCAGGTGCTGCAGATGGTCGCCAAGGTCAAGGCCGAGGTCGGCGACCGCATCCAGGTGGTGGGCGGCAACGTCGCCACCCGTGCAGGCGCGGCCGCGCTGGTCGAGGCGGGCGCGGACGCGGTCAAGGTGGGCGTCGGGCCCGGCTCGATCTGCACCACCCGCGTGGTCGCCGGTGTCGGCGCGCCGCAGATCACCGCGATCCTCGAGGCCGTCGCCGCGTGCAAGCCGCACGGCGTTCCGGTCATCGCCGACGGTGGCATCCAGTTCTCCGGCGACATCGCCAAGGCCATCGCCGCGGGCGCGTCCACCGTGATGCTCGGCTCGCTGCTCGCGGGCACCGCCGAGTCGCCCGGTGAGCTGATCCTGGTGGGCGGCAAGCAGTTCAAGAGCTACCGCGGCATGGGCTCGCTGGGCGCCATGCAGGGCCGCGGCCAGGCCAAGTCCTTCTCCAAGGACCGCTACTTCCAGGACGACGTGCTCGCCGAGGACAAGCTGGTGCCCGAGGGCATCGAGGGCCGCGTGCCCTTCCGCGGTCCGGTCAACCAGGTGATCCACCAGCTCGTCGGCGGCCTGCGGGCGGGCATGGGCTACACCGGCGCGCAGTCCATCGCCGAGTTGCAGGAAGCGCAGTTCGTGCAGATCACCGCGGCAGGCCTGAAGGAAAGCCATCCGCACGACATCACGATGACGGTCGAGGCGCCGAACTACACCGGTCGCAGCTGACGCAGCCGGGCGCGGCCGGATCCAAAGCGTTGGTCCGGCCGCCACTGGTGACTCGTGGCCGGAGAACCTCCTGCGGCACAGGGGTCCGATAGCTGAGCGCGGCGCAGGTGGTCCGACAGCCGAGCGCGGTGCCGACTCCGATTTCGTGCGCAGCGCCGGACGCGATTGCATCCGGCCCCGGTGAACCGTGCATGATTAACCTGTTCGCGAGTCGAAGCGCCTGGACCGGGCGCACCCCTCCCGACCACCCCGAGGGCGAGTCTTACGAGCCCGTTCGCGGCCGTCTCGCTTCCGAGCGGTCGAAGCGCATGCGACGAAGTCGCGAGTCTCGACCGCTCGGAAGCGAGACATAAAGGCCGCGAACACGCGCGCGCCAGCGCGCCGAAGACACGGCCGCGAACACGCGCGCGCCAGCGCGCCAACAACCCCGAAAGGACAGACAAGTGCGCGACATGGTCGAGATCGGCATGGGCCGGACGGCCCGGCGTACCTACGAACTGGACGATGTCGACATCGTTCCCTCGCGGCGTACCCGCTCGTCGAAGCAGGTGTCGCTGGCTTGGCAGCTCGACGCCTACCGGTTCGAGATTCCGTTCCTCGCGCATCCGACCGACGCCCTGGTGTCGCCGAAGTTCGCCATCGAGCTCGGCCGTCTCGGCGGGCTCGGCGTGATCAACGGCGAGGGCCTGTGGGCCAGGCACGCCGATGTCGAGGCGAAGATCGATCAGCTGCTGGAGCTGGTCGGCAAGGGCGGCTACGAGCGCGCTGTCGCCATGTTGCAGGAGTTGCACGCCGCGCCGATGCAGCCGGATCTGCTGGCGGCCGCGGTGGCCGAGGTGCGCGCGGCGGGCGTGACCGTCGCCGTGCGGGTCAGCCCGCAGAACGCACGCACGCTGACGCCCGCCCTGTTGCAGGCGGGCATCGACCTGCTCGTCGTGCACGGCACCATCATTTCCGCCGAGCACGTCGGTGACGGCGAGCCGCTGAACATGAAGACCTTCATCGCCGAGCTGGACGTGCCCGTGGTCGCCGGCGGTGTCAGCGACCACCGCACCGCCCTGCACCTGATGCGCACCGGCGCCGCGGGCGTGATCGTCGGCTACGGCTCCTACCCGGGCGCGACCACCACCGGCGAGGTGCTCGGCATCGGGGTGCCGATGGCCACCGCCATCGCCGACGCCGCGGCCGCGCGCCGCGACTACCTGGACGAGACCGGCGGCCGCTACGTGCACGTCATCGCCGACGGCGACATCGCGACCTCCGGTCAGCTGGCCAAGGCGATCGCCTGCGGCGCCGACGCCGCCATGCTCGGGGTGCCGCTGGCGCTGGCCGCGGAGGCGCCCGGTCGCGGCTGGTACTGGCCGTCGGCCGCCGCGCACCCGTCGGTGCCGCGCGGTTCGCTGCTGCACGTGGACGATCCGTGGGACCTGGGCGGCGAGTCCACCGAGCAGGTGCGCCCGAGCCTGGAGCGTGTGCTGTTCGGACCGTCCGACGACCCGTTCGGCTCGCTGAACCTGGTCGGCGGTCTGCGCCGCTCGATGGCGAAGGCCGGGTACTCCGACCTCAAGGAGTTCCAGAAGGTCGGACTCAGCGTTCGCGCTTGACGTTTCGTTCCTCGAGCCCGCGCCCGCACCGAGGGGCGCGGGCTCTTCCTTTGTATGTCGGCGTCAATACACGCCCGTCGGCATGACCTGATCGCGGAGGAACTGGCGGATCGTGTGGTTCACCGGTTCCGGGTGCGTCATCGTGACCGCGAGCCGGGCGCCCGCGATCTCCACGAAGGTCGCCGCCGCCAGACCCTCGGCCAACTGTTTGGCGCGGTCGTGTGTGATGCCGCTGTCGGTGGCGTGGATGACCAATGCGGGACAAGTGATTTCGGGCAGGCGGTCGAGGACCGATTCCCTGGCGAGCAGGCAGCCCGCGGCGACCTCGATGTCGTGCCGGTCCCGGCCGAGCCAGCGTTTGGTCCAGATCGCCCGGTACCAGTCGTCGTCGCCGATCAGCCAGGTGGCGAGCCGATCGACCGCGTGCTCCCTGCTGTCGTCGTCGTACCACTCGTCGAGGAAACGCTGGGTGGCCGTGGACTGCTCGGGTGTCGGTCCGTGCGCCTCGGTGCTGATGAGGATGAGTCCCGCGATCCGCTCGGGCGCGATCAGCGCGGCGCGCAGCGCGGTGAAGCCGCCCTGCGCGGTGCCGCCGACCACCGCCCGTTCGGCGCCGATCTGGTCGAGCACGGTCAGCGCGTCGCGCGCCGCGGTCCAGTACGTGAAGGGTAGGCCCTGATCTTTCGTGCGTCCGTGACCGCGGGCATCCCAGGACACGATCCGGAATTCCGGCGCGAGCGCGGCCACCTGGGAAGCGAACATGGTTCGGTCCATGAGGAATTCGTGCGCTAGCAACACCACCGGACCGTCCCCGCCGCTGTCCTCGTAGTGGATGTCGGCGTCTATCGCACGGGCGAAGGGCACCGCAAGAGGATAACGAGCCGCGGCGGGGTCGACGCGGGATTCGGGCCGCCCGCTCGGAGACAGCTGGAGGACGACGAGACCGCCCGGTGTCCGCGGACATAACGTGCCTGCACAGGGGCGTGCCCGTTGGTTCGGGCGCGCACCCGGCTCACTAGACTGTGGCCGTGGCAGAATCCCAGAGACCGGTCCTCGTTGTCGACTTCGGCGCCCAATACGCTCAGCTGATCGCCCGGCGGGTGCGCGAGGCGAGTGTGTACTCCGAGGTGATTCCGCATACCACCACCGTCGAGGAGATCGCGGACAAGAACCCGCTCGCGGTGATTCTGTCAGGCGGACCGGCGAGTGTGTACGCCGAGGGCGCTCCGCAGCTGGATCCCCGGCTGTTCGATCTGGAGCTGCCGGTCTTCGGCATCTGCTACGGCTTTCAGGCGATGGCCCAGGCGCTGGGCGGCACGGTCGCGCACACCGGCACCCGAGAGTACGGCCGCACCGAGCTGAACATCGACGGCGGTCTGCTGCACGGCGGTCTGCCCACCATCCAGCCGGTGTGGATGAGCCACGGTGACGCGGTCACCGACGCGCCGGAGGGCTTCGAGGTCACCGGCACCACCGCGGGCGCTCCGGTCGCCGCGTTCGAGGACCGGGTCCGCCGCCTTGCCGGCGTGCAGTACCACCCCGAGGTGCTGCACTCGCCGCACGGTCAGCAGGTGCTCAGCCGCTTCCTGCACGAACTCGCGGGCATTCCGGCCGCTTGGACGCCCGCCAACATCGCCGACGCGCTGATCGCGCAGGTCCGCGAGCAGGTCGGCGACGGGCACGCGATCTGCGGTCTGTCCGGCGGCGTGGACAGCGCGGTCGCGGCCGCGCTCGTGCAGCGCGCCATCGGCGACCGGCTGACCTGTGTGTTCGTCGATCACGGTCTGCTGCGCTCCGGCGAACGTGAGCAGGTGCAGCAGGATTTCGTCGCCGCGACCGGCGCCAAGCTGGTGACCGTCGACGCGGTGGACAAGTTCCTCGGCGAGCTGAAGGGCGTCACCGACCCCGAGGAGAAGCGCAAGATCATCGGCCGCGAGTTCATCCGCTCCTTCGAGGACGCGGTGAGCGAGGTCGTCGCCGAGCACGGCGCGGAGGACGGCCAGACGCCCAAGGTCGAGTTCCTGGTGCAGGGCACCCTGTACCCCGACGTGGTGGAGTCGGGCGGCGGCAGCGGCACGGCGAACATCAAGTCGCACCACAACGTCGGCGGCCTGCCGGAAGACCTCGAGTTCGAGCTGGTCGAGCCGCTGCGGCTGCTGTTCAAGGACGAGGTCCGCGCGGTCGGTCGCGAGCTCGGGCTGCCCGAGGAAATCGTTGCCCGCCAACCGTTCCCGGGTCCGGGTCTCGCCATTCGCATCGTCGGCGAGGTCACCGGCGATCGCCTCGACACCCTGCGGCAGGCCGACGCCATCGCCCGCGAGGAGCTCACCGCCGCCGGGCTGGACCGCCAGATCTGGCAGTGCCCGGTGGTGCTGCTCGCGGATGTCCGCAGCGTCGGCGTGCAGGGCGACGGCCGCACCTACGGTCACCCGATCGTGCTGCGCCCGGTCTCCAGCGAGGACGCCATGACGGCCGACTGGACCCGCCTGCCCTACGAGGTGCTGGAGCGCATCTCGACCCGCATCACCAACGAGGTCGCCGAGGTCAACCGCGTCGTCCTCGACGTCACCAGCAAGCCGCCGGGCACCATCGAATGGGAGTGATCCCGAAACGTCGACGGGCCCCGCACACGATGTGCGGGGCCCGTCGACGTTTCAGGGGTTCAGTCCGTGTCGGCGCGGCTCCAGCCGTGGCCGAGGACGACGTGGCCGAGTAGCGAGCCACCCCCGATGTAACTTCTGGCCGGGGAGATCGGCACCACCCGCGCGACGGGCGTGCCCTGATTCGGCGGCGCCGGATCGGTCGCGTCGTTCTCGAATTGGTCTCGCGCCATGGGGCTCTCCTGTCGGGCCATCGCGCTAGCGGCGCTTGCGTGGGGAGATCACGAGCAGGACGCCGACGACGATGGCGGCGATGACGACGATCCACCCGAAGGAGATCGCGCCGCTGGCCGTCGCGGCGGGGCCGATGAAGCCCCAGACGCTCACCGCCAGGGCGAGCAGGCCGACGATCAGCAGGGAGGCCGACGGTCCGCGTCCCTCGGTCGTGCCGTTGGGTTGGGTCTGCTCAGCCACGTTGCACCTCCACGCTGCCCATCTGGATGTCCACGTTCAGGTCGAGCACCGGGGCGCCCGGGGTGTTCGGTCCGGTGACGCCCTCCGGGCACCGGTTGTCGCCCATGTTGACGGTGCAGTCGGTGCGGAGGGTCATGCCCTCGGGAACCAGGATGCGGACCTCGCCCATCTGCACGTCGACGTTCACGGCTCGGTTCTCGGTCAGGTTCAGCGACCGCAGGTCGAGGGTGCCGGCACCCATCGAGATCCGGTAGTCCGGTTGCAGGTCGGCCATTGTCGCCGGAGTCCAGACGTGGTCGCCCATGGCGCCCCTGTCGAATTCGATCGGGCCGATCATCGAGGCGAGCAGGACGAAACCGGCGAGCGGAGCGGTGACCACCAGCAGGCCGTAGCCGCGTCGCAGGAACGCGCCGAGCACCAAGCCGAGGCCGATCACCGCGAGGGCGACGGCGGCGATCCGGCCGGGCGTCATCCACTCGGCGCCCGCGGCGGCGATCGCGCCAGCGCCCGCTGCCGCCAGGATGGACAGGCCGAGCACGACCGGGGTGAGCCGGGATCGGGGACGCTTCGGCGGCGGGGCGACAACAGCGCGGGCGGGTGTCGGTTCGGGGAGGTCCCAGGCCAGAGGCGCCACGCCGAGCGGGTCCCAGGAGGGCGGGGTGACGCCCGGGAAGGCGGCGGGGGTTGGGTGGGACGGTGTGCGGGTCGGTAGATCGGCGGATGTCTTCGAGCCGGCGGGGAGCTTCGGTTCGCCCGGGGTTGCTGGTTCGCCGGGGGTCTTCGGTTCGCCGGGGGTCTTTGGCTCGGCGAGGGTCTTCGGTTCGCCAGGGGTCTTCGGCTCGGTGAGGAGCTTCGGCTCGGCGAGGGACTTCGGCTCGGCGACGGTGTTCGGGTCGGCGGCGGCTTTCTCGAGCGAGATCGGTGTCTCGTCCTCGGTGCCCGGCTGCGGTGACGAGGTCCGCGCTTCGAGCACTTCGGTTTTCGCGTCGATCACCTCGGTGGGCTGGTCGATGTCCTTGTCCGGCACAGTTGCCGCCGTCGGTTCGCGCGGGGTGTCGGGAACGTACGCGTCCGGCAGCTTGGTGTACGGGCTGTACACCGGCCCGACGTCCGGAATCGGGTAACCGGGCGCACGCAGCGGACCGGTGGGGAAGGCCGCCCCGGGATAGCCGGTCGCGAAGAGGCCGTCGGCGAAACCACCGTCGACCATGCTGGTGCCCGGCGGCGGCTGCGGGCAGCGCATGAACAGCATCCACCAGCCCGCAAGCATCAGTGCCAGGCTGATCATCCCGGAACCGGCCAGTCCGACGCCGATCGGACCGACCGTGGTGACCGCGATGGCCAGGGCAACGACCAGCACCACGGTCTTCGTGTGCGACTGGGAGCTGTGCCCCTTGCCGAACAGCGATTCGGCGGCCGAGGACTGGTCCCCGGACTCGTTCAGCAGCAGCCAGGCGAGCAGGTACAGCACGATGCCCGCGCCGCCGAACAGGGTGGACACCACGAACGCGACCCGCACCAGCACCGGGTCGACGTTGTAGCGCTGCCCGAACCCGGCCGCGACGCCCGCGACCGGGCCCTGGCGCGGCAACCGGACGGGCCGCGTCTGCCACATCTGCTGCAGCTGATCGCCGAAGGTTGTTCTCGTCATGCTTCCCATGGTGCGGCTGACCAGCGGCGCGGCGCATCGGGGTGAACCCTGAAAAACCATCCTGATCCTGGTGGACCGGGCGGTCGGATGGTGCTCCTGTGGTCGGTGTTTCCTGCGGTTACATGGTGAACGGATCCCCGAATACCGCGCCTTCCGCGGTCACCTCCGGCGTCTCCGCGGTGATGATCGCGTACGCCTGCACCGTCAGCGGGCCGGCGCAGTCCTCGACGTGGACGCGCCGGTCCCGGCTGAACACGTACCCCGTGCTGCCAGGCAGCAGCTCCTTCTCGCCGACCGGTACGTCGACCACCTTGCCGGGAGTGATCGAAAGATCGACGCCGATCCCCGCGCTCAGGTACGGCCCGACGCTCACGTCCACGCCGGGCAGCAGCGACTCCGGCGACAGACCCAGGTGCGCGCTCGCGTCCGCGTCGATGCCGACCTCCGCGCCGAGGTCGAGTTTCGCCTTCAGGTCGACGGCGCAGGCCACGAAGTACCCGGTCTTCATACGGCCTGTGCCGTCCGAGACTTGCCCGTAGAAGGTGTTGTCCAGGAACACATCCCGATTGGTCGGCATCCCGTTCAGCGACCCCACCGGCCGTGCCGCGTGTTCGCTGTGGCCCACCGTGAACTCCAGCCCGCCGGGGGCGGAGTACGTCTTCTCGTGCGGTGCGAGATCGACCGCCGCCGCCTGCGGTGCGAACCCCGCGAGACAACCCATAGCGATCGCGACAGCGGCCAGCCCAGACTTCCCATTCATTCGGGTATCCCCCTCGGTTCACGCCCGGGCTCCCTACCCGGAGGCACCACGGACTGCCCCCGTGGTCGCATTCAGGATGGTCAGGGGTGCTGAAGGAATGCTTGGAAAGTCCCTGTAAGAGAGTATGTTTCAGGAGCAGGGGGGTTGGTAGGGGAGTTGGGGGAGGTGGCGTTGCCAAACGTCCTCGGTCAGTAGGTTTCCCGTGGTGTCGCAGATTCGATCGATGGCGGGGGAGACATCGAGGTCCCAGACTCGCGGTGATCCGCCAGAGATGACGAGGTGGTTGCCGTACGGGAGGAACTGAGCGGTCCAGTCGTCGTTTTCGCGCGGCGGTGTCAGTGGGTCGCCGATCTGTTGTGGAACCGCTCGATCCGTCATGTTCCACAACGTGATCCGCCGATCCTCGCCGGTAATGACGGCCCGGCGGGAATCCGGCGAGAAGGAGATCCGGCCCACGGAGAGGCTGTCGGCGACGATCGGCGCGCTGATCGGTCGGATTCGGGCGCGGTCACCGACGTCCCACACCTGCATCATCGGGTTGTTGACCAAGATCATGGTGCGCCCATCGGGGGCGAACTCGACAGTGTTGATGCTGCCGGCTATCTCGGGCAGTTGATCACCGAGAGGGGCAGGACGAAGGGGGTCTGCGAAGTTCCACAACGTGAGGGGTTGCCGGACGATGTCGCCATCCGACAGGAATGTGCGGACCGCGAGGATTTCGCCATCGCTGCTGAATTCGGTGTCCATGGGATCTGTCAGGGGTATTTTGTCGCCGAGTGGCGCGGGATGTCCGAGATCCTCGAGGCTCCACACCCGCAGCGAGTCATCGTGCGACGTCACCGCGATCCGCCAGTCCGGCCGGATGGCCAAGTGCTCGGCGCCGTTCAGGCTCGCCCAGTCGCCTCGAAGACGCACGTTCGCTGGATCGGTTATGTCGTACACAGTGAACTGATGCTCGTACGAAGCGGTCACCAGGGTCGCTCCATCCGGGCTCACTTCGTACAGATAGTCACCGGCGCGATGAGTGAAGCGGCCGAGCAGCCGCCACCGCAGTTGATCTCGGGTGTCCCAGATCTCGATGGTGTCCCCTCCCGAGGCCACGACCGCGCGGCGTCCTGCCGCGTCGAATCGGGGGAACGACGCCTTCTCCGACGGGCCGGACACCAGGGCGGGCGGAAGACTCCAGACTCGTAGGTTGCCGTCCCACCCGCCCGCCGTGAGGGTTCGTCCGTCCGGACCGAAGGCGAGGCTGGTCGGGCCGCTCCGGCAAGGCATCGCGATGCCTTTCGAGAACCTGCAGGTCGTAGGGCTCTTGGTCAGCGGCTCGTCGATGAGCTTGGGCCGGGCCGGATCCGCCATGTTCCACAGCGCGGCGTCCTCGGAGGTGGCGACCGCGAGCATCAGGCCGTCGGGACTGAAAGTCACTGACCACAAGGCGGATTCGCTGACCGCAACCGGTGCGCCGAGCGGCGTGGGCGGGCTGTCTCGATCGATTCGCCACAGCTGTAGCGTCCCCCGGTTCGCCTGCCCGTCGTTCCGTAGTGACCCGTCACCGCCGCCAACGGCCAGAATTCGGCCGTCTGGGCTGAAATCCATATCGGTCAGGACCGCCGTCGTGGCCTCGATCGGCGGTCCCAAGGGGGCGACGCGCTCGGGACCGTCGACTTTCCACAGCTGAATCCGCGCCGGGGACTGTGTGCTCAACACCTGATTGTTCGTCGGCACGGCCAGCACCGGGTCGGTGGGGCTGAACCGCACTTCGGCGTTGACGTCTTGCCCAGCGGGTAGCTTCGCGCCGGCTCGAGGTCGGCCGGGATCGACGACATTCCACAACGTGACGGTGTCGGCGTTCAACGTGGCGAGAATAGTGCCGTCCGCGCTGAAGCTCATGGCTACGTGCGTTCCAGTACCGGCCCTCGGCAATTCGGCCAGCACTCGCGGAGCGTCGGGCTCGGCGATGTCCCACAACCGTGCACCCCCGCTGCCGCTGGTGGCCATGACGCGGCGATTCGCGCTGAAGACAGCCTTCGAGACCCCGCCGGGGAGCTGCACCAGCTTGCTGGGATTACCAGCATCGCTGTTGTCCCACAGGTACGCGATGCCCTCGTCGTCGGCGGATGCCAGCAGAGCACCCCCTGGCTGTTGAGACGCCTCGACGTAGCCGTTGCCGTGTGCCGGGACGGTGGTCGCCAGCGACTGATCCTGCGTGTCGAGCAGGTGGGTCCGCACCGTCTCGTCGCCGGGCCGCATGCGCTCTGCGACGAGGTAGAGCTGGGCAGAAAGGGAAGGGTCGACACTGCGCAGCCGCTCCGCCTCCCTCATGACCGCCGCGAAATTCTTCTCCTCGCGCTGCCGCTGCCCGAATTGCGTTTGGGTGTAAGCGGTCAGGCCGAACACCAACAGCACCACTCCCGCCAGCGCCAAGCCGATTCTGGTGAGTGTGGTGCGGCGACGGGACCGGCCGCGCGATGCGCGCGAGGCGTTCAGGAAATCGCGCACGACCCCGTCCGTCGCCGCCGCGTGCTCTAGTGCGGCCTCGAGCCGGGAACCCCGATATAACAGCGCGGGATCCCGGTTCATCGAATCCCATTCGACCGCATCCGCTTCCACCCGCTGCCGCACCAGATAGCCGACCCGGTTCTCATCGATCCAGGCGCGCAACCTGGGCCAGGCGTCCAGCACGATCTCGTGGGTGAGGAACACCGAGTCGGCATCCAAAGTCACCAGTCGGGTGCGCACGAGCAATTCCAGCGCGGCCGCGGCGGAGAGCGGGTCGGCGCTGCGCTGCTGGAGTGCGGGGCGCGCCGCGATGCGCCGGGTGTCGCGGGAGTCGCGCGCGACGGTGACGAGTCCGAGCAGCACGTCTTTCGCCGCCGACTGCTGCGGATCGGACAGTTCGCTCCACGCCTGTTCCGCGGTGGCGGCGACGGAGCCGACAACGCCGCCCGCCGCGCGGTAGCCCGCGATGGTCAGTTTGCGACCCTCACGGTGCTGCCAGGTGGCGGCCATAACGTGGGAGAGCAGCGGCAGGGCTCCGGGGTCGTAGCTCTGGCGGGTCCGGTGGTCGCCGAGGCCGCAGAGTTCGGTGATGACGAGTTCGTCGAGTCCTGCTTCGAGTTTCAGTCCGGCGCGTTCGGCGGGGCCGGTGATGGCCTCGGTCAGCTCGTCGACGCGCATCGGGCCCAGCAGGTAGCTGCGCTTTTCCAGGGACTCCTGCAAGACCGGGTAGTCGAGGCAGCGGGCGTAGAAGTCGGCGCGCAGGGCGAGCACGGCGACGTGGTCGGTCTGCCTGGCGTGCTGATCGAGGAGCGCCAAGAACTCGTCGCGCTCCTTTTCGTCGGCGCAGACGGTGAACAGCTCTTCGAATTGGTCGATGATCAGGAGGCGCGGCCCGTCGGTTAGCGAAGTCGTCGAGGGCGCCTCGGTGCCGTGCGGTCCTGGAGTCGTCGGCGCCTCGGTGCCCGCTGGGCTCTTTTCCTGCGGGCCAGCGGGCTTCGCGGAATCGGTGCTCGCGGAGTCCTTGGTCCGTGCGCCAGAGGTCTTCGCCGAGTCGGTATCGGAGGAGCTCTTGCCCTGAGCGCCAGAGGTCTTCGCCGAGTCGGCCTCGGAGGAGCTCTTGCCCTGAGCGCCAGAGGTCTTCGCCGAGTCGGTATCGGGGGAGTCCTTGCTCTGAGCGCCAGTGGGCTGAGTCGATTTGGTGTCCGCAGAGTCTTCGTTCTGCGCGTCGGCGGGCTGCGCCGGATCGGTCTCTGCGTTCTTGATCTGCGCGCCAAGGGCCTTCATCAGGGCGGCCATGGGATTCGCGCCGGGCGTCACTGTGACGATGTGCCAGTTACCGTGTGCGAGTTCGGATGTCAGCCCCGCCGCGAGCAACGAAGACTTACCGGCTCCCGACGCACCGATGAGCGTGACGATCCCGCCACCGTCGCGCACGGTGTGTCTCACCAGCTCGGTGAGCTCCTCGGTGGCCCGCTTGCGTCCGAAGAAGATGTCGCTGTCGGTGTTTCGATAGGACTGTAGGCCGAGGTACGGGCACGCGATGTCGTCGGCGTCGTCGGGCGTCCATGAGTTCGACGCCGTCCACAGCCGCTTCCATTCCTGCGGGTCCGCGAGCTTCGCGGGCAGTGTGGTGCCGCGCTTCTTGGCGAGATCGATGAGTGTCAGCACCACCGGCAGCAGGGATTCGAAGCGGGCGGGTACATTTCGGCCCGCCTTCCAGTCGCTGATCCGCTGGGCGGACGCGGGGCTCGCCGCCCCGGTGGCCCGCATGCGGTTCTCCGCTTGGGCGGCGACCCTGCGTAGTGTCGGATTTCCCGCGGCGGCATACAGGTCGGCGAATCGTTCGGCGAAAACCGCTCGTGGCGAACTAATTTCCCCCCGTGGTACGTCCCCTGTCACGCGTGCCCACGGAAATGTCTGGGCGGCACAAACATAGGAACAATCTACCCGGCCGGGCCGCGATTCATCTTGCCGACGGCAGTGGCGGTGCGCCGCGTCGCGCACCGCCTTCCACCTCGCTCTCACAGGAAGATCGGGTCCCCGTAGACCGCTTCGCGCCCGCTGACCTCCGGCGATTGCGCCTCGACGATCGTGTACGAGCGGATGGTCAGCGGACCGCCGCAATCCTGTACCGACACGTGGAAATCGCGGCTGACGAAGTAGCCGGTGCTGCCGGTCGGCAGCTCCTTGGTACCGACTTCGAAGGGCTGGACCTTCCCCGGCGTGATCGACAGATCGATGCTCGCGCCGATGCTCAGATCTGGGCCGAGGCCCGCGTCCACGCCCGACGAGGCCGAATCACCGCTGCTGGAGCCGCCGACCCGGAAACCCGCGTCGAAGCCGATCGCGGCGCCGAGATCGATGCCGACGGTCAGGTCGACCGCGCAGGCGACCAGGTAACCGGCCTTCAAGGTGCCGGTCCCGCCTGCTTCGACCCGGCCGTAGAACGTGTCGTCGAGGAACACCTCCCGATTGGTCGGCATGCCGTTCAGCGGAGCGACCGGATGAAAGGCCTGACCGGAGTGTCCGACGGTGAACCGGAATCCGTTCGGCCCCTCGACCGTCTTCTCGTGCGGCGCCATCGCTGCCGCCCCGGCGAACGGGCTCCCCGTAAGGACCATGCAGACCACCAGGACGGCGGCCGAGAACAGCGACGCGAGTACCGATATGTACCTCATGTGTTCCTCCCCAAGAGATTGCTTTCCCGCGGCGATGCGGGGGATCGAACCGGGTGATTCCGGTGGAGACCGGGTCTTTGGCGACCCAACGGAAAGGTATGGGGCGGCGGATGTCCTGGCCGAGCGCCGCGAGCTGGTGGTGGGCGGGAAAGCCCTGGTCGCGGCGTTGGGGCGGGTTTTCCGGTCCGGCGCGGTGGCCGGTACCGCCTACCGCTTCCGAACTGTCGGAACGGCGTGGCGGACGTGTGCGTCTGCGCAGCTCAGCGGGGTTCTTTGTCCGGACCGGACAGCATTGCCCTGCCGGATCGTGCTCCGGTAAGGCCGGTTCGTTGCGGTGCGATCGCGCGAATCGGGATCGGTCGGCGGGCGGGCGAATCGGTGGGACTGTGTTTGCGCAGATCAACGGGATGGTCGGTCCGGAACTGGTGGCCCAGGGGATGAGGGCAAGATCAGGGTGATTCCTGATGGCCGGTGTCGGGGGAGCGTGCCAGTATCGAAGGCATGCACCCCACCGGTCCCGCGTTCGACGCTGCCCGCGGCGCCTCCGCACCGGGCTTCGGGGCCGCGCCCGGGTTCGACGCCTCCCGCGGCTTCGGGGCGCGTCCCGTCCCGGTGCTCGATCTCGGCAGGCATCCGCAGCTGCGGCTGGTGCGCCGGTCGGGGGGACGGATCGTCGGCGGTGTGGCGGGCGGTCTCGCCGATCACCTCGGCCTCGACGTGTTCAAGGTGCGGATGGCGTTCGTGCTGCTCTCCGCGTTGGCGGGGGCGGGCATCATCGCCTACGGCCTGCTGTGGATCTTCACTCCGAGCGGCGGCGACTCGGCCAAGCCGAGCGGCACCGAGCGGCGCCAGGCGATCGGTCTCGCGCTGCTCGGGCTCGGTCTCTCGGTGGCGGTCTCCTGGCTGATGAACGGCACCGTCGCGGCGAAGGTGATCGTGCCGATCGTCGTCGTCGCGGTCGGCGCCGCGCTGGTCTGGCGCGAGTACGACACCGACGGTCCGCGCTCGCTGCTCGGCCTGCCCGCGCACCCCTCGGTCGTCACCTGGGCGCGCGTCGTCGCGGGCGCCACCATGGTGGTGCTTGGTCTCGGTGTCGTGGTGCTGGCCAGGATCGATCTGAGCGCGCTCGGTTCCGCGCTGATCGCGGTCGCGGTCACCCTGGTCGGCGCCGGTCTGCTCACCGTCCCGCTGTGGTTGCGCATGATGCGCGCGCTGAACACCGAGCGCGCGGCCCGCATCCGCAACGAGGAACGCGAGGAGATCGCCTCGCACCTGCACGATTCCGTCCTACAGACGCTGGCCCTCATCCAGCGCCAAGCGGACGACCCGCAGGAGGTGGCGCGGCTGGCGCGCAGCCAGGAGCGGGAGCTGCGCAAGTGGCTGTTCGAGGACTCCGGTCCCGCGCAGTCGAGCCTGGCCGCGGCGCTGCGCACCATCGCGGGCGAGGTGGAGGACCAGCACGGCGTCAAGGTGACCCCCGTGACGGTCGGCGACGTCTCGATGGATCTCGACGACTCGGGAAACGGTCTGCCCAAGGAACATTTCACCGCGCTGCTCGGGGCGAGCAGGGAGGCGATGGTGAACGCCGCCAAGCACGCGGGCGTACCGACCATCGACCTGTTCGCCGAGGTGGAACCGCACCAGGTGAGCGTCTTCGTGCGCGACCGCGGCGCGGGATTCGACATCGCCTCGGTGCCGCAGGACCGGCAGGGTCTCGCCAAATCCATCCGCGGCCGGATCGAACGCCGCGGCGGCCAAGTGGAGATCCTGTCCACGCCGGGGCGCGGTACCGAGGTGCGGATCTTCATGCCGCGCAGCGATTCCGGTGCGCCCGAGAGCCCCGATTCCGACGCAGGTACGGCCGGTGACCCGCCGACCGAGCGCATCCGGCAATCGGTGCGATCGGGGAAGTAGACGCGGTGCGGAATGGTTCGCGCGCTCTTGCGGTGCGAATGCCTCGTGCTGTCCGAGGTTTGCCGGTGCGGTCACCCAAGCGCGCTGCGCATCTCGCCGAACCGACGGAGGAGTGCGGAACCGTGACACGCGCTGGGGCTCGGCGGGCGGCCGAGTCGACCCGCCGTGACGGCGGAATCGGTAACCACCGCACCGGTGCGTGCCGCGCGGTGGCGGTCGCGCAGGTGCAGTCCGGTATGCGGCCGTGCCGCGACTTCCAGCGCCGCGCCGACCGGATGCGCCTCGGCGAGCATGCAGGGAACACCGACGATGCCGAGCGGACAAGTCGTGGCGGCATCGACACACCATCCACTCGGCTAGATGCCGGTGAGCCCTGTCGGGGACGGAGTTCCGCGGCGGACACGTCGCCGCCGGTCCGCTTGTGGTACCGATGAGATGCGGACGGCCCGCGGGCGGTCGGCGCAGTCAGGGTGGGTCGTTCCACCGAAAGGTGAGGAGAAGCAGGTGAGCGTGCGGGTCTTTCTCGTCGACGATCACGCCGTGTTCCGTTCGGGTGTGCGCGCGGAGCTGAGCCGGGAGGCCGATATGGAGGTGGTCGGCGAGGCGGGCGGCGTTGCCGAGGCCATCGCGGGGATCAAGTCCACCCGTCCGGACGTGGTGCTGCTCGACGTGCACATGCCCGACGGCGGCGGCGTCGCGGTGCTGTCCGGTATCGAGGACGGCCCGGTGTGCTTGGCGCTGAGCGTGTCCGACGCCGCCGAGGACGTGATCGCGGTGATCCGGGCGGGCGCGCGCGGCTACGTCACCAAGACCATCTCCGGCGCCGAGCTCGCCGACGGCATCCGCAGGGTCGCGGGCGGTGACGCCGTCTTCAGCCCGCGGCTCGCCGGATTCGTGCTCGACTCGTTCACCGGCCGTTCCCCGGTTCCCGAACCCCCGCTCGACCCGGAACTGGACTCGCTGACTCCCCGCGAACTCGAAGTGCTGCGCCTGCTCGCCCGCGGCTACACCTATCGCGAGATCGCCGAGAACCTCTTCATCTCGGTGAAGACCGTGGAGACGCACGCCTCCAACGTGCTGCGCAAGACCCAGCAGTCCAACCGCAACGCCCTCACCCGCTGGGCCCACCGCCGCCGCATCGATTAGTCCGCACAGACCCTCCGCCCCCTGCACACCGGCTGCTTACCCTGCGAGGCGTGTGAAGCCGCGAGGCCCGGATCGACGCGCCGGACGCAGTCGGTCCATCCATCCGCTGCCTGTGGTCGGAGCGAAGGGCAGAGGTACGCCTTACATCGCGATGACGATGATGCCGATGATGATGAGCAGGCCGATGAACAGGCCGATGGCGATGGCCAACGGGGCGTTGTTCGGCTGGGGCTTGGCCGCACGTTGCGGCATGGCCGTCGCGGCAACGCCCCCGCTGGGCGCGCTGCGGTGCGGGCGCGGAAGCGGGGCCGAGTGCGGGCTGCGCAGGCCGGAGGCCGAGTTGCGGGCCGCCCAAGCCGGAATGGTGCCGTCCTCGGTACGCACGGGGGCGCCGAGAATGTAGGGGCCGGTGCCGGGACCGAAAGCGGCGGTGAGGATTTCGTCCCGCGCCTCGGCCATCGTCGGCCTGCGCTGCGGGGCGGGCTCCATCATGTGCAGCAGGGCGTTGGTGAGGATGCCGCTGCGCGAGGGCGGAATGATCTGGGCCATCGCGGCGCGCTCCACCAGGACGTCGCTGTCCTCGTGCAGGCCGAACGGCGGCTGCCCCTCGATCGCGGTGTACAGCGTGGCGCCGAGCGAGAACACGTCGCTGGCCTCGGTCGGCTGCATGCCGCGCGCCACCTCCGGCGGGAGGTAGGCGGGGGTGCCGGTGATGATCCCGTCCGGTTCGTCGGTCTCGCCCGCGCCGCGGGAGATGCCGAAGTCGCTGAGCTTGGCCATGCCGACGCCGGGGCCGCGATCGGCGACGAGGATGTTGCCCGGCTTGATGTCGCGGTGGATGATGCCCGCGGCGTGCGCGGCGGCCAGCGCGTCGGCGACCTGGGCGCCGATCTGCGCGACCTCGATCACCGGCAGCGTCTCGACAAGCGCCAGCGCGCGCGCCACGTTGCGCGAGGGTAGATGCTCCATCACCAGCCAGGGCTCGCCCGCCTCCAGCACCACGTCGTAGACGGCGATGGCGTGCTCGTGCGAGAGCTTCGCCGCGACCCGGCCCTCGTGCATGATCCGGTTGCGCACCTCGGTGGCCTCGGCCTCGGGCAGCCCGGCGGTGGAGAGGACCTGCTTGATGGCGACGTCCCGGTCGAGCAGTCGGTCGTGGGCCAGCCACACCGCGCCCATACCACCGCCGCCCAGCTTGGACTGGAGGCGGTAGCGGCCTGCGACCAAATAGTCGGGGCCGACGATGGGACGTGGGCGATCGATCATGGTGTGCAGGGTATCCGAATATCCCTGCGTCGCCGCGATTCTTGCGCCGACAAGTGGTGGCCCGCGAGTGCTCTTGACGGGATTCCGGGGGTGGGTTTCTACTGGAGGCGTATCGAACGTATATTCGATAAGGGATCGATAGCTGGATCGGTGCTGGCTTCCGTTCCTCCGTGTGGAGGTGGGGTCGGTCCGCTCGCTTCGCCTCGGAGTCCATCGTGGGAAGTAGGTGGTTGTGATGGGTTCGGACGTGCGGGTGGGGGAGACGGAGAGACAACAGAAGCTGGCCGAACTGCGCCGTCGGATGGCCGCCATCCCTGGACGCGGGGAGTCGGCAGCCGCGCGGGCGCCGCTCGCCGAGGACATGCGCCACGAACCGCTCCCGGTGCCCGATGCCCTTGCGGAATTGTTGCCGGAGGGTGGTTTGGGCAAGGGTTCCGTGGTCGCCTACTCCGGTGCGCGCTCGCTGCTCGCCGGTCTGCTCGCCGCGGTGACCGAGCACGGCGGGCACGCCGCGGTCGTCGGGGTGCCGAGGTTCGGTCTGCTCGCCGCCGCGGAGATGGGCGCTGAACTCGCGCGGCTGGCCGTGATCGCCGATCCGGGACCCGATCCGATCGAGGTGGCCGCGGTGCTGCTGGACGGTCTCGACCTGGTCGTCCTCGGCCTCGACGGCGTCGCCGTGCCGCCTGCCCGCACCCGCGTGCTCGCCGCCCGCGCCCGCAACAAGGGCGCCACCCTGGTGGTCACCGACGGCGACTGGCCCAACCCCACCTTGCGCCTGGACGCCCGCATCGCCGGATACGTCGGTCTCGGCACCGGCCACGGCCGCCTCCGCTCGCTCAGCCTCGAAGTCGAGGCCCGGCACCGTGCGGGCATGCCGCGGCGCGGACGTGTCGAGCTGCGGCCCAGCGGTGGGCGCGTCGAGTGGTTCGCCCAGGAAACCTCGCCTGCCCCTACCGAATTGCCGATCGCGCGGGGTGCGGCGTCGTGAGTGGGCGAGCCTCGCTTCGGGAAACGCCGTGCGGCACCGTGATTCGGCGGAGTCGGGTGTGGGGCGCAATGTCCGATCCCGCGTCGAGCCTGTCCGGTATTCGGCTGGTCCGCGCCCGCGAACGTTGGTCGAAGTGCCGTGCGATGCGGCGTGGCGCGGGCGGCCACGAGGGCGCCCCGTTTGCCACGGCCTTCCGTATGGTGGCGTGGCGTCGAGGTTCCGCAGTCGTCGCTTGCTGCGGTGCGGTGCGGTGCACGTCGGTGCGGCGCGGTAGCCGCCGGTGCGCGTCGACTGGAATGCCTCGGGCTGGTTCGATGGCCGTGCGGCACCGTGATTCGGCGAAGTCGGTTGTGTGGCACGGCGTGTATGGCGCGGGGTGCGGCGTCGTGAGTGGCGGGGCGGCACCGTGATTCGGCCGAGTCGGGCGCGGGTGCTCGCGGTGTGGTGCCAGGACTGGCCCGCGGTCGCGGCGGCGGCCGTGGCCGAGCTGCCGCCGACGCGGCCGGTGGCGGTGTTGTCCGCCAACCGGGTGGTGGCGTGCTCGGCCGTGGCGCGGGCGGAGGGGGTGCGGCGCGGGCTTCGGCGCAGGGAGGCGCAGGCGCGGTGCCCGGAACTGTTTCTTGCGCAGGCGGATCCGGATCGCGACGCGCGATTGTTCGAGCCGGTGGTCGCGGCCGTCGACGCCACGGTCCCTGGTGTGGAGGTGTTGCGGGCCGGGTTGCTCGTGCTGGGTGCGCGCGGGGCCGCCCGGTTCTTCGGCTCCGAGGAAGCGGCCGCCGAACGACTGGTCGACGCGGTGGCGGCGGTCGGGGTGGAGGCGCAGATCGGCATCGCCGACGAGTTGTCCACGGCGGTGATCGCGGCGCGGCGCGGTGCGATCGTGCCGCGGGGCGAGGGTGCGGGATTCCTCGCGCCGCTCGCGGTGTCCGAGCTCGCGCTGGAGCCGAGCCTGGCCGCGCCGGAGCGTGCCGAGCTGGTGGATCTGTTGCACCGCTTGGGTTTACGCCGGATCGGAGATTTCGCGGCGCTCGGTCCCGCCGAGGTCGCCTCCCGCTTCGGCGCGGACGCCGTGCTCGCGCACCGCAGCGCGCGCGCCGTTCCGGAACGCCCGCCCGCCGCGCGCAGGCCGCCGCCCGATCTCGCCGTGGAACAGCGCTGCGATCCGCCGATCGACCGGGTCGACGCGGCCGCCTTCGCGGGACGCATGCTCGCCACCCGCCTGCACGCCAAGCTCGCCGACGCCGCGCTGGCCTGCACCAGGCTCGCCGTGTTCGCCGAAACCGAAGCGGGCGAACAACTCTCGCGGATCTGGCGGTGCGCCGAGCCGCTCACCCCCGAGGACACCGCCGATCGGGTGCGCTGGCAACTCGACGGCTGGCTGACCCGCCGCGACCGACCAACCGCCCCGGTCACGCTGTTGCGGCTGGAGCCAGTGGAGGTCGTGCGGGCGGGCGCGTTGCAACTCGGTCTGTGGGGCGGCGTCGGCGAGGAGGACGAGCGAGCCCGGCGCGCGCTGGTTCGGGTCCAAGGATTGCTCGGCGGGGAGGCGGTCCAGATGGGCGTGCTCAGCGGCGGCCGCGGTCCCGCCGAACGCGTCACCATGGTCGTGCTCGGCGACGAGCGGGTCCCCGCCGCCGACCCCGAATTGCCCTGGCCCGGTCGGCTACCGGAACCTGCCCCCGCTGTGCTGCTGATGAACCGCCCAGTGGTGCGCGTGGAAGCGGCCGACGGAACTCCGGTGCGAGTCACCGAGCGCGGCCTGTTCACCGCCGACCCGGCCCGGCTGCACTGGGGCAGCCGCAGCTGGCCGCTGGCGGGCTGGGCCGGGCCATGGCCGGTGGACGAACACTGGTGGGTCCCGGACTCCGCCGCCGCGGCGCGCGCCCAAGTCCAGTTGGGCGGCGACGCGGGCGACGTCCGGGTGTTGCTCCTCGTCTACAGCGGTGAATCATGGCGCGCCGAAGGGCTTTACGACTGACGAGCGCCCGGCTCGCTGCGGTCGGGTGATCGCCGGGCACGTGCCGGTGGGTGCCGACCGCCACCGGCGTGGCCGTTCGCAGGCGTGTAGTGCGTCGGCATTCATCATGAACTGCGGTGGTGGCTGACCGTGGCAACGCGACCGCTTGGCGCGACCAGCCGCCGTGCTCGACGTAAAACGGCAGAGTTCGGGCGGGTGCTAATCGATCGGCGAGGCGATCACCGGGGCGTAGGCACCCTCCGGCAAGCTGGTCGCCCGCACGCCCGCACGCCCGCACGCCCGCACGCCCGCACGCCCGCACGCCCGCACGCCCGCACGCCGCGCGCCTGCCCGCACGCCGCACGCCT
>NZ_BDAU01000013.1 GCF_001612615.1 Nocardia amikacinitolerans NBRC 108937 | reverse complement strand
CGGCGCGCGGCGCGCGACCCGCGCCGGTGCCGCGCACGGAGGGCGAACCGCCTCGCGGCGCCCGCGGACGCGCCGAGGTGCCGCCGCACCCGCAGCCGAATGTGCGCTATCGCGAACGCGATTCGAGCCGCGCCCAGCGCCGCAAGCCCGAGAGTCTCTGACCCGCAGTCTGCGGCGTCCGACGCCGAACAGCGCGCCCCAGGGAAGATCGGCGTCGCCGACAGCCGCCCCACTGCGCAGCATCGAGTAGCGCAACGCCGCCGAACGAGCAGCCTCGATCGACAGCAGCGCCGCAGCAGCCACACGAGCGTCGCGCCGCCGGGAAAATCAGCGACGGTCGACGGAAGCACCGACGCAGGGACCGCGTCGACTAGCGCAGCGCCACCAAGAAGGCGTGGTCGGCCGACAGCAACGCCCACCCGGCCACATCGAGCAACTCAGCACCGCCCAGAATCGGCCTCGGTCGACAGCAGCGCCGAAACAGCGCGCAGCGCCAGCTCCGCCGAGAGATCAGCCCCGACCGGTGCGCAGCGGCGCAGCTCAGTTCCTCGCGGTCCGCAGTTCCCTCGGCAGCGCGAAGACCAGCGTCTCGTTGGCGGTGGTCACCGGCTGCACGTCGGCGTAGCCGTGCTCGGCGAGCATGTCGAGCACGCCGCGCACCAGGATCTCGGGCACCGACGCGCCGGAGGTGATGCCGATCGTGCGCACGCCCTCCAGCCAGGCCGGGTCGACCTCGCGGGCGAAGTCGACCAGGTACGCGGCGCGCGCGCCCGCGCCGAGCGCGACCTCGACCAGCCGCACCGAGTTCGAGGAGTTGCGCGAGCCGACCACGATGACCAAATCGCACTCCGGCGCCATCGCCTTCACCGCGACCTGACGGTTCTGGGTGGCGTAGCAGATGTCGTCGCTGGGCGGGTCCTGGAGCGCGGGGAAACGCTCGCGCAGCCGCTGCACCGTCTCCATCGTCTCGTCGACGCTGAGCGTGGTCTGCGACAGCCAGATCACCTTGTTCTCGTCGCGCACGGTGACCCGGTCGACCGCGTCCGGACCGTCGACGAGCTGCACGTGCTCGGGGGCCTCGCCCGCGGTGCCCTCGACTTCCTCGTGGCCCTCGTGGCCGATCAGCAGGATGTCGAAATCGTCGCGCGCGAAGCGCTTGGCCTCCTGGTGCACCTTGGTGACCAGCGGGCAGGTGGCGTCGATGGTGTGCAGGTCGCGCGCCGCGGCCGCCTCGTGCACCGCGGGGGAGACGCCATGCGCGGAGAAGACGACGACCGCGCCGTGCGGCACCTCGTCGGTCTCGTCGACGAAGACGACGCCGCGATCCCGCAACGTCTCCACCACGTGCCTGTTGTGCACGATCTCCTTGCGCACGTAGATCGGCGCGCCGTGCTTCTCCAGCGCCTTCTCCACCGTTTCCACCGCGCGGTCGACGCCCGCGCAGTATCCGCGCGGCTCGGCTAGCAGCACGCGCTTACCACCGTCGGCATCGGCTGATCCGGCGCCCGCCGAGCGGGCGATTCCGACGTTCAAAGGGATGGCCGAAGACATGGTCCCCAGGATACGTGCACCCGCAGACCTCCGAATGGCCGCATCGGCCGGGTCGTCGATGTGATCCAGGCCCTGGACAATAGTGTCTGTGACACTAGTTCTTTGCAGATCATGGCGTATCGGGCAGGCTATGAGCATGTTTCGACCACCGTTTCTGGCCCGGGTCGCAGCCGGGGCCGCCGTGTACGCCCTCGAAGAAACCCGCCGGTTACCAACGGCCGCGATGAACTTCCCGATCACCGCGATCAGCCAGATGTTGCAGACCACCATGCACGTCCAGCAGTTCGTGACCAGCCTCGCACTCAAGGGCGACGCGGTGTTCGAGCGGCTGTCCAACAGCCCGGTGGAGCAGCCGGAGTGGGCGACCTTCGACGAGGACCTCGGCGACGAGCAAACCTCGGGCGACGATTTCGCCACCGCGGGCCGTACCAGCCGCTTCGACCTCTACACCGCCGAGGATTCGAGCGCTGGCTCCACCAACGGGCACGTCGCCACGGTGCAGACCATCACTGTGCCGGAGATCACCGAGCCCGAGCCCGTCGCGGAACCGGCTTCCGACGAGGCGGCGTCCGTCGACGACGAGCCCGCCGAGATCGCCGAGCCCGAGGTCGCGACCCGCTACGACTACGCCAACATGACCCTCGCCCAGCTCCGCGCCCGCCTGCGCATGCTGACCGTCGAGGACCTCACCGCGCTGCTGGACTACGAGCAGCGGACCCTGGCGCGCGCCCCGTTCGTGACCATGCTGACGAACCGGATCGCCACCGTCCGGGCCCAGTGATCGCACCCGCGACGACCTCGCCGGTGGTTGGCCGGGCTCGGTCCGGCCAACCCCGCCGCGTATACCTGTCCGTATGACACAGAGCGGTCCCCAGCCGTCCGCCGAGGCAGGCGCGGCCCCCGCCAACTCCGCCGAACACCCGTGGCCGGTGCGCTCCGTGGCCGTGAAGGTCATGCAGTGGATCGACCGCCTCGGCTCCATCTGGGTGGAGGGGCAGATCACCCAGATCAACGCGCGCCCTGGCGCACGCACCGCGTTCCTCGTGCTGCGTGACCCGTCGGCCGACATGTCGTTGCAGGTGACCTGCGACCCCGATCTCTTGCGCCGCTCCCCGATCCCGCTGCAAGAAGGCAGCCGGGTGGTGGTCTACGGCAAACTCACCTACTTCACCGGCCGCGGGACGCTGTCGTTGCGGGTCATCGAGATTCGCCCGGTCGGTGTCGGCGAGTTGCTCGCCCGCATCGAGCGGCTCAAGGCGCTGCTCGCCGCGGAAGGTCTTTTCGATCCCCGGCTCAAGCGGCCGCTCCCGTTCCTGCCCGGCACCGTCGGCCTGATCACCGGCCGCGCGAGCGCCGCCGAACGCGACGTGCTCACCGTCGCCAAGAATCGTTGGCCCGCAGTGCGTTTCGAAGTGCGCAACACCGCGGTGCAGGGCCCGACGGCGGTGCCGCAGATCCTGGACGCGCTGACCGAACTCGACCGTGACCCGGCCGTGGAGGTCATCGTGCTCGCCCGCGGCGGCGGCAGCGTCGAGGACCTGCTGCCCTTCTCCGACGAGGCGCTGTGCCGCGCCATCGTGACGGCGACGACGCCGATCGTCAGCGCCATCGGCCACGAACCCGACAACCCGCTCGCCGACTACGTCGCCGACCTGCGCGCCGCGACGCCGACCGACGCCGCCAAGCGCGTCGTGCCCGATGCCGCCGCCGAGCTGGCCTGCGTGCGCGAGCTGCGCGCCCGTTCGGCCGCCGCACTGCGCGGCTGGGTGGACCGCGAGACCCGGGCGCTTGCCCAGCTCCGTTCGCGACCGGTGCTCGCCGATCCGCTGCGCGAGGTCGACCGGCGCGCCGAGGAGATCGAACGGCTGCGCGTTTCCGCGCGGCGCTGCGCCGAGCACACGGTTCGCACCGAAGCCACCGCGACGCGACACCTGCGCGAAAAGCTCACGGCGGTGGGCCCGGCCGCGACGTTGTCCCGCGGTTACGCTGTCGTGCAGCGCGTGACCGGTTCGGAACGGCACGTCGTCCGCAGCATCGAGGACGCGCCCGCGGGCAGCCAGTTGCGCATCCGGGTCGCCGATGGCGCCGTGACCGCGGCGGCCCTCGGCACCAAGGCGCTCGGCGCTCGCAAGCCGAACGCCCGCGATTCCGGCGCCCGCCGGGACGACGAACGCACAGGAGGGAACTGACCTTGGCCGACGCCGGCAAGGACGAGCTGGCCGAGATCGCGGACTTCGGCTACGAACGCGCCCGCGACGAACTGGTGAACGTCGTCAAGATGCTCGAGCAGGGCGGCATGGACCTCGACGATTCGCTCGCCCTGTGGGAGCGCGGCGAAGCACTGGCCAACCGCTGCGAGGAACATCTGGCCGGTGCGCGCAAACGGGTCGAGGACGCCCTCGCCCGCGGCGCGACCGACGAGGACTGACCGACGAGCCGTGGGGCGTGCGCCGATTCTTCGCCCGCGACCCGAGCGGAAAGATCGTCAACGTCGTCGCCCACGTGAACCGCGACGACTGATCGACGCGCGTCGACGAGCGCGGTCGCACGACCAGCCCGCGCCGGGGCGAACCGATCGTGTGCCGCTACCCGACGACGCGGCAGGGCGCCCGCTAGCCGCCCGCGAAGGCCGTCGCCTCGAACCGGACGACGCCATCGGCCGAACCCGTCTTGCGGAATCCGGCCTTCTCCAGAACTCGCACCGATCCCGGGTTCGAGGTCTCCACGTCCGCGTACACCTTGTGCACACCGGGGGCGCCCAGCGCGTACTCGGTCAGCGCTCTGGTCGCCTCACTCGCGTACCCGCGCCCACACCGAGACGGGACCGTGCCGTAGCCGATCTCGAGTCCATCCGCGCCCGGCGGCCAGAACAGCCCGATCGAGCCGACCACGAGCCCGGTCTCGCGCTCGACGATCAATCGGTGGCCGTACTCGCCGTACCACTGCGGATGGTCGGCGAACAGCCCGGCGATCACTCGATCGCCGTCGGCGGGGAAGTCCTCGGCCCAGTGCGCGAGGCGGTGTCCGGCCAGCACGGCGGACACGTCGTCGGGGGTCCAGCGGCGCAGAATCAGGCGCTCGGTGCTCAGCTCGCCGGTGGAGATGTGGGAAGACACGTGACACTCCTGGTCATCGAAAGGACCGGTCCGCGTCTCGAATTCAGCGGACCGGATGGAAGGCATGCGAAATACGGCTGTTGACAGCCATATTCATCGACCTCCGCACCCTCGAATCCGCGTATCTCGCGTCGCGCCAACCCTAATCGGGAACCGAACGGGTGGCAATCGAGCTCAGCCGGCGATCGGCTGGGCGGTGGTCACCGCCTGGGCCAGCGTCGTGAACGCTGCCTCGTTCCCCGCACCCTTGATCAGCACCCGGACGCCGCCGAAGTCGGCGATCCACGCCGTCTCCTCGGTCGGCTCGGCGTAGACGATCCACTTCTTGTCGCCGATCTGCTGAGCCCCGCTGGCGTAGCGCGAGCCGAGCACGAAGCGGGCGAGCGACTCCTCGGTGGCGCTGCTCTGGGTCAGCTGCATGTAGGTGCCCTGGGCGGTGATGTAGCCGACGGTGCTGACCGGACCGCCGCCCTGGCCGGTGACGGTGTCGCGGCTGCCGGAGTTGGGGGTCCAGTCGGCGGGCACGCTCGGGTTGCGGATCGGGAACGCCAGCGTGCGAGCGTCGGTCTCGAGCGCCGCCTTCACGTCGAAGTGCGGGATCTGACCTGGTGTCGGCCCCTTGGCGGCGAAGCTGCACTGGCTGGCCAGCGCGGCGAAGACCACGGCGATCAGCACCAGGGGGATCAGCGAGAAGAACAGATCCTTGTAGTCGTGCAGGATGCGTGGCTTTTGGTAGGACACGCTCCCAGTATCCACTCGGTGGGCGGGTGCGCGGCCAGGCACCCCCGTCGCCTGGAACAGGGGTGCACGGATGCCCGACCCCGGAATGAGACAATCGTCCCGTACGTACGACCCGAGGGAGGCACCCCGCCATGACGGCATCTTCGCCCGCACCCAGCCGCCGCGAGGCGCCGGACCGAAACCTTGCACTCGAACTGGTCCGGGTGACCGAGGCGGGCGCGATGGCCGCGGGGCGGTGGGTCGGCCGCGGTGACAAGGAGGGTGGCGACGGCGCCGCCGTCGACGCGATGCGGCAGCTGGTCAGCTCGGTTTCGATGCGCGGCATCGTGGTGATCGGCGAGGGCGAGAAGGACGAGGCGCCCATGCTGTACAACGGCGAGGCGGTCGGCGACGGCACCGGTCCTGACGTCGACTTCGCCGTCGACCCGATCGACGGCACCACGCTGATGTCGAAGGGCTCCCCCGGCGCGATCTCGGTGCTCGCGGTCGCCGAGCGCGGCGCGATGTTCGATCCGTCGGCGGTGTTCTACATGCACAAGATCGCGGTCGGCCCCGACGCCGCCGACGTGATCGATATCTCGGCCCCGATCGGCGAGAACATCCGCCGGGTCGCCAAGGCGAAGAAGTCCGCGGTGTCCGACCTGACCGTCTGCATCCTGGACCGGCCCCGGCACGCCGAGCTCATCCAGCAGGTCCGCGACGCGGGCGCCCGCATCCGACTGATCTCCGACGGCGACGTCGCCGGTGCGATCGCGGCGGCCCGCCCCGATTCCGGCACCGACATCCTGGTCGGCATCGGCGGCACCCCGGAGGGCATCATCGCCGCGGCGGCCATGCGCTGTATGGGCGGCGCGCTGCAGGGCATGCTGTCGCCGAAGGACGACGAGGAGCGCCAGAAGGCCATCGACGCGGGCCACGACCTGGACCGGGTGCTCACCACCGAGGACCTGGTGTCCGGCGACAACGTCTTCTTCTGCGCCACGGGCGTCACCGACGGCGACCTACTACGCGGCGTCCGCTACTACGGTGGCGGCGCCTCCACCCAGTCGATCGTCATGCGCTCCAAGTCGGGCACCGTCCGCATGATCGACGCCTACCACCGCCTGACCAAGCTGCGCGAGTACTCCTCGGTCGACTTCCACGGCGACGAGGACGCGGTCCCGCCGATGCCCTGATCGGCTTCGACCTCGCGGCCGCGTTCGGTGTTCCCGGACGCGGCCGCAGTCGTTCACAAGGGGGAAGATGCTGTGGTGGGGAACGAATCCGGCCGCGAGACCCGGCCTGGCACAACTGAACTCGTCGACGCGATGACCGAGATCGCCACCCGCGCCGGTGCGTCGGCGACGGTTCCCGGAACACCGAACGCGACCGACGCGCAGGTACTGGTCGAACGCGCCGACGTACTGGTGCTGCGGGTCGGCGCGGTCGTCGTCAAGGCCCATCCGGTCGACACCGATGCGACGGCGTTGCTCTCCCGCCTCCGGCTGGCGAGCACATCGCAGGGGATTCTGCTGCCGCCGTTGCCGATCGGCGACGCGCTCCATACCTACGCGGCGGGTCGCACGATCACCGCGTGGCCGTACGGCAAACCGGTCGACCCCGACGATCCCGACGCCGCGCCGTGGGAAGCCGCCGCGACGCTGCTGACCCGGCTGCACGCGCTGCCGGGACGCGGTCTGCCGGAAGCGGGCGGACCGTCCCGTGTCCATCGGGCGATGCGTCGGCTGCGCGAGGCCGCGGTGCCGGACCGAGCGGCCGAGACGATCGTGTGCCAAGCATTCGCTGCGCTGCCCGAATCGTTCGCAGCACGCCCCGGGCTCCCCGAAGCGGCCGCGCGCCGCACGCTCGTGCACGGCGATTTCCACCTCGGCCAACTGGTCCGCGTCGGTCGAGCGGACGCCGACCGCTGGCGGCTCATCGACATCGACGACCTCGGCTCCGGCGATCCGGCGTGGGATCTGGCCCGCCCGGCCGCCCTCTTCGCCGCGGGCATTCTCGAGCCGGTGACCTGGCTCCGCTTTCTCGACGCCTATCGCGCGGCGGGCGGTGTCGCGGTGCCGAGGGAGGGGGACGAGTGGACCGCGCTCGATACTCCGGCCCGCGCCGTCGCCGTCCAAGCGGCCGCGCTGGCACTGGTCGCCGCCGCACGCGAGAAACGCGAACTCGATGATCTGGACACGGCTTTGGTGGACGCGTGCCGACGGATAGCCACCGCATCCGTCATATCGTGATGCCCGAGTCCGGCTACGCGGCGCCGCCGCCGCCACCGGCCGCCCCCGCGCCCACGTGGGGTGCGCCAGCCCCGCACTACGGGCACGGCCACCACCACAAGCACCGCTCGTTCGGCAAGGTCCTGTTCTCCTCCTGAGTCCCGGCGTCACCGGTCCGGTATTCCGCCGGACCGGTGTGGTATTCCGCTCAGGCGTGGCTGCCCCACGCGGACCTCGTGCGGCATAGGGTCGAAATCATGACCGAGGAGACGCAGTACCGCATCGAGCACGACACCATGGGCGAGGTACGGGTCCCTGCGCACGCGTTGTGGCGCGCGCAGACCCAGCGGGCCGTGGAGAACTTCCCGATCAGCGGACGCGGCTTGGAGCGCGCGCAGATCCGCGCGCTCGGACTGCTCAAGGCCGCGTGCGCCGAGGTGAACAAGGATCTCGGCCTGCTCGACGCCGTCAAGGCGGACGCCATCATCGCCGCCGCGAACGAGATCGCCGCTGGCGAGCACGACGACCAGTTCCCGATCGATGTCTTCCAGACCGGCTCGGGCACCAGCTCCAACATGAACGCCAACGAGGTGATCGCCTCGATCGCCAAGGCCAAGGGCGTCGACGTGCACCCCAACGACGACGTGAACATGTCCCAGTCGTCCAACGACACCTTCCCCACCGCCACGCACGTCGCGGCGACCGAGGGCGTCATCAAGGACCTGGTCCCGGCGCTCGAGCACCTGCGGCTCGCGCTGCTGGACAAGTCCGAGGAATGGCGCACCGTGGTCAAGTCGGGCCGCACCCATCTGATGGACGCGGTCCCGGTGACTCTCGGCCAGGAGTTCGGCGGCTACACCCGCCAGGTCGCGGCGGGCATCGACCGGTTGATGGTGACGCTGCCGCGCCTCGGCGAGCTGCCGATCGGTGGCACCGCGGTGGGCACCGGCCTCAACGCGCCCGTCGGGTTCGGTGCGAAAGTCGTTGCGGAACTGGTGAAGTCGACCGATATCGACGCGTTCACCGAGGCGATCGACCACTTCGAGGCGCAGGCGGCGCGCGACGGTCTCGTCGAGCTGTCCGGCGCGCTGCGCACCGTCGCGGTGAGTCTCACCAAGATCGCCAACGACATCCGCTGGATGGGTTCCGGTCCGCTCACGGGTCTGGCCGAACTCCAGCTGCCGGACCTGCAGCCGGGTAGCTCGATCATGCCCGGCAAGGTGAATCCGGTGCTGCCCGAGGCGGTCACGCAGGTGGCGGCGCAGGTCATCGGCAACGACGCGGCGGTCGCCTTCTCCGGCGCGAACGGCGCCTTCGAGCTGAACGTCTACATTCCGGTGATGGCGCGCAACGTGCTCGAGTCGATCCGCCTGCTGGCCAACGTGTCCCGGCTCTTCGCCGACAAGTGCGTGCGCGGGCTGGTCGCCGACGTGGAGCGGCTGCGCACGCTGGCCGAGTCCTCTCCGTCCATCGTCACCCCGCTGAACTCGGCGATCGGCTACGAGGAGGCGGCGGCGGTGGCCAAGGAGGCGCTGAAGGAGAAGAAGACGATCCGGCAGACGGTGATCGATCGCGGCCTGCTCGGCGACCGCCTCACCGAGGCCGAGCTGGATCGCCGCCTCGACGTGCTGTCGATGGCGAAGGTGAAGGACACCAAGTAATGCGAGAGGGCGCCGGGGAGGTGAATCCGCCCGGCGCCCTTCGGCGTTCGGTAGCGCTGCGCCGCAGATCAGGCAGGCGAGAACACGCGCAGGTGCTCCAGCTCCGCGCGTGCCGCCTCGCCCTCGGAACCGAGGTCGGCCCGGTCGAAGACGTTCCAGCGGCGCAGCAGCGGCGCGAAGACCAGCTCGCCTTCCTTGGCGCGGTCGTAGATGCCCGCCTCGGCCAGCACCTCGTCGCTGCTGCGGCCGTCCGGCAGCGCCACGCTCGGCACCTCGAAACCGGCGACCCGGTCGGCGATGGCGCGCATGGTCTGGTCGGGCGCGATCGCGAACGCCGCGGCGACCAGGTCGGCGAAGAACACCGACTGCAGCTCGTCGTCGGCCGCGATGCGCTCGGCGATGGCGGTGACCATCGGGTTCTCGTTCAGCGCCGCGGTGTTGCGGTGCCGGATGGCCGACGCCGCCTCCTCGAACGCGGCGTTGGCGAGCACGTCGAGCAGGTGCAGGGCGGGACGGCGGAAGCCGGCCGTCATGTGCGCCATCCGCTGACGTTCCAGGTCGACCGGATCCACCGACCTGGTGACCATCAGGTAGTTGCGGATCAGGATCTCGTGCCGGTTCTCCTCGGCGGTCCAGCGGCCGACCCAGCGCCACCACGGACCGGTGCGCAGATACTTGCCGATCTCGCGGTGGTAGGAGGGCAGGTTGTCCGCGATGAGCACGCTCACGGTCAGCGCCAGCTTGGCGATCTCGCCGAGCTCGGACTGTTCCGGGGTCCAGTCCTCACCGCCGAGGAAGGCGAAGTTGCGGCCATCGTCCCACGGCACGTAATCGTGCGGCTGCCACCCGTCGGCGACGGCGATGTGGCGTCGCAGATTCGATTCCACCTCATCCGCGAGCGCCTCGAGCAGTTCGCGGTCGGTCAAGAGATTTTGCACGCTCACAACCTAGCTGTTCGGCCCGCGGCGCGGGACTCTACCGATGGGAATCGCCGACGACGCCCGAGAAGCGCCGGTGCGCTGTCTCGGGCGTCGCGGGGGTTCGACTACTTCATGGTGACGGTGATCTGCCCGTTCACCCAGGTGATGGTGCCGCCGCTGAACTCGCTCTTCTTGCCGCCGGGGATGTCGGTCTCGTCGCTGACCGGGTAGCCGAGCTCGCCCGCCGCGCCGCCGTTCTCCTCCCACGCCTTGCGGATCTCGCCCCAGACGATGTGCGGCTCGCCGTCCTCTGGCTCGTAGATCGTGCCGCCGACGAAGTCCTGGTACTTGCCGTTGTTCGGGGCGCTCTCCTGGGCCTCGATCGGGGCGCCAAGCGGGCCCTCCGGGCCGCCCGCCTCCATGTACTTGTCGTAGATGTCGCCGGAGACGGTCACCTCTTCGCCGCCGCCCTGGGCTGGGATCCTGGTCTCGTCCGCGGCATCCGGGGTCTGATCCGCGGTGTCGCGATCGTCGGTGTCGGGATTGTCGGTGCCGTGCGCCTCGGTGTGCGTGGTCGCCATCGGGGCGGTCGTCATGCCGAGGGTCGGGGTGGTGAGGACGCTGTCCGATTCGTTCGAGTCGTCGCCACCGCATCCCGCGATGAGCAGCGCGGCGGCCGCCAGCGCCACCGTGAATCCAGCCGTGCGTCGAGCGTGGTGCATATGTCGTCCCCTCTCGAGTGTGGCTCCGACGGCGCCCTGACACCGGCACCGCGCGTAGCCTAGGCCGATGTTCGGCAACGGCCCGGCGAATCGACTAAGACGCGCCGGGCCGTTGCCCAACTGGTAACTCGGCGGATATTACCCACTCGATGTGAGGTGAAACACACCCCGAGCGTTAGCTCGGGTGCACCTCCAGCTCAGCTCTAGGAGTTCGGTCCGTACTCCTCGAGCATCTCGGTGACCAGCGCCGCGATCGGCGAGCGCTCGCTGCGGGTCAGCGTGATGTGCGCGAAAAGCGGGTGTCCCTTGAGCTTTTCGATCACCGCCGCCACGCCGTCGTGCCTGCCGACGCGCAGGTTGTCGCGCTGGGCGACGTCGTGGGTGAGCACGACGCGCGAGCCGGTGCCCAGCCTGCTGAGCACCGTGAGCAGCACGTTGCGTTCCAGCGACTGCGCCTCGTCCACGATCACGAAGGAGTCGTGCAGCGAGCGACCGCGAATGTGGGTGAGCGGCAGCACCTCCAGCATGTCGCGGCTGAGCACCTCCTCCATCACCTCCGGCGAGGCGAGTCCGTCGAGGGTGTCGAAGACGGCCTGCGCCCACGGCCCCATCTTCTCGCTCTCGCTGCCGGGCAGGTAGCCGAGATCCTGGCCGCCGACCGCGTAGAGCGGTCGGAACACCACGACCTTGCGCTGCGTGCGCCGTTCCAGCACGGCCTCCAGACCCGCCGTCAGCGCCAGCGCCGACTTGCCGGTGCCCGCCTTGCCGCCGAGCGAGACGATGCCGACGCTCTCGTCCAACAGCAGGTCCAACGCGATGCGCTGTTCGGCCGAACGCCCGTGCAGACCGAACGCCTCGCGCTCGCGCACCAACTGCACGCGCTTGTCCGGCGTCACCCGGCCCAGCGCGCTCGAGCTGGTGCCGAGCAGCCGGATTCCGGTGTGGCAGGGCAGTTCCCGCGCCTGGTCCAGGTCGATCACGGACTCGGCGTAGAGCTGGTCGATCTGGGAGGACGCGACATCGATCTCGACCATCCCGGACCAGCCGGAGGTCACCACGTCCTGCGCGTGGTACTCGTCGGCGTGCAGACCCACCGCGCTCGCCTTGACGCGCAGCGGAATGTCCTTGGACACCATGACGACCTCGCGACCTTCGGCCGCGAGATTCAAGGCGCAGGCCAGGATCCGGGAATCGTTGCTTTCCGTGCGGAAGCCCACCGGCAGAACCGTGGGGTCGGTGTGATTGAGTTCCACCTGCAGCGTTCCGCCCTCGGTGCCGATCGGCACCTGCTCGTCCAGCCTGCCGTGCTGCAGGCGGAGGTCGTCCAGGTTGCGCAGGGCTTCCCTGGCGAACCAGCCCAGTTCGTGGTGGTGCCGCTTGGCCTCGAGTTCGCTGATGACGACCAGCGGGAGGACGACATCGTGCTCGCCGAACCTGGTGAACGCCCAGGGATCGGAGAGCAGGACCGAGGTGTCGATGACGAAGGTCTTGGCACCGGGAGTGTGGGAGAGCGAGGGGCGGGCCCCCTTGGTGTCCGAAGAGACAGCGGCGCGCTTTCCTGTGCCAGCAGAACGGGAGTGCGCCGAGGGGGCGGAAACGGAGCGTGCAGCAGTCACGGTGGGCTCCTTTTGTGTCCACACGGCACCCGCGTGGACGATCTCGCTGGACCGGTCCGTCCTTCTGGATCCGACTCGAGTCAGATGCCACGAGGGCCGGGTGCCGGCCCCCTCGTACTGAGTAGCTCAGTCACGGTCAGGACCTCCCGTACGAACCACACCGACGCGGTCCGCATCTCCGAAGTTACCGCCGACTGCCCGGTCCGCGCTCGGGGACGGTGAGGCGTGTCGGTGAAGATCCCGTTAACGCGCGGCTCGGCGGGGTCGCCGAAGTGGTTGTCGCCGCAGCTCACCGGGACAGTTAGAGTCGAATCATGGCCGGTAACGAGGAACTCGAGAACCTGTCGTCCAAGGAGCTGCACGACCGGGCGGTGCGGCTGGCCGTGCGCCGCGGGGACATCAAATACCTGTGGCAGCTGCTCACCCGCATTCCCGCCGCCGAGGCGGCCGCGGGGAACGTCGGCGAGAGCGAGGCGAGCATCAAGTTCGTGCTGCCGTTGATCGACGACTACATCCATGCGGGCGACGGCGCGGTGGCCGAGCAGCTACGGCCGTTCTACCTGGACTACCTGGTCGCGCATTCGTGACCAGGGCGGCCGTGGCAACGCGGCCGCGACTGTCCGGCGATCGCGCCGAAAGGCGGTGCGCGCCGGGCGAATCGGCGAACGGGTGGAGTGCGGCGGCAAACCGACACCGGGCCGAAGCCGCGCGGCGAACCGGTGCGACCGGGCCGGTCGGTGACGGCGGGCGGTGGTTTGCGACGGCGGGCGGCCGGAGTTCAGCGGTGGGCCTGCGGCCTGGGGGTCGCTGGCGGGCGCCGACCGGGATTCAGCCGGCGGCGACCGAGATTCAGCAGCGGGCGGGATTCGGCGGCGGGTAGCGAGCGGAGTGCGGCGGCGGGCGGATTCAGCGGCGGGTGAAGACCGCGCGGAAGAGTCCGACGGCGGTGCCGCGCAGGAAGTTCTCCCAGCTGAAGTGGTCGTGCCACAGCACGATTCGGCCGTCGCGCAGCTCGAAGGTGCCGGTCACCCAGAACCCGATCTCCACCGGACCGAACCGCAGGTAGTCGGTGCGGTCGGTGAGCACGATGTCGCCGTTGCCCGCGATGTGGTGCATATCGACGCGGAAGCCGAACATCGGACGATCGAGCCCGCGCAACACGCCGCCGACGCGCCGGATGCCGCGCACGTCCGGTAGCGAGGTGTTCTTCCAGACGATGTCGGGATCGAGCAGTTCCAGCGCCTCGCCGACCGCACGGAGCTCCAGGGCGGCGAAGAATTCCCGCACCGTGGTGATCGCGTCCTGCTGCAGTTGGAGTTCGTCGGACATGGTTCGACTTTAAGCCGCTTGGCCGCCCTATGTGGTGTTGTTTTCGGCGGTCCGGCGGGCGATCAGGACGGCGAGGCCGTCGAGGACCCGCTCGATGCCGAAGTTCAGCGCGTCGCCGGGGTCGTCGGCGTAGGGCGGGTTCGCCGATCGGGCGGCCTCCTCCGCGAAGGCCGCCCTGACCGCGGGATAGCGATCGGCCGCGGCGGCCATCGTCTCGGTGAACTGCCGCAGCACCTGCTCGGCCGTGTCGGTCTTGCCCGCCGCACCGACCTGCTGGGCGAGGCTGCGCACGTGGCCGTTGAGCAGGACCACCGTGTCCAGCCGCTCGGGTCCGGTCAGCCCCGTGCCGTCCATCGCGACCACCGCGGCCTCCAGCCAGCCCATCTCGTTGGGGCCGATCGGGCGCGCTCCGACGGCTAGCTCGAGCGTCCACGGGTGCGCGCGGTAGCGGTCGAAGATGGCCAGCGCCCAGCCGCGCAAGGCCTCCCGCCATCTCGGCTCGCCCGGCGGTTCGGGCGGCTCGCCCATGGCCGTGTCCAGCATCAGTGCGATGAGCTGTTCCTTGCCCAGCACGTAGCGGTACAGCGACATCTTCGTGTAGCCGAGCCGTTCGGCGAGGCGCTGCATGGACAGGTTGACCAGGCCATCGGCGTCGGCGAGCGCGATCGCCTCCGCGACGATCCCGGCCAGCGTCAGCGAGGGCTTCGGTCCGCGCCGAGGCGGCTGCCTGGTGCCCCACAGCAGTTCCGCGGTGGTGGGTGACGACATCGGCGAATCCTCCAGGACGAACGGGTTGACCCGGAACTGTGTCTACCATACGCTGATTTGCGTCTGCCGGAAACAGAATATGGCGGACGCAATTCGCCAATTCGGGAGAAACCATGCGCCACCATTCCGTTCTCGTGTCCGGCGCCGGTATCGCGGGCCCCGCCCTCGCGTTCTGGCTGCACAGGTACGGGTTCGAGGTCACCGTCGTCGAGCGCGCCGTGGCGCCGCGGCCCGGCGGGCAGGCCGTCGATTTCAAAGGCCGCACGCACCGCACCGTGTTGGAGCGGATGGGTGTGTGGGAGGAGATCTGGGAGCACCGCACCGGGGCGTCGGACGTGGTGTTCGTCGACGAACGCGGCTCGCGGCTCGCGCTCATGTCCGGCGACTTCACCGGCGGCGATGTGGAGATCCTGCGCGGGGACCTCGCCGAGATCCTCTACCGCCACACGGCCGACGACTGCGAGTACGTCTTCGGGGATTCGATCACCGGGCTCACCGAGAGCGCCGATGGCGTGCACATCACCTTCGAGCGCGGACCGGATCGCACCTTCGACCTCGTCGTCGGCGCCGACGGAATCCATTCCCGGGTCCGGCATTTGGCGTTCGGGCCGGAGCGCGAGTTCGTGCGACACCTCGGGCACTACTACTGCGTCGCCGGGGCGAGCCCGTGGAGCGACTCGTCGACGCAACGCGAGCGGGCCGTCGCCTACGGTCACAACGCGCCGGGACGGCTCGCGATCAGCGGTGGCTCGAAGGCCCAACAGCTGTACCTGTTCGCGGCGCCGGAACTGGCGTACGCGCGGGACGACATGGACGCGCAGCGGCGCATCGTCGCCGAGCACTACGCGGGGCTCGGCTGGGAGGTGCCGCGGATGCTCGCCGAACTCGCCGAGTTCGACGACGTCTACCTCGATTCGATGGGGCAGGTGCGGATGGACCGCTACACCGCGGGCCGTGTCGCGCTCGTCGGCGATTCGGCGTACGGAAACACTTTGGGCGGCTTCGGAACCGGGCTCGCTGTGGTGGGCGCGTACGTGCTCGCCGGGGAACTGGCGCTCGCGGATGGCGACCACACCGTCGCGTTCGCCCGCTACGACGAGATCATGCGCCGGTACGCGAAGATCGCGGGCAACTCGAACGCCGGGCGATTCCTAGCGCCGTCCACTGCTATCGGCATCCGGCTTCGCAACTGGTTCCTCGGCTCCCGGCTGTTCACGCTGATGACGAAGTACGGCGACAACGCCGCCAACGACATCGACCTGCGCGACTATCCCGCCCTGCTGGCGGCGCGCTGAACGGATTTCCCGAGTTTCGGTGGAACCGCTTCGTGCGCGGGTGCGTCTATTAGGTTCAAACGGCACTGACGGAAGGGGCCACCGCGATGGCAGTGCACGGTACCGACAGCAGCGCGATCACCAATCCCGAGAACGCGCAGAGCTTTTCCCACGCGGAGATCAAAGCAGCCGCCGACAGGATGAACCCGAGCGCGTCGATAGCCGCTCAGGACGCATGGGCCGGGCTGTCCGGGATGGTCATCGCCGCCGGTGAGCAGTTCGGCTCGGCGCTACAGCGGGCGGTCGACCAGCGGTGGGAGGGCGCCGCGGCGGACGCGGCCGTGCGCGGTGTCCGCGACTTCCTCGGCAGGCTCGGGGAACTCGGGGCGGCGCTGGGCAGGCAATCGGAGCCGATCGCGGCGGCGGCGAGCGCGGCCGCGCAGTTCAAGGCGGCCATCCCGGAGGTGAGTACCGGGAATTCCGCTGCGCCGGAGGAGCGCAACGCGCAAGAGGACCAGGCGCGCGACGATATGAACAGGCTCTACATCCAGCCGTACGGTGCGACGGCGGCGCGGATCCCGACGTTGCCGTCGCCGGTGGGGGTCGGCGGTGCCGGTGCGGACGGGCTCCTCGAGGGCGCTCTGCCGGGTACGGGCAGGATGACCGATTACAGTGCGGGAGCCGGGCTGGGGACGCAGCCGGGAGCTGGAGCCCAGCCCGGGAATGAGACGCTATTCGGGGCGGGGGCGCATTCCATAGGTGCCGGAGCACAACCCGCACTGGGAGCGCAGCCGGTGAACGCCTCGCACCTGGGGACAGGAGCGCACACCAAAAATGCCGCGCAGCCGGGTAGCCACGGTCAGTTCGAGTCCGGCGCCCAGCCGGGGGGCCTGGCACAGCCGGGGACCGGGACCCAGCCGGTGAACGGCGCAGAGCCAGCAACTGGTGCGCAGTCGAGTGCGCAGCAGGAGAACGGCGCGCAGGCCGGCACCGGGACCCAGGCCGGAGACAGCGCACGGGCCGAGGACGGCACACGGCCGGGATCCGGTGTGCAGCCTGAAGGTGGCGCGCAGCACGTCGCGGAAGGGCAGTCCGGCTTCGGGGCTCGACCTGGAACCGGAACGCAGACCGAGAACGGTGCGCAGGCCGAGGATGGCACCGAAGAGCAGTACGGGTCTGGCGCGCAGCCGGGGACCGGCGGACAACCCGAGAACGGCGCGAAACCGGGCACCGGCGGACAGGTCGGGTCTGGTCCCGACCACCTCGTCGGGGACACGACCGGCGCGCAAGGCGGGGCGGGGACGCGACCAGGAGAATCCATGGAGCAGGGGACGGCGTCGAATCACGGCTCGTCCGCCGGGGACAACGGCGAGCGTCCCCCGAACTCGACCGGCGGCGAAACGGACTCCGTTGCGGCACAGTCTGTTTCCGCACAAGAAGTCGCATCCACGCCGCCGAGCTCAGCCGCATCGTCCCCGACGTCCGCATCGCCCCCACCATCCTCGGTGCCCGCGCCCGCGCCCTCCGCGCCGCCTCCTACGTCCGCGGTTCCCACGCCCGCCGCGGCGCCCCCGATGCCCGCCGCACCAACTCCGACGTCCGTAGGTTCCGCGCCGTCCACGGCTTTCCCGTCCCTCACCTCGTCGCAACCCACGTTCTCGGCACCGACCCCACCCCTCGCACCGAACGCACCCCTCGGTCAATCCCCCATCGCAGGCCCACCACCTCCGCTCGCCCCCGCCGCGCTCCACGATCCCGCACGTCCGTCCGCGCCTGTCCCACCGCCCAACGCCCCCGCACCACCACCGAGCCCCGGCTCCTCCGTACCCGCCCAGCCCGCGGCAACCCCGAATCCCGCACCGCCGTCGGGTGTTCCGGCCCGCGCGGGCATCCCCGGCTCCACCGGCTACGCGGGCCTGATGCCGTCCGCGCCGCGAACCCGGGCCGAGGAGGACGGCGAGCACCGGTCGGCGAAGTATTTGCGCTCCGAAGAGCACGGCCAAGAGCTGATCGGCGAGACGCCCAAGACCGTCCCGCCGGCGTTGGGAGCCGACTGATGGCGCAGTGGATACTCTCGGCCGAGCAGTTCGCGGCGGTGTGGTTCGGCACCGGACTGGATCGGATGCCGTTCCCGTTCCGCTTCACCAGCCGCTTCCCCGGCCTTCGCGAATACCAGGCGTACCAGCGCGATTTCCGCACCGAGCTGGAACACGACGAGCACGTGCCGCTGCAACGCGCCATCCAGGTGCTGGCCCGGCCCGATTGGCGCATCGAGCTTTTCGGCATCGACAACCGGCGCGGCGGCGCTGAGCTGCGCGCCATCGGCTGCGCCCACCGGGGTGGTTCCGGCGTCGTCGCGTTGCAGAACCCGGCTCCCGACGGCGGCCGAATTCGGCTGCGCCGCTGCCGCACCGACCAGCTCGCCACGGAACTCGTCCGCTTGCTCCCCGACCGTGAGCCGGGCACCGTCGCCGAAAGAACCTATCTCCTCGATGATCTCGCCGACGAACGCACCGACCCCTTCGGCACCATACCGGCCACCGCGACAAGGGACCGCTACCGCCGATTCTGGCGCCAGCCATGTACGACGCGCGGCACCGTCACCGTCCTGCTCGGCCCCCGCAACGCCGATCCTCTCCGCACCGGCAAACTGCGCTGGATCGACACCGACGACGGCCGCTACTGCGAAGTCCCCGCCAACCGCGCCCTGATGATCCGCCCCGCCACCACCGCCGACATCGCCCGCTACCTGGACGAATCGATCATCCGGGCGCGTGCCCGCATGGACTGACCAGGCCCGTCCGCTGATTGCGGGATTGACGGGGCGGGCTCTCGTCGGATGTCGCAGCGGCACAAAGCTTCGCGGGATTGGCGCACTACCGGATGGTCGCCGACGCCAGGAATGAAGTTAGCGTGGGCAAGATCAGGTCGGACCGGTACATGATGTCGTAATGCGTTGTGCTCGGCACGATTTCGAGTCGAGCACTCGCGGCCGCACCGTGGCTCAGCCGGGAGACCATATCCGTGGCGTGTTCTCGATACAGGGCGTCGGATTCGGCGACGAGTACGAGCGTCGGCGCCTGGATCATCGCCAGCTGCGCACCCCAGTCGTAATCCTGGGCGAGCAGCTGCCGGGTCTTCGTCACCAGAGACGTCCAGCCGGCCGGATCCGGTGCGACGCTCCTGTAGAGCTGGTACATGGGGGTGCCGCGCATGGCGTCGGGTTCCATCGCGGCCATCCCGGCGCGCGTGGCGGGCATCCAGCCGTCGGAACGGTAGGGCGCCGACATGACGACCAGCCGACCGACCAGGTCCGGTGCGCGAGCGGCCACCTGCATCGCGACACCGCCGCCGAGCGAGTAGCCGAACAGATCGGCCTTGCCGAGATTCAAGTGGGTGATGAGCGCCGCGACGTCATCGGCCATCGACTCGTAGCTCAGCGGGCGCTCGCGATCGGGTGTATGACCGTGGGCCTGCAGCTCTACCGAGATGACCCGCCGGTTCTCGGACAGCTCCGGGATGAACGCGCCGAAGGTGGATTCGGCGGTCGAGAGCCCGCCGTGCAGCAGAATCAACGGCTGCCCGGCGCCGCGAGACTCGTAGTAGAGCCGACCGCCGTTGATCTCGGCGTAGCGACCCCTGCCGTCGGCGGATGCCTGATCGGCCGCAGCGGGCAGAGGTTGCGAGGTGGACACGCCACCGCCGGTGGTGTCGTCGCTACCGCAGCCGCTGACCAGCGAAGCGGATACGGCCACGGCGCTCAGGACGGACAGCGACACGATGCGCATACGCACGGTTCGATCCTCTCGGTCGGGTGGCGCGTTCACGCCGCGAATCGCTCTGCGCCGACGAGGAATTCGCCGGAGACCGGGACCAGCAGGTCGATATTCGGATTGTGGCTCAGCTTCGCCACTTCCTCGTGCCGCGCGTTCGGAAGCACGGCGGTAATGGCTCGTGCGGCGGACCGCAGCAGGGCTCCGCTCTTGCCGCCGGAAACGACCAGCGTGGGAACCTTTACGCCCGCCCAGTCGGCCGGACTCAGTGCCGAACCGCGCATGTACGGACCCATGATCGCCCAATCGTGGGCGGTGCTAGGCGCGGTGGCCAGCAGACTTTTCCAGAAGGGTGTGAAGCGCATGATCGCGGCGAACAAGCGCGGCGTACCCATGCCCTTGGTCATGAAGTACCTCACCACCTCGGCGCGCCGATCCGCGGCGATCAGCTCGTGCAGTTTCACCGCCAGATCCGCTGGGGGAACGAAGTTCTCATGGTCGGTGACGAACGGCGGCTCGAAGGCCACCACCTTCGTGATGCCGGGTACCCGACCCGAGGCCGCGGCGAGCAGCGCCAATCCCGCACCTGAGGACCAGCCGAAGACCGCCGCCTCGCCGCCGACCGCCTCGATCAGCGCGGCGAGGTCGTCGATCTCGTTCTCGACGTCGTACACACCGGGCGAATCGGTGCTGTCACCGCGACCGCGCCGGTCGTAGTTCACGACCGTGAGCCCATACTCCTGGCTCAATTTCCGGGCCAGCTCGACCATTTTCGGAAATGCCCGGTAACTGAATGCTCCGCCGATCAGGATCACCGTTCCGGCTTCACCGCCGACGGTGCGATCGAATGCCAGCTCGACGCCCCCGGGCGTGGTGATGGTCTCCACGTTCAATGTCCTTCTCCGCAAACCAGATTCAACGGCGCTGTCCGGCACCGCTCACCGATTGAGACGATGGCGCGCTCTGAGATTCATCGCAGGTACCTGTGATGTGCATCACATGCCTTCGTGTCGCACCACGGTCCTCACCTGCGCCCGCGGCAGCAAGTCGGCAACGCCGGGTGCAGCCGCGCACGGAGCGAAGGCGGGGTACGCACGACAGGCGCCGCCGGACGACAGTCCGTCCGAAACCCGCGCATGGCCGCAGTGAAGGCGGAGGTACGCCTAGGTTGGAGGGATGACAACACGGGATGAAATCGAGTCGTTTCTCGACGAGTATCAGGCCGCGTTGAGCGCATTCGACGCCGAACGGTCGGCCGCCATGTGGGGCACGCCGGGCAGCATTCTCAGCGACGGTTTCGTGGGTTCGCTGTCGAGCAACGCCGAGATGGCGCAGGGGCTCGCGCAGTCGTATCCGTTCTATCAGCGCCTCGGGCTCGCCAGGGTCGGCCACACCCTGCTCGAGCACGTCGACCTGACGCCGCTCATCACGCGGGTCCGGGTCCGCTGGCACTTCTACGACGAGAACGACGATCTGCTCACCGACGGCGACTACGAGTACCTGCTGCGGCGCGACGACGAGACCCTGCACACCTACGTCGCGGTGCCGATCGACGAGGTGGAGAAGCTCACGCAACTCGCCGCGGCCAAGGGCATCGATCTGTCGGCGGGCTAGCCGCGGCCCGGTCCTCATCCGCCCACGGTCACGGTCAGCAGACGGCCGGGATGCCGAAAAACGAAACGCCCCCGGACATCCCGGGGGCGTTCGCGACAACTACGACTCAGCCGAGCAGGCGCCAGTCCTCCAGACCCTGGTAGAGCGGCACGCTCTGGGCCAGCTTGGTGACGCGGCCGCGCAGGGTCTCCACATCCGAGCCGCCGACCAGTGCGGTGGCGATGATGTCGGCGACCTCGGTGAACTCGGCGTCGCCGAAGCCGCGGGTGGCCAGGGCGGCGGTGCCGATGCGCAGACCCGAGGTCACCATCGGCGGGCGCGGGTCGAACGGAACGGCGTTGCGGTTCACCGTGATACCGATCTCGTGCAGCAGGTCCTCGCCCTGCTGGCCGTCGATCGCGGAGTTGCGCAGGTCGACGAGCACCAGGTGCACGTCGGTGCCGCCGGTGAGCACGCTGATGCCCTTGCCGCTGACGTCGGCGCCGTTGAGGCGCTCGGCCAGGATCTTGGCGCCGGAGAGGGTGCGCTGCTGGCGGTCACGGAACTCGTCGGTCGCGGCGATCTTGAACGCGGCGGCCTTGGCGGCGATGGCGTGCATGAGCGGACCGCCCTGCTGGCCGGGGAACACCGAGCTGTTCAGCTTCTTGGCGAACTCCTGCTTGGCCAGGATCAGACCGGAACGCGGACCGCCGAGGGTCTTGTGCACGGTGGAGGACACGACGTCGGCGTAGGGCACCGGGGAGGGGTGCAGACCGGCGGCGACCAGACCGGCGAAGTGCGCCATGTCCACCCACAGGTAGGCGCCCACCTCGTCGGCGATCTCGCGGAACGCGGCGAAGTCCTGGTGCCGCGGGTAGGCCGACCAGCCTGCCACGATGACCTTCGGCTGCGCCTCCTTCGCGATCTTGCGCACCTCGTCCATGTCGATGCGGTGGTCTTCCTTGCTCACCCCGTACGAGTGCACCTCGTAGAGCTTGCCGGAGAAGTTCAGCCGCATGCCGTGGGTCAGGTGACCGCCGTGCGCGAGGTCGAGGCCGAGCAGCTTCTCGCCAGGGTTCATCAGCGCCATCAGCACCGCCGCGTTGGCCTGCGCGCCGGAATGCGGCTGCACGTTGGCGAATTCGGCGCCGAACAGTTCCTTGGCGCGGTCGCGGGCGAGGGTCTCGACGACGTCGACGTGCTCGCAGCCGCCGTAGTAGCGACGGCCCGGGTAGCCCTCGGCGTACTTGTTGGTCAGCACGCTGCCCTGCGCCTGCAGCACCGCGCGCGGCACGAAGTTCTCCGAGGCGATCATTTCCAGGGTGTCGCGCTCGCGGGCGAGCTCGCCTGCCATCGCGGCAGCGAGCTCGGGATCGAGCTCACCGAGGGACTGAGTATTGACAGAGGCGGTCGTCTGCGTCACGGGCCTCAGTCTATTGGGGCAGGGTCGAGCTTCCGGCAGGGGGCCGGTCAGCGGATTCGCAGCAAGGTCGCGAGGTTGTCCTGGACGTCGTCGAGCGGACGGGTCGATTTCGTCGCGCGCGCCTGGACGATGGCGCCCTCGACCGCGCTGATCACGAAGCTCGCCAGCGACCGGGCCCGCGCCGCGTCCACACCGCGACCGGTCAGCCCGGCGGCCAGCAACTCGGTCCAGTCGGCGAAAGCGCTCCCCGCGGCGGCCTGCACGTTCGGCTCGGACTCGGCGAGCGCGGCGCCGACGATCGGGCATCCGGCGGTGTAGGCGCTGCTCTCCAGGGCTTGTTTCCACCACCCGACGAGCGCGCCGACCCAGTCCGCGGGCTCTCCCGAGCGGGTCACCGTCTCGATGACGGCCGACATCCTGCGACCTGCCACCTCGGTCGCCGCGGCGACCAGCTCGCTCTTGCCCGCCGGAAAGTGCTGGTAGAGCGAGTTGCGCGAGGCATTGCTCCGGTCCAGCAGGGCGGCGAGCCCGGCGCCGTGCACGCCGTGCTCGCGCACCAGCTCGATGGCGCCCTCGATCAACCGGGCGCGTGGGCCCTGCGTCATGGCCGTCCCTCTCTCCGACACCTTGCGTGAACCGATCGGTCCATGCTCCAATCATGACAGATGTGGACCGATCGGTTCATCGAAAGGATGGAAATCCATGAGTTCGCCCGCGCAGCTCGATCCGACACAGCTTTCGGGCCTCGAATTGCTGAAGACCGCGATGTCGCTCGAGGACCGCCCGCCGTTCATCGGCGACCTGCTCGGCATCGAGGCCGAGACGCTCGAACACGGCAAGGTGGTGTTCAGCCTGCGGACCCGCCCGGAGTTCGCCAACCCGCTCGGCAGCACGCACGGCGGCATCTGCGCGACGCTGCTCGACTCGGTGCTTGGCTGCGCGGTGCACACCACCCTGGAAGCAGGCGTCGGCTACACCACGCTGGAGCTGAAGATCAACTACATCCGCTCGGTGCCCACCGACGGGCGCAAGCTCACCGCCACCGGAACCACCATCCACGTCGGGCGCACCACCGCGACGGCCGAGGGCCGCGTCGTCGACGACCAGGGTCGTCTGGTCGCCCACGCCACCACCACCTGCGTCATCTTCCGCTGAGGAGCACAACCGTGACCGAACGCAACACCCTGCGAAAGTTCAAGCGAGAGCGGATGATCGGCCGCTACGTCGCGAATCCGACGGTGGCGGCGCTGGATCGGCTCGGCATCCGCACCGCATTGGTCTCCGAGCTGGAGACGACCGGCGCGAAAACCGGTCTCCCCCGGCGAGTTCCGGTGACCGCGTCGTTCGACGACGAGGGCGCCTGGATCATCTGCCAGCACGGTCCCCGCGCGGGCTGGGCGCGCAACATCACCGCCGACCCGCGGGTCCGGCTGCGCCGCGGCGACCGCTGGTACACCGGCACCGCGGAGTTCGTCCCCGACGACGACGTCGTCGCCAGGGCGCGCAGCTTCGCCACCGGGAGGATCGCGCGGCCGGTGCTCGCGTGGACGATCAAGGCGTTGGAGACCGAACCGATCTCGGTGCGCGTCACCTTCTCGGCAGCCTGAGGTCCGAGCCGACTCGTCGGCGGCCTGGTCGCTCGGTCCGGCTCCGCGGCGTGCGAACCCACTGGTTTTGGGGGCTGCACGGACCGTAACGATGTGGGTGGCGCGGACCGGTTTCACAGGTGACGTTGTTCCCGTCGAAACCACTCAGGAAGTCGCCATGCTGAATCTCGTCTCGGTCCCCAACAGCCCGATCGAAGCGCTTCTTCGGACGCTCTCGCTGCTGATGTGCTCGCTGTCCTCCGGGGAAGGGTGCGCGGTCATCCAATGACGAAGACCGCGCCCGCCCGAAGTGGTGGCGGGCGCGCTTTCGTCACCTCGCGGTTCACATCGCTCGCAAACGCTCTCGAGGGGAGCGGGCTCATCTAGCAGCCGCGGCAGAAGCTTCACATCGTGCGCGGCGAGTGAGCGGCCCACCCGGCAGACGCGGCATGCGGTCCACATCGCGCAGCGCGCCCGGAGCGAGCAGCCCACCCAGCACACACGGCATGCGGTCCACATCGCGCAGCGCGCCCGGGCGAGCAGCCCACCCAGCACACGCGGCATGCGGTCCACATCGCGCAGCGCGCCCGGAGCGAGCAGCCCGCACAGGCGCGGCACGGTATCCCCATCGTTCGCAGCACGCCTGGGAGTGAGGGGCTTACCCCCGGCGCGGCGCGTGGTTCACATCGCGCGCAGCGCGCCAGGGGTGAGCGGCTCGTCCAGCAGGCGCCGGAAACGGTCGGCGCGCTCGTCGGCGTCGGCGGCGCGGTCCAGCCAGCCGCCGAGCAGGCGGTATCCCTCGACGTAGGTGCTGATGTAGGCGCGCCACAGCGGCGAGGAGAGGAACCGCAGCGATTGCCGCGCCCGCTCCGGGGTCGTCAGATTCCACTGCTGCAGGAACTCCGCGACCTCGGTCTCGTCGCGACGGCGATCGTGCAGCAGCAGGGCCGCGTCCTGGCGCACGGCGAGCAGTTTCGCCGAGGCCGTGGACAGGCGCTCGGCGCGGTCGCCGTCGAAACGCAGGCCGAGATCGGCGTAGATCTCCTGCGCCCACTTCCCCCAGCCCGGCCCGACTATCGAGCGCAACGCCAGATCGGCGAGACCCTCGGCCATCAGGCACTGCGGCGTGTTGACCAGAAACAGCGTCTGTTCCGCCTGACCAGCCGCCACCAGACCGGCCTCCTTGCGGCAGTGCTCGGTGTGGTGGCCGGGGTAGGACTCGTGCGCGATCAACTGCGGCAGGTTCGACATGTGCTGTCGCAGATCGGAATTGATCGCGACCTTGGAGTGGTAGTTGCCCAGGTAGTAGTTGAATCCGGACCACGGCTTGTCGCCGACCACCTCGTAGGTGACGTGCTCGTGGTCGGGCAGCGGGTACCGCTCGCGCACCAGTTCGCGCAGCGCGCCGGAGAACGCCTCGACGCAGACGCTCAACCGTTCCGGTGGGATCTCGTCCGCCTTGCGGTGCGCGGCGACCCGTTCGGCGAGCGGTCCGTCGCCCGCGAGCACCTCGTCCATCTGGCGGTGCGCGTCGCGATAGTCCTCGACGTCGCCCGAGGCGATGTCGACGTCGAAATAGGCGCGCACCTCGTCGACGAAGCCGATGTCGTCGCCCGCGAACTTGCGGCCCGAGCACTCCAGCGCGCGCAGGTGCACGTCGAGGAACTCCACGCGCTCCGAGGACAGGCCCGCCTCGGGCAGTTCCGCGCGCAGTTCGGCGGCGCGGCGCGCGAGATCACGTGGCTGCGGCGCGGGGGCGTTCTGCACCTCCCGGCGCAGCTGCGGGTCGCCGGTGTACGCGTCGACGAAACCTTCCTCGAGCCGGTCGAAAGCCAGGCCGAGTCGCAGGTACTCGGTGACGAGGGGATGCGCTTCCATGCCAGCCGACAGTAGCGGCAACCGGCCAAGGTATCGAGGTAGTTACCAGCCGGTAGCGGTACCCCCCGTTTCACACAGCGCCGGTGCAGAGGAGAATTCGACCATGCGGCGAGAGCTAGATCGAATCTCACAGAGCCGACCCGGCTCGAGTGCGTGTTTGCCGAAATGGAGCGTCGGGTAAGTGGCACGAATGAGCGAGCCGAGCCCCTACGTGGAATTCGACCGTAAGCAGTGGCGAACGCTGCGCAAATCGACTCCACTGGTGCTCACCGAGGAAGAACTGATCGGGCTGCGTGGTCTCGGCGAACAGATCGACCTCGAGGAAGTCGCGGAGGTCTATCTGCCGCTCGCTCGTCTCATCCACCTCCAAGTCGCCGCGCGTCAGCGCCTGTTCGCCGCCACCGCGACCTTCCTCGGCGAGACGCATCCGGACCAGCAGGTGCCGTTCGTGATCGGTGTCGCGGGCAGCGTCGCGGTCGGAAAATCGACCACCGCGCGTGTGCTGCAGGCATTGCTGGCCCGCTGGGATCACCATCCGCGTGTGGATTTGGTCACAACCGACGGGTTCCTTTATCCCACGGCCGAACTCACCCGCCGCGGCATCATGCACCGCAAGGGTTTTCCGGAGAGCTACGACCGGCGCAAACTGCTGCGCTTCGTCACCGAGGTGAAATCCGGCGCGGCCGAGGTGTGCGCGCCGGTGTATTCGCACAATTCCTACGACATCGTGCCCGGCAAATTGCACTGCGTGCGCCAGCCCGACATCCTCATCGTCGAGGGACTGAATGTGCTGCAAACCGGTCCGCGCCTTATGGTTTCGGATCTGTTCGATTTCTCCATCTACGTCGACGCGCGCATCGAGGACATCGAAAACTGGTACGTGCAAAGGTTTCTCACCTTGCGCGAGACCGCCTTCGCCGACCCCGCCGCCCACTTCCACCACTACGCGGGCTTCACCGACGAGCAGGCGACCGCCACCGCCAAGGAGATCTGGAACTCCACCAACCGCCCCAACCTCGTCGAGAACATCCTCCCCACCCGCCCCCGCGCCACCCTCGTCCTCCGCAAGGACGCCGACCACAGCATCAACCGCCTCCGACTCCGGAAGTTGTAATCCATTGCCCCGCAACGGGATGCAGCACCGAAGGCGTGCGTACGGCACAACACACGGCTCGCGACGCGGTCCAGCCCTCGCCTAAGCCTTTGCCGCCCACAGCTTCCCGGCCCGCAACCAGTCGACTATCATCTGAGCCGATCAAAGGCGGGGACATAACTGGGGGGGGAGCCAGTGGGATCTTTGACGTGGTGGCGGTTCTTGACGATTCCGGCCGCCTTCGCTGCGGCATATCCGTTCATGGGCGTGTACATCGGTGTCCACCCGGATCACGAGCTGATCCCCTATCCGTGGAACTGGCGCACGGTGGCGCTTGCGGCCCCGCTGATTTCGACTGTCGTGTGGTGCGCGTTTCCACGCGCTCGCGGCGAAGCAGTCGCGTTCATGGCGGGTGTCTGGGCATGGACCGCGTTCTTCGCCAGTATCTTCGGAGGCCTGTGAACCCCTACAGCCGCCACGCTTGGTCCAAGCGCGCCGCCACGTCGATGTCGAGTACCGAGGCGATGTGGGGTTTGCGGATTTCGGTGGCTATGTAGCGGGCGACGAAGCGGCGGATCTCGTGGTCGACGCCGACGAGGACGCGCAGGAGTTGGGCGCGCTTGGTGCCCGCCGCCACGTTGACGCGGACATCGCGCCGGCGGGGTTCGGCGATCTCGATGAGCACCCGGAGCGGTTCGGCGGTGCGAGCGGTGAGGTGCAGGTGGACCGTGCCGTCCACCTCGAAGCGGTGCCGGTCGATGCCGAGGTCGACGAGCATGCCGACGCGCAGCGGCAGGACCAGTTCGAATGAGATGACCTCGTCGAGGTGGCGGTGCACGCGCGGAATACCAAGGCGCACATGGGCGACGACCTTGGCCAGCCGAGCGGGCCCGACTCGGATAGGGCCGATGTCGAAGGCCGCTCCGGTCAGTTCGCCGAACGCGGCGGCGACGCGCTCTTCGGATACGGCGTATTCGAGGAAGCGGCGGCCGAACTCCTCGTAGCTGAGGGGCCGACCCGGCCCGTCACCGCGCGCGGCGGGAGCGGACGTCGGCGGGGTCTGCGTCAGAACTTGCACAGACCGGACGGTACTGGAATGTGGACTTTTCAGACCCCGAAACGGCGATGTCGGGCCGCGTAATCGCGTAAGGCGCGGAGGAAATCCACCCTGCGGAACTCCGGCCAGTAGACCTCGGTGAACCATATTTCCGAGTATGCGCTCTGCCACAGCAGGAAGCCCGAAAGTCGCTGCTCACCCGACGTGCGGATGACCAGGTCCGGATCCGGCTGACCCGAGGTGTAGAGATGCTGGCCGATGGCGTTGACGGTGATCGACTGCACCAGATCCTCGCCGGTCTCCCCCGCGGCCATCTCCTGGCGCACCAGCGAGCGCACCGCGTCGGTGATCTCCTGACGCCCGCCGTACCCGACCGCCACGTTGACGTGCACGCCCTGACGCCCCTCGGTGCGCTCCGCCGCGGTGCGCAACCGCTTGGCGATCAGCTCGGGGAACCCGTCCAGCGAACCGACGATGCGCACGCTCCAGTCTCGTTCCGGCGCGGAGAGCTCCTCTACGACGTCGGTGATCACTTCGAACAGCGTCTCCAGCTCGTCGGGATCGCGCTGCAGATTCTCGGTCGAGAGCAGGTAGACGGTGACCATCTCGATGCCCTCGTCCGAACACCAGCCGACCAGCTCGGCGATCTTCAGCGCGCCGACCCGGTGGCCGTGGCTCACATCGGTGAACCCGTTCTCCCTGGCCCACCGGCGATTGCCGTCGCACATGACCGCGACGTGGCGTGGGTGTTGTTTATCGGCCAGCTGCTTGGACAGCCGGGCCTCGTAGATGCGGTATGGCAGACCACGCACCCGACTCCGAAGCTCCACGGCGTCCAACAGTACGCCTCGGTGGCGCGATTCCGGCATCGGCCGCGATTCCCCGGTACAGTGGCATCCGGCGCGAACCTACGGTGGCGTAGGTTACTCATTGGTTAACTAGGAGGTCACACTCGTGTCCGAATCTGTCGGCGCGGCCGACGCGGAGCTGGTCGGCGCCTCCCCCGCCGAGGCACTCGCCGCGCTGGTCAAACCAAGGATGCGCGGCTGGATCCACACCTGGGCGGTCGGCATCGCCGCGCTCGCGGTGATCGCGCTTGTCGTTGAGGCGGCCACCGTGTCCGCGACGGCCGGCTGGTCGACCCTGATCTACGGGCTCACCGTCTGCGGGTTGTTCGGCATCAGCGCCGTCTACCACCGCGTCACCTGGGAGACCACGCGCACCCGCATCCGGATGAAGCGCGCGGACCATTCGATGATCTTCCTGTTCATCGCGGGCAGCTACACCCCATTCGCGCTACTCGGCCTGCCGGGCCGCACCGGGCAGACGCTGCTCGCGGTGGTGTGGGCGGGCGCTCTCGCCGGTGTCGCACTCAAACTGCTGTGGCCGACCGCGCCACGGTGGGTCGGCGTTCCGCTGTATCTGTTGCTCGGCTGGGCGATCGTGCCGGTGGCCGGGCAGTTGAACAATCAGATCGGTATCGCGCCGCTGATCCTGCTGCTGATCGGCGGGCTGATCTACAGCGGCGGCGCGATCCTCTACGCCACCAAGTGGCCCAACCCGTGGCCGACGGTGTTCGGGCACCACGAGTTCTTCCACGCCGCGACGGTGCTCGCGGCGCTGAGTCACTACATCGCGATCTGGTTGGTCGTGCTGCGCTGAGTTCGGTCACCGCGCATAGTCGTCAACGGCACCCGAACTCGAGGCTTGGCGTCCGCGCCGAACTTCGGCCCGGCAGCGCCGAGGTTCCAGCCGCGCCGAGCAGCCACACCGAACTCTCGCCACCCGCGCCGAGTTCATCGCCCCCACCGCACTCGGTGCCCGACATCCAAACCGAACCTCGGCCCGACAGCGCCGAGATTCGAACTGCGCCGAGCCGTCGACAGCCACACTGAACTCTCGCCACCTGCGCCGAGCGGCAGCCGCGCCCGGGTTCGTCGGCGGCCACACCGGGTCCCTCGGCAACCCGCGGATGGTCTCGGCGACTACCGTGCCGAGCGGCCGACCAACGAGATATCCGTTGCCGCCTCTCGGCCCGATCGAGCCGGATAAGCTGCTTTTTCGTGTCACTCGTCGCCACCCGTCCCCGCTCGCACCGGCGGTCACCTTCTCCGGCGGGTGGTCGCGCGTCGTGATCGCCAAGCTCGTCGTCTGGGCGCTCAAGGCCCACTGGGGTCTGTCGGCCGTGATCATCACCGCGAACTTGAGCGGTCTCGCGGTCATCGTCACCGGGCTGTGGCTCAGCGGGTTCTTCGGCCGACTCGGCGAGGACTGGATGCGCACCATGGGCCTTGTCGCGATCTACCCGGCGGTCGGGCTGCTCGCGGGCGTCGGCCTGGCCATGCGCGACCGCGGCAGGTACTTCGGCTGGCTGGATCAGAAGCGCAAGCCGACGGTGGCGGAGGCGCGCAGACTGTTGCGGCTGCCGATCGCGATCACCGTCCGGGCGCTGGCGCTGTGGATACCTGGCGTGATCATCGTGACCGCCACGTTCACCCACCTGACCGAAATCGATACCCCAGGTGTGACGGCGTCGCTGTTCACCCTCGGCGCGTTGCAGTCGGCGGCGGTGACCTTCCTGATCGTGGACCGGCTGATCCGGCCGACCGTTCCGGTGGTGTCGGCGGTGCTCGGCGGCACCATGCACTGGAGTTCGTCGGTGCTGGTGCGGGTCGTCGTCACCTGGGGTGTCGCGGGCGCCATGCCGCTCGCCATGCTGATCGTGGTGCTCGCCGATCCCGCCGCGGCCGCTTCGGACCGCATCCGCACCGCCATCTATCTGTCCGCGGTGGGCATCGGCGTCGGCGCGCTTGCCACCGCCATCCTGGCCCGCGCGGTGGCCACCCCGATGCGGACGCTGCGGCTGGCGCTGGATCTGATCAGCAGGGGCGAGACGAACGTCCGGGTGCCGGTCGGCAGCAGCAGCGAGATCGGGCGGCTCGAACACTCGGTCAACGAGCTGGCCGCGAATCTGCGCGAACGCGAACGGATGCGCGACGTATTCGGCAGGCACGTCGGCGCGCAGGTGGCCGAGCGGGCGCTCACCGGCGGCATGGACCTGACCGGTGACGTGCGCGTCGTCTCCGCGTTGTTCGTCGACGTGACGGGCTCGGTCGCGCTGTCCACCGGCCTGCCGCCGCAGGAGTTCGTCGCCAAGCTGAACCGCCTGCTCTCGATCGTCGTCGCGGCGACCGAGGAGAACGACGGGCTGGTCAACAAGTTCGAGGGCGACGCGGCGCTGTGCATCTTCGGCGCGCCGATCGCGCTGCGGGACAACGCGACTCCGGCGCTGCGCGCGGCCCGCCGAATCCGCGACGAGGTGACGGCCGTCGGCGAGCTCGACATCGGCATCGGTGTCGCGCGCGGACAGGTCTTCGCCGGGGACGTCGGCACCGATACGCGCCTGGAGTTCACCGTCATCGGCGACGCCGTCAACGAGGCCGCCCGACTGACCACCGAGGCCAAGGACGTGCCCCGCCGAATCCTGGTGAGCGGCGCGGTGATCGAGGCCGCGGCGCCGCACGAGCGCGCGCAGTGGACGCTCTACGACAACATTCTGCTGCGCGGCATGCAGGAACCGACAGCCTGCTGGACCGACACCGAACCGGCTGCGCCCCAGGACGATCCGGCTGTCGATGGCGCCGACGACCGCGCGCTGCCAAATGGCAATCCGAACGCGGCCGCCGAAGCAACCGACGGCCGCACGCTGCCATCCGGCGCCACGGACCCGGTCGACACCACCGCCGACCAGTCACCCGTCAGCGCCATCACCGAAATACGCAGCACCGCAGCGGAATCAGACTAGCCGACACGGCCTGCCTGCCGACCCCGCCTGCCCGGCACGAGCGACGCGCGCCCGTCGACCCGTCCTCCAGCAGCCGCCGCTAGTGCCCCGTCCAGAAAGGTTGGACGCACAATCCGACCAAAGGCCACTGTCAGTCGGCCCATCGCGATGAAGGTCACCCTCGGTCGGTCCACCCTGGGCACGCAGGTCGGGTGAAAGAAGGTCACCTCCAGTCGGTCCGAAGGGATGGGGGTGACCTTCAGTCGGTTACCGCGCCGACCACTGGACGCGCCGCTACCGTGGTGCGATGCGGAACAAGCCGCTCATCGTGCCCTGGTAGAGCGTGCGGTCGGGGGAAATGGTGCCGACCATCTGCAGGGTGTTGTGCACCGCGGTGGCGCCGATCAGCTTCTCTTTCTCGATGCGACCGGTGGCGGCGTCGATGACGGTGTAGCGGAAGTTGTCGGTCACGCCGACGCTGCCGGTCGGAATGATGGTGTGCCGGGTGACGGTGTAGATCTTGCCGTCGGCCACCGACAGGCGCGGAACAGCCGCGGACAGTGCGTCATTGGTCCACTTCACCTGGCAGCCGGAGCCGGTGACGTCGACTCGCACCATGCCGCCGGTGAACTTGGCGCCGGCCGGTTCGCTGGGTCCTGCGCCCTCCGGGACGGCCGGATACGGGTATCCGTAGGTGCTGGCGACGAAGAGGCTGTTGCCGGAGCCGATCGGCGAGTTCTCGGTGCCGTCGACGGTGGGCACCGAACAGACGAGGTTTCCGGTGGCGGTGTCGAAGACCAGCAGGTTCTCCTTGGGCACCGCGTTGTCGGTGATGGCGAGATACTCGGTGCCCGCGCCGGGACCGAAGAAGGTGGGAGTCGCGCCCGTGCCCCAGCTGAGCTGACCGGGTTTGCGGGCGGGGCCGCGATCGTAGGCATACCGCCAGTTCACCTGCGGATTGCCGGAACCGTCCACGGTGACCAGGTAGAGCGCGTGCGTGGTGGCGATCGCGACGCCTTCGGGAGCGGTGGAGATGCTGTTGGCCACCTTCTCGCCGGGGCCGAGCACGATCGAGCGGGTGGCTCCGGTGGCCGGATCGAAGAACCCGGCGGCCGCGTTGTCGGTGGCGAACCACACGCGACCGTCGAAGTCGGCCATCACCGAACTGACCGCGTCACAGTCTCCGCCGCCGCAATGACCCGTAACCGCTTGCGAGATATCGGTTCTCGACTCGACGAACACCTGCCAGTCGTCGCCCGCGCGCCGGTGGCCGATCCGCAGCAGCTCACCGCTGCCGTCGACGGTGACCATGCGGTCCTGGTTGTCGAGATAGGCGTAGACGCCGCCGAGCAGACTGCCCTTGGTCAGGTCGAGCGAGGCGAGAGGGTGGCCGTTGCGCGGATCGAGCAGGAACACCTTCGGCGCGCGGTCGAGGATCTTGGTGCACAGCGCCTGCGGCATACCGTCCGCACCCTGCAGGATGGTCGGGCACGCGGCGGCGAGTTCGCGGAAATCGCTGTCCACGTCACCGCCGCCAGGGCCGGCGAACGGTGTGGCATCGGAGGATTCGGCATCGCCGTGCATGGTCGCGGTGCCCAATGGCCCCAGGTGCGGATTGGCCGGAGGTAGGGAAAACGCTGCGGTCGCCGATCCGGTGGTGAAGGTCAGCAACACTGTCGTCCCCAGCGCGACGGTCGCGACGGCGCGACCCAGTCTCTCGAACACGGGCTTCTCCCTGACTAGTGGGTGCGGGGCGTCGACCAGGCCGAAAACCCGCCCAGTGCGAATACTCGAATTGTCTTGTCTGAGTATTCGCATGGCGCTACACGCTAGAAGGGTCGGCGGGAGTTGGCAAGAGTTTCGAGAGCTCCCGAAGGCACGGGTGCGACGCTCTCGAATCAGCGGGAGCTGTCGGCCATGACGGCCCCGAGCGCGCGGGCGGCCGCGGTGAGCTCTCGAATGTAGTGCTGCCGCTCGGGTCGCGACACGGACAGTCGAAGTGGACCGATCTGCAACTCCCACAGCGCGTTTCCGCCCCGATCGAAAACCGGCGCGGCCAGATAGCTGATCGGCAACGGTTCGTCGGCATCGAGTGCGGCGGCGGTGTGCAGGCGTCCACCGGCCTCGGCCACGAGTGCCTGAACCTCGTCGCGCAGTTGCGGATTCGACGCATTGGCGGACAGATGCGCGATGACTCGCCCCAGAACGTCGATGCGATGCAGGTCGGCGACGTCTGCTCCCCATGCGGCGAAGCCGCGGTCGGCGATCTGCCGGAGTCCGCGCTGCCACTCGGTCCTGCGCTCGGCCGGGCCGCCGGCGATCCAGTTCCGTTGGACGGCAGGGTCGGCGAACGCGACGACGGCCGCGCCGGCGGGAGCTTGCAGGGGAAGCCGGAGTCCGACCTCGACTCCGGCGGGGATATGGCCGACGCCGCGCGTGACGGCGATGAAGACGAGCTGACCCGATCCGACCACGCTCAGTGCCGCGCCGCAGCCGACACGGGCTGCCAAACCGTCGAGCAGGCTCGGCACAGCCGCGGCACCTTCGAGCGCGGCGCGTGCCCGCTCGGCCATGGCCAGGAACCCCGGACCGAGCACATACCGAAGATCCGGCAACCGGCTCACCCAGCCGTGCCCGTCCAACGAGCCGAGAATGGCGCCGGCCGTCGAGCGGCTCAGCCCGAGACTGTCAGCCAAATCCGCTGCGGTAGCCGGTGATTCGAGCGCGGCGAGTCGTTCCATCAGCGCGACGACGCGGTCGGTCGGCGGCGACGAGCGGGCCGAGCCGCTTTTGTCTGCCGACACCGACACCCCACTCCGCGACCGAGTTCGATTCATGCATTGACTGGCCCGAATATTCACATCGGGCTCGGGTTGGTGTCAACCCGATGCCGATCGCCCCCCGCAAAGAGGGGCCGCCCCCTCGGCCGACGCCGCGTTCCCACACAACTTCCATACGGTTCACATAGCCACCGACTATGTGAGGCGTATGAAAGCTGTGTGGCAGCGGGTAGGTCAGCCTAGGTGGGGGCTTCAGTTTTGGCTCAAGGAGTGCCGGAGGTCTTGTGCTGTGGTCACCGGCAGGTCGCAGACCGATCCGCGGCAGACGTAGGCCGCGGCGGCGGCCGACACAAGCGGACGGTCGACGAGTAGCGGAGCCGAATCCGGGGCTCCCGCGAGGATCACCGAGCCGCCCGGCGCGAGTTCTCGTGCGACGGCGAGCAATTCCGTTGCGGTGTCGGCGTTCTCGGCCGACGACGCGATCGCGATCTGCAGTGGGCCGCGCAGCGCCGCCTCCGCGACCGTGAGCCACTGACCCGCCGAGCGGGGAGCGCGGGCGAGCACGACCGCGCCCCGGCGCAGCGTCGCTTCGGCGAGTTCCCGGTAGCGCACCGCGCGTTCGACGTCGCTGACCGCCGCGGCGGTGAGCAGCGCCTCGGCAAGCGCGGACGCACCCGCGGGAGTCGCGCCGTCGATGGGGTCGCGCGGACGGGCGACCAGCGTTTCGGCGTCGTCGGCGGTGTCGAACCAGCTGCCGGACGCCTCGGGATCGGCGAAGCGCTCGACGGCGGTGTCCAGCAGCCGCTGCGCCTGTTCCAGCCTTTCCGGGTCGCCGGTGGCCTGGTACAGCGCGAGCAGGCCGGTGACCAGCCAGGCGTAATCCTCGAGCACGCCGGCCGAGGCGCCGACCACGCCGCCCAGCGAGGCGCGGCGCACCCGACCGTCGACCACGTGCTCGGACAGCAGGAACCGCGCGCAGCGATCCGCGGCCGCGACCCAATCGGGCCGCCCGAGCGCCGAACCCGCCTCGGTGAGCGCGGTGATCGCCATGCCGTTCCACGCGGTGACCACCTTGTCGTCGCGGGCGGGCTGCGGGCGCTTGTCGCGCTCGTCGCGCAGCGCCTCCCGCGCCCGATCGAACCGCTCCTGTTCGGCCGCGTCCCGCGGATCGCGATAGCGGGTGAGGACCGAGGTGCCCTGCTCGAAGTTGCCCGCCGTCGTCACGCCGAAAAAGTCTGCGGCCCAAGCTCCTTCGATGGGGCCGAGGGCGCCGATGAGTTCGGCGGGCGTCCACACGTAGGTCGCGCCCTCCACGCCGGGGCCGCCCGGTTCGAGATGGGTGTCGGCGTCCAGCGCGGAGGCGAAGCCGCCGTGCGCAGAGCCGAGATCGTCGAGGACGAAGTGCGCGGTCTCGCAGGTGACGCGCAGCGCGAGCGAATCCTGCGCGTGCGGTGTGCGCCGCGCCAGATGCGCGTAGGCGCGCAGCAATTGCGCGTTGTCGTACAGCATCTTCTCGAAATGCGGTATCAGCCAACGGTTGTCGACCGAGTAGCGGGCGAAGCCGCCGCGCAACTGGTCGTAGATGCCGCCGCGCGCCATCGCGTCGGCCGCGCGGTGCACGACATCGCGGACTGCCGTGTCGCCGGTGCGCTCCCAACTGCGTAGCAGCCCCTCCATCAGGGCGGACGGCGGGAACTTCGGCGCACGGCCGAACCCGCCGTGCTCGGCGTCCTCGTCGCGCAGCACCGCGGCGACCGCGTGATCGAGCAGTTCGGGCGAGACGCTCAGGTCGGCATCGGGCAGACCGGCGGCCTGCGCCCGCAGGGCCTCGACGACCTGGGCCGACGCCTTGTCGACCTCCTCGCGCCGGTTGCGCCAGGTGTCGCTGACGGCGGTGAGCAGCTGACCGAACGAGGGCATCCCGCCGCGTGGATGCTTCGGGAAGTAGGTGCCGCAGTAGAACGGCTCGCCGTCCGGGGTCAGGAAGCTGGTCATCGGCCAGCCGCCCTGACCCGTCATGGCGACAGTGGCGTTCATGTAGATCGCGTCGAGGTCAGGGCGCTCCTCGCGGTCCACCTTCACGCACACGAAGTGGTCGTTCATCAGCGCCGCGGTCGCCTCGTCCTCGAACGACTCGTGCGCCATCACGTGGCACCAGTGACAGGAGGCGTAACCGATGGAGAGCAGGATCGGCACATCGCGCCTGCGAGCCTCCGCGAGCGCCTCGGCATCCCACTCCCACCAGTGCACCGGGTTGTCCGCGTGCTGACGCAGATACGGTGAGGTTGCTTTCCCGAGCCGGTTCATATCTTCCACGGTCTCACAATTCCGGCCCCTCGCACCCGTCCCCGCGACACGAACACGTCCCCGCTCGACTCCCCGCCTAAGCTCCGATGCTCGACTTGTAACACATTTTTGTGACACAATCGCGGCATGACTGCCATTCCGATCCGTGAGCTGTCCCATCACACCGCACGGACATTGGCGCTGGTCAAGGCAGGCGAGACAGTCGATATCACCGAGCGTGGCACCGTCATCGGCCGAATCGTTCCGGTGGACCCGACCCGCGATGTGCGGGCTCGCCTGACGGCCGAAGGCCGGATGCGGCCGGCATCGAGGGGTCGCGCCGACTTGCTCGCCGACCTTCGCCGTCGGATCGAGCAAGCACCAGTAGACAATGCGGGCCGCGCCGGTGCGGCGTTGCAGGACCTGCGCGACGACGAGCGGTATTGATGCTGTACCTCGACACCAGCGCACTGGTCAAGCTGGTTCACCCGGAAGCCGAGACCGCTGCGCTCGTGCGCTGGCTCCAAGAGCACTCAGACCTCCCCTGGGTCGCGTCGGCGCTCGTAGAAGTCGAACTGGTCCGTGCCGTGCGGGTCGCCGAACCCGCAGATCTCGTGCACGTTCCCACCGTGCTGGCACGAGTGGATATGGTGGAAATCGATGGCATCGTCCGGGCGAACGCCGCCGCGGTATCACCGGCAACTGTGCGCAGTCTGGACGCGATCCACCTGGCCACCGCCCTCGAATTGGCCGCAGACCTGACCGCGCTCGTCGCCTACGACAAACGTCTTGGCGAGGCGGCGGAGGCTGCTGGATTGGTCTGGGCCGCACCACACTAGTCCGAAAGCGCGTGGGTCTCGTGACAGGTGGGTGTCAGGTCGGGCGCCGATGGTTCTCGCATGACGAATTCAGCGATTGCGGTTTCCGGACTGCGAAAGGCCTACGGGGACAAGGTGGTGCTCGACGGCATCGACCTGAATGTCCGTGCGGGCACGATCTTTTCCCTGCTCGGACCGAACGGTGCGGGTAAGACGACGACGGTGAACGTGCTGAGCACGTTGATCGCGGCCGACGGCGGGTCGGTACGCGTCGCGGGCCACGACGTCGGGACCGAGGCCAAGGCGGTGCGCGCGGCGATCGGGGTCACCGGTCAGTTCGCGGCGGTGACGTCCAGCCTCGGTCTCGATCATCTTGGTCCGCTTGCCGTTTCGAGAGTTGCCGCCGTCGCGGCCGACTGGGCGTGCTTGGCATAACGGACCATCTGTTTGTTGTTGCCAGCGACCACTCCACATCACGTGAGAGTTTCGGATCAACGGTGCGCCAGACAGCCCCTCTGCCACGTCCGGTGATCAGCGAGTGCGGATCCGAGAGGGGCTGTGGCCGGTGTGGTGGCGGAACCATCGTGAGAAGGCGCTGAGTTCGGAGAAGCCGAGTTCTGCGGCGATGTCACTGAGGGTGCGGTCTTGGTGGGTGAGGTAGCGATGGGCGAGGTCAAGGCGGGTGGTGTCGAGCAGGGTTGTGAAGGTTTCTCCGCTGCGCGTCAGGTGCCGGTGCAGGGTGCGGCGGTCCATCCCGAGGTGGTCGGCGACGGTGGCGGCCGAACACTGCTGGGTGGGGAGCAGCGTTTCGATGATTGCTCGTACCCGCTCGAGAGTGGATTCGCCGGACGGCGCCAGCGATCGCAAGTACTCGCGAGCGTAGGGGCGAAGCATGGGGTCGGCGAGCGGGTTGGCGGTGTCGAGGTCGTGGGTATAGCACACGATTCCGTCGAAGCTCTGATCGAATTCGATTGAGGGGCCGAGGATTCGATAGGCATCGCCGCATTGCGCCGGCGCACTGTGGGTGAAGCAGACCGACAGCGGATGCCAGTCCCGGCCGAGGAACTCCCGCAGGATACGACAAGTGGCGCCGACGGCGAGCTCGGTGGACTGCCGGCCGAGCGTTGCTCCAGGTGCGGTCTGGATACGCAGAGCGGTAAGGCTGCCGGTCTCGGTGAGCTGGGTGCGCAGCGCTTCGTTGTGCAGGGCGATGTGACGCAGCGCGACGTGCAGTGCGCTGCGAATATCGGGCTCCTCACGGGCCACGAGCGCGACCGGCCCGAGGTTGGAAAGACCCCGGCGCGCGGCCAAGTGCAGACCGAACGCTTCGCAGTTCGCTTCGTACGCAGTGCGTTCCATCAGCAGGTCGACCGCGTCGGCGGGCAGCCACGTATCGCTGGCGGCGAGCGCCGCTGCGCCGATGCCGACCGACCGCAACAGCAGCATCGGATCGACGCCTAGCGACAACGTCAGCTCGACGTAGCCGGACAGAACGGCGCTCCGGACCATCGAAGCCATCAGAAACTCCCTCAGCAGTGTCCCATATTGTCAAATATTCAGTCCCATTCTGTCAAGCGTGATGTATCGCTGCCGAATACCGTGACGGCAATCACGTTCAACGCAGTCAGGAGCCGCAGGTGACCATCGAGCCCGAACCCACTCCCGTCGTCGACGCGATGCGCGCGCAGGGCACGTGGAACCCGTTGTGGGACAAGCTGTACGACTGGGACCCGGAGTGGACGGAGCAGTTCATGTCCATGGGCTCGTTGCCGATCCGCCGTGGCGTGCTGTCGCCGCAGACCGTGGAGTTGTTGAGCATCGCGGTCGATGCCGCATGCACGCACATGTACTCGCCGGGTGTGCGCCGCCACATTCGCGCGGCGCTGGAGCTGGGCGTTTCTCCCGAGGAGATCCTCGCCGTTCTCGAGCTGACCAGCGTGCTCGGCATTCATGCCTGCAACATCGGCGTCCCCGTGCTCGCCGAAGAACTCGACGCATTCGAGCGTCGCAGTGCGGAGCAGCGGTAGTTCCGCTCCGCAGCGCAACAACCAAGAAGAATCAGGAAGGAAGATCATGCGCTATCTCGATGATTCGCTGCTACCGGAGAACCAGGAGAAGTTGGTTATCCAGGTGGCCCCGTACGGCCCGGAGTTCCTGCCCGGCGATTCCGACGACATTCCGGTGACGATGGACGAGCAGATCCAGAAGGCGGTGGACTGCTACAACGCGGGCGCACAGGTGCTGCATGTGCACGTCCGCGAGGCCGATGGGCGTGGATCGAAGCGGCTCGAACTGTTCAACGAGATGCTGGGCCGCCTGCGTGAGGCGGCGCCGGAGATGATTCTCCAAGTCGGCGGGTCGATTTCGTTCGCGCCGCCGGAAGGCGCCGACCAGGCGAAGTGGCTGGACTACGACACCCGGCACCTGCTGGCCGAGCTCGACCCGAAACCGGATCAGGTCACCATCGCTATCAACACCAGCCAGATGAACATCATGGAGCTGCTCAGCGATGACGACATCGCAGGCACCTCTCTGCAGGATCCGGTCCTGTACAAGGCATATCGCGACATGGTCCTGGAAGCCGGCCCGGAGTTCTACATCGAGCACCTGCGTCGGTTGACCGACGCCGGTATCCAGCCGCATTTCATGTTGGGCCACGTACATCAGCTCGAGACAGTGGAGCGGCTGATCCGCCGCGGCGTCTACACCGGCCCGCTGGTACTGAACCTTGTCGCGATCGGCGGCGGGGCGGCGGGCACACATCCGGCGGACCTGATGGAGTTCATTCGCCGGACCCCGGACGGCGCGGTGCTGACGATCGAGACCATCATGCGCAATGTCACCCCGATGTGCACCATCGCGATCGCCCTTGGCCAGCACGTTCGGGTCGGCATCGAGGACAACCTGTGGGGACGCAAGGGCGAACGACGCACCTCGGTCGAACAGGTCGAGCAGATGGTGCGAATCGCCGGCGAGCTCGGCCGCGATGTGGCCTCCTGCAAGGAGGCACGCGAGATCTATCTGTTCGACGAGGTCTACACCGACACCGACGACGCGTTGGCCAAGATCGGATTCCCGCCCAACCGGAAGCCCGGTCAGGTCGGATTCCTGCACCACGCTTGATCTTTCGCAGATAGGTGCGCCGACCGCGCGCGGAGCGGTCGGCGCCCCACGCACTTTCCGCCGCCGACGGGTTCCGGCCGCGCGATGCGGACCCGTCGATTCCACCAGGCTCGAGGAAGCGCCATGGACATCTCCACCAACCTGACCGACCCACCGGTCACCGCCCCATCGGCAACCCGCTCGCGGATCTTTCCCTGGGTCGTGTTCGGGCTGACCTTCGGATTGCTGCTGTCGGACTACATGTCCCGCCAAGCACTCTCGGCGGTATTTCCGTTGCTGAAATCCGAATGGGGACTGTCGGATTCACAGTTGGGAGCGTTGACCAGCATCGTGGCCCTGATGGTTGGGCTACTGGCGTTCCCGCTGTCGCTGGTGGCGGACCGATGGGGGCGCGTGCGCAGCATGCTCGTCATGGCGACGGTATGGAGTCTGGCCACCCTGCTGTGCGCACTCGCCACAAGCTACGGTCAGATGCTCGGTGCGCGCTTCCTGGTCGGAGTCGGTGAGGCCGCGTACGGCAGTGTCGGCGCCGCGGTGATGCTGTCCGTGTTCGCCCCGCGCCTGCGGGCCTCGTTGAGCGGGGCCTTTCTGGCCGGTGGGTCGTTCGGGTCGGTCGTGGGTGTCGCGCTGGGCGCGATCATCGCCGAACACGTCGGCTGGCGCTGGACCTTCGCCGTCATGGCCGGGCTGGGACTGTTGCTGGTCGGCGCGTTCCGCATCCTGGTGACCGAATCGTCTTTGCGCCGTCACACTTTCGCCGAATCTCCGGCGAACGAAGAATCCACCGTCGTCGCGAGCAGCGCGGTGCGGGCGCCGTTGTCCAGCTTGTTCTCTTCGGTGTCGTTGTGGTGCGCCTACATCGGCGGTGGCCTGCAATTGTTCGTCGCGGCGGTGCTGATGGCCTGGCTGCCGAGCTTCTTCCAGCGCAGCTATTCCATGCCCACCGACCGCGCTGGACTAGTGGCCTCGGCGTACGTGCTGCTCATCGGAACCGGAATGGTCGTATGCGGCATTCTCACCGACCGCATCGGCCGTCGGCATCCGGTCCGGCAGTGGAGCAGCGCACTGCTGTATTGCACGGTCTCGCTGATTCTGCTGACGGCAGCCTTCAGTCTCGACACCGGCCCGGTTCAGTTGACTGTTCTGGCGCTGGGAGCGTTGACCGCGGCCGGGTCGGCGGGCGCCACGGCCTCGATGGTAGTCAGCCTCGCCCCTGCCGGCTTGCGGGCGACCGCACTCGCCACGGTCACCCTGGCCAACAACGTCTTCGGACTCGCGCTCGGGCCGCTGGTCGTGGGCGTGCTCGCCGACCGATACGGGCTCGCCGCCGCTCTGCGGTTGGTGCCTCTCGCCTACCTCGGGGCCATCGCGGTCCTCGCCCTCGGCCGGTCCGCCTACCCGGCCGGACTACGGCGCCTCGCCCGCTTGGAATCGCCGCGACCCGCCGCATGACCACGAGGTCACGTTCCACCGTCCGGCCGGGACCACTCCGGCCCATCACTCCAGAGGTATTTCATGCTCAATCTCGCTGTGCTGCTTGATGATACATCCCGACGCAGACCGGACCGCGATGCCGTTGTCGCCGGTGATCAACGACTGACCTATGCCGAGGTCGACGCCGCCGCCAACCGGATCGCCCATCTGCTCGTCGCACACGACATCCAGCCGGGCGACAAGGTCGCGCTGTCCTGCCCCAACCTGGCGTGGTTCCCGATCGCCTACTACGGCATCCTCAAGGCGGGGGCAGCGGTGGTTCCGCTGAACACGCTGCTCAAGGACCGCGAGATCGCCTATCACCTAAACGATTCCGATGCCAAGGCGTTCTTCTGCTACGAAGGCACCCCGGAGCTCCCGACGGGCGAGTTCGGCCGCGGCGGGTTCGGGCAGGCTCCGAACTGCCGTCACTTGTTCCTCATCGATTCCCCGGCCCCGCTGGATATCGAGGATCCCGGCGAGCTGACTACGGCAATCCTGGCATATCCCACCGAATTCGATACGCGGACAAGGAATCCGGACGACACGGCGGTCATCCTCTACACCTCCGGCACCACCGGCGCGCCCAAGGGCGCCGAACTGACCCACGCGAACATGCTGCTCAACGCATTCACCGCCAACAGACAGTTCGGCAATGATCCCGCTCGGCACGATCGGCGTCTGGTGGTGCTGCCCCTGTTCCACTCCTTCGGGCAGACGATCACCATGAATGCCGGGTTCTCGGTCGCCGCAACCCTCGTCCTGCAACCGCGTTTCGAGGCCGCCACGACTCTGGATCTGTTGCGCACCGAACAGATCACACTGTTCGCCGGTGTGCCGACCATGTACTGGGCGCTGCTCGAAGCCCTCGGCAGCACCGACAGCGCAGGCGACGTCGCCGAACATCTGCGGCTCGCCGTCTCCGGCGGGGCCGCGCTCCCCGTCGAGATACACACCCGATTCCGGCAGCGGTTCGGGGTGAGCATCGCCGAGGGCTACGGACTCTCGGAGACCTCCCCGCTGGCGCTGTTCGCGGACTTGGCCGACGAGCCGCGGCCCGGATCGATCGGCCGACCGGTATGGGGTGTCGAGGTGCGTCTGGTCGACGACGACTGGCACACGATCACCGGCGACGACGCCATCGGCGAGATCGCCATCCGCGGCCACAACGTGATGAAGGGCTATCACCGCAAACCCGGCGCGACAGCCGAGGTCATGCGCGATGGCTGGTTCCGCACCGGCGATCTGGCCCGGCGCGACGCCGAGGGCTACTACTACATCGTCGACCGCGCCAAGGACATGATCGTGCGCGGCGGGCTCAACGTCTATCCGCGCGAGATCGAAGAAGTCCTGATGACCCATGAAGCGGTGTCACTCGCCGCGGTCGTCGGAATCCCACATCACAGCCACGGCGAAGAGGTCAAGGCTTACATCATCGCCGCGCCCGGAACGGCACCGTCCGAGGACTCGCTGATCGACTGGGCCAAACAGCGCATGGCCGCCTACAAATACCCCCGCCACATCGAATTCGTGGCCGCTCTTCCGATGACCTCCACCGGCAAGATCCTCAAACGCGAACTCCGCACCCAGCGCTGAAAACGCCTGAACCACAACCTCTTCACCGCCTAATGCGGGAGTGAACCGAAAGCGAGAACACCATGCCGCCACTCTCCAACAGGACCGCTGTCGTTACCGGCGCGGGCCAGGGACTCGGCAAGGCGATCGCGATGGCGATGGCCCGCGCCGGCGCCGACATCGTCGCCTGCGACATCCGGCCCGACACCCTCACGGCCGTCACCGCCGAGATCGAAGCGTTAGGCCGCCACTGCCTACCTGCCCGAGTCGACGTCTCCGACCGAGCCGCAGTCGACCACATGTTCGACGGGGCCGCCGGCCGATTCGGCGCCATCGACATCCTGGTAAACAACGCCGCCTTGATACCTGACTCACCGGCGGAGACATCCCGGCGCAACCGGCACTACGCCTACCTGACCACACCCGTCGAGCGCCGATCTCTGGGCATCACAACAAGTCTCACCGACGACGACTGGCTGAAATGGTGGGACGTCAACGTGCACGGTGTGTTCTGGTGTACCCGCGCGGCCTTGCGACATATGGAGCCGCGGCGCCACGGCCGGATCATCAATATCAGCTCCATCGCCGGGATTTCAGCAGCGAGCGCGCACAGCCCCGGCTACTCGGCCGCCAAAGCCGCGGTCGCCAACCTCACCAAAACCGTCGCACTCGACGTCGCCGGAGCCGGGATCCTGGTCAACGCCATCGCCTGCGGCGCCGTCGCCACCCCACCGTTCCAGGCATACCTCAGCACAGCCACCGACGAACAGAAGCGCAGCTTCTACCAGCAAATCCCCGTCGGACGACTGGGAACACCCGAGGAATACGCCTCCCTGGCCGTCTACCTCGCCGGCGACGATCACTACCTCACCGGACAGATCATCAGTCCGAACGGCGGGGCCGTGATTTGACCTGCGCACCCATGAACCGCTCCACCGAGCTCGCTGTCGTCATCGTTCCCGGACTCGGTGACCGGCCCCCGGACCACTGGCTGAACCAACTGGCGGCCACCCGTTCCCCTACCCGCACCGTGCCGCGACCACCCGCAGGCGCTGACCTCGATATGCATGCCTGGGTGGCGAACCTGGAGGCCGTCGCGTCGACTGTTTCCGGCGAGATCGTCCTGGTCGCGCATAGCGCAGGCGTTCTCACCGTCGTGCACTGGGCGCAGCGGACCAACCGGCCGATCCGCGCGGCATTGCTGGTCACGCCACCGGACTTCGAAAACCCGCCCGCCGACGATCCACAGCTCGGGCGAATCGGACTGGCACACGCCTGGTGCCCCGTCCCGCGCAGCCCACTGCCGTTCCCGACCGTCCTCGCCACCAGCACCAACGACCCGTTCGCCACCAGCCGACGAGTCGCAGGCATGGCCGAAGCCTGGGGCAGTCGCCCCGTCGACCTCGGCCCGGTCGGGCACCTCGACCCAGCCTCCGGATACGGACCATGGCCGCGAGCACAACAACTGGTCGCCGAACTGACTTCGCCCACACCACTTCCCATCAACGCAATACACCGATGAACCGAGGAAACAAACGATGAGGAAAACCACCACCACCCTGCTCGCCGCGACAGCCATCGCGCTCACCACCGCGACAGCCAACGCCACCCCGGCACCCAACGACGACAACACCGCCGTGCACTACGAAGTCACCAGACAAGGAGACAGTGCACTACTGACCATCAGCGGCGGCGAACTGCAACTCGCCGATGATCAACTCGTCCTCACCAACCGCGACGAGCGACTGGTCGCCACAATCCCGCTCACCTACCGCATCGACAACACCGCCTATCCCATCAACGCCCGAATCGACGGAACCACAGCAACACTCACCCCCGCCAAAAACGACGGCCAGCCCGTGCAACAGGCCGTCACCACGGACCAGATCGTCACTACCGGTCAAGCCGCCACCCAGATCGCCGAATCCTTCACCCCCCGCGATGCCCAAGCCCTCGGCGTCTTCGCCCAACGCGCCGCCATCGGAGCCGCCGTCAGCGCCGTCCTGGGCGCCGTCCTGGGCGCAGGCGCCGGCTGTCTCGTCGGAGCAGCCGCCGGCGCCGCGATCTCCAGCCCACTCATCGTTCTGCTCGTACCCTTCGTCGGCGCCACCATCGCAGGCTGCGTACTCGGCGCCGCCACCATCGGCGCTGTCGGCACCATGGCCGGACTTGTCGTCGCAGGCGGACCCATCACACTGTTCTCCGCGATCCAATACTTCTCCACCATCCTCGCCCCCTGTCCGCCCGACACCGACTACTGCAAAGACCCCGCGCAGGCAGTCACCCCCAGCAAATGACGTTGAGAACGCGTCGCTTCGGGTCGAGTCGGCCGACGGCAAGGACGCGTCCCGCTCGACTCTGCCGATCCGATGCTCGACCGGGTGTGGACCCGATGGCAGCTAGATCATCGTGTCAGGGGCCGTGACAGCGGCGTGACAGGTGGGTGTCAGGTCGGGCGCCGATGGTTCTCGCATGACGAATTCAGCGATTGCGGTTTCCGGACTGCGAAAGGCCTACGGGGACAAGGTGGTGCTCGACGGCATCGACCTGAATGTCCGTGCGGGCACGATCTTTTCCCTGCTCGGACCGAACGGTGCGGGTAAGACGACGACGGTGAACGTGCTGAGCACGTTGATAGCGGCCGACGGCGGGTCGGTACGCGTCGCGGGCCACGACGTCGGGACCGAGGCCAAGGCGGTGCGCGCGGCGATCGGGGTCACCGGTCAGTTCGCGGCGGTGGACGAGCTGCTGACGGGGCAGGAGAACCTGCAACTGATGGTGGATCTCACCGGGGTCTCCGGCAAAGAGAGCAAGCGGATCGTCGGCGAACTGTTGGAACGCTTCGAGCTGACGGAGGCGGCACAGAAGCCCGCGTCGACCTACTCCGGCGGTATGCGCCGCAAGCTCGACCTGGCGATGACGCTCGTCGGCAACCCGCGGATCATCTTCCTCGACGAGCCGACGACGGGACTCGACCCGCGCAGCCGCCGCACCATGTGGTCGATCATCCGTGACCTGGTGGCCGACGGGGTGACCATCTTCCTCACCACCCAGTACCTGGAGGAGGCGGATCAGCTCGCCGACCGAATCGCGGTGCTCGACAACGGCCGCCTGGTCGCCGAGGGCACTCCCGACGAACTCAAGCGCCAGATCCCGGGGACGCACGTCCGGCTCCGATTCACCGACGTCGCCCAACTCGACGCGACCGCGCGTCTCTTCTCCGACGCCACCCGGGACGACGACGCGCTGACCCTGCGTGTTCCCAGCGACGGCGGGACGAGATCGCTCCGCGCCCTGCTGGACCGCCTCGACGAGTACTCACTCAGCGCAGAAGAGTTCTCCGTGCACACACCCGACCTCGACGACGTCTTCCTCACCCTGACCGGCCGCACCACGGAGGTAGCAGCGAAATGAGCGCCAAGTCCCACTCGATGGTCATGTTGCGCCGCAACTTCAAACACATCGCCCGGAACCCGACTTCGGTGTTCAACGCGGTCCTGATGCCGATCATCATCATGTTGATGTTCGTGTACATGTTCGGCGACGCCTTCGACGTCGGCGTCGACTACATCGACTACGCGACGCCGGGACTCATCCTGCTGGCCGTCTGCTACGGGCTGGGTGCCACCGCGACGGCGGTGAACTCCGACATGACGACGGGCATCATCAACCGGTTCAAGGTCATGGACGTCTCCCGAGGCGCGGTGCTGACCGGCCACGTCATCGCCACCGTGCTGACCAACCTGATCGCCATCGCCGCCCTCCTCGGGGTGGCCTTCCTGCTCGGCTTCAGCCCGGCGGCGGATGCCCTCGACTGGCTCGGCGTGGTCGGCATGGTCGTGCTGCTCGGTTTCGCGGCGGGCTGGTTCACGGTCGCCCTCGGCTTGGCGGCGAAGTCGCCGGAAACGGCGGGTATGGCCGCCGTGCCGCTGGTCATGCTGCCGTTCTTCAGCAGCGCGATCGTGCCCGCCGAGAAGATGGGGCCGGGCCTGCGGCAGTTCGCGGAGTACCAGCCCTTCACGCCGATCATCGAAACCATGCGCGGGCTGCTCGCGGGCGCGCCGGACACCGGCGACGCGCTCACCGCCGTCGCCTGGTGCGTCGGGATCGCCGTGGTCGGCTACCTGTGGGCGTCCGCGACGTTCAAGAAGCGAGCGTGACCTCGACAAGCTCGGTCCAGCTGGTCTCCGAACCCTCCCGAACCGCCTCGGCGAACCCCTTGTCGCCGAGGCGGTTTCGCGTTGCTTGCTCGATCCGGTCCACGTCCGGGTGGGAACGATCCGGCAGGCCGCGCAGGTCGGCGCTCGCCGCGAGCAGCCGCGCGGCCTGCTCGTACTGTTCGACACGCAGCGCCAGATCCGCGATACCGACGAGCACCTGGGCGATCAGAAGCGGATACGCCGTCTCGGATGCCGCTCGGAAAGCCGCGTTGCGATGCGCACGGGTCTCGTCGAGATCCTCGGCGAGGTAGCCGAGCAGGTCGTGTTTCATCGCGCGGATGTTCGGTCGTTCTGCGTCGTCGCCCATCAGCTTCAACGCGGCGTCGAGCTCCCGGCGTACCTGCTCGGCGTCGCCGCGCCAGCGCGCGAGCTCCGCCTTCGACAGCGCAAGCTCGGCCAGCACGATAGGCCAGGAGACGCGCTCCGCCGACCGCTGCGCCTCCGCCATCGCCGCCGCGCTCGACTCCACATCGCCTGCCAGCCAATACAACTGGGCCTGCCGCGAACGCATCGGCACCACATCCTCGACGGCGCCGATCTCGGCGACGACCGCGATCGCCTGCTCGTAGTGCTCGCACGCGGCGGCGAACTCGCCGCGCACCGCGATGCGATTGGCCAGCTCGGTCTGGGCGAACGAAATCCCCCACCGTTCGCCGAGTGCGCGAAACTCGGTGAGCGCCATCTCGAGACAGGTGTCCGCTTCCGTGCCGCCCTGCCCCAGCTGAATACGCATCTTGCCGAGCTGAAGCCTGCCGAGGGCGCGCACCCACGGGTCCTCGTCGTCCAGCAGCGCTTCCCACGCGGGCAAGAAGGCGTCCGGCCCGTGCAACAGGCGTTCCAGTGGGGTGAGCAATCTGAGCACCGGGTGATGGGTCCGAACCCGTTTGCTCAGTTCGTACCCTTTGCGGATCCACTCCTCGGCCTGGTACTGGTCGCTCTGCGGCCCGGAGGTCACGAACTGCACGACGAACGCGTACACCATCGCCCTGATCTCGTCCGCTACCTCGCCCGGCACGGCCGTTGCCGCCATGATCAGTTCGTTGGCCTCGGCCTTGTGCCCGCCGAGCCACCAGTACCAGCCCGCGGCGGCGGCGAGCCGCATGGCACCGTCCGCTTCCCCCGCGGCGAGCGCACCGCGCATCGCGGCGGTGATGTTGTCGTGCTCGGCGTCGAGCGTGGCCAGCCAGGTCAGCTGTTCGGTGCGGCGCAGATGTGGATCCGCGGTCTCGGCGAGTTCGGTGAAATAGGCGAGATGCGCGCGTCGCGTCCGATCCGATTCTCCCGCCTCCGCGAGACGCTGCTCGGCGTACTCCTTGATCGTGCCGAGCATCCGGTAGCGCGGCGCCCGGTCGCCCACGGTGAGCACCAGCGATTTCTCGGTCAGGGCGGTCAGCAACTCGAGCACCTCACCCGTGTCGACCGCGTCGTCGGCGCAAACCCGCTCGGCCGCTTCGAGACTCGCGCCGCCGGAGAACACCGAGAGCCTGCGCAGGACCATCCGTTCGGCGTCGCTGAGCAGCTCCCAGCTCCAGTCGACCACCGCGCGCAGCGTCTTGTGCCGCGGCAGCGCGGTGCGGCTGCCACCGGTCAGCAGGCGGAACCGGTCGTCGAGCCGATGGGCGAGCTGATCGAGCGACATGGTGCGCAACCTGGCAGCGGCGAGTTCGATGGCCAGCGGCATCCCGTCCAGCGCCCGGCAGACGCGCGCCGCGGTCGACAATGTGCCCGCGTCGGTCGCGAGGTCCTTGTTCACCGCACCCGCCCGGTCCAGCAGCAGCCGGATGGCCGGAGCGGACGCGATCTCGTCGGGTGCGGCGTCCTCGGCAGGCAGGGCCAACGGCACGACCGGCCACAGCGCCTCACCGGTGATGCCGAGCGGTTCCCTGCTCGTCGTGAGGATCCGCAGCCGCCTGCATTCCCCGAGCACGCGATGGGCGAAAGCCGCCGCCGACTCGATCACGTGCTCGCAGTTGTCCAGGATCAGCACCATCGCCCGCTCGCGGATCGCCGCGACGACCCGGTCCGTCGGCTCCGCGTCCTGCGCCTCGCCGTACAGCGCGTCCCGCAGTTTCAGCGCGGCGAGGGTCGCAAGCGCGACGTTGTTTCCGCTGCCCGCGTCACCGTCGGCGCCGATGGCCGCGAGCTCGACGAGCCAGACACCGTCCGGCAGGTCACCCAGGAGCGTGCGCGCGGTTTCGGTGGCCAGCCTTGTCTTCCCCGAGCCGCCAGGCCCGATCAGAGTGGTGAGCCGGTGCTCGGCGTTGAGTTCGCGGACGGCGGCGACATCGGCGTCCTTGCCGACGAAACTGGTCAGCTCGGCGCGCAAGTTGGTCTTCCGGTTGTCCTCCCGCCGTCCCAGCTCGCCACGCAGCAGCGCGACGTGCAGCGCGGACAGCTCCGGTGCGGGGTCGACGCCCAGCTCGTCGGCCAGGGTCTCTCTCGTGCGCTCGTACACGAGCAGCGCCTCGGTGTCGCGACCGGACGCGACGAGGGCACGCATCAACGCGGCGACGAGCCGTTCGCGGACCGGATGGGCGGCCACCAGGTCGGTCAGCTCGGTCACCAGCTCCGCGCCGTTGCCGAGGTCGATCTCCGCATCGAACCGGTCCTCCATGGCGGTCAGGCGCAGCCCCTCGAGCCGGGTGACCGCCGCGTCGAACGCCGCGCTCTCCCGCAAACCGACGTCCTGCATGGCAGCGCCGCGCCACAGTGCGAGGGCCTCGCGCAGCCGGCGCGGATCCTCGTCGTTGCGGGCTTGGGCGACGAGGCGTTCGAACCGCACCGCGTCGACGGCTTCGGGTTCCACCCGTAGCAGGTAGCCGTCCGGCCTGCCATCGATCGCCCCGTCCGGCAGCGCCTTCCGCAGCCGGGAGACCAAGCGCTGCAAGGCATTCGCCGCGTCGGCGGGCGGGTTCTCGCCCCAGATCCAGTCGATGAGCGTCGCTTTCGGGACCGCGCGACCCGGTTCGAGCGCGAGCGCGATCAACAGCCCGCGCAGCCGCGCGCCCGGCACGTCGGCGAGAACACCGTCGTCCGTGCGCACCTCGAATGGTCCAAGAATCCCGATCTGCACCCGGCCGATCTTGCCATGGGCCGGCGGCGGACGTCCCGCCGCCGATGCGTCGCAGCGGGCCGCGATGCCGTCGAATTTCGCCTTGTCACCGCGGGATTCGGGCGGCGTTCGGTCGGGCCGCTTCGGTGTCAGAGCCGTGTCAGTCGCGTGACAGGCCGGTCGGCGACCGTGGTCGCATCAACCGATTCGAAAGGCATTCCGATGAGTGGAACTGTTCCCATCCCGCACGGCCTCCCCATGGAACGCGATGCGGGCCCCTTCGCCCCGCCCAGCGAGATCACCCGGCTGCGCGACGCTCGCCCGGTCTGTCCGCTGGTGTTCCCCGACGGGCACGAGGGCTGGCTCGTCACCGGGTACGACGCGGTCCGCCAGGTCATGGCCGATACACGGTTCAGCTCGCGCCAGGACATCGGCGTCGTGCACGTGCCGTACGAGACGCCCGGCATGCCCGTCGCCACCGAACCGTCCCCGCAGATTCCCGGCTTGTTCATCGCCATGGACCCGCCGGACCACACCCGGCTGCGGCGCATGCTGACCGGCGCTTTCACCGTCAAACGCATGAAGCAGCTCGAAGAGCACATCATCGACGTCGCCGAGCGGCAACTGGACGAGATGGCGCGGATGACACCTCCTGTCGACCTGGTCAAGGAGTTCGCGCTGCCGGTGCCGTCCCTGGTGATCTGCGAAATGCTCGGCGTCCCCTACGCGGACCGGGCGACCTTCCAGGTCAACTCCGCCAAGTTCCTGGTCAAGGACCAGACGCTCGAGGAGAAGATGGCCGCGTACGGCGCGATGACCACCTACCTCGCCGAACTCGTCGTGCGCAAGCGGGCCGAACCCGGCGACGACATCCTGTCCGACCTGGCGCGCGACGACGAACTCAGCGTCGAGGAACTGACCGGCATCGCCTTCCTGCTGCTGCTCGCCGGCCACGAGACCACCGCCAACATGCTGGGGCTCGGCACCTTCGCGCTGCTCGAGCACCCCGAGCAGCTTGCCGAGCTGCGCGCCAACCCGGATCTGCTGCCCGATGCCGTCGAGGAACTGCTGCGCTTCCTGTCGGTCGCCGACATCTTCTATCGCTACGCCACCGACGACATCGAGGTCTGCGGCGAAACGATCACCAAGGGATCGACCGTCGTCGTCTCGCTGCTTGCCGCCAACCGTGATCCCGAGCGCTTCGACAACCCCGACGCACTGGATATCCGCCGCGAGGCCCGCGGTCGCCTGGCCTTCGGCCACGGCATCCACACCTGCCTCGGACAGCAACTCGCCCGCATCGAGATGCGCGCCGGTTTCGCCGGACTGTTGCGTCGCTTCCCGACGCTCGAGCTCGCCGTCCCCGCCGACGAGGTGAAGCTCCGGACCGACATGAACATCTATGGCGTCCACGAGCTGCCGGTCACCTGGACGGCCTAGGCCCTACCTCGAAGTCCGGCCGGATGCATTCGTGGCTATCGCGGAGGCGCCGCATGGGACTTCGAGACAGGGCATAGCAGCCGTCGGACAAGAAAGGAGATGACAAAAGTGCGAATCTCAGCGAACAGGGAGCGCTGCATCGGCGCGGGGATGTGCGCTCTCCTCGCGCCCGCGGTGTTCGACCAGGACGACGCCGACGGCAGGGTGCGGTTGCTCGACCCGAGCCCGCGGGGCGGTCACTCCGCGGTGCGGGAGGCCTTCGACGCCTGCCCGTCCGGGGCGCTCGAAATCGCCGAGTCCTGACCGATCGACTCGCCAACGCCACCGACCCGGCCGACAGGTCTCGGGACGTGCTCCTCCGGGAACCGCCGCATCCGTGCGGCTCTTCGGCCGCGCGCGTCAGCTCACCGAACGGCTGGTGCGCGAGCCCGTGACCAGGCCGAACACCGTGTCAGGTGGCGTGTCAGTCGGGTGTCAGGTCGGTATCAGCCGTTCTCGCGACAGTGTTTCCGTGAACAGCACAGCAGTTGCGGCTTCCGGGCTCTGGCTCACCCGCGCCACCCGGTTTCTGCGCGGTGATCACGTCTTCGCCCAACTGATCCGCTTCGCCATGGTCGGCGGCTCCAGCAATATCGCCTACGTCCTGCTGTTCATGGCCGCGAACGGCTTCGGCCCGCTGGTCGCCAATATCGCGGGCTCGATCGTCAGCACGGCCATCGCGAACGAACTACACCGACACCTCACCTTCCACGCGGCGGATCGAGTCGGCTGGTTCACCGCGCAGTGGGAAGGCGGCGGGCTCGCCCTGATCGGCCTGCTGATCTCCACCGCGGCACTGGCCTGCCTCGAGTCCGCGGCACCCGCCCTCGGCGAGTTCGCGCAGGCCACCGCCGTGCTCACCATCATGGCCGCAGTCGGCGGCATCCGCTTCCTCGCCCTGCGCGGCTTCGTCTTCTGAAACCCACCGAGGACGCGACCCGCTCGACTCTCCCGCCGCTGGAGACCCGAGGCCGTCGGGCTGCTCTATCGGGTCGTCTACCGGGCCAAGAAGGTCGCCGAGGCGGAGGGTGGGATTTCGTGGTGCCGAAGCTCGTGAGGCTGTGGTGGGGGGAGTCCGACGAGCCGCCGCTGCAGGGAGCGGCCGCCATCACGAGATCTAGCTGACCGGCCCGCGCAAGAAGCCCGGGCGAGCGCAAGAGGACGATCCTGCGGCATCCGGTGCGGCGCACGAGATGACGCGTTCGCCCCCCGCTCACCGAGCGGATCGTCGCCTCACCACTTGCGGCCGGTGTAGGCCAGCAGTTTGCGGTGCGGGGGTGCGTCGTCCGGGATCGGCACCTCGGCGTCGTAGATGCCCGGCGTGCGGTAGACGTCGATGCCGCCCATGCTGTGCATCGTCGCGAGCATTTCGGCGCACAGCGCGTCATCGGCCAGATCGGGGCGGTCGATCGCCAAGGCGATGTCCACGCCGTGCACCACCACCTCGGTGAGGTGGATCATGGCGGCGGCCGGTCCCGGCGTCGGGCCGAGGCCGAGCTGCACCGTGGCGGTCGGCACGTCGGGTCTGCGCCACGCGGCGCGATCCACTTCCGCCGCGGCCGCGTAGGCGCCCTGCGGGTCACCGCCGAGCCAGTCGTCGCCGCGCGCGCCGCGCGGATCGTTCCCACTCAGCGCGGCCGCGAAAGTGTGCATCCCACCCACCGTGTGGTTCAGCACCGCCCGCACATCCCAGTCGCTGCACGGCGTCGGCGCGGCGAGCAGGTCGTCGTCGACTGCGGCGACGATGGCGCCGGTCATGTCGAGAGCGCGGTCGATGTGGCCGATCAGAGTGTCCATGGGCATCCTTCGGTCGAGCGGAGTTGGAGCATTGATAGCACGACCGGCTGACACGTGTCGGCCAACGCAGCAGGCCACGCGCTCGACCCACGTCACCCCGAAAACGCTTGCGCCCGGCGGACAATCGCGAATCCGCAGCACCGACAACATCCGCCAGTGCTGGTTAAAGCGTTGCGCGCCAAAAGAATTGGCGATCGCAACGGCAACCGTCGAAAGGGCTGATCTGGAACAGGTTCAGGCACGAGCTGTGACGAACTCGGCACTCACGCCGAACGTCAGCCCACTCGACACAAGACCACCGGAAACTCGAAGTCCCCGGCCGGTAAGCGCATTCGCGCTGACGCGACGACGGCGCTCAGCCGGTTTGCGGTCGCCCCTCGGCCCCCGCGTCGTCGGGCCCGTCGGCGCGCACGGCGCCGTGGTCGGTCCCCTCGTCGGCCTCCTGATCCGGTTCCGGATGCTCGGGCTCGAAGGTCGGCGGCAGATTCTTCAAGTGCCGGTTCATCGAACGCACCAGCAGGAACGTGCCCGCGAGCAGCAGCAGGATGATGGCGAGACCCAGCGGCGAGGCCTTGCCGAATTCGGGGCCCGTCGGAGTGTTCGGGGTTTGCGCGAGTAGTACCAACATCACCGGGTCGCGTCCTCGATGCCCGCGAACAGGTCGTTCTCCGGAATGGCGGTGCGCACGCGGGTCTTGGCCAGCTCGAACTCCTCGGTCGGCCACAGCCGCTGCTGCATCTCCAGCGGGATCGCGAAGAACGCGCCGTTCGGATCGATCTGGGTGGCGTGCGCGCGCAGCGCGTCGTCCCGCTGCGGGAAGTACTTGCCGCACTCGATCTGGGTGGTGACCCTGGACATCACGTCACCGCGCTCCACCGCGTAGGCGCGAATGCGGTCCAGCCACTCCTGCAACGGGAAGGGCTCGCCCATTCGCTCGTATTCGGCGGCGAACAGCTCCAGCCGCTTCATGCTGAACCCGTGGTCGTAGTAGAGCTTGAGCGGCGTCCACGGCTCGCCCGCGTCGGGGAAGCGCTCCGGATCGCCCGCCGCCTCGAACGCGGCGACCGACACCTGGTGGCAGCGGATGTGGTCGGGGTGCGGGTAGCCGCCGGTCTCGTCGTAGGTGGTGATCACGTGCGGGCGGAACTCGCGCACCACCCGGACCAGCGCCTCGGTCGCCTCCTCCAGCGGAACGAGCGCGAAGCAGCCCTCGGGCAGCGGCGGCAGCGGGTCGCCCTCCGGCAGGCCGGAGTCGACGAAACCGAGCCAGGTCTGCCGCACGCCGAGCGCGCGGGCCGCGGCCGCCATCTCCTCGCGACGGATCTCATCGATGCGCTCCAGCACCCCGGGGGTGTCCATCGCGGGGTTGAGGATGCTGCCGCGTTCGCCGCCGGTCAACGTCACGACAAGGACCTCGTGGCCCTCGTCGGCGTATCGGGCGGTCGTCGCGGCACCCTTGCTGGATTCGTCGTCTGGGTGGGCGTGCACCGCCATGAGGCGAAGGCCACTCACGTCTCGTTCACCATCGCTCTCGGTCGCGGGTGTCGGGTCTTCGTTCCCTATAGTTCCATTCGACCGACTTTTGTTCCGACGTACCCCCCGGGAGCGACAAGTGACGAGCGATCCGACGCCCGCGAGCAGCGGCGACTCGGCCGCCGACCAGGCGGCGCGACACGCCGACCGCTACGGGACCAAACCCCGGACGCCGCGCCGCAAACTGGCGCTGGTGCTGGGCGTCGTCGTGGTGGCGGCAGGCCTGGGCGTCGCCTTCCTCGGGTTCCAGAAGTTCGGCCCGAAGGACATCGAGGCCGAGCAGCTCGGCTACACGGTCGTCGACGACTCGACCATCACCGTCCGGATCAAGGTCACCCGCGCCGAGCCGGGCAAACCCGTGGTCTGCTTCGTGCGCGCGATGGACAGGGACCAGTCCGAAGTAGGCCGCCGCGAGGTGCTGATCGCGCCGTCGCCGAGCGGGACCGTCGAACTCACCACCACCGTCCGCTCGTCCGCGCGCCCCGCGGCGGGCAGCGTCTACGGGTGCAGCGAGCACGTTCCCGAATACCTCCGCGCGGGCTGATCGCCCGCCCAGATCGGACCATTCGGAAGCGAATCGGCGGTGCGACGCCGACAAAACAAACTCCGACCTGCATGTTTGTGATTCATGCTAAAATGGCGTGATACACGGTTCCGCACCCCGGAGCCGTGTTTGCTGCATTGGCGGCCAGCGCTGCGCGTTCCGGGTTTTCGGGTTTGCCCGGAACGTCCTGTTGGGGTCCGTGGAACCAACCCCCGGGGATCGCTCTAGCCGTCGGCTGGTGCATGCCCTCCCCACGGTGGGTAATGCAGCAGTGCATCAGGGAATCCCGGCCCGCCGGGAACAACTACTAGGGAGTGATCGAGATGACTGAGACGAACGTGACCTGGCTGACCCAGGAGTCGCACGACAGGCTCAAGGGCGAACTCGACGCGCTCATCGCCAACCGTCCGGTCATCGCCGCGGAGATCAACGAACGTCGGGAAGAGGGCGACCTCAAGGAGAACGGCGGATACCACGCCGCGCGCGAGGAGCAGGGCCAGCAGGAAGCCCGCATTCGCCAGCTCCAGGAGTTGCTGAACACCGCCAAGGTCGGCGTCGCGCCGACCAAGTCCGGCGTCGCGTTGCCGGGCTCGGTCGTGAAGGTCTACTACGACGGCGACGAGTCCGACACCGAGACCTTCCTCATCGCCACCCGCGAAGAGGGCCTGCGCGGCAACTCCAACCTGGAGACCTACTCGCCGAACTCCCCGCTCGGTGGCGCGCTCATCGACGCGAAGGTCGGCGAGACCCGCGAGTACACGCTGCCGAACGGCAACACCATGAAGGTGACGCTGGTCAGCGCCGAGCCGTACCACGGCTGATCGCGCCGCGCGCTCCTCGTCGGCGCGCAGGCACCGGCCCGGTCGCCGACCGGATCCGCCACGAGAAAACCCGACAGATACGCGAGCGGCCGCACTCGATCCCGAGTGCGGCCGCTTCGTCGTCTCCATCCCCGTCTCTGTCCTTACTTCCCGAGCGCCTGCTCGACGTCGGCCAGCAGGTCGCTGATGTCCTCGATGCCGACCGAGAGCCGCACCAGATCGGCGGGCACCTCCAGCAGCGAACCCTCGGTGGACGCGTGCGTCATGGCACCGGGGTGCTCGATCAGCGATTCCACGCCGCCGAGCGACTCGGCGAGGGTGAAAATCTTGGTGCGCGAGCAGAAGTCGTGCGCCGCTTCCTTGCCGCCGTGCAGGCGAACCGAGATCATGCCGCCGAACCGGCGCATCTGCTTGTCGGCCACCACGTGACCGGGATGGTCGGGCAGGCCGGGGTAGATGACCTGGGAGATGGCCGGGTGCTTGGTGAGGAAGTCGGCGATGGTCTCGGCGTTGTCGCAGTGCCGCTCCATCCGCAGCGCGAGCGTCTTGGTGCCGCGCATGGTGAGGAACGCGTCGAACGGGCCTGGCACCGCGCCCGCGCCGTTCTGCAGGAAGGCGAAGGCCGCGTCGAGTTCCTTGTCGTTGGTGATCAGCGCGCCGCCGACCACGTCGGAGTGGCCGCCGAGGTACTTGGTGGTCGAGTGCACCACGATGTCGGCGCCGAGCAGCAGCGGCTGCTGCAGGTACGGGGTGGCGAAGGTGTTGTCCACCACCAGCTTCGCGCCCGCGGCGTGCGCGATGTCGGCCAGCGCGGGGATGTCGCCGATGCTGAGCAGCGGGTTGGTCGGGGTCTCGACCCAGATGAGCTTGGTGTTCGGGCGGATCGCCGCGCGCATCTCGTCGGTGTTGAACACGTGCGCGGGCGAGTGCTCGATCCCCCACTGGCTGAACACCTTGTCGATCAGCCGGAAGGTGCCGCCGTAGGCGTCGTCCGGGATGACGATGTGGTCGCCGGGGCGCAGCGTCGCGCGAAGCGCGCAGTCGGTCGCGGCCATGCCGGACGCGAAAGCCCTTCCATAGCGGCCTGATTCGAGCGCGGCGAGGTTCTCCTCCAGCGCGGTGCGCGTGGGGTTGCCGGTGCGGGCGTACTCGTAGCCGCCGCGCAGCCCGCCCACACCGTCCTGGGCGAAGGTCGAGCTCGCGTAGATGGGCACGTTGACCGCGCCGGTCTGGGGATCGGGATCGAATCCGGCGTGCACGGCGCGTGTGGAGAATCCCAGCTCACTCATGGGGACAGCGTAGATAAGCCGCGCACGGACCATCCGCCCGGGGCGTGCGGTGACGCGGGTCTCACCGCGACGGCGGCCAATTACGCTGAGACCATGGTGACTGTCGAAGAACTGTTCGCGATCGATGCACTGCTCTCCGCCGAGGAGCGCGAAATCCGGGATACCGTCGCGACCTTCGCGGCGCAACGGCTGCGTCCGCACATCGCCGACTGGTTCGAGGCGGGCACCTTCCCGGCTCGCGAAATCGCCCCGGAGCTTGGCAAACTCGGACTGCTCGGCATGCACCTGGACGGCTACGGCTGCGCCGGGATGTCGGCGACGGCCTACGGGCTTGCCTGCCAGGAACTGGAGGCGGTCGATTCCGGCGTGCGCAGCATGGTGTCGGTGCAGGGCTCGCTGGCGATGACCGCGATCCACAAGTTCGGCTCCGAGGAGCAGAAGCAGCGGTGGCTGCCGGACATGGCGGCGGGCGCCGCGCTCGGTTGTTTCGGATTGACCGAACCGGACTTCGGCTCCAACCCCGGCGGCATGCGCACCAGGGCCAAGCGCGACGGCGACGACTGGGTGCTCAACGGGTCGAAGATGTGGATCACCAACGGCTCGGTGGCCGATGTCGCGGTGGTCTGGGCCTACGCCGAGGACGGCGACGCCAAGCCCGTGGTGCGCGGTTTCCTGGTGCCATCGGACGCGCCCGGGTTCGCTTCGCGTGAGATGCACCGCAAGCTCTCGCTGCGCGCGTCGATCACCGCCGAACTCGACTTCGACGACGTGCGGCTGCCCGCCGACGCGGTGCTTCCGGAATCGCGCGGACTGAGCTCGCCGCTTGCCTGCCTGAGCGAGGCCCGCTTCGGCATCATCTTCGGCGCCCTGGGCGCGGCCCGCGACTGCCTCGGCGCCGCCATCGAGTACGCCAGGTCCCGCGAGGTCTTCGACAAGCCGCTGGCCGCGTACCAGCTCACCCAGGGCAAGCTCGCCGACATGGCGCTGGAGCTCGGCAAGGGCCAGCTGCTCGCGGTGCACCTCGGCAGGCTCAAGGATCGCGGCGAGATCAGCGCCGAGCAGATCAGCGCGGGCAAGCTGAACAGCACGCGGGAGGCCATCGCCATCGCTCGCGAGTGCCGCACCATCCTCGGCGCCAACGGCATCACCCTCGACTACCCGGTCCTGCGGCACGCCAACAACCTCGAGTCGGTGCTCACCTACGAGGGGACCGCAGAGGTGCACCAGCTGGTGCTCGGCAAGGCGCTCACCGACGCCAACGCGTTCCGCTGAATTACACGCGCGTGATTTGCTGGCTGAATTACGGGACGGCTCTCCACAATTGGTCGAACATCACATTTTGATATACGCCCACTGATTGCTAGCATTTCCGAGTGTTTTTGCTTGGCCCCGCGTTGCTCGAAGTGTCGGCGCGCCGAATGCTGAACCGCCTGCACACGACGCACGGGGTGCCGGCACGTACCGCCGCCGCGGAATTCCCCGCGGTCTCCGCGGCGCTCGATCAGCACGCCGCCGCCGTCCGCGACATCCTCGACTTCGGCATCGATGGCGCTTCCTCGGTGCCCGCCGAGGTGCTGCTCGCCGGATACGTCCGCGGGTTGCTCGACCACGTCGGTGAGCCGGACGCCGCGCCCATGACGAGCGAGGCGCCCGCGGACGCGCTCGGCTGGGTCCAGGCGGACTGGTTGCAGATGCGACTCGCGGGCGTCTGCCAGTACGCGGGCAACCAGCCCGCCTGACGAGCCGTCACCGTCGCACGTCGCCACACCGCGCCTCGGCACTCCGCTTGACGAGCCGTCATCTCGCAGGTCGCCAGACCGCGCCTCGGCGCTCCGCACGACGGTCGACGCGATACGCGACCGGACGCAGCGCTACCGCCGACATCGCGCAAGCCCGCCCCTTCGACACCTGACCCATCTCCCGCCACTCGGGCATCGATAGGCAAGAGGTTCGGCGAGCGACCACCGCGATCCGCCGAGGACTCGGCGCGGCCTCGGTGCCAGCCGTCATCCGCGGCTGACGGTCCGACACGACCCGAAACGTCCGCCCCGGGCGCACCCAGGGCGGACGTCTCGATTTCCAGCACTACCGCGTTTCGGGCGATTCACCGCCGTATTCGGTGTATTCACTGCCGCCCTGCGGGTAGCCGCTCTGACCACCCTGCGGATAGGCGCCGCCGCCTTGGCCGCCCTGCTGCGGGTAGGCGCCGCCCTGACCACCCTGCGGGTAGCTTTGGCCGCCCTGCTGCGGGTAGGCGCCACCTTGTCCGCCTTCCCGGTAGCCGTGCCTGCCGCCACCCTCGGGGTAACCGCCGCCCTCCGGGTAACCGCCGCGCTGGCCGCCCTGCGGATAGGCGCCGCCCTGACCGCCCTGCGGGTAGCCACCGCCGGGCCCCTGGCCGTACCCCGCGCCCTGGCCCTCGACATAACCGCCTTGCTGCTGCGGGTAACCCTGCTGGCGCCCGCCCGCCATGGCCTCCTCCGGCTCCAACTGCTGAGCGCGCGCGGGCTGAGCCGCCCACTGCTGCTCACGGGACGCGTCCTCGCGGCCACGCTGATACGCCTCCGCATGGCCGCGCATCGCGGGCACTTCCTGCTCGAGGTTGCGCAGCCAGCTGTCCCAGCGCCGCTGCATCGGCCGGACGAGACCGCCACCGACGCCGACCACCAGGATGCCGCCGATGGTGGCGAGCACCGCGATGAGGATGGGGGTGGTGACCGTGGTGGCGACGCCGATCTGGTTCAGCGCCGCGATGATGCCGACACCCCAGACGAACACCGAGGCCAACGTGCCGAGCATGCGGCCGTAGGACAGGCCGCCGAGGGCGTTGGTGACCAGTTCGCGAACCGCGTGCGCGATGGCACCCGCGACGACGATGATGACGATCGCGACCGCGGCCTTCGGCAGCCAGGACACGATGCCGTCGAGCAGGTCGCTGACCGGGTTCGGCCCGAACACGCCGAAGCCGAGTTGCAGCGCGATCAGCAGGATCGCGTAGTAGGCCAGCTTGGCGAGCAGGTCCGACGCGTCGTATTTACTGCGTTCGAGCATCCTCTTGACCCCGCCGCGCTCGACGAGTCGATCGAAGCCGACCCGCTCGAGCACTTTGTCGACGATCGTCGCCACCGCCTTCGCGACGATCCAGCCGATCAGCAGGATGACGAGGAAGCCGGCGAGCTTGGGCACGAACGTCGCGATAGAACTCCACGCGTCCGAAAACCCTTGCTGGAAATCGATAGCCAAACTGGAGGTGTACACCGCGCCCTTCCCTTCGCTATCCGATTACGCCAGGGCGATTGCCGAGGCGACTTCCCAGGCCGGTTATACCCCCGGGAATCCACCGAAATCCCCAATTTGCGAAGAATTTGCCCCTATCGACACGCCCGGTCGAATTCGTCGGCGGACACAGTCCGAAGCTCCCCGTGAGCGCCCCCGGTGGGCCGAGAATCGGCGGGGCCGAAGAGGTTTCCCGCCTTCAGCGGACGCCGCCGACTCCGAGCCGTCCCACCGAGCTGGCGCCGCGTCCGGAATGGTCGGCGCGGTACCCGACCGAAGGCCACCGCCACCCCGCCAGACCGACTGGACGTCACCTTCATTCACCCGACCTGCGTGCGCCGGTGAACCGACCGAGGGTGGCCTTCAGCATGGTGGGACGATCAATGGTGACCTTCGGTCGGCCGTGCTTGTCCAACCTTTGGGGCAGGGCACTGGGCCCGCTGCCGAGTGGGTGCCGCGGATGTCGCTGGATCGCCTCGCGGACGTCGGAGTCACCGACCGCGTCGGCGTCGGGAGCCGAAGGGCGAGCGTCGGCGGACTCGTCGACCAGCACCCGGGCGGCGACAGCAGGCGACAGTTGATGGATCACCCCGCGGTTATGCGGCCGCCACCCAGGACCCCCGCCCCGAGGACGCCGCGGCAGGGCCCCCGCCTCGAGGCCGCCACCCAGGACCCCCGCCTCGAGGCCGCCGCGGCAGGACCTCCACCTCGCTGACGCCGCGGCAGAATTCGCCGCCGACGACTCGACAGCGCACCGACGGCACGGAATGGGCTGTCCTGCAAGCTGTCTCGCGTGTCGGCGGGCCGACCCGCCGCGCCGTTGAGGACTGCCGCGGCCGCAGCCACGGCACCGACTCGGACGCAACCGAGCGGCCCGCCCACGCGCGGTGGAGCCCCCGGCTGGGCGGACGCGGTGCGGCTCAGTGGCCGATGCGGCCGGTGCTCAGGAAGCCGAGCAGGTCGTGGCGAGTGATGACGCCGACCGGCTTGCCGTCCTCGACCACCATCAGCGCGTCGGTGTCCGACAGCGCCTTGGTCGCGGCGGAGATGAGCTCGCCGGAACCGATCAGCGGGAAGGACGGGCTCATGTGCTCGGCCACCGAATCGGTGAGCTGCGCGCGTCCTTCGAAGACCGCGGAGAGCAGGTCGCGTTCGGTGACGCTGCCCGCGACCTCACCGGCCATCACCGGCGGCTCGGCGCCGACGACCGGCATCTGGGAGACGCCGTACTCGCGCAGGATCTCGATGGCGTCGCGCACCGTCTCCGAGGGGTGGGTGTGCACCAGGTCGGGCAGCTCGCCGGACTTGCCGCGCAGCACGTCGCCGACCAGCGGCTCGGGGCTGCCGTCGAGGCGGGTGCGCAGGAAGCCGTAGGAGCTCATCCAGCGGTCGTTGAAGATCTTGGAGAGGTAGCCGCGACCGCCGTCCGGCAGCAGCACGACGACGACCGCGTCCGGGTCGCGCCGCGCCACCTCGATGGCGGCGACGACGGCCATGCCGCAGGAACCGCCGACCAGCAGGCCCTCCTCGCGGGCCAGCCTGCGGGTCATGTCGAAGGAATCGGCGTCGGAGACCGCGATGATCTCGTCCGGCACGGCGGGGTCGTACGCGGACGGCCAGAAGTCCTCGCCGACGCCCTCCACCAGATACGGACGGCCGGTGCCGCCGGAGTAGACCGAACCCTCCGGGTCGGCGCCGATGACCTTGACCTTGCCGCCCGACACCTCCTTGAGGTAGCGGCCTGCGCCGGTGATGGTGCCGCCGGTGCCGACGCCAGCGACGAAGTGGGTGACCTTGCCTTCGGTGTCGCGCCAGATCTCCGGACCGGTGGTCTCGTAGTGGCTCGCGGGCCCGCCGGGGTTGGAGTACTGATCCGGCTTCCACGCGCCGTCGATCTCGCGGACCAGACGGTCGGAGACGCTGTAGTAGCTGTCCGGGTGGTCCGGCGGCACGGCGGTCGGGCAGACAACGACCTCGGCGCCGTAGGCACGCAGCACGTTGCGCTTGTCCTCGGAGACCTTGTCCGGGCAGACGAACACGCACTTGTAGCCGCGCTGCTGCGCGACGAGCGCCAGACCGACGCCGGTGTTGCCGGAGGTTGGCTCGACAATGGTGCCGCCCGGCTTCAGCAGCCCGGCCTGCTCGGCGGCGTCGATCATCTTCACCGCGATGCGGTCCTTGGCGCTGCCGCCCGGGTTCAGGTATTCGATCTTGGCCGCGACGAGCCCGTCGGTCGGGCCGACGACATTGTTCAACCGGACCAGGGGCGTGTTGCCGATGAGGTCCACGACGTGATCCGCGATGCGCATAGCCCTATCGTTGCAGAAGGCCCGTCACGGCATGTGCGACGGTCCCGGAGGGCGGTCGCGCCACGTGACAGCGCGGGGGCCGGGGAATGCGACGGAGCCGAACACTGTGAGTTCGCCCACCACGGCTCGGAGCGCCCCCTCGGCGACACGCCACACGGTCGGCCGAGCGCCCTTAAGATCGGGAAACATGAGGCAGCCCACTATCGCTCGCGCCGCAACCGTCCTCGCCGCGACGGCGACGGCCGCGCTGATCGGGACCGGTGCGCAGGCGAACGCAGGCACGGTGTCGTTCCCCACCGTGCCGACCATGGCGCACGGCGGACTCTGCTGGACCGCCATTCAGACCTGGGCGGACACCAGCCCCGAGTATCCGGGCCGGGCGATTCTGAACGTCCGCGCGCTGCCGGTGGCGGGCATCGGTCCCGGCCAGTACCCGCTCGCGCCGCTGTGCGAGGTGCGCACCACCGTGGCGTGGCGGAACCTGAACACCGGCGCGACAGGCGCCTACGAGAACACGGTGGTCACCGGCATCTACGGCAGCATCCAGTACGCGCTGTTCCAGGACACCGGGCCTGGCCGCATCGAGGTCACCGTCACCACCGACGCGCTGAGCATTCCGGCGCGCGGCACGTTCGACGTCTTCTGAGGCGGTCGGCCCGAGCCCGTAAAATTTCGGAGCGTGGGAGCACCTCGGATCAGCCGGCGAACGGCCGCCGTCACCGGTGCTGCGACGTTGCTCGCGGGTTCCGGTGCGGGCACCGCATCGTGGGCCGCGTATCGCCTGCTCATGGCGCAGGCCGGTGTCGCGCGCGGCGTGATCGGCCGCGACACCTCGAAGCCGCCGGAGGCGGACGGCATCTACACCGCGGGCTGCGTCGCGCCCGAGCCGTGGCGCACCGGCAAGCACGCCGACCTGCATTTGATGATCTTCGGCGACTCCACCGCGGCCGGTGTCGGCTGTCTGACCGCCGACGGTGTGCCCGGCGTGCGCATCGCCCGCGCACTCGCCGAGGCCAGCGGGAAGCGAATCCGGTTGAGCACCAAGGCGATCTCCGGCGCCACCTCCAAGGGTCTGGCCGGTCAGGTGGACGCCATGTTCGTCGCGGGACCGCCGCCGGACGCCGCGGTGATCTTCATCGGCGCCAACGACATCACCAAGAAGCACTCCATCGGCGCCTCGGCGCGCAGGCTCGGCGCCGCGGTGGCCCGGCTGCACCTGTCGGGCAGCGTCGTCGTTGTCGGCACCTGCCCCGATCTGGGGACGGTGTCCGCGATTCCGCAGCCGCTGCGCACCATCGTGCGGAACTGGAGCGTGCGACTGGCCAGGGCGCAGTTCGCGGTCACCGCCGCCGCGGGCGGACACCCGGTAGCGCTCGGCGAACTCGGCCGGGAATTCCGCACCGCACCCGAGCAGATGTTCTCCGCCGATGGCTTCCATCCCTCGGCGGCGGGTTACGAACTCGCCGCGGCGCGGGTGCTTCCCGCGCTGCTCGCGGCCCTGGAGCAGCGGGGACTGAACACCGACCGCGGCGCGCACGGCCTGCGCCGCGGACTCGCGGCCCGGCTGCGCGGGCTGGTTGCTCAGAAATCCGGCGCGGTCGCAGCGGACGACGCCGAAGCGCGCAATGGCCGGGGCGACGTTCCCGGCGCTCGACAGGTTCGGTACACATAGAGGTGCCAGTACAAAACTGAGCAGCAAGTACGAAGGAGCCCTCATGCCAGAGGCAGTTATCGTTTCGACCGCCCGCTCCCCCATCGGCCGGGCCCGCAAGGGTTCGCTGGTCGACATGCGGCCCGACGACCTGACCACCCAGATCGTGCGCGCGGCGCTCGACAAGGTTCCTGCGCTCGACCCGACCCAGATCGACGACCTGATCCTGGGCTGCGGCTCCCCGGGCGGTGAGCAGGGCTTCAACATCGCTCGCATCGTCGCGGTGCAGCTGGGATTCGACACCCTCCCCGGCACCACCGTGCACCGCTACTGCGCGTCTTCGCTGCAGTCGACCCGGATGGCCTTCCACGCCATCAAGGCGGGCGAGGGCGACGTGTTCATCTCCGCGGGCGTCGAGACCGTCTCGCGCTACGTCAGCGGCTCGGCCGACAGCTGGCCGAACACCCAGAACCCGCTGTTCGACGAGGCCCAGGCGCGGACCGCGAAGACCGCCCAGGGCGGCGCGGGCGTGTGGCACGACCCGCGCGAGGACGGCCTGATCCCGGACGCCTACATCGCGATGGGCCAGACCGCCGAGAACGTCGCCAGCTCCACCGGCATCACCCGTGAGGACCAGGACCGCTGGGGCGTGCGCTCGCAGAACCGCGCGGAGGAGGCCATCAAGAACGGCTTCTTCGAGCGCGAGATCACTCCGATCACCCTGCCGGACGGCACCGTGGTCTCCACCGACGACGGCCCGCGCGCCGGCGTCACCTACGAGGCCGTCTCCCAGCTGAAGCCGGTCTTCCGTCCCGACGGCACCATCACCGCCGGCAACTGCTGCCCGCTCAACGACGGCGCCGCCGCGCTGGTCATCATGAGCGACACCAAGGCCAAGGAACTGGGCCTGACCCCGCTGGCGCGCATCGTGTCCACCGGCGTCTCGGGCCTGTCGCCGGAGATCATGGGTCTCGGCCCGATCGAGGCCGTCAAGCGCGCGCTGGCGCTGGCGGGCAAGACCGTCGACGACATCGACCTGTTCGAGATCAACGAGGCCTTCGCCGTGCAGGTGCTCGGCTCGGCTCGTGAGCTGAAGATCGACGAGGACAAGCTGAACGTCTCCGGCGGCGCCATCGCCCTCGGCCACCCGTTCGGCATGACCGGCGCCCGCATCACCACCACGCTCATCAACAACCTCCAGACCTACGACAAGCAGTTCGGTGTGGAGACCATGTGCGTCGGTGGCGGCCAGGGCATGGCGATGGTCATCGAGCGGCTGAGCTGATAGTTCGTTTCGCCGAGCAGCCCTCGATCCTCACCGGATCGGGGGCTGCTCCGTCGTTCGGGGCGGTTTCGACCGCTGCGCACACCAGCGACGCGCCGTCCTGCGCGGTCCGACAGGTTGCGGGACGCCGACGATAAGGGCGCCGACAACAAGGGCGGCCACCAGGTTTCCTGGTGGCCGCCCTTTGTCCGCTTTTCGACCGCGGCTGTCAGGCGGGACTTCGTTCAGTCGATCGCCCGCCGACCGGTCGCTAGTCGTTCTGGAAGTAGCTCAGCAGTCGCAGGATCTCGACGTAGAGCCAGACCAGGGTGACGGTCAGGCCGAGCGCCACGCCCCAGGCCGCCTTCTCCGGCGCCTGCGCGCGGATCAGCTGATCGGCGGCGTCGAAGTCGAGCAGGAAGCTGAACGCGGCGATCGCGATGCAGACCAGGCTGAACACGATGGCGAGCGGGCCACCGTCGCGCAGGCCGAGGCCGCCGTCGATGAAGAAGCTCGCGATCAGGTTGCCGAGCATCAGCACGACGACGCCGATGAGCGCGCCGACGATCATGCGGGTGAACCGCGGCGTCACGCGGATGGCGCCCGTCTTGTAGACGACCAACATGCCCGCGAACACACCGAAGGTGCCGAGCACCGCCTGCGCGATCAGCGCGCTACCGCCGGCGCCACCGAAGGTGATGTCGGTGAACATGAACGACAGTGCGCCGAGGAACAGGCCCTCCGCGACCGCGTAGCTGAGCACGATCGCCGGGTTGTCCATCTTGTTGGCGAAGCTGGCGATCAGCACCAGGACCAGGCCGGTCAGGCCGCCGACGATGACGAACAGCGGCGCGAGGCCGGTGTTGGCCGAGGTGAGGCCGTAGGCGATGATCGCCGAAAGGGCGAGCACACCCAGCGTGATGCCGGTCTTGGTCACCACGTCATCGATGGTCATCGCCCGGTGGGTGGGCGGGGCCTGCTGATAAGGCTGCTGCTGGTACTGGTTGGGGTACTGGTTACCGAACTGCTGTCCGAACTGCCCGGCACCCGCTACACCCGAACCGAAGTTGGCGTAGCCGCCGCCCTCTTGCTTGGGCAAATTTTTGAAGACCGGATTGCTTGTGGTGCGCACCGTGAGTGCCTTTCTGGGAGTCGTTGCCGCTGTCTGCCGAGCTGTTCGCTCGATATCCAACTGCCTGGTCCAACGTTCGGCACTCGCGTCGAGTTCCCGAGACGTTCGCCGAGGCGGACAATTCGGACTCTACCGTTGCCGGACGTCGTGCAGGCCACGCACCGACCGTGTCACCGTGAACTTCCGGTTGCGGCCGATCACCTCGGTGTGCCCGACCATCCGCTCGACCACACCGCGATAGTTGAGATGGGTGTTGTACACCGTCCACAGTTCACCGCCGGGGCGCAGCACGCGACCGGTTTCGGCGAACATCTTGATGGCCGAGCCGGTGTGCACCGCGGCGCCGACGTGGAACGGCGGGTTGCACAGCACGAGGTCGGCGCTGTTGTCGGCGGCCGAGGACATCGCGTCGTCGCGCACCACCGTCACCCGATCGGCGACATCGTTGGCCGAGGCCGTCGCCCGCGCCGAGGCCACCGCGGCGGCCGATTGATCCGTGCCGACCACCCGCAGCGCCGGGCGCGCCTTGGCCAGCGCCACCGCCAGGATGCCGGTGCCACAGCCGAGGTCGATGGCGTCGCGAGCGTCCGGCTTCATCCACTTCAGATGCTGGAGCAGGAATCTGGTTCCGATGTCGAGGCGCGGACCCGAGAACGCCGCCCCGTGGGCGACGACTTCGATGCCGACCTCGTCGAGACATTCGCGCACCGGAAACCGCGGGTCGCCAACGGGTTTCGGGCCCTCGACGAAGAGCGTGCGCGACTTCTGCCTGCCCCGGCTCGCGAGAACCGTCGAAAACGACTCGGCGAGTACGTCGTTCATCGACTTCGTCAGATACTTGTCGCGCCCGCCCGCGATCACGCTGACCCCGGGGTCGGCGTACCGCGCGATCGCGTCGGCCACTTCCGCGAGACCCGCCAGGACGCGGGACAGCCGGAGCAACACCACTTCGACGCCGCTCAGCAGTTCCTCGGTGAGCGCGTGCGCGGTGTAGCGGTCGGCCAGGCCGAGCGTGCGGGCGTTGTTGGCCAGCGCCAGCTCGCCGGTGAGCAGATCCTGGTGCACACGGACCTCGCGCAGGTCGTGCCGGACGATCGCGCCGAGCGTCAGCGCGCCGTAGTTGTCACCGATAACGGCAATCTTCCCGCTACCGGCTTTCTCGATCGCGTCGGCGGCCGCGTCGAGGATCAGCCGATCGGCGGCATCGACGGCATAGAGGTTCAGCGCCTCCACATCCGGATACCGCCGCAGTCGGCTAAACACGTCCTCGACATCGTCCACACGTCAAGTGTGCTAGATCGTTGCCGAATAGTCGCGCCCGGCCCGGCAAATGGGGGTTCCGGTCGGCCATCGTGGCTAGCAGGTCGGCGTGAAGCTCACTGTCACAAGGGAACTCGCGCGGGCTCGGCAGTGCGACTCGGGTCTCGGCTGCGTGTCGGCGCCGCGCCCCTTCCGTGGGCCGGGGCAGGGTCGGGCGCCGATTGAGTTTCGGGCGTAGGGCATCTCGGATTCCGACGACGGTCAGGACAGCGCGACGGACCTCTCGGTCTTTCGGGGCGAACCCGAATGGGAAGGCCGCTACTTCAGAAAGGGGGCTTTACCGGGTGCGTACCAGGAGGTTCGATGTCGAGCCAGATCAGCGCTTCAAAACTACTGCCCAGCAACCGATCACTTGCCATGTGGCTGCGACACCCGCTGAACCTTCCCGGCGACTCTCCCGACCGGCCACCGAGCGTGGCCGTAGCGAACCGGCCCGCCACGCGTGGGCGTCGCCAGCCTAGGGACGCGCCGAGAGTACTTGCGGCGGCTACGGGGCCGCCTTCTCGCTGGCCGCAGCCGCGCAGGCGACGTCGCGTGCCTGGTGTCGTTCGGGCTGCTCGACTTGGAGGCGGCGGGCAATCCGGCATGGGTGGTGCTGATCGAGGTCGTCGACGTCCATCGAACCCGCTACGTCGACGAGCGGGCAACGACGAGTCCGCCGCGAGTGGGCGTCCCAGCGGACCGCACGGCAATCGGATACCGAGGCAGCCTCGGGTTCTGCGACGGGACCGCCACCGGGCGCCCGGGCCGCGATCATCGAGCGTCTGCCGAAACACTTGGCTACCGGCCGTCGATCGGCCGTGGTGGCGACGCGATTCGTGCGGCACGCCGACGGCACACGCCGGGTCCGTCATTGTCGCCCGCTGACGTGCAGCCGCTGAGTACCATCAGCCCCATGCGCAACAGGATGGTGTTGGCGGTGGCGGTCGCGGCGGCTCTGATCGCGGGCTGTGACGACGGCGAATCGGTCTCGGCCACCTCGGCTCCGCCGACGACGACGGGCTCGCTCGTCGAGGCGCCCGTCCAGCCGCCGGGCGACGCGGGGCCCAAGCGCGGCACCCCGTCCAGCGACGCCGCGCTCACCGTCACCGATCTGCGCATCGGCCACCATTCCGGCTTCGATCGCGTCGTCTACGACCTCGGCGGCACCGGAACACCCGGGTGGATCGTGCAGTACACCGATCGGGCGGTCCAGGACGGCAGCGGCAATGTCATCGAGGTGGCCGGACAGTCCGTGCTCGAAGTCCAGATCACCGGCTCGGCCTACCCCTTCGACAGCGGCGTCACCCCCTACTCCGGCCCCGATCCAGCCACCGACCCGAGCGCCCCCGGCATCGCGGGCGTCTACCGCACCACCGTCTTCGAGGGCACCACCCAGTCCTTCATCGGCGTCAACGCCGACCGCCCCGCCTTCTCGGTCACCACGCTGTCCAACCCGACCCGCCTGGTGATCGACATCGCCACGTCCTGACGCGGATCTTCCGCACGCATCGCAGCGCGAAGACAGCGTCAGCGAGTGGTACGAGACCTCAGCGAGGCGTGCACAACCTCCGCAGTACCATCCGCGCGCTGCGCAGGTACACCCTCACAAAGCGGCCGCGCGAAGCCGCCAACCAGCGCACCCCGAGCGAAGCGGAAGCGGATGCCCGCCGGTCCCACACACTTCGTATACGCCTCACACAGCCGGTGCCTATGTGAGGCGTATGCAAAGTGTGTGGGAAGCCATCCGCCGGGGCACACGCTGGGGGTGGGCAGAACCGTGGGTGTGGGCAGCGCCGTGGGTGGGCAGCACCGCCGAGTGGGCAGCACCGCCGGGTAGGCAGCACCGCCGAGTGGGCAGCACCGCCGGGTAGGCAGCACCGCCGAGTGGGCAGCACCGCCGGGTAGGCAGCACCGTCGGGTAGGCAGCACCGTCGAGTGGGCAGCACAGTGGGGTGGGCAACACCGCCGAGTGGGCAGCACCGTCGAGTAGACAGCACCGCCGAGTGGGCAGCACCGCCGGGTAGGCAGCACCGCCGAGTGGGCAGCACCGCCGAGTCGGCAGCACCGCCGAGTCGGCAGCACCGCCGAGTCGGCAGCACCGCCGAGTCGGCAGCACCGTCGAGTAGGCAACACAGAGGGTGGGCAGCTGCGCAACACCGATACATACAGGGGGTACGGGTACTTATACGCGGACCCGATACCCTGGTTGACGTGACCGCGCCGACCGCCTCGCAGCATGCATCCGGGTTCACCCGGCTGCTGGGCATGGTCGCCCTGATCGCCGGAATCGCGGCCATGCACGTCGGCATCTTCACCATCCCCGCGACGGCCGCTCACCACGCGACCGCCACCACCGCGGACCATTCATCCACCGACCTGGCGATGAGCTCGGGCAGCGCGTCGCCGACCGAAGACGCCGCACGTATATCCGACAGCGGCCACCGTCACGGGTTCGACGATCGGGTCGACCGCGCGGTCGCGCACCGCGAATCCTCGGCGGGCACCTCTGCTCAGCACGGGTGCGCCGACTGCAGCGACGGCCACGCCGGTCTGCATGCCTGCGTCTTCATCCTGACCGCGCTCGCCATGGCGGTCCTGCTCGTTCTGCTGTACCGGATCGCGGGCGACCACCTCGGCGGTGGTCCGAAGCTGCGGCACCGGCGGCCCAGACGTGAACGTCCACCGCCTTGGACCGTGTTGTCCCTGGCCGAATTGTCGATTCTGCGGATCTGACAGGTCGACCGCGTCCGTGCTCGATCACGGCGTGGTTCCGTCCTGCCCTCATCAACCGTGCTTTTCGCAATTCCCAAGGAGTTCAACCATGTTCATCACCCGTACCCGCCTCACGATCGCCGCACTCGCGTCGGGCGCCCTGCTGTTCGCCGCCGGATGTGGCGACGATTCCGATTCGATGTCCGGCATGGACCACGGCGCGTCGTCGAGCACCACCGCGGCGGCCACCTCCGCCGCGCGGACCGATTTCAACAACGCCGACGTGACGTTCCTGCAGATGATGTACCCGCATCACGCGCAGGCGGTCGAGATGGCGAAGCTGGTGCCGAGCCACACCGAGAACCCGCAGCTGCGCGCCTTGGCCGCGGAGGTCGAGAAGGCGCAGGCGCCGGAGATGGAGCAGATCAGCACCCTGCTGCAGAGCTTCGGCAAGCCCGCGCCGACCGCGGGCGGCGGCCATGAGGGTCACGGCATGCCGGGCATGATGTCGGCCGAGCAGATGACCGCGCTACAGGCCGCTTCCGGACCCGCGTTCGACGAGATGTGGCTGGAGATGATGATCGAACACCACACCGGCGCCATCGATATGGCGAAGACCGAACTGGCCGACGGCGTCAATCCCGACGCGCAGGCGCTGGCCCGCGCGGTGATCGCCGCGCAGGAAGCGGAGATCACCACCATGCGCGGCATGCTCGGCCAGAACTGACCGCGCGACCGGTCCGCATCGCATCAGACTGCGATGCGGACCGGTGCCCGCGAACCGACCGGGTCAGCGCCTTGCAGCAGATACCCTTCGATCGCGCCCACCAGCTGGTCCACACCGAGCAGCTCCGCGAAGACGGCCTATGCGTCCATGCCGACCGACCAGCACGTTTGCTGATGCGGACCCGTCGACCGGCGTTCGATCCGGACCGGTCGGGCCGGTCCAGGCCCCGCGATATCGGTTGGCCATCGATATCGGCCCGCCGAGCGATTGGACCGGTCGCGCACAGTAACGTCGTAGGGTCCGGTCTCGTCCGCGGCTGGACGCACCGAGGGGAAAGGCGAACGGACATGCGACGACTGGAACGCGGGGGCCTGGCCGCCGCGGCGGCGGCGACCGCGACGGGCATCATCTTCATCGGCGCCTGCTCCACGCAGGTCACCGGCAACCCCCAGGTCAACCAGACCGAGTTGGCCGCGTACACCTCCGAAGTCGCCGCCTCCTCGGCCGCGGCGTCCTCGTCGCGGGCCGCCGCCGTCGCCCGCGCGGCAGGGGCGGCGTGCGACGCCTTCGCCGCAGCGAACGAGAGCTCGGTGGACTCGTTCAACGCCTACATCGACGCGAGCAACAACAACGCGCCCGACGCCGACGCCAAGGCCAGCGACGCCGTGAACACGTTGCGCACCAACGCGCGCAACGTTGACCAGAAGCTGACCAGGGATGTTCCCCCGGACGTCGCGAGCAGCCTGCGCTCCTACCGCGACGACACCAACAACCTCGCCGATCTGCTCGAACGCCGCGTCGACGTCGACACGCTCAACGACGCCATCGACCAGTTCAACGAGACCAAGAACGCCGCGCGCGAGGTCTGCCGAGCCCACTGATCCGTCGAGCCGAACCACTCCCTCGGGCCGACCGATCCGTTCCGGAGAGGGTGTATGTCCGCGACGGCGGGATCTCGGCGCCTAGCCAAAGCGGCTCGAGCGAGCGGAACGGCCCCTCACCACGCCGCGGGCTGCTGCTCGTTGCTCGAATCTTGCTGTCGCGCACGCCGATTCCGCCGCTCGAACAACAGCAACCCCGTACCCGTCAGCAACGCGGCGCTCGCGACGACGGCCGCGAACAACGCCCCTCCGTCCGCGCCGAGCGCCGCGATGGCGATGGTGAGGACCACGGCGGACAACCCGATCCCGACCAGCACGAAGCCTGCCCAGTTCCTGGCGTCGCCTATCGTCTCCCCGGGTTGCGGTTCGGCCGTGCGGGCGATATCCGGTGCGTCGTCGAGCGGGGGAATCTCCCACGCTCCGTCGGATGCCATGATGCGACCACCTCGTTCAGCGGATCGGTAGTGTCGCCAGCTGGGTGCCCAGCCCTGTCCCGCCGAAACTGCCCGCGCGACAACTCAACCGGCTAACGCGCGACCCCGCATATCCCCGTGGTGGCCGAATCTCGGTACAGCGCCGACCAATTCGTTGACGAACGGCGCAGGCTGCGGCAGCTCGTAACCCGGCGGCCACAGCCAGCGGCGCTCGTCCGAGGTGGGCCGGCTCGATTCGCTGAGCAACGGCAGCGCGACCTGTTCACCCCACTCCGCGATCCGCACGTCGGCCTCGGAGAACAGGGGCCGGTGCGACGGCTCGCCGGCGGGGATGCCCGCCGTGAGGAAGACCCACCGGCCGGTGTCCGGGTCGACGAATACGGGCCCGGCGTGCTGCGCGGGCTGTAGCAAGGTCTGCAGGCGCGCGCCTAGCGGCTCGGGCATCGCCACGACCCCCACAACGCCCACCCGAAGGACCACCTGGGTGCCCATGATCGCGACGGGGAATCGGTACATCTCCCGATAGGTCACGAAGGTCTGCCGCAATGTCATCGTCGCCATCCACCTTCCACGGGTCGGCAGGCTTGTGGAATCGATCGCGAGGCGGCGACATCGTCCCGCCACACCGCGATCCCTTTCGATGTTCCTTGCGCGAGTCGGGCACCGGCAACGCGTTCGGCGATCGCTGGGGAAATCACCAGTGCGGCGCGCGCCGCCTTGGAGATCCCACAACGTGATTGGCGGACCCGATCGCGGGTAACCGGCGGACATGGAGCTACTGGTGATCATCGGGATCGCCGTGCTCGTCGGCGCGGTGGTCCTTTATCGCAAGATGTCCGGACGGCAACCCGAGTCGCCGGAAACACCCGGCAACGACGGGAAGTGATTCCCATGTCGGCAATGGACCCCGATCCCGCGCGCACCCCCGATCTGGAACCCGGCGGCGGCGTCGCACCCGGCTCGACCCCACCGGAAACGGCACAGACGTCCGGCCTCTCCGCACCGGAACCGCGCACCAGGCACCGGTTCCCCGGAACGGGTGTGGCCGCGATGGCGGTCACGATCGCCCTGGTGGCCGTCTTCGCCGTGGTCGCTATCGCGATAATCGTGTCGCTGATCTGAGCTGGGCCGGCCGATCAGGCGCGCCGCGTGCCTGCCTAAGATACAACTTGTGTCTAAGACGTATTCATCGGCCGAGCACGCCTATCGCGAGGTGAAAGAGCGCATCCTGTCGGGTGCGCTGCCCGGTGGCGAGCTGATCAGCGAGGGCGAGATCGCCGCCGCGCTCGGCACCTCGCGCACGCCGGTACGCGAGGCGTTTCTCCGGCTGGAGACCGAAGGGTGGATGCGGCTCTACCCCAAGCGCGGCGCGCTGGTGGTACCGATCCCGCCCGACGAAGCCGCGCATGTCGCGCACGCCAGACACGTCGTGGAGACCGCGGCCGTTCGCGCGCTGGCGGCGACCGGCCCCGGTGCCGTGGCGGAGTCGCTGTGCGCCTCGCTGGATCGGCAGCGCGCCCTCGCCGCGGGCCGAGACCTGGACGCCTTCGCCATCGAGGACACCGACTTCCACCGCACCTACGTCGTCGCGGCGGGCAATCCGCTGTTGACCGACTTCTACGACTCGCTGCGGGAGCGGCAGCGCCGGATGAACAGCGTCGCCCTGCGCCGCGGCCCGCTCGACATCGACCGCATCGTCGACCAGCACGCCCGCCTCGCGGAGCTGGTCGTCGGCGGTGACGTCGACGGTTTCGCCACGGCGCTGGTCGACCATCTCGCCGGCGTGCACCAGCTGGAGCTACGTGGCCTGTGATGACGACCCTGACCGCCCTACGTCCCGCCGAAGCACCCACCGGAACCAGACGGTGGTGGGGCGTCGCCGCCGCCGTCTTCGCCATCGCCTGGGGCGGCAACGAGTTCACTCCGCTGCTGGTCATGTACAAGAGCCACGGCCTTCCGCTGACGACGGTCGACCTGTTGCTCTTCTACTACGTCCTTGGCATCGTCCCCGCGCTGTTGATCGGCGGGCCACTGTCCGACCGCTACGGACGCCGCCGCCTCATGCTGCCCGCACCGCTGATCGCGGCCTGCGGATCCCTCCTGCTGGCCGTCGGCTCCGATTCGGTGCCCGCGCTCGCGGCGGGGCGGGTGCTGTGTGGTGTCGCCCTTGGCTTGGCGATGGCGGTGGGCAGCAGCTGGCTCAAGGAGCTTTCACAGCCACCGCACGGGCCGGCGCTGCCCGCGGGAACCGGTGCGCGTCGGTCGGCGATGAGCTTGACCGGCGGGTTCGCCGTCGGCGCCGGCGTGGCCGGTGCGCTCGCGCAGTGGGGGCCGCTGCCCGGCTCGCTCACCTATCTGATCAATGCCGCGCTGTGCGTTCTCGCCGCCGCGTGGATGTCGCGCGCGCCGGAAACGGTTCTGCCTCAGTTCGATTCGAAGCGGCTAATCGACGATCTGAAGATCCCCGCTGCGGGCCACCGCCGCTTCCTCTGCATCGCCCTGCCCGCCGCGCTGTGGTTGTTCACTTCTGCCGCAACGGCTTACGCGGTGATGCCGACCCTGATGCTGCCGCATGTGAGTGGTGCGCCCATCGCGTTCTCGGCGTCGATCACCGTCATCACGCTGGGGTGCGGATTCGCCATCCAGTCGATCGCTCGGCGCATCGACCGCCCCGGAACCGCGCGCGCCGCAGTGGTCGGGCTTTCGTTGGTCACCTGCGGAATGCTCGCCGCCACTTGGGCTTCCGGTGCGCTCACGCTGGGCGCGACTATCCTGACCGCCGTCGTGCTCGGTGCGGGATACGGGATCGGACTCGTCGCCGGGTTGCAGGAGATCGAGCGCATCGCCCGGCCGGATGATCTCGCGGGACTGACGGCGGTGTTCTACTCGGTGAGCTACCTGGGGTTCGGCGTGCCCGCGACGTTGTCGTTCCTGCATCAGACGGCGGGGCTGAGCTATCCCTCGATGTACGCCGGGCTCGCGGTGGCGGCGGCCGGGTGTTTGGCGCTCGTGTTGCGCAACTACCGCGACAGCTGAGCTGACGGGCATACGGGTTTCGGGACGGTGCGGGTTTCGGGACGGCGTGGCTGTTGTGGCGGTGGGCTGCCTTTGGGTGACGAAGCGCCTCTGGTTCGGCCGAACCCAGGTTTGCTCCGAACTCTGCCGGGCGCGTTAGGTGCCGTCACCTTCCGCGGTCAGTGGGCGTGGGTTCGGCTTCCAGCCGAGTCGACCGGCCGTGGCTGCGTTTCAGACTGGTGCTGTGGAGTTGTTCCGTGTCGGAGAACTCCAGGTTCAGCTCTTGCTCAGCTAGCCACTCCGGGTCGGTCCGCACCGACCTATCGCCGACCGGGCGTGTTGGTGAAGCAGCCGACGATGAAGCAGCCGACGGGCCAATCGGCGAACGGCGGCGGCAACGGCTTCCCCAGGCAGGTGATCGGGTCGCAGCCCGGATAGGCGTAGGGACCGAGTCCGAGTGCGGCGAGGGTGGCGTCCGGGTTGGTCATCATCGGGTCGGTGATGCTGACGTCGGGCAGCGGGACGTACGGGCCGGGGTCGGGCAGCGGCGGTTCCCGGAACGCACCGGCGACATCGCGGAGCACGCCGTAGGCGAAGCCTGCCTCGCCGGGCACGGTCAACCCGGTCCAACTGACCAGCAGGTTCAGGCTCGGGACGATGTAGTTGTCCTGGCGCATCATGCCGCTCATCTTCACCGCGTCGGTCGGCAGAGCGGGGAATTCCGGCGCGCAGCCGGGACCGTTGACGACGAACAAGAAGCCGTAGCACTCGTGCGACGGCGAAGGTTCCGAAGCCTGCGCCAGGTAGTCCTCCGAAACGATCCGAGTGCTACCCCAGTTTCCTCGATTGGCGACCAGCAGACCGAGTTTCGCGAAATCGTCGGGTGCCATCACCAGATGCGCGTAGCCGTAGGTGTTTCCGCTGCGATCACGTGCCCAGTAATAGTCGCTGGCCCGAATACCCAACGGGTCGAAGAGTTTACGCTGCGCATAGGCTTGAAAATCCTCGCCGACCGCCTGCTGCACCACGTAGGCGATGAGATCGACGGCGCGCTGGCTGTACTGCCATTTCGTGCCCTGTGGATACTCGATCGGCATCGCCAAAGCCTGGGCGACCACATTGGAATCCAGTTCCACCAGCCCGGTCACCCCCTCGGACACCACCGCGACATCGATCCCCGACGACTCGGTGAGTAGGTTCCGAACGCGGATCCCCCGATGTTCCGCATCGCCGAGTCCGGGCGGCAGATAGTTGTCGATGGGATCGTCGAGCCGCAGCAGCTCTTCGTCCACGGCAACGCCCGCGACCAGCGAAACCACGCTCTTGGTCGCACTCCACAGGTTCCACGGCACCGCCCCACTCAACCCGTTCCGCGGCCCCGACGCGATCAGACAATTGTTCCGAAACACCTTGAAATTCAGCCGATTCGGCGAAGAAGCCGCCGCGATCGCCCTACCCAGCGTCACGGAGTCGAGCCCGACCTCCTCCGGAGTCGCCGTCTCGAACTGCCGCCCCTGACTCACCGCGCAGTACTTCAACCCGCCCGTCTCCGCCGCGGCGGTGCCACCGAAACCACCGGCTACCACCCACATTCCAAATGTGATACCCAGCGCCACAACACTTTTCAGGGAAATCCGCATGGCCCGCCTTCCGCTCCCCGAGATCCGCTTGTGACATCGGCGGCGACCGAACCCCGTTACGCGAAATCCCCCTGCTCAACCCCCCGAATTCCCTGGGCAAAACTTCCTTGGGCACCCACTCGGCCGCAAATACAGCGGCGAGCCGACGAAACAGTGCCCCCAGTCGGACTCGAACCGACACTGAATGGATTTTAAGTCCACTGCCTCTGCCAATTGGGCTATAGGGGCGTGTGGTCAGCCTACCGACTCGTACGGCTGTACCGGAATTGGTGGCGCGGCGGGTCTCGGGTTGTGGGATCGGCGGGGGTTCAGGATACGCCGTGCCCGGCCGAGAGGGCGGGGCACGGCGGCCGGGTCATTCGGCGAGACTCTTGCCGAGCAGGGAGTTCCTGCGGCTGTAGGCGAAGTAGACCACGAAGCCGAGCAGCATCCAGACGATGAAGCGCAGCCAGGTCTCGACGGAGAGGTTGAGCATCAGCCACAGGCAGGAGAGCACGCCGAGGATCGGGATGAGCGGGACCAGCGGGACGCGGAAGCCGCGCGGCAGGTCGGGTCGGGTGCGACGCAGGACGAGCACGCCGAGCGAGACCAGCACGAAGGCGAACAGCGTGCCGATGTTGACCATTTCCTCCAGGGTGCCGAAGTCCACGAAACCGGCGAGCAACGCGCAGGCCACGCCGACGATGACGGTCAGCCGGACGGGCGTGCCTTTGGAACCGGTGTGCGCGAGCTGCTTGGGCAGCAGTCCGTCGCGCGCCATGGCGAACAGCACGCGGGTCTGTCCCAGGTACATCACCATGACGACGGTGGTCAGGCCGGCGAGCGCGCCGATGGAGATGATGTTCTTCGCCCAGTCCGCGCCGTGCAGTGCGAACGCCGTCGCGAGCGTCGCGTCGTCGCCGGACAGCTCGGTGTAGGGAACCATGCCGGTGAGCACCAGCGAGACGGCGACGTAGAGCACGGTGACGATCAGCAGCGAGCCGAGGATGCCGCGCGGCACGTTGCGCTGCGGGTTCTTGGTCTCCTCCGCGGTGGTGGCGACGACGTCGAACCCGATGAACGCGAAAAACACCAGGCTGGCCGCCGCGAGCAGGCCGTACCAGCCGAAGTTGCTGTTGCCCGCGCCGGTCAGGAAGGAGAAAAGCGACTGGCGGATGCCCTCGCCGCCAGCGCCCGGCTCGGACGGCGGGATGTAGGGCGAGAGGTTCGACTTGTCGAAGTAGGTCACGCCGACGACGAGCACCACGGCGATGACGCCGAGTTTGATGGCGACCGCGATCGCCGACACCCGGGACGACAGCTTGGTGCCGACGGCGAGCAGAATGCCGAGCACCGTGATCAGGCTGACCGCGCCCCAGTCGAAGGTCACCGGCCCGAGCTCTACGACGGCGGGCCCGGTGCCCATCACCTGCCCGAGGTACTGCGACCAGCCCTTGGCCACCACCGCGGCGGCGAGCGCGAACTCGAGGATCAGGTCCCAGCCGATGATCCACGCGGCGAGCTCACCGAAGGTGGCGTAGGAGTAGGTGTAGGCGCTGCCCGCCACCGGCACGGTGGAGGCGAACTCGGCGTAGCACAGCGCGGTCAGGCCGCAGGCGATGGCGGCGAACACGAAGGCCAGCGAAACCGACGGTCCCGCAACGTTTCCCGCGGTGCGGGCGGTGAGTGTGAAGATGCCAGCGCCGACGACGACGGCGACACCGAAAATGGTGAGATCCCAAGCGGTCAGATCTTTGCGTAGTTTCGAGTCCGGCTCGTCGGTATCGCGAATCGATTGCTCGACGGACTTCGTTCGAAATAGGCCATCTCGCCGAGAAGAGCTCGAAATCGCCACGTGTTCTCCTTACTGATGAGGCAGGACGCCGGGATTGCCGGGTGCCGCCGGTTTGCTAGTGGACGCCGGCCATGTAGCGACTGATCCACGGTCCCAGTGCCGCGACGATCAGTCCCACCGTTATCGCCACGGCCCCGGTGATGCCAAAGTAGGCGACTTCGTGCTCAGGGGCGTAAAAACGAGCAAGAACGCCCGACATCGACGTACCGATACCGACGGAAAAGAAGTACAACGCCATCATTTGCGCCCGGAACGCCTCGGGGGCGAGCTGGGTGGTGACCGCGAGCCCGATCGGCGAGAGCAGCAGCTCGGAGACAGCGAACCCGGCCATGATCACCAGAACCGCCAGCGCGGGCACCGACTTGTCGTCGAATCCGGCGAGCGGCACGAACAGTAGGAACGACAGACCCATTCCGACGACGCCGAGCGCGAACTTGCGCGGCGTGCTCGGCGCGCGGTTGCCGAGCTTGGTCCACAGCAGCGCGAACAACGGCGAGAGCGTGATGATCCACACCGGCTCCACCGAGCCGATCCAGCTGGACGGGGCGGTCCAGCCGAAGATGCTCCAGTTCATCCGCTCATCGGAGTAGACGGCGAGCACCGTGAAGATCTGCTGGAACAACGACCAGAACACCGCGTTGGCGAGGAACAGCGGGATGAACGCCCGCACCCTGCTTCGTTCGACGGGTGCGACCTTGGCGCTGGTGAGCATGACGGCGAAATACCCGAGCGAGGCCACGGCAATCACCACCGTCGTCGCCTCGGGCAGGCTCTCCAGCGTGACCAGCCCGGTCGCGAAGGCCACGACGACGACCACCGCGGCGCCGAGCACCACGCCGACGGCGGGCCAGATCGCGCTGCGCGGCAACGGGTTCGGCACCTCGCGGCCCGCGTTGCCCAGGTTTCGCCGGAAGACCACGTACTGGGTGAGGCCGAGCGCCATGCCGATGGCGGCGGCGCCGAAACCGTAGTGGAAGCCGAGGTGGGTCTGGAGCAGGCCGGTCAGCAACGGTCCGGTGAACGCGCCGATGTTGATGCCGAGGTAGAAGAGGGTGAAGCCGCCGTCGATGCGGGCGTCGTCCTTCGGGTAGAGCGTGCCGAGCAGTGAGGAGGCGTTCGCCTTCAGCGCGCCGCTGCCGAGGGCCACCAGGACGAGACCGACGCCGACACCCGCCAGCCCAGGCAGCACCGCGAGGGCGATGTGCCCGGCCATGACGACCACGCCGCCGTAGAAGACGGTCCGCTCCATCCCGAGCAGCCGATCGGCGATCCAACCGCCGAGCACGGTGGACAGATACACCAGGCCGCCGTACGCGCCGACGATGCCGACGCCGGTGCTCTGCTCCAGCCCGAGTCCGCCGTCGGTCACCGAGTAATACAGGTAGTACCCGAGGATGGTGACCATGCCGTAGAAGGAGAACCGCTCCCACAGCTCGACGCCGAACAGGTTCGCCAATCCGATCGGGTGGCCGAACAGAGTCCGAGCCGGGATCGGCCGCTCGGATTCCACTACTTGGGACATGCAGAGCACCTTGACACAAATTGCAACTGTGCAGCAACTCACCTGTCCCCAGGCATTGGGGCGGCGTTTACCCACGGCAGGGATAGCGGAGGCGCATTGCCGCGCGGCCGTAGGGGTTCCCGCCTACCCTGGATAAGCGGACGAGCGAGATCCCAGCAACGTGACAGTCGAAGCCGGAAGGAAGCGATGCGCACATGTTGGATGCCGAACTGACCGTGCCGGTCGACCCCGAACAGGCCTTCGCTGTCCTCGCCGACGGCTGGTTGTATTCCAGCTGGGTGGTCGGGGCCTCACACATCAGGGAGGTCGATCCCGGTTGGCCCGATGTGGGCACCCGGATTCACCACAGCGTCGGCCTGTGGCCGCTGAACGTGCGGGACCACACCACCGTCCGCGACGTCGATCCGCCGCGGCTTATCGAGCTGGAGGCCCGCCTGTGGCCGGTCGGCTCCGCCCGAATCTTGCTGGAGCTCACCGAGATTCAGCCCAACACCACGCACATTCGGATGACCGAACACGCCATGAGCGGGCCGGGCAAGCTGCTGCCGAGCCAACTGCAGCGGGCGATGCTGAAATTGCGCAACCAGGAGTCGCTTGCCCGGCTGGCCGCCCTCATCGTGGGCCGCGCCGACGAGCGTTATCGGCCGACGGGACCGACGTAAGGCAGCACCACCGCGCATTCGGCGGGTCGGGCATTCGCCGGGTCGAGGGCGTTCAGCACTTCACGCACGGCCACCGGGTCGGCCGTCAGTTCGTAGTGTTCGGTGTAGTCCGTCGCGCACAGATCCTGTAGGACGATGTTGCGAACGTTGGGGCCGTCGAGCAATCCGGTGGTGTACGGCGTGGCGATCTGGTCGTATCGGGTGACGATGGTCGTGAAGTCGATGTCGGGCGCGATCGCCGGGTCCGGATTGAGGACGTCCAGATACGGCGATCCCGGCGACACCTGACAGGGACCGCAGCGGTCGGCGACCTCCTCGCGCACCCCGAATGCGTCGAGCACCGAGGAGAACAGCGTGTCGGTACCGCTGAGTGTCGATCCGTGCAGGGGCGCGGCCAGCGCGATGTAGTCATCGATGTTCGGCACGCCGCCCAGGTGGTTCAGGTAGTAGAAGGGAATCGCGCCGCCCATCGAGTGGCCGACGAGGTCGACCTGCCGCGCACCGGTCGCGGCCCGGACCCGGTCGATGAAGTCCGCGATCTGCCGGGCGCTGTCCGCGATGGGCGCCACGGCGCCGATCGGACCGAGCGGCCCGGTGCCGTAGGTGGTGGAGAAGACGCAGTGCCCCGCGGCGGCGAGCACCGGCGAGAGGGTGTTCCAGGTGATGGTGTCGTTGCTCAGTCCGTGCAGCAGCACCACCGGGTTCGGGTGCGCCTCGCTCGGTCGGCAGGACCAGTCGTTGGCGCCGGGCGGCGCCTGGCTAGGGCCCATGAGCTGGGCGGCGAGGCCGGACAGATAGCTGTAGGTCGGTAGCTCCTCGGCCACCGCAGGACCCGCGGGCCAGCCCGCCACCATGGCCACCGCGACCGCGACGACCGCGATCCATCGTCGGGAAGTTCGCATGGTCGATCTCCTCGTGAGGTACCGTCGATCCGTCGTGACCGACCGGTCGGTCACACCGTAGCGGGTCGGTAGGATCTGCGAAAGAGGGACGACGAAAGGAACCCGCATGCCACGTCCGGCCGAGCCAGGTCGCACCGCCCTGCTGACCGCTGGCGCACAGGTCGCCGAGGACAAGGGGCTGCGCGGCCTATCGATCAACGCGGTGGTCGAGCTCGCCGGAATGGCGAAAGGCACCTTCTACCACCACTTTTCGGATAGGCGCAGCTACGTCGTCGCGCTGCACCGCCGCTATCACGACGAGCTGAACGCGACCGTGGCCGCCGCGACCGCCGACCTGCCGCCCGGCATGGAGCGGCTGCGTACCGGGGTGCTCGCCTACCTCGACGCCTGCCTGGCGACCAGAGGAACGAAAGCCTTTCTCGCCCAATCGCGCACCGACACCGACCTGCTCGACGAGGTACACGCACGCAACCGGTCGGCGGCCGCGGCGATCGAACCCGATCTCGCCTCGGTCGGTTGGGCGGACCCGGCGGCTGTCGCGCACCTGCTCGTCGCCATGGCCGCCGAGATCGCCCTCAGCGAGTTGTACGGCGAAGGACCGCGCCCCGATCTGCGTGCGGCGGCATTGCTGCTGATCGCATCACCGCCCGCCTAGATCGCGGTCGGCTTGCACGACAGCTCGAGCGGTTCGATTCGCGACAACTCGGCGGTCGGTCACCGCCCACGGCGAGCGCGCGGGCCACGGTTCGGCCGATGGAGTAGCGACGCGACGAATTCGCTTGTCGCCGCACCGCTTACGCGCGGGATCGGTCAGGCGATGGACAGGGCGATGCCGTCCAGGATGTCGTGCTCGCTGACGATCAGTTCGGTGATGTTCGCGCGCCGAGCCAGTTCGTAGGCGAGCACCTCGGTGATGACGGCGCCGCCGCCGATCACGTCGACCCGGCCGGGGTGCATAGGGCCGAGCGCGGCGCGCTGGTCGTGGTTCATCCCGATCAGCCGGTCGCAGACCTCGCGAACCTGATCCAGCGTGAGCGCGGTCAAATGCACCCGCTCCGAGTCGTATTCGGGCAGGTCGAGAGCGACGGCGGCGATCGTGGTCATGGTGCCCGCGACGCCGACCCAGGTGTGCGCGTTCTCGACGGGCACCTCGGCGAAGGCCTCCGCGAGCCGCTCGGTGGCGAATTCGCGTGCGGCGGAGACCTGTTCGGCGGTGGGCGGGTCGCCGGGCAGGCAGCGCTCGGTGATCCGCACACAGCCGATGTCGGCGGAGAACGCGGCGTGCACGCCGTCGGCGTCACCGAAGACCAGCTCGGTGGAGCCGCCGCCCAGATCGACGACGACGAACGGCCCTGCCGCGCTTGACAATTCGCCGATCGCGCCGGTGAACGACAGACGCGCCTCTTCGTCGCCGGTGATCACCTCGGCCTCCGCGCCGGGCACCACGGTGCCGAGTTCGGCGCGGGCCATGGCGAAGAAGTCCTCGCGGTTGGACGCGTCGCGGGTCGCGGAGGTGGCGACCATCCGCACCCGCGCGACACCGGCTTCCCGCATCATCCGGGTGTATTCCGCGAGCGCGACCCTGGTGCGTTCGATCGCCTCGGGCGCCAGCGAACCCGTCGCGTCGACGCCCTGGCCGAGCCGGACGATCCGCATCTCCCGGTGCACGTCGGCGAGGCGGCCGTTCTCGAGCACGTCGGCGATCAACAGTCGGATGGAGTTCGTTCCGCAGTCGATGGCGGCGACCCGGTCACTCATGGTGTGCTCCGTCCTCGGGCTGGTACGTCGGCCAGTCGGCCGGGATGGCGGTGCCGCGCAGTCCGTGCTCGGCGGCCAGCGCCACCGCCTCGTCGCCGAACGGGTTGACGCCGGGCCCCTTTGCCAAGCTGTGCGCGATGAGCACATGCAGGCACTTGACCCGGTCGGGCATGCCGCCGCCGGTGAAGTCGGTGCCGAGCGATTCGATCGCGTTCCGCTCGGCCAGGTAGCTCTCGTGGGCGGCGCGGTAGGCCGCGGCCAGTTCCGGATCGCGGCCGAGGCGCTCGGTCATCTCGCGCATCACGCCCGCCGATTCCTGCCTGCTCGCCTCGGCGGTCAGCCGGGGATCGGTCAGGTAGTACAGCGTCGGGAAGGGGGTGCCGTCCGGCAACCGCGGCGCGGTCTTGACCACCGCGGGCAGCCCGTCCGGTGTGCGGTAGGCGACGGCGAGCACGCCGCGCGGCGCACGGCCGAGCTGTTCGGCGATGATCTCCAGATCGCGGTCTGTCGGTGCGGTCACCTGGGTCCTTCCGGTCCTGGCGGGGCGGGCGTCGTCGTTTCGGCGGCGGGCGCGGGCTGCGGTTCGGAGAGGGTCCGCCACAGGTCCGTGTACCACGGGTCCGGCGCCTTGGAGCGCGGCGGCGCAGCGGGACGCGGCGGTGCCTCGATACCAGGCACCTGCACGATGTAGGGCGTCTCCCCCGGCATCACCAGACGCAACCGGTCCCTGGCCTCCGAGCGGATGTAGGCCGGATCCTGTTGCTGCGCACGGCGATCCCGCAGCCGGGCCAGATCGGTCTCCAGCTGATTGCGCTCCTGGGCCAGCTGCGCGGCCTCGGCGCGCTGGCTGAAGTACGTGCGCATCGGCACGGACAGCGTCAGCGCCAGCGCGCACACCACGACCGCGAGGATCACCGCCTTGCCGGTGGACAAGCCGAGGATGGTGCGCTCGTGCTTGTCCGCTCCGGCGCGCGGGGCAATCTTGCGCGGTCGCGCCTTCTTCTCCGCGGTCTCGGTGCGCCTGCGCGTGCGTTTGACCGCGGCGGGACGGGCCGCGGTCTCGGTGTCCGCGCCCGCCCTCGGGCGTGAGCGAGCGGCACGCGACGTGCGGCGGTCCCCACGTCCGGCCGGACTGGTCCCACGCGCACGTCGCTCGGTCATACCGCTCCCTGTATCACTCTGCGGTGCTCCCGGGGCCCTGCGTGGTCACGAAGGCCGCCGCCTCCGGGCCCGTCGCTCGCACCGCGGCTGTCAGCCCTCGAACGCGAAGCGCGGGAACGCCACGTCACCCGCGTAACGGGCGGAGTCGCCCAGTGCGTCCTCGATGCGCAGCAGCTGGTTGTACTTGGCGACCCGCTCGCTACGGGCGGGCGCGCCGGTCTTGATCTGGCCGCTGCCGACCGCGACGGCGAGGTCGGCGATGGTGGTGTCCTCGGTCTCGCCGGACCGGTGCGACATCATCGTCTTGTAGCCGTTGCGGTGCGCCAGCTCGACGGCGTCCAGCGTCTCGGTCAGGGTGCCGATCTGGTTGACCTTCACCAGCAGCGCGTTGGCCGCGCCCTTGGTGATGCCCTCTTCCAGACGCTCCGGGTTGGTGACGAACAGGTCGTCGCCGACCAGCTGGATCTTGTCGCCGATCTGGTCGGTCAGCGCGACCCAGCCGTCCCAGTCGTCCTCCGACAGCGGGTCTTCGATGGAGACCAGCGGGTAGGCGGTGAGCAGGTCGGCGTAGAACTGGGCCATCTCGGCGGCGTTGCGGACGGCGCCCTCGAACTTGTAACCGCTACCGGCGGTGTAGAACTCGGTGGCCGCGACGTCCAGCGCCAGCGCGACGTCGCTGCCAAGCTTCAGGCCGGTCTTGGCGATCGCGGTGCTGATCAGGTCGAGCGCCTCGCGGGTGCCCGCCACGTCGGGAGCGAAGCCGCCCTCGTCACCGAGGCCGGTGGCCAGGCCCTTGGCCTTCAGCACCGACTTCAGCGCGTGGTAGACCTCGGCGCCCCAGCGCAGCGACTCCTTGAAGGTCGGCGCGCCGATCGGGGCGACCATGAACTCCTGGACGTCGACGCCGGTGTCGGCGTGCGCGCCACCGTTGAGGATGTTCATCATCGGGACCGGAAGCACGTGCGCGTTCGGACCGCCCAGGTAGCGGAACAGCTCCAGGCCCGAGGACTCGGCGGCGGCGCGTGCCACGGCGAGCGAGACGCCGAGCAGGGCGTTCGCGCCGAGGCGGGACTTGTCCGGGGTGCCGTCCAGGTCAAGCAGCGCCTGGTCGACGGTGCGCTGCTCGACCGCGTCCAGGCCGATGACGGCGGGCGCGATCTCGTCGAGGACGCCCTCGACGGCCTTCTGCACGCCCTTGCCCAGGTAGCGGTCGCCGCCGTCGCGCAGCTCGACGGCCTCGTGCTCACCGGTGGAGGCGCCGGACGGGACAGCGGCGCGGGTCAGCGTGCCGTCGTCGAGGGCGATCTCGACCTCGACAGTGGGGTTACCGCGCGAATCCAGGATCTCGCGAGCTCCGACCTGTTCGATGATGGCCACGAAAACGACACTCCTTCGGCTGCTGGCACGGTAGGTCTCACGGATGGGCCGTGCGGTGCCGAGCCTAGCGCCCCCGCCGCGTACGAGGTAACCGGCACTCCGGCGCACCGCGCGGCCCAGCGCTCAGACCCGGCGGCCCACGCTGTAGGCGGCGGCGCGGTCGCGAACGGTGAGCAGGTAGCGGGTGGACTGGTTGTAGGTCATCAGCGCCTGCTGCCAACCGCGTTCGGAGGTGAGATCGCCGCCGCTGGCGCACAGGTAGCGGGCGGCGGTGAGCGCGGCGTCATCGATGTTCTGCGGGTCGATCACACCGTCGCCGTTGGCGTCCACGCCCCAGCGCTTCCATGTCTCCGGGATGAATTGCAGCGGACCGACCGCGCGATCGTAGGTCTCGTCGCCGTCCAGCCTTCCGCCGTCCGTGTCGCGGATCAGCGCGACGCCCGGCGCGCCGTCCAGCGGGATGCCGATGATCGGCGGGACGACGGTGCCGTACTCGTCGACGTCGGACCCGCGGTGGGTGCCGTGCTTGCTCTCGACGCTGGCGATGCCCGCGATGGTGGTCCACGTGATGCCGCAGTCGGGCCGCGACCTGGCCATCACCGCGGCGGCGTAGCCGTAGGCCTCCAGCGCGACCTGCGGGATGCCGAGCGTGTCGGCCTGGTCTCCCGCCCAGCCGCGCAATTGCAGTGCGGTGCGGCCGGGTCCGTCCACGTCGATCAGCGGCAGCGGGGTGCCGGGACCGGGCGGGATGCCTTCGGGAATGGGCGGCAGATCGGGGCCGATGCCGCAGCCGGCGAGCACTACGGCCAGCAGCGCGGCGGCCACGGCGCCGGTCTTCTTCGGGAGCACTCTTCCATCATCCAGATCCGCCGGAGTGCTCCCGGTCGATTTCCTCGGTCGCGAAGATCACCCCTGGTAGTTCGGGGTTCGCGGCGTGGCGCGGGTCACCGCCCGCTCAGACCAGCAGATCGTGGGTGGCCTGTTCGACGGGATTCGCGAGTACCTCGGCGGTGCGGCCGGATTCGACGATGCGGCCCCGATCGAGCACGACCAGTTCGGCGCAGTGCCCGGCGACCAGATTCATGTCGTGGGTGATCACGAGCAGGGCGGTGCCTCGGTCGGCGCGAATCCGGTCCAGCAGGGCCATGATCGAGGCCGCGGTCGCGTGATCGAGGGCCGAGGTGATCTCGTCGCAGATCAGCACCGAGGGCTCGGCGGCGAGGGCGCGGGCGAGCGCCACCCGCTGGCGTTGGCCGCCGGACAGTTCGTGCGGGTAGCGCGCCGCCAACTCCGCGGGCAGCTCCACGGCGTCGAGGAGTTCGGTGATCCGTTGCGGCGCAGCGCTTTTCCGCACACGCGCGATTCGGCGCAGCGGTCTGCCGAGGGTTTGGGCGACGGTGCGGCGCGGGTTCAGCGCCGACATCGGGTTCTGCGGAACGAGTTGAATACCGTCGCCGCCGCGCCCGATGCGCCGCTTGCCACCGATCTCGATCGGGTTGTCCGCCAGCAGCAGCGAGCCACCCTCCGCCGCGCGGAGACCGGCGATCACCCTGGCGAGGGTGGTCTTGCCCGCGCCGGAAGCGCCCACGACCGCGAGCGCGGAGCCGGCGGTGAGCGCGAGGTCTATGTCAGCGAGGACTCGGTGTTCTCCGATGGTGGCGCTGATGCCGTTGGCGCGCAGGGCGATCGGGGGTTGTGGGTTACCGAGCGCGGGTTCGGCCGAGTGTTTCGCCGCCGTGTCCGACCGCTCGGTGGGTGCCTTGTGCGGGCGGGCATCCGATCCAATTCCGTTGCCGTCGGTAGTGCGCGGCGGGTGCGGTCCGGTTGCGGCAGAGGCGGAAGCAGAGCCGGTGTCCGGGTGTGCCGACGGACCGGCGGCGACGGTCTCGTTGCCTGCGGCGTCCGCGTGGGTGTGGGCGTGGGCGGCGGCGTCTGCGTCGGTGTGGGCGGCGGCGTCTGCGTGGGCGTGGGCGTCGGCGGCGGCGGCGTCCGCGTGGGTGTGGGCGGCGGCGTGGGCGTGGGCGGCTGCATCCCCGTCATGCATCGCAGAGGCGGTGCGGTGCGACGGATCGGCGAGGTCCTCCCGCGGCGGACCCGCCTCGGTCTGCGACGCCGCGCGGACATCGTTGCGCGCCTTCCCGACGGGCGTTGGCCCGACTGCGGTCGGCGCAGCGGTGGAGTGATCGGCGTCGGTTTCCGGCACCGCGCGCACATCGTGCTGCGCCTTCCCGACGGACGTTGACCCGACTGCGGTCGGCGCAGCGGTGGAGCGATCGGCGTCTGCCTGCGGCGACGAACCGGTGTCGACGGTGTCGCTGTCGGCGGCATCGGCATCGGCATCGGATCGGTGCGTGTCCACCGGCGGAAGTGTGTTGGCCGGTAGCGCATTCGGTGCGGCGGCAGGCGAGGACGGAAGGCTGGCCGCATGCGCATCCGGTCCAGCGGAGGGCGACGGCGGAGCGGCGGCCGCGTGCCCATTCGGCGCGGCGATGGGAGGCGGCGGAGCGGCGGCCGCGTGCCAATTCGGCCCGGTGCTGGGCCACGCCGGAAGAGGGCGGTTCGCGGGGAGATCTGGCGCGGTTGCGGGGTGCGGCGTCGGGTGGGTGCCTACCTCGATCACCTGGTCGGCGATGGCGTGGATGGCGGCGGTGTCGTGGCCGGAGAGCAGGATCGTGGTGCCGCGTTGCGCGAGATCGACCAGCAGGCTGGCTATTTCGGCGCGCAGGGCGCCGTGCAGTCCGGCCAACGGTTCATCGAGCACCACGATGTCGGTGCGGCGGACCAGGGCTCGGGCCAATGCGACTCGGCGTTGCTGACCGCCCGAGAGTTCGCCGGGGCGGCGGCGCAGGTGCTCGGCGGAGAGACCGACCGCCGCCAAGGCTTCCAGGAGGGCCGACTCGGAGCGATCCTGTGCGACTTCGGCGAGCAGGGTCCGCACGCGCATGAGCGGATTCAACGCGGAGCCGGGGTCCTGTCCGACGTAGGTGACGCGCGTACGCCGAAAACGCCGCAGCTGCGCCGGATCCAGTGCGAACACCGATTGTTCGGCCACCGTGACCGTGCCCGCCGCCAGCACCGCTCCGGACGGCAAGTGGCCGAGCAGCGCCCGCATCACGGTCGTCTTGCCCGATCCCGACGGCCCGGTGAGCGCGGTCACCGTGCCCGGCCGCATCCGGAAGGAAACGGGCCCGACCAACTCCTGCCCCGCCTGCCCTCGCACGAAGAGTCCGTCGACGATCACGATCGAGTCCGGCTCGCTAGCGATCGAGTTGCCACCCTCGGCTGCTCCAGTGGCATCGACCCCATCGGATGTCTCCGGTGTCTCTGCCCAGGCAGCGGGGAACGCACGGCCACCACTCGGATCCTGGTGGGCTCGTGCAGTCTTCGAGTTCACGCCGACGTCGTCCGGAACGACAGATCGTTCGCGCGTGGGCACCTCGCACCTGGAGCCTGCCGCCGCACCGGCACCGTCGGAGTGCGGAGTCGCTGTCGACCCATCAGCGGGCCGTGGGTGGCCGCCGGATGACTCTGGCCCGGACCGAGCGGGCGCCGAGTGCGCAGAGCCGGAGCCGAGTCCATCGGCTGCGACGACGGCTGACTCGTCCACCGGCGTCGAGGCCACGGACGCCGCTGTAGAACCGAGGTGCTCGCGGCGCGCCGCCGTGGTCGCCGTCTCGGGGAGCGCGTTCGCACCGGAACCGTTGTGCCGTCCGGAGTCCACCGACAACTTCGCCGACGACGAACGGATGCCGACGTCGGCGCCCTCGGCGAACACCGCGCTCTCTGCCGGTCCTGGGCTGTCACCCTGACGCAGAGACGCCGTGTCCACGATCGCCGAGATCCGTGTACCACGGCCGAATTCGGTGACCGCGAGGTTGACGCTGACCGCCACGATGGCGATCGCCAGGCTCGGCGCCAGCACCGACCACGGGTTGAGCAGCATGCCGGAGGCATTGTCACGGACCATCACCGCCCAGTTGCTCGCGCCGAGGGTCGTCGGCAGGTGCAGAAAGGAAGCGGTGCTGACCAGGTAGACGGCGGCGACGAAGCGCAAGCCCAGCTGGGCGGCGAGCACTTCACGAAGGTTCGGCAGTACTTCACGGAAAACCAAGTGGGCGAGAGTTTCTCCGCTCGCACGTGCGGCTTCGACGTAGCCGCTGGCCGCGACGCCTGCCGCAGCGGCAGTGAAAACCCTTGCGCAGTACGGCGCCCCGAACAGCAGCGCGACCACGATCAGCCCGTAGACACCGGCGTCCGGCCAGCTCGTGAGCACGAGCAGGATACCGAGTACCGCGGGGACGAGCATGGCGAAATCCGTTGCTGTCTCGATCAGCCCACCGACCCGCGGCCGCAGCGCGGCGATCGCGCCGAGCACACTCGACACCGCGGTCACGAGTACCGCGATCACGGCGGCGAGCAGCAGCAGACCCCAGCCGCCGTACAGCAGATGGCTCAGCACGTCGCGACCGAGCCGATCGGTGCCGAGCCAGGCGTCGGCGCTCGGGTCGGCGAACGGTATCCCCACCGCTCGCTCGGCGGATCGCGGCGCGAGACTCGGGCCGAGCACGGCGAGGAGGATCATCAGCAGCGCGGGCAGCACCGTCAGCAGTCGAAGCCGGGTCATCGCGTCCCCTTTCTCATCGCCGCCCCCGCAGCGACCACGCCCGAATACCGTCCGCGACGGCGAGCATCAGCATGATGACCACGCCCGACAGCGCGACCACCGCCGCGACCACCGACGTGTCCCGGTCGGCCACCGACCCGGCGAGCACCGCGCCGAGCCCCGGATAGTTGAAGATGGTCTCGACCACCAGCGCGCCGCCGAGCAGCATGCCGACGGTCGTGGCGAAGCTGGCGACGATGGTCGGCGCGGCGAACGGCACCAGGTAACGGGTCAGCACGTGCGGCGTCGAAAGTCCGTCCAGCACCGCGCTTTCCACGTGCGGTGCGCGGGCGGCGTCGGCCAGCGCGGCGCGCACCACCCTGGTGTTCCAGCCGATCTGCGGGATGGCGAGCGCGAGTACCGGCAGCACCAGCATGTCCGCGCTCACCGGGAAGCCGGAGCGGCCGGTGATGGTAACCGCGGGTAGCCATCCCGTGGCCAATGAGAACACCATGATCAGCAAGGTCGCCAGTACGAACTCCGGAACGGCCGCGGCCACCGTGCTGCCCGGCTGCAACAGCCGCGCCGCGACGCCGCGCGAACGCGTCGCCCACCAGGCGCCGAGGAGCAGCGACGCGACCACTGTCACGGTGAGCGCGATGCCGCCGAGCAGCAGAGTCGGCGGAAACTTGTCCGCGAGCAACTCGTTGATCGACCTGCCGCGCGCGGTGCGGCCGAAATCGCCGGTCGCGACGCCGGAGATCCAGTCAAGGAACCGCACGACGAGCGGCCGGTCGAGTCCGAGCTCGCGCTCCTTCGCCGCGACCTGCTCCGGCGTCGCCTCCCTGCCGAGGACCGCGCGGGCTGTATTGCCCGGCAACAGATCCACGGCCACGAACACCGCGGCGAGCAGTGCCAGCAGCAGGGCGACGCGCCGGAGCAGAAGTCGGGCGAAGGTCGTCACGCCAACCAGACCCGTTCGAGCTGCACCCGTCCGAAGCCGCCGAGCGTCGGCAGGTCGCGCACGGCGCTGGTGGCGATATCGATACCGTCGGCCATGCCCCACACCAGATAGCCGCCGCGCTCGTGCTGGATGGCTTGCACACGGCGACTCGCCTTTTCGAGCTCGGCGGGATCGGAGGCAGCCAGCGCCGCCGCGGTGGCTGTGTCGAATTCCGCGTCCTTGAAGGCGGTTTCGTTGCGGTTGGAGCCACTCGACATGAGTTTGCTCGCGTAAAACATCGTCGAATCGTTGGTGCCCCACGAGACGGTGTAGAGCGGGGCCTGCAACCAGGTGCGGTCGTAGAAGGCGTTGGACTCCTGCTCGACCACGTCCAACCGGAGGCCGATGTCGGCCAGCTGGGTGGCGATCACCTTCGCAGACTCCACTTCGCCGGGCGCCTCCGGCTTCGTCACCAGCGGGTAGCTGCGACCGGTGTCGAAACTGGCCTCGCGCAGCAGGGTTTTCGCTCGCTCGATATCGCGCGTCCGCTGCGGAATGCTGGTGTCGTAGGTCGGGTCGGCGGTGCCGAGGACGTCGTTGGCGATCGTGCCATAGCCCGAATGCACCTGATCCACCAACGCCTTTCGGTCGACACCGAGGCGCACCGCGGCGCGCACCCGCGGATCGGCGAACGGACCGTCGGCGGCGCGCATGGCCACACCGAGCATGGTGTCGTTCGCGCGCCGCACCACACGGAGATCGCCGCGACCTTCGGCGGTGCGGCCCGCGATCGCGCCGACATTGGACGCCAGATCGATCTGCCCGCCGAGCACCGCATTGCCCAGTGCCGTCACGCTTTCGAACATCGTCACCTCGATGGCGTCGAGCAACGGCAGTCGCGGTTCCGCGCCCGCGCCATGCCAGTTCTCGTTGCGCACCAGCCGCGCGTTGCCGCCCTGGAAGGACTCGAGCCGGAACGGGCCGGTGCCGTTGGCCTTGGTGAAGTCCGTAGTGTCTTTTCTCACAGTGAAGGTCATCAACCGAACCAGCAGGGGCAGTTGGGTATTCGGCTCCGGCACGGTGAGCACAACCCGGTTCGGGCCGTCGGCGGTGATGTCCTCGGCCGCCACGGGCATCTTCGACGCGCCGCCCACCGAGCGCAGTCGGCGCAGCGACCACACCACGTCGTCGGCGGTAACCGGCGCGCCGTCGTGGAAGGTGGCGCCCTCGGCGATCGTGAACGCCCAGCGCCGCTGCGCCGCGTCCGGCTCCCACGAACTCGCAAGGCGTGCAACGGTATTCGGCTTGTCACCCGATACGGTCAGCGCGTCGTAGACCAGCGACGTGATCAGGAAATCGCTGTCGTTGCTGAGGTTCGCGTGCGGGTCGCGTTCGATGCGCGCCGCGGTGCCGAGCGCACCGACGCGCAGGGTGCCGCCGCGCCGCGCGGGGCCGCTCGGATCGGCACTGTCGGTACACGCCGCGACGAAAAGTAGCGCGCCGACTCCGGCACTGGAGCGCAGAAGTTGCCGTCGGTTGAAACCCATCGGTGTCGCCTTCCCTCATCGTTCACTGCGGGCCTGAGACCCGACACTACAAGGCTAGGACAGGCTAGCCTAAATACGCCGCCTACCAGTGCGTATCCGCCAATCAGCACACGGACGCGACGGCGGGACGACAGTTGCCGACGAATGTCCGGCACACGCCCCGGGCGAGATCTAGGCTTTTCGATGCGTTTTCGCTATTTTTCCGACTCGCTTAGGTTAGCCTTGCTTAAGCGCGCGAGAGGCACTAGCTTCGCAGATCGAATCGTCCCCACCCGCTTTTCGACCCGATGCGAAGAAGGGAATCCCCGGTGAAAAGCGTTCTCTCCGAACGTATGACGCTTCACCCGCAAGGCATCGAACGACGCGAGCTGCCCCCGGACGCCGGGCGCGCGGTGCGTGAGCTCGCGCGTGAGATTTGTAGCACAGTCGATCTCGGCTCCGGCGGCGCGGCACGCCTGACGCGAAGACTGACGGATCCGGCGCTGATCGCGCTGATCGAAGCGGGCGCCCGCGAGCTGCCCGAATCGGTCCGGATCGCCATGCGCCCGCCCGCGAGCCCCTCGGGCGCGACCATCGTGCGCGGGCTGCCGCTGACCGACGACGAATTCGGTCCGACACCGCCGAGCTGGCGCGAAGCCGCCCGGTGGAGCGGTGATCCGCAGCGCGGCAACTCCTTTCAGCTCGACATCGCCATGCTGCTGCTCGCGCGCTGCGCGGGTGAGCCGTTCGGCTGGTCCGGACAGCAGGACGGCCGCTTGGTCAACAACATCGTGCCAACGCCGGGCCACGAGGACGAGCAGTCGGGCGCCAGCAGCAAGACGCTGCTCAGCCCGCACACCGAAGACGCCTTCCACCCCGACCGCGCGAACCTGCTGGTGCTCGCCTGCCTCCGCAATCCCGACATGGTGGGCACCACGGTGTCCTCGGTGCGGCAGGTCGAGCTGACCGAGGACGAGTACCGGCTGCTCAGCACCCCGACGCTGCCGATCCTGCCCGACGTCTCCTACGGCGACGGCCACGAACGGTTCACCCCGCCGCCCATCCCGACGGTGTGGGACGCGGCCGAATCGAGCTCGGACACAACGCATCCGACCTTGCGTTACGACCCGGCCTACACCCCGCTCGACGACGCCGACCCCGAGTTCCGCAGCGCATACGCCCGGCTCACCGCGGAACTCGAACGGGTGTGCCACACCGCGGCGTTGGCGCCCGGCGAGTTGTTGCTGGTGGACAATGACGTGGCCGTGCACGGTCGGGTACCGTTCACCGCGCGTTACGACGGCACCGACCGCTGGCTCAAGCGGGTCAACATCCGCCTGCCCGAACGTCGGCGCCGAGCCGCCGAGGCCGATGAGAATGGTTACGGGCAACGAACTGTCGCCCCGTTCCGAATGGGAACTGGCCGAGCGGATGCAGAGCGGGACACAACACCAGATGAACGAGGAACCGTTGAACACTCGTGATCGGAGCACGCCGCTGCGCGTGCTGAGCCGTAGCGACCTCGCCGACGTCCCCATCACGCCGGGCGACGTGGTGCGTGCGGTCGAAGACGCGTATCTGGCTTTCGCGGCGGGAGATTCGGACAACCCGCGCAAATTGAGCGTCGCCAATCCGGACGGCTGGTCGGTGGCCTATGCCATGCTCGGCCGCGACGGCAGGCGGCGCGTGGTCGCCATGAAGACCTCGTACAAGTTCGATCCCGGGCACGACCGCAGCACCAAGCGCTATTACACGACCATCACTCTCTACGACGACTCCACCGGCGCGCCCATCGCCATGATGGATTGCGCACGGGTCGGCGCGCTGCGCACACCGGCCGTCTCCGCGCTGCTGGTACGCGAGACCATGCGCCGCGGGGCGGAGAGCGTGCTGCTGATCGGCACCGGAACCCAGGGACGCAACGCGCTGCCGCATCTGCTCGCCGCGAATCCGCAGCTGCGCAAGCTGATGGTGTACGGAACGCATCCGGACGGTCTTGCCGCTGTGCACAGCCAGCTCGCCGAGTACAACCCGCAGGCGCTGCTGGAGACCGTGCCCGATCCGCGCGCCGCCGCGGCGCACGCCGACGTGGTGTTGGCGACAGCGGGTCCGGGAACCGAAGTCGCGTTGGAGGCCGAGGATCTCGCGCCCGGCTCGACCGCCGTGCTGGTCGGTTACGGACTCGCGCCCTCGGCGCTGGTCGAGGCGGACCGGGTGGTGGCGACCAGCGCCGAACAGATGCAGCTCACCGGCACCGACATGGTCGGCCCGGACGGCACGCTGCGCGCGGTCGACGCCGAACTGCCGCAGATCCTCCACCGCAGGGCCGTTGCGCGTCGCTCGGACGAGGAGAAGATCTTCGTCTACAACAGCGGCCTCGTCCTCACCGACGTCGCCGTCGCGCACGCGCTCGCCGAACGCGCCATCGCCGAAGGCCGGGGCACGGAGGTGCCCCTGTGGGATTAGAGGCCGCCGTCGAGCCGGAGCTGGTCGACCACGACACCATGGTGCTGTTCGACGTCGCCGCGCCCCGCAAGGCGAAAGGCGGTGCGCGCGCGAGCCGCTCGCGCGAACTCCCCGTGCCCACCGCACCCAGCGACACGACCGCGCCGCACACCGGCACGGAGACGCTCGAACAGATGACGTCACCCGAGGCCGACGCATCGCCGCGCGAGGTCGAACCCGCACCACCCGCGGCCGGGGCATCGCCGCTCGACACCGACACGCGGACGGTCGAGCCGACCGCACCGCCATTCGAGGCCGCGGCGGCGGCCCTCCGTCCCGCCGGCGCGCCACCCGCCGAAATCTCGTCGCCACGTGATGCCGGCTCGCCGCCGCTCGATGCGGAGGCAGCGGCGCTCGGCACCGACACAGCGCCGCTCGGTGTCGACTCGGCACCGCTCGAGGCCACTACAACGCCGGGTCACCCGGACGCCCCGATCTCCAAGAACGCCAAGGCGAGTCCGCTCGGCACCGGTGCGCACGGGGTCGGCGATGTCATGCCGCCGTCCGAGGCCGAGGCGGCAGCACTGGACCCAGACACAGCGCCCCTCGGTGCCCAGCCGTCGCCGTGGAAGACCAGCACCACGCTGCTTCACACGGACGCGCCAAACCCAGCGGGCACCGAGGCGAGCGCTCTCCACGAAGCCGCGTCGCCGCGAGCGGACATGCCAGCGGACACCGAGGCGAGCGCTCTCGACGAAGACGCGTCGCCGCGAGCGGACGTGCCATTCACTGCGGAAGCCGAAACGGAGTACGACGAACCGGAGTCGACCACCGACGACGCTCTCGCGCACACTCCCAACGATTTCGGCGACCACCCCGAAACTGACTGGGACGACACCGATTCCGACGACGCCTTCCTCGAGCTCCTCGTAGAGGAGATCGCCGACGACCCGGCCGGCCGCGCACCCGGCATCGCGGCTCCGCCCATGCCCGCGCACGTCGACGAGTGGGAGCGTCGGGTGCTGGCCGACCCGCACCTGCTCGACGACATCGCGTTCGCGGTCGGTGGACCGTTCCACCTCATGTACCCCGCGCGAGTCGGGGAGAACATCCGAGGCTTCCGCGACGCGTTCGCGCGGGCGGGCGTCGACGGGCTCGTCTACTACGGCAAGAAGGCGAACAAGGCGGCCTGTGTGGCGCGGGCCTGCGCGGAGAACGGCGCTGGCGTCGACGTCTCCAGCGTCGGCGAGCTGACGGCCGCACTGGCGGCGGGTGTGCGCGGCGGCGAACTGATGGTCACCGGCCCGGCCAAGTCCGACGACCTGCTGTGGCTCGCCGTCCGCCACGGTGCGCTGATCGCGGTGGACGGCCTCGGCGAGCTCGACCGCCTCGCGGCGATCGCCTCCGCCGCGACTCCGGCCAGGGTGCTGCTCCGGGTGCTGCCCGCGGGCTCGGCCAGCCGATTCGGGATGACCGAGGACGAACTGGACCGGGCGCAGTCGGTGATCGCCGCGTCCGGGCCGCGCGGACTGGAGCCGGTTCAGTTGGAGGGCTTCAGCTTCCACCTGTCCGGCTACGACGCGATCGCCCGCGCCGAGCAGGCCGCCGATCTGATCGACCGCTGCGCGGCGGCGCGCGAACTCGGACACGCCGCGGACACGATCTCGATCGGCGGCGGATTCGGCGTCGACTACGTGCCGGAGGGCGCGTGGCGCGAGTTCACCGACGGCGTCGACCGCTCGTGGTTCCACGCCGGGAAATCCTTCGGCTCGTACTACCCGTACCACTTCCCCGCGCCGGGGCCTGCCATGCTCTCGGCGATCCTCGCCCACGGCGACCTGGCCGACCGACTGCGCGACAACGACATCCGCCTGGCCGTGGAGCCCGGCAGGGCGCTGCTGGATCGCGCGGGCAGCACCGTTTTCCGTGTGCAGGGCAGCAAGATCCGGCACGCCGACGGGCAGCCGTACCAGCTGCTCACCGTCGACGGCACCAGCCTCAGCCTGTCCGAGCAGTGGTTCGACAGCGAGTACCTGCCCGATCCGGTGCTGTGGCCGCAACGCCCCGGCGAACCGACGCCGACCAGTGTCGGCGCGGCGAGCTGCCTGGAATCCGACATGCTCAGCTGGCGGCGCATCCCGCTGCCGAGGCGCGCCGAGGAGGGTGATCTGCTCGTCTATCCGAATACCGCCGGTTATCAGATGGATTCGAACGAGTCGGCCTTCCACGAACTGCCGATCCCGCCGAAGGTCGTGCTCTCCGACGTTCGGGAAGATCGGCTGCGCTGGACGCTCGACGCCGGGTAATCAACCAGAGAACCACAACTCACCATCGCCCGCGCGCACCGCAACCCCGCAGCACGGGCAGGCGACTCCGAAGACCGGGTCGCCACTGGATAGGAGACTTTCATGCCTGTCGTCACGCGCGTGACGGACCTGATCGGTCGCACCCCGCTCTTCGAGCTGGCCACCACCGCGACCGGAACCCGGCTGCTGCTCAAGCTCGAACAGTTCAATCCGACGGGCGCGGCCAAGATCAGGATGGCGCGCGAGATGGTGCTCGACGCCGAACGGCGCGGTTTGCTGCCGAGTGGCGGGCATATCATCGAATCCACGTCCGGTAACACCGGGCTCGGCTTGGCGGTGGTTGCTGCCGAACGCGGGTACCGCTTCACCGCCGTGGTCGATCACCACGCATGTAAGGACAAGTTGCGCGCGATGCGAGCGATGGGTGCGGAGTTGGTGTACGTCGCCGACGAGGGCGACGACAACCTGGCCACTTCGGCGCGGGAGGACCTCGCCGAGGCGATGGCCGCCGCGCAGGACGACGCCTACTTCACCGAACAGCACAACAACGACGCCAACGCGGTCGGCTACTACGCCGTCGCCGAGGAGTTGCTCGAGGACGTGGAGCGCGTCGACATCCTGCTCTCGGCGGTCGGCACCGGCGGTTCGCTGTTCGGCACCGCGACCCGGCTGCGGCAGCTCGGCTGCCCGCCGCATGTGATCGGGGTGGAACCGGTGGGTTCCATCGCCTTCGGCGGGCCTGGCGGGCCGTATTGGCAATCCGGCACGGGCACGCCGCCCGGCGCCACCATCGGCACCGCGGTCGACTATTCGCTGCTCGACGAGGGCGTGAAGGTGTCCGATGTGGCGGCCTTCGCCACCGCCCGCGCCGTCGCCAAGAAGCTGGGCCTGATGCTCGGCGGTTCGGCGGGCGGCTCGGTGTACGCGGGGCTGACCAGGCTCGAGGAGTTCCCCGCAAGCTCGACGGTGGTCACCATCGTCTGCGACGGCGGCGAGAAGTACCTGGACACCGTCTTCGACGACGACTGGATGAACGACCGCGATCTGCTCGACGCCGACTCCGAGCGCGAGGTGCTTGGTCTGCTCGATCGCTACTCCCCCGCCCGCCGAAAGCAGTTGGTGGAGGCGCGGTGAACCTGGGAGAGTTCCGCGCAGACGGTCGTCGGCTCGCCGCGCTGGCGACGCCGATCGCACTGACCCAGCTGGCTCAGATCGCGGTCTCCACGACCAATATCGCGCTGATGGGCACCCTCGGGGTGCGCCAGGTGGCCGCGGGCGGCCTGGCGATCGTGCTGTTCAACCAGATCCGGACGATGTGCGTCGGATTGATCACCGGCACCGGCAACCAGATCGCGTCGGCGGTGAGCGCGGCGGACAAGCGCGGCGATTCCGCCGACCGCGAGGTGCGCGAGGTGGTCCGGTCGAGTTTCCTCATCGCGACGATGGCCGGTCTGCTCGGTGGCCTCGTCCTCATCGGCCTCGGCTGGTCGCTGCAGTGGCTGGGCCAGGACGCCGGGGTGCTCGCCGACGCGCGCCCGCTCATGGTCGCGCTGGCTCCCGGACTGTTGCCCTGCCTGTGGTTCCAGGTGCTTCGGCAGTACACGGTCGGCATGCAGCGTCCGCAGGCCCTGCTGCTGGTGACATTGGGTTCGGTCGCGCTGAATCTGGCGTTGGCCCTCGCCTTCATGCACGGCTGGGCGGGGCTGCCCGCGCTCGGCCTGACCGGCATCGGCGTGGCGACCTCGCTGGTCTTCCTGATCACCTTCGGTGTGTTCTGGGCGATGGTGCACCACGATCCGCGACTCGGACCGACCCTGTCGATCCGGCCGTGGCCGGTGCACCGTTCGACGGTCGTCTCGGAGCTGAAGCTCGGCACCCCGATCGCGCTCACCTACGGGTCGGAGGCGGGCATGTTCTCGGTGCTCGCGCTCGTGATGGGCAGCATCGGACCGGCCGCGCTCGCCGCGCACAACGTCGTCTACCAGATCATCTACATCGTGTTCCAGGTGGCGATCGGGCTCTCGCACGGCGCGTCCATCCTGGTCAGTCACGCGGTGGCGCGCGACGAATACCAGCACGCCAAGGCGCTGGCCTGGCTGGCGCTGCGCTACGCGGGCATCGTCGCCGCGATCACCGGCGCGGTGTACGTGCTCGCGCCGAGCGCGGTGCTGCGGCCGTTCCTGGAGCCCGGCGACACCGCGACGATCGAGATCGCCCGCACGCTGCTGCTGATCGGCATCGTGTTGCAGTTCTTCGACGCCGCGCAGAACATCGGCACCGGCTTGCTGCGCGGGTTGAAGGAGACCAACGCGGGCTTCCGGCTTTCGCTGGTCGGCTACTGGATGGTCGGCCTACCCACCGCCCTGCTGCTGGCCTTCCCGTTGCACCTCGGCGCCGCGGGCGTCTGGTGGGGGCTGACCGCGGGGTTGGCCACCACCGCCGTCCTCATGGTGCGGCGCTACTTCGCTCTGCTCGACGGCATGGCGCACGCGTACCCGCGGCGCCTGCCGGAGAGGCTGTCGAGCCCCAGCTGAACCCGCCGGGGCCGACCGCTCAGATATTGACGCCGTAATCGCGGGCGATGCCCGCGAGACCGGACGCGTAGCCCTGGCCGATGGCGCGGAACTTCCACTCGCCGCTGTGCCGGTACAGCTCGCCGAACACCATGGCGGTCTCGGTCGACGCGTCCTCGGTGAGGTCGTAGCGGGCCAGTTCGGCGCCGGTGGTGGCGTCGACGACGCGGATGAAGGCGTTGCGGATCTGACCGAACGACTGCCCGCGCGCGTCGGCGTCGTGGATGGACACCGGGAAGAAGATGTTGGTGATCGTCGGCGGCGTCGCCGCGAGATCGACGTTGATCACCTCGTCGTCACCCTCGCCCTCACCGGTGAGGTTGTCGCCGGTGTGCTCGATGGTTCCCTCGGGCGAACGCAGGTTGTTGTAGAACACGAAGTGCTGATCGGAGAGCACCTTCAGGTTCGGGCCGGTGGCCAGTGCGCTCGCGTCGAGGTCGTAATCCGCACCGGTCGTGGTGCGCACGTCCCAGCCGAGTCCCACCGCGACCTTGGTCAGGTTCGGCGCCTGCTTGGACAGCGAAACGTTTCCGCCCTTGGCGAGTGTGACGCTCATGATCCCTTCCCGTACGGCGCGCGGGCGCCGCCTTTCTCGTTGTACCGGTTCAGTTCTGGTCGTCGGACCAGCCGCGCAGCGTGGCGAAGCGGCCCTGCAACGCGTGCAATTCGCTCGCGTCGAGCACGGTGCGCTGGATGCCCTTGTCCACCGCGAACGCGGACTGGCGGTGATCGTCGATCACCGCGACATCGATCTGCACCGCGACGTAATCCTCGGCGTCGGGCATCTGTTCGGCGATCACCTTGGCCGTGCCACGCGCGCACAGCGCGACATTGCCGCCGCCGAGGATCAGCAACGCGACCTCGGGCCGTTCCCGCAACCGCGCCAGCGAACCCCGGTCGAACTTCAGGCTGATCAGAATGCGCCGATCACCGGCGCGCACCGGCCAGGACACCGGAATCGCATGCGGCGCCGGGTCGGTGGTGACCAACACGGCGATCGTTTCCTGCGGCCATTCCGGCAGCACGTCCAGTTCGGGATGATCGGTCGAGTGGTCTTGTCGTTGCGCAGGGCTCGCTCCGGCTGCCATCTTCGTCACCTCATGGATCGTCGCGCGCGACGGGCTGTGTCGCGCTGCTAGCAGTCTAAGGTGCTGGGACACTTGCGCGCTGGCGCTGGGCCTATTGTCCGCTGGCGCAGGGCTTTTTGTCCGTTCGCCCACTGGCGCCTGCGCGATTCGCCTTGGCGTACAGCGCGCGATCGCCCCGGTCGGCTCGGCGAGTCGCAGGTTCGTCTCAGGCCGAGGCGAATTCGGGAACGGGCAGCGACCGCGCCCACTCGCGCGCCATGTCGCGCACGCGCACCTCGGTGGACGCGTCGTGGCGCGCGTGCTCGCCGACCTGGACGGCGCCGCGAGCGATCAGCTTCTCGGCAGCGATCTCGCCGCCGCGGTTGAACGTGTCGCCGTAGCCGGAATCGCCGAGACCGAACACCGCGAAGCGCAGACCGGTCAGATCGGGCGTGCGCGCGTCGAGGGAGTCGAAGAACGGTTCCGCGCCGGTCGGCAGATCGCCGTCGCCGTAGGTCGAGCAGACGACGATGTAGAAGTTGGCGGCGTCGAGATCGTCGACATCGAAGTCGGTCATGTCGTAGACCGAGATATCGTGCGCGGTCGCCAGCTCGTCCGCGACGCACTCGGCCGCGGTTTCGGAAGTGCCCATCTCCGACCCGAACAGAATGACTACGCGCACCGCGCCCGCTCCTTCCCGTCGCCGTTCCGGCTCGCGCCGGAAGCCCCTTTCTACTTTGGCGAGGCTACCCTAATATGCAGCGGAACGGTCGGCGCCGATGCCCGGTCCGGTATCCGTGCTGGTTTTCGATTGACGGACCGCCGCCACGGATGCATCATTCAGTAGCAACCTCCTGTTCAGCGGGGGTTCTCCTATCAGCCGGCCGATGACTGTCCGGCCCTGCGTGTTGCTCCCGGCCGCGCTCGGTCTCATCGCCCCGCGAGTCCGGTCAACACTCCTCCATCCATACGACGCTTTCCCGCGTCCGGCCGTGAGTGAGGTGAGAACGATGGTGTACCGATCGTCAGGACGTCCGCGAATCACCGCGTTCCTGCACTACGGCAGCGCTCCGCATTTCTGACTCCGCACCGCACCGGGCACGTCCTGCGACGCGTCGGCGTCGCCGGGACCGCTCGGCTCCCGGTGCGGTGCGGGTGAAGGTACGGGCGCATCGTCGGAAACGGCCCAAAGGGAGGCGAACATGGACAGGGCAGTGAATCCACCAGGGGGTTGGGATCCGGGCACGGCTCGGGTCGGATACGACACCGTCGCGATCGCGGCGGCCAATCTGGCGGTCTCGGCGGCGGCGATCGCGGATCTCGGGTACCTACGCGGCCAGCTCGCCGCGGCGGAGGTGCCGTTTCTGCTGATCAGGGACAGCGGGCACCGGCTGATCCTGGCCGCCGACGCCGCGCACCGCGGAATGGTGCGCCGCGTGACGGACGCCGCGCGCGCCGCTGGCTTCGCCGTCGCGGAGGCCGGTCACCAGATCTACCGGCTCGGCCGCGACGCCGATCCGGCGCACCACGTCGAGCTCGAGCTGTGGGAGTACCACGGCGACACCGTCGAATGCCCGCGGCCGAACGCGTTGACCCGTAACGTCTTCGACCTGGCCGACGTGGAATTCACCCAGGTCCGGCTGTTCGACCGGACGTGGCCGACCCTGGCCGACATGTTCGCGCCGCAGGCCACCGACGTCGCCTTCGACATCGACATCGTCTTCTCCTGGGTGGACGGCTCGGACCCGGAATTCCGCGCCCGCCGCGCGGGCCTGATGGCGCAGGTCGTCGTCGGTGAGGGCGACGACGCGGACGCCAGGATCCGCCAGATCGACGAGCTGAAGTACGCCATGCGCTCGGTGCACAAGAACGCGCCGTGGATCCGCCGCATCTTCGTCGCCACCGATTCGGCGGTCCCCGACTGGCTCAGCGAGCACCCGAAGGTCACCGTCGTCCCCGCGATCGACCATTTCAGCGATCCGGCGGCGCTGCCGACCTTCAACTCGCACGCGGTGGAATGCCAGTTGCAGCACATCGAGGGGCTCAGCGAGCACTTCCTGTACTCCAACGACGACATGTTCTTCGCCAGGCCGGTGCGTCCCGAGATGTTCTTCACGCCCGGCGGCATCAGCCGGTTCATCGAGGCGGACACCCGCATCGGGCCGGGCCGGAACAACGAGCGCCGCAGCGGATTCGAGAACGCGGCGCGGGTGAACCGCGCGCTGCTCGCCGACCGCTTCGGGCACGTCATCACCCGACACCTCGAGCACACCCCCGCGCCGTTGCGGCGCAGCGTGCTGCTGGAGATGGAGGCGGAGTTCGGCGCCGACTTCGCCCGCACCATGGCGAGCCGATTCCGTTCGGCCACCGACATTTCCGTCACCAACTCGCTGTACCACTACTACGCGCTGTTGACCGGCCGCGCGGTGCCGCAGGAGGCGGCGCGCGTGCGCTACGTCGACACCACGCGCCACGACGGGCTCGCGCTGCTCGATCACTTGGCCGCCGTGCGGGACGTCGACTTCTTCTGCCTCAACGACGGCAGCTTCCCCGAGGTGCCGGAATCCGAACGGGTCGAACGGGTTTCGGAATTCCTCGCGGACTGGTTCCCGGATCCGGCGCCGTGGGAACGGCTCAGTGCACCGCCTCGTCGTCCACTTCCGGAGTCGGCTCCTGGCGCCGCATGACGTGCGGGATGCGGCCGGCGGGCGGAATGACGATGCCCGCCTCGGCGAGTTTCGCCGCCGCCTCCTCGGGAGTGGCGGGCTCGCCGACGGTCGCGCCCACGTCGATCGGGACCACCGAATGCACGACCGTGTCCGGGTAGACGTGCACGAAGTTGAAGGCCTGGGCGCCGTCGCGGCCGCGCAGTCCGCCGGTCGCGGCGGCCAGATCCTGCGTGTAGCAGGTGGACGAGGCGACCGAGACCGGGATGCCCGCGAACGTCGCGTAGGTGGAGAAGTGCACGTGGCCCGCGAGGATGGCGCGCACATCGGTGCCGTCCAGCACGTCGGCGAGCCTGCGCTGGTCGCGCAGCTCCACCGTGACGGCCAGGTCGACCACGCACGGCACCGGCGGGTGATGCATGGCCAGGATGGTGCCGAACGGCGCGGGCTCGGCGAGCACGTCGCGCAGCCAGTCCAGCTGCTCGTCGGAGATCTCGCCGTGGTGGTGGCCTGGCACCGAGGTGTCCAGCGCGATGATGCGCAAGCCGTCGATCATGTGCACGCGGTCGAACGGCTTGGTCGACGGGGCCTCGTCGAGCAGCGTGTGCCGCAGCACACCGCGATCGTCGTGGTTGCCCATCACCCAGACCACCGGCGCGCCGATGTGGCGTGCGAAGGGCTCGACCAGCGCGCGCAGCTTCGCGTACGCGCCGGGCTCGCCGCGGTCGGCGAGATCGCCGGTGAACACCAGTGCCGTCGGGCGGATGCGGCTGGCCGCGGCCTGACCGAGCAGCCTGCGTAAACGCTGCTCGGCATCCACATCCCCGTACAGCTCGCCGTCACCGGCGATGAGATGGGTGTCACTGAAGTGAAACAACACGTGATCCGGTCGCGGGTGCTCCGCGACTCTGCTTATGCGCACCGGACCGAACGTCCCTCCCGGCGGATGGCCCGCCATCGGCTTCGGGTTCCAGCCAGGATAGCGAACCCCTACCAACGGCTTTCCCGCCAAGTTGTGACGACAAGCTTGCGGGAAGGTGAGGTTTCGGTGTACGCACCGCGCGTCGGATACGCTGCGGGCGACTCGAGACGGCCGGTGCGCACCGGTGTTCGGAGGGGGTTCTGATGGGCATGCGGGCATGCGTGATCGGCGCTGGGATCGCGGGGGTGCTGATCGGTTGCGCGGGGTGCGCGAGTCCGCGCGAATACGGCACCGACGACGCGATCTGGGCGTCGACGACGACCGCGAAGGCGGCGGGCGCGCAGTCCACATCTGGGGTGCCGGACGACCCGCTGCGGTGCCGGAGCGCCGAGCTCTCGCTGCGCTCGGTGGCGGGTCCGCGGGACGGCGGCGGGGCCGTCCGCGCCTACCTGGTGCTGACCAACGCGTCGGGGCGCACCTGCACGGTGTTCGGCCATCCTGGCGTCGATTTTGTGAACAATGACACACTCTTCGGCGCCAGAACCGAGCCGGTACCGCCGAGTGCGTCGGCGCCCCGCGCGGTGCAGACGCTGGATCCCGGCGAATCGACCGCGGCGGAGTTCGTTTTTCGCGGTGAACCGGGTGGAACCTGCACCGAGATGAATGCCATTCGGGTCGTCCCGCCGGACGAGACCGTGGCGCTGACCACTCCGCTCGTCGACCTGCACGCCGGGCCCGTGGCGAGGTTTCGCGTCTGCGACAAGGTCGTCACGGTTGGCGCGTTCACGACGGCGCGGGGCTTGCCGCGGAAGTAGGGCCTCGTCCCCCGGTTGGCGCATCTGATCGGCGCTCGGGCAGCGGGACTCGCGATTCAGCCCGCGCATTCGATTCCGCCGACGGCGCCCGTTCGGACCGGCCGTCGGCGAGCGCCGGTCGGTGATTCGCCACCGCGGCCCCCACGCCGACGAGTGTCCACCGCCAAATCAGCTGCTGCCCAACGCCGCTCGGTCGGCCGCCGGCGGAGCAGGTCAGCGGCCGCCGAGAGCGTCTGCGGCGCACAGAGCGTCGAGCACCATCGCGGCGTCCACCGCGAACGGCTCGTTGTGGATCGTCTCGCCCGGGGCGGTGGCGCGAGTCGCAATGGCGGACAAGGTTTCCCGGTCCGCGTCGGCGAGGCCGAGGTCGGCGAGGGAGGTCGGCAGGCCGATGTGGTCGCAGAAGTCGAGGACGGTGTCGATCTCGTCGGCGGGCGCGCCTTCCAGCACCAGCTGGGTGAGCACGCCGAAGGCGACCTTCTCGCCGTGCAGGAACGGGTGGGTCTGGGGTGCGGCGGTGAGACCGTTGTGCACCGCGTGCGCGGCCGCGAGGCCGGAGGATTCGAAGCCGAGCCCGGAGAGCAAGGTATTGGCCTCGACGATGCGTTCCAGGGCCGGGGTGACGGTCCGGGTGTGCACTGCGGCCAACGCCTGCGGTCCGTCGGAGAGCAAAGTGCGGTAACACAATTCGGCGAGCGCACCGGCGCTGCGGGTGGACGCGCCGCCGCGCATGTTGCGCACGTGTCCGGCGAGACAGGTGCGCGCCTCGAACCAGGTGGCGAGCGCGTCGCCCATGCCTGCGACGAGCAGCCGCGCTGGCGCTTGCGCGATGGCCGAGGTATCCACCAGCACCAGTGCGGGATTGCGGCGCACCAGCTGGTACGCCTCGAATTCGCCCGCGTCCGTGTAGATCACCGACAGCGCGCTGCACGGCGCGTCGCTCGACGCGGTGGTCGGGCAGCTGATCATCGGCAGGCCCAGATCGTCGGCCACCGCCCGCGCCGAATCGATCACCTTCCCGCCCCCGGCGCCGAGCACCGCCGCACTGCCGCTCGCCCGCACGGCGTCGGTGATCCGTCCGATCTCCGCTCTGCTGCACTCCCCTCCGGAGGGATGCACCGAATACTCGATCTTCGCCTCCCCCAACGACCGCTCCCACGCCGAGGAAAGCAACCGCCGCGCACTACTCCCCGCCACGATCAACACCGGCCCGTCGATCCCCAACCGGCGCAACTCCTCCCCCAACGCCGCCGTGGCGTCACGCCCCTGCACATAGTGCCCGGGCGACGAGAACACACTCAGCATCCGACACCTCCCGCTCGAGGGGCACCGGCGCACCCCAACCAGCCGCCAACGACCCGCCCAACGCTACGCGCCGAGCCCCCGCCGCACCGCGAATTCACCCGCGGCGATTCCCTTCGGCGCTTCCTCAGCGCGGCCAGAAGTGGCGCCAGTCGGTGGGGGTGAGGGGGGTGCGGGTGCCGCGGGTGGATTCGGCGGCGTCTTCCGCGGCGCGGATGGTGGCGGCGAAGGCGAGGGTGGCTTTGCGGAGGCGTTCTTCTGCGCTGTCGGGGCCGCCGAGGTGGACGACGCGCAGGTCGGTGGGGACGAGGTCGTCGGGGAGGCCCGCGCGGGTGCTGCGGGAGATGATCTTCTCGGCGAGGGCGAGGGCGGGTTGGGCCATGGCGATGCCGTCGAGGCAGGAGCGGCGGGATTTCTCGGCGGACTTGCGTTCCTCCCAGGCGCGTTCCTGGGCGGCGATCTTCTCCTCGACGGTGGCGTCGGGCGCGATGCCGGAATCGATCAGGTGCGGGCTCCGATTGACGAGCTTGGCAACCAATGCGGCTGCGACATCATCAACGGTGAATTCGCCTGCGGCTTCAGCGATTCGGGAGTGGAAGAGCACCTGGAGCAGCAGGTCGCCGAGCTCCTCCTTGATGGTGTCGGCGTCGTCGTGCTGGATGGCGTCGAGCAGTTCGTAGGTCTCTTCCAGCAGGTAGGGGCGCAGCGAGTCGTGGGTCTGGGTGACCTCCCAGCCGCCGAAACTCCACAGCCGGTCCATGACCTCGACGGCTCCCGTCAATCCGGCCGCCACCAGTGCGACGTCGGCTCCAGGACCGTCGCCCCGCGATTCGGTGCCCTCACTCATCGAGCCGCCGTCGCCTCGGTGTCCACCGTGAGATCCACTGCCCCCTGGGCCTTTCCGTCCAGCGCGAGCAGCAGATCGGCGACGAACTGCAACAACCGCACGTCGCGAACCCGCTCCGCGCCGACACTGTCCTCGACCCGTGGCAGTGGCAACTGGACGACACCGCTCGCCGCCTTGTAGCCCGCGCTCGGATACAGCCGCTTCAACCGCAACTGCTTGGAGTCGGGCAGGTTCAGCAGCGGCGAAACCTTCAAAGTCGTTCCGGTGACGGCGATCTCGGTGACGCCGTACTCCCGCGCGACCAAACGCAGCTTCGCCACCGACACCAGACGACCCACCTCGACGGGCAGCGGACCGTAGCGGTCGACCAGCTCCTCCACCACCGCGGCGAGCGCCGGATCATCTTGGGCGGCAGCCAGTTTGCGGTACGCCTCCAGGCGCAGCCGATCGCTGGCGATGTAGTCGGGCGGGATGTGCGCGTCGACGGGGAGGTCGATGCGCACCTCCTTGACCTCTTCGGTGGTGATCGGCTTGCCATCCGCGGCGGCCCGATACGCCTCCACCGCCTCGCCGACCAGGCGCACGTACAGGTCGAAACCGACGCCCGCGACGTGACCGGACTGCTCGGCGCCGAGCACATTGCCCGCGCCGCGGATCTCCAGGTCCTTCATGGCCACCGCCATGCCCGCGCCGAGATCGGAGTTCTGCGCGATGGTGGCCAGCCGGTCGTAGGCGGTCTCGGTGAGCGGCTTCTCCGGCGGATACAGGAAGTAGGCGTAGCCGCGCTCCCTGCTGCGCCCGACGCGACCGCGCAACTGATGCAGCTGCGAAAGGCCAAGGGCGTCGGCGCGTTCCACGATCAAGGTGTTGGCGTTGGAGATGTCGAGGCCGGTCTCGATGATGGTGGTGCAGACCAGCACATCGAACTCGCGCTGCCAGAAGCCCTGCACGGTCTGCTCGAGCATGTCCTCGTTCATCTGACCGTGCGCGACGACCACCCGCGCCTCCGGCACCAGATCGCGAATTCGCTTGGCCGCCTTGTCGATCGAGGACACCCGGTTGTGCACGTAGAAAACCTGGCCGTCGCGCAGCAGCTCGCGGCGGATGGCGGCGGTGACCTGCTTGTCGTTGTAGCCGCCCACGTAGGTGAGCACCGGGTGCCGTTCCTCGGGCGGGGTCAGGATGGTCGACATCTCGCGGATGCCGGCCAGGCTCATCTCCAGGGTGCGCGGGATCGGGGTCGCCGACATGGTCAACACGTCGACGTGCGTGCGCAGCGCCTTGATGTGCTCCTTGTGCTCGACGCCGAAGCGCTGCTCCTCGTCGACGATCACCAGGCCGAGGTCCTTCCACCGCACGCCCGTCTGGAGCAGGCGGTGGGTGCCGACCACGACGTCGACCGCGCCGTCGGCCATGCCCTCGAGCACCGCCCGCGATTCGGCCGGGTCGGTGAACCGGGACAGGCCCTTCACGGTTACCGGGAATCCGGCGACGCGCTCGGTGAAGGTCTGGAGGTGCTGCTGCGCGAGCAGCGTCGTCGGCACAAGCACGACCACCTGTTTGCCGTCCTGCACCGCCTTGAACGCCGCGCGCACCGCGATCTCGGTCTTGCCGTAGCCGACGTCACCGCAGACCACGCGGTCCATCGGGACCGCCTTCTCCATGTCCGCCTTGACCTCGGCGATCGCGGTCATCTGGTCGACCGTCTCGGTGAACGCGAAGGCGTCCTCCATCTCCTGCTGCCACGGCGTATCCGGGCCGAACGCGTGACCCGGCGCCGCCTGCCGCGCGGCGTAGAGCTGCACCAGCTCGCCGGCGATCTCGCGAACGGCCTTGCGCGCCTTGCGTTTCGTGTTCGCCCAGTCGGAGCCGCCCAGCTTGGACAGGCTCGGCATCTCGCCGCCGACGTAGCGCGACAGCTGATCCAGCGACTCCATCGGCACGAACAGCCGGTCCCCGGGCTGGCCCCGCTTGCTCGGCGCGTACTCGATGACCAAGTACTCCCGGCGCGCGCCGCCGACGGTGCGCTCGATCATCTCCACGAACCGGCCGATGCCGTGCTGATCGTGCACCACCATGTCGCCGGCGTTGAGGGCGAGCGGGTCCACCTGGTTGCGCCGCTTGGCGGGCAGCCGTTTGCCTTCGGCGGGCGCGGTGACGCGGTTACCGGTCAGATCCGACTCGGCGACCACGACCAGCCCGGCGTTGTCGAACACCAGACCGTCGTGCAGCGAGCCGCACAGCACGCCGACCACGCCGGGGTTGGGTTCGGCGCCCGCGTCCAGCGCCGCGGCGGGCACCTCCGCGTCGGCCAGTCGCTCCAGCACGCGCTGCGCGGTGCCGTGACCGGCCACGACGACAACGGCGCGACCGCCGGTCGCCACGTGCGCGCGCAGTGACGCGAAGATTGTCGCCACCAGCTCGTCGGAGCCGCGCGCAGCGGGTCCGGCCAGCACCGGAAGCACGACCTCGGCCGGATCACCCGACTCCAGCGGGCTCAGACTCCACCACGGCAGCCCGTGCCGGTCGGCGCTCTCGCGGATCACCGGCAGCGCGCGGTACGAGGAGGCCGCCAGATCGAGGCCGTGCCCGCCCAGCGGCGCGGCGCCACCGAACGAGGCCGCCGTCCAGGACGCCTCCAGGAACTCTTCGCCGGTGCGCACCAGGTCGGCGGCTCGGGTGCGGATCTTCTCCGGATCGCACAGCAGCACGTGCGTGCCCTCGGCCAGTTGCTCGGTCAGCAGCCGCAGCTCACCGGGCTGCAACACCGGAAGCAACGCCTCCATGCCGTCCACCGGGATGCCCTCGGCCAGCTTCTCCAGCATCTCCACCAGCGCCGCGTCGGCCGCGTTCGCCTCGGCAACCTCCGCCGCTCGCGCCCGCACCTCGGGGGTGAGCAGCAGCTCGCGACAGGGCGGCGCGACGACGACCTCCACCTCGAGATCGCCGATCGACCGCTGGTCGGCGACCGCGAACGGCCGCAGCTCGGTCACCTCGTCGCCCCAGAACTCGACACGCACCGGATGGTCGGCGGTCGGCGGGAACAGATCGAGGATGCCGCCGCGCACCGCGAACTCGCCGCGCTTGCCCACCATGTCCACCCGGGTATAGGCGAATTCCACCAGGCGAACGAGCAATTCGTCGAAATCGAACTCCGCGCCGACCCGCAGCACGATCGGCTCGATGTCACCGAGACCGGCCGCCATCGGCTGCATCAGCGAACGCACGGTGGTCACCACCACGCGCAGCGGCTCCGGGAACACCGGATCTTCGGGATGCGCGAGCCTGCGCAGTACCTCCAGCCTGCGCCCGACCGTGTCGGCGCCCGGCGAAAGCCGCTCGTGCGGCAGCGTCTCCCAGGAGGGGAACTGCGCGACTGTCTCGCCGAGCATTTCCTGCAGCTCGACGGTCAGATCGTCGGCTTCGCGGCCGGTCGCGGTCACCACGACCAGCGGGCGTTTGGCCGCCACCGTCGCCGCGACGAACGGCCGCACCGCCGACGGCGCCACCATCTCGACCGACGACTTCCCGATCAGGTCGGCGACCGTACGCAGCGCGGTATCCGCCCCGGCCGCCGCGACCAGTCCTGCCAGTGGTGGACGGTGGGTGGACATCGATAACTCCTGAGCTCAGGCGGGCGTTTCGAGCGGCCAGCTGAGTCTATTTGCGCGCCGACATGCTCAGGTTCGCGGGGTTGTGTTCGCTCCCGGCTCGCGCGCCGGACGGAGGTGGGCCGGAATCGAGTCGGCAGCCGCAACACCGCGCCACCTCGCGACGACACCCATCATGTGCCCATACGAGACAACGACCCAGCATTGATGACCTTCGCTGTCGGCGACCGGCTGACATTTCCGTGGCGTCCGGACGACCCCGTCGTGGTCGATGATCGGATGCTGTCGGCGGCGATCAGGGCGCGAGCCGCGTTGATCGCCGTCGCGATCACCGGACAGACCATTACCTACAAGGGATTGTCCCGGGCGATCGGCGGGTTGTATCCCTACCGGAAACTCGGCGGCCTGCTCGACGTGCTGTCACTGGACTGCGAGAACCGCGGCGAACGATCACTCGCCGCGCTCGTCGTGCGGGCCGGTACCCCGTCGCCGAGTTCGGGATTCGTACACAACGCGACCGAGCCGATCGTGGTGTACCAGAGCCGATTACAGCACGATTGGCGGCGCTGATCCGCTGAACCCGTTGCGCGCCCGCGCTTTCCCGCCCTACGGCACGTAGCGGCGCAACCGTCGCGCGGCGAATTCGCGGAAGTACGAAAGCTTTTCCGTCGGCACGATGGACGGAAGCAGGAAGTACCAGGCACGTTCCATCCGGGTGGCCATCTGGTCCATCGACTCGGTGCCGACCGCGACGATGTGCACGCCGGCGGTAACCTCCTGCAGCAGCAGGCCGACGACCTCGGGATCGAGGTCGGACTCCAGATCGCCTTGGGCGATGGCACGTTCGGCCAGAAGGCGATACGTATCGCCCCAGGTCTTGGCGATGTTGTCGCCCTGGGCGCCGCGGTAGTCGCCGATCTGGTGGGTGAGCTTGAGCATGGCGCCGACCATCGGGTCGTTCATCGATAGGTCCGCCACCACGTAGGTGATGCCGATGCACGCCTCCAGCGCGGGCACCCGAGGATCGAAGAAACCCTGGCACGAGCTGATCAGTCGCTCGTTGCCCTGATCGACGACGGCGCGCGCCAGTTCTTCCTTCGAACCGAAGTGAAAGTACAAGGCGCCCTTGGTCACGTTGGACTGCGCGATGATCTCGCTCAGGCTCGCGTTCGCATATCCCAAGCGCAGAAAGACATCGGCAGCGCCCGCAAGGACGTAATCGCGGGTGATCTCCGCGCGCGCTTGCCTAGCCATCAGATCCGCCTGTCATCCCTAAAACCAGCCATCCTGAAGTAGACCGACATCCCGAAGTAAGACCGACATACCGCCCGAACAGCACCCAGAGGATGGGTGAACCGTACCACCAGGTGGGCACACGACAGTCAATTCGAGCATTCGGCCGAGCCTCCATCGCAATTCGCTGGTTAACAACCGGTCAATCCGACGTGCCCGCGCGCCATTCGGAAACCAACTGCGGATCGGCCTCCAAGTGGCTCAGACCGTTCCAGCAGAGATTCACCAGATGCGCTGCCACAACCTCTTTGGGTGGTTCGCGCACGTCCAGCCACCACGTCGCGGCCGTGGAGACCATACCCACCAGACCCTGCGCGTAGAGAGTCGCCAGGCTGGTGTCGAAATCGCGCCGCTCGAAGTCACCGGCCAGGATGTGCGCGACCTGGTTGACCGCCTCGTTGAGCAGGCTGGAGTAGCGACCGTCGTCGGTGGTCGCGACCTGGTCGCGCACCAGGATCCGGAACCCGTCGGTGCGCTCCTCGATGTAGGTGAGCAGCGCGAGCGCGACCTGCTCGAGCCGCACCCGCGAACGGTTCTGTGTGAGCGAGGACGTGATCATGTCCAGCAGCATCGACATCTCGCGGTCGACGACCACCGCGTAGAGCCCCTCTTTGCCGCCGAAGTGTTCGTACACCACGGGTTTGGAGACCTGGGCTCGCTGCGCGATCTCCTCGATCGAGGTCGCGTCGTAGCCGCGTTCCGCGAACAGCGCCCTACCGATCTCGATCAACTGCTGGCGCCGTTGGGTTCCCGTCATCCGCGGACGAGACACACTGTTCCGCCTCTCCGTGTCATGTCGCCGGTCCAGAGCGCCTCGCCGGTTCCGCGCCTGCCCACCGAGCGGGCTGTGCTCGGTGCCGGGCGTTCCGGGCGAGTTGTCCATGTTCTTGCGAAATCAGTCGTTGTGTCGGGCGTCCGGCAGGTACCTGGCCCTCGCGCAGAACCTTACCGTCAAACGACAACTGTTCCAGACAGCGGAGTCCCCCGGGCCCGCCGACCCGCCGACGACCGTGCTAACGCGCGCGTGGGTGGGATCGGTTCGACGTGAGACGGGTCTTCGTGCGAGGATTCAACCCGTGCCGAGGCACAGCGGCGGTTTCCTTGATCCGCCGGTGTGGCAATCCGCCGTAGTGTAATGGCAGCACCTCTGATTTTGGTTCAGATAGTTCAGGTTCGAGTCCTGGCGGCGGAGCACACCGGCACGGTGACTATCGTTGGCCCCGCACATCGCTGACCAAGCACTCATAGCCAGCACGATGACAGGCAGCCGAGGGAGATCCATGCCACAGCAGACCGCCGTCGTCGTTCTCGCCGCCGGAGCCGGGACGCGAATGCGGTCGAAGACCCCCAAAGTTCTGCATTCGCTGGCCGGCCGGAGCATGCTCGCGCACGCGCTGCATGCGGCGAACGAGATCGACCCCGCGCACCTCATCACGGTGGTGGGCCACGACAGAGAGCAAGTCGGCGCCGCGGTCGCCGAAGTGGCCGCCGAACTCGGCCGCGACATCACCCCCGCCCTCCAAGAGGAGCAGCTCGGCACCGGCCACGCGGTCCAGTGCGCGCTGCGCTCGCTGCCCGAGGACTTCACCGGCGATCTGCTCGTCACCTCCGCCGACGTACCGCTGCTCGACGGACACACGCTGGCCGCGCTGCTCGACGAGCATCGCAGCTACACCGAGCGCTCCGCGGTCACCGTGCTGACCTTCGTCCCGGACGACCCGAACGGCTACGGCCGGATCATCCGGGATCGGGACGGTCAGGTCGTCGAGATCGTCGAGCACGCCGACGCCACCCCGGAGCAGGCCGCGATCAACGAGGTCAACTCCGGCGTGTACGCGTTCGACGCCGCGGTGCTGCGCACCATGATCGGCAGGCTGTCCACCGCGAACGCCCAGCACGAGCTGTATCTCACCGACGTGCTGCGCCTGGCGCGCGAGGCCGGGCATCCGGTGCACGGCGCCCGCCTGGTCGACGCGGCCAAGGTCACCGGCGTCAACGATCGGGTGCAGCTCTCGCAGGCCGCTCGAACCCTGAACCGCTACATCCTGGAACGCCACATGCGGGCCGGTGTCACCATCATGGATCCGGCCACCACCTGGGTGGACGCGAGCGTGCGGATCGGCAGGGACGCGGTGCTGCGGCCCGGCGTGCAGCTGCTCGGCGCGACGGTCATCGGCGAGGACGCCGAGATCGGGCCGGACAGCACGCTGACCGACGTGCTGGTCGGCGACGGCGCGAAGGTGGTGCGCACACACGGCGAGCAGTCCACCGTCGGACCCGGCGCGGCCATCGGACCGTTCAGCTATCTGCGACCGGGCACCGTGGTCGGCGATTCCGGCAAGCTCGGCGCCTTCGTCGAGACCAAGAACGCCACCATCGGCGCGCACTCCAAGGTGCCGCACCTCACCTACGTGGGTGACGCGACGATCGGCGAACACAGCAACATCGGCGCTTCCAGCGTCTTCGTCAACTACGACGGCGTGCGCAAACACCACACCGTGGTCGGCTCGCATGTCCGCACCGGCAGCGACACCATGTTCGTCGCGCCGGTGACCGTGGGTGACGGCGCCTATACGGCGGCGGGTACTGTACTGCGCAGAAACGTTCCACCGGGGGCGCTCGCGGTGTCGGGTGGAGCACAGCGCAATATTGAGAACTGGGTGCAGCGGTACCGGCCGGGGACCGCGGCGGCGATCGCGGCGGCGGCAGCCATCGCGGCCGACGAGATGTCGGGTCAGGCAATCGAGCAAAAGGATGGCAAACAGCAGTGACCGCGTCATGGATCGATAACCAGAAGAACCTGATGCTCTTCGCGGGACGCTCCCATCCTGAGCTGGCCGAGCAGGTCGCCAAGGAACTCGACGTCCACGTCACGCCCCAGATCGCGCGCGACTTCGCCAACGGCGAGACCTTCGTTCGCTTCGAGGAATCCGTCCGCGGTTCGGACGCCTTCGTGCTGCAGAGCTTCCCGGCGCCGGTGAACCAGTGGCTGATGGAACAGCTCATCATGATCGACGCGCTCAAGCGCGGTTCGGCCAAGCGGATCACCGCGGTGCTGCCGTTCTACCCGTACGCGCGGCAGGACAAGAAGCACCGCGGCCGCGAGCCGATCTCGGCCCGCCTGGTCGCCGACATGCTGAAGACCGCGGGCGCCGACCGCATCATCACCGTCGACCTGCACACCGACCAGATTCAGGGCTTCTTCGACGGCCCCGTCGACCACATGCACGCGCTGTTCCAGCTTTCCGAGCACGTGCGCGCCAACTACAGCCTGGAGAACATCACCGTCGTCTCGCCCGACGCGGGCCGCGTGAAGGTCGCCGAGAAGTGGGCCGACGCGCTGGACGGCGCGCCGGTGGCGTTCATCCACAAGACCCGCGACCCGCTGGTCCCGAACCAGGTGAAGTCGCACCGTCCGGTCGGTGACGTCGACGGCCGCACCTGCATCCTGATCGACGACATGATCGACACCGGTGGCACCATCGCCGAGGCCGTGCGCGTGCTGCGCGAGGCGGGCGCGGGCGACGTCGTCATCGCGGCGACGCACGGCGTGCTGTCCAACCCGGCCGCCGAGCGCCTCGCCGCCTGCGGCGCGCGCGAGGTCGTGGTCACCAACACGCTGCCGATCACCGAGGACAAGAAGTTCCCGCAGCTGACGGTGCTGTCCATCGCGCCGCTGCTGGCGCGCACCATCCGCGAGGTCTTCGAGAACGGTTCGGTCACCGGGCTGTTCAACGGCAACGCGTGATACTTCGATAACGACAGCGGCCCGGGCTCAGCGCCCGGGCCGCTGTCGTTTCGGCGGCCGGTGCGCCTGCCGAGCCCGCGCTGGAGTTGGCAGGGCGAACGTGATACCCATGTGGGGCAATCGAACACGTAGAGGGGGGCATCGCCATGACCACGCCGCAAGAACCGCGACCCGGCATCGACATCGGCAAGTCTGGCGCGCAGGACGATCGCCGGTCGGCGGAGACCCAGGTCTACCATCCGCCGAGCACGGCGCCGGAGACGCAGGTCTACCAGCCACCGAGCACGGCGCCGGAGACGCAGGTCTACCAGCCTGGGCAGGCGTACGGTTCCGGCACCGCGCCGGAAACGCAGGTGTACCAACCTGGTTCGCCGAGTCTTCCCGAGGCGCCGGTCTATCAGCCGCCGGAAGCGCCCGCCTATCAGCCGCCCTCGGCTCCGCAATATCCGGCGGGTGGTGTCTACGGGTATCCGCCGCTCGACGGCGCTCCGGCGGGCACGCCGCCCGGGGGCTACCCGCAGCAGCCGAGTCCGTACAACGCGCCGCCCGCCTACCCCGCGGCGCCCGCCTCCCCGCCCGCTTACCCCGCGGCGCCCGGTTACCCTGCCGCACCGGGTTACCCTGCCGCACCGGGTTATCCGGCCGCCTCGGGTTATCCGGCCGCTCCTGGTTATCCCGCCGCGCCGGGCGGCGGCTACTCGCCGTACCCGGCGGGGCCGTACACGCCGACCCAGACGCAAACGCTGTCGATCATCAGCTTCGTCTGCCTCGGGCTCAGCGTGCTCGGTGCCGGATTCTGCTTCTTCCCCATCCTGCTCACCGGACCCGCGGGCATCATCCTCGGTTTCGTCGGGCACTCCAAGAACGAATCGCTCGGCAAATGGGCGGCCATCGCCAACGCCGTGGTGTTGGTGCTTGCGATCCTGCTGGTCGTCTTCTTCGTCGGAATAGCGAGCTTCTCGTCGTAGGTACGGACTCGGCGGATCCGCGAATTCGCGGCGTCGAGTTACCTCCGCCCCGGTGTCGACAGGACGATACTGGGACCCATGAACCGTGACCCGCTGGACATGGACATGGGAGACGACGAGCAAGAAGACGAGATCCGCGAGTACGAGCGCTACATCGAGAATCCGCCGGAGAACCTCACCATCCGCGATCGGGAGAGCGAGGACGACGGCAGGCTCGGCATCGGTGAGGATCTCGACGAGCGCTGGACCCGGCGCGGTCAGCGCGCCGAGGACGTGGACGATTCCACCCTGCCCGCCGAAGAGGCGGCGATGGAGATCGTCGACGATTCCGATCTGGAACGTTAAAGCTCGAACCACGTGGTACCCGGGGGTTGACTACGACCAGGAGGCCGCTGATGACCACACCGAAGAATCCCGACGAGTCGCCCGAGGAACCGCTGACCGGCAGCGCGCCGCAGTCGGGGCAGGAATCGGGGGCGTCGCTGTCGAAGAAGCCGCGGGAACCCGAGCCGACGGGCACCGAATGGGCGACTCCCGCCTCCGCCCAGCCGGTCCCCGGCGAGCCGACGCAGACCCCGCGCGAGACCGACGCGGCGAGCGAATCCCCGGCGACCTCGGGCGGTGGGGAGTCCTCGGCGTCCGGTAGCGCGACCGAACCACCGGTGACCGGCTCGGCACCGCAGTCGACGGGACCGGAGGGATGGAATCAGCCGGGGGCGGGCCAACCCGAGTATCCGTTCGGCGGACAACCCGGCTACCCCGGCGCGGGTCCTGCCAGCTATCCCTCGGGCGAGCAGCCCGGCGCGCCGGGACAGCCCGGCTATGCGGCGGGTGGGCAGTCCGGCTATCCCGGCGGCGAGCAGCCGTATCCCGGCGGACAGTACGGACAACCCGGATATCCGCCCGGTGGCCCGTCCTCGTACTCGACCTCCGACCAGGCCGACTACCCCGCGGCGCAGCCGTACGGACAGCCGCAGTACGGCGGCGCGTATCCGCAAGGGCAGGGCGGCTATCCGTCGTATCCGCAGCAGGGGCAACCCTTCGGCGCCGAACAGCCGAGGAAGCCCGGCACCCAGACGATGTCGATCATCGGATTCGTGTGCGCGGCGCTCGCGCTGTTCCTGTGCCCGATCCTGTTCGGCCCCGCGGGCATCGTGTTCGGCATCCTCGGCCACAACAAGGGGGAGCCGCTCGGTCGGTGGGCCGCCATCGCCGCGGGCGCGGCGCTGGTCATCGGGCTCATCCTGAGTTTCGTGGTGTTCAACACCGACGTCGTCCCCAACCAGAATTGAGTCGGTGGCCAGCCGTAAGTTCTCGGTCATGAGTGGTTTCGGTGGATTTCCGTTGGCCGGGCTCGATTTCTACGAGGACTTGGAGGCCGACAACTCCAAGGCGTTCTGGAACGCGCACAAGTCGGTGTACGAGGACGCGGTGAAAGCGCCGATGGTCGCGCTGACCGCGGAGTTGGAAGCCGACTTCGGGACCGCGAAGATCTTCCGTCCCTACCGGGATGTGCGCTTCGCCAAGGACAAGTCCCCGTACAAGACGGCGCAGGGCGCGGTGGTCGGCACCGCGCCGGGCGTCGGCTGGTACGTGCAGATCAGCGCCGCCGGGTTGTTCGTCGGCGGCGGCTTCTATTCCGGCACCCCCGCCCAGGTCGCGCAACTGCGCGCCGCGATCGATGACGACGTGCGCGGCCCGGAGCTGGAGAAGATCCTCGCGAAACTGACCAAGGCGGGGTTCACCATCGGCGGCGACAAGCTGAAGACCAAGCCCAAGGGCTACGAGGCCGACCACCCGCGCATCGACCTGCTGCGGCACAAATCCCTGACCGCGAGCCGCCAGTTCGGCGCACCCGAATGGCTGGAGACGCCGCGCGCGGCCAAGGAGGTCCGCAAGGCGTGGGAGACGATGCGTCCGTTCATCGATCGGCTGACCTCGATCGTCGGACCGGCCAACGCGTAGACGACTTCCGGCGCTGGCGGACCGAGACCGACGCGCGTCACCGGGCGAAGACGGAATCCCGCGCTGCCCGGCCCATCGCGCGTCGCCCGGCAAACGCGGAATCCAGCAGAGGCGGACGGCGCATGACCCCGAACGCATAGCTGGAGTCCGCCGGGCGGAGACACGGCCAGCCAGCGCAGCCCGGCGACGACGTGCGGCGTCTAGATCCGTGCCGCGAGCACCAGGGCGAATCGATCGTCGTCGTCGGTCCACACCCGCTCGGCGCGGAAGCCGGCGGCGGCGAGTTCGGTATCCAGCCCGTCGACGCGGAACTTCGCCGAGATCTCCGTGCGCAACCGCTCGCCGCGCGCGAAGTGCACCGTGAGGTCGAGGTCGGCGACGGTGACCGTCATGTCCTCGGTCGCCGCGAGGCGCATCTCGATCCACTCGCGCTCGGCGTCCCACAGCGCGACGTGCTCGAACTTCTCAGGATCGAAGTTCGCCCGCAGGCGGTGGTTGAGCACGTGCAGGACGTTTCGGTTGAACTCGGCGGTGACCCCGGCCGCGTCGTCGTAGGCGGGAACGAGCACGTCCGGATCGATGACCAGCCCGGCGCCGAGCAACAGCCGCTCGCCCGGCTCGAGCACCTCCCGGATGCCCGCGAGGAATTCGGCGCGCTCGTCGGGCACCAGATTGCCGATGGTGCCGCCGAGGAAGGCGATCATCCGGCGGCCGCCGCGCGGCAGATTGCGCAGGGTGTCGGTGAAATCGCTGACCACGCCGTGCACACCGAGCGCGGGGAACTCCGCGGCGACCTGTTCGGCCGCCGCGCTCAGCGCCGCCGACGAGACATCCTGCGGCACATAGGTCTTCAGCGGCCCTTCGGCGGTCAACGCGGAGAGCAGCAGGCGGGTCTTGTGGGCCGAGCCCGCGCCGAGTTCGACGAGGACTTCGGCTTGCGCGATCCGCGCGATCTCGCCGACCACCCGTTCCAGCAGGGCGCGTTCGGTGCGCGTCGGGTAGTACTCGGGTAGTTCGGTGATGCGCTCGAACAGTTCGCTGCCGCGAGCGTCGTAGAACCATTTGGGCGGCAACCACTTCGGATCGGCGGTGAGCCCGCGCCTGGCGTCGGCCCGCAGTGCCGTCGTGAGATCCTCGTCGGAGAGATGGACTTCCAGCGTCGGTGCGGTCATGGCGTGGACCTTTCGGTATCGGGCGGGGTCAGCTCTTCGATCGAGAGCACCCCGGGCCTGGCGGACACCAGTTTCCGGTCGGGAATCGGCTGCCAGCGCGGATCGTCGTCGTACGGTTCGGAGGAGAGGATGGCGACGTCGTCGGTGACGAACGCGGACAGCGCGTGGTGCACCGTGGTGGCCCACACCTGTTCGCCGTCGCCGATCAGCAGGTTGAGCCGGGCCGTCGGCATGTGCCGGAGCACGGCGTCGACCAGCAACCGCAACGCGGTCGCCGGTGTCTTCGCGTAGTCGCCGGAGTCGGTGGAGCGCAACAGGTCTCGCAGCAGCACCCACAGGGCCGCGGAATCGGTCGCCGCTTCGGCCTCCAGCAGCCGGGCGGTCTCGAAAAGCCGGGTCGCGCCCGCGCGGGTCGCGGCCACGTCGAGGTCCGAGGTGACCGCGGTGAGCACCCGACGCCACTCCGGTATCGCGCCGTTGTGACTGAACGCCCAGCGCCCGTCGACGAAGGGCGCGCACGCGGCCCGTTCGACGGGCATCCCGACGGTGGCCGAGCGGATCGAGCCGAGCACCGCTCCCGAAACGAGCTGGGGCAGAACCTCTTCCACCGCCGGATCGGTCCAGATCGGGTCGGGGTTGCGATAGCGGCTGGCCTGCGGCGCGCCGCAGGCACCGTCGCGCCACCACGCGACACCGAAACCATCGGCGTTGATGGTGCCGCCGCCGCGCATCTCCTTGGGCGCCCACGCCTGCGTGCGTAGGGAATGTGTACCGCGAGTGAGCAATTCGCCGACGGACGTCGGCGGGCCGACATAGCCCAGGTGCCGACACATCAGATTTCGTCCCGCCCGAGGTCGCGGGCGAGGCGGAAACCGGAGAAGATCTGCCGGCGGATCGGATGGTCCCAGTTGCGGAAGGTGCCGCGGCAGGCGACCGGATCGGTGCCGAACGAACCGCCCCGCAGCACGCGATAGTCGCCGCCGAAGAACACCTCGGAGTACTCCTTGTACGGGAACGCGCGGAAGCCGGGGTAGGCCTCGAAGCCCGAGGACGTCCACTCCCAGACGTCGCCGATCAGCTGGTGCACACCCGAGGGCGACGCGCCCGCCGGGTACGCGCCCACCTCGGCCGGTTCGAGATGGCGCTGTCCGAGATTGGCCGTGGCGGAGTCGGGTTCGGCATCGCCCCACGGGTAGCGGCGTTCGGCGCCGGTGTCCGGGTCGTACCGCGCGGCCTTCTCCCACTCGGCTTCGGTGGGCAGTCGCTTGCCCGCCCAGTTCGCGTAGGCCTCGGCCTCGAACCAGCAGACGTGCAGCACCGGCTGACGCGGACGCAACGGGGTCATCACACCGAAGACCCGCCGCCACCAGCGTCCGGCCGGATCGCGGTCCCAGAACTCGGGCGCCACCAGACCGGCCTCGGTGCGGTGCGCCCAGCCGCGCTCGGACCACAGTTCGGGGCGTTCGTAGCCGCCGTCCTCGATGAAGGCGAGGTACTGCTCGTTGGCGATCGGCGCGGCGTCGATCGCGAAGGCGGGCACGTGGACCCGGTGCGCGGGGCGTTCGTTGTCCAGCGCCCACGGATCGGTGGAGGTGCCCATGGTGAACTCGCCCGCCGGGATGATCACCTCGCCGAAGACCGGGACCGCGGCGGCGGGCGCGCTCGGCGCGGCGAGTACCGCTGCGCCGGTTCGCAACTGGTGCGTGGCCAGCATGGTCTCGTCGTGCTGCTGTTCGTGCTGGGCGATCATGCCGAACGCGAAACCGCCGTCCACCAAGGGGTTTCCGCGCAGCGCGCTGCTGTCGAGCACGTCGAGCACCTTGTCGCGGACGGTGCCGACGTAGCCACGCGCCTCGGTGGGATTGAGCAGCGGCAGCCCTGGGCGGTTGGCCCGCGCGTGTTTGAAGGCGTCGTAGAGGGAGTCGATATCGGCGCGAACGGGATCGCGTCCGCCCACGTCGCGGACCAGCCACAGCTCCTCCTGGTTGCCGATGTGCGCGAGGTCCCAGACCAGCGGGCTCATCAGGCGGGAATGCTGGGCGACGAGTTCGGCCTCGTCGACGACGTCGGTCAGGCCGTGCGTCCTGGTGCGTGCGGTGGTGAGCACCTCGGCGATTCGCTCGCGGAGCCGCTCGGTGCCGGAATGATCGGTGGGGGCGAAAGTGGTCACGGTAACGCTCTCCGGGCGGTAGTGGTCGTCAGCGCTGCGCGGCGGGATGTGCCGCGGCCTCGCCGAATGGTGCTGTGCGCGTGCTTGTTCCGCGCTGCCGCAGGCTTCACGACGCGGCCTCCACCCGGGTGTCTGCCGGGGTGCGGCCGCCGCGACATCGTTGCGAGGCGTCGTCGAGTTCGCGGGCCGCCGACGGCGTGCGAGCGTGCGCGGCGGCGAGGGCAAGCAGCTCGACGGCGACCTTCCTGATCTCCGTGTCGACCAGGCCGTAGCGGGCCGCCTGCAACCACCTGCCCGCGACGGGCGCGGCGAGCGCGGTCGCCTCGGCGACGACGGCGGGCGCGGACAGCAGCGCGTCGAACGCGTGCACCGGGACCGTCCAGGTGTCGCCAGGCTGCGCGTCCAGGTAGCGGACCTCCAGGTGACCCGAAGCGCGGACCTGCGGGAACAGGGTCGTCAGGTGGTAGTCGAGGTCGGCGGTGTCGGGGCGGCGGCCGATCTCGTCGTCCAGCGCGCCGGACAGCCAGTCGGCGAAGGTCGCGCCCGGCGGGGCCGTCCAGCCGACACCGTTGCCGTCCGACGACGCGTCTGGTCTGCGGACGCACAGCAGCGGCACGTCCAGCGCCCAGCGGGCGTACGCGGTCACCGGATCGGACCATTCCTGCACCGGCGGACGGGTCCTTGCGTTGTCCAGGCGCAGCCAGGCGCGCATCCGCTGGGAGGCCCACGTGCCTTCGGGCGCGCCGCGGAGTGCGGGCGAACAGGCGAAGGCGGCCACCAGGGCAGGGCCCATGGCGTACAGCGCGGTCCATCTGGCGGTGACCTCGGCGCGGTCGGCGCCCGCGTCGACGCTGACCTGGGTGGCCGCGGTGTTGCACATCATCAGCTTGCCGAAGGGGCCGATTCCGCCGAAGGACTGCTCCATCGCGCGGTAGCGGGGCAACTGCAACACCCGCTTCGGGCGGCGGTCGGCATCGGCGGAGAGGGAAAGTGTTCGGATGCACCGGGTTTCGAGCAGCTCGCGCAGCAGGCGGGCGTCGCCGATCAGACGCTCGCACAGCTCGGCGGCGGTGGCATACGGTGCGCTGGAGAGTTCGATCTGACCGCCGGGTTCGAGGGTGACCCGGCTACCCCCTGGCAGCGGTAGCGCAGGCGAATCGGGGGCGATGGACCGCGGTGCGTGCGGTCCGAGCGCGGCTGCGAGAGCCGACAGCTGCGGGCGGGGGGCCGCGGCGGGCCCGGACGCCGAACACTCACCCTGCACGGTGAGCCACTCGAGCTCGGCGCCGATCAGCGTCGGTGGCCCCAGCTTGAAGCAGACACCGCCGACGTAGGCCTCGGCGGCAGCGCGCGAGGACAGATCGCCGGGCTCGAGGGTTTGCCTGGCCGATTCCGGGTGTTCGAGCGTGATCGCCATGCCAACCTCCACCTGAGTTCCTGCGCGGGGCCGGACATCCGTCCGAACGCCATGATCGTTGTTCGTGTCGCTGTCGTCCGCGCTCGAACACAGATCCGAACGCGCTCTCACCGTGGTTCCGTTCAGACCAGGGTAGCCAGGGATACCGACAAGAAACCGTCCAGCAGCCGAACAGACGGTCCTACCTGGGGCGCTGCCGAGCGCCTGCGCGGGGAGTTCCGGTACCGATAATGTCGTCGGCATGTTGGACGAGACACGGGTACGCGAAGACACGCCGGGCTGCCGGCCCGATGCCGGGCTGGTCTTCCTCGACAGCGCGGGTTCCTCGCTCCCGCCCCGGATCGTCCTGGACACCGTCGTCGACCACCTGCGCAGGGAAGCCGAGATCGGCGGCTACCGCGCCGCCAACGAACGCCTCGACGACCTCGCCGCGGTCAAGACCGCGATCGGCGCGCTGATCAACGCCGACCCGAGCGCCATCGCCCTCAGCGACAGCGCGACGCGCTCCTGGGCCGACTTCTTCTACTCCGTCCCGCTCGGACCGGGCGATCGCGTGCTCATCTCCGGTTCGGACTACGCGAGCAACGCCATCGCGGCGATCCAGCGGGCCCGCGCGGTCGGCGCGAGCGTCGAGCAGATTCCCAGCGACGGCAGCGGGCAGCTGGATCTGGACGCGATGGCCGAGCTGGTCGACGAGCGGGTCAAGCTGGTGTCGGTGCTGCACGCGCCGACCAATGGCGGGCTGGTGAATCCGGCGGCCGAGGCGACCCGGATCGCGCACTCGGTGGGCGCGCTGGTGTTGCTCGACGCCTGCCAGTCGGCAGGGCAGATCCCGATCGACGTGGCCGAGCTCGGCGTCGACGCGCTCTCGGTCACCGGGCGCAAGTGGCTGCGCGGGCCGCGCGGCACCGGATTCCTCTATGTGCGACCGGAATTGGCCGCCACGATGGAGCCGCAGCGGCTCGATCTGCACAGCGCCGAGTGGACCGGCCCCGAGGAGTACCGGCTCGCGCGGGACGCCAGCCGCTTCGAGTTCTGGGAGTGCGACGTGGCCGCCCGGCTCGGGCTCGGCGCGGCCGTTCGGTACCTGCTCGACCTCGGGCCGGAGGATGTCTACGCGGCGATCGGCGCGCGGGCGGAGTATCTGCGCAAGGCACTGCCCGAGATCGACGGAGTCACCGTGCGCGACAACGGTGTTCGGCACAGCGGCATCGTCTCGTTCACGGTCGACGGGGTCGCGGCCGCCGAGGTGCGCGATCGGCTCGCGGCCCAGAACATCACGGTGACGGTCAGTTTCGCGAGCTCCACCCTGTTGGACATGACCGCGCGCGGGCTGGACGCGGTGGTGCGCGCGTCGCCGCACTGCTTCGTCTCCTTCGACGAACTGGACCGGTTCGTGGCCGCCGTCGCCGCCCTCTGATGTCGCAGCGCGAGCTCGTCGTCCTCGGCACCGCGAGCCAGGTGCCGACCAAGCACCGCAACCACAACGGTTATCTGCTGCGTTGGGGTGCGGAGGGTGTGCTGTTCGATCCCGGCGAGGGGACCCAGCGGCAGATGGCGTTCGCCGGGCTGGCGGCGGGCGACATCACGCGGATCGCGATCACGCACTTCCACGGCGATCACTGCCTCGGGCTGCCAGGCATCGTGCAGCGGATCAATCTGGATCGGGTCGCGCACCCGGTGGACGTGTACTACCCGGCGTCCGGCGAGGTGTATTTCGAGCGGTTGTGCAACGCGACGGCGTTCTACCGGACCGTCGAGTTACGGGCGCGGCCGATCGCGGGACCCGGTGCGTTGCCCGCGCCCGACGCGCCGTTCGGGATCGAAGCGGTGCCGCTGTCGCATCCGGTCGAGGCGTTCGGCTACCGGCTGACCGAGCCTTCCGGTCATCGGATGCTGCCGGAACTCTTGCGCGCCCGCGGGGTGCGCGGGCCCGATATCGGCCGACTGCAACGCGAGGGCGTTGTCGACATCAACGGCGTCCCAGTCACTTTGGCCGACGTCAGCGAACCCAGGCCCGGGCAGAGCTTCGCCTTCGTCATGGACACCCGGCTGTGCGACGGCGTCTACGAATTGGCTTCCGGCGTGGACGTTCTCGTGATCGAGGCGACCTTCCTCGACGCCGACGCCCACCTCGCCGAGGAATACGGCCACCTCACCGCGGGCCAAGCCGCCCGCGTCGCCGCCGAAGCAGGCGCCCACACCCTCGTCCTCACCCACTTCTCCCAGCGCTACCGCACCCTCGACGCCCACCGCGCCGAAGCCGAGAAGTACTTCACCGGAGACCTTTTCATCGCCGAGGACCTCGCGCGCATCCCGTTCCCACCCCGCCGCTAGCCACCGATACCCACTCCGAATGCTCGGGGCGTGTCACTCCGCGAACAGTTCCTCGGCCGTCGCGACCGTCACCGCTCGGCGCACCCACTCGGCCAACAGGTCGGTATCCGTGCACTCCGTGATGCGCTCGCGAACCTCGTCGGACACGGGGATGCCGCGAGCTTCCAGCACTGTCAGCAGAGCGCGTACTTCCCCCTTCTTCTGACCGTCCGCGTAATACCGGCGCGCGAAGTCGCTCTGGTACTCGTAATTGTGGAGCGTGGCGGTCATCAGCGTCTCCCAAACGGCTCGGGCGGCTCGCGGCAGCCTCTTCAGGATGAAGTCATAATACAGCTTGGACCGATCCCCATCGAAGGTCCTGAGCGCCGCCAACGCGGCCGCGAACACCTTGGTGTTGTCCGGATGCGCCGGGTGCGCCACGGCCGACAGCACAGCGAGTTCTGGCAGCTCCTTGGCGGTATCGAGTTCGGTGACAACCGGAACAGCGGAAGGATCGAGCACCAGCGGCCCGAGGCGGGCATAGGGGTGGCCGTAACCGAAATCTATCGGCTCGGCCGCCCACCGCGCCGTCCTCTGGTCGGGACACAGCACCATCAGCACGGTCGGGCACTTCCACCGCGCCCGCAGCGCGGCGACGTACACCGGCCACGACCATCGCTTGTCCGGATCGGGGCGCAGTTGAACCTCGACGACCACCGCGAGCACGGGTCCATCCGCGGCGTGCAGCACCGCGACCGAATCCGCGTGGTACTCGGTCGGCGCGAGAATCGGCAGATCTCCGGACAGGTTCTCGACTTTGTCGAACTCGGGTAGCTGGCAGCCGAGCGCTGTCAACAATGGCGGAATCATGTCCGGCTGCGTACGGAACAGATCGATGAGTAGCTCGTGCTGCTGCGACGGCATGCGCGGCACAGTACCGGCGGCGACCGACAGAACCCGCACCCGTCGGCGTGCCGTGCGACGACTCGCCGCGCGGGCGGAAAAGTGTTCAGCGCAGGTGTGATTCGAGGATTTCGTCGACGAGCGTGCGGTCGTCGGAGGTCGGTGCGATGAGGGTGGGATTTGCTTCGCGCGGACCGTCGCGAGGCCGTGTAAGGCGGCTCTTCTCCGCCGCGGGCCAGGTGTCGGTCGACCGGACCGGCGGGCCGCGCTCCTACCCGCCCGCCGAGGCGTGGACGACGCGCGGATCGAGACCGAGGCGCTGATGCGGGAGCTCGCGCGGCGATCCGGTCGGCCCTACGTCGACTCCTATGCGGCCACGTTCCCGTCGACCGGCGGCAGTGCACGCGGTCATCGTGCGCGTGGGCGGGCCTATCCGGCGATCAGCGCGACGCCGACCCTGCCGCGCCCTGGTGGGGACGCCGACAAGTCGGGCACGTCCGTAGCCCGGCCCTCTTTGGGCGACCCCGGCGAGGGGTTAACGTCGCGGCGATTCGGCGGGATAGTGGGAGGAGGCCGGATGCTCGGTCGAGCTGTGACGAGGAGACCGACAAATGAGCAGGTTCACCGACGAGATGTACGAGACGGGGCGGTCGTCCGGCCGCGGCCTGGTGACCGGGGAGCCGGGCGCCCCGCTGCGGCAGACCTGGAGTGAGATCCACAAAATCGCGCGCCGGATGGCGGGCGGACTCGCGGAGGCGGGCATCGACCACGGCGACGCGGTCGGCGTGCTCGCCGGCATGCCGGTCGACATCGCACCGGCGTGCCAGGCGATCTGGATGCGCGGCGCGTCCATCACCATGTTGCACCAGCCGACGCCGCGCACCGACCTCATGGTGTGGGCCCGCGACACCGAGACCGTGCTCGGCATGATCGAGGCGCGCGCGGTGGTGCTCGGCGCGCCGTTCGAGGCGGCGGAACCGCTGCTGCGCGAGCGCGGCATCACCGTCGTGCGCATCGACCAGTTAGCGGAGGGGCCAGAGACCGACCCGGTGCCGACCACCGAATCCGATGTGGCCCTCCAGCAGTTGACCTCCGGCTCCACCGGTTCGCCGAAGGCGGTGCGGATCACGCACGGCAACTTCTACGTCAACGCCTACGCGATGTTCGATCGGGTGAAGTTCCAGCTCGACAGCGACGTGATGATCAGCTGGCTGCCGCTGTTCCACGACATGGGCATGGTCGGATTCCTCAGCGTCCCCATGCAATTCGGTGCCGAGGTGGTGTGCGTGACGCCGCTCGACTTCTTGCAACGACCGCTGCTGTGGGCCGAGCTGATCGACAAGTATCGCGGAACCGTCACGGCCGCACCGAATTTCGCGTACTCCCTGCTGGCCCGCAGGTTGCGGCAGGCCGACGACGGCGCGCTCGACCTGAGCAGCGTCCGGTACATGTGGAACGGCGCGGAGCCGGTGGACCCCGACACCATGGACGCGCTGGCCGAGGCCGGAAAACGCTTCGGGCTCAATCCGATGGCGCTCACCCCGGTCTACGGCATGGCCGAGACGACGCTGGCCGTTTCGGTCCCGGACCCGGGTCTCGGCCAGGTGGTCGACGTCATCGACGCCGATCTGCTCGAAGCGCTCGGCAAGGCGGTGCCGGTGCCGGACCAGCACATCAATCACGCAAACGTGCGTCGCCTGCCGACCCTGGGCTACCTGGTCGATCACCTGGAGGGCCGGGTGGTGGACGCCGAACGCGAACCGCTGCCGACCCGCTCGGTCGGCGTCATCGAATTACGCGGTCCCGCGGTCACTTCCGGCTACGTGACGGTCGACGGCTTCCGCCCGGCCCAGGACGCGGACGGCTGGCTCGACACCGGCGACATCGGCTACTTCACCGAAGACGGCCTGGTGGTGGTCTGCGGCCGCAAGAAGGACGTCATCATCATGGGCGGCCGCAACATCTTCCCGACCGACATCGAGCGCGCCGCCATGCGTGTACCTGGTGTGCGACCGGGCAACGCGGTCGCGGTCCGGCTGGACGCGGGGCAGAAGCGCGAAAGCTTCGCCGTGGTAGTGGAATCCAACGACCATCAGAACCCGGTCGAGGTCAAGCGCATCGAGCACGACATCGTGCACGCGGTCTTCTCCGAGGTCGGCGTCCGCCCGCGCACGGTGGCCGTGCTCGGCCCCGGCGCCCTGCCGAAGACCTCGTCGGGCAAACTGCGCCGCTCCGCCACCGCGGCCCACCTGCACTGAACTAGTCGAGATACTCCGCGCCTCAGTGCAATTGGTTCTGCGCGGTCTCCAGCCCGACGCGCAGCAGCAGCTCCACCGCGTCGGCGGCCTGCTCGACGATCACCGGCACTTCCTTGCGCTCGGGCGTCGAGAACGGCTTGAGCACGAAATCGGCCGGGTCCTGCCTGCCCGGCGGACGCCCGATGCCGATCCGGGTGCGCACGTAGTCCTTGGTGGTCAGCGCGCTGGAGATGGATCGGAGGCCGTTGTGGCCGCCCTCCCCGCCGCCGCGCTTGAGCTTGACCGCGCCGAAGGGCAGATCCAGTTCGTCGTGCACGACGATCACCTCGGTGGGCGGCACGGAGAAGAATCTGGCGAGCGCGGCCACCGGCCTGCCGGAGAGATTCATGTAGGACCGCGGCTTGGCGATCAGGACCTGGCGCCCGTCGAGGCGGGCTTGCAGCAGGTCGGCTCCGGACTTCTTGTGCACGGCGAAACGGCCGCCGACGCGCTCGGCGAGCACGTCGGCGACCAGGAAACCGACATTGTGCCGGGTGCGCTCGTACTCCGGACCTGGGTTGCCAAGTCCGACGACGAGCGCGGGCCCGGTCGTGGATTCGGTCATCTACGAACCGGTTCCGGGCGTCCTTACTCGGCGCTCTCGGCCTCGGCGGCTTCGGCCTCGCCTGCCTCCGGCTCGGCGGCCGGCGCGGCGATCACGTTGACGACCAGGGTCTCGGCGTCGGCGGCCAGGGAGACACCGGAGGGCAGCTGAAGCTCGCCCGCGGTGATCTGGGTGCCCGCCTCGACGCCCTCGACGGAGACCTCGATGGTCTCGGGCAGGTTCAGCGCCTCGGCCTCGATGGAGATGGTGGTGGCTTCCTGGGTGACCAGGGTGCCCGCGGCGGCGTCACCGGTGACGGTCACGGTGACATCGGCGGTGACCTTCTCGCCACGCTTGACGATGAGCAGGTCGGCGTGCTCGATGTAGCGGCGAATCGGGTGCACCACAACGGATTTGGTCAGCGCCAGCTGCTTCTTGCCGTCGATGACGAGGTTCAGCACCGCGTTGGTGCCGTGCTCGCGCAGGATGGCGGCGAAGGCCTGGGCGTTGAGGGCGAGGTGCTGCGGGTCGGCCTGGTGGCCGTACAGCACGGCGGGGACGTTGCCCGCACGACGGGTGCGACGCGCGGCTCCCTTGCCGAACTCGGTGCGTACGGCGGCTTCGAGAAGGTTGACGTCGGACATGACTGGATCTACTCCTACGGCTCTTCCGGGCTGTCAAAGGTGCCCGCCAGGGAGGGTGGCGCCCTGGGCTGGGGTTCTGGTCTACTCGTCGGGGCGAAGACCGAACGAGGACGGCCGGAAGCCGCGCCGCGTCGATCACGGTGTCGCAAAAACGTCTGCGGACACCCTCGCCGAGACAACCCGAACACCATACCCCAGCGCACGCGCGGCAGATGAATCGGGTGGTCAGAAGCGGTTCGGCGGCGCGTCACCGTGGTCGCGTAATCTGGACCGGTTGTCTATCGCCGAACCTGCGAAAGGTTGCTCACGTTGACCGCCCCTGAGGACGTCGTCGCGCCCACCCCGCGCGGACTGCCCGCCGAGGTCGCCCGGCGCCGCACTTTCGCAGTGATCTCCCACCCGGACGCGGGCAAGTCGACGCTCACCGAAGCGCTGGCGCTGCACGCCAGGATGATCTCCGAGGCGGGCGCGATCCACGGCAAGGCGGGCCGCAAGTCGACGGTCTCCGACTGGATGGAGATGGAGAAGGCGCGCGGCATCTCGGTCAGCTCCACCGCGTTGCAGTTCAACTACCGGGCCGCGGGCTCCGAGGTCGACAGCGTCATCAACCTCGTCGACACCCCCGGCCACTCCGATTTCTCCGAGGACACCTACCGGGTGCTCACGGCCGTTGACGCGGCCGTGATGCTCATCGACGCAGCCAAGGGCCTCGAGCCGCAGACGCTGAAGCTGTTCCAGGTCTGCCGCCACCGCGGTATCCCGGTGATCACCGTGATCAACAAGTGGGACCGGCCAGGCCGCGCGCCGCTCGAGCTGCTCGACGAGATCGAGGAGCGCATCGGACTGACCCCGACGCCGCTGTTCCTTCCGGTCGGCATCGCGGGCGATTTCCGCGGCCTGCTGCGCCGCGGCGCCGACGGCGAGGCGCTCGAATACATCCACTTCACCCGCACCGCTGGCGGCGCGACGATCGCGCCGGAAGAGTCGATCACCCCGGAGTCGGCCGATGTCCGCGAGGGCGAGGCGTGGACGACGGCGGTCGAGGAGAGCGAACTGCTCTCGGCGACCGGGCAGGACCACGACCAGGAGTTGTTCCTCGCCGGACAGACCTCGCCGGTCATCTATGCCTCGGCGATGCTGAACTTCGGCGTGCGCCAGCTGCTGGAGACGCTGGTGGCGCTGGCACCCGCGCCCGGCGCGCGCAAGGCCGTGGACGGTACGCCGCGCAACACCACCGACCCGTTCAGCGCCGTGGTGTTCAAGGTGCAGGCTGGCATGGACACCGCGCACCGGGACCGGCTCGCGTTCATGCGGATCGTGTCGGGCGAGTTCGAGCGCGGCATGGTCGTGACGCACGCGCAGACCGGACGGCCGTTCGCCACCAAGTACGCGCTGACCGTGTTCGGCCGCGAGCGCGCCACCGTCGACACCGCCTACCCGGGCGACGTGGTCGGCCTGGTGAACGCGACGGCATTGGCGCCCGGCCACACCCTGTACGTGGACAAGAAGGTGGAGTTCCCGCCGATCCCGTCCTTCGCGCCGGAACACTTCGCGGTGCTGCGCGCGCGGACCGCGGGCAAGTACAAGCAGTTCCGCAAGGCCATCGACCAGCTCGATTCCGAGGGCGTGGTGCAGGTGCTGCGCAACGACATCCGCGGTGACGCCGCCCCGGTGCTCGCTGCCGTCGGCCCGATGCAGTTCGAGGTGGTCACCGCGCGCATGCTCGCGGAGTTCAACGTCGAGACGAACATGGAGCACCTCGGCTACTCGCTGGCCAGGCGCACCGACGCCGCCTCGGCGGAGGAACTCGGCCGCCAGCGCGGCGTCGAGGTGTTCACCCGCAGCGACGGCGCGCTGCTCGCGCTGTTCAGCGACAAGTGGCGGTTGCAGTACATCGAGAAGGAACACCCCAAGCTGACGCTGGAACCGCTGGTCGCCGCCGCCGACAACTGACGGCGCGAAGCCGGCGTCAGATCGAACCTGCCGACCCGGCTTCGGCGTCCATCGGCGCGGAGAGCCCTTGCGGTGCAGGGGTTTCCGAGGCGTCCGGAGCGGAGATCGGCAGCGGGAACGAATGGTGTTCGTGGGTGACCCGCCAGCGGCCGTCGGCCTTGCGCAGTCCGATGGTCAGCCGCAACCGGTTGTCCGGGTCGACGCGGAACTCCTCGGGCTTGCCGCAACGCAGCAGCGCGTACGCGAACGCCACGTCGCTGCCCGCGGTGACGTCCAACGACACGATCTCGAACACCGCGCCCTCGGCGAGCCAGCGGAAGAACGGCGGCCAGGTCTCCCGGTACGCCTCGAGGCCGCGGACGCCCTCGTTCGGCGGCGGCACGTCGTACATGACGATGTCGTCGGCGTGGTCGGCGAGCACTCCGGCGAGATCGCCCGCGCGCACGGCGGCGGCCCATCGTTCGATCAGCTCGCGGATCCGCGCTTCGTCGTTCATGGTCGGCATTCCCTTCGATACGGCCGCCGGGTGCGGCGGCGTGCGGGTCCATCCCGTCGCACGTACAACCCGGGCCGTGCCCCGAACTCATCGGTGCGTCGAAAAATTCAGGCGGGGAGGTCGACGGGCAGACCGAACGATGGAAAGAGCGCGGGCTCGAGGAACGAGACCACCTCCGCGATCCGGCCATCGCGCACCGCGACCACGTCGACCGCCATCGCCGCGCACACCGCGCGCTCGTCGTCCCAGAGATAGGTGCCGAACGCGAGCTGACCGTTGGCCGAGGCGAGCAGAAATCGCCAGCGGTACCGCAGCGGACCACCGAGCAGGAACTCGCGGATGGCGGGCTGCCCGGCATACCACTCGGGCAGCGGCGGCATCGAGTACTTCGCGTCCGCGCTGAGCAGCGCGACGATCGCCGTCACGTCGCCCGACTCCCACGCGGCGGCGTACTGCCCCGCCAGGTCGCGGATCTCGTGGTCGGTCATGGTGTGCAGCGCGCGCTGCTGGGACTGCGCGGGCAGCCGCGCCTCGACGCCGGCCCGTGCGCGCTGCAACGCGCTGTTGGCCGACGCCACGCTGATCTCCAGCAGTTCGGCGGTCTCGCGAGCCGAGAAACCGAGCACGTCGCGCAACACCAGCGCGGCCCGCTGGAGCCCGGGCAGATATTGCAGCGCGGCGACGAACGCGAGCTCCACCGCCTCGCGCGCCTCGTACCTGGCCTCGGGCGCCCTGCCGCGCACATCGGCATCGGGATAGGGCTCCAGCCAGGCGATATCGGTCAGCGGCGCGCCGGGGCCGAGGTCCACCGGCAGTTCGCGGCGGCGGCGTGTCTCGAGCAGGGTCAGGCAGCGGTTGGTCGCGATCCGGTAGAGCCAGGGCCGCAGTCCGGTGGGGTCGGTCAGCTTGTCGAGGTTGCGCCAGGCTCGCACCAGCGATTCCTGCACCGCGTCGTCGGCGTCGTGCACCGAACCGAGCATGCGGTAGCAGTGCACGTGCAGTTCCGCGCGCAAGGGGGCGACCATGCGTTCGAACTCCGCTTCGGTCGTCCGCACCGAACCCGCCGTCATTCGGCTTCGGGCTCCCGTGGCGGCGCGCTGCCCGGGTCGCGCTCCACCGGCGCGATGCCGTCCTCCCTGGCGATCAGACCCCAGCGGCTGGAGGTCAGGCGCAGGCTCGGCAGGTCGCTCAGCGAGACGACCACCTCGTAGGTGCGCTCGTACCCCGTGTGCGCGATCCGCCAGTGGCCGTCGTCGCAGCGCACGTAGCGATCGGTGTAGAAGGCCGCGCCGCGCAGCAGCATGTTGTGCGCCGGAATCAGCACGGTGTCAGCGAGATACCAAGTGCCCGTTGCCGTGTCGCCGTCCACGTCGACCTCGGGATGGTCGCAGCGGTGCTCGGTGATGACGTGCGGGCCGAGCGTGTTGCGCATGAAGGCGAGGAAGGCGTCGCGCGACTCGAACTGGAGATACTCGCTGTAGGTCGCGGTGGCCTCGGGAATCATGGTGTCGGCGAATTCTTCCCAGGACTTGGTGTCCAGCGCGCGCAGATAGCGGAACTTCAGGCGGCTGATGGCCGCGACGTCGTCCATGCCCGGCCGCTCGGCGGGCGGCCGGATGACGCGCCGCGGATCGAGGAGGTCGCCCTCCTCCGTTGGAGCGCCGTTGCGCGGCTCGGCGCGCTCGGCGGTGTCCTCCGTGCGCTCCGCAGGCTCTTCGGCCGCGTCGACGGTCGAGTCGCCGCGCCCCTGCTCGCCGCTTCCCTGATCCATACCTCAACAATCCCATCCGAAGCCGCCGAGCTTCACGGTTTGGGAGATCTGTATCAGATTGCTATCAACGGACGGGCCCGCCGCCCGGGAAGATCAACTACCGATCGTAAAGCAGGTGCGGCAGAAATCCTCGCCGAATTCGGTCAGCCGCAGGCTCTTGCGCACGATTTTCGGCGCGCGACCGGCCTTCTTCAGCGCGGCCTCGACCACCGGCTGCACCTCGAGCACCATGTAGCGGCTGAGCACCACCGGATCGTCGGAGGTCAGCGTCAGGCCGAGCCGGTTGAGGTTGATCAGGTAGGACCGCGCCCGGTCCGGATAGCGCACGCCTGCCTGCTCCGGCACCGAGGTCAGGTCGCCCTGGACGAGCTCGGACCCGATGCCGAGCGGACGGTTGGTGCGCACGTCCACCGCGGGCTGCGGCCCGTTCAGCGACATGAAGCGCAGGATGCGCGCCTCATCGGGAGCCAGTTCGTCGAGGATGCGGTCGTAGGCCGGGTGCACGTCCTCGGTGAAGTAGACGTCGGCCGAACGCGCGAGCAGCGCGTCGCCGCGACGGCGCAATTCCTCGGTGGTCGCCGAGCGCAGGTACGAACCCACCGCGATGGCCTGCTGCGGCCCGTTCGTGGGAGTTGGTACGTAACTGACGATTTCGCGCACCGAGCCCTCGGTCACGCCGAGCGCGCTACGCGCGATCGAACGCAGCGCGTTGCCGGTCCGCTCGGCGATCTCGGCCGAGGACTCGCCGTCCAGCGCGGCCTGGGCGATCTCCTTGGTGACCTCGTAGGAGGTGTTCACCGCCCACTGGCCGCCGCGCACGGCGGTACCGGCCGCCAAGCCTGCGGCTCGGAACACACCGCGGATCAGCCTCGCCTCGTTGCTGATCTGCCGCTGTTCGACATCCGAGCTGCGCTCTACCGCGCGGGAACCGGCCCGGGTCACGTCCTGTCCGGTCCTTTCGTCTGCCACGTCCTACTCCGAAGTGTCGCCAAGTGAACGAATCCGCCCACAGATTATTGCCCGACTGCCTTCCAGGCGTAGCGAACCCCAACTGTTCGCGTCCCGGCCGACCACATCCGTCGAACCCCGATCGCCAGCACCCCTGCATGTTTCGTTCACGAAATGGATGTGGTGGAGATCATTCTCCCGTCCCCACCCAGACATTGCGGCATTGGGAACGATTACTGTGACTGATGTCTCAGACACTGCCGCGTGGCCTGGCCCACGGGGTTGTGGACGCAGTACCGCAACTCACAATAGGGTCCAGCTGCCGACAGGGTGCTACTTTGAGGTCCCGGTGAGGCGGCGATCACCGGTTTTCGGCAGGAGGGTGTCGTTGTTAGAGAGTGTTTTCGGAGTTCACCCCACGATCCTCCTCGAACTTTTGACCATTCCGCTTTTCACAGGAGTGATCGGCTACATCACGAACTGGACCGGCGTGCTCATGCTGTTCCAGCCCATCGCCTTTCACGGCGTCCGAGTACCCGGCCTCCGGGCGCTCTATCCTTTTCTGCCCAAGCGAATCCAGGTCCTCCCGCTGCTGAGTTACGACGGCAGGATGGGCTGGCAGGGCATCGTGCCCTCCCGCGCCGACAAAATGGCCAGCATCGCCGTCGACAAAGGGCTCGCCAAGCTCGGTAGCGTCGCCGATTTCTATCGCGAGCTCGAACCCGACAAGCTCGCCGAACATTTGGCAAGCATCGCCGACGCGCAGATCACCGACATCGTCGAGGAGATCCTGCGCCGCGAGCACCCGCAGCTCTGGTACAACCTGCCCAGCCAGGTGCGCGACATGGTGCACGCGCGGGTGCGTCAGCAGCTGCCCGAGATCCTGCGCGAGCTGACCGAGGAGCTCGGCGCGAACATCGACCAGCTGATCGATGTCAAACAGATGGTGATCCGTTACTTCCAGGCCAGGCCGCATCTGCTCAACACGCTGTTCCAGGTGCTCGGTGCCAAAGAGCTTCGGTTCATGCAGAACTTCGGCTTCTACTTCGGCGCGCCGATGGGTGTGCTGCTTGTGCTCGTCCTGCACGTCACCGGGTGGTCGACCTGGGTGGTGCTGCCGATCGGCGGTGTGATCATCGGGTGGGTGGTCAACTGGATCGGCATCAACATGATCTTCGCCCCTGCCTACCCGAAGTGGTGGTGCCCGTGGCGGCAGGGCCTGTTGATCAAGCGCCAGTCCGAGATCACCGACGGCTACGCCGAACTGGTGTCCAGTCAGGTGATGACGGTGGCCAACATCGGCGACGAACTGCTCAACGGTCCGCGCTCGGATCGCACCATGCAGATGCTGGAGGACACCCTGCGCCCCGCCGCCGACCGGGCGCTCGGACCCGCGCGTCCCGCGGTGAAATTCATGCTCGGCAGCCGCGAGTACGACTCGTTGCAGGCGACGCTGACCACCGAGGCGATGTCCATCGCGCCGATCGCGTTCGCCGATCCGGACTTCAACCTCCAGCAGGGCAAACAGATCAACGATTACATCGCCAAACAGATGTCCGCTCTGGAGCCTCCCGACTTCGTGGAAATGCTGCGCTCGGCCATCAAACAGGATGAATGGTTGCTTTTCGTCCATGGCGGCGCGCTGGGCCTCTTGGCCGGATACGCTCACATTCTGATCTTCGGAACGGGAGTGGCGACGACATGGGTATGACGGGCTCGGGCGAGAACAACGCGGGATCGGACGCCGACGATATCCAGGCCACCGAGCATTCCGAGTCCGTCGCGCCGTCGACGGAACTCGCCCGGTGGCCGCTATCGGAGATCGAACCCGCTACCGAAAAGCCCGCGCGGCGGCGCGTGCCGACGCCACGCCAGACCGTGCGCGCGGCGGGTGGGGTCGCCAAGGTCGCGTTCACCGCCGCGTCCGAGGTCACGGCGTGGACCGTGGACACCGCACTCGGCGTCACCGGAACAGTCGTCAAGGGCAGCATCGCCGGTGTACCGCCGCGCGAGGTGCTCGCCGAGGCCGAAGCCGAGGTCCGCGACGCGGTGCGCCGCGCGCTCGGTCTGCCTCCCGCGGCACCCGAACGCACCGACCCGGCCGTGCCCACGCTGCGCGAACAGGGCGCCGCGCTGCTACGCCTCTCGGCGAGCACGCACGCCGAAGCGTCCGAGATCCATCCGGCCTTCGCCGGAATGCTCGCCGAACTGACGCCCGACGAGGCGCGCATCCTGCGCTTCCTGCACGTGGACGGACCGCAGCCCTCGCTCGACATCCGGGTCGGACGGCCGAGGGCGCTCGGCGCGGAGCGCTACCTGTCCGGGCTGACGCTGATCGGCGACCATGCGGGGCTGCGTTTCCCGAACCGGGTGCCGCAATACCTGACCAACCTGCGCAGGCTCGGGCTGATCGAGTTCGCCAAGGAACCGGTCGACAACCCCAACCGCTACCAGTTGCTCGAAGCGCAGTCGCCGGTGCGAGAGTTGTTGAAGCGCTCCGGATTCGGCACCAAGGTGCACTACCGCAGCATCGTCCTCACCACCTTCGGCGCCGACTTCGTACAAACCTGCCTTCCGGTGGTCACCGAAGGCCGCGCCGAATCCAGCTGAGCGGACGCTCGGCTACCACACAGCTCGCACACGCGACACATAGGCATCGGCTATGTCAGGCGTGCGGAGAGTGTGTGGGACAGCGGCGGTCAGACGCCTTCGGCGAGTTCGAGCCAGCGTTCCTCGGCGGTTTCCTTCTCGGCGAGGACCTGTTTGAGTTCGGCGCCGAGGGTGACGAGCTTGTCCGGTTCGGTGGCGGCGTCGGCGAGGGCGGCGTGCAGGCGCTCCTCGCGTTCGGTGAGCTTGTCGATGGCGCGCTCGAGCTTGGTGAGTTCCTTGCGCGCCGCACGGTAGGCCGCGGAATCGGTGGCCGCGGCGGCGGGCTTGTCGGCGGACGCGCGGGCGGGCGCGGGTGCGCTCAGCGCGGCGCGCTTCTTCAGGTACTCCTCGATGCCACCCGGCAGGTTGGTGAGTTTTCCGTCGCCGAACAACGCCCAGGTGGAGTCGCAGATGCGCTCGATCAGGTAGCGGTCGTGGCTGATGACCACCAGGGTGCCAGCCCAGTTGTCGAGCAGGTCCTCGAGCTGTTGCAGGGTGTCGATGTCCAGGTCGTTGGTCGGCTCGTCGAGCAGCAGGACGTTGGGCTCGGACATCAGGATGCGGGTGAGTTGCAGCCTGCGCCGCTCGCCGCCGGAGAGGTCGCCGACCGGGGTGCGCTGGCGGGCCGGCGTGAAACCGAGCCGCTCGGCCAGCTGACCGGCGGATATCTCCTTGTCGCCCAGCATGATTCGCTGCGCGACCTGCTGCACCGCTTCGAGCACGCGCAGCTCGGTCGGCAGGTCGTCCAGTTCCTGGCGCAGCCAGCCGATCTGCACCGTCTGGCCCTGGACGCGCTTGCCCGCGGCAGGCTCGACATCACCGGCCAGCGCGCGAAGCAGGGTGGTCTTGCCTGACCCGTTGACGCCGACCAAGCCGACCCGCTCCCCCGGCGCGAGGCGCCAGGTCAGATCGCGCACGAGTTCGCGGCCATCCGGCGTGGTGAGGGTGGTGTCCTCCAGCTCGATGACGACCCGTCCCAGCCGCTTCCTGGCGAACGCGGCCAGCGACACGCTGTCGCGCGGCGGCGGCACGTCGGCGATCAGCGCCTCGGCGGCCTCCACCCGGTAGCGCGGCTTGGAGGTGCGCGCCTGCGGACCGCGCCGCAGCCAGGCCAGTTCCTTGCGGGCCAGATTGCGCCGCCGCGCCTCGCTGGCGTCGGCCTGCCGCGCCCGTTCCGCGCGCGCGAAAATCCAGTCGCCGTAACCGCCCTCGTAGCTCTCGACCTTGCCGCCGACGACCTCCCAGGTGTTGGTGGCGACGGTGTCGAGGAACCAGCGGTCGTGGGTGACGACAACCAAGGCGGAGCGGCGGCTCAGCAGGTGCTCGGCCAGCCACTGCACGCCCTCGACGTCGAGGTGGTTGGTCGGCTCATCGAGTACCAGCAGGTCGAGCTCGCGCACCAGCGCCGCGGCCAGCGCGACGCGGCGGCGCTCACCGCCGGACAGGTTCGTCACCGGAGTGTCCATGCCGAGGCCCTGGATGCCGATGCCGTCCAGGACGGAGCGGATCCGCGGGTTGGCCGCCCATTCGTGTTCGGCGACGCCGTCGGTCATCTGGTCGTCGGCCAGACCGGCGAGCACCACCTCGCCGACGGTCGCGCCCTCGGGCAGCGTGCCCCGCTGGGTCACCACGGCGATACGCAAGCCGCCGAGCCTGCTGACCCGGCCGCTGTCGGGCTCCTCGATGCCGGTCAGCACCTCGAGCAACGTGGTCTTGCCGCCGCCGTTCAGGCCGACGACACCGATGCGTTCGCCCGCGTGCACGCCGAGCGAGACGTTGTCCAGGAGGGGCTTGATCCCGAAGCTCTTGGAGACCTGCTCGAGGTTGATCAGGTTGGACATGGACGCTGCTAGCCCGCCTCTCCGGGTGATTTACCGACCGTACGAGCCTACTCACCCGGCGCGGCGTGCCCGCGCGCGCGTCGATCAGCGCTTGGCCGAGGTGTCCGTGTCGAGGATGCGCGCGCCGGGCACCGGTCCGCTCGCGGTGCGGACGCTGCGGGCGACGCCCGCGCCCGCCAACTCGGCGGCCACCGCGACGGCCGCGTCTTCGCTCTCGCACAGGAACGCGCAGGTGGGCCCGGAGCCGGACACCAGACCGGCGAGCGCGCCCGCCCCGACTCCCGCGCGCAGGGTGCGCCGCAGCTCCGGTTTCAGTGAGACCGCGGCGGCCTGAAGGTCGTTGCCGAGCAGCGGGGCGAGCTGATGCGCGTCGCCGGAGGCCAGCGCCTGCATCAGCTGCTGCGGCTCGCCGAGCCGCGGCGGGTCACCGTGCTCGCGGAGCCGGTCCAGCTCGGCGAAGACCGAGGGCGTCGAAAGCCCACCCTTGGCGAGCGCGAGCACCCAGTGAAAAGTATTGCGGGACAACACGGGAAGCAGCCGTTCGCCGCGGCCGGTGCCGAGCGCGGTGCCGCCGTGCAGCGCGAAAGGGACGTCGCTGCCGAGTTCCGCGGCGACCGAGGCCAATTCGTCGCGGGACAGGCCGATATCCCAGAGCTCGTTCAGGCCGACAAGCGCGGCGGCCGCGTCCGCGCTGCCGCCCGCCATGCCGCCCGCGACCGGAATCCCTTTGCTGATGGTGATTTCCACCAGGGGCGCCCGGCCCGCGAGATGCGCGAGGCGCACGGCGGCCTTCCACACCAGATTGTGGCGATCGGTGGGCACCTCGGCCGCGCCCTCGCCGGTCACCCGGACGGTCAGCGCGGCCGAGGGCGCCAGCTCGATATCGTCGCTCAGCGAGAGCGCCTGGAACACCGTGGTCAGGTCGTGGTACCCGTCCGCGCGCAGGTCGCCGACGCCGAGGTGCAGATTCACCTTCGACGGCGCGCGCACGGTGACGGGACTGGGCACAACTGACAACACGGTGTTCAAGCGTAGTGGGTGGGTCCGACAACCGCCGGGGTCGATATCCGCCATTCACCCGCCGTGATCCGTTCGGTCACAACAGCGCTGCGGCCGATCACCAGAGCGTCGTGTCCGATTACCACAGCGCGGCGTCCGACTACCCCACCGCGCCGCATCCGATCACCACCGCGCGGCGTCCGAGCACAGCGACACCGCGTCCGAGCACGGCAGCGACCGCTCGGTCACAGCAGCGCGCCGCCGGTCGCGTCGATCCACTGTCCGGTCACCCAGCGCGCGTCGTCGGAGGCGAGGAAGCCGACGATATCGGCGACTTCGGCGGGCTGCGCGAGCCGCCGCAGCGGTGAGAAGGCCGCGACCGCCGCCTCGGTCTCCGGATTGCGCAGCCATCCCGCGTTCATGTCGGTGTCGATCACGCCGGGGGCGACGGCGTTGACCGTGATGCCGCGGGCGCCGACCTCTTTTGCCAGCACAGCGGTGAACGAGTCGATCGCCCCCTTCGTCATCGTGTACGCGATCAGCTCCGGCATGCGCAGGCCGTGCGTGAGACCCGTCGAGATGTTGACGATGCGGCCGCCGTCGCGCAGCCGTTCCAGTCCGAGTTTGGTGACGAAGAACGGAGCCTTGGCGTTGATCGCGAAGACGCGGTCGAAGGACGCCTCGTCGGTGCCGCCGATCGGCTCGCGGATGCCGTCGGTGCCCGCGTTGTTCACCAGGATGTCCAGCCCGTCGGCGTGCGCGTCGAAGGCGGCCCACAGCGCGGCGGCGTCACCCGGCACGCCCAGTTCGGCGCGGATCGCGAAGGCGTCCCCGCCCCGCGTCTCGATCGCGGCGACGGTGTCCTTGGCGGCTTGCTCGTTTCCGTTGTAGTGCACGGCGACTCGCGCGCCGTCGCGTGCCAGCCGTTCGGCGACGGCGCGGCCGATGCCACGGCTGCCGCCGGTCACCAGTGCCGTCTTGCCCGTCAGTGCGCCCATGGTTCAGAACCTTTCTCTAGCGATCACTACAGAACCGACCGTAGCAGATTATCTAGTGATCGCTATAAAATCGAAGTTATGAGCACATCGACCCGAGGGCGGCCGCGATCCTTCGACCGCGAAGCGGCCCTGGACAAGGCAGTGCGCCTGTTCTGGGAACGCGGCTACGAGGCCACCTCGATCGGTGACCTGACCAAGGAACTCGGCATCGGACCGCCGAGCCTGTACGCCGCCTTCGGCGACAAGGCGAAGCTCTTCGCCGAGGCCGTGGCGAACTACGGCGGCACCTACGGCGGCTTCATCGGGCGAGCCATCGCGGAGGAGCCGAACGCGACGGCGATGACGCGACGGATCCTGCGCGAGGCGGCGAGCGAGTACACCGCGCCGGGCAGGCCCGCGGGATGCCTGGTGATCAGCGCGGCCACCAACACCACCAACGCGGAAGTCGCCGAATTCCTTCGGGGACTGCGCAATCGCAATATCGCGGCGTTCGACGCGCGCATCCAGGCCGACATCGACGCGGGCGAACTCCCGGCGAACACGGACGCGCCCGCGCTGGCTCGGTACGTCGGGATCGTGCTGCAAGGCATGTCACAGGCGGCGCGGGACGGCGCGAAGCGCGACGAGCTGGAGCGGGTGGCCGAGTTGGCCATGCTGGCGTGGCCTGCCTGAATTGATCACTTGCGTCCGCATACCCTATAGGGGTATGTTCTGATTCGTCGGAGATACCCCGGCACCGTATGATCGCAGCGAGCGAAGGAGTTGGAGATGGCCACCACCACTTACACCGTCAAGGGAATGACCTGCGGGCACTGCGTCAGCTCGGTCAAGACGGAGATCGGCAAGATCGACGGGGTCACCAGCGTCGACGTCGACCTGGCGACCGGGGCCGTTCGGGTGGACAGCGCCGCGCCGCTCGCCGAGGCCGACGTGGTCGCCGCCGTGGACGAGGCGGGGTACGAGGTCGCCGTCTGATGCGTGATCGGCTGCGGTTCGCCGCGTTCGGTGGCGGACTCGTCGTGCTGCTCGGAGCCGCGCTCGGCATCGGCGCCCTGGTGGGCGATCCGGGCGGGCGCGGCCCCGAGTTCAGCGTGACCGGCCGCGAGGAGTCGCACCGGTCGACCGGGTTGTCGGGCTCCGACTCCGGCTACACCCTGGCCGACCTGAGCGCGCCCGAATCGCCGAACCGCGCCGGTCCCCTGCGTTTTCGTATCATCGGCCCCGACGGAGCGCCGGTCACCCGGTTCGCCATCCGGCACGAGAAGCCGCTGCATCTGATCGTCGCCCGCACGGACGCCGCCGAGTACCGGCACGCGCACCCGGCGATGGCGGCCGACGGCACCTGGTCCGTCGACTGGACTTGGGCCGCGCCCGGCACCTATCGGGTGTTCGCCGACTTCGCGCCGGGCGACGGAGCGGAGGACTTGGTGCTGAGCGGCACGGTCACGGTCGCCGGTGACGCGCCGACCCGCCCGCTGGCGCCCACCGCCGACACGGCTTCCGTCGACGGTTATCAGGTCCGGTTGCAGGGCGACCCCGCCGACCTGCGGTTCACCGTGACCCGCGACGGCCGCCCCGTCACCGATCTCGAGCCGTACCTCGGCGCCTACGCGCACCTGGTCGGCCTGCACTCGCCGTCGCTCGCCTACCTGCACGCACATCCGCACGGCGAAGTCGGCCGGACGAGCCCGGGACCGGAGGTCGCCTTCCACGTCGAGCCGCCGACGCCGGGCCCCTACCGGTTGTATTTCGAGTTCGCCCACGGCGGTTCGGTGCACAAGGCCGAGTTCACCCGCGAATTCGCGCCGGTTTCCCCACCCGCCCATTCCGGCGGCCACCACCGCTGACCGCACCCCGACGCTCGGCAGCTCGGCCCGCGTCGGCGACACGGCCAATGGGCTACCCGACCGTCCCATGCGAGGGTGCGATGCCGCGACCGGAGCCTGGGCGAACCGAGCAACCCGAACTCGCGGCCGCGATGCGACCGGAGCGTTGCGGACGCCTGACTCCGAGCTGCGGCCGCTACCGCTGGGCGGCGAGCCGAACGAAGGCCGCCGTGCCCAAGATCTCCCCGCGCGCGGCCGACTCGATGCCCTGCCGCGAGTGGTCGCGCTCGATCGCGGGGCGATCCGCCCGAGCCGGCGGCTCGTCCAGAGCTTCCGTGTGCGGCCGGATTGATGCCTGCGCCGATCAGTCGGCAGGCGGGCTCGGCGGGTGGCCCGCTGCGGCCAATGGCTTGCCGACCCACTCAAGCGGGTCGAGGCTATGACCGAGCTTGGTCGAAACCGAGCTATTCGAACTCGCTTCAGCCCCTGCCGCGACGCGACCCCACCGTTGTGGACTACTGACGCGGGGCTACGACCGCTGGGCGGCGAGCCGGACGAAAGCCGCGGTGTCCAGGGTCTCCCCCCGCGCCGTCGGATCGATGCCCGCGGCGACCAGTCGGCGTTCGGCCTCGGCGGGCGATCCGGCCCAACCGGACAGCGCGGCGCGCAATGTCTTTCGGCGCTGCGCGAACGCTGCGTCGACCACCTCGAACACGCGGCGGCGGTGTTCGTCGTCCATCGACCACGGGGGCTCGGCGTAGCGCTGCACGCGCACCAGGCCCGATTCCACGCGCGGCACCGGCCAGAACACCTGGGTGCCGACCGCGCCCGCGCGGCTCACCTTGCCGAAGAATCCGGCCTTCACGCTCGGCACGCCGTAGACGCGGCTGCCGGGTTCGGCGGCGAGACGGTCGGCGACCTCGGCCTGCACCATCACCAAAGAGGTTGTGATGCTGGGTAATTCGGCGAGCAGGTGGAGCAGCACCGGCACCGCGACGTTGTACGGGAGGTTGGCGACCAACGCGGTCGGTGCGGCGGGCAGATCGGCGGCGGCGACCCGCAGCGCGTCGGCACGCACCACGCGCAACCGGTCGGCCAGATCCGGCGCCCGGTCGGCGACCGTCACCGGAAGGTGTTCGGCGAGCACCGGATCGATCTCGACCGCGATCACCGAGTCCACCACGTCCAGCAGCGCGAGCGTCAGCGAGCCGAGACCCGGCCCCACCTCGAGCACGGTGTCGGCGCGACCGACCCGCGCCGCCGCGACGATCCGCCGCACGGTGTTCGCGTCGTGGACGAAGTTCTGCCCGAGCTGCTTGGTCGGCCGCACCCCGAACCGCTCGGCGAGAACCCGCACCTCCGCGGGCCCCAGCAGCGCAGCACTCCCCCTAGCGGAAACTTCGGCATCGGACACCCGAAGAACCTACCAACCCGCCGCGCCCCCCGGACCCACCCGGGAGCACTACGCAGACCTGCCACACGCTTCACACCGCCCGCAACCTCTGCGAAGCGTGCGCAAGGCGTGCGAAGGCCCGCTCAGCGGGTCAGCGCTGGCACCGCGGTCAGCTGAGCCCGAGCCTGCCGGTGCACGCGGGCCAGGCGCCCCAGCCCTGCCGAGCCCTTGTCACCTCGGCGATGGCGATCTGCTCCTCGCGGGTGGCCAGGTCGGCGCGCGGCGCGTAACGCAGGCCACCCTGCCGCTCCCAGGTGCTCTGGTCGAACTGGATGCCGCCGTAGTAGCCGTTACCGGTGTTGATGGCCCAGTTGCCGTTGGATTCGCAGCGCGCGAGCGCGTCCCAGATCTGGCCGTCGCGCACCGGCGGCACCTCGGTCCCCGGCTTGGTCCCCTTGCGCACCGTCTTGGGCTGGGCGGGCACCGAGACCACCGACTCGACCGGCTTGCGCTCGACTTCCTCGCCGTTGACCCTGGTCACCGCGATGGTGACGTCGTGCACGCCAGGCACGCCCGGGTTCTCCACGACGGTGCGGCTCATGTTCATGGTCGGGTCTTCGATGACGTTCTCCGGCGGATCGAGCGGCAGCGTCTCGGTGTGGTGCTCGATGCGCTTGCGGGTCACCACGATTCGCAGACCGTCGGTCAGCGGAGTGTTCGGCGCCGGCTCGACGGTGTCCTGCTCGATCAGCGGAATGCCCGCGACGGCCAGGAATTCGCCGACGGTCGGCGCGGCGAGCCGCACGTCGACCGGGTTGCCGATGCCGTCGAGCAGCGACACCGAGCGCGGGCTGACGACCCGCAGCGCCGCGCCGTCCAGCGGAAGCCGCTCGTCGCGGGCGGGCCAGACGTAGGTGTCGGAGGGCAGATTGAGCTGGGCGAGCGCCTCGCCCGCGGTGATGCCGGTGGTCCACACCGTCTCGGCCTTGCCGTCGACGGTCAGCGCGACTTGGCGCGCGCGGTTCAGCACGATCGTCGCGCCGTCGGTCACGGCGGAGCCGCGGCCGGGGCGGACCAGATCACGATCGGTCAGGTCGAACCCGGCGGCCCGCAGCACGCCGTCGACGTTGCGGGACATGGTGCTCAGGATGGACCGCTCGCCGTCCACGACGACCGTCACCGTCTTGCGGTTCACGATCGCCAGCGAGGCGCCGACGATCAGCGTCAGCAGCAGTGCCGCGACGGCCGCGTACAGCAGCGGCGATCGGGACTGATTGATCCGCGTGAGTGGGGACATGGTCACAGTACGATAACGAAGCGACCCTGCCCCGACAACCGCATCTCGGCGAGCTGGGGAAGCTCAGATCACGGGTAGATATCGACGCCGCAGGTAGATAACAGCCTCGAGACATAAAGTGACCTGGGCCACACAACGGGTTTCCAGTCCCCTTACGCGGGTACGCGCACAGGCGTTTCAGATTCCGTAGACGCGCCGGGCGTTCGCGGTGGTGATCTCGGCCAGTTCGCGCGGATCCTGCTCGCGCAGTTCGGCGAGCGCGCGCACCGTGTAGGGCAGGCAGTACGACTCGTTCGGCGCGCCGCGGAACGGGTGCGGCGTCAGGTACGGCGCGTCGGTCTCGACCAGGATCTGCTCGTCCGGCACCACCTTGGCCGCCTCGCGCAGCTCGTGGGCGTTCTTGAAGCTCACTGTTCCAGAGAAACTGAGCACATACCCCTCGGCGACGCAGGACAGCGCCATGTTGGCGTCCGAGGAGAAGCAGTGGAAGATCACCGTCGACGGCGCGCCCTCGTCCAGCAGGACGGTCAGCAGATCGTGATCGGCCTCGCGATTGTGGATCATCAGCGGCTTGCGCACCCGCTTGGCCAGCTCGATGTGCCAGCGGAATCCCTCGACCTGGGTCTCGATGTCGGCGCAACCGTCGAGCTTGCCAGGCCAGTAGTAGTCCAGCCCCGTCTCGCCGATGGCGACCACCCTCGGGTCCACCGCCAGCCGCTCCAACTCGGCCTTCGCGGCGTCGTCCAGCGCGTTGGCCCTGGTGGGGTGCAGCGCGACCGCGGCGTACACGCGCTCGTCCCAGTGCGCGGCCCGCACCGCCCACTGCGCGGCGGCGAGATCGTCGGCGACCGTGACGACCTTGCCGACGCCGACCGACTCGGCGCGATCCACTATGGCGGCGGTGGACTCGGCGTCGGTGGCGCCGCAGGCGTCGAGGTGGGTGTGCGCGTCCACCAACGGCGCGAGCGGTTCGGGCAGATCGGGCGCGGGACGCTTGCCGTTCATCGGCATTCGCTTCCGCCCCGAGTCGCCACCGGGCGACGGCCGGGTCCTGCGGGGATATTCACGTGGGCGACGGAAAGCACGCGCATTACAGTAGACACACCATGAGCGCAGCTGAACGCCCCGCCTTCTACATCACAACGGCCATCGCCTACCCGAACGGTGCGCCGCACATCGGGCATGCCTACGAGTACATCTCGGCGGACGCCATCGCCCGATTCAAGCGCCTCGACGGCTACGACGTGTTCTTCATGACCGGAACCGACGAGCACGGCCAGAAGATGCAGCAGGCCGCGGCCGCCGAGGGCATTCCGGTGGAAGAGCTCGCGGCGCGCAACTCCGACGTCTTCGAGCAGCTGGACAAGACGCTCGACGTCTCCTACGACCGGTTCATCCGCACCACCGACGCCGACCACCAGGCAGCGAGCGTCGCGATCTGGGAGCGGATGCTCGCCAACGGCGACATCTACCTGGACAACTACTCCGGCTGGTACTCGGTGCGCGACGAGGCCTTCTACACCGAGGAGGAGACGACGCTGCTCGACGACGGCAGCCGCGTCTCCACCGAGACCAAGACGCCGGTGGAGTGGACCGAGGAGTCCAACTACTTCTTCCGGCTGTCGAAGTACCAGGACCGGCTGCTCGCGCTCTACGAGGAGCACCCCGAATTCATCGCGCCCGCAACGCGTCGCAACGAGATCGTCAGCTACGTGAAGGCGGGCCTGAAGGACCTGTCCATCTCGCGCACCACGTTCGACTGGGGCGTGCCGGTGCCCGACCACCCCGACCACGTGATGTACGTCTGGGTGGACGCGCTCACCAACTACATCACCGGCGTCGGCTTCCCCGACACCGAATCCGCTGCCTTCCAGAAGTTCTGGCCCGCCGACGTGCACATCATCGGCAAGGACATCACCCGCTTCCACACGGTGTACTGGCCCGCGTTCCTGATGTCGGCCGGGGTGGAGCTGCCGAAACGCGTGTTCGTGCACGGCTTCCTGTACAACAAGGGCGAGAAGATGTCGAAGTCGGTCGGCAACGTCGTCGACCCGCTCGAGCTCGTCGACGAATACGGTGTCGACGCGGTGCGCTTCTTCCTGCTGCGCGAGATCTCCTACGGTCAGGACGGCAGCTACAGCCACGAGGCCATCGTGAGCCGGATCAACAGCGACCTGGCCAACGAGTTCGGCAATCTGGTGCAGCGCAGCCTGACGATGGTGAACAAGAACTGCGACGCCGCCGTGCCGACGCCGGGCGAGTTCACCGCGGAGGACCGCGAACTGCTCGACCGCGCGAATGGCCTGCTGGAGCGCTGCCGCGCCGAATTCGACGCCCAGCAGATGCATCTCGCGCTCGAGGCGATCTGGCTGACCCTCGGCGAGACCAACAAGTACTTCTCGGCCCAGGCGCCGTGGGCGCTGCGCAAGTCGGGCACCGAGGAGGACCTCGCCCGCATGGCGACGGTGCTGTACGTGACGCTCGAGGTCGTGCGCATCGTCGCGATCCTGGTGCAGCCGGTGCTGCCGGGGTCGTCAGCCAAGATCCTCGACCTGCTCGCCCAGCAGGGCCGCACCTTCGCCGACATCGCGACCCCGCTGGTCCCGGGTGTCGCGCTGCCCGCTCCGGAGCCGGTGTACCCGCGCTACCTGGAGAAGAAGGACTGACGAAACCGGAGCGGCACGGGAATTCGGAAAGGAATCGCCGTGCCGCGCAACGGTTTCCGAATCACTTCCAGCGTTCGAGCAGCCGGTTGGCCTCGGCCGCCAGCGCGAACTGGAGGTAGGGGCCGAAGCTGATCCTGGCGACGCCCTGCGCGGCGAGTTCCGCGCGATCCGACTTGTCCGGCAGGCCGATCGCGTTGACCGGCCGGGGCAGTTCCGAGGTCAGGCGACGCATGTCGGCGTCGGAGTGCCTGCCGACCGGGTACAGCACGTCGGCGCCCGCGGCGGCGGCCAGCGTCAGCCGGGCGATGGCGCGGTCCATGCGATCGGACTCGTCGCCGACCTGCTTGATGAACAGATCGGTGCGCGCGTTGACCACGACGTGCACCCCTGCGGCGTCGGCGAATTCGCGCAGCCCGTGCACGAAGTCGGCGTGCTCCTGGTCGCCGCGCAGGCGTCCGTTCTCGCTGTGCACGGTGTCCTCGATGTTCAGGCCGACCGCGCCCGCGTCGAGCAGTCCCTCGATCAGCTGGGCGGGCTCGAGGCCGTATCCGGCCTCGATGTCGACCGAGATCGGAACGTCGACCGCGCCCGTGATCTGGCGGACCCTGGTGAGCAGTTCGGTGAAGGTCATGCCCTCGTTGTCGCTGCGCCCCACCGAGTCGGCGACCGGGTGACTACCCAGCGTGAGAGCCGAAAAGCCCGCGGCGACAGCGAGATTCGCCGACCACGCGTCCCACACGGTAGGCAGGACGACCGGGTCGCCCGGACGGTGCAGCGCGAGCAGTTCTTTGGCCTTGCTTTCCAGAGTGGTCATACTCCGATCATGGACCCCGCTCGCGTCCGCCGCAGTGTGACACACCCCATCCCAGGAATCGGCGTCGTCGCGGCGGGCGCAGTAGCCTGCATGGGCCGAGTCGGGCTAGCGAGATGGGATCGGAAGTGCGCAGAGTGGGACGAGGACGCCGCAAGACGGTACGCGGCGCGAAAGTCTTGGTGACGGGCGCGGCGAGCGGCATCGGCAAGGCGACCGCGATCGCGGCCGCCGAGCAGGGCGCCGAGCTGGTGCTCACCGACATCGATGCCGAGGGACTGACCGCCACGGTCGAGGAGATTCGACGCGCGGGCGGGACCGTGCTCGACTCGCGTCCGTTCGACATCACCGACTACGACGCCGTCGCCGCCTTCGCCGCGGACGTGCACGACGACCACGGCAGCATGGACGTGGTGATGAACGTGGCGGGCACCTCCGCGTGGGGCACCGTGGAGAACCTCGAGCACCGGCACTGGCGGCGCATGGTGGACATCAACCTGATGGGGCCGATCCACGTCATCGAGAGCTTCGTGCCCGCCATGGTGCGCGCGGGCCGCGGCGGCGCGCTGGTGAACGTGTCCTCGGCAGCGGGCCTGCTCGCGCTGCCATGGCACGCCGCCTACAGCGCGGGCAAGTTCGGCATCCGCGGCGTCTCCGAGGTGCTGCGCTTCGACCTGGAACCGCACGGCATCTCGGTGCACCTCGTGGCGCCCGGCGCGGTGAACACCCCGCTCGTGCACACCGTCGAGCTGGTCGGGGTGGACAGGGACGATCCAAGGGTGCGCAGGCTGACCAAGGCGTTCACCAAGCACGCCGTGTCGCCCGAGCGGGTGGCCGCTGCGATCCTTCGCGGTGTCGAACGCGATCGGTTCCTGATCTACAGCTCGTTCGACATCCGCTTCGGCTACTGGTGGGCGCGCAAGTTCGCGTTCCCGTACGAGTTCGTGATCCGCCGGGCCAGCGCCCAGTTCAACAGGCTGCTGGCTTCGTCGGGCAGTTGAGGTGCGTGTCGAGCACCCTGGCGCCGGGGCCTTCCTCGCCGAGCCGGTCGCGTTCATTGACGAGTTTGCAGCTGCCGAGCGAGAGGCAGCCGCAGCCGATGCAGCCGGTGAGGTTGTCGCGCAGGCGGATCAGCTGACTGATGCGGTCGTCGAGATCCTCCCGCCACGCGGTGGACAGGGTCTCCCAGTCGCGCCGGGTCGGGGTGCGGCTCTCGGGCAGTTTGTCCAGCGCCTCGCGGATCTCGCTGAGCGGTATGCCGACCCGTTGCGAGATGCGGATGAACGCGACCCTGCGCAGCGTCTCGCGATGGTATCTGCGCTGATTCCCGCTGGTACGACGGCTCGAGATGAGCCCTTCGCGTTCGTAGAAATGCAGCGCGGACACGGCCACTCCGCTACGCTCGGACAGCTGCCCGGGGGTCAGTTCCTTTGCTCGCCAATCGGCTGTCGACATCACGCTCCTCCATTCACCTAAACAATACTTCAGGTTAGGATGTACTGGGGACGAATTCGGACTCCCCGCGGCATTGGGAGGCCGATTTCCATCCTGTTACGCCGATCGCGAACTACGGTCGGAGGATGGGAGCAGACGCTGTGCCCGTCGACGATGAAAAGGACAGGCGCGGGGGCGGGCTCGACCGCGCCTTCGAACCGCGCTACGGGGTTACTTCCGAGGTGGGCGCCCTGCGGACGGTGTTGCTACACCGGCCAGGCGCCGAACTGCGCAGGCTCACCCCGCGCAACAACGACCAGCTGCTGTTCGACGGCATCCCCTGGGTGGAGCGGGCGCAACAGGAGCACGACACCTTCGCCGACCTGTTACGCGACCGCGGCGTCGAGGTGCTGCTGCTCGCGGATCTGCTCGCCGAGACGATCTCGGCCAGTGGCGCGGCGCGAATCCAGGGCATCTCGGCCGCCGTCGACGCGCGCAGGCTCGGCCACGTGCTCGCCGACGAGCTGGCCGCCTACCTGCGCGGGGTGCCCGCAGAGGAACTCGCCGAAATCCTGATGGCGGGCATGACCTTCGACGAGCTGCCGTTCGGCCCCGACGCGGCCTCATTGGTGCGGCGCATGCACCACGGGCACGATTTCGTCATCGACCCGCTGCCCAACCTGTTGTTCACCAGGGACTCCTCGTTCTGGGTCGGCCCGCGCGTGGCGATCACCTCGCTCGCCCTGCCCGCCCGGATCCGCGAGACCTCGCTGACCGATCTCATCTACGCCTTCCACCCGCGCTTCCTCGGGGTGCGGCGGGCCTACGAATCGCACACCGCGCCGATCGAAGGCGGCGACGTGCTGCTGCTCGGGCCGGGCGTCGTCGCCGTCGGCGTCGGCGAGCGGACCACGCCCGCCGGCGCGGAAGCGTTGGCGCGCAGCCTGTTCGACGACGGACTCGCGCACACCGTGCTGGTCATCCCGATCGCACAAACCAGGGCGACCATGCACCTGGACACGGTGTGCACCATGGTCGACACCGACGCCGTGGTGATGTACCCGGCCGTCCGAGACGAGTTGCGCGCGTTCACGATTCACCGCGAGGACGACTACGTGAGCCACGAGGGCGGCGGCGGGGTGACGATGCGCGGACCCGATCCGTTCCTGCCCGCAGCGGCCGAGGCGATGGGCATCGGCAAGCTGCGGGTGATCGACACCGGACTCGACGGCGTCACCGCCGAACGCGAACAGTGGGACGACGGCAACAACACCCTCGCCGTCGCCCCCGGCGTCGTGATCGCCTACGAGCGCAACGAGATGACCAACGCCCGGCTGCTGGACGCGGGCATCGAGGTGCTGCCGATCCCCGGCTCGGAGCTGGGTTCCGGGCGCGGCGGCCCACGGTGTCTGTCCTGTCCGCTGGCCAGGGACGACGTGTGAGCCGCCGATGTTCACCGTCACGATCAGCCACGATTCGCCCGTCCCTCCGTACGAACAGCTGCGGCTCGCGGTCATCGCGCAGGTGCGCTCCGGCGAGCTGACCGCAGGCACGAAGATTCCCACCGTGCGGGCGTTGGCCGCCCAGCTGAACCTGGCGCCCAACACCGTCGCGCGCGCCTACCGCGAGCTCGAGGCCGACGGCGTGCTGGAGACCAGGGGCAGGCAGGGTTCGTTCATCGCGTCCTCCGGCGACCCGACCCGCGACGCGGCCGGACGCGCCGCGACCGCGTACGTGTCGGCCATTCGGCGGTTGGGGTTGGACGACGAAACCGCCTTGCGCTACGTGAAATCCGCGCTGGAGTACTGATCGACGCTGCCGCGCCGCAGGCCGAGGTGGGCCGAACAGACGCCGCCTCGTGCCCGCACGTGGCAGGAGCGAAGGCCGAGGTACGCCCGAACAGACGCTGCCTCGTACTCGCACGTGGCAGGAGCGAAGGCCGAGGTACGCCCGAACAGACGCTGCCTCGTACTCGCACGTGGCAGGAGCGAAGGCCGAGGTACGCCCAAACAGACGCTGCCTCGTGCCCGCACGTGGCAGGAGCGAAGGCGGAGGTGTTGCCCAAATAGGCGCTGTCCTCCGTGCGCCCCGGACCGGAGGTGCGAATCAACGCCAGCTGGGCAACCAGAGATGGTCGTGCCAGCTGGCAGGGCTGATCGGCAGCGCGGTCAGGATCGGCCACAGCCAGATGAAGTTCGCGACCACCAAACCCAGATACAGGCAGACCGCGAGCAGGCCGAGACTGTGCCGCTCGTTGGGCACCTCGGGAAGGAAGGTGCCAAGCGGGCTGCGCGGTAGCGGCGACGAGCGTGCCGGTCCCATCACGTCGCCGAGTGCCAGCGCGACGCCCATCATCAGGAAGGGCGCGAGCGGCACCGCGTAGAAGTAGTACATCTGCCGGTCCAGGGTCAGGAACCAGGGCAGCAGCGCCGCGCCGTAGCCGGTCAGCACCGCGGCGTAGCGCCAGTCGCGCCGGACCACACTTCGCCACAGCAGCCAGCCGATCACCGGAAGGGCGATCCACCAGATCGCCGGCGTGCCGATCAGCATCACGGCCTTCACGCACTGCGCCTGGCCGCAGCCGGTGACGTTGGTGTCGGCGTAGTAGTACAGCATCGGCCGCAGACCCATCGGCCACGTCCACGGCTTGGACTCCCACGGGTGGTGGTTGCCCGCGGAATTCGTCAATCCCTCGTGGAAATGCAGGGATTCGCCGCTGTAGAACCACAGCGAGCGCAACGCGTCGGGCAGGAACGACCAGGGTCCGCCCGATCCGACCTGATTGCCGACCGCGTACCGGTACACGCCGGTCTCGCTCACGAACCAGGCCCAGTAGGTGGCCAGATAGACGCCGAGCGGAATCAGCACCAGCGCGTAGAGCGCCGGGCCCACGTCGCGCAGCGCCGTCCCCAGCCAGGGCTTGCGCACCCCGTACGCGCGGCGCGCCGCCACGTCGAAGCAGACGCTCAGGATGCCGAACGCGGCGATGAAATAGATGCCGGACCACTTGGTGCCGCACGCGAGGCCGAGCAGTACGCCCGCGCCGAAACGCCACCAGCGCACGCCCAGTCGCGGACCCCACGGCGTCGCGCCGATGCGTCCTTCGAGGTCGACCCGCGCCATTCTGGCCCGCACGTCGTCTCGGTCCATCACCAGGCAGCCGAAGGCCGCGGTGACGAACAGCGCCATGAAGATGTCGAGCATGCCGATGCGGGAGGAGACGAACAGCAGGCCGTCGGCGATCATCAGGATGCCCGCGATGGCGCCGATCAGCGTCGACCGGGCGAGCCTGCGCGTTATCCGGATGACGAGCAGCACGAGCAGGGTTCCGGCGAGCGCGGCGGTGAACCGCCAGCCCCAGCCGTTGTAGCCGAAAAGGAACTCGCCGATGGCGATCATCTGCTTGCCGACCGGCGGATGCACCACCAACCCGTAGCCAGGGTTGTCCTCGACGCCGCCACCGGTCAGCATCTGCCACGCCTGCGGCGCGTAGTGCTTCTCGTCGAAGACGGGGGTGCCCGCGTCGGTCGGATAGTTCAGCATGGTGAACCGAGTCACCGCCGCGATCGCGGTCAGAAAGGCGGTGACCAGCCAGCCGCGCAGGGTGTCGACGGGCCCGAAATCGGGCGACGGCCGAAGCGGCGCGGGGCTCGACCAGGTGGGCACGGCCCCGGGTACGGTCGCGCGGGAGGTCACCTGGGTCACGCCCCGATCGTATTAGGTGCGGGCCCCCAGGTCCCGCATCGGTGACCCGGACACCGCCCGAATCACACCTCCGTCCGCCACCGCTGCAGCCGAGCCGAAGGCCCTCCCCTGCGGGTCCATCAGCGGTTCCTGAGCCATCCCGAGCCAGCGACGACCTGCGGTCGACCATTCCTCCGCATGCCACTACCGGCCCACCGTGTGCGGCCCCCTCTGCAGGACCTCTCCGGCGACAGTTCGAAAATTGATCAATTCATGACACCTAGGTGTGAAATCTTCTATACCAAGGGCGCTTATCGTTCACCCTGAGATACCCGAGCGGAACCGCTGGTCGCCCTACAGTTACAAGGCTTGGTCACCGCACACAGCTCGTTGGCGATAAACGAGCCAGTTCAACCAGTAGGAGAAAAAATGACCAGGCCATTTGTCCAAGAATTCGCCAACTACATACTTGGCACGGCGCAGCCTCCGCGACCCATCCTGAAGACCGAGGCGAACTGCGCACAGGTGCATCTCTACAAGCAATTCAAGCCGATATGGTCGAACCGGGTACCGTACGGTTACGTGCTTCTGTATCCGGATTGGCTCGCATTCTTCACCGATTCCAAACAGCCGCCGGGCACAGTTCCCGACAAGCTGTTCAGTAAAGAGATGCTCGCTCCGATGCTGGAAACATGGAAGTACAGCGGACGATTCCAAACCGTCGGAAGCGTCGCCCGCTTCGCTTATCAATATGCGACGACCACGGAGCGCGACACAATAAAGGCTTTCCTCGCCAATCCGAACAGCACCTTTGTCCCCTTCGGCACCATTTGGACCGTCGAGCAGACTCGTTCGATATCTCGTCCGGTGGCGATCGAGATCAAGACCACCGACCGACGGGAAATTCACCTCGCGCCGAACTTTGGGGCATCGCTGGGCCCGCGACTGTGGAAGGGCATGTACGGCGCCTATGGCGGCACGTGGGAGCCCCGGTTGCAAAGTTTCTTGCGGGACGCTGCCCAACGCAATTCAGGAAGGGTGTCATAATGGGCCTTCTTTCATGGCTTGCCGAAGAAGCCATCGACCTCATCGCAGGAAACAGCACCGAGCAGACTTCTGGGGATCAAGCCCCGGGGGTCGACAATCTCGGCCACGGAGAAGTGGATTTCATCGATCCACTGGAAGCCGCGAAAGACAGGATCGCCGACGACCCGGAACTGACTAGCATTGAGAACAGGCTGGACAGCGCACGCGCAACATATCGAGAAGCCGCAGAAGCCGCGGATATAAAGCCGACCGCGAGCTCGGTCGACTCCACCTTGCAGATGATCGACAACGTGCGAAACGCCTCCCCTGAACAACTCAGTCGATGGACCACCCAGCTCGCGGGGATGAACGCCGTGGACAGCATCCATCAATCAGTGGCCGGTCAACAGGCTGATCTGAGCGCCGGCAAGGCCCACCATCAGTTGATGATCGACGCCGACAAGGCGAAAATCGATGCCGATTCGGCAATAGCGCGCGCTGATGACGTCATCGCCAAAACGAAAAGCGACCTCTGAACCCGAACCCATAGCGGAGCGAAGGGGTGATGCCCGCTCTCGCGTCCGGCATGGGTGATCCGGACTCCGTTCCGAATCACCCTCTCGCGCCGGAACTCGAACGAGGATCGCAGACCCGGGAAATCGGGCCGGCACCAACGCCGCGGCGAGCGACGGCGGGCGACATCGCGCACCCGCTCCCGTGGCGGCCGGGCGTGAGCGGGCGGCGGGCTCCACGATCGAAGCGCTGTGCGGCCGGGCCCAGGGGGCCCATGGGAACTTCGACCCCCGCGCAGGCTGACGGCGGCCCGCATCCGACCGTGCCCGTTAGGCTGCTGGTGTCCGGTGGATGCCGGTGTGGACCGAGACGGGAGTGCGGTGGGAGAGCAGGCGACGGTGGGCGGGCGGTTGGTGCTCGGGGCGACGCCGATGGGCGATATCGGGGACGCGTCCCAGCGCCTGCGCGACGCGCTCGGGTCCGCCGATGTGGTCGCCGCCGAGGACACCCGACGCACCCGCGCACTCGCCAAGGCGCTCGGGGTCGAGATCACCGGGCGGGTGGTGAGCTTCTACGACCACGTCGAGACCGCACGAATCCCGGCGCTGTTGAGCGAGATCGAGGCGGGGCGCACCGTCCTGCTCGTCACCGACGCGGGCATGCCCTCGGTGAGCGACCCCGGCTATCGGATGGTCGCGGCCTGCGTGGAACGGGATCTTCCGGTCACCTGCCTGCCGGGTCCGTCGGCCGTCACCACCGCGCTCGCCCTCTCGGCGCTGCCGGTGGAGCGGTTCTGTTTCGACGGCTTCCCGCCGCGAAAGTCGGGGCAGCGCAAGGAATGGCTGCGCACCTTGCGCGCGGAGCCGAGGGCCTGCGTCTTCTTCGAGGCACCGCACCGATTGGCCGAGTGCCTCGCCGACGCCGTCGAGGTGCTCGGCCCCGACCGCCGCGCCGCCGTCTGCCGCGAACTCACCAAGACCTACGAACAGGTCGTCCGCGGCACGCTGGCCGAACTCGCGGAATGGGCCGTGGACAGCGCCCGCGGCGAGATCACCGTCGTCCTGGAGGGCGCCCAGCCGAAGGCCACCGACCCCGCCGACCTGGTCGCCGAGGTCGAAGCCCTGACGGCACAGGGCCTGCGCCTCAAGGACGCCTGCGCCCACATCGCCACCGCCAACAACGTCTCCCGCCGCGAACTCTACGACGCCGTCCTCGCCGCCCGCCCCTAACTCGCAGCCCTTTCCCACATCCCCACCGCCCGCACGCCCTACGTGGGACTGCTGCTGCCACAGAGCTTTCGTACGCCTCACATAGGCACCACCTATGTGAGGCGTACCGAACCTGTGTGGGACGCGCGGATACTCGCAAAGCACTCCCACGCTTCGCCGCGCTCGCACGCCCCACGAGGCCTACGGATCCGCAACGAGAGCTTCGGCTGCCACACAACGTTCGCACTCCCCACATGGGCACCGCCTATGCGAGGCGTACCGAACCTGTGTGGGACACCCGGACTCGCAAAGCAATCACGCGCGCCGCAGCGGCTGCACGCCCTGCGAGGCGTACTCGAGGGACTCGGCTGCCACACAGCGTTCGCACTCCCCACATGGGCACCGCCTATGCGAGGCGTACCGAACCTGTGTGGGACACCCGGACTCGCAAAGCAATCACGCGCGCCGCAGCGGCTGCACGCCCCTGCGAGGCGTACTCGAGGGACTCGGCTGCCACACAGCGTTCGCACGCCCCACATAGGCACCGCCTATGCGAGGCGTACCGAACCTGTGTGGGACACCCGGACTCGCAAAGCAATCACGCGCGCCGCAGCGGTCGCACGCCCTGCGAGGCGTACTCGAGGGACTCGGCTGCCACAGAGCGTTCGCACGCCTCACACAGGCACCGCCTCTGTGAGGCGCACCCAACCTATGTGGGACGCGCGGATACTCGCAAAGCATTCAACGCGCGCCGCAGCGGTCGCGCCCTACGAGGCATACGGATCCGCAGCGAGGGCTTGGGCTGCCACACAGCGTTCATACGCCTCACATAGGCACCGCCTGTGTGAGGCGCACCGAATCTGTGTGGGAGCGCCCCGCGCTCCGGACGGCGGCGGCCTAGCGCCGGGCGGGCGGCGGCGGCCTGGCGCCGGGCGGCGGTGGGCTAGCGGCCGAGGACGGCGAGCATGCCCGCAACCGCACGGGGCCAGGTGAATTGTTCGGCGCGGGTGCGGGCGGCGCGGCGGCGGCCGACGGCGGGCATCGCGAGCACGTCGGTGACGGCCTCGGCGAAGGCGGTGGGGTGGTCGTCGGCGACCGCGCCGCAGTCGGCGGTGACGATGTCGGCGAGCGCCGAGGAGCGGCTCGCGACCACGGGCGTGCCCGCCGCCAGCGCTTCCAGTGCGGCGAGACCGAAGGTCTCGTGCGGCCCGGGCGCGAGCGAGACATCCGCGGTGGCAAGCAATTTCGCGACCATCGCCCGATCGGTGATGAAGCCGGTGAAGTGCACGGCGGGCTGCCCGCTCGGCAGCGGCGGCAACGCACGCGCGCGCCGTTCCAGCGCGTCGCGGCGGGGTCCGTCGCCCGCGACGACGAGCCGCGCCTCGGTGCCCGCTTTGCGCAGCTCCGCCACCGCCTCGATGCTGCGGTCGACGCGCTTCTCGACCGAGAGCCGCCCGCAGTGCACCAGCAGTGGATGCCCGGCCGCCGCGAGGTCGGCGCGCAGGCGGCGATCCCGGCGACGCGGGCTGAACAGGTCCAGATCCACACCGAGCGGAACCAGCTCGACGTTCGGCGCGCCGATCCGCAGGAACTCCGCGCGCGCGAATTCCGTTGTGCAGACCACGATGTCGTACTCGGCGGCGGTGTGCCGGTTGGCGATGTCGGCGCACCGACGGGCCAGCGAGCCGGGCAGGACCTGACCGAGCAGCCGGTCGAGTCGTTCGTGCGAGATCATCACGCTCGCCACGTCGCGGCGACTCGCCCAGCGGCCGAAACCGCGCAGCGTGAGCCGGTCGGACACCTCGAGTACGTCGGGCCGCAGCCCGGTGAGCACGTCGGCGACCCGGCGCGGGTCGGCGGCGCGGTAACCGCCGGTCCACGGAATGGCCAAGGCGGGCAAGGTGATCCGCAGCGCGCCGCCGGGCAGCAGCTCCTCGCTGCGGCGCGGTCCCGGCACGATCAGCACCACCTCGTGCCCGGCCGCCACGTAGCCAGCACCCAGATGATGCAGTGCGGTGCGCAGCCCACCGGACCGCGGACCGTAGAAGTTCGCCAGCTGCACGATGCGCACCCGCCGATCGTCGCAGCGCAACTGGATACCCGCGGCACCGTAGCGCTCAACGGGCGGTGAACAGCAGTGAAAATCGGCGGTCAGTGTTTCGCTACGCCGCGCGCGGCCCGCGGCAGGTCCAGGTCCAACGGAATCCGGCCGAGCGCGAGGTGCGACTCGACCTGATCGGAGGGCATCGGCCTGGCGATCAAAAAGCCTTGCGCCCGATAGCAACCGAGCCCGACCAGCGTGCGGGCGGCCACCGCGGTCTCCACGCCCTCGCCGACGACGCCGAGCCCGAACGAACCGGCCAGGCCGATGATGGACTTCACGATGGCGAGGTCGTCGGTGCTCGCGCCGAGCCGCTGCACGAAACCGCGGTCGATCTTGACCGCGTCCACCGGCAGCGCCTTCAGATGCGACAGCGAGCTGTAGCCGGTGCCGAAATCGTCGATGGCGATCTGCACGCCCATCCGCTTGAGCCCGCGCAACGTCACCTGGGTGCGGGCCAGATCCTGGACGACCACGTGCTCGGTGATCTCCAGGCAGACCGAACTGCCGTCGATCCCGAACAGCCGCAGAATGTCCTCGATCCGCTCCACGAAGTCCAGGCTGACGAGCTGCACCGGCGAGACGTTGATGCGCATCACCACGTTGGCGGCCAGACCGCGGCGGCGCCATTCGGCGAATTGCGCGCAGGCCGAGCGGATGACCCACCGGCCGAGCTCGCCCGCCAGATTCGTCGCCTCGGCGACGGTGACGAACGCACCGGGCGGCAGCAGTCCCCTTGTCGGATGCATCCAGCGCACCAGCGCCTCCAGCGCGACGATGCGACCGGTGCGCAGGTCCACCTCGGGCTGGTAGTGCAGCAGCAGCGAGCCGTCGGAGACCGCGCCGCGCAGGTTCAGCTCCACGTCGTCCTGGAGTTCGAACTGGGCGCGCATGGCGTCGGTGAACACCGCGACGCCGTTGCCGCCGCCCGATTTGGCCGAGAGCAGGGCGTGGTCGGCGCGGCGCAGCACGTCGGCGACCGTGGTCTCGCCGGGGACGCCCACCGCGACGCCGACGCTCGCGCCCCTGCTCACCGATTCGCCGCCGACGGTCACCCGGCGGCCGATGAGCTGCTGGATCCTGGTGGCCTCCAACTCCGCGGTGACCGCGTCCATCGGCTTGGCGGGCACGATGACGAACTCGTCGCCGCCGAGGCGGGCGATCATGTCGTTCGGGTCCAGGTTCTCCCTGAGGCGCGAGGAGAGCGTGCGGATGAAGTTGTCGCCCGCGGTGTGGCCGAGGAAGTCGTTGAGCGCTTTCAACCGGTCGAGATCGAGGAAGAACGCCGCCACCGGTCCCGGATTGCCGGGCCGTAGTCGGTCCTCCATGTGCTCGAGCAGCGCGCGCCGGTTCGCCAGACCAGTCAGATCGTCGTGCAGCGCGATGTAGCGCAGCCGCTCCTCGGCCACCACCCGCGCCTGCACCTGCGCGAACAGGGCGGCGATCGCCTTGAGCACGTTGAGCTCCCTGGTGCTCCAGTCCCGGTCGCCCTGTTTGATGAAACCGAGCACGCCGGTGGACTCGCCGCGCGAGATGAGCGGCACGCACGCCATGGCCACCTGGGGAATCCCCGAAGAGCGCCGGATCGTCTCCTGGTAGTCGGCGGAGCGGTGGTCGGGGCGCACCACGATCGGCTCGGTGGCGAACTCGAGTTCGCGGAACACCGAGTCGGCGTTCTCGAACTGGACCACCTTCAGCGGATCGGGGTCGGGGATCTCGCCGCGGTGCGGCCATTCCGCGACGAGCACGGTGGCGCGCCGTTCCCGGTCGGTGTGGCGCAGGTAGCTGAAGTCGACGTCGAAATGCTCGACCAGTTTGGCGAGCACGCGTTCGCTCGCCGCCACCATGGTCGTGGCGTCGACGCCCATCAACTCGGCGGCGACTTGCGTCACCAGTGAGTCGAGCGTTCGCCGAGGCACCTTGTCTCCGATCGTGCTAGCTGCGGTCGCCCGCACCCGGCACTGGAAGCCGCCCGCTGCGGACCGTGGCTGCTGCCGCGTAGCTCAGGCGAAGCACCAATGCCATGATCTCATGTCCAGGCACTCCCAGCAGGTCCAGGAAACGGCCCTGAAGTGACGTTAGTGTATCCGCGAAATCCGGGGAAATCGCGATCAGCTCGTCGGGGTGCCGTGCGTAGAGGAACACCGGGGACACCGGTTGCACGGCCAAACCGCGACGTTCTGCCTCCAGCCAGACACGCTGCAACGCCGCCCCGGCGGTGGCGTAATCGGCCAGACTCGCGCCTTCCGGCCCCGGTCGGCACGGCAGAGTCACCGCGACGAGAGCCGAGCTGGACAGCACCCGATCCCGGCTGTACTCGCCGAGCGCGACACCACCGGACCACTCGTGCAATCTCGCCATCACATCGGCGCGTCCGCCGATCCGCATCTTGGCCTGCTCGTCCGGCGCCAGCTCCATGCCGCGCACGTCGATGCCGGTGCGCAGGTCCTCGCCCGGCCAGCGCAGCTCGCTGTACATCTCCTGGTGCAGCCGCGGGGTGAGGTGGCGGATCCGGTCGGACTCGCCGATCAGCGCGGCCGCCTCGGCCAGCTCGGCGCGGCCGGTGATCGCGTGTACCGCGCCGCCCTCCGCGCCTGCGGCCGCGGCGAGACCGGCAAGCACACCGTCGCCGAGCGGCGCGCCGGTGCCGAGCTTGCGATTGGTGTCGCGGGCAAGGGCAGCGGGGTAGTCGCGGGCCAACAGCGGATCCGAGCCCGACCCGAACTCCAGCAGCGCGGTGAAGCCGTCGTCCTCGACGAAGCGATGACCGCCGAGGACGCCGTGCGCCGCGGCGGCCGCTCGCGCGTTGTGCAGCGCGGCGCCGATCGCCACCGCGCTGCCGCGGTAGCCGATGTCGAGCGACGAGGACCGATTCGCGGCGAGGTCGATGCGCAGCGCGTCGCCCTCGATCCACAGCCGCCACGGCTGGGTGTTGCCGCCCGAGGGCGCACGCTGCGCGCAGTGCAGCACGTTCACCCACGCGGATCCCTGCGGCGCGGCGGCGGGGTCGGGTTCGTTCTCCCAGACCAGGTCTTCGGGTTCCGGCTCGGCGAGTCCGTCGAGTCCGCGCTCCAGGTCGATCCTGGTCCGGCCGGAGGACAGCTTGTAGCCGAGGCCGATCCGGCGCACCGCCGTGGCGACGATGGCGGCGCCGAGCTGCACGTCGCCGCCGAGCTGCGGCCAGGTGGTGACGGTCTCGTCGATCTCCACCAGGCTCGCGGCCATCCGCGCCGAGAGTTCCTTCGGATCGAGGATCCGCATCACGTGCGGCGCCTTCTCCTTGGTGGAGAGCCCGCGCAGATCGGCCGCGGTGGTCGAGCCGAGCAGGCCGTGGAAGGGCGGTCGCTCCGGTTCCAGGTCGTAGCGCTCCACGTCGAACAGGCCGCGGTCGCTGGTGTCCATCAGCAGCGGCAGCCGGTGGCGGCGCGCGCCCTCGCGGACCGCGAACTTGACGTCGAGCGAGTCGCATTCCTCGACGACGATCGACAGCCCGCGCAGGAACTCGTCCACCGAGTGCTCGTCGATCCCCGCGGTGTACACCTCCACCGGCAGGTACGGATCGAGCTCGGCGATGCGACGCGCGGTCACGATCGACTTGTTCACGCCGATGTCGAAGATGTTGCCGGGCACCCGATTCAGGTTCGACAACTCGATGTGGTCGAAATCCGCCAGGCGTAGTAGCCCGCAGGAGCCCTCCATGGCGAGGGTGTGCGCGATGGCGTGTCCGACGCTCTGCCCGACCACCCCGATCGCCAAGCCCCCGAGCCGCCGCTGTTCGGCGCGGGTCACCTTGTTGCGGTTGCGGTCGAGCCGGATCGCGCGGAAGGTCCGTTCGCCGGGCAGTCCGACCAGCGTGCGCCGCCACGGGTAGTAGACCCAACGGTCCGTTTCCGGAACGCCCTGGTCGTCGGGCGGATTCAGCACCTTGCGTAGTTCGGCGTGCAGCACGTCACGCAGGTCGAGAATGCGGATCATCGGTGACTTACGCAGTTGCGTGAGGACGGACGCTTCGTCCGGCACCGTCTCGTCGAGGATCAGCGGCCGATAGTCCGCGGCGGGACCAGGGTCACCGTTCATGCCTGCGCCAGTCCCCCCGTCCGAGCGTCGACCGCGGTGGACAGGCGGCGCGCCTGCGCGAACCAGGCGCCGAGCGCCGCGCGCTCGAGGGCGAGCAGCGAGCCTTGCAGCTTGCTGGCGTTGGCGCGGTACGCGCGGGTGTCCCACCAGAGCGGGACGGTGCGATACCGATCGTCCGGATACGGCACCGGCGGCACTCCCTCGGCGATCCGTCCGCCGCTGGATTCGTAGAGGCGAGCGGTGTGCGCCGCGGCGGTGACGAAACCGAATCGCGCACCGAGCAACCAGGCCGCGTGCACGACACAGCGCGAGATCGCGGCGCCGAGCTGGGCACGGTGCGCAATGCCGTTGCGCGCCACCCAAACCGCCTTGACCTCCACGATGCCCTCGCGAATCCGCTCGGCGATCATCGCGCGAAGGTCGGCCTCGCCGGGGCGTCCTGCCCACGCGCCGAGCCCGTGCACCTCGTCCTCGACGAGGTAGGGCCCCTGCGCCCGCAGCCCGGCTACCACCCGGCCCGCCGGGTCGACGGCCGCGAAGAACAACGACGTCGAGCGCCCGTCGGAGACTTTCTCGTATTCCAATGCCGGATCGACTTCGTAGTGTCGGTAAACGCGCAGCGCACCGCGCAGATAGCGTCGCCACAGATCCGGATGCGCGTCCGGAGGAGCCACATGGAAGACATAACCGGAATGCATGTCGCGAAACCGCAACACCTCGGCATCGCGCGCGCCGAAGGCGCCGACTGCGACTGTTTCGACAGTCATGGTGTTCCTACTCCGTTGCTACCGCGCCCGCGCGCGGTTTCGAGCCGGGCCGACCAACTCACCCGCCGCCCGAGCGCTCCGGGAGAGTTTGCCTAGGGCAGTATCCGTCATCCGGCATGAATTCACCAGGCGTCTGGTTAATCTCCCGAAAACTAATCGTGTACCCCGAAATACATGCAGGTCAAAGGCTGCAAGGTATTCCTAAGTTGAAAAGGAGAGACCAGTCGGTTCACATTTAGTTAACTCGCAGCTATCACACAAGGATGGAGATGAACAACTCGACCGCGTCCGGCCCGCGCCAGACCTCGATCTCCTCCCGATAGGCCCGCGTGATTTCCGCGGACGCCGTCGCGTCGTCGACTTGCGCCCACACGTCCTCTACCGGGTCGTGATAGTCCCCATTCGGTTCGAACCGAGCGTAGACACCCTTCGGTACCCGCACGAGCAGATCGCCGACAGGAACATCGCTCGGTTCCGCGTATTCGTAACAGACCATCGCGTTGTAGTTTCCGGCCGGATCGGGTACATACACGGTGTACATGGGCTGAGCGGCCGCCCCGCGATCGCGCAACCGGTCCTTCAGGAACTCGATCAAGTCGCTGTTGCTGACCTTGAAACTCGGGCGCACCCTCGGCACCACCAGTCCGCCGAAGAGCGCCTCGTTGCGGACGACGATCGCGTAACTCATCGAGGATCGACCGCCAGGTACAGATCGATCTTGTACGCGTGCGGGTAGCACTCGAAATCGCCGGTATAGGTCCGTTTGATCTGGTTGTGTTCCTCGGCGTAGGCGATCTGCGTCCAGAGGTCGGTCATCACCTGCGGAAAATTACCGACCGAAGAGAACTTCGCGTAGCTGCCGCGCGGCAGGCGGGCGACCAGATGGCCACGAGTCACCTCGGCGAAGGAGCCGCACTGGTATCCGACGATCTGGGAGTTGTACGTGCCGAGTTCGCCGGTGTAGTCGGTGTAGGCGCTGGCGAGCGGCCCCCCGAGCTCCTGGTGCAGCACGGCCGCCCATGCCGCCTCCAGATCGTGGTCACGCAGTTTCCCGAGCGCACGCTTCGGGCTGCGCACCGGCAATCCGGCAACCCACGTCTCATCCCGCTCGACGATTTCAAACTGCATGGAAAGACTCTTTCGAGGTGCATCCAGGGGTCCGCCCGCATCCGGTCGGCTAGAAACGCCATGCTATCAACATGATCCGGGTGGTACCGATCACATGTCCTACCGCCTGTCCGGCCGGTCGGGTGCGCTGAACTGGACAGATGTCCTGTAAGACGACGCGCGACGGCGCCGGATGCGACGCCGTTGTCCGCACCGACGCCGCCTCCGATCGCCCTGGGGAATGGCGCTCGGGCCGCCGAACAGCGAACCGATAGCAACGCCCGAGCCACCCCTGCGGCACCCGCGCCGGGTCGAGCACCGACCGACCGTCGGCGATCGACCCGACCGCGTCCCGTTTCCCTACTGGGGCACCGGATCCGACTCGAGCGGCCGGATCAGGCAGATCAGAAACCGAGGCTGTCCGCTGGGCAACCTTGCGCCGTACAGCTCGACGGACCGCCAGTCCTGGCGCAACGTCAGCAGCCGCACCGCCACTCTGGTTCGGTCGCTGCGCTGCTCGGCGAGTTCGCGCAGCGCGCCGAGGTAGCCGTCGACATCGTCTGGATGCACGAGATGGGTAGTGGCCAAATTGAATTCGCGGCCGTCGTCCGGATCGAGGCCGCGCGAGGCCGGGTGATGCCGCCAGGCGATGTCGCCGAGCGGCGGGGTCAGCCACTCGATGATCTGCATGGTCTCGGCGTCGATCAGCGCGGTCGTGCCGCCGAGCAGCGTGACGGCCGCGTCGTCGCGGTACGTCGCCGGCACCAGGCCCGGCGCGCGGTCCGCCGTCACCGCCAGCAACAACCCGCGCAGCGTGCCCGCGTCGTGATAGCGCAGGAAGCCGAATACCCGCGCGGTGCGGTCGTCGGGTGTGCGCACCTGCATGGGACCCCGCCACGCGACGCCGGGGTGCGGTTCGAGCGCCGCGGTCATCAGCCGGTCGCGGTCCTCGCACTCGATGATTCGCGACAGGAACCAGGCGCCGTGCAGCAGCGGGTGTCCTTGCGGCAGCACCGATCCCCCGCCGCCGTGGTTGCGCAACATCCACTGGCGACTGTCCCACACGAACGCGTCTACGACCGGCGGCGCTGGTGGATCGGTACGCGACGGACCGGCCCACAGCAGCACGGCCATTACCGCGCCGTCCGGTCCCGGCACCGGAATCGCCAGCAGCCGATGCGTTTCGCCGCGCACGACCATCGTTCGTTCGCACCGCCGCGCACCCTCGACCGCCCGCTCGACGACCGCGCCCGCCGCCCCGGCAAGCGCCGCCGGTCGTATCGCCCGGTGCAGCGAACGCGCCCGCACCGTCCCCTCCTTCGGCAGATACCGAATCACCTTGTCCGGCTCCGCCGTATCGACAAGAAACCACATACGTCCTCCCCCTCACGTACTTCGGTTACGTGTACTCCTGACTGTCACGCTCCCAGCAATCGGCCGGATCCCCACGGCCACAGACGCCCCGACACCGACTCTAATCGCCGCGGGAGCGGCCGGGTACCTCGCGCGGCTCGGCGTTCGCACCGGCCGAGGCGCTCTTCGGTTCAGCCCCAGTCGGCGAATCGACCGATCGCGACGAACAGCGCGAGGAGCAGCAACACCACGTTCATCGGCAGGTTCTTCGCCTCGCCACGGCGATAGTGCACCACCATCGCGCCGACCTGGAGCGCGGCGAGGCCGAGCGCGGCCAGCGGCGTGAGGATCACGGCGATACCGGTGGCGCGGGGCAGGATCAGGCCCGCGGCGCCGAGCAGTTCGGCGGCGCCGATCAGACGGACGGCACCGGGCGAGAACTCCCGCGCCCAGCCCATGCTCGGATTCGCGGCGAGCTTCTCGTACGGCTGCGCGAGCTTCGCGAGCCCCGCGGCCAGGTACACCACCGCGAGCAACCCGGCGACAATCCACAGTGCGATGTTCATGGCCCGTCCCTCGTCTGGAAACGAAAATCCGTCACGTTGAGCCAAGTGCTCCCCAGAGCGTACTCGGGTACGGCGCGCCACCTCGGCTATCCCACCGTTACCGGCGATAGTTGGAGGCGATGGACAGCGAGACACCGCAACATCCCACCGTGCCGGACCTGCGCCTCATCGGGATCGGCGTCGCGGCCGTCGCGTGCGTCGTCGGCTGGGCGGCGCTGGGAAAGAGCAGCTTCGGATCGGTTTCGGACACGGCGCTCGACTGGGTGCTCGGCAACTTCGACTGGCTGTTCGTCGTGTCCGCCGACCTGTTCCTCGTGCTCTGCGTGGTGATCGCGGCCAGCCGTTTCGGGCGGGTCCGGCTCGGCGCCGACGACGCGGAACCGGAGTTCAGCAACCTCGCGTGGATCGCCATGATGTTCAGCGCGGGCATGGGCATCGGCTTGATGTTCTACGGCGTCGGCGAACCGCTCCAGCATTTCGTGTCGCCGCCGCCCGCCGCGGGCGTCGAACCGCAGACCACCGCGGCGGCGAGCGCCGCGCTGCAATTCTCGCTGTTCCACTGGACGCTGACGCCGTGGGCGATCTACGGCATCGTCGGATTGGCCTTGGCGTACGCCAGTTTTCGCAAAGGGCGCGGCAATCGGCTCTCGGCCGCCTTCGTTCCGCTGCTCGGCGCGCGCCGCGCCGCGGGGTGGCAGGGTCAGGTGATCGACCTGCTCGCGGTGTTCGCCACCGTGTTCGGCACGGCGACCAGTCTCGGGCTCGGGGCGCTCCAGGTGGCCAAAGGACTGAATCTCACGATCGGCACCCCCGATTCGGTGACCGTGCAGCTGATCGTCATCGGCGGCCTCGGCGCCGCCTTCGTCGTCTCGGCGTTCTCCGGACTGCACCGCGGCGTGAAATGGCTTTCGACGCTGAACATCACGCTGGCCGGGTTGCTCGCGCTGTTCGTCTTCACGCTCGGACCGACCGTCTACATCCTGGACACGATCCCGGCGAGCGTCGGCAACTACCTGTCGAACCTGCTACCGATGGCGACCCGCACCGGCGCCTACGCCGACCCGACGTGGATGGGCACCTGGACGATCTTCTACTGGGCGTGGTGGCTGTCCTGGGCGCCGTTCGTCGGCACTTTCGTCGCCAGGATCTCGCGCGGGCGCACCATCCGCGAATTCCTGATCGGGGTGCTGCTGGTGCCCAGCGGGGTGACGGTGGTCTGGTTCTGCGTCATGGGCGGCACCGCGATCCGGGCCACCACCACCGGCGTCGGCGATCTGACCGCCCACGCCGCCGACGCCGAGGCCGCGCTGTTCGGCATGCTGGAAGCGCTGCCGGCCGAGGTCGTCACGTCGTGGGTCTCCATGATTCTGGTGATGACGTACTTCGTGACGAGCGCGGATTCCGCGTCGCTGGTGATGGGTTCGCTGACCAGCCGAGGTTCGCTGCATCCGCCGTCCTGGCTGGTGGTGGTCTGGGGCACCCTGATGGCCGCGGTCGCCGCCGTTCTGCTCGTCGCCGGCGGGCTCGGTGCGCTCCAGACCGCGACGATCCTGGTCGCCCTGCCGTTCGTGCTGGTGATGCTCGCGCTGTGCTGGTCGCTGCTGACGGAGTTACGCGAGGATCCCGGCGCCGGGCCCGCCGCCCACCACCCGCTGTACGGCCTGCGCGACGCGGTGCGCGCCATGGTCGGCGAGGCGATCAGCGAAACCGACCGCGGCGGACACCGACCGCGCCGCGCACCGGGACACCCGAGAGAGCCCGAGCCCGGCCACTCTTCGTGATCCATCCCGTCCCCGACAGCGATTGTGTCGTGGAACACTCCTGCGCTACAGTCGCGATCTGAGACCGTCCGGTTCCACAGATCCGCGCGGTCGATCGACCCGAGTACCAGGGGGACCTCGATGACGAGGACGAACGGCCCGCGCCGCGCGGTTGCCGCACTGCTGATCGCGCTCGCGACGCTGGTGACCGCGCAGGCCGCCGCGCACGCCGAGGACCCGCGCACCGCGCAGGAGATCTTCAACCAGCCCGGCCCGCACGTCGTGGCCACCGAGGTGCGGACCAATCCCTGCCAGGAATCGATCTACGGCATGGTCACCCACATCGGCGTGCACCTGTTCGGCAACACCGCGGATCCCACCTGCACCCAAGCCTTTCCGCACGGCCTGGAGTCGCCGGTGGGCGTGAACACCTACTACCCGGCCGACATCGCCGAGCTGCCGAGCGCGCCGCTGCTGGTCTTCACACCCGGCATCAACGCCAACCCCGGAATGTACGACGCGCTCGCCAAGCGTTTCGCCGAACAGGGTTTCGCGGTGGTGGTGCCCTACGACTTCTTCAACTCGCTGGCCTATGTGCCCGCGCTCGGTCTCGCCGTGGCCGTGCTGGCGAACCGTGATCCGAACTCGCCACTGTTCGGCAAGATCGACCTGGGCCGCACCGTGTTCGGCGGGCACTCGGCGGGCGGCCAAGCAGCGCTGCAAGCAGGCACGATCTTCCCCGCCGCCGCGACGCTGATCGATCCCGAGCTGCGTGTCATCGGGGTGCTCGCCATCGAACCGGGGCCGCTCGCGCTCGGCGCGGCGATCGGCGTGCCGACGCTGTTCCTCACCGGCTACAACGATTTCGTCGTTCCGGACTTCGCGTGGGTGCGGTGGTGGCAGTACAACATCATGGCCGCGCCCTCGTGGATCGCCAATGCCCGTGGCGTCACCCATTTCTCGCCCGTGGACGGCATCGAGCACTACCGCTCGGCGGGCGCCGCGATCGCCTGGTTGCGTTACCTGGCCCTCGGCGACGCCGACGCGGCGAGCTGGTTCACCGGACCGGATTGGCGACTGCCCGCGGATCCGACCTACTTCAGCGTCCACCGCAATGCCCACGCCGACGCACTCGGCTGACATCGAAACACCGCTCCGCAGAAGGAAATTCACCATGCTCTTCCGCCGCAACGCCTGGGTGACCTGGCTCGGCGCCGCCGTGCTCGTGACGGCGGCACTGCTGTCCCCCGCCGCCACGGCCGCGCCAGAGACCGGTTGCGCCGAACCCGCCGCGGGGCAGGCGCCGGAACGCAGGGACGCCGCCGAGGTCGGGATGGATCCGGCGGCGGTGGCCGACGCGGTGGAGTTGGGCGCGCGCACCGGGTCGCACGCGGTGCAGATCTACCGGCACGGCTGCCTGGTCGGCGATCACACGCCGACGGGCAATGTGCCGATGCCGCTGGCCAGCGGCAGCAAGGGTGTGGCGTCGGTGGCCGTCGGACGCGCGGTGACCATGGGCCACTTCGGCCTCGACGACCCGCTCGGCAAGTTCTTCCCGCAGGCCGACGCCGCGCACGCGGGCATCACCGTGCGCCAGGTGCTCAACCAGACCACCGGCATCCACTTCAGCTGGCCCGCCGATCTCGCGGGGCTGCAAACCGATTCGGTTCGGCAAACCCTCGCCGCGCCGGTCGAATACGAGCCAGGCAGCACGTTCCAGTACGCCCAGAACGTCCTCGCGCTGTTGCCCGAGATCATCGAGATCACCACCGGCGTCGACTTCCAAAATTTCGTCCAGCGCGAAGTCATGGAACCGATCGGCATCGACCGCGGCAACTGGATCTGGCTGCGTGACCGCAGCGGAAACACCGCGGTCAACGGCGGTCTGGCGATGCGTCCGGCGGACCTGGGCCGGATCGGCAGGCTGCTGTTGCAGGAAGGCCGTTGGGAAGAACTGACACTCATCGATCCCGAGTACATCCGGCAGGCCACCACGCCGACCGAAGCCAACGGCGGCTACGGATTCCTGTGGTGGCTCAACGCGGGCGACACCTATCGCGGTGTGAACGTCCCTGTCGCTCAGCTGTATTCGCATCCGGTGTTCGTCGGCTCGCCGCGCGACACGTACGCGTTCTCCGGAGCGCTCGGCCAGTTCCTCACCGTGGTGCCCAGCCGCGACCTGGTGATCGTCCGCCTCGGCGTGCCCACCCGCATCGAGCCGGGCAACCTCACCGGAATGCTCACCGGCACCAGCAATCCGGACAACAAGGAGCTGTTCCGGAGGGCTGTCGCCGCGGTCACCGATCTACCCGCGCTGCCTTACGAGGATCCCTACGCGGTCCAGGATCCGAATCAGCCGCTGATGCGGAGCCCGGAGGATCTCGGCAAGCTGATCGACCCGATGACGGTCGCGGCCGTTCTGCTCGGCGTCGGACCGTACGCGTCGACGGAATGCAATGTGTTGTGGTGCAACGGGAAACCGGTGCCGGAGGACGTGTTCCGATTGATTCTCGATGTGGCAGGCCAGATCTCCGCAGCGGTAGCCGCGCTCGGAAACACACCCCGCTGAAGACAGGTAGCAAGGCTCCTCGGTGCTCTAGCTCCCGTTGACGGCGCTTCCCGTCACGCGCGATGACACCGACGGTCACCCCGCTCCTCCGCGCCGTCACGCCTCGGCATACGGCCCATGCCCCGCAGTGTGCCGCGATCTCCAAGCGCCGAAGTGGAGGTCGCCGCGACCGAGCGCGGTCCCGCGGGAAAATCACTGGCCGCGCCCCGAACGCGGTACTACAGTTCCCCCCGCGCACAACCGCGCGGTGGATCCGCGACCAACCCGGTCGCCTGGAAGGAGGTCGATGTATGACCCGGCTCGTGCCGAGAGCGCCTCGATGCGTGGCTCGGATAATCGACCACGCCGGTAACACCGACCGTCACTGACCTTTCGAGGCGCACTCGGCCTGCTCCCGCTGCTCTGTACACAGCCAAGGAGTAAGGAGAATCCGGGTGTCCCACCCCAATACCTCGACCCACCGCGGTCCGAGCCCCGCGCTACGGACCGGCACCTTCACCTGCGTGCGCTGCGGCCTCGTCGTCGCCACGCTCGCGCCGGACGACAGCAGGCGCAACCACTGCCCGAGCTGTCTCACGTCGCAGCACACCGTCGATCACGTCGACGGCGGCGCTTCCGACTGCCACGGCAGGATGGCCCCGCTGTCTATCGCGGTGCAGCGCAACGGTTCCTGGTCGGTGGTGCACCGCTGCACCCGCTGCCAAGAGCTGTCGCTGTACCCGGTGTCCCGCGACGACAATCAGCTCGTCCTGATGCGACTGGCCGTGCGTCCGCTCGCGGAACCGCCCTTCCCGCTCGAAGTCTTCGGCGATCTGTAGGCGGGGTGCGAGATGCCGCGAAGAAAGACGAAAGCGACTCGCGCGCAACGCCGCAAGGATGTGCTGCACGGGCCGGGCGGCGAATCCGGCGACGCGTTCCGCTGCGTCGGCTGCCGGATGGCGGTGTCGGTCGTGGCGCCGGGCACCGCGCACCGCAACCACTGCCCGCACTGCCTGGCCAGCCGCCACGTCGACGGCCGGATCCCCGGCGACCGCGCGTCGACGTGCGGCGGGCGGATGTCCGCGGTCAGCCTCTCGGCCCGCGACGACGGCGAGTGGCTGCTCGTGCACCAGTGCGCCGCCTGCGGCGCGCTCAAGGCGAACCGCATCGCGGGCGACGACAATCCGTTGGCGCTGATGCGAATCGCGGTGCGGCCGTTGGCCGATCCGCGACTCGGTAGGCGCGCGCTACTGGCGCTGTGACGGTCGGGGCCGGGTCGTCCGGCCCCGACTCACCACCAGCCGAGGATCGGCGCCAGCCTGCGACCGAGTTCGGGCGCGAGCGACCGTGAATAGCTGGCGGTCAGATGGTGCTCGTCGTGATAGACGAGGATGTTGCCCTCGATCACCGGGCAGACCTCCGGTGTGCAGACGGCGTCGGTCAGGTCGAGCGGGAACACATTGGGAAAGGACGCGGCGGGCTCGGCGGCGGGATTCACCTCGTCGAGCGCGTCGGTCCTGCGCATGCCGCAGCTGACGCCGTCGCCGCTCTGGGCCAGGCAGTCGATGGCGCGGTAGCGGACGCTGTCGCGGCGCAGCCAAGGCGTGTCGCGGACGGCGAGCACATTGAGTCCGTGATCGGCCAGTCGGGACCAGACCTCGAGGTAATCCGTCGGGGTCTCGTCACCGGTGGGATCGCGCGGGCGGGTGCCGGTCGTGAATACCCACTGCGGCCGGTCGACGCCGAGCCGGTCGATCACCTCCGCCGACCAGTCGCGGCAGTCGGGAATCGGCTCGCCTTTGTACATCGGCTCGGCCGCTACCGTCAGCGGACAACCCATCTTCAGGTACACCGTGATGCGAAAGCCGTATTCACGGGCGAGCACGTCGAGCGCGGGCACCCAGTGCTCGGCGTGCGAGCTGCCGACCACGGCGATGGTGCGTTCCGCGTCCGCGTCGCCGTAGGTGCAGGTGATCACGTCGCGGGTGTCCCAGTCAGCGATGCACTTGTCCCGCGTCGGGTAGGCGGCGTCGGCGGGCGCCTCGAAGATCGTCGGGCGCATCTCGGCCCGCGGGACGGCCGCGCCCGCCGCCAACGCCTCGGCGCCGGGATAGCGCGTCGGATCCAGCTGCGCGACCGGATGGGGCGGCAGCATCCTGGTCACCACCTGTGCTCCGACCGCCACAGCGAGCAGCGTCGCGCCGACGAGCACGATCGTCCGGCCCGCGCGGCGGCGATAGCCGGCGCGGCGAGCGACCGAGCCGGTCCGCAGCGGCTCCTCGACGAAGCGGTGGGTCAGGTACGCCAGCGTGCAGGAGGCCGCGAGCACCGCGAGTCCGCCTTCGATGCCCGCCGTCGGCGTGCCGCGCTCGGCGAGCACGAAGATCAGGATCGGCCAGTGCCAGAGGTACAGCGCGTAGGCGAGCTCACCGAGCCGGACCATCGGCGCGGCGGCGAGCAACCGGTTCGGCAGCGGCTGGGCGGCGGTCGGCAGGCCGGCGCCCGACATGATCAGCGCGACGGCCGCGCCCACCGGAATCAGGGCCGCCGGTCCGGGAAACTCGTTGGCGCCGTTGGTCAGCCAGCCGCAGCTCAGCACGATGAGCGCACCGGCCACCGCGAGCAGCGCCCGAAGCGCGTGCGGCACGGCCAGTTTCGGCGCGAGCACGGCGAGCAGCGCACCGGCGAGCAGTTCCCAGCCGCGCGCCAGGCTGTCGTAGTAGTTCCAGCCCTGATGCAGTTCCGCACCGCGGGCGGCGTAGAGGAACGAGGCCACGGCCAGTCCACCGAGCACGACCGCCACCGTCGGCCGCAACGCGGACGCCAGACCGAACCTGCGAACGATCGCCACCAGCAGCGCGATTCCGGCCAGCGCGACGAGATAGAACTGCCCCTGCACCGACATCGACCACAGGTGCTGGAGCGGACTCACCGACGGGTCGGCCGCCAGGTAGTCCGACCAGGACAGCGCCAGATACCAGTTCTGGTAGTACAGCAGCGAAGCCAGCGTCTGCGCGGCCGACCCCGCCCACTGGGTGTACGGGCGCATCAGCACCGTCACGAACGCGACGACGGCCAGCACCAGTACCAAACCGGGCAGCAGCCGCCTGCCCAACCGCCGCGCCGTGGCGCCGAGCTCGACCGTGCCGGTCGATTCCGCGCGCCGCAGCAGTGATCCGGTGAAGAAGAAGCCGGAGAGGACGAGGAACACATCCACGCCGCCGGAGACCCGGCCGAACCAGATGTGGAACACCACCACCAGGGCGATCGCGACGCCGCGCAGGCCGTCGAGGTCGTGCCGGTAGACGTGTTTCCGCTCCGAGCGAAGCCGCCGACCGGCTTCGTCCGGCTCGATAGTCCGCGGCGCCCCAGCCAGACGTCGTTTGATCGCGCCAGGTGCAGTGGTCGCCGAACCCCCGCGCCGGTCCTCGACATCGCCGGAGCCGACCGCGGGCGACACCCGCTCCGGCGGCCTCATCGAGGCATCGACCGGCGCCGGACCCGCGCGCCTCGGCCTCTGGTTTCCGCGAGGCAGACAGACGGTGAACATGACATGGCAACCCTCTTATCACGTGCGGAGAGGCAAAATCCAACCGGACATCATTGCCGAATAATCGGACAAACGTCACCAATCGGTCCTTGCTTCGTTCCTGCGGTGCGAATACGCTGCGCCCCTTGTGAGCACAATCGCGGCGATCGAACCGCGCCGAGTAGGCCTGAAGTGGGGGGCGATTACCTCACTGGGAGTGATCGCGGGTTATCTGGCGGTGTTGCTTGCCGATCCGCGCCACTACTACACAGACGATACCGAGGCCCAGTACGCCCCCATGTGGGTGGCACTCGGAAATCAGCTGCGGGAAGGCCGGTTGCCGATCCTCATCCCGCACGAGTGGATGGCGGGCAACTACACGCTCGAGGAAGCCGGGCTGCTCAATCCGGCCCACCTGCTGGTCTTCCTGATCGCCCCCTCGATGGACGACCTCGCCCTCTACGCGACGCTGGTGAAGCTGGTCTTCTCGATCATCGCCGGCCTCGGCGTCTTCCGCATCTGCCTGGCGTACGGCGCACGCGCGCCGTGGGCCGCGGTCGCGGGCGTGGCGTTCCCGCTGAGCGGCTGGTTCCTGTTCTTCGACGAGGCGAGCTGGTTCACCCCGCACGTCGCGACCGCGTGGATGGTGCACGCCTGGGCCTCGGGCGTGAACTACGCGCGCGGGCGCAGCGGACCGATTCCGGTGTTCGTCTTCCTGTATCTCACGCTCACCGTCCAATACGCGTTTCCCGCGGTGGAATCGGCGCTGGTGATCGTCGCCGTCGCGGCGGGCGAGATCGTGCACCAGCAGCGCTGGGCGCCCGCCGTGCGGCTGATGCTCGCTTCCGGCTGCGCGGCGCTGACCGCGGCGATCGCGAACTTCTCCGGAATCCTCTCCTCGCAGGTCACTTGGCGCGGTAGCGCGCAGATCCACAACGATCCGTTCCTGACGGTGCCGTGGTCGGAGTCGCTCAACGCCAGCCTGCCGAGCACCACACCGGCGTTCACCGCGTGGTGGGGTCACGTGCAGCCGCTGCCGATGGTCTACATCGCGTGGTTCCTCATCCCCGCGCTCGCCTTCGTCGACTGGCGGGCGGCGCGCCGCTCCGCGCGGGAGTTCAGCGGCATCGCGTTCTTCGCGGTGGCGGTGCTGATGTGGACCGCGGGCCCCGGCGCGATCGGCCCGCTGCGCTGGCCCGCGCGGGTGCTGCCGATGGTGGCGATCGCGCTGCTGGTGCTGGTCTGCGTATTGCTCAGCCGGTACGGAACTTTCGCGGCCTCGCGACGGCGGATGGTCGCCGCAGGGGTGCTGATCGGGTTGTTGTTCGTCCGATCGTTCTCGGCCGCACCGCTGTTGGCGCTGCGGCATCTGATCGCCGCCGTCGTGGTCGCGGCCCTCGGCTACGCGGTCGTGTGGCTCGCGCGCCACCGCGGCATCGTCGCGGCGTGCGCGCTGACCATGGTCGCCATGTTCCCGATCGCGTTCACGCAGGTGGCGATCGCGCCGCTGACCCCGCTGTCGTACAACTTCCCGGAAAAACGCTCCGAGATGCGTGCGGCCTTCCCGGATTTCGACGGGCTCACTTTGCAGCTCGCCGACCGCGCGATCATCGCCCCCGAGGACCGCGGTCTCGCGGGCGCGTACGGATCGCTGGCCATCGGCAACTACGCCAAGGCGCTCGAACTCGACTACGTCAACGCCTACACGCCCATCGGCCACACCGGAATCGCCGGACTGCTCTGCATGGCATGGGACGGCAGCACCTGCCCGGACGCGTTCCGCCGCGCCTTCGCCGCCGAACCGTCGACCGGCGTTCCCGTCGTCGATCTGATGAAGGTCGATCGGGTCGTCCTGCACCGCGCGCAGTACCCCGACGCGCGCGATCACCCCGCACCGCCCGGCTGGCAGTGGGTGGACTACCGCGGGCACGAGCGCTTCATCTGGGTGCTGGAGCGCCAGGGCGGTCCCGCCTCCACCCGCGACGGCGCCATCGCGCACACCTCCGGTGTCACCGCGACATCGACCGGCTCCTACGACGACATCACCACCCGCGCGAAGGTCAGTTCCGCGACCGGAGGCCGGGTCGTGTTCTCCCGCCTCACCTGGCCGGGCCATCGCGTCACGCTCAACGGCCGCGAACTGCCCACGTTCGACGTCGCCCGCAGCTTCCTCGCCGTCGACATCCCGCCCGGCACGCAGAACGCCGAACTGGTCGTCGATTGGCGGCCGCCGGGCTGGCAGATCGGGATCGCCACGGCGATCGCGGGTTTGGCCGGGCTCGGTGTGTTGCAGTGGGCATATCTGCGCGCACGTCGGCGGACGGACGATGCGCCGGACGTCGCGGAGCCGGACCTCTCAGAAGCGGACGTCGCGAAAGCGCACGCCGCAGAGGCGGACGTCGCGAAAGCGGACGTCGAAGTAGCGGACGTCGCGAAAGCGCAGGTCGCGGAAGCGGATGTGGCCGAGGAGATGGCCGAGACGAAGAGCTGACCAGCGTCCGACGCGAAACAGACCGCACGGAATGCGGCGTGTGAAATTCCTTTCATCCGAATGCGATGCGGCTCCGAATCAGATTCGTAGGAAACTCCGCTTCTTCGAATGAGGACGCCGCATGGCCACATACAAGGCAGTTATCCCGTTCCGTTCCTTCTCCCTGCGCACGACGACGCTGATCGTCGGCGCGATCTCGGCGGCGGTTGTCACGGCCGCGCCCGCGATCGCCGACGCGCCGCCACCCGGCGCGGCCGCTCCGGCAGGCGCCGTCGCCGAACAATTCCCGTTCGGCGCGAACATCTTCGGTGCGGCGATCCCGCTGCCAATCGTCCCGGCGATCGCTCCCGCGCCCGCCGCCGACCCGGTCGAGCCCGCGCCCGAGGCGGCCGTCGACGTCGAATCCGAGGCGGCCACACCGGTCGTCGAGGCCGCGCCCGTCCCGGCGCCGACGAACGTGATTCGCATCGGCAACGTCGAACTCGGACGGCCCGACTGGATCACCCCGGAACAGGCCGACCAGATCAACGGCGCGACGATGGGCGCGCAGAACGGCCTGTCCGGCGCACTCCAGGCCGCGGGCATGGAACGCTCGCGGTCCGACCAGATCTCGGCCGATGTCATCGGCACCGCGGCTCAGGGCGCGGTCGTCGGTGCCGCCGTCTCCAGTCCGATCGCGGTCGTCGCCGCGGTGATGGGCGCGGCCATCGGTCTCGTCGTCGGCATCCCCTTCGCCCCGGCCGGGCTGGCCTTCATGCCCGTCCTCGCCGCGACCCTGTCCGTCGGCATGGTGTCGCTCCCGTTCATCGCCGCAGGCGCGGGCCTCGGCGCGATCGTCGGCGCGGTGGAAGGTTCGATGGCCCCGCCCGTCGCGCCCCCTGCCGAGATTCCCGCCGCCTAGCGTCGATTTCGTTAGTACACAACCTATTACGTCAGGGGCGGGCTCGACGTTGGATCGGGCCCGCCCCGCGAAAAGCCGCGCCGACCCGAGTCAGCCGGCGTGCCGCGGTGGCGTGAGCGAAGCGGCCCCGCGGGTTCGGTCCGTGCCGCACCCACACCTTGTCGAGAACCCCGCCGGGTCCCTGGCCGCACAGCCATGACCCGAGTCAGGCCCGACGATCCACCGTCGCCCAAGCGGCGGCGGCGACCACACCAGACACCACAACCACCGACGGCCACGCCCCGATCTTCTTTGCCAACGGGTGCGAGGCGCCGAGCGCACCCACCGACAGTCCCGTCAGCGCCGCCGCACCGCCGGTGCCGACCGTCCGCCGCCACCGGGGCAGTGCGGCCGCCGTCGCCGCCGCGAAAACGACGCCGCCGAGCTCGCGCTTCTTCGTCGCCTGCGCGAGCGCGAAACCACCGCCGAGTCCACCGGCCGCCAACAGCGCCGTGGGAATCCGAGCCATGTCCAAATACCTCCTCGTAGCGATCACTTCCTCAGCCATAGTGCCAACGCGAAGCACGGAGGCTGCCGGACGGGCGAGCGCCGCAGGTCAGGAGGGTCGGGATCGACTGGCTCGGCTAGCTACCCCGCTGGCTCAGGAGCCCGGCCGGACGATCATCAGCACGACGACAACCACCCACAGCAGGTTGTAGATCCCGGCGAGCATCCCCAGCACGCGCAGCCGCCGACCGTCGTCCGGGGCCGCGAGCGCGTCGCGCTGCATCGGATGGATCTGGACCGCGAGCAGCCCGCCCGCGACGGCCGTCAGCACCATGGCCAGCGTGATCCAGATTTCGCCCATCCGGCCCTGCACCATGGCCAGCGCGATGCCGACCACCGGCACGATGACCCCGAGCGCCGCGTAGACGCCGGTCACCCGGTGCATCGCCTGCGCGACGGCGACACTGCGTTCGGCCCGGTCGCGCGTCGGCGCGCCCGCCGCGACCGGGGCGTACCGGGGGAACAGGCTCGACGCCACCGCCGAGCCGCCGACGAACACGATGGCCGCAACCACGTGGACCGACAGCAAGACATGCTTCATCGATCGACTCCTTCATCCTTCAGGTTGGCTGAAGCCTAGCGGAGAGCTTCAGACAAACTGAAGGATGTGCGTGGAGTCACTGTCGCGACGGGGGAATTCCGTCGGCGAAGGCCGCGAGGATGGCCGCGCCGATCTGCCGCCGAATGGGGTCGGCTTCCGCGCCGAACAATCGATCGTCCACCTCGGCGACCACCCCCTCGGCCTTGCGCAACAGCCGAGAACCCTTGGGCGTCAACTCGATCGTCGACGCCGACCCGGCGCGCGCCGTGCGGTCGCGCACCAGCCCCGCCGCGACCAGCGCCTTCACCGCGGTGTGCACACTCTGGACGCTGATGCCCGACATCCGCGCCAGATCGCTGAAGGACGCGCCTGGCACGCCGGAGATATGACCGAGCAGCCCGAGCCTGGCGACGGTCAGATCAAGCGGGGCGAGGGCGGCGCCGAGCTCGGTCTCCACCTTGCGCGCGAGCGTCAGCACGATGATGGATGCGCTGATCGCGGGCGGTCCGGGGCGGGCGTTCTCGGTGGTCACGACTTCAGTTTCGCGTATCGCGACCCCAGAGCGTGGCGCGGGTGAACAAGTCGCTAGCCTTCAGTCTTATTGAAGGATTGCCCGCGTGCCGCTACGCTGTGCCGCATGAGCGAAAGTACTACAGGCGGTAGTAATTCCAGTTCGCCTGCCGGGCGGGTCTCGCGTCGCGCCTTGTTCGGCGCGAGCCTCGTCACGGCGGGAGCGGCCGCCGTCGGCGCGGTCGCCGGTCGCGCGACGGCGCCCGATCCCACGGCTCCCTCCCGCACCGAAACCTTCCACGGCCCAAGGCAAGCCGGTATCGACACTGCCGCCCAGTCACACGCGCTGTTCCTGTCCGTCGACGTCGCGCGGCCGGATCGAGCCGTGCTCCGCGAACTCCTGACCGGATGGACCGCGACGGCCGCGGCATTGACCAAGGGCGACCCCGCGCCAGAAAGTCCGGACACCGCACCGGGTTTCAGCGCGCACACCGATTTCGCCACCGATCTCGATCCGGCGCGGCTCACGATCACCTTCGGGCTCGGACCCACCCTGTTCGACGAGCGCTTCGGCCTCGCGTCCCAGCGCCCGCGTCACCTGCACCCGCTCCCCGAATTCCCCGGCGACGCATTGAATCCCGCCTGGAGCGGCGGCGACGTGCTGGTTCAGATCTGCGCCGACGACGCCCAGATCGTCAGCCACGCGTTCCGGGCCCTCCGGGCACGCATGCCCGGCCTCGGCCGCATGCGCTGGACCCAGCACGGCTTCCTCACCAGACCGGCTGACGGCGGCACGCCGCGAAACATGTTCGGCCACAAGGACGGAACCGCCAATCCGCGAGCCGGGTCCGTCGATTTCGACCGCGCCGTGTGGATCGACTCCCCTGACGAACCGGACTGGTTGCACGGCGGCACCTACCTGGTCTTCCGCAAGATCCGGATGAAAACGGCAGACTGGGACCAACTTCCCCTCGCGGAGCAGGACCGCATCATCGGCCGCCGCCGCGGCGACGGCGCACCACTGCACGGCGCGCACGAGTTCGATCCGATCGACCTCGAATCACGCACGACCAGCGGGGAACTCGCCATTCCAGCCGGAGCGCACGTCCGCCTCGTGCACAACATCCCCATGCTGCGCCGCAGTTACAACTACGACTACGGCACCCTCATCGCCAATGCGGGCGGCGTCGCCGAGGAACCGCACACCCACGCCCCCGGCACGCCGGAACACACGCACGGCGGGCACAACCAGCTCGACGCGGGTCTGCTCTTCGCCGCCTTCATGAACAATCCGCCCGAGCAGTTCGTCAAGGCCCAGCGCGCTCTCGCGAGCGATGACCGCCTGAATCCACTCATCCAGCACACCGGCAGCGCGTTCTTCGCGATTCCACCTGGCATCGAGCCCGGCGGGTCGGTCGCGGACGCTCTATGGCGCTGAGCGGCCCGAATCCCGCTCCGGCCTCAGCGCAGCCGTAGCTCGGCAGCTTCATTCCGGCAAACTTGCCGTGTATCGTTGGCAACCTGACACCGTTCCTGTGATGGGGGTCACACCCCAGTGCCTGCCCCGGGGCGGCGCGCGCCGCAGTTCGCCGGGATTTCGGAGCCGCGACAACGGAGCCATCATGAGTTCACCGAATCGATTCGACCAGCTTCAGCACCGGGTCGCCGACATCGCGCCGGTGTTCCGCAAGCCACTGGATTCGCCCTACGACATCTCGAACGAGCTGTTCGAGGCCCTGCGCCACGTCCTGCACGACGTCGGCGGGCAACCGGACATTCCGGTGGAGTACAAGGAAAAAGTCGAAGAGCCGTGGGAGATGAACACCTACGTCACCTGCGAATGCCTCGGTTGGCGCGGGGTGTGGAACTCCGAGGAACGCCGACGTGCCGAGAACGACCTCGGCGCGACCCTCTACTTCGGGCTGCCCTACTACGCGCGCTGGGCGACGGTCGCGGCGAAGGTCCTGATCACCAAGGGGCTGATCACCCCGGACGAGCTGTCGGCGAAATTGGACGAGGTGCGCGCGCGGCTGAAGGAGCGAGCATGACCCGCAAGTACCGCATCGGTGAGCGCGTGACGGTGCGCGACGCGACGTCGATGTTCCACACCCGCACCCAGAGCTACACCCGCGGCCGCACCGGCGTCGTCGTCGAGTACCGGCCGGAGTGGATCATCCCGGAAGACGAGGCGTGGGGACGCGACGACGGCCGCGTCGAGCCGTTCTACGTCGTGCGGTTCCGCCAGAAGGATCTGTGGCCGAATTACACCGGCTTCGACGCCGACACCCTGGAGACCGAGGTCTCCGAGCGCTGGCTCGAGCCCGCAGAGGAGGACGATTCGCAGTGAGTCACACCCACGACCACGGGGCGCACACGCCGATCCAGGCCAGCGAGGAGATCAGCGAGTTCGAGGTGCTGGAAACGGCGATCCGCGAACTCGCCATCGAGAAGGGCCTGTTCTCCCAGGAAGATCACCGGCGGTTCTCCGAATGGGCCGAGGCCGTCGGGCCGCACGGCGGATCGAAACTGGTCGCGAAGGCGTGGCTGGATCCGGACTTCAAGGCGCGCCTGCTCGCCGACGGCACCGAGACCTGCAAGGAGGTCGGCATCGACTGGCGCGACCCCACCGGTTCCGGCACACCCAGCGACTACACCTACTTCTACGTACTGGAGAACACCCCCGAGGTGCACAACGTCATCGTGTGCACCCTGTGCTCGTGCTACCCGCGGCCCGTCCTCGGCATGTCCCCCGACTGGTACCGAACCCCCAATTACCGTCGCCGCCTAGTCCGTTGGCCGCGCGAGGTGCTCGCCGAATTCGGCCTGCACTTCCCGCCCGAGGTGGAGATCCGAGTCCACGATTCGAACCAGAAGTCCCGCTTCATGGTCATGCCGATGCGCCCCGAGGGCACCGAGGGCTGGACCGAGGAACAACTCGCGGCAATCGTCACCCGCGACACCATGATCGGCGTCGCGCTCCCCCAAGTCGACTGGACCGCCCAGAAACCACCCGACCAAGCCGAGGACGCCATGCGTGGGGAGGGAGGCCGGTGAACGAACCGTACGACGTCCTCCTCGACACCCTCACCCCCGCCACCACCCGCGAATCCACCCTCCCCGAACTCGATCGCAAACCCGACCCGTGGGAATCGAGCATGCAGGCGACCTGCGAATGCCTTTCCTGGAGAGGAGCTTTCGACAACCTCGAACGCCGGCACGCGGAAGACGCACTCGGCGAGACGATCTATCACGACTTCCCCGTGCGAGCGCGGTCGGCGGTTGTCACCGCGCATACGTTGATGGAGCGCGGGGTCATCAGCCCCGAGGAGCTCCGTGCGCGAATGGATGTGGTGCGGGCAAGGTTTCATCGGGAGTAGAGAGGTAGTCGGCCGGCCCGGGCAGCGATCTACCGCGCTGCCCGGCGGTTCGATGTTCGCCCTTCGCAGCTACGATCACCGGTCCACTTGATCCCTTAGTGGCCCTTCGATTTTCATCACTCGTTAATCGTCCCGCTTCCAGTTCGCAATCGATTCGATCTCAGCGCCCTCACGTGCGTATAGCCTGGTCACTGATGCTTCCGGACGGCACTTTGTGGAGCGAATCACCGAGGTCCGCTCCGGGTGGTAGCTTCCCGTACCCCTTGGTAGGTTTCGGCTTGTTCGCGCAACGCCGCGCAACCTTCAGTCTTTGACCCCGCGGAACGTTCCTCCGATCCACAGTTCGTGCGCCTCTCTCGTCGACAAGAGGCGGGAATCGTCATACCCACACACCCGCAGCCGATTTCGCGGTCGTTCTCGACGGCGAGGTTGGCTGCGGCATCGATGGAGCCTTCATGACACGCACCATCGCGCCGGCTTTGGAACGTGCGCGAGATATACCCGACGCCGTAGTGCGGAGTCGTGGTTTGTTGACGGGATACTTCGCCGGACTCGGTGTTGTGATGGCCGTCTGGGGAACCAGGATTCCGGCCATTCAGGAGTCCGCCGGGCTGGACACCGCCGGGCTTGCCGCGGTGCTGCTGGCTGCCGCGGTCGGCATGGTCGCCGGCCTCCAGCTAGGTGGTCGGCTCGCCGAACCCGCCCGGCTTCCCCAGCTGTTGACCTGCGGCGCACTGGGTCTCGCCGTAAGCCTCGCGCTGCTCGGCGTCTGCCGAACTCCGATCACGCTCGCCGCCGCGGCGCTGCTCTTCGGTGCCGCGCACGGCGTGCTCGACGTCGCGGCGAACGGCGCGGCGGTTCGCTGCCAGCAGGCATACGGTCGCCCGATCATGTCGGGCCTCCATGCGGCCTACAGTCTCGGCGCGCTCGGTGGGGCCGTACTCGCCGCCGTCACCGCGCACGATTCGCACACCTACGTCTTCGGCGTCACCGCGGGCGTGGCTATCGTGGCGACGGTCGCGGGGGCGCCGGCCACCCGCTGCATCGGATTTCCGGCTGCGGACCTTCCACTGGAAACCGCTGCGCCGGAGCGCTTGTCGGAACTCTCCCGGTCCCGGCTCTGGCTGTTGGGCTTGCTGGCTGCCGCGTGCCTGCTCGGCGAGGGCGCCGCAGCCGATTGGTCGGCAGTGCACCTCAGCGGGCTGCAGGCGTCCCCCGCGATCAGTGCCGCGGCATACGCCGGATACAGCGCGGCCATGGCGGCCGGACGTCTGGTCGGCGATCGCCTCATCGCACGCTTCGGCGCACCGAAAGTTGTTCGCACGGGCGCGTTTCTGGCCTCGATCGGACTCGTCGCGGGTCTGGCGGTGACCGAAGTCCCATTCGCGTTGGCAGGCTGGGCCGCTTTCGGTCTCGGGCTGTCCGTCACGATTCCTTCCCTGTTCAGCGCTGCGGGAACGGGAGGTCCGCGCGCGGTCGCCACCGTGGCCGTTGCCGGCTACCTCGGTCTGCTCGCGGGCCCGGCGCTGATCGGCGCCCTCGCAACCGTGACGTCCCTACCCATCGCCCTCATGCTGCCCGCCCTGCTCGCCGCGGGCGTGGCTGTCCTGTCCCATCGAGCACTGGAGAACCGGTGGTAACCGCACTATCTCACCAGCCCGCGGAACTCGACGCGGTCATCTTCGACTACAACGGCGTCATCGGCCTGCAACCCACCGTCCCCATGTGGACCGGCCTCGCCGAACTCGCCGGCTGGCCAGCAGACCAGCTCGGCCACTTCCAAAATGCTTTCTGGAGCGCCCGCGAACCCTACGACTCCGGCGAATCCGACGACGCCGACTTCTGGACCGCCGTACTCGGCCACCGCCCGGACCCGGAACTGCTCACCCGATTGCGCACCGTCGACACCGCAATGTGGACCTCCACCGACGACCGCGTCGTCACACTCCTCCACCAGGCCCGACGCGCGAACCTCCCAATGGTGCTGCTCTCCAACGCACCCCACCCGGTCAGCGATGCCCTCGACGCCTCCAACTGGCGCCCCCTGATGACCAACGCCCTCTACTCCGCCCGCCTCGGCAAGAACAAACCCCACCCGGACACCTACCGAAACGCCCTCGCCGCCATCGGAATCCCCGACCCCAGCCGCGTTCTCTTCATCGACGACCGCCCCGACAACTGCCAAGCCGCCGCCCACCTGGGCCTGCGCACCCTCCACTACACCGGCACCCCCACCGACATCGAACACCACCTCGGCCTCGCCACCGTCGCCGCGTAGATCCCCGCCAGCCGTCACAGGACCCTCCCGGCACCGCTGCCGACCGGTGAAGGACACGAGCCTGACCAGCGGCTCGCGGAGTTGTGGTCACCGCTCGCGCCTATCCGGTCGGTACGCGGCCGACCGCGCAAAGCGTCCAAACCGGGTTCGTCGAGAAGGCGGGAAAGCAGCCGGAGTTCGCGCCGAGGCAACACTAGTCAGTCGCCGATGAACAGCAGATATCCGTTGACGCGAAGCGCGATCGATGCCGCCCGTCGCAGCAGGTCGACAGCCTGCCGCTCGGCATCGGTCCGTACCTCGATCCCCTCGATCTGATCGAGGATCAAGCCCAGCTGGTACCGGTTGAACATGGTGTCGCCGTACGGGTAGATCCCACGCAACAAACTGGTTTCGGGCTGCGCCGCGCACAGCCTGAACAGCGTTTCGTCCACGTCCATTGAGAACACCCTCCCTGTCGCTCAACGCTTGAAGAGCACCCGCCCGCCGGGGACCGATGAGGGGCACCGCATCAACCCGGCGGCGGGGCTGAAAACAACGCTAGATAAATGCGATTCGCAGATCGGACACTCTGGCGTCTACAAGCGTCTACAGCAGTCGGTGCACGTTAGGCTGACGTTGTGGACGAGAGCGGGGAATCGGACGCCATCACCGGCATCCGGCTTCGCGCCGCCCGCGAGGCGGCGGGTCTGAGCCTGTCCGCTCTTGCCGCGCGCACGCACTACAGCAAAGCGCTGCTCGGGATGTTGGAGACCGGGCAGCGTCTCGTCAGGCCCGAGCATGTGACCGCCTATGCCGAGGCCTTGGGTATCGGATCGGCACTGTTCGTCGAACCGGCTGACGGTGAGCAAGCGGCGACGGAATGGATTCGGCGGGGCGTGGCGTCGGACCTGAGTGGGGACACCCTGGACCGCTTGGAGCTGGCGGTGGACGACCTGGCGGCGGGGTATCCGACGACGCCGCCAGATGAACTGCTCGTGCGTATCCGTCAGCATCTCAGCTATGCCGGACGCCTGATGGACAGCCGGAAGACTCTGGCGCAACACCGCCGGTTGCTGGTCTCGGTCGGCTGGCTGTCGCTGCTGGCCAGCACATGCCACATCGACCTAGGGGAGCTTTCCGCCGCAGCGGCGCGGGGACACCTGGCGTGGAAACTGGCCGATGAAGCGGGACACCGCGAGATCGCTGCATGGTGCCTGGAAACGCGGGCGTGGCAGCAATTGACAGATGGGAAATACGCTGCCGCGGCAGAGCTGTCGCGTGCGGCGCAATCCGTTGCACCGCAGGACAGTTCGGCGTTAATCCAAGCCACCGCCCAGGAGGCCCGCGCGCTGGCACGGCTCGGGGACAGCAAGGGCACGTACGAGGCGCTGCGCCGCGTCGCCAGGCTGGTGGCGGGGCTGAACACACCCGACCGGCCGGAACACCACTTCCACTACGACCCAGCGAAATCCGACGCCTACGTCGCAACTACTCTGGCGTGGCTCGGCGATCCGGCGGCCGAGTCCTACGCCCGGCACGTTCTCGCCGATCTGGCAGGCGCGGCGTCTGTTCGCCCGCGCCGGATCGCTTCGGCGAACCTCGACCTGGGACTGGCTCTGGTCGCGGCCGAGAAGCCGGACGAAGCGGCACACGTCGCGCTGGCCGCGGTGGCGTCCGGGCGTCTGGTGCCGTCGAACTACTGGCGCGTGTCCGAGGTCGTCTCGCGGATCGAGGACCGAGGCGCGCCGGACGCGGCCATGGTGCGCGAGGCGTTCCGCGACACTTACTCATGTAGCCCTGGTAGGCGAGAGTAGAGATTGGGCGCAGGAAAGCGGGAAGCCACACCCGGGGTGGTAGACAGAGGCCTGTCTTCAGCCCGGCGAGCAAAGGCAACCCGCCGGAGCGGGCGCACCTAAGAGGTGCGCTCGAAGGCGCCTGCCGAGGTGACGTAATGAAGGCGGCGGTCCCAAACAGTCTCGGCCCAACAGGCGCGGCAAACCCTCCCCAGCAGCCAAACCTGGAAAGGAGGGTCCGAACAGCGACGCCAACACGAAGGCGAAACGAACGCGGCGATCCAAGGAAGTCTCCGCCCAACAAGCGATCGCAAACCTACCCGGACAGGCCAACCTAGGAGGGGGTCCGGGGAGCGAAGCCCCGCCGGGTGGGGGTGTGGGGGCTCCGCCCCCACAAACACGCGGAACCAACCAAAAAGGCGAGCGCTCTGCGCGAGCACTCGCCTCCGTTGGTGGAGCTAAGGGGAATCGAACCCCTGACCTTCTCGATGCGAACGAGACGCGCTACCAACTGCGCTATAGCCCCGTGCGGTCCCCGGGGGAACCGCGCTGTGCCACTGTAGCAGGCGATCCGGCGAGATACCGAATCGCCTGCCTGAGCTGCGGTTATTCGCCTACTGCCCGGCGCATGTCGCCGCTGGTGCGGCCGCGGAGGGCTCGGGCGGTGGCGGGGTCGAAGGTGTCGAGGTGTTCGAACATCGGGTCCTCGTCGACGGCGTCGAGAAGGACGGAGCGGCGGCGCAGGGCACGGGCGGTCTCGCGGTCCATGCCGCGGCGGGTCTCGGTGTCGTCGGCGCGGTGCTGGTCCTCGTCGGCGTCGCGGCCGCGGAGGCGGGCGGCGCGGCGGCGGCGGATCTCCTCTTCCATGCGGACCTGCCTGCGCAGGTACGCCAGGTAGGTGCCGAGAACGAGAGCGGACAGTCCGCAGGCCCACCACAGCAGCGGGCTGACGACGATCGCCAGCGCACCGCAGAGGATGCCGGTCAGCAGCAGGCCGAGGACGGCGCGCTGCCGGAAGGTGTAGCGGGCGGCGCGGGCCATCGCGTCGGCTTCCGGGTCGAAGCCGCCGCGGCCGCGCCGGGTCGGGACGAATTCCGGTTCGTCCGAGTCGGTTTGGTAGTCGGGGTCCGGGACGCGCGCGGGTGCGCCGGAGCGGGCGGGCGGGATACGTGCCGTGGTCGGTTCGTAGTACGCCGCGGCCTCTTCGTCGTCATCGGCCACGTCGTCATCATCGGCCGCGGCGTCCGCGTCCGCAGGCGTTCGGGCGGTCTCGGTGTCGTTCTCGTCCGAATCGAGATCCGAGTCGAGGTCCGACTCGGGATCCGCCGCACGGTCGGCCTCGCTCGTCACGGCATCGTCGTCCGTGTCGCCCGAATCCGCCTCGGCGGGTTCGTCATCGGCGTTGCCGGAATGGACGGCGGACGCCGCGGGGCCCGCCTCGAGCGCCGGGATGTCGTCCCGCGCTTCGTTGTCCTCGTCGACTTCGGTGACTTGCTCGTCGGCCGGTGCGCTCATCCGGTCCTCCGCATCATCGCTGTGGAAACGCTTTCTCTGCACTCGGGTCGGCCGATAGTCCGGGTCGCTGTCGTGCCCGGCCGCCGGCCCCTTCTTCATGCGCCGCTTGGAGCCGCCGCGGTGCAATACACGGGTCGCCAGTGCCGCGTCGGTGGTCTGCCGGATCCTGGGGTGCCGGTCGGCCAAGATCGGGAACAGGACGAAGACCCAGAGCACGACGAGCCCGATCCACAGAATCGAGTTCGGCATCAGGTCATCACCTCCGTCCCCACCTGTTCGTCCGTTCGGCCCGCGCCCGGATGACGTACCGCGCCGTGCGTTCGCTACCGCTCACGCGCTCGGACGCGGCCCTCGGTCCGAAGACGCCGCTCAGGCTCCCTGCCGGTGCCGCAAGACGCAGCCCCGACGTCCGTAGGTTAATTCGGCCCGCCGCGCGATTACGGCAGGCGCGCCGTGCACATCCGCCACATCTGTCACAAGATTGCCCATCCGTCCGCGTGCCTCGCGGGAGTTGACGTGTCACGCCGGTATCGTCCCGCCCGTCTCATATCGATCGACTGGATTTCCCTTGGACTGCCCGATGGCAAACGTCTCGCAACGAATCGCGGTCCTCAGGGCAGGATGACTCGCCCCTCTCGCACCAGCCGATCCAGCACGGTTCCGGTGACTTCCTCCACCGTCAGACCCACGAGCAGGTGGTCGCGCCAGGCGCCGTCCACATCGAGATAGCGGCGAAGCAGGCCTTCCTCACGGAAGCCCACATTGCGCAGAACCGCCTGGCTGGCAAGGTTTTCCGGGCGAACGGTCGCCTCGACTCGGTGCAGGCCGACCGGCCCGAAGCAGTGGTCGAGTCCGAGCGCGAGCGCGGCGGTCGCCACGCCATGTCCGCTGAGGTCCTTGGCCACCCAGTAGCCGATCCACGCCGAACGCAGCGCCCCGCGCACGATGTTGCCGACGGTCAACTGGCCGCTGAAAGCGCCGTCGACCTCGATCACGAGCGGGATCATCGCGCCGCGTCTTGCCTCGGCCTTCAGGCTCGACCACAGCGAGGGCCAGTTCGACGCGTGGTTGCGCGCCTCCCAAGCGCCCCGGCCGGTCGGCTCCCACGGCTCCAGATGCTCGCGGTCGCGCAACCTGATTCGGCTCCACGCCGCCGCGTCGCGCAGCCGCACCGGCCGCAGCGTGACCTGTCCCGCGGCGACGCGCACCGGACCGAGACGCGCGGGCCACCCCGGATGCTGGGTGACCCGGAAGACGTTCATCGACTCCACGCTTCAGCCGCGCTGCGAGAGGAACGCGACTTGCACCTCGTCACCGGTCCTGACCTCGGTGTCCTCCGGGTCGACGATGATCAGGCTGTTCGCCTCGGCCATGGTGGCCAGCAGATGTGAGGAACCGGCGCCGCCGCCGAGCGGCTGCACCAGGTAGTCGCCGGTGGATTCGTCGCGCATGAGCTGAGCGCGCAGGAAACCTTTGCGCCCGACCATCGAACTGATGGGTGTGATGGTTCTGGCCCGGATGATGCGGCGCATGGGATGCCTGCGGCCGAGCGCGATCCGGATCAACGGACGCACCATCACCTCGAAGACCACAAGCGCGCCAACGGGATTCGACGGCAGCAGGAAGGTCGGCACCTCGTCGCGCCCGAGCCTGCCGAAACCCTGCACCGAACCGGGATGCATGGCGACACGGGCGATTTCGAGTTCGCCGAGCCCCTCCAACGCCTCGCGCACCTGTTCGGAGGCCCAGCCGCCCACCGCACCCGCGATGACGACGACTTCCGAACGCACCAGCTGCCCCTCGACGACGTCGCGCAGCCGCCGCGGGTCCGCGCTGACGATGCCGACGCGATTCACGTCCGCGCCCGCGTCCCTGGCGGCCGCGGCCAGCGCGTAGGAGTTGACGTCGTAGACCTGGCCGGGGCCCGGCGTGCGATCGATATCGATCAGCTCGCCGCCGACCGAGATCACCGACAGCCGCGGCCGCGGATGCACGAGCACCTTGTCCTGGCCCACCGCGGCGAGCAGACCCACCTGCGCGGGACCGATGATGGTGCCCGCGCGCACCGCGACATCGCCCGGCTGCACGTCGTCGCCGATGCGCCGCACGTAGTCGCCGGAGCGGACCGGCTCGTAGACCTTGATCCTGGCCCTGCCGCCGTCGGTGAAGTCCAGCGGCAGCACGGCGTCGGCGAGCGTCGGCAGCGGAGCGCCGGTGTCGACCCGCACCGTCTGGCGCGGCTGCAATCGGATCGGCTGCCGGGAACCCGCGACCACCTCGCCGACCACCGGCAACGTCAGATCGACCAGTTCGCCGTCCTCGTTGCGGATGTCGGATCCGGCGGCGGCCACGTCGACGCTGCGCACCGCGTAACCGTCGATGGCCGCCTGGTCGAAACCGGGCAACGGCCGCTCGGTGACCACGTCCTCGGCGCACAGCAGGCCCTGGGCCTCGGAGATCGCGACCCGGACCGGCCGGGGCGCGACCGCCGCCGCGGTCACCTTGATCTGCTGATCCTCAACCGAGCGCATCCAGCCCTTCCTGATCTACTCCGCACATCGAACCGATTCCGCCGCACGCGCTTCGGACGCAACCGCGTTCGGTGAACCATCATTCGTACCCGACGGTCCACTGCCGACGAAAGCCGAGCTTTCGCTCAGTCGTCCGTCGTCAGCTGCGGATCCCAGTCCGGACCGAGCCGGTGCTGCAGCCACTCCCGCAGGGCAGGGCCGTATTCCTCTCGTTCCAAAGCGAAATCGACCGCAGCACGAAGATAACCGCCCGGGTTGCCCAAATCGTGGCGCGACCCACGGTGCACGACGACGTGAACCGGGTGTCCCTCGTCGATCAGCAGCGCGATGGCGTCGGTGAGTTGCAGCTCACCACCGGCGCCCGGCTCGATCCGCCGCAGCGCGTCGAAGATGGCCCGGTCCAACAGGTATCGGCCCGCGGCCGCGAAGGTCGACGGCGCGTCGGCAAGCGCGGGCTTCTCCACCATTCCGTTGACCCGCAACACGTTCGGGTTTGTCGCGTCGGGCACCGGCGCGACGTCGAAGACGCCGTAGGCGCTGACCTGGTCCTTCGGCACATCGATGGCGCACAGCACGCTGCCGCCGCGCTTGCGGCGGACGCGGCTCATCACGTCGAGCACACCGCACGGCAGCACCAGATCGTCAGGAAGCAGGACCGCGATCGCGTCCTCGTCGTCGTCGAGCGCCTGCTCGGCCTGCGCCACCGCGTGACCGAGGCCGAGGGGCTCCTCCTGCACCACCGAGGTGACGTCGAGCAGGGCGGGCGCCTTGCGCACCTTCTCCAGCAACTGGAACTTGCCGCGCTCGGCGAGGGTGCTCTCCAGCACCAGGTCCTCGACGAAGTGGGCGACGACGCCGTCCTTGCCCGGCGAGGTCACGATCACGAGACGGTTCGCGCCGGAGTCGGCGGCCTCGCTCGCGACCAGTTCGATACCAGGAGTGTCCACCACCGGCAGCAACTCTTTGGGCACCGTCTTGGTCGCGGGCAGGAAGCGGGTCCCGAGCCCGGCCGCTGGCACGACTGCCGTGCGGAAACACGACGTCGGCGCACCATCCGCGGACTGTCCTGCCTGTGCTGTCATACGCATACCCTATCCATCCATCACACCGCCCGGCCGCCGTCGCGGCGACCTGGCACCCGGTGAGCTTATGGTGATCCCCATGGAGATGCCCGGCGAGCGGGACAAACATGCATGGCGTGGCGAAATTCTCGCCCGGCGGGCTGCGGTGCCCGCGGCCGAGCGCGAGCGCGAGGCGCTGGCGCTTGCCGAAGCGATCGGCAAGTTCGAGACACCGCTGGTCTCGGAATGGGTGTGCGCGTACGTGCCGGTGCGCGACGAGCCGGGGTCGATGGCCCAACTGGAAGCGCTACGGGAGACCGGGGCGCGCGTCCTTCTGCCGCTCACCGGTGATGCGGAAGCGTTGAACTGGGCCGAGTACACGGGTCCCGCCGACCTGCGCCGGGCCAGGTACGGGCTGCGCGAGCCGAGCGGACCCGCGCTGGGCGTCGAGGCCGTCGCGCTTGCGGAGCTGATCCTGATTCCCGCGCTCGCGGTGGACCGGCGCGGTGTCCGGCTCGGGCGCGGAGCGGGGCATTACGACCGGACGCTCGGCGCCGCGCGGCCGGACGCCCGGTTGGTCGCGGTGGTGCGCGACGACGAATTCGTGGACCGGCTGCCGGAAGAACCGCACGACCTGCGGATGGGGTGGGTCCTCACGCCGTACGGCGGACTGCGGCAACTCGGCGGCGATCGGGTCGCGGAATGAACGACCGATTGGCGGCGTTGGCACTGTCGCCTGTAGAGTGCTAGTCGACGAACCCTGCGGAGGATCCTGTGCCAACTTATTCATACGCGTGCACCCAGTGTGACAACCGCTTCGACATCGTGCAGTCCTTCACCGACGACGCACTGACGGTCTGCGAGAACTGCTCCGGGAAGCTGCGCAAGCTGTTCAACTCGGTCGGCATCGTGTTCAAGGGCAGTGGCTTCTACCGCACCGACAGCCGCGGCGGCGCGTCCACCGCGAGCGAGCCCGCGAAGTCCGACAGCGGCTCCAGTTCGTCGGGTTCGGAGTCGAGCTCGTCGAGCAGCTCGAGCGCGACCACCAGCACGGCCGTCGCCAGCTGATTTTCCCGGTTATCCACAGCCTCTCGCCGATCCACAGGTCGCCCTTTCGGTGACCAGCGCGGTGTGATCCTGGCCATAGGATCCGGCCATGACTCGCGCATTCGCCGATCTCGGTCGCGGCAGCCCGCTGCGCTTCGCCCTGTGGAACCGGCCGCCCTGGCTCGATGGACTGCTCGCCCGCCGCGTCTTCGCGGCGGCTCTGACGCTCCTGGCCGTCGTTCTCTTCGCCCGTGGGAATCCGAGCGCGGCGCGGACGAACGTCGTCGTCGCCGGGCGTGATCTACCGCCCGGCAAGGTGCTCGAATCGGGGGACCTGAAATCGGTGCCGCGCGAATCCGGCGCCCTCCCAGTAGGCGCGGTACGCGACCCCTCGACGCTGGTCGGCGCCACCTCGACCGGCGCGATGCGAGCCGGTGAGGTGTTCACCGACCTGCGGGTGATCGGTCCGCGCTTGGCCGAGGTGGCGGCGGGCGCACGCGACGCGCGCATAGTCCCGATCCGGCTGGCGGACACGGCGGTGGCGGACATCCTGCGGCCGGGCGACCGTGTCGACGTGATCGGTGGCGACGAGCAGCAGGGGCCCGGCGCGCGACCGGCCAGGACGCTGGCAGGCGATGCCGCCGTGGTCATGGTTTCCGAGCCCGGCGAACGACGGGGCGCGGCGGACCGGGTGGTGTTGGTCGCGATGGATGCCGAACATGCCGCGGTGGTCGCCGCCGCTTCGCTGCACACCGCGCTGACGGTGGTCTTCCATTGACCGCCCGGCTCGCCGCAACTCGCGACCGGAATATGTTCGCCGGAAATTAACCGCTTCGGTCGATCAACATCTCCCGAGGCCCGGAGCACGGATTTCTCCGAGTGCGACCCACAGATTCGCCGAAGAGGAGGGATCGGCAACGCTAAAAGGATTTCATCTTCCCCGCAACGTCATCTACCTGGCCGTTACGGCAGTAATCAGCACCGCGTTCGTCGCGAGCATCACCGCGTTCCCCAACGGAATCGCCAATCCGCGCTCGCCGTTTTCAGCGGAACCCGATGAAGTCGGTCTCGGTTCCTACATGATTGCCGACAAGCAACATATGTTCAGATCGGTTTCGTCGTCGCCGCGCTGATGGCATGCACGACTTTCGCGAGGGTGCCGTACTCCGTGGCGACAATGCCCGCCGCGCAGGCAAAAAAGAGTTTCGCCGATTGATATCGAAAAGCTATTGCGAAAGGGAATTCTGGGCGGCTCCTCGATCCGCACAACGAGGGCCGCATGAAGGACACGCATACCGAACCGAACAGGAAGCGGGCCCTGGAGCGGACCCCGGGAAGCCCGCTTCCGCCGGTCGTCCGGTTTGTCCCCTCCGAACGACAGTTCCAGCCTAACGCGCGCAAACATCCGGCGTTCACCGGTATGTCACTCGGCGTTCCACGTCTGGTCATGCGCCGACCCGAGGCAGCGGGCACGAGAACGGGCCCGTCACCGAAGCGACGGGCCCGTTCGTTCGAGTCGCCGGTCCTGCGGCTCGGTGGAGCGCAGCCGGACGAATTCCGCCGGGCAGCGGCGCGTGGCCAGAGCCCGGACGGTGTGCGTCAGCCGAGGCTGAACGGCTGACCCCACAGCGTCACCCAGGTGACGACGTTGTCGGTCTCGACCTCCACGCTGACGAAGGCGCGGGCCTGCGCGTAGCCACCGCAGCCCGACAGGCCGATGGTGGAGTCGGCCCAGGTGACCGAGCCGTTGCTGCCCTTGAACTTGTTGCGCTTCTTGTGCGACTCGTTGCCGAAGTCGTCGGCCTCCTCGATGTCGAGGATGTAGAACGAGGTCGCCTGACCCGGGCCGAGCGACAGGTTGCCGCCGCTGCTCGCGCCGATGCTCGGGCTCTCGCCCTGCCAGTCGCTGCCAGCCTCGACGCCGCCCTCGGCGCCGCCGCCCGCGATGTTCACCTGGCAGCCGACGGTGTAGCCCGGGAAGATCTTGCCGCCGGCTTCCGCGCCGGTGCCGGACAGCTCGACCTGAGCCGAACCGGAGACCCACGCGTTGCGGTGCACCGGGGTGGAACCCATGGACGGGCTGATGAGGGCGGACTCGCCGACCAGGCGAACGGTCACCACGGTGCCGTCGGACAGGTGCTTGACGATCTCGCCGCCCGGCAGCGGGACAAAGGTGTCGGCGTTGGCGGCGCCGGTGGAGAACAGGCCCATGGCAATGGTGGCGGCGGCACCGACACCGGCCATCCGCGCCACGTTCTTACGGTTGAACATTTCGTTGTACCCCTCGAGGGTTGAATCGCTTGAGCGAGAAGATTTTTCGTGTTCGATCGACGGCGGCCCCTGGCACGTCGCGGTCACTTCGTGCGACCGCTTCCGGCCCGCGCCCGCCGCTGGGGACTCGACAGACGTCAGCCGATGCTGAACGGCGCTCCGTAGAGGGTGGTCTTCGAGTAGTGGTCACCGATGATCTCGACCACGGTGTAGGCGCGCGCCTGGGCGTAGCCCGCGCAGCCCTGGATCTCGATCTCGGCGTCCTGGTACTCGACCGAGTACACACCCGGCTTCAGGATGTCCTTGTAGTCGATCTGCACGAACTTCACTTCGCCAGGGCCGAGGTTGAGGCCGATGGAGCCGCCCATGCTGAAGCCGTCGAGGTTCACGCCACCGGACACACCGGCGGAGATGGCGTCGTCGGCGATGCTGACCTGGCAACCGACGATGTAGCCGGTGCTCAGCTGGGAAGCGCCGTGCGTCGAGGAGTTGTTGCTGCCCGGGCCGCCCGCGGGGCCGTTGTTCGGGCCGACCTCACCCTCGGGGGTGACGGTCACATCGGCGGTGGCGTTGCCCGAGACCCAGACGACGCGACCGGCGCCGTTGGCGGCAAGGGACGGCGAAATCAGGGCGTGCTCACCCGTGCGGGTGATCGTCACGCCATGACCGACCTTCTGACCGTCCGGCAACGGCACGAAGGTGTCGGCATTGGCAGCACCGGTCGACAGCATGCCCATGGCAACGGCCGCGGCGGCGCCGACGCCCGCGACGCGGGCACCGCGACGCAGACCGTTGGTGCGGTTCTCGCTCATACTTCCCCTCATCAGGTTCAAACAGTCAACCTCGACCATCGAGGCTGGACAGTGGTCCTCTCAGGCCCAGCTCAGTTTGTCGCCCCTTTGTTGCCGGTATGTAACCGGCTGTTATTTCGGCGCAACGCCCTCACTGGCAACGGAACCGAGCCTGGTTCCGCCGGATCGACGAACGTACGTGCCGTATCCGGACCCGCGAAGACCTTCGTTTGGGTGGCTCGTGGCGAAGATTAAACGGTCGGTAACTGCCTGGCAACGCAAAGAATTGTAAAGATGATAGTGATGTAGATCACAGGTGCGGACATGCCAATATCGCTTGACGTGCATAAATGCAGGCGGGAATGTCGCGCATTCGCGGAACCGGTCGGTTCGAGTCGCAACGAGGCCATCGACCGTTTACGAGACAGAGCCGTAATCGATGGCGCAGATCACAGTGCGCTAAAGAAAACAGTGAGGAGATAACGGAGCCATATCACCCCGAAGTACGTACTTAAATAGTAGCAATTAGCTCAACCGTGGTGCGGGGGCACCTGGGAGCGCAACCAGTCGTCGCCGGAGCGGCGGTCGTCCGGGTCGTCACCGCGTTCGTCGCGGGTGGTGTCCGGCAGGGTGTCGCCGAAGATCCGCGCCAGACGCGCGGCGTCCCTCGCCCGGCGTGCGGCGGGGCGAGGGACGTCGGAAGAGTCGGCGGCCGGAATTATTCGGCCAATCCGGACAGTTCGCCGATCACTTTGCTGGCGAGCGGCGAGAGGGTTGCCATACCGTCGCGGATGGCGGAACGGGTGCCGGGCAGGTTCACGACCAGGGTGCTGCCCGAGATGCCGGCGAGACCGCGCGAGAGGCCCGCGTCCAGGGAGCCCGCGACCCGGCCGGAGGAACGCAGCGCCTCGCTGATACCGGGCAGTTCCCGGTCCAGCACCTGCGAGGTCGCCTCCGGCGTCACGTCGCGCGGCGACATTCCGGTGCCACCGACCGAGATGACCAGGTCGACGCCGCCGATCACCGCGGTGTTCAGCGCGTTGCGGATCTCCACCTCGTCGGCCTGCACCGACACGGACGCGTCCACGAGGAAACCCGCCTCGGTGAGCAGCTCGGTGACCAGCGGCCCGAGCGAGTCAACACCTCCATGCGCCGTTCGATCGTCGACGACCACCACCAGTGCACGCCCCGCCACAGGAGCATCGATTTCCATGGTGCTCACCGTAGCGCCTGTGCCGAGCAACCCGGCGGCGGCGCTGGACAATTCCGCGTCACCGAGCCGCCTCACCGGCCACCGTCCGCGGGTGCGGCGGTGAGGGTGACCTCGACGGTCTTGGGGTTGTTGCCTTGTTCGTCGGTATAGGTGACCTTCACCTTGTCTCCCGGTTGGTGCGAACGGACGGCGGCGATGAGCGCTTCGCCGGAATCGATGGGCCGATCGTCGAGCTTGGTGATGATGGCGCCGGCCGGGATGCCCGCCTTGGCGGCAGGGCCGTCCGGGGTCGCCTCCAGCACCAGCGCGACGCTGTCCTGCGGGCGCAGCTTGATGCCGATCTGGGCGTAGGTGGCGTGGCCGTTCTTGATCAGTTCGTCGGCCACCCTGCGGGCCTGGTCCACCGGGATGGCGAAGCCGAGACCGATCGAACCGCTCTGCTGGCCGCCGAGCTCGCCGACGCCGAGGCTGGCGATGGCGGTGTTGATGCCGATCAGCTTGCCGCTCGCGTCCACCAGCGCGCCGCCCGAGTTGCCCGGGTTGATGGCGGCGTCGGTCTGGATCGCGTCGATCACCGGCTGCGGGGCGTTGGGGTTCTGGCCGCCTTCGCCGCTGGTCGACACCGGCCGGTTCAACGCGGACACGATGCCGGTGGTGACGGTGCCCGCCAGGCCGAGCGGCGAGCCGATGGCGATCACGGGCTGGCCGACCTGGAGATTCGACGAGGTGCCCAGTTCGATCGGCGTCAGACCGCTCTTGCCCTGCACCTTGATCACCGCCAGGTCCGAGACCGGGTCTGCGCCGACCAACGTGGCGGGCGCGCTGCTCCCGTCGGAGAACATGACCTCCATCTTCGCGCCGGCGCCACCGCCCGAGGCCACGTGATTGTTGGTCAGGATCAGGCCGTCGGAGGAGAGCACGACGCCGGAGCCCTCGCCCTGCGCGCGGTTGCTCGCCACCTTGATCATCACGACGCTGGGCAGCACCTTCTGCGCCACCGCCTGGGTCGAACCCGCTGGCGCGTTGGACGCGTTGCTGACATTGGGCTTCGGCGCGTCCAGCGCGTTGGTCACCTGGGCCCTGCCGTCGTCGGATCGGGTGGCCAGTGTGCCGACCGCACCGCCGATGCCACCGCTGACCAGCGCCAGTGCCACGGCGCCCGCGACGAGACCGGCGCGGAACGGACGCTTCGGCGGCGGCGCGCCGAAGGCCGCGCCCGGGTGCGGAGGCGGCGGCGAGCCGGGAGCGCCGAATCCCGATTCCGGGCCGGGGAACGGCTGGGTCGGATAGTGCTGCATCGGGGGCTGCTGCGCCTGATGGTGTGCAGCGCCGGGCGCGGCCCATGCCGAGTGCTCGGTATGACCCGTCGCGGGGAACTGCTCGGTCGGCCGGGGACCGGAGGCGTCCGCCTTCCCCGGCTCCACGTCGCGGTTCTGGAAATCCTCCGTCATGGCTTCTCGCTTCTCCTCACGTCTGCCGACCAGCGTGCCGACGACGGCTTAGAGCCGACTGAGACCCTGCTTTCAGTTCTCCGAGATCTGCTGGGCTGACGCGGGACCGTCACCCTCACCAGGTAACACGATACGGATCAGCGCGCCGCCGCGGTCCGAGGTGTCGATCGTTATCGTGCCGCCGTGCTTGGTCACCACCTGCTTGACGATGGCGAGCCCGAGCCCCGAGCCGGGCATCGAGCGGGAGGCGGTGGTCCGGTAGAACCGCTCGAACACCAGCTCCCGTTCGTCCGAGGGGATGCCGGGGCCCGCGTCGTCCACCGCGAGTTCCAGCAGACCGCGTCCGGCCTCGCGCATGGTGACAAGCACCTGGGCGCCCGCCGGACTCCACTTGGCCGCGTTGTCCAGCACGTTGAGCACGGCTCGCTCCAGCCCCGCCTCGTGGCCGTAGACGAACCACGGCCGCAGCTCGGCGACGAACTCGATGGCGCCGCGGCGGCGCCTGGCGCGCTCCAGCGCCCGCTCGGTCACCTCGCCGAGATCGATCCGGTCGTAGACGGTCTCCGGCGCGTCCTCGCGTGCCAGGTCGACCAGGTCGCCGACGAGGGTGGACAGCTCCTCGATCTGGGCCATCACGTCCTGGCGCAACTCGGCCATGTCCTCCTCGGGGATGGCGGGCGCGCCCGGCCTGCTCGACGCGATGAGCAGCTCCATGTTGGTGCGCAACGAGGTCAGCGGCGTGCGCAGCTCGTGCCCGGCGTCGGCGACCAGACGCCGCTGGCGGTCGCGTGATTCGGCGAGCGCGCGCAGCATCGTGTTGAAACTGTCGGTGAGCCGCGCCAATTCGTCGTCGCCGGTGACCGGGATGGGCGTGAGGTCGTCGGTGCGCGCGACGCGCTCGGTCGCGGCCGTCAGTCTGGCGATGGGTCTGAGGCCCGTGCGGCCCACCGCGGTACCCGCCGCGGCGGCGAGCACGACGCCGCAGCCGCCGACCACGAACAGCAGCCAGGCAAGCCGGTCGAGTACCTCGCGGGTCGGCTCCAGCCGCTGTGAGATGACCAGCGTCGCACCGGAGTTCGTGCGCACCGCGAGCACGCGCTGATTGCTCACCGTGCGCAGCGAGGAGTTCAGCTTGCCGTCGGCGACGGCGAACTCCTGCTCTCCCACCGGTGGAATCGTCTGCTGCGGCGGCATATAGGGCTTGTGGTCGGCGAAGATCAGCGCGACACCGACGTCGTTGGAGAACAACCCCGCCAGGATGATCGACTGAAACCCCAAGCTCTCGAAGTTGTTGTCGATCATCGTCGAGGCGCGCGCCCGCAACTGCGAATCGACGTCGGCGTAGAGGGCGCGCGCCACCATCGCGTAGGCGGCGATGGAGGTGAAAGCGACCGCGATGGCCACCACCGACGCGGCGAGCAGGGTGACCCGCCAGCGCAGCGAGACCGAGCGGGTCAGCGGCATCGGCGGCCGCATCTCGGTCGAGTCGGGCTGGCCAAGGGTGGCGATGACGGGACGGCGTGGAACGCTTCGTGCCATTGTCGCGCGGCCTAGGGTGGTGTTTCGCGCAGGACGTAGCCGACGCCGCGCACGGTGTGGATGAGCCGCGGCTCGCCCTCGGCCTCGGTCTTGCGGCGCAGGTAGCCGATGTAGACCTCGAGCGCGTTGCCGGAGGTCGGGAAGTCGTAGCCCCACACCTCTTCGAGAATGCGGCTACGGGTGAGCACCCGGCGCGGGTTGGCCATGAGCATTTCCAGCAGCGAGAACTCGGTGCGGGTGAGGCTGATCGAGCGGGAGCCGCGGGAGACCTCGCGGGTCACCGGGTCCAGCGACAGATCAGCGAACAGCATCGCCTCGGAGGTATCGCCCTGTTCGGGCGCGCGGCGGCGCAGCAGAGCGCGCAGCCGGGCCAGCAATTCCTCGAGCGCGAATGGTTTCGGCAGATAATCGTCGGCTCCGGCATCCAGTCCGGCAACCCTTTCGGAAACCGAATCGCGGGCCGTCAAAACCAGAATCGGAAGATCGTCTCCGGTGCTGCGCAGCCGTCGGCAAACTTCGAGCCCGTCCAATCTCGGCATCATCACGTCCAGCACGAGTGCGTCAGGACGTTGGACGGTTGCTTTCTCCAAGGCGTCCACGCCATCCACCGCGAGATCGACCGAGTAGCCGTTGAAGGTCAGCGACCGGCGCAGCGATTCACGGACGGCGCGATCGTCGTCGACTACCAGAATGCGCATGCCACCAGTTTGACCGCACCGACTGAGAGTCGACTGAGAGGGCATGCCGACACGCCGCGAACTGGGTCGGTCGGATGGCGCGGCGGGGCACCACCGATGACCAGGGGCTTTCACCGGCGTGCGCGGATTTCGGTCGCCGCGAGTCTCGCTATGGGACCGAAACTTGTTCTGCGTAGCCATATTAGAGAATTTCCGCGCGGAGTCCCCCAGATTGCCGTTACACACTCAGCACGGTATGTTCCCAGCGGTAAAAACAAGACCTCGAGTTGGTTCTCAGCGGGTTGGTCCCATACTTATGTGAAACAGCCACTAGCCATCCGGGGAACCCGCGCGGAGTGGAGGCGACGGAAGCGGATGGATGCAGCACCGCGTTCCCGGCAATTCAGGCTGTCGAACTGGTCCGTCACCCGCAAGGTCGGGATCGTGCTACTGCTGCCGGTGGTGCTCGCCTCGACGTTCGCGGTTTTGCGAATCAACGACGAGTTGAACACGATCGGCGACCTCGACGCGGCGACCGACCAGGCCAGGATCATCCGGCCGATGCTCGGTTTCGCCTCGGCCACCGAACAACTCGCCGTCACCACGGCGACGACCTGGGAGAACCAGACGAGCGACGCCGACCTGGACCGCATCGCGGGCCGGTTCGATCAGGCGGCCGCCGATCTTCAGACGGCCCTGCGCTCCACGGGCGCGCCGACGGACGTCACCAACGAGCTCGACGCGGCGCTGACCGCGGGCCGCGCGATGCGCAACGGCCTGCGCAACAGCTCGCCGGTGGCGATCGGCCAGCAGGCCGACGAGGTCGCCGCCCGCATCGGTAACGCGATCGCGCGCTCGACCTCGCTGGAGGAGATCACCATCCAGCGCTACTTCCTGCAGCTCGGTGTGACCACCAACGCGCGCAGATTGCACACCCAGCAGTACCTGCTGATCGGTTCGCCGGGCGCGGACCGCAACCCGGCGGTGCGCCCGACGGTCTTGATCACCGCGGGTGGTGAGCTGGTGTTGCTGAGCCAGTTCGCCCAGCTGCAGCCGTCTTCGGCGCTCAACGCCAGCGTGCTGATCGACGCGGTCAACGTCCGTCTCGGCGCGTTCAGCCAGAATCTCGGCGACCCAGCGGGCAGCCAGCCGGTCATCGACTCGCTGCGCACCAGTGCCACCGCCTACGACCAGACCACGCTGAACTTGGTCGACACCATCGACGCGCGACTGGCCGACCGGACCGCCGAAGTCCGCGGCATCGTGTTGCGCGATATCGCGATCGTGGTCGCGACGCTGCTCGCCGGTCTCGCCCTCGCGCTCGCGGTCGCCCGCTCGCTCGTCGTGCCGATTCGCCGCCTGCGCCACGGCGCGCTCCAGGTCGCGCACGTCGACCTGCCCAACGAACTCGAGGTCGTGCGTTCCGGTAACGCGACGCCGGAGCCGACCCGCGTCGACGTGCACACCACCGAGGAGATCGGCCAGCTGGCCCGCGCCGTCGACGACATCCACAACGCCGCGCTCCACCTCGCCGCCGAGCAGGCCCGTCTGCGCCTGCAGATCGGCAGCATGTTCGAGACCCTTTCGCGCCGTAGCCAGTCGCTCGTCGAGCAGCAGCTGACGCTGATCGAGGAACTCGAGCACGACGAGGACGACTCCGAACGCCTGCAGAGCCTGTTCCGCCTCGACCACCTCGCCACCCGCATGCGCCGTAACGGCGACAACCTGCTGGTGCTCGCGGGCACCGCGCTTCGCCGCGGTCACCTGCCTCCCGTTCCGCTCTCGGACATGCTGTGGAGCGCGGTCTCCCAGGTCGAGGACTACCAGCGCGTCGAGATCGGCAGCGCGCCCGACGGCATCGTGCCCGGTGAGCCCGCCGTCGACGTCGAGCACCTGCTCGCCGAGCTCATCGACAACGCGCTGCGCTACTCGCCGCCGACCACTCCGGTGGCGGTCTCGGTGGCCCGCGCGGTGGACGGCGGCTACCTGATCGAGATCATCGACCGCGGTCTCGGCATGTCCGCGGAGGACTTGCAGACGGTCAACGAGCACCTCGCCTCCGGTGGTGAGGTCACCGTCGAAACCGCGCGTCGCATGGGTCTTTTCGTGGTCGGCCGACTCGCCAAGCGGCACAACATCACGGTCAACCTGCGCCGCACCTCGGCGATGGCGCAGCAGCCAGGCATCACCGCGAGCGTGCACCTGCCCGGCACCCTGGTGTCGCCGGTGCCGATCAGCGACAAGGCGCCGCAGCTCACCGCGCCGCAGCCGCAGGAGAACGCGCCGGAGCCCACGGTCGCGCCGCCGCGCATGCTGGTCCCGGTGCCGAGTCTGGCGCTGCCCGAGCACACTTCCTCGTTCGAGATGAGCAGCACCGGTCTGCCGCAGCGGCGCCCGGCGATCCGGGTGGCCACCCCGGCCGATCGCTCCACCGGCGTGATCGATGTCGAGACCACCGATCCCGGCCGTGGCGGCCCGATGCCGATCCGGACGCGCAACGAGAACGGCGCGCCGCGCGCCGTGGAGCCGCGCGCGCTGCCCTCGCCGGTGTCCCAGCCCGCCGAGCCCGCTCAGGTCGACGTCTGGGCCGAGACGGCCACCTACGAGGTGCCCGAGCCCGAGGCCGTCGCGAACGCCACCCAGGCAACCGTCACCGGGCTGCGTCCGGTGAACCCGGAATCCCCGACGCCGATCTACCAGCGCATGGTGTCGGAGTGGCTGGTCGAACCCGCCTCCGCCGGATCCGAGAACGACGGCGACTCCTGGTCGTCCCCCGCCGATGTCGGCTGGGCGGCCGCCGCGGAGGCCAGCAACCCGACCACCTCCGGCCGCACCTCCGGCGGCCTGCCCATTCGGCAGCCGGGCGCGCAGCTGGTCCCCGGCGGTTTGGCGCCGACCAACGAATCCAACACGCGGAATCCTGATGAGATCCGCAACAGCTTGACCAGGCATCTCAGCGGGGTCCGCAGCGGGCGGGCCGACGCCCAGTACAACGACGGAGGGCTTGCATGACCGACAAACCAGGCAACACCACGGACGAGAACCTGAACTGGCTGGTCACCCGTTTCACTCGGGACGTGCCGGGTGTCACCCACGCGGTACTGGTGTCGGCCGACGGCCTGCTGCAGGCGACCAGCCCGCACCTGCCCGCCGATCGCGCCGAGCAGCTCGCGGCGGTCACCGCGGGTCTGGCGAGCCTGTCCAGCGGCGCGGCCCAGCTGTTCAACGGCGGCAAGGTGATGCAGTCGATCGTCGACATGCAGCGCGGCTACCTGCTGGTGATGACGGTCGGCAACGGCTCGCACCTCGCGGTGCTCGCCAACAAGACGCATGACATCGGCCGGATCGGCTATGAGATGGCGCTGCTCGTCGATCGGGTCGGTTCGGTGGTCCAGGCCACCGCCCGGACGGCCGTGTAGAGAGTGCGATGTCTACCCCATCCGGCGGGGGGCCGGGCATACCACCCACCCGCGTTCGTCCCTACGCCCTGACCTCGGGGCGTACCGAACCCGCGGTCGACCTTCCCCTGGAGGCGGTCATCGAGACCATCTCCTACACTGCACATTTCGAATGGCCGGTCGGCGATATCCGTACCGATATCGTGCGGCTGGGCACCGCACGCCTGTCGGTAGCCGAGATATCCGCTCAGCTACAACGGCCGCTCGGACTGGTCCGGGTCGTGATCGGCGATCTCGTCGTCGCCGGGACGCTGCGCGTGCATTCGACCCTGAGTGACCAGGCGAGCTACGACGAGCGCCGGACCCTGATGGAGAGGACTTTGCGTGGACTCCGCGCCCTATAACTCCCAGCCGTACAGCTCGGCATCCATGGACAATCGCACCGCTTCGACGAAAATCGTTGTCGCAGGGGGTTTCGGCGCGGGCAAGACCACCTTCGTCGGCGCGGTATCGGAGATCGTCCCGCTGCGCACCGAGGCCATGGTGACCGGCTTCTCCGACGGCATCGACGACCTGGCCGCGACGCCGGGCAAGGAGACCACAACGGTCGCCATGGATTTCGGCCGCATCGTGCTGCCCGGCAACCTGACGCTGTACCTGTTCGGCACTCCGGGCCAGCGCCGGTTCTGGTTCATGTGGGACGACCTGATCCGCGGCGCGATCGGCGCGGTGGTGCTGGTGGACACCCGCCGCATCGAGGACAGCTTCGCCGCCGTCGACTTCTTCGAGGCGCGCGGACTGCCGTTCCTGGTGGCGGTCAACCGTTTTCCGGACGCACCGCGGTTCCCGGTTGCCGAGCTGCGTGAGGCGCTATCGGTGCGGTCCGGGGTTCCGATCGTCGACATCGACGCGCGCAACGCGATGGAAGTGCGCCAATCCCTGGCCGCGGTAACCGAATACGCGATCCAGCGGCTCGCGGCGCAGCAGCACGAGCAGCCCGTCGGACAGGTGTGAGGTTCGCTGTCTTGTCCTACTTCTCCATGGGTTATTGGGTCCTCGGCCTGTCGATCCTGGTGGCGATGGCGGGCGCGCTGATCGGCCTGATCTGCATCCGCCAGTCGACCAAGTCGGTGACGTCCAAATTCCGGCTGGTCTGGCTGGCTTCGGCCGCGGTCTCCATCGGCGGAATCGGTACCTGGCTGGCGATTTTCGTCTCGATGCTCGGCGTAACGCCCGCGAGCGACACGCTGATCCGCTACGACGTCGCCCGGCTCACGGGAGCGGCGGTGCTCGCGGTGCTTTCGGTCTTCGGTGGACTGATCGCGCTCGGCCGGACGCTGCAACTGCCCCGCCTGCTCGCCGCGGGCGTGCTGATGGGCCTCGGACTGAGCCTGATGCTCGCCCTGGGGATGAGCGCCGTGCAGGTGCGCGGCGACATCGAGTTCGGACTGTGGCAGGTGATCGTCTCCGGCCTGCTCGGTGTCGTGATCTCGCTCGGCACACTGTGGTTCGTGCTGCGCTCGTGGCCGACGCCCGCCGTCATCGGCGCCTCGGCGCTGTTCGGGTGCGCCGTCGTCGGCATGCACTACCTGCGGATGGCCGGGCTGGAGCTGCGGATCGATCCGCGCTCGGCGCTCCCGACCGGTGAAGACCTGTTCTCCTTCCTGGTGCCGATGTTCGTCATCGGCATGCTCTCGCTGGCCGTGCCGATCACCGCGGTGCTCGTCGCGCCCGACCGGCGCACACCCTCGACGCCGCCCGCGCCGGTGCGGCGGCCCGAGTTCACGCGCTGAACCCCGGCGAACCGCACCGTCTACGTCTTACAGTGGGAGACATGCGGTTCGGCCTGGACTACGCCGGTGGACGTCCGGGCGGCGCCGCGATTCGCGCGGCGGGTTTCGATTTCGTTGTGCGGTATCTGACGCCGGGCGGTCCGAGTCTGCCCGGCAAGCTGCTCACTCCGGCCGAGGCCGACGACCTACGGGCGCATGGCATTTCGATCGTCTCCAACTGGGAGACCACCGCCGCCCGCATGCTGGACGGCTACAACGCGGGCATCGTCGACGCGCGCGCCGGCCTCGCGCAGGTACTGCGCTGCGGCGGCCGTCCCGACCGGCCCATCTACTTCTCGGCGGATTTCGACGCCACCCCGCAGGACCAGGTGCCGATCAACGCGTACCTGGACGGCGCGGCCACCGTGCTCGGCGCCGCGAATGTCGGTATCTACGGCGGGTATTGGTCGGTGAGCCGGGCGCTGGACGCGGGCAGCGCGGCTTGGGCGTGGCAGACCGACGCGTGGTCGGGCGGGAATGTGGAGACCCGCCGCAACATTCATCAGACGCTGCGCCAGATCCGGGTCAACGGCGTGCTCTGCGACGTGAACGTGGCCGAGACCGCGGATTTCGGCCAGTGGGATTTCGGACAGGAGGAACCGGACATGACGCCGGAGCAGGACGCGGTGCTGCGCGACATACAGACCCAGTTGCGCGGCCCCGGTCTCGCGGGTTGGCCGCAGCTGGGCACGGACGCCGACGGACGGCACCTCACGCTGGTGGACGGGTTGGCCGCAGCACTGCGACGCATCGACGCGCTGGAGGGCGACACCGCGGCACTGCGCGCCCAGATCGGCGAACTGCGCACGGAGATCAGCGAACTGGAGGCCACCACCGCCGACCTGATCGAGCAGGTACGGGAGCTGGAGGGGCACCGCTGGCCGTGGCCGCTCTCCTTGATCGAGGGGCCCGCGGAGTTGATCGGCGCTCAGCTCGCGCGACTGGAATCCCTGCTGCCGGATTTGCCCGGATTGCCGGGACATTCGGAGGCGGAGTCCGAATCGCGAAACGGTAAGCCGTAGGCGCGCGAAACATCGTTCGCGAGAGCGGTTTACGGGAGAATGCCGAAGCTTGGCGATGAGCGGGTTCTTCCGAGAACCGGAAGAACCCGCCCTCTCGGATGAGGGTACCGGCCTGTGAGCACGAAATCATCACTGCGCGGAGACTTTTAAGACCCCTAAAAACAAACTTTGGGTATGCATTTCATCGCTCAGTTACCTTGTCGCACGCCATAATTCAGGAATAGCCGCATGTGATGCAGACCACATCGGTAGCCAGTCGATTGCCACAGCACCACGATCACAACGAACCGTCCGGTCCGCCGCCCCATCCCCGGGCACCGAATCGCCCGGCGCGTTCGGCATACGGGCGGCCATGGGGCGGGTTATGGTCGCGAGGTACGACGCGTTCGGGCGTTCGTCCGATCGCGGCAGATCACGATCGTCCCGAAGGAGTTCGCATGGCCGTCAACGTGGTCCTCGACAAGACGCTCGACAAGGCGTACGAGAACAAGTCGCTCGCGGAGATCCTGGCCGCGCCGCCGTCGGCGCTCGCGGGCCTGACCGCGGAGCACGACAAGGCGCTGGAAGCGCTAAAGATCAAGACCATCGCCGACCTGGGCAACAACAAGTACTTCCGCCTGGCCGCGGCGCTCGCCGATCTGGCCGACAAGCAAGGCTGAGTTCCACGCGGCAGGACAACGCATCGGGCCCGGCGGAGCACACCGCCGGGCCCGATGCGTTTCTCGCCTTCGGCCGTCAGAGGCGATCCAGGTCGATCAGTCCTCGGCGCACGGCCTGCACCAGGCGGCGTGGCACCTGGTGCACCACTCCCCCGACGGTCACCGGCACCAGCGCGGGCGGGGTCGCCTTCCACTGGGCGCGACGGCTGCGGGTGTTGGACCGCGACATCCTCCGCTTGGGCACCGCCATCTCAGGCCTCCGCTCCGGCGCGCACGCGCCTGCCGTACTTGCGCTCGAACTTCTCGACCCGGCCCTGGGTGTCCAGCACGCGGTGCGCACCGGTCCAGAACGGGTGCGAGTCGGCGGTCACGTCGACCACCAGCAGCGGGTAAGTACTGCCGTCCTCCCACTCGATGGTCCGCGCGCTGGTGGCGGTGGACCTGGTCAGGAACCGCTTGCCGGTGCTCGAGTCCTCGAACACCACCGGGTGGTAGTCCGGGTGGATACCTGTCTTCACTTTCCTTCTCCTCTCGAACTTTTCGGCTCCGCGACCTCGTCGACCAGTTCGCCCGCGTCGTCGCACGGGTCGGCGTGCCATTCGCCGAACGGGTCGTCCCACAGCGCGACCCGTTCGGGCGCGCGCTCGACGAGTCGCAGTTCGTCGTCCTCGACCAGCGCCCAGTGCAGGGCACGGCGGATCTCGGCCGGATCGGCGTCGTGCGCGAGGATCACCAGCGAGACGTCCCGATCGCCGAAGCGGTCGTCCCAGCGCAGCGCGGCGAGCGCCCGCCGACTCGGATCCGCCTGTGCCAGTTCGTCTTCGCTCATCGCGGCGAGCCAGCGCCCCGCGCCGCCGACGCGCAGTCCGCCGCCCGCGGACTCCAGCCACACCACCTCGTCGGGCTGGGTGGCAAGCCAGAGCCTGCCGCGCGCGGTGACCACGCCGTCCAGAAGCACGTCCAGCGCGTCGTGCAGCCTGCCGGGGTGGAATGGCCTGCTCGCGGCGAATTCGATCAGGCCGACGCCGTATTCGGCGACCAGCGGCGGCTGCCCGCGCAACAGCGGCGCGTGCGCGTCGAAGATCCGGCCGCGCCGCGATCCCGCCGGAATCCGCGCCAGCAGGGCTTCGATGTCGGCGGCGGCCACGGCGTCGAGGTCGTCGATCCAGGCGACGGGCGCCTCCGGCACCAGACGGGTCAGTACCGCGCCGAGCCTGGCTTGCTCCATGGCGTCGAGCGCGGGGCCGATGGCCAGCACCGCGTCGGCGAAATCGACCTGGCCGACGGCGACCTGCGCGATGGTCCGGTCGTCGTCCGCGGCGGCGAGCCCGCGCTCGGCGAGGGTTTCGTCGCCGGTGGCGTCGCTCAGCCACTCCTGGCTGTCCAGGCAGGTGAGCACCGCCTCGACGCGCACGTCGCGCGCGGCGGGGCCGTCCACCCGGCCGACGACGCCGGTCACCACGACATCAGCGATGGCCTGGCACACCGCCTCGGCCTCGAAGGCCGGATCGAGCGCGAGGACGATGCGCCGCACCGATTCTCGCGCGACCAACGTGCACAGCAGCGGTAGCAGGTCGGCGCGCAACGTGCAGGAGACGCAGCCGTGCGCCAGCTCGAGCACGGTGGTCCTGGTGTCCGTCGCGGTGCGCACCGTGCGGCGCACGACGCCCTCGCGCAGTTCGCTCAGCTCGTGGCGCACGACGACGACACCGTCGCCACCGAGCAGCGCGTCGGCGACACGGTCGACGCCCGCCGCCGCGCGTCCGGGCAGACCGGCGACAAGCACGACCGGCGTCCGTCGATCGGGCTCGGGCGGGAGCAGGGCGGGATCAGGCACAACCACCGGAACCCCTTTCGATAACGATTTTCGTTTGCTGTGGAGCAACGGTACAGTGCCGAACAGCCGTTGTCGAAAATGATTGTCATCTACTTTAGGAGTCCACATGTCGGCCCACTGCCAGGTCACCGGCCGCAAGCCGGGATTCGGCAAGTCCGTGTCGCACTCGCACAAGCGGACCAGCCGCCGCTGGAACCCCAACATCCAGCGCAAGACCTACTACCTGCCCGGCGAGGACCGCCGCATCACGCTGAACGTCTCGACCAAGGGCATCAAGACCATCGATCGTGACGGAATCGAGGCGGTCGTCGCTCGCCTCCGCGCCCGCGGCGAGAAGATCTAGGAGCTCCCATGGCATCGAAGTCCACCGACATTCGCCCGATCGTCAAGCTGAAGTCGACGGCGGGCACCGGCTACACCTACGTCACCCGCAAGAATCGGCGCAACGACCCGGACCGCATGGTGCTGAAGAAGTACGACCCGGTGGTGCGCAAGCACGTCGACTTCCGCGAGGAGCGCTGACGTGGCGAAGAAGTCGAAGATCGCGCGCAACGAGCAGCGCAAGGCCGTCGTCGCCCGCTACGCGGCTCGCCGCGCCGAGCTGAAGGAAATCATCCGCAAGCCGGCCACCTCGGACGCCGACCGGGCCGCCGCGCAGGCCGCCCTGCAGCGCCTGCCGCGGGATGCCAGTCCGGTACGATTGCGCAACCGGGACGCCGCGGACGGACGTCCGCGGGGTCACCTCCGGAAGTTCGGTCTCTCCCGTGTGCGTGTGCGCGAGATGGCCCACCGGGGAGAGCTGCCCGGTGTGCACAAATCGAGCTGGTAAGAACCACCGATCCCGTAGAAGGAATCCCTGATATGGCAGTCAAGCGAGCACCGTCGAAGAAGGTCCGCGCGGAACAGGCCCGCCGCCCCAAGAAGAACCCGCTGATCGCCGCGGGGATCGAGACGGTGGACTACAAGGACGTGAACTTGCTGCGCACGTTCATCTCCGACCGCGGCAAGATTCGCAGCAGGCGCGTCACCGGGCTCACCCCGCAGCAGCAGCGTCAGGTCGCCGTCGCGGTGAAGAACGCCCGCGAGATGGCCCTGCTGCCGTTCACCAGCCGGTAGCGCGAACTTCTCGATCTCGACGGCGGGGGTTCGGGTGCGTGACGCACCCGAACCCCCGCCGTCGTCGTATCCGCCGGTCGCCGGTCCGGAGCCCGGACATTGGACAATCCACAGCTATCGATCGAGCGAATCGGCGCGACCGGCCCGAACTCGGCCGATGCAAACAACCGCGCCGATTTCCCCAGGTGCGCATCACTCGATTACCGATCGGTAGTTAATAATCGGCGATCGATTGCGGGCCGCCTTGTGACCGACCGGTAATCGAGCGATGTCAACAGTCTATGAAAAAACGTGACCTTCGTCACAACATGCTGTTATACAGGTGTTATAGCAATGTGATCTCACTCCGAAATTCAGGCCGGGTGATACATTGATTCATACAGAATTGTTGATTCACCTCTCGGGGGTGGGAAGTATGACGGCTTTACCAGCCGGAGTTTTGATGATCGGATCATACCGGCCCGATCGAATCGTTTCCAATTCCGATCTGGCCCCCGAATTGGGTGTCGATGAAGAGTGGATATCCACGCGGACCGGAATTACCGAACGTAGATTCGCCGGAAATCACGAAACAGTAATTTCGATGGCCGCATCGGCCGCGCAGAAAGCGCTCGATGCCGCCAAGATGTCCGCTCGACAGATCGATGTCGTCATGCTCGCGACCTCGACACATCTCAACAACACTCCGGCCGCCGCCGCCATCGTCGCCGCCGAACTCGGCTGCGGCGGACCGGCGGCTTTCGATATTTCCGCGGGCTGCTCCGGCTACGCGCACGGCATCGGACAAGCGGCCGCGCTCATCAACGTCGGCCAGGCCGACAACATTCTCGTCATCGGGTCGGAGAAGTTCAACAACGTCATCGACCGCGATGACCGTTCGGTGGGACCGATCTTCGGCGACGGCGCGGGCGCCGCGCTCGTCGGCCGCACGGAATCCGGCCACATCAGGCGCACCGTATGGGGGAGCGACGGCACGCGAGCCAACCTGATCCGCCAGGAACCCACCTGGGAGGAATTGCGCAGCGCGCCGACCACGACGGCCCCTCCGACTTTGCACATGGAGGGCACCGAAGTATTTCGCTGGGCGACCGGCGAGGTGCCCAGGATCGTTTCCGAAATAGCACAGGCCGGCGGTATCACCCTCGCCGACGTAGAGGTATTCATCCCGCATCAGGCGAATTTGCGAATCATCGACGGGGTTGCTCGCAAACTCGGCTGGCTGGACGAATCGGTAGTGATCGCAGACGACGTCCGACGGACCGGAAACACTTCCGCCGCCGCCCTTCCGCTGGCGATCGATGACCTGGTGTCTTCGGGCCGGGCAAAGCCGGGACAACTTGCTCTGCAAGTTTCTTTCGGCGCCGGTCTTTCGTATGCGGGACAGGTTTTCGACCTGCCCCAGGTTGCCTGAAACCGAATTTCTCGATCGCTCTTCGAAAGTTGCTCTGCCATGACCGTTTCTTTTTCCAGCTACGACGAGCCCCTCGGACCCCGGTCCGATCGATACTTCGGTGAGGGTTACAAAAAAGTCAGCCCCGAGCTGGCCAACCTGCAGATCCGTCGCTCCACCCAGCTCGGCGCCAAGCATTCCGGTGTAGCGCGGCTGAGCTACCCGGCCGCTTGGTCGACCAAGAAGCACCGCGAGCTGGTGCCGCACGTCAGCAGCGTCGACACGATCATGCTCGCCGCCTCGCTGTGCGACGCCGCCATCACCCACTCCCGAGACCTCGGCCCTGCCGAATCGTCCCGCATGTGGGTGCGCCAGGCGGCCGTGCGGGCCGGCGCCGCCCCGCACGAGGACCTCGACAACATCCCGGTCGAGGCCGAGATCACCACCACCACCGCCGCGGAAGACGCCGACGAGATCGAGACCGCGTTCAAGTTCCGCGTCGGCAACCTGACCGGCACGCTGACCATGGTGCACCCGGTCGGTTCGGGCGCGCTGGACGTGCCTGGCACCGACCACATCGCCCAGCTCAGCGACATCTACGGTCCGGCGCCGCACTACTACCTCAACGGCGTCAAGGACCACACCCTGACCGCCGCCGACCTGACCGTCGACGAGACCGCCACCCGCATCAACAGCAGGCAGCGGGTCAACCCCGGGGTCGAGGGCGGCTACGTCGGCGCGGAATCGGCGTACTGGGATTCGGTTTCGCCGATCGATGCCATCGTCGGCGCGGCGCAGCTCTCCCAGATCCTGCTGTACCAGATGGACGGACTGGACCGGCGCAACAGCAACACCCTGTGGATGCGCAAGCTCGAGTTCGTCACCGAGGGCCCGCGTCGTCCCTCGGCCGAGCCGTTCGACGGCACGGTGGAGATCCGGCGCACCTCGACCATCGACCGCGGCGGCCAGCGCTGGCGCAGCGCCGATCTACTGATCAAGGAGTTCCAGGGCGTCACCGGGTTCTGCCTGCTCGCCCACCAGTTGCCCGACTGAGGATGTCGGACAACGGAATTCAGTCCGGCGTCACGTCACTCCGATTCCGGAGCGTCGAACCCGCAGTCCTGGCCGAGCGCGCATTCCGCGAGCGCGGCCAGTGCGGGGTCGTCGGCGTGTTCGGTGGCGTTCATCGCCAGCAGCGCGTTGAGCAGCATGCCGTTGGCGATGAATTCCCGTGCGCGCTCGGGGTCGCAGCCGGTGCGTTCGACGAGCAGGGTGTACAGCGCGGAGACGAAACGCCGTGCGGCGGCGGCGATCTGCGGATGACCGGCGGCCGCGCTGAAGCCCTGCAACAAGACCACCAGCACGTCCCGGTCCTCGACCAGGCTGTTGTAGACCCCGCCGAGGCGTTTCCACACCTCGGGCGACGCGGCGACCTCCGGATCATCCAGTTCGGCGGCGAACGCGGCGAGCAGGGACCGCACCGCCCGGTCGAAGACCTCCTGGAAGAGGTCGGCCTTGGTGCCGAACATCCGCACCACGTACGGCTGCGAGACTCCGGCCTCCAACGCGACGACGTCGGTGCTCGTGCCCGCGTAGCCGCCGCGCGAGAACGCTCGCCCAGCGGCCTCGAGAATCATCTCGCGACGCTCGGCCGCGCTCAGTCTGGCCCTCATGTTGACAAGTTATCACTTGATTACTAGATTTTCGATGAACCCGGTGAGACCGCATTTCGCGTTCGCGTATTCCACTTGGCGACAAGGGGATACGCGAAAATGCGGGCACCCGCTATACAAGGACGCCCGATGAAGGATGCACCCGCGCTACGACTGGCCGTGACCGGCGCACCGCGAACGGGTAAGACCACCGTTTGCACCGCTCTCGCGCTGGCCACCGGCCTGGACTACGCGGCCATATCCACCCACCTCGCCGCTCCGGGCGCCGACCGGAGGCTCGCTCCGACGGTCGACGCCGCGGTACGCGGCTTCGAACAGCGCGTGGATTCCGAAGCCCGGCTGACCTCGGGTTTCGTTTCCGACGGTTCGGTGCTCCAGGAATGGGTGGCGGCCGAGGCGCTGCGGCGAACCCGCAGGCTCAGGCACTGGATGTGGAACCCGCGCGATCTGCCCTATCGCATCTTCGAAAAGCGGTACCTGCTGGCGCACGGCGGAATCGTGACCCGGCGGGCCAATGTCACCTACGACGGGTTCGTCCATCTTCGGATGGACCGGGAATCGGCCACCGAAGGCGATGACCGATACCGCACCACGATCGACCGACTACTGCTCGACACCCTGCACGAAGGGACCGTCCCCTATCTGGTGATCGGGGGGTCCATCGAAGAAATCGTCACCCGGGTGGCCGGCATGTATCAGCTGCCGCAGCTGATGCCGGTGCCCGACGCGGTCTCCGCAGCGTTGCATGCCGCATAACCAACAGCCGTCGCCGCACACCACCCGGAGGGGAATTCCCATGGCATCCGCAGGCGCATTAACCAAGGAACCACAGCGATCGGACAGCGCGATCTGGACCCTTGTCGTGGTCGCGCTCGCCACCTTCATGCTGATGCTCGACCTCACGGTCGTCAACGTGGCGCTACCCGATATCCGCGAAGCCTTCGATTCCACGTTCTCGGCTCTGCAGTGGATTCTCGACGCCTACGCCCTCGGCCTCGCCGCGGTGCTGCTCGCCGCGGGCTCGCTCGCCGACCGCATCGGCCGCAAGAAGGTCTTCGACGCGGGCCTGGTGATCTTCGTGCTCTCCTCGCTCGCCTGCGGCCTCGCGCCGAACGACTTCGTGCTGATCGTCGCCCGCCTGGTGCAGGGCCTCGGCGGCGCGATCCTGTTCGCGGTCGGCCCGGCGCTGCTCGGGCACGAGTTCCGCGGCAAGGACCGCGGCATGGCGTTCGGTGTGTTCGGCGGCGTCGCGGGTCTGGCGATCGCGTTCGGCCCGCTGATCGGCGGCGCGCTCACCGAAACCGCGGGCTGGCGCTGGATCTTCCTGATCAACGTGCCGGTCACCATCGCCGCACTCGCCGTCGGCTACCTGAAGATGCGTGAATCCCGCAGCGACACACCGCCGCCCGTGGACTGGCTGGGCATGGTGACCTTCTCCGCAGGTCTGTTCTTCCTGGTGCTCGGCTTCATGCGGGGCGAGCAGGACGGCTGGACCAGCGGCCGGATCATCGGCTGCTTCGCGCTGGCGCTCGTGCTGCTCGCCGTCTTCACCTGGTTGCAGATCTCCCGGCCGAGCCACGCGATGTTCGACCTGTCGCTGTTCCGCAACCGCACCTTCAACGGCCTGTCCGTGGTGACCGCGCTGTGCGCGCTCTCGGTGATGCCCGCGCTGTTCCTGCTCATCTCCTACGTGCAGAACCTGCTCGGCTACTCCGCTTTCGCCAGCGGCGTGCGGTTCCTCCCGCTGACGCTGCTGCTGTTCGTCGCCGCCGCCATCGCGGGCAGCATGGTCGCCAAGCTGCCGCCGTCGATCCTGGTCGGCGCGTCGCAGCTGCTGATCGCCGCGGGCCTGATCGCGGTGCTGATGGTGGAGCCGGGTTCGTCGTGGACCGCGCTGATCCCCGGCATGGTGCTGATCGGTCTGGGCATGGGTGTGTTCAACCCGCCGCGCGCCGCCTTCTCCATCGCCGTCACCAGCCCGGACAAGGCGGGCATGGCCTCCGGCGTGAACGAGACCTTCCAGCAGGCCGGTCTGGCCATCGGCATCGCCGCGGTCGGCGCGTTCTTCCAGAACCGGGTGGGCAGCTCCTTCACCGAATCCGAGGCGGCGCGCACGGTCTTCGGTGACCAGGCCGCCGAGGCGGGCGACGCGGTCGCCGCGGGCGGTCCCGCCGTCGTCGCGGCCGAGGTGCCCGAGTCGGTCGCCGAATCGGTCCGCGCGGCAGCGGAAGCGGCGTTCGTCAGCGGCTTGGAGAACGCCATGGTGCTCGCCGCGGTGCTCGCGGCCGTATCCGGCGCGATCGCGTTCCTGACGCTGCGCAGCCGCGATCTGGACGAGGCCGCGCTCGCCACCCCAGGCGTGCCGACCGAGGACGCCGACACCCAGCCGGCACCGGTGGCCTGACCGTGCTGGCGACCAGGCCGCGCTTCGCGTTCACCGATGTGGACCACACGCTGCTGCGGATCAGCACACTGCAGCATTTCGCCAAGTACTTCTTCGAAGGCACCGGGCGCGCAGAGGTGCTGGCCATGCACCAGAAGCGGATGCAACGCCTGGCCGAGACCGGAGCGGACCGGGAGACGTTGAACCGGAGCTACTACCTGCTCTGGGCCGACATCCCGGTCCGCGAGGTCGAGGACACCGCGCGCACCTGGCACGACCGCGTCCGCGCCGAGGGGCTCTACCGCGAGCCCCTCGTGCGGCGGCTCGGCGAGCTGCGCGCGCAGGGCGTGGAGACGGTGCTGGTCTCCGGCTCCTTCCGCGCCTGCCTGCGACCGATCGAGATCGAACTCGGCTGCGCGGGCGTGCTGTGCACCGAACTGGAAGAACGCGACGGCGTGTACACCGGCGCGGTGCGCAAGTCCCTCATCGGCGCGGCCAAGCGCGCCGAGGTGGAGGCGTTCGCGGCCAGGTATCCCGAGCACGACCTGGCGGGCGATTTCGGCTTCGGCGACCACCTCAGCGACGTGCCGGTGCTGGAGACCGTCGGCCACCCTGCCGTCGTCCCGGTCGACCCCGCGCTGGAGCGGGTCGCGGCGGCGCGCGGCTGGGAAGTGCTGCGTGACGACCACTGAGCGATCGGAGAAGGATCCCGTGTATCTAGTCGGCGGACAGCGCCGCGACAGCCTGAAGTTGGCCATCTCCGGCACCTACGGCGTCGGCAAGAGCACGACGACCGAGACGCTCTCGATCGCCACCGGCATTCCGCGCACGCACGCGCTCACCTCCCGTGAGCTGCTGATCGATCTCGCCCCCGGCAAGACGGTGATGGAGCTCAACTCCATCGAGCTGCTACAACTCGGGCTGCGCCGCTTCGAGGAGCGGGTGCACAACGAATCCGGCGGCGGCTCTTTTATTTCCGATGGTTCCGTGGTGCACGAATGGGTGTACGGCACCGCGCGCATGGCGGTCGGCATCAACCCCGGCGCCGGTCTGCTGCTGCGCACCGTGAAGGCCGCCGCGGGCATCGGTCGCAAGGCGCCGCTGCGGGAGTACACCGACATCATCGGCGACGTCGTCAAGGAGCGGGCCGCCCGGCTCTACGACGCCTATGTGCACCTGCCGGTGGAGTTTCCGATGAAGACCGACGGCCACCGCCCGGTGTCCGAACCGTTCCGCAAGCTCTCCGACGACACGCTGCTGCAAGTGGTGAAGGACATCGGGCTGCCCTACGAAGTGGTGGGCGGCACTGTGCACGAACGGGTTTCGCGGATCATCGAGCTGTTCGACCTGGAGACCGTGATGCCGGTCGACGAGGCGATCGCCGAGGCAAAGCGCCGGGTGTCCGCCGCGACCGAGGTGCTGGAAGAGGACGACCGGTTCAAGGAAGCCCAGCGCAAGAAGTCGCTGTGGCGCAAGGTCTCCTACGCCATGCGATACTGACCACCGGCGAAAGCCACGAGCGCGCAAGCGCACTCAGACCACTCAGGCGAAAGACGTGGGACCCCGAGCGCAAGTCCCGGGGTCCCACGTTGCTTTTCGCGGCCCAGACGATGTGCCGACTACGGAATCGTCAGCACCTGACCGGGTTCGATCGCATCGGGATTCGGAATGCCGCTGGCGTCGGCGATTTCCTGGTAGCGGTTGCCGTCACCGTAGAAGCGCTCGGCGACCGCCCACAGGGTGTCGCCCGGTTCCACGGTGTAGGTGCGGGGTTCGGGCGCGGGCGGTGGTGGCGCCTGCTCCGCGACCTGCCCCTCGGCCGGTGCCGCGGCGGGCTGCTCCGGCGCGGGCAGCGGGGTATCGGTGTGGGTGTCCGACGCCCACAGCGCGCTGCCGTCGGCGCCGTACAGCACCACATTGCGGTCGGCCTGCACGACGAGGCGGTCGGCGTCCTTGCCGTTGGTCTCGGTCGACCAGGCGGCGCCCTCGCCCTTGTAGAGCACGAAGTTGCCGTCCTGCTGCAGCGTCGCCCGCTCCACACCCTGATCGTGAGTCTGAGTCGCCCAGACGACGTTCCCATCCGGCTCCGACAGGACGAGGTTGCCGTCCGATTGCAGAGTGAGGGTGTACGCACCGCCGCTCAGGGATTGGCCGAGTGCAAGTTCTTCGCCTACGCGCAGCGTGTCGCCCACGTTTTTCCTTTCGAAGATCAACTGTGTGGAGCATTCGACATCGATGCGGGCCGTGTGCTGGTGGCGCGCATCGGGATCGAATCTACAGTCGAGGGCGTGGCGGCGAAGGCAGTACGCGCGGGGTTCCAGGAATGTTCACCGGAGCGTCGATCGCAACCCACGCGGCCGGACTTTGCACGAAGGACGCGTCCGCGAGCCGGAAGACGCGGGATTCGTTCGTTTTTCGTCGCGCACTTTCGCGGACTGCCTGCGAACTTCGGCCGACCGCGCCAACTAGGGTGGTCGCCATGAATCGCCGCCGCACGAGTCTCGTCCTCGCCACCCTGCTGCTCGGCTTCGCCGTCGCGGGGTGCGGTAGCTCGAACGACGAAGGCGCACAACAGAACACCACGCCCGGTGCCACCACTTCCGCGCCGCCGACGCCGAGCGAGGTCGCGCAGCCGCAAGGCCAGCCGTTCACGGCCGATCCGACGATCGTCGGCGCGCACCCCATCCCGTTCTCCTCGTGGGCACGCGTCGCCGACGACAAGATCGCCGTCAATTTCCAGACCGGTGCGCCCGAGTGCTACGGCGTGGATGCGGTGACCACCGAGACCGACACGACGGTCACGGTGGAATTGCGCGGCGGCACCCGCGCCGACGCGGTCGGCCGGATGTGCGTGATGATCGCGGTGTTCGGCACCATGGAGATTCCGCTGAAGGCGCCGCTGGGCGACCGGACGGTGCTCAGCGCCGCCTGACAGCGAGGGACGACTCGCCCGCCACTGCTCTGCGATTCGGCCGAACCGAGTGCGCTCGGCCGAGCCATCACCCTCGGCTCAATCGGCTCGGCGCCGCCGGATGCGACCGGCCGACCCGCCCGACGATGCTCGGACGATCCGGCCGAACGGAGCGCGCCCGGCCGAACCATCGCCCTGGCGCAACCGGCTCATCGCCCCCGGACACGAACGGTCGACCCGGTCGACGCTGCTCTGTGATACGGCCGAACGGAGAGCGCTCGGCCGAACCATCACCCCAGCGCAACCGGTTCAGCGCCGGCCTGACGGGTGCGGTCGCCTCTCGTCCGGGCCGCGCTTGCCCCAGCCGCGACAACCACTGGATCGGAGACCGACCCCCAGGGTTTGCCGAGCCACGAGGTATTCGTGGCTCGGCGCACAACTCAGTGCATGGCGAAGGTGTACTTCATGGCCTGATCCAGCGTGCCGTGCGTGAACTCGAAACCGTTGCCCACCAGCGCCTTCGGCACCATCTTGTGCCCCTTGAGCAGCTCGGCGCCGCCCTCGCCGCCGATCAGCTTCAGCACCGCGCCTGGCAGCGTCAGCCTCGCGCGCCGGTTCATCGCCGCGGCGAAGGCGGAGGTGAACTCGGCGTTGGTGACGGTCTCCGGTGCGGACAGGTTCACCGGGCCGGAGACCGAGAAGGTCAACAGCCAGTCCACCGCGGCAAGCCAGTCGTGCAGCGTGATGTACGGCAGGTACTGGCGGCCGGTGCCGAACTTGCCGCCGAGCCCGAGCCGGAACAGCGGGCGGAGCCCCTCGACCAGCATCGAGTCGGCGGAGAGCACGTTCGCGGTGCGCAGCAGCACCACCCGGACACCGGCGGCGGACGCGGCCTCGGTCGCCGCTTCCCAGTCCCGGCACATGGTGCCCAGGAAATCCGTTCCGTGCGGGGCGAATTCGTCGACGTCCTGGTCCCCGCTGTCGCCGTACCAGCCGGCGGCCGACGCGTTGAGCAGGACGGGAACGCCGGTCTCGGCGACAGCGCGGGACAGCACCCTGGACGGCACGATGCGGCTGTCGCGCATCTCCTCCTTGTACGCGGGCGACCAACGCTTGCCCGCGACGGTCGCGCCGCACAGGTTGATCACCGCGCCCGCGCCAGCCACGATGCCGCTGTCGAAGTGGGAACCGTAAGGGTCCCAGCTGATTTCGTCCGGACGCACGGCTTCCCGGCGCACCAGGCGGACCACATCGTGGCCCTCGTCGTTCAGCTTGGAGACCAGATACTTGCCGAGGAACCCCGAAGTCCCGGCGACCACGATACGCATGCGTACATTCTGCACCATGGAAATACTGTCCCGGGGATTCCATACCGGATAATGAGATCCAGACGACCAGTCTGCTTACCGAAAAGCCTTGCGGCCCCGAAACATCGATTGCTACATACCCAAGTCCGGGCACGAAAAACGCGGAGAGCGGATCCCTTTCGGAATCGCTCTCCGCGTTCGATCGGATCAGTGCGCGAAGTGGCGAGACCCGGTGAGGTAGAGCGTCACTCCTGCCTCGCGGGCCAGGTCGATGGTCTCCTGGTCACGGACCGAACCGCCCGGCTGCACGATGGCGCGGATACCGGCCTGGATCAGCTGCTGCGGTCCGTCCGGGAACGGGAAGAACGCGTCGGAGGCGGCCACCGAACCCTTGGCGCGGTCGCCCGCGCGCTGCACCGCGAGCTGCACCGCGTCCACCCGGTTGACCTGCCCCATGCCGACGCCGACCGACGCGCCGTCATGGGCGAGCAGGATGGCGTTGGACTTCACCGCGCGGCAGGCGCGCCAAGCGAATTCGAGATCGGCGAGGGTCTGCTCGTCCGCGGGCTCGCCGGTGGCCAGGGTCCAGTTGGCCGAGTCGTCGCCCTCCGCGTCGAGGATGTCGCGCTGCTGCAACAGCGCGCCGCCGCTGATCGGACGCAGCTCGGCGCCCGCCCGCTGCGGCGGCTCGGCGACCAGGATGCGCACGTTCTTCTTGCGCTGCAACACCTCGACGGCGCCGTCCGCGTAGGACGGGGCCACGATGACCTCGGTGAAGATGTCGGCGACCTGCTCGGCCATCTCGACGGTGACCTCGCGGTTGGCCGCGATCACACCACCGAAGGCGCTCACCGGGTCGCAGGCGTGCGCCTTGCGGTGCGCCTCGGCGATGTCGGCGCCGATCGCGATGCCGCACGGGTTGGCGTGCTTGATGATCGCCACCGCGGGCGCCTCGTGGTCGTAGGCGGCACGCCAGGCGGCGTCGGCATCGGTGTAGTTGTTGTACGACATCTCCTTGCCGTGCAACTGCTCCGCCTGCGCCAGCCCGACCGTACCGTCGTTGTTGGTGTACAGCGCCGCAGCCTGGTGCGGGTTCTCGCCGTAGCGCAGCACCGCGGCGCGCTCCCAGCTGCCGCCGATCCAGCCGGGGAACGGCGTGCTCGCGGGCTCCTCGGCCACACCGGGGGCCAGCACGCTGGTCATCCAGCTCGCCACCGCGACGTCGTAGCTCGCGGTGTGCTGGAAGGCCTTGGCGGCCAACGCCGTCCGCTGCGCGAGGGTGAAGCCGCCGGACTTCACCGCGGCGAGCACGTCGTCGTAGTCGCCGCTGTCGACGACCACGGCGACCGACGGGTGGTTCTTCGCGGCCGCGCGCACCATGGACGGGCCGCCGATGTCGATCTGCTCGACGCATTCGTCCTGGCTCGCGCCACTGGCCACCGTCTGGGTGAACGGGTAGAGGTTCACCACCACGAGCTGGAACGCCTCGACGCCCAGTTCGGCCAGCTGGTCGACGTGCTCCTGCTTGCGCGTGTCGGCAAGGATGCCCGCGTGCACCCGCGGGTGCAGCGTCTTGACCCGGCCGTCCAGCGTCTCCGGGAACCCGGTCAGTTCCTCGACCTTGGTCACCGGGATGCCCGCGTCGGCGATCTTGCCCGCCGTCGAACCGGTGGAGACCAGCTCGATGCCCGCGGCGTGCAGACCGGTCGCGAGCTCGATGAGCCCCGTCTTGTCGTAGACGCTCACCAGCGCCCTGCTGATCGCCTTACGCTCACTCACTGGCGCACCCGCTCATCTGGAATTACTGCCTTTCGTCCGTCGGAGACAATGCCTCGCGTCGCGACGGCGGCGACAACCTCCGCCAGCAACCGTCGCTCGACAACCTTGATCCGCTCGTGCAGGGTTTCCTCGTCGTCGTCGGGCAGCACCGGCACCGCCTCCTGCGCGAGGATCGGTCCGGTGTCGACGCCCGAGTCGACCAGGTGCACCGTCGAGCCGGTGACCCGCACCCCGTACGCGAGCGCGTCGCGCACACCGTGCGCACCGGGAAACGACGGCAGCAGCGCGGGGTGGGTGTTGATGATCCGCCCGCCGAAGCGGTTCATGAACGCGGGACCGAGGATCTTCATGAACCCGGCCGAAACCACCAGGTCCGGCTCGTGGGCGGCCACCGCCTCGGTCAGCGCGGCGTCCCATGCCATGCGGTCGGGAAAGTCCTTCAGCGCCACCCGGAAATGCGGAACGCCCGCGGCCTCGGCGTGTTCGGTGGCGGCGCAGACCCGATCGACGCCGACCGCGACGATCTTCGCCGGATAGTCGGCGGCGCTCGCCGCGTCGAGGAGCGCGCGCAGCAGCGACCCGGTGCCCGAGGCGAGCACGACTACGGTGGCGGGCGCCGCGGCGGGCACCCACTGGGCATGCGGAGACGTCAGCGCTCTACTCCTGCGTGTCGGTCGGAACGGCGGCCGGATCGGGGCGCCGCCGGAGTAAAGCCTAGTCGGTGGCCTGTTCGCGACCTTCCACCGGTCGCGACCACCCCAACCGAAGGTGACCCCAGCCGGTGAAGGTGACATCCAGTCCACCGCGACCATCCCGACCCAAGGCGACCTCCAGCCGATATCGGCCGGTGAAGGTGACATCCAGTTGGCTGCGACCATCTCGACTGAAGGTGACCTCCAGCTGGTGTCGGCCGGTGCGGGGCACATTCAGTCCGCCGCGACCATCCCGACCGAAGGTGACCCCGAGCTGGTCGGCCGGTGAGGGTGACATTCAGTCCGCCGCGACAGTCCCGACGAAAGGTGACCTCCAGCCGGTGTCAGCCGGTGAGGGTCACATCCAGTCCGTTGCGACCATCTCGACTGAAGGTGACCTCCAACTGGCGTCGGCCGGTGCGGGTCACATTCAGCCGACCGCGGCCATCCCGACCCGAGGTGACCCCAGCCGATGTCGGCCGCTGAAGGTGACATTCGGTCGGCTGCGGCCATCTCGACCGAAGGTGACCTCCAACTGGCGACGGACAGTGCGGGTCACATTCAGTCGGCTGCGGCCATCTCGACTGAAGGTGACCTCGAGCCGCCGTTGGCCGGTGAAGGTGACATTCGGTCGTGATAGCAGGGCGAGCGCGACGAGCCGGGGCCGGTGCTGGTAGGGCTGGCATCGAAATCGGTCGGGCCGTTGGCGCGACCGTGCGGCAGGCGGCGGCGGGGTCTGCCGCTAGCGCCGGTCGTTGGGGTGGGGGTCGAGGTCCGCGTCGGGCTCGATGATCTCGGCGTCGACGATGTCCGGTGCGGCTTGGCGGGGGGCGGTGGTGAGACTGGGCGGCTCGTCGATGAGTTCGCCATCGAGCGCTTCGTCCGGGTCGTCGGTGTAGTGGGAGTCGGCGTAGTCCGCGTCGTCCTCGTCGTGCGAGTCGTCGTGGTGGTACCGATCGTCCTCGTCGTGCGCGTCGTAGTCGTCGTAGTACCGGTCGTCGTCGTAGTAGTCGTCGTCGTGGTACCCGTCGTGGTGGTCGTCCGCGTAGCCGTGCCTGCGGTCGGATTCGTAGTCGTCCGAGTCGTCGTAGTAGTAGTCCGCGTCGGTGTCGTAGTAGTCCGCGTCGTAGTCGTCGTAGCCGGGCAGCGCCGCGCCGACCGGAGCGATGAAGTACCTGGCGCCGACGAGGCCGACGTAGCCCGCCGCGGCCAGCCACACGAAGCTCACCAGGGCGAAGATCGGCAGCTCGAGCCCGACCCGCCCGAAGGAGCCCAGCTCGCCGCCCGCGAGCGCGCCGAGCAGCACGAGCGACAACGTCGCCATACCGGCGGAAGTCAGGGTCGCCCACGGCGCGGTGAGGCGGTCGCCGGAGGTGCGTGCGGCGTCCACGCCGCCGAGCGCGCCGACCGCCGCGGGGATCACCAGCAACACCGCCCACCAGGCCGCCGCCGGTCCGGTCGGCACCGCCGCCATCACCGGCACCGCCGGAACCGGTCCGCCGACCACGGCGAACAGGCCGATCGAGGCCTGACCGAAATTCGCGCTCGCGCCCATCAGGACGCCGAGCGTGCCGAGCACGACATTCGGCACGTAGGCCAGCGAAAGCAGCGTCAGACCGATGAAGCCCCAGGCGTTTCCGGCGGAGCGGTAGGTTTCGCCGATGGCGCCCCAGTGCGCGAGGAACGAGACCAGGGTGACCGCCGCGGCGCAGCCGAGCAGGCGAAGCACCGTGCGGCCCGCGCCGTAGATGCCCGCGATCACCCATTCGGGCGCGCGGACGAGGTCGAAGATCCGGCGTCGCATCCGCAGCGCGATAGCGGCGGCTGCCGCGACGAGGTGCAGGAAGAGGACCCAGCCGAAGGCGGCGAGGCTGTTCGGCGGCTGTAGCGCGACGACCGCGGAGGCGTCCTCCGCGACGGCCAGGCAGACCGCGGTGAGCATCAGCGGTCCGCCGAGCGCGGCACCCACCACCCAACCGAGGTCGGTGCGCGAACTGTTCGGCGCCACCGCGTGATAGCACTCCCGCCCCGCCGCGCCGAGCAGCAGCGCGGTCGGCAGCAGCGGAAGCAGGCCGAGCGTGGTCTTTCCGATCACCAACGGAACCTGGTGCATCGCAAGCCAGCTCGCCGCGATGGCGCCCGAGGCGCCGGCCAGTCCGCTGTCCGCGGCGAGCAACGTGACCAGCACGAGCACCACGATCGCGCTGAGCGCGAAGGTCGCCGGGCGGGCCGCGACGAGAAGCAGGACCCTGGCGCGTTCCGGGGTGAGGGACAGGAACCCGGATTCGTCGGCTTCGGACGGATGATCGCTACGCATCGGCGATTCCGATGTGTCGGATTCCCCACCGGCCCTGCGGACGAGAGAGTTCCGTGACGAGTTCATGGCACTTCAGCGTGACACCTTTCCCGAGGTGAGCGGGTCAGGCGCGCCGCGAGCACCCACCCGGTCCGGGTAGGTGCTCGCGGTACCTGCGTCTCTTACTTGTTGTTGTCGTCCGACGGACGGAACGCCTGGGTTGCGTCACTCGCCGGGTCGGACTGCTTCTCGCCGCCGAACGGCTGACTCGGCTGGGCCTGGCCGTAGCCGGGCGCACCGTACTGCTGCTGGCCGGGCTGCGCGCCGCCGCCGAAGTGCTGCGTCGCGCTCTCGTCCGGACGCGGCTGCTGCTGCTGCGCGGGCGCGGCGCCGTACGGCGAACCCTGCTGCGGCGCACCGTAACCCGGCTGCTGACCGTAGGACTGCTGGCCGTAGGACTGGCCAGGCTGCTGCTGACCGTAGGTCGGCTGGCTCGGCTGGCTCTGGCCGTACGGCTGCTGCTGCGACTGGTACTGCGGACCGGTGCCGTAGCCCGCCTGGCCGTAGGTCTGGCCCGGCTGCTGACCGTAGACAGGCTGGCTCGGCTGGCTCTGCTGGCCGTACTGACCGAACTGCTGCTGGCCGTAGCCGCCCTGGGCCTGGCCGCCGAAACCACCCTGCGCGCCCTGCGCGGACGCGGGCTTGGGCGCGGGCGCCTTGATGATGCCCGCCTCGAAAAGCACCGCGGCGACCGCGACGCCGGTCTGCACCAGCGCGAGGAAGATCAGCACCCACGCGCCGAACTCGGCGGAGAGCTGGTCCGGTAGCGAGATGGTCTGGAACAGCAGGGCGAGGAAGCCCGCGGCCGAGGCGGCGGCGGCAGCGCCCTTCCAATTCTGCTTGGGCAGCAACGAGAATCCGGCGAGCAGACCGCCGAGCAGCAGCAGTCCGAGGGCGCCCGGCGCGCCGAACAGCGTGAAACCGCTGTAGCTGTCGCCGGTGATGGTGGCGCCGGAACGCTCGATCTCCTCGACCGAGAACGGCAGGAATCCGAGCAGGAAGTTGATCACGCCGAGCGCGGCGACACCGACCACCAGGAAGAACGGCAGCCCCTTGGCATCGGAACCGGAAGCGCTCGCACCTGTGCTGGCACCACCAGTGGTCTGGCCGAGGCTGGATGGTGCGGAGGGCGTCGCGGGTGTGTTGTACCCGGAGCCCCCGGTCGGGTATGACATGTCGTCGTCTCCTACGTCGAGTCGTTGTTCGGCTGGATCTCTCTTGACGCTACTGCACTCGCCCGTTCGGGTCACCCTTAGAACAACTGGGCGGACGACCGAACGAACAGACGACGAGGGCCGCCTTCCTCGGGAAAGGCGGCCCTCGTAACGATTTCGATCCGAATCAGGCGCTGATGCTGGCCTTCTCGAGGATCTCGCGCGCCAGGGCGGCGGTCTCGGACGGGGTCTTGCCGACCTTCACGCCCGCGGCCTCGAGCGCGTCCTTCTTCGCCTGGGCGGTGCCCGCCGAGCCGGAGACGATCGCGCCCGCGTGGCCCATGGTCTTGCCCTCGGGGGCGGTGAAGCCCGCGACGTAGCCGACCACCGGCTTGGTGACGTTGGCCTTGATGTAGGCCGCGGCCCGCTCCTCGGCGTCGCCGCCGATCTCACCGATCATGACGATCAGCTTGGTCTCCGGGTCCTTCTCGAACGCCTCGATGGCGTCGATGTGGGTGGTGCCGATGACCGGGTCGCCGCCGATGCCGATGGCGGTCGAGAAGCCGAAATCGCGCAGCTCGTACATCATCTGGTAGGTCAGGGTGCCGGACTTGGAGACCAGGCCGACCGGGCCCTTGCCGGTGATGTTGGCCGGGGTGATGCCGACCAGCGACTCACCGGGGGTGATGATGCCGGGGCAGTTCGGGCCGATGATCCGGGTCTTGTTGCCCTTCTCCACGTTGTAGGCCCACGCATAGGCGGTGTCCTGCACCGGGATGCCCTCGGTGATGACCACGAGCAGCGGGATCTCCGCGTCGATGGCCTCGATGATGGCGTCCTTGGAGAACTTCGGCGGGACGAACGCGATGGAGACGTCCGCGCCGGTCGCCTTCATGGCCTCCGCGACGGTGCCGAACACCGGCAGCTCGACCGGGTTGCCGTCCTTGTCGGTGTGCGCGACGGTGGTGCCCGCCTTGCGCGCGTTCACACCGCCGACGACCTGGGTGCCCGCCTTGAGCATCAGTGCGGTGTGCTTGGTGCCCTCGCCGCCGGTGATGCCCTGGACGATGACCTTCGAGTCCTTGTTCAGGAAGATAGACATTTCCGGTTTCCTTACTTGGCCGCTGCCAGTTCGGCGGCCTTGTCGGCGCCTTCGTCCATTGTCTGCGCCAGCGTGATCAGCGGGTGCGCGGCGTCGACGAGGATCTTGCGGCCCTCCTCGACCTTGTTGCCGTCCAGACGCACGACCAGCGGCTTGTTCGCCTCGGAACCGAGGATCTCCAGCGCTTTCACGATGCCGTTCGCGACCGCGTCACAGGCGGTGATGCCGCCGAAGACGTTTACGAACACGCTCTTCACCTGCGCGTCGCCCAGGATGACGTCGAGCCCGGCCGCCATCACCTCGGCCGAGGCGCCGCCACCGATGTCGAGGAAGTTGGCGGGCTTGACGCCGCTGTGGTTCTCGCCCGCGTAGGCGACGACGTCGAGGGTCGACATGACAAGACCAGCGCCGTTGCCGATGATGCCGACCTCACCGTCGAGCTTGACGTAGTTGAGGTCGTTCTCCTTGGCCTTCAGCTCCAGCGGGTCGGTCGCGTCCTTGTCCGCGAACGCCTCGTGGCCTGGCTGACGGAACTCGGCGTTCTCGTCCAGGGTGACCTTGCCGTCCAGGGCGAGGATCTCGTCCTGCGGGGTGCGCACCAGCGGGTTGACCTCGACCAGGGTGGCGTCCTCCTTGATGAACACCTCCCAAAGCTTCTGAATGGTCACCGCCGCGGCGTCCAGCACGTCGGCGGGCAGGTGGCCCTGCTCGGCGATCGAACGCGCGAACGCGAGGTCGACACCCTTGACGGCGTCGACGGGGACCTTGGCGAGGCGCTCGGGCTTGGTCGCGGCGACCTCTTCGATCTCCATGCCGCCTTCGACCGAGCACATGGCCAGGTAGGTCCGGTTGGAGCGGTCGAGCAGGAAGGAGATGTAGTACTCCTCCGCGATGTCCTTGGCCTCGGCGACCAGGATCTTCTTGGTGATGTGGCCCTTGATGTCCAGGCCGATGATGTTCTGCGCGTGCGTGAACGCGTCCTCCGGGGTGGCGGCGTACTTGACGCCACCCGCCTTACCGCGGCCACCGGCCTTGACCTGGGCCTTGATCATCACCGGCTTGCCGATTTCCTCCGCGATGGCGCGGGCGTCCTCGGCCGTGTCCGTGACGCGGCCCTCGGACGAAGGCACTCCGTGCTTAACGAAGAGCTCCTTCGCCTGATATTCGAAGAGATCCATGTACTCACCGTCTCGTCTGCGTTGTGATGACAACGTCTTTGTTGGCGGCCCGACGTCGGAAGCGGGTCGGGTCGGACTCTAACCAGTCACATGGAGGGCCAATCGGCCACGTTCATCCTAAGTGGCGCAGGTCACGGGCGTCGCGCTCGGCCGGGAAAACCGCTGGCCAAGGCTACTGGCGAGTAGTTTGTTGGGGGTTTGCCAGGTAGAGCCGCTCCCACCGGGAACGGACGGCGATCTACTACAAATCGTCGTCGTTCAACCTCACTCGAGTGCCCCGGAAATAGTGAGTTATTCCGTGCTGTTACGGTGATCAATCTCACATGTTTGGACAGATCGTCCGCAACGCTTGCGGACCCCGCAATCGTTTCGTTACCGTTATTGCGGTCGAAGTCACAACTAGGTCACGACCCCGTTGTTCCAAGGATCCAGGAGGACGGCAAGCCTTGATGCAGCACAGTGCTTCGCGGGTGGTGAGCCGCTCCGCGGACCAGCCTTCGACGTCGACCTCCTGCCGGTCTCTCGGCACCGTGACCATCTCCCGCTCCACGATGTGGCACCGCCGATGAATCATCGCTCCACCCTCGCTCCCGGCAATCGCTCTCGCTCGGGACATCGTTATCGCGACGACGACGAACCCTTCGCCCACGGCGATCACGACCGACGCGGCTTTCCGTCGTCCAACAGCCGCTATGCCAGCGCCGCGGGCGCGACCGGATACGCCGGCGCCGCGGGTGCGTCCGGTTACGCCGCCGAAGGTGCGCACCACGACGTGAACACGTCCGCGTGGTCCGCGAATACCGAATGGGCCGAGCAGGATTCGTGGTCCGACGGCGGCGCGTGGGCCGCCAACGACTCCTGGTCGCCGGACGCGGACGAGGCCTGGACGCCGCAGGCCGACAACGGATGGACCGCCGACAGCGCGTGGACCGCGCAGCCCGGAGCCGGCTGGACACAGCAGGGCGAGAATTGGGCACAGCAGGGCGACAACTCCTGGGGCGCCGAAGCGAACAACGGATGGACCGAGGGCGGTGACGCCTGGACCGAGGCTTCCGAGGACGACTGGTCGGCCGAGCAGTCCTGGTCCTCCGAGAACAGCTGGTCTTCCGAAAACGCTTGGGGCGCAGAGGAGGAGCCGGCCGAAGGCTCCGCTACGCCGACCGTCATCCCGGCCAGAGATCCGAGCAGACGCGGTGGCGCGCACCGGATGCCCGCGCCGCCCACCGCGCTCAAGGGTCGCGCCGCGGTCGTCGCCGTGGCGGCGGGCGCCGTCGTCGCCGCGGGACAGGCCGCGATGGCCTCGCCCGAGCAGCCGTCGCACACCATCGACTACGAGGCCGCGGGACAGATCCACGAGATCGCCGCCCAGTCGGTCAGCATGGCCGACCCGAACTCCTCCCCCGACTCGCCGCAGGTGCTGAACGTCTCCACCCCGGCGAATCTCGGTCAGTTCAACGACATCCTGGAGAAGGGCCGCAAGTACGCGGAGGATCTCGCCGCCGCGGAGGCCGCGAAGCTGCGCCCGCTGTTCGCGCGCTTCGCCGCGGGCAACTTCACTTCCGGTTTCGGCGCCCGCTGGGGCGTCCAGCACCTCGGCATCGACGTCGCGGGCCCGATCGGCACCCCCATTTACGCGGTCGCCGACGGCACCGTCATCGAGGCGGGCCCGGCCGCGGGCTTCGGCATGTGGGTGCGGCTGCTGCACGACGACGGCACCGTCACCATCTACGGCCACATCGACACCGCGACGGTCTCGCAGGGTGAGCGCGTGATGGCGGGCGACCAGATCGCCACCATGGGCAACCGCGGCTTCTCCACCGGGCCGCACGTGCACTTCGAAGTCTGGCTCAACGGCGTCGACAAGGTCGACCCGCTGCCCTGGCTGGCGACCCGCGGCATCGGCCTCGGCCCCCGGCGCGACTGACGGGTGACCAACGGCACGCTTCCCGTGCCGTTGTCCGCGTTCTAGCGTCGGATCATGGCTCGTACAACGACGTACACCCAATTCCTGGCGCTACCACCGGAACTCGTGTGGCAGGTGGTCGGTGATCCCGCGCGCTGGCCCGAATGGCACCCGGCCGTCGCCTCGGTGCGACTGCACGGTCCCGTCGATGTCGGGGTGGCCGGTGACTACGTGCCGCGCGGACGTTTCGTCGGAGCGCTGCACGGTCGCACAGCGCCGCCGTTCTCGATCACCGCGCTGCGTCCCGGTCGCGAACTGACCATCGAGCAGCCGGAACCGGCGGGGCGGATGCGGTTGACCTGGCGGCTGACTCCTGTCGACGGTGGTACGAACCTCACCCAGGAACTGTCCTTCTCCGGACCATCCGCCGCCGCGGCGCGGACCGTTGTCGCCCGTCTGCTGGAGGCCGACCTCCGCGTCTGCTTCGCACGGCTGGCCCGGCTGGCCGGTCTCGCCCCGAACCCGACGCGCTGACGGTGGTGATCGCGGGCGGCACCGGCGCGCTCGGCAGGCAGCTCGCGGCCGACCTCGCCTGCCGCGGCCAACGGGTCACCATTCTGACCCGCCGCCGCGATCCCACGCTGCCGTTCGACCAGGTCGAGTGGGACGGCAAGTCGGTCGGGGAATGGGTTGCGGCACTGCGTAATCCGGGGCCGACCGCGATCGTCAACCTGGCGGGCAAGCTGGTGGACTGCCGACCCACCGAACGCAATATCGCCGAATTGCGCAGCAGCCGAGTCGATCCCACCAGCGCATTGGTGGCAGCAGCCGCCGCGTTGCCCGCGCCGGTCGATTACTGGGTACAGGCGAGCACCACCGCGATCTGGTCGGACGCGGGCGAAATCCGTTGCGACGAAACGACTCCGCTGCCGATCGGCCTGCCGCAGATGACCGGGGTGGCGGAACCGTGGGAGCGCGCGTTCGCCGGTGCGAACACCACGCACCACACCATCCTCCGCACGTCCATCGTGCTCGACCCGGACGCCCCCGCGCTACGGCGGCTCTGCCAGTTGACCAAGGCGGGCCTCGGAGGCCGAGTCGGATCGGGCGACCAGTGGTTCAGCTGGATTCACATCGAGGACTGGCTGGCCATCGTCCGCGCCGCGCTCGGACTGGACCCCTCGTTCACCCTGCCGGACGGAATCCTGGTGGCGGCCACCGATTCTCCGGTGCGAAACCGAGAGTTGATGGCATCGCTTCGACGCCACCTGCATCGCCCTCCCGCGCCGCCGACACCGGAGTTGGTACTGAAGCTCGGCGCTGTGCTGTTGCGATCGGATGCGGCATTGGGCTTGACGGGCAGGCACGCCACATCAGCTGTATTGAAACCGGCCGGCTTTCAATTCCGCTACCCCCGCTTGGACGACGCGCTCAAATCCCTGCTGCCGCACTGACTTACCCAAAATCGACGGTAGTCAAATGGCGGCTAACCAAGATCAACTAACCACCATTCGACTACCGTCGAATCCATTTCTCTATCGACTGTAGCCAAATGGTGGAAGCCCCCTGGACACGCAACGACGACCTACGGCGCTGCGACCACCGCCAAGCCCACCAACGCGACCACCTTCACGACCTCCAGCCCGATGTACCAGTAATGCGCATGCGATCGCGGCAACTCCTCCCCCGCGAGCACTCGATCGGATCTGCGAGTCAAAGGCGGCCGAACCACCAGAATCTGCACGGCCAGAACCCCGACCGCGATTCCCAACCACACCCACGTCCCCGCGCCCCGCCCGAGCACCGCCGCGCTCACCACCAGCACCACCGCGAGCACCGCCTCCGCGATGTTCAACGCGCGGAACACGATCCGCCCGATACCCAACCCCAGCGGCAGGGTCACCCCCGGCGCACGGAACTTCAGTGGCGCTTCGAGGAACGAGATGGCCAGCACCATGCCGAGCCACAGCATGGGCAGGAACCACACCAGATGTTGCGCGACGGTCTCCATCCGCCGGACGCTACCGGGTTCGCCGCGAGGTCGGCAGGGGCAAAAGGTACCTCCGAATGTCACTTCGGCCATGCCCGTAGCCGCCATGAGACTCTGGCCGACACTCACCGCGGCCTTTGGTTCGCCGCACGCGCGCCGCCATCGACAGACTGTGCCCCAGCCGCCTGCCTCGCCACCGGATCAGCTCCGCGAGGCCACCGGATCAGCTCCGCGAGCCAACACCACCAGACTTCACCGACACGCGGCCGCCCGCCCACGTCACCCCGGCTCGGCCCGCGCGCCGCCATCGACAGACTCAGTCCCGCAGCTCCCACCGACCTCCGCATGGGCCCGGCACAGCAATCGACGGACAGCGCCAGGCGACCACCCCTTGGCCCCGCCGCAATCATCGACGAACAGCGCCCACAGCGCTACCCGCCTACCTCCGCGGACCAGCGTGGCAGACCGGCACCGGCACGCTCAGAGCTTCACCAGCGTCCGGCTGTACTGCGGGATCAACCGGATCTTGCCCGCCGTACCGAAGTCGATCGTCACCGTGGCCAGCGGGCCGAAGCCTTCCGCGGCGATCACTCGGCCCAAGCCGTACTTGTCGTCGCTGACCCGGTCTCCGACCGCCAGCACCAGATTGGTGTTGTTGCGGGTCGCTCCGCCGGGCGCCGGGCGGCGCGGGCCGCGGTCGGGTCGCACGCCAGGTCGCTCGGACCAGCCGTCGCCGCGGGTCCAATCGCGTTCCAGTCCGTCGTCGTCGCCGCGCCTGCGGATGCCGCGGGAGGCGGGGGACGGTTCAAGTCGCCGCCAGTCCATGAGGTGGCCCGGAATCTCCTGGAGGAAGCGCGACTCCGGGTTGGACACCGGCTGACCCCAGCCGGAGCGGACCACCGCGCGGGTCAGGTAGAGCCGTTGCCGGGCTCGGGTGATGCCGACGTACGCGAGGCGGCGTTCCTCGGCGAGTTCGGTGGGATCGCCGAGCGCGCGCATGTGCGGGAACTGCCCGTCCTCCCAGCCGGTCACGAAGACCACCGGGAACTCCAGGCCCTTGGCCGTGTGCAGCGTCATCATCGTGACGACGCCGGACCCTTCGTCCGGGATCTGGTCGGTATCGGCGACCAGCGAGACGCGCTCCAAGAACGCCGCGAGCGAGCCCGGATCCGGTTCGCCCTCGCCGAGTTCGGGCACGATGCCCTCCTCGCGGGCCGCGACCGCGTTGTTGTACGCCTCGGAGCTGAACTCGCGCGCCACGCTGACCAACTCGTTCAGGTTGTCCAGCCGCGCGCCATCCTGCGGGTCGTCGGACGCTTCCAGCTCGGCGCGGTACCCGGTGCGATCGAGCACCGCCTCCACCACATTGCCCACGTCCGGGAAGTCCGCGTCGGCCTGGACACCGGCCGCCCTGATCTCCTCTAGCAAATCGAGGAACCCGGCGATCGCCCGCTGCGCGCGGGTGTTCAGCAGCGCGACCTTGCCGTCGGCGGCATCGCGCAGTGCCGCGGCGAAACCGATGTCGCGCTGTTCGGCGTGCACCGCGACGCACGCCTCGGCGCGGTCGCCGATGCCGCGGCGCGGGGTGTTCAGGATGCGGCGCAAGCTCACCGCGTCGTCGGGGTTCTCCAGCACGCGCAGGTAGGCGACGATGTCGCGAACTTCCTTGCGCTCGTAGAACCGGACGCCGCCGACCACCTTGTACGGCAGACCCATCCGGATGAAGATCTCTTCCAGCGCACGGGAGTTGTTGTTGGTGCGGTAGAACACCGCGACATCGCTGTAGTTGGCGTCGCCCTGGTCGACCAGCCGGTCGATTTCCCGTGCGACGAACGAGGCCTCGTCGTGCTCGTTGTCGGCCACGTAGCCGACGATCAGGTCGCCCTCGCCGGAGTCGGTCCACAGTCGCTTGTCGCGCCGGTTCTCGTTGCGCGAGATGACCGCGTTCGCCGCCGACAGAATGTGCTGGGTGGAGCGGTAGTTCTGCTCCAGCAGAATGGTCTCCGCGTCCGGGAAATCGCGCTCGAATTCCTCGATGTTGCGAATGGTCGCGCCGCGGAAGGCGTAGATGGATTGGTCGGCGTCGCCGACGACGCACAGTTCGCTCGGCGGCGCGGCGTCCTCGTCGGGCTCCGCCTCGCCGGTGTGATGGCCGACCAGTTCCCGCACCAGCACGTACTGCGCGTGGTTGGTGTCCTGGTACTCGTCGACGAGCACGTGCCGGAAGCGGCGACGGTAGTACTCCGCGACCTGCGGGTGGTTCTGCAACAGCGCGACCGTCTCGCCGATCAGGTCGTCGAAGTCCAGCGCGTTGGCCGCGCGCAGCCGCCGCTGGTATTCGGTGTAGACACGGGCCACCAGACCGGGCAGTTCGGTGTCGTCTGATTCGGCGTCCGCGGTCGCCTGCTCCGGCCCGATCAACTCGTTCTTCAGATTCGAGATGGCGGTCGCCAAGAGCCGCGCGGAGTATTTCTTCGTATCGATGTCGAAGTCGCGGCTGATCATCGTCAGCAACCGCCGGGAATCATCGGCGTCGTAGATCGAGAAATTGGAATTCAAGCCGGACAGCAGCGCCGCCTGCATGCGCAGGATCCGCACACAACTGGAATGGAACGTGGATACCCACATGTTGTTCGCGCGCGGCCCGACCAGGCCGATCACCCGCTCCCGCATTTCGGCGGCAGCCTTGTTGGTGAAGGTGATCGCCAGGATCTGGCCCGGCGTCACGCCGCGAGCGGCGAGCAGATAGGCGATGCGGCGGGTCAGCACGGCCGTCTTGCCCGAGCCCGCGCCCGCGACGATGAGCAGCGGCGAACCGGTGTGCACGACCGCGGCCCGCTGCTGCGGATTGAGCCCGTCGAGCAGCCGCTCGGCTTCCTCGGCGCGTTGCCTGTCCCGCTCGGCGCGTCGCTCCGCCTGCTCGTCGGCGCGCCGCTGTGCTTGTTCCGCCAAAGAGAGCGGCGGGGCTTGTTCCGCCAAAGAGAGCGGCGGAGCCTGCTCCGCCGAGGCGGATAGCTCCCCCGATGACCGCGGCGACTCCCCAACTCCGGGCGCGCCGGAGGGCCCCGCCGCCCGGCCCGCGTGGGCCTCGGGCTGCGGAGCGGGGTTCACGTCCTGATGCCGGTTCCGACCGGCCTGCGTCTGAGGAGCCACCGTGATATCCATTGCCCATCCACGCTACCGGCGGCCACCGACACAGGCGAAGCCCCCGGGTGCGGTCCCGGCCGCGCGACGATCACCGGCTAACATTCAGTGAACACATCGCGGCGCGCGACCCTGCAAATCTGTGCGACTCGTTCTCAGCAGATTCACAAAATCAGACGTTTTGCATCGGTTCGGCCGCGTGGCAGACTGACCCCATGGTCAGCGTTGCCGCGATGCACCCGATTCGGTTACCCGCCGGATATCGGTCTCGCGGAGCCTTGTAGCCGACCACACGCTTCTGGGGGGACTATGAAGCCCCTCAGGTCTGTTTCACGGTGAAAGAACCGGACGGTAACGCGCCGCGCGCAGTAGCCGATCCACGTTCTGACACGAGGAGATGAATGATGAGCACTTCTGCCACGACCACCGGGTCCGACGCGGCGCTGCCGCAGTCCGAGGCGGAGATCGACAAGCTCCGCAAGGAGATCGACCAGCTCGATGCCGAGATCCTCGCCGCCATCAAGCGACGCAGTGAGATCTCCCGGCTGATCGGACGGACTCGGATGGCCTCCGGTGGCCCGCGACTGGTGCACAGCCGCGAGATGAAGGTGCTCGAGCGCTTCAGCGAACTCGGCCAGGAGGGGCACACCCTCGCCATGCTGCTACTGCGCCTTGGGCGCGGCCGCCTCGGCCACTGAGCCGTCGTTCTCCTGCCGCGTCGAGCGGCACGCGAACCTTGCGGTGATCGCGAGACACCGCATCCAAAAACCGCCCCGGGTGTCGAAACCCCGGGGCGGTTCTCGCGTTTCATGGCACGCGTTCCCAGATCTCTAGGTCAGCGCGATGTACTTCGTCGACAGGTACTCCTCGATGCCCTCGGTGCCGCCCTCGCGGCCGAAACCGGAGGCCTTCACGCCGCCGAACGGCGCGGCCGGATCCGAGATGACGCCACGGTTGACGCCGACCATGCCCGATTCCAAGCCCTCGGCCACCCGCAGCGCGCGGTCCAACGTTTTGGTGTAGACGTAGGCGACCAAGCCGAATTCGGTGTCGTTGGCGGCGGCGATGCCCTCGTCCTCGGTCTCGAAGCCGACGATCGGCGCGACCGGACCGAACACCTCCTCGCGCAGAATCCTGGCCTGCGGCGGCACGTCGCTGAGAATGGTGGCCGGGTAGAACCAGCCGGGTCCGCCGGGAGCCTTGCCGCCGAGGCGAACTCGCGCGCCCGCGGCGACCGCGTCGTCGACGAGCTCGCCGACGGTGGTCAGCTGGTCCTCGTTGATCAGCGGCCCGAGGGTCGTCCCGGGATCGGTGCCCGGCCCCATGGTGACCGAGTTCGTCATCGCCTCGGCGAATTTGGCGGTGAACTCCTCGAGCACGCCGTTCTGCACGTGGAACCGGTTGGCCGCGGTGCACGCTTCCCCGCCGTTGCGCAGTTTCGCCAGCATCGCGCCCTGCACCGCCGCGTCGATGTCGGCGTCGTCGAACACCACGAAGGGCGCGTTGCCGCCGAGTTCCATCGAGGTGCGCAGCAGGCCGTGCGCGGACTTTTCCACCAGCTTCTTGCCCACCTCGGTGGACCCGGTGAAGGTGAGCTTGCGCAGTCGCGGATCCTCCAGCAGCGGGCCGGTCACGGCGCTGGAACGGCTGGTGGTGATGACCGAGAGCACTCCGTCGGGCAGTCCGGCCTCGTGGCACAGCTTCGCGAGCAGCAGCATCGTCAGCGGCGTCTCCGAGGCGGGCTTGACGATCATGGTGCAGCCCGCGGCCAACGCGGGACCGATCTTGCGGGTGCCCATGGCCAGCGGGAAGTTCCACGGTGTGATGGCGAGACAGGGACCGACCGGCTGCTTGTGCACCATGATCCGGCCGGTGCCCGACGGCGCGTGCAGGTAGCGCCCGTGCACCCGCACCGCCTCCTCGCTGAACCACCGGAAGAACTCGGCGCCGTAGCGCACCTCGTTGCGGCTCTCCGGCAGCGCCTTGCCCATCTCCAGGGTCATCAGCAGCGCGAATTCCTCGGCTCGCGCGGTGATCTGCTCGAACACCGCGCGCAGGATCTCGCCGCGCTCCCTTGCCGGGGTCGCCGCCCATTCGGCCTGCACGGCGACCGCGGCGTCGAGCGCGCGCATCGCGTCCGCTGGGCTCGCGTCGGCGACCTGGATCAATACCTCCCCGTTCGCGGGATTGTGCACCGGGAAGGTGGCGCCGCCCTCGGCGTCGACGGGCCCGCCGATCCACAGCTGCGTCGGTACGGATTGGAGTAGTTCGCGTTCGGACACCATGTCGCCAGCGTAAGCCCGGTCCGCTCGGGCCGTGCTGGACTCGAACCGGCGAATTCACGCGGGGCGCCGGAGGCGACCAGGCGTGCGGCGCCGACGCGACCCGGAATGCCCGCCTCAGCCGTGCGCCGGCGCGGCACGGTGAGTACCCTCGGCGGACGTGAGCAGCGACATCACCGCATCGGCGGCATGGCGGAAACTGCACGATCACTACGGCGCCGTGTCCGAGCGACACCTACGAGAGATCTTCGCGGACGACCCCGAGCGCGGCCGTGAGCTGACCGTCCAGGTGGGCGACCTGCACATCGACTTCAGCAAGCACCGGGTCACCCGGGAAACCTTGCAGCTACTCGTCGAATTGGCGCACGAGGCGGGGGTGGCCGAGCGACGCGACGCCATGTTCGCGGGCGCGCACATCAACACCTCCGAGGACCGCGCCGTCGGCCACGTCGCCCTGCGGCTGCCCGAGGGCGAGTCGATGACCATCGACGGCGCCGACGCGGGCGCCGAGGTGCACGAAGTGCTGCGGCGGATGGGGGAATTCACCGACGCGCTGCGCTCGGGCGAGTGGCGCGGCGCCACCGGCGAGCGGATCGAGACGGTGGTGAACATCGGCATCGGCGGCTCGGACCTGGGCCCGGTGATGGTGCACCAAGCGCTGCGGCACTACGCCGACGCGGGCATCGGCGCCCGCTTCGTCTCCAACGTCGATCCCGCCGACCTGGTCGCCGAGCTCACCGGCCTCGATCCGGCAACCACGCTTTTCATCGTTGCTTCCAAGACTTTTTCGACGCTGGAGACCCTGACCAACGCGACCGCCGCGCGCCGCTGGCTGGTGGCCGCGCTCGGCGAGGACGCGGTCGCCAAGCATTTCGTCGCGGTGTCCACCAATGCCGAGCGGGTCGCCGAATTCGGCATCGACACCGCCAATATGTTCGGCTTCTGGGACTGGGTCGGCGGCCGCTATTCGGTGGATTCGGCGATCGGCCTTTCGGTGATGGCCACCATCGGCAAGGATCGTTTCGCTGAATTCCTGGCCGGAATGCACACCGTCGACGTGCATTTCGCGAACGCGCCATTGGAGGCGAACGCGCCGGTGCTGCTCGGCCTGCTCGGCGTCTGGTACTCGAATTTCTTCGGCGCGGAATCCCGTGCGGTGCTGCCCTATTCGAACGATCTGGCGCGTTTCCCGGCCTATTTGCAGCAGCTCACCATGGAATCGAACGGGAAGTCGGTGCACGCCGACGGCACTCCGGTCACCACGTCCACCGGCGAGATCTTCTGGGGCGAGCCGGGCACCAACGGCCAGCACGCCTTCTATCAGCTGCTGCACCAGGGCACCCGCCTCATCCCCGCCGACTTCATCGGATTCGCCCGTCCCACCGACGATCTGGCGACCCGCGACGGCAGGGGCAGCATGCACGACATCCTGATGAGCAACTTGTTCGCCCAGACCAAGGTGCTCGCGTTCGGCAAGACCGCCGAGGAGATCGCCGCGGAGGGCGCCGACCCGAAGGTGGTGCCGCACAAGGTGATGCCGGGCAACCGCCCGAGCACGACCATCCTCGCACCACAGCTGACGCCCTCGGTGGTCGGCCAGCTCATCGCGCTCTACGAACACCAGGTCTTCGTCGAGGGCAGCATCTGGGGCATCGACAGCTTCGACCAGTGGGGTGTCGAACTCGGCAAGCAGCAGGCCTTGGCCCTCGCTCCGCTGCTCACCGCCGCCGAAGATCCTGCGCCGCAAGATGATTCGTCCACCGACGCGCTCATCCGCTGGTATCGCGCCAACCGCTGAGGGCGCTCAGCGATCCCCGGTCGGGTTCTGCGGCCGGGGATTTCGCGTGTCATCCGTGCCGTGCTCGCGCGGCGGGGCCTTCTCCGGCTCGGCGACTTGGGCGTGGCGCGCGGCTGTCTCGAGCCGGTGAGTGACTCCCGAGCTGACGATGGCCAGCAGGCTGCCGATGACCACGAGGTCGAAGACGATTTGCACCATCGTCGCGATGCGCGCGGTCTGACCGATCGCGTGGATATCGCCATAGCCGACCGTGCCCAGCGTGACGATGGTGTAGTAGAGCGCGTCGGTGCGGGTCACCAAGCCCTCGAACTCGCCGGGGTACTGGACGGCGAGGCGGTAGTAATAGATCGCGAAGAACATCACGACCACGCACAACATCAGGAGTAGACCGTCGACGCGGCCGCCCGTCGCGCGCGGCTCGCGCAGGTAGCGACGCACCCGGCGGGTGGCCAGCCAGATGAGCCCGCCGACTCCGGCGAGGAAAGCAGCGAGGCCGAGCCACTGGCCCGACCAGTCGTCGCTCAGGTCCCACTCCATCGGGACGCCGTAGAAGAACAGGAGCGCGCACACCAGCGCGGCGACGTTGCGCAGCACGTGGATGGCTCCCGAAAACCGGCGCGAGTCCGTCATGGGTCCATGATCGGCGCGGTGGGATGGTCGACGCCGCACCCACGCCGGGCGATTCGCGGGACTTTGCCGAAGGGGACGCCGGACGCGAGTCGATTCCGTCTCGTCGGGCGTCGAGCCGTTCGGTAGCGGCAGCCGGAGCTTCGGATACACCGGCATCGGTGCCGGACCGGGCGATCGGATCGAGCTCGCTCAACTTACGACGAAGTAATGCCCGTCCCGCTCGCGCAGCACGAGGTCCGCGCGCTCGCGTGTCGCGTGCACGAGGTCTGCGTTGCGCAGGTCGCTGTCCATCACCTTGATCCGGGCCGCTTCGGCAGACTTCCCGCCGCGCAGGTGCCGTTCCAGCAGGCGCTGTGCCAGCACGTCGCGGTCGGCGTCGAGGTACCAGCACTCGTCGAGTTCCTGGCGGACCGCGGACCAGCCGTCGGCGCCGAGCAGTAGGTAGTTGCCCTCGGTGATGGCGACGAACTGGTCGGCGAAGACCACGCCAGCGGGCGTCGGCTCGTCGAGCTCCCGGTCGAACGTCGGCCACGGCACCGGCGTCCCGCGTGGGGTCTCGCGCAGACGGCGCAGGTTCGCGACGAAACCCGCGACGTCGAAGGTGCCGGGTTCGCCCTTGCGGGCCAGGTCGCCCGTCGCGCGGAGCCGCGCGTTGGACAGGTGGTAGCCGTCCATCGGCGCGATCTCCGCCACCGAGCCAGCCACCGACGCGATCTCGGCCGCCGAACCACCCACCGACGCGATCTCGGCCGCCGAACCACCCACCGGCGCCACCTGGGCTGCC
>NZ_BDAU01000012.1 GCF_001612615.1 Nocardia amikacinitolerans NBRC 108937 | reverse complement strand
GCCGCCGAGCCACCCGACGGCGCCACCCGAGCCACCGAGCCACCCACCGGCGCCACCACTTGGGCCGCCGAGCCACCCACTTCCATATCGAAGGCGTCGCGTAGGAGCACCGAGAGCGTGGACTTCCCCGCTCCGGGCGGCCCGGCGATGCCGAGCACGTACCGCCGCTCCGGGTGCTCGGCCACGCGGTCCAGCACCCGGCGCGCCAGCCGGTGCGGCGGCATCTCGCGCTCGGCGGGCACTACCGAGCGCCCGTCACGCGACGAAGGCGCGTTCGATGATGGCGCCGGTGTCCATGGTCGGCAGGGTGCCGAAGGCGATGCCCCAGTCGTCGCCGAGCCGGGTGGCGCAGAAGGCGTCGGCGACCGCGGGGTGGCCGTGGCGGACCAGCTGCGCGCCCTGGAGAACCAGCGCCATCAGTTCCACGACGCGGCGGGCACGGTATTCGATGTCGCTGAGGTCGGCCAGTTCCTTGCCGACCTTGGCGATCGCGTCGTCCAGCCGCGGGTTCGCGCCCTTGGCCAGCGAGATCTCGTTGAAGTAGGCCTCGACGGTCTCCGGCTGACGGCCCATGGCGCGCAACGCGTCCAGCGCGGCCACGTTGCCAGAGCCCTCCCAGATCGACATCAGCGGCGCCTCGCGATAGAGCCGCGGCATCCCCGACTCCTCGGCATATCCGTTGCCGCCCAAGCACTCCAGCGCTTCCGCGGAATGCGACGGCGCGCGCTTGCACACCCAGTACTTGGTGACCGCGAGCGCGATGCGGCGCAGTGCGGACTCGGCGGGATCGGTACTCGACCGGTCCGTGGCCCCGGCGAGGCGCATCATGACGGTGGTCGCGGCGTCGGACTCGATCACCAGATCGGCGAGCACATTGCGCATGGCGGGCTGGTCGACCAGCTTGGCGCCGAACGCTTCTCGGTGCCTGGCGTGGTGCACCGCGTAGACGACGCCTGCCCGCATGTTGGTCGCGGAGCCGATCACGCAGTCCAGGCGGGTCATGTTCACCATCTCGATGATGGTCTTGACGCCGGCGCCTTCCGCGCCGACCAGCCAGCCGGTGGCGTTCTCGTATTCGATCTCCGAGGAGGCGTTGGACTTGTTGCCAAGCTTGTCCTTGAGCCGTTGGATGCGAATGGGATTGCGCGTGCCGTCCGGCAGGACCCGGGGCAGCAGGAAGCAGGACAGACCGGCGGGCGCTTGGGCCAGCGTCAGGAACATGTCCGACATCGGCGCGGAGGTGAACCACTTGTGCCCGACGATGCGGTAGCTGCCGTCCGGCTGCGGGGTCGCGGTGGTGGTGTTGGCCCGCACGTCGGAGCCGCCCTGCTTCTCCGTCATCGACATGCCCGCGATCAGACCGGCCTTGGTCGACGGTTCGCGCAGACCGAAATCGTAAGTGCGCGAGGCGAGTAGCGGTTCGTACTTGGCGGCGAGCTCGGGGTTGTGCCGGAGCGCGGGCACGATCGCGTAGGTCATCGAGATGGGGCACATGTGCCCCGCGTCGGCGACGCCCCAGGTGTAGAACTTGGCGGCGCGGGCGGTGTGCGCGCCGGGCCGGTCGTCGGTCCACGGTGAGCCGTGCAGGCCGTGCTTGACCGCCACCGTCATGAGATCGTGCCAGTGCGGGTGGAATTCGACCTCGTCGACGCGGTGGCCGTAGCGGTCGTGGGTGTGCAGCACCGGCGGGTACTCGTTGGCCAGCCTGCCCCACTCCTGCGCCGCGAAATCGCCCGCGAGCCTGCCGAGTTCGCGCACCTCGCCCTCGGCCCAGCCCGCGCCCTCGCGGTGCAGGCCCTCCAGCAGCGCCGGGTTGCGCGCGGCGTCGAAGGGCACGATGTCGGGGACCTGGTTGAAGACCTCATGAGTCTGCATCGGACACTCCTGATCTCTCGGCGCGCACCGGCACGCCGAGGGCGCGGATGGCGAAGGTGACGAGTTGGGGGACAACGGATTCGGCGTGCGGCGCGGCGGCGAGCGGGCCGACGAGCACCTCGCCGATGGCGCCGACAAGGGCGGCGGCGCTGGTGCGCGGGTCCTGCGCGGGTAGTTCACCGGCCGCGACACCGTCGGCCACCGCGGATTCGAAGGCCTCGGCGAAGGCGCGGCGGAAACGCAGGCGCTCGGTGTCGACGACGGTGTCGACCGGCTCGACCAGCAGCACGTAGGCGAGCTTGGGGTTCTTCATGGCGCGCCCGGCGAAGGTCTCCACGGCCGCGGTCACCCGCTCCACCGCGCTGCCGGTTCGAGCGGCCTCGGTGACGGCGGCGACCTCCCTGGCGACGACGGTGCGGAAGACCGCGGTCACCAGGTTCGCCTTGCCGTCGAAGTGCTTGTACACGGTTCCGGTCGCCACGCCCGCCCGGTTCGCGACCGCCGCCATCGACAGGCCCGCGAATCCGGCCTCGGAGAGAACCTTGGTCGCGGCCTGCACGATCAGCTGTTCTTGGGCGTCCAGGCGGGCCTGGACGGCAGGGGTCCTGCGGTACGCCACGAAAGAAGTGAATCATGGATTCACTTCTTCACACAAGGGGCGGACCGTCGTATGGTCGAGACGTGATCCATCCACACAGCACCGTTCCCGCAGCGTGGCGGGCGGCAATCCGGAGGGGGCGTCGGTGAGCGTTCGAGTCGAGAAGAACGGGCCGGTGACGACGGTGATCCTGCACCGGCCGCAGGCGCGCAACGCGGTGGACGGCCCGACCGCCCACGCGCTTGCCGACGCCTTCCGCGAGTTCGACGCCGATCCCACCGCCTCGGTCGCGGTGTTCTGGGGCGAGGGCGGCACCTTCTGCGCGGGCGCCGACCTGAAGGCGCTCGGCACCGAACGGTCGAACCGCGCGGACGAGGACGGCGACGGCCCGATGGGCCCGACCAGGATGACCCTGTCCAAGCCCGTGATCGCCGCGATCTCCGGCTACGCCGTGGCGGGCGGGCTCGAGCTGGCGCTGTGGTGCGATCTGCGAGTCGCCGAGCAGGACAGCACTTTCGGCGTCTTCTGTCGCCGCTGGGGCGTGCCGCTCATCGACGGCGGCACGGTGCGGCTGCCCAGGATCATCGGCACCGGCCGCGCCATGGACCTGGTGCTGACCGGCCGCGCCGTCAGCGCGCCGGAGGCGCTTCAGATGGGCCTGGTCAACCGCGTCGTGCCGACCGGCGAGGCGCGCAACGCCGCCGAGGAACTCGCGGCCGAGCTCGCCGTCCTGCCGCAGACCTGTCTGCGTTCGGACCGGATGTCGCTGCTCGAGCAGGACGGCATGGACGAGGACGCGGCCATCCGCAACGAATTCCGGCACGGACTCGCCGCCCTGGCCGACGGCGCGCTCGCCGGCGCTCAGCGGTTCGCGGCGGGCGCGGGACGGCACGGGGCCGCCGGCTGAGAATGGACCGCCTCGGCGTCGTCGACGAGATCTTCCTGCGCACCCACCGCGGGCTCGGCACCCCCATCGCCCTCCAGGGGCTGTGGCGGACCGCTGATCGTGTCGAACCGGAGCTGCTGCAACGGATTCACGACGTACTGCGTTCGGGGCCGTTGGGGCGCAGGGTGGTTCGTCCTCGGGTGCCAGGTGCTCGCCGTGGCTGGCGGATGAACACCCGGGCCCATCCCCTGCTGTTCGCCGAGGTGCCGCTTCGGGACTCCGAGTTACTGCCGTGGGCGGACGGCCTCGGTGGCGATCTCGACCCGGAGTTCGGACCGGGCTGGCGCCTCGCGGCCGCTCCGCTCGCCGACGGCGGAACCGTTGTGGTGCTGACCTGTTCGCATGCGCTGGCCGATGCGCGGGGCCTGGTGTACGCGGTCGATGTCGCGCTGCGGGGCGTTGCTAGTCAGACCGAGACGGCGGAAGCGGCTCGGACCGAAAGAGCGGCGGACTCCGCGCTGGGTGGGGTTGTCGTGGCGGCGGCAGCCGATGCTCGAGTCGAGTCGGCGGTTGCCGGTCGGGCCGAGACGACCCGCGTTTTCCCTGACGATTCGACTGCGCTCGACAGCGATGCCAGCGGGGCCGACTCGGCCGCCGACGCGGTCGGCTCAGACAACGCGAGCACCGCGAAGGCTGATTCCACGCCGGAAGTCGAGTCCGTTTCGAACCGGGCAGGCCTTGCGGGCGCAGGCGCGAGCGCCGGTCGGCTTGTGAATCCGACTGCGGTCGAGAACGATTCAGCCCGGGCCGTCATCTCGCCCGAGCCGATCGCGGCACCGTCGACAGCTCCGTGCGAGTCCGATTGGGCGGACGCGGTTCGCCAGTGGTCGATCGTCGTGGGTGGCACGGTTCGGGCGCTGCGCCACGGCATTCCGGTACGGCCCGTATCCAGCGCGCCGGTGCGGGTGGGCGGGAACGAACTGCGCGTGCACAGTGCGGTGGTGCGGTTCGGTGACGCCGAGTGGGACAGCGTGGCGGAGGAGCACGGCGGCACCGCGAACAGCTTGTTCATCCATTTGATCGCGAACCTGCTGTGGGCCACTGGGTTTCCCGGACCGGAGATCGGAGCGAGCCTCCCTGTCGACACCCGCGACGAACCGCGAGTGGACAACGACCTCGCGATGACCGAGATCGTCGTCGATCGCTCCGATACCCCGGCGACGCTGCGCGCCAAGGCCCGCGCCGCCTACGAACACCGGATGTCCAGCCCCGGCGGCATGCCCGAGGAACTGCTCCAAGTGATCCCCGACCGCTGGGCCTACGCACTGTCCAAGGGCGCTGGCGAACGAGATATCTTGTGCTCCAACATCGGAACGCTCCCCGATTCGCTGCGCACGATCGGTACGCACCCCTGCATCGGTGTCGCCGCCCGCGCCATCCATCCGGGTCTCACCGCGTCCCGACTCCCCCGCACCCGCCTGTCCGGCTACCTGTGCCGCACCGGCGACGACTACTTCCTCTCCTTGGTCGCCCTCGACCTCGCCATCGAATCCGCCACGGCCCTGCGCGAACTCACCGTCGAGAGGGCGGCGCGCCTCGGGCTCACCGGGTCACCGTGGTGAGCGGCCCACCGGCATGGCACTGCCGAGCGCTCACGTGAGCGCTCGACGCCGAGTCGCCGTCTAGGGTGGTGCGGGTCCGGCGCCGGGAGCGAAATAGTTACCGGATGTGCGCCTGTCGGCGTTCCGTGCGGCTCCCCGGCGATACGACGGCGCAGGCCGAACGGCGGGCCATGAGCACTGCCCAATCACTCAGCGCGCCAACGAAACCCCCGTCGCAGTCCGCTCCAGCACATCGGACGGCACCCCGATCCCCGCCGCCAGGTCCGGCGAATCGATCGGCGCGTCCCACACCTGACGCAGCGGCAGCACACCGGCCCATGTCGGGCTGTCCGCGTCTTCGGGATCGTCCTTCGGTCCGCCCTCCCGGACTTTGACCGACGCCTCGGTGAGGTCGAGCGCCAGCACCATGGTCGCGGCGAGTTCCTTCTTGTTCGGCGGCCGCACCCGGTCCCACGCGCCGGGAGCCGCGTGCTCGACGATCACCCGCAGGGCGTGCATGCGCTCGTCGGGATCGGTCAGCTCCCGAGCCTTCCCGTGCACCACCGCCGAGCGGTAGTTCATCGAGAAGTGCATCGCGGAGCGGGCGTAGACGATGCCGTCGACGTGCGTGACCGCGACGGAGATGTCGGAGGTCAGCGCGGCGCGCATACTGCCCGAGCCGGTCGATCCGTGCAGGTAGAGGGTGTCGCTGTCGCGGCCGTAGGCGGTCGGCAGCACCACGGGGCTGCCGCCGAGAACGACGCCGAGGTGGCAGATCAGACCGGCGTCGAGTACGGCGTCGAGTTCGGCGCGGTCGCTGCGGCCGCGTTCCTTCGACCGGGTCAGCGTGCTGCGCGGGGTGGGCGAGAGGGGCGGCCGAGCGCTGAGCGAGTTGGTCATGAGGACAGCGTCCACCGCGAAGTGGCATTCTGAAATAGCCAATTCAGCCTGATTCTCACAGTCCAATCCGAGGTGCCAGGATGCTCGACGAACTACCGCTCGCGCTCGATCGCGACGCACCCGAACCGCTGGCGGTGCAGGTCGCCGACGGTCTGCGCGCCGCGGCGACCTCGGGCCTGCTGCGGACCTCGGACCGCCTGCCGTCCTCGCGGGCATTGGCGCAACGACTCGGCGTGAGCCGGACGGTGATCGCCGCGGCCTACGACCAACTGCACGCCGAAGGCTGGATCGCGGGCAAGCGCGGATCGGGCACCTACCTCACCACGGCCCCGGCCGCCGCGCCCGCACACCACCGGGTCACCGGCGGCACCGACGCCGAAGGCCCCGGTTACGACCTCGGCCCCGGCGCGCCCTGCGTCGAGGCCATCGACCGAACGGCATGGCGCCGCGCCTGGCGTGCCGCCTCCGACCAGCCGCCGATCGTGCGCAAAGACCGGTCGGGGGAACCGGAATACCGCGCGGCTGTCGCCGAACACCTGCTCCGCCACCGGGGACTGAGCGCGGGCAGCGACACAGTCGTACTCGCCACCGCCGGAACCAGTTCCGCGGTGGGCGAACTCGCGTCCGCACTGCTGCGCCCCGGTGACACCGTCGCCATGGAGGACCCCGGTTATCAGCGCGCGGCGGGCGCCTTTCTGGCCGCGGGCATCCGGGTGCTTCCGGTGCCGGTGGACGCCGAGGGTCTGCGCGTCGACGATCTTCCGACCGATATCAAGGCGGTGTATTGCACACCGGCGCACCAGTTCCCGCTCGGCGCGCGAATGCCCGCAGCTCGTCGCGTCCAGCTCGTCGAATTCGCGCGGCGCGCGGGAATATTCGTCATCGAAGACGACTACGACGGCGAATTGCGTTACGACACCGCGCCGCTCCCGCTGCTCGCCGCGATGGCGCCCGATGTGGTCGTGCATCTCGGCACCACGAGCAAGATCCTGTCTCCGGTCCTCGGCGTCGGCTGGCTGGTCGCGGCGCCGTGGATCACCGCGGCGGTGCTCGCGCATCGCGATCGCACCGGTACCTCGCCGAGCCCGGCGGGCCAGCGCGTCCTCGTCGAACTCGCCGCGCACGGCGACCTGGCCAGGCACCTGCGCAGGCTGCGGCGCGCGCTTCCGCCGCGCCGGGAGCTGGTCGTCACCGAACTGCGCCGGCGCGGACTGACCGTCCTCGGCGACGACGCGGGTTCGCACGTCGTCGTGCCGCTGCCGACAGCGGCGGCCGAACGACGCGCGGTCGCCGCGGCCGAGGCGCGCGGCGTCGTCGTCGACGGCCTGGCACGGCACCATCTCCGCTCCCAGCCCGGCACCCACTCCGCGCCGCCGAGCACCTTCGGCATCGCCATCGGCTACGCGGCGCCGAGCTCGCGTGACCTGCGCACGGCCGTGCCGATCGCCGCCGACTGCCTGGCCGAAACGCTGCCGCGCCCGGCGGGCTGCTGATCACCAGCCCAGCCGGCACGCGCAGATCAGCGACCTCTCCGTCGGCACGCCGCACCGCGATCCCCAGACGGCCTCAGCTCGAACGCGAACGATCCGCGGCCCACGAACGACCAGCTCGCCCACCGACTCCTCCGATCCGGCCCGTCCCGGACCTCTCCGCCCACACCGGACCCGGTCGTAGCATGGTCCATGACCGCAACCCGGTCGCTGCACGTCCTGCCGTATACCTCCGAGTATCGAAGTGGTGACTCATGACCGAACAGGACATCCTGGAACGCATCAAGCAACTGGTCGACGACGAGCACGAACTGCGCTCGAAGGCGACCTCCGGCGAGGTGGACCCGGTGACCGAACGGCAGCGCCTTGCCGAACTGGAGGTCATGCTCGATCAGTGCTGGGATCTGCTGCGGCAGCGCAGGGCCAGGATCGACGCGGGCGCCTCCCCGGACGAGGCGCAGGTCAGCTCGCCGCGCCAGGTCGAGGGTTATCTGCAGTGAGTTCCGAGCCGTCCGCCGAATACGACGTCATCGTGATCGGCGGTGGGCCCGCGGGAGAGAACGCGGCCGCCTACGCCATCGCGGGCAGCGACCGCACCGCCGCCATCGTGGAGCGCGAACTGCTCGGCGGCGAATGTTCCTACTGGGCCTGTATGCCGAGCAAGGCGCTGCTGCGCCCCGGGCACCTGCTCGCCGCCGCCCGCGCGGTGCCTGGCATCGATGCGAACGGTTTGGACGCCAAGGCGGTGCTCGCTCGCCGCGACAGGATCGTGCACGACCACGACGACTCCGGGCAGGTCGAGTGGGCCGAGAGCAGCCGCATCGAGGTGATCCGCGGCGCTGGGCGTCTCGCCGGGGAGCGATTGGTCGAGGTCGACGGCCGCACGCTGCGCGCCAGGCACGCGGTGGTGCTGGCGACCGGATCCCGAGCCCGCGTCCCCGACGTGCCCGGCCTGCGCGACGCCCTCCCCTGGACCTCGCGCGACGCGACCAACCTGCACGAGATCCCGCAGCGCGTGGTGTTGATCGGCGGCGGCGTGGTCGCATGCGAAGCGGCGACCTGGCTCGCCGCGCTCGGTAGCGAGGTCACCCTGCTGGTGCGGGGTAGGGCGCTGCTCACCAATACCGAGCCGTTCGCCGGGCAGCGGGTCGCCGACGCACTGGCCGCTTCCGGCGTCCGGGCGCTGTTCGAGACCGAACCGGAGCGTGTCACGCGCTCGGAACCGAAGGACACCGGCGAGGGCCGGATTCACGGCGGCCCCGTCACCGTGCGGACGCGCGGCGCCCATTCCGAAACTATCGAGGCCGACGAGATCGTGGTCGCGGCCGGTCGCGGGCCCGCGACCGCGGAACTCGGGCTCTCGTCCGTCGGATTGACGGACGGCTACGTCGAGGTGGACGACCACCTGTCCGCGCGCGACGTGCCCGGCCAGTGGCTGTACGCGGTGGGCGACGTGAATCACCGTGCGGCACTGACACATATGGGCAAGTACCAAGCCAGGGTCTGCGGCGACGTGATCGCCGCGCGTGCCGAGGGCCGCCCGCTCGCCGGAGCGCGCTACGCAGCGACCGCCGACCACGAGCAGGTCCCGCAGGTGGTGTTCACCGATCCCGAGGTCGCCGCGGTCGGCCTGACCGAAGCCGCGGCCCGGCGCTCGGGCTACGACGTCGACAGCGTGGAGATCGACATCGCGGTCGCAGGCTCGACGCTGGCCCGTGAAAACTATTCCGGCCGAGCCAAGATCGTCATCGACACCGCCTCCGACACCCTGCTCGGCGCGACGTTCGTCGGACCCGAGGTCGGCGAGCTGCTGCACGCCGCCACCATCGCCGTCGTCGGCAAGATCCCGCTCGACACACTCTGGCACGCGGTCCCCGCGTATCCGACGGTCAGCGAGATCTGGCTGCGCCTGCTGGAGGCCCGCCGCTCCTAGCTCTCGCCCAACTAGAACCTGATCCAGTTACCATCGATCAATGGTGGCAACGATCGATGTGCAGACCGCCGACGGTGTCGTCCGCGGTCGCCGGGGCCGCCGCGTGCTGCGCTGGCGCTCGGTGCCGTACGCGGCACCGCCGGTGGGAGACCTGCGATTTCGCGCTCCGCAACCGGTGCGGCCCTGGTCCGGGGTGCGCATCGCCACCGAGTTCGGCAACGCTTCCATGCAGCATCGGGCGGGTGCTCGCATCGGGCCGAGGGCGTACCAGCCGACCAGCGAGGACTCTCTGACGCTGAACGTCACCGCGCCAGCCGCGCCGTCCTCGGGTCCGCGACCGGTGCTGGTGTTCATCCACGGCGGCGGCTACCTGATCGGCACCTCGGCGCTGACGCTGTATTCCGGAGCGCGGCTCGCCCTGCACGGCGACGCGGTCGTCGTCTCGCTGAACTACCGGCTCGGCGCGTTCGGCTACGTCGACTTCAGCGCCTTCGGCACGCCGCAACGCCCCTTCGATTCGAACCTCGGTCTGCGCGATCAGGTCGCCGCGCTCGAATGGGTGCAGCGCAACATCGCCGAGTTCGGCGGCGATCCCGACAACGTCACCATCTTCGGTGAATCCGCTGGCGCGCACGCCGTGCTCGCGCTGCTCGCCACCCCCGCCGCGCGCGGACTCTTCCATCGCGGCATCGCCCAAAGTCCGCCCGCCGATTGGGCTTTGAACGCCGAGGACGCGCAGGTGTTCGCCCGCCGCTGCGTCTCAGCGCTCGGCGCCGATCCCGGCGACGTCGCCCGTGCCCTCACCGAAGCCCCCGCCAATGACATCCGCAGGGCCGTCGACCGGACCAGCGGCGCGGTGCTGCGGGAGCGGCCAGGGCTTTTCGCGATCTGCCCGGTGGTCGACGGAGATTTCCTGCCGAAGTCCCCCATCGAAGCGATCACCGACGGCACCGCCCACCGGGTGCCGCTGATCATCGGCACCAATCGGGAGGAGGGCACGCTGTTCGCCCGCTTCGCCGATCACCTGCCCACCAATCCCACCCGCCTGCACGCGCTGTTCGCCCGCGCCGGGGAGGGAGTCGAGGCCCGCGTCGCCGCGGCCTATCCCGGGTATCCGCAGCCGCGTGTCGCCGTGCGGATGGGCGGTGACTACGTGTTCTGGCGTCCGTCGGTGACGGTGATGGAGGGGCACAGTCGCCACGCGCCGACCTACGCCTACCGCTACGACTTCGCCCCGCGCGCACTGCAACTCGCCGGTATCGGCGCCACCCACGCGACCGAACTGATCCCGGTCTTCGGCGTGGCCGACAGCCCGATCGGGCGCGCCTTCACCGCGGCGGGCGGACGCCGCGGCCTGCTCGCGGTGACCGAACAGTTCCAGGACAACTGGACTTCCTTCGCGCGCACCGGCGCACCGCTGCCGTCCTGGCCCGCCTACACCGAGGACAGCCGGGCCACGCTGATCATCGACGCTCCCACCCGGCTCGAGCACGACCCGGATCGCGCGAAACGTCTGGCCTGGCAGGGCATTCGCGTCCCGACACTGACCTGACGGTTCACTTCAGCAGCCGCGACATCCTGCGGTCGGCGAGCACCTTGCCGCCGGTTTGGCAGGTCGCGCAGTACTGAAAGGACCGTTCGGCGTAGGAGACCTCGCGGACGGTGTCGCCGCAGACCGGGCACGGCTGCCCGGTGCGCGCGTGCACCCGCATGCCCGAGCGCTTCTCGCCCTTGAGCCGCGCCGCGGCCTGGCCGACCGAGCGCTGGACCGCGTCGGTGAGCACGGAGCGCATCGCCTCGTACAGTTGCGCGGTCTTCTCGGCGGAGAGGGTCTTGGTGTTCGCGAACGGCGAGACCTTGGCGGTGTGCAGGATCTCGTCGGAGTAGGCGTTGCCGATACCTGCCAGCAGCGACTGGTCGACGATGGCCGTCTTGATCCGCTGCGAGGTGCCGTGCAGGATCTCGTCGAACTGCGGCTCGGTGACCTCGAGTGCGTCCGGCCCGAGCCGCGCGATGCCGGGCACCATCTTCGGATCCTCGACGACGTAGACCGCGAGCCGCTTCTTGGTTCCCGCCTCGGTCAGATCGAACGCGGGCGTCGCGCCCTCGGTCGTGAAGAAATGCACCCGCAGCGCCAAGGGACTCTTGCCGCCCGGTTTCGGCGGGGTCGGGCTCGGCTCGTCGATCCAGCGCAGCCACCCGCCGCGGGACAGATGGGTGATCAGCCAGAGGCCCGAGCAGTCCATGCCGAGGAACTTGCCCCAGCGGCCCGCGCCCGTCACGTCCCGTCCGGACAGCGCCGTCACGGGCGGGTCGAACGTCTTGACCGCACTCAACGCGGCCACGTCGACACGCCCCACCACCGCGCCGACCGCGTGTTCCCGCAGGAACTGCGCCAACGCCTCCACTTCCGGTAGCTCGGGCACGGGTCCAGGGTACTGAAGACCACCGACAGCCCCTGGTCGAACGATCAGCCGCGACGCAACAGGTAGATGTCCATGATCCAGCCCTTCTGCTCACGCAGCGCGGCCCGCCGCGCCAGGATCTCGTCCTGCACCGCGCGCAGCGGTCCCGCGACGAGCGCCTCGTCCGGCATGCCGAGGTAGGCGCCCCACCAGATGTGCACGTCGTCGCCGGGCAGCTCGGTGAAGGAGCACTCACCGTCGAGCATGACCAGGGTCGAGCCGGGGCCGAGCCCCTCCTCGCGCAGGCGTCGTCCGGTGGTGACGTGCACCGGTTCGCCGATGCGGTGCAGCACCATGCGGTGCCGCGCGGCCAGCGCCTGCGCACTGGTCACGCCGGGGATCACCTCGTAGTCGAAGGTGGTCCGCCCGCTGTCCAGCACCAGCTCCACCATGCGCAGGGTGCTGTCGTAGAGCGACGGATCACCCCACACCAGAATCCCGCCGACACCGTCCTCCGCCGCGAAGGCCTCCGCGAGCAGCGTGGCCCTTCGCTCGTGCCAGTCCGCGACGACGCCGCGGTAGTCGGCCGGATCGCGATCGCGCGGCGGATCGGTGATCTCCACGACCCGGTACGGCCGCTCGACGTGCTCGGCAAGGATCGCGGTCCGCACGTCGAGCAGCTCCTGTTTCTCGACGCCCTTGGCGATCACGAAGAACGTGTCGACCTGCCGCATGGCCTTGATCGCCTGCACCGTCACCTGGTCCGGGTCACCCGCACCGATGCCGATCACGAAGAGCTTGCGCATGCCCGAAAGCTTGCCAGCCCCCCGCGCCCGCGCCCACCCACACCCACAGACCCCGACCAAAGCGGCCCCGACACCCCACAGGTCACCTTCAGTCGCCCATCGGCAGTCCGCACCCACACCCGGAAGCGGCCGACCCCGACCGAAGGTGACCTTTGGTCGGCCCGACACCCCACAGGTCACCTTCAGTCGCCCATCGGCAGTCCGCACACCCGACCACGGAACTCGACAAAGGTGACACTTGGTGGGGCCGACAGCCGACAGGTGACCTTTGGTCGCCTTGTCGAGAGCACGGCGCGCGACGTCGGCGGACCCGCTACAGGCGGTCGGGCGCGCAGGTACGGACAAGTAAGCTTGCCAACCGTGGCGACGGATACGCAGTACGAGGATTTGCTCCGCCTGGTGTTGGCGACCGGGACCGCGAAAGCGGATCGCACCGGCACCGGCACCCGCAGCGTGTTCGGCCATCAGCTGCGCTACGACCTCGGGGCGGGCTTCCCGCTGATCACCACGAAGAAGGTGCACCTCAAGTCGATCGTGTACGAACTGCTGTGGTTCCTGCGCGGTGATTCGAACGTCGGCTGGCTGCGCGAGCACGGCGTGACGATCTGGGACGAGTGGGCCGATCCGCATGGCGAGCTGGGTCCCGTCTACGGCGTGCAGTGGCGCTCCTGGCCGACGCCGGACGGCGCGCACATCGACCAGATCGGCCAGGTGCTCGACACCTTGCGCACCGACCCGGATTCGCGCCGCATCATCGTCTCCGCGTGGAACGTCGCCGAGCTGGACAAGATGGCGCTGGCGCCCTGCCACGCGTTCTTCCAGTTCTACGTCGCCGACGGGAAGCTGTCCTGCCAGCTGTACCAGCGCAGCGCGGACCTGTTCCTCGGCGTGCCGTTCAACATCGCCAGCTACGCGCTGCTCACCCACATGGTTGCCCAGCAGACCGGGCTCGAACCCGGCGACTTCATCTGGACCGGCGGCGACTGCCACATCTACGACAACCACGTCGAGCAGGTCACCGAGCAGCTGCGCCGCGAGCCGTATCCGTTCCCGCGGCTGCGCTTGCGCCGCGCGGCGAGCCTGTTCGATTACGCCTACGAGGACGTCGAAGTGGTCGACTACCAACATCATCCAGCCATCAAGGCGCCGGTGGCGGTGTGAGTACGGCGATGCGCACCCGCACCATCGGCCTGATCTGGGCCCAGACTCCCGACGGCGTCATCGGCTTCGAGAACACCATCCCCTGGCGCGTCCCCGAGGACATGGCCAACTTCCGCACCGCGACCTGGGGCCACCCGGTGATCATGGGCAGGCGCACCTGGGATTCGCTGCCGACCAAGTTCCGCCCGCTGGCCGGGCGACGCAACATCGTGGTGACCAGGCAGCCGCACTGGTCCGCGCCGGGCGCCGAACGCGCTGGTTCGCTGACCGAGGCGCTCGAGCTCTCGGCGCCGGATCCGGTGTGGATCGCGGGCGGCGGCGAAATCTACCGCGCCGCCATGGATTTCGCGACCGAGCTGCTGGTGACCGAAGTGGAGATCAGCGTCCAGGGCGACGCGCACGCGCCCACCATCGGTCCCGAATGGCACGCGGACGAGCCGGAGGAATGGCGCACGTCCACGACCGGCCTGCGCTTCCGCATCCGCCGGTATCTGCGCCGCACCGCCGACTGACCGCGGTCGCCCGCCGCAACACGCCGCCTACGGGGCAGGCCGGGCAAACCCGGCACGCGGGCGGCCACTGTCGGGCATACTCCAGTTAAGCGGCGGTGCGGACCATCGTCCGCCCGAGCGCCCAGAGTCGGTGACACCAGCCCTGCACCGGCGGATGTGACGCGAAAGGCAGTCTCATGGACAAGAAATCCCTGACCGCGGTCGCTCGCCAGCAATTGAAATTGGCCGCAACTGCCACCAGCGGGCGCAGCTCGCAGACCATCTACGGCGGTCACGCCCATACGCTGCGCCAGACCGTCGTCGGCCTCACCGCGGGCCAGAGCCTCGCCGAACACGACAACGCGGGCGACGCCACCCTGCTGGTGCTCACCGGCACCCTCACCTTGATCAGCGGCGCCAACGAATGGAAGGGCTCCGCGGGCGACCTGCTCGTCGTCCCGAAGGCGCGGCACAGCGTGAAAGCCGTCGACGACGTCGCGTTCCTGCTGACCGTCGCGAAGTAGCGCACACACGAGCCAGGCAGGGCCGGGAAACAAACGTGCCGTCAACGCCCTACCAACCACCCCCAGGGCGAGTCTTACGAGCCCGTTCGCGGCCGTCTCGCTGCCCAGCGGTCGAAGCGCATGCGACGCAGTCGCGAGTCTCGACCGCTGGGCAGCGAGACATAAAAGGCCGCGAACACGCGCGCGCCAGCGCGCCAAAAACACAGCCCGCGAACACGCGCGCGGCAGCGCGCCAATATGCTCGAGCTCATGGGTGAGCCGCAGCCGATCCTCGAACCGCTCACGCCGGCCGCGATCTTCCTCGTCGCCACCATCGACGAGGGTGGCGAGGCGACGGTGCGCGATCTGCTCGCCGATATGCCCGGTTTGCGCCGTTCGGTCGGTTTTCGATTGCCCGGCGCCGGATTGAGCTGTGTGACCTCGATCGGCTCGGACGCGTGGGACCGCCTGTTCGCCGGGCCGCGCCCCGCCGAGCTGCATCCGCTGCGCGAGTTCGTCGGCGAACACCACCGGGCGCCGTCGACGCCGGGCGATCTGCTGTTCCACATCAGGTCCGAGGTGCACGACGCATGCTTCGAGCTGGCGATGGTGATCGGCGACCGGCTCGCGGGCGCGGCGACCATCGTCGACGAGACCGTCGGCTTCCGTTATTTCGAGCAGCGCGATCTGCTCGGCTTCGTGGACGGCACCGAGAATCCGGAGGGTTCGGCCGCGATCGGCGCCGCGCTGGTCGGCGACGAGGATCCCGAATTCGCCGGTGGCAGTTACGTTGTCGTGCAGAAGTATCTGCATCCGCTCGACGAATGGCGCGCGCTGACGGTCGAGCAGCAGGAGAAGATCATCGGCCGCACCAAGCTGGACGATTTCGAGCTCTCCGACGAGGACAAGCCCGCCGATTCGCACGTCGCGGTGAACACCCTGGTCGACGCGGACGGCACCGAACGACAGATCGTGCGCGCCAACATGCCGTTCGGCAGCGTACGCGAGGGCCAGTTCGGCACCTACTACATCGCGTACGCGGCCACCCCGAGCGTCACCGAGACCATGCTCTCGCGGATGTTCGAGGGCACCGAAGAGGCGGCCTACGACCGGATTCTGGATTTCTCGGTCGCGGTCACCGGCACACTGTTCTTCGCGCCGCCGCTGGACTTCTTCGACGAGCTTCCGCCGCCACCGGAGACGGGCGAGGAATCTTTGCCACGCAACGACGTTGGTATGTCCGCAGTGGCGGGCGACGGCTCACTCGGTATCGGCACGTTGAAAAGGAGCATTCCGTGAACAACCTCCATCGCGAACTCGCGCCGATCACCTCCGAGGCATGGACGGCGATCGAGGAAGAGGCGACCCGCACCTTCAAGCGGCACATCGCGGGCCGCCGGGTGGTCGACGTGTCCGGCCCGCACGGCACCGACTACTCCGCCGTCGGCCTCGGCCGCACCACCCCGATCGCCGCGCCGGACGAGGGCGTGCAGGCGCGCCAGCGCGTCGTCGCGCCGCTGGTCGAGCTGCGGGTGCCGTTCACGCTCTCCCGCGAGGAACTCGACAACGTGGAGCGCGGCGCCAAGGACACCGATCTGGATCCGGTGAAGGAGGCCGCGCGGCGCATCGCCTTCGCCGAGGACCGCGCCATCTTCGAGGGCTACGCCGGTGCGAGCATCACCGGCATCCGCGCGAGCTCGTCGAACGAGCCGATCCAGGTGCCCGAGGACCCGCGCCTGGTCCCGGAGGCCGTCGCCCAGGCGCTGAGCGCGCTGCGCCTGGCCGGTGTCGACGGACCGTACTCGGTGCTGCTGAGCGCCGACCTGTACACCGCGGTGAGCGAGACCTCCGACCACGGCCACATGATCCGCACCCACATCGAACGCCTGGTCCCCGAGGGCGAGATCATCTGGGCCCCGGCCATCGACGGCGCGTTCGTGCTGACCACCCGCGGCGGCGACTTCGACCTCAGCCTCGGCCAGGACCTCTCCATCGGCTACCTCTCGCACGACGCCGACTCCGTGCGGCTCTACTTCCAACAGAGCCTGCAATTCCTGGTCCACACCGCGGAGGCCGCGGTCGCACTACGCGCCTGACGCCTCCCACCACACCCGACCACCGCACCGCGCCGCGCGGTGCGGATGGTTGCCACAGAAGTTCCACACGGTCCACATAGGCACCGCCTGTGTGAACCGTGTGATACCTGTGTGGCAAGGCGGGCACCGGCGCTCTGTCGGCCGCGGGTCGGGCCGGTGGGCGGGCGGGTACGGTGAGCCCGTAGTTGCGAGGAGGTGCGACGGTATGACGATGGTGCGCGCGGGTGTGGTCCCGACTCGGCGAGCGATGCTCTACGGCATGCTCGGCATCGCGGTGACCGTTCTCGTGTGCGCGGCGATCGTCACCGGATTCGGGCTGAACCGGGTGTTCACCGGCCTGCTCGCGGGCGCGGTCGCGGGCATCGCGCTCCTGGTCGCGCTCTTCGGGCGCGACGCGATCGTGCTCACCGAGGGCGCGATCTATCGCCGCACGCCGTGGGCGGAGTCGAGCATCGATTGGGACCGGGTGGTCGCGGGCCGCTTCACGCTGGACGAGCGGGCGCGCTGGTCGCTGGCGCTCGATCTGTCGGGCGGCGACGAGCGGCACGGCGAACTGGTGCTGTTGTCCATCCCGCCGGTGGTCCGGCCGGTTTCCGGCGCCTACGACCTGCGCAAACGCGACCAGGTCAAGCAGATCCGGGAGATGTTGCGCCACAAGCGGGTTCCGGTGACGGTGCTGCCGGAGATCGCGGGCGCGCTGAACGCGCACTGGAACATCGCCCCGCCCACGCGCTGAACCGTGCGCGCACGAATCGATCCCCGCCCTGGCGCCGAACACGGATGACGAGCACCACCCGCGTCGTATACGTTGACTGCTGTGTCGATGATGAAGGGCGCCAACGTTGCGGTGCCGATGTCCGCGGTCCGCATCGAGCTGGGGTGGCAGTCGGGCCCTGGAATCCCGGACGCGGATGCTTCGGCCCTGTTGCTGGTCGGCGGTAAGGTCCGCTCCGACAACGACTTCGTTTTCTACAACCAGCCGCTGCACCCGTCGGGCGCGGTCCGGCACGAGGGCAAACAGCAGGGCCCGACGGTCCTCGACGTGCTGTCGGTGCAGCTGGCGCAGGTCGAACCCCAGGTCGAGACTGTCGTCATCGCGGCATCCGCCGACGGCGGCACCTTTGGCCAGTTCCAGGGCCTCTACGTGCGGGTGCTGGATGCCGCGACCGGCGCCGAGGTGGCGCGCTTCGACAGCACCGGCGCCACCACCGAGACCGCGTTCGTGCTCGGCGAGCTGTACCGCCGCCAGGGCGCGTGGAAGTTCCGCGCGGTGGGTCAGGGCTACGCCTCCGGGCTGGCCGGTCTGGCGACCGATTTCGGCATCTCCGTCGACGACGATCCGGCGCCCGCGGCACAGCAGCCCACGCCGCCCGCTCAGCAGACACCGCCGCCCGCGCCGACCCAGCAGTTCGCGCCGCCGCAGCAGTACGCTCCGCCGCAGCAGCAGCCGTACGCTCCGCCGCAACAGCAGTACGCACCGCCGCCGCCCCCGCAGCAATACGCGCCGCCGCCAACGCAATTCGCGCAGCAGCAGTACGCACCCCCGCCACCCCAGCCGCAGTACGCGCCTCCGCCTCCGCAGCAGCAGTACGCGCCCCCGCCGCCCCCGCAAGGCGGTGGCGCGCCGGTGAACATGAGCAAGATCTCGCTCACCAAGGAAGCGCCCTCGGTCTCGCTCACCAAGCAGGGCGCGACCGGCGGCACCATGCGGGTGAACCTGAACTGGACCAGTCAATCCCACCGCGGCGGCGGCCTGTTCGGCAGGCGGCGCGGCGGCGGCGGGCTGGATCTGGACCTCAGCTGCTTCTTCGAGCTGGCCGACGGACGCATCGGTTCGGTGCGCGCACTCGACCGTTCGTTCGGCGCGCTGGACCGCCCGCCGTTCATCCGGCTGGACCAGGACGACCGCACGGGCGGCAGCGCCACCGGCGAGAACCTGGACATCAACCTGGATTTCACCGCGCAGTTCCGCCGAATTTTGGTGTTCACCTCGATCTACGAGGGCGCCAACGATTTCCGCGGCGTCCAGGCCACCGCGACGCTGTATCCGTTGAACTGCCCGCCGATCGAGATGACGCTCGACGGCTGCATGGACGACTCGCGGGACGCGGTGCTCGCGCACATCGAGAACATCAACGGCGAGCTGGTGGTCCGCCGCGAGGGCACCTTCATCCGCCCGCCCGCGGGCAGGCCCGGCGCGGGTGTCATGGAGATCGCGCGAATGTACAACTGGGACTTCGGTTTCAAGGCGGGTCGCGGCAAGGGCTGACCCGCCCGTCTCAGCCCTCGGCGAGCCGTTCCAACAGAACGGCCGCGTCGGCGCGCGCCTCCTCCAGGTCTCCGGTCCAGCCGAGCATGCGCAGCGCGGCGTCCGGAATGGTCTGCTCGGCGTAGGCGGGCGCGCTGCCCTCGTCGGACCGGATGCTGATCACCGTCTCCACGAGCCGGAACGGCAGAACCTCCGCGCCCGGAATGCCCGCCGCGCCCGCGCCTTCGATCACCGCCTCGGCCAATGTCTCGTAGTGCCCGCGCAATTCGTCGCGACGAAGGCGAAACGCCGCGAAGCGCTTGGTGCGCAGCTCGGGAAGCAGGTACAGGGCACCGAGATTCCAGCGCGCCGCGCAGAGCTGGCGCACGTCGTACCAGGCCAGCGCGTAGAGCCGGGTTGGCGCGGGTTCGGCTTCGGCGCGCAGTCGCTCGGCGAGTTCCAGTGGGGTGGCGATGGTTTCGGTGAGCAGCGCGTCGAGGATGTCGTCCTTGGCGGCGAAGTGGTGGTACAGCGAGGCCTGACGGATTCCGACCGCGTCGGCCACCGCCCTCGTGGACGTATTGGCGTAGCCCTTGGTGGTGAACAATTCGCCTGCCGCGTCCAGGATCTCGGCGCGCGGCGTATGGCCGCGGCGGGGTCGCTGTTCCAGACGGGGACGGCCGGGACCTGGGTTTGCCACGTGCCCATTCTCGCACTGGCTACCGACGCCGAAGGTCGGGCCCGCCGCGGCCGTCACGCAACGGAGAGGTTTCTGTCACTTGACAGAAACTCAGGCAACGCAGAAGTTGCCGGCGTTGCCGCAAGCGATACACGGCGGACACCGAAATCGCGATCCCGAGCGCAAAACTGTCATGCGATAGGTATTGGCCGCACGCCGAAGGACCCCGCCCATGGCCACAACAGTCGCTCCGCCCCCATCCTCCGACGCCAACGTCGACAGCGCAGACCTCGCCAGTTTCGGCTATCGGCCGGTGCTGCACCGCAAACTGGGCCGCTACGCCTCGTTCGCGGCGGGCTTCTCGTTCGTCTCGATTCTCACCACGATCTTCCAGTTCTTCGGCTTCGGCTATTCGTTCGGCGGCGCCGCCTTCTTCTGGACCTGGCCGATCGTCTTCGCCGGGCAGTTCCTCGTCGCGCTGAATTTCGCCGAACTGGCCGCCCGCTACCCGCTCTCCGGCTGCATCTATCAGTGGTCGCGGCGGCTCGGCGGCGAACTCGTCGGCTGGTTCGCGGGCTGGATGATGGTCATCGCGCAGATCGTCACCGCCGCCGCGGCCGCCATCGCCCTGCAAGTTGTGCTGCCGACGATCTGGAGCGGATTCCAGATCGTCGGCGAGGACACCGCGCTCACCTCCGCCTCTGGCGCGACCAACGCGGTGCTGCTCGGCAGCATCCTGCTCGTCGTCACCACGACGATCAACGTCATCGGCATCGACCTGATGGCGAAGATCAACTCCATCGGCGTCACCATCGAGATCGTCGGCATCGCCGCGATCATCGGCCTGTTCTTCGTGAACGCCGAACGCGGACCCGGTGTCGTGTTGCAGACCGATCAGGCCGCGCCGGGACCGTACTGGGCCGCGTTCCTCGTCTCCGGCCTGATGGCCGCCTACGTGATGGTCGGATTCGATTCCGCCGGTGAGCTTTCCGAGGAGACGAAGAATCCGCGCAGAGTCGCGCCGCGCACCATTCTGACCGCGCTGTCGGTGTCCGCGCTCGGCGGCGGGCTCATGCTACTCGGCGCGCTGATGGCGGCCCCGAGCCTGACCGACGGCACGCTGGCCACCGAGGGTCTCGCCTACGTGCTCACCGCGAAGCTGGACAGCCCGGCGGGCAAGGTCCTGCTCGCCTGCGTCGCCATCGCGATCATGGTGTGCACCTTGGCGATTCAGACGGCGGGCTCGCGGCTGATGTTCTCCATGGCCCGCGACGGCAAACTGCCCTTCGCCGCCAGGCTCGCCGCGGTGCATCCTCGGTACGGCACACCCGTGCTGCCCGCCGTGGTGATCGGTCTGCTCGGCATCGGTCTGCTGGTGGTCAATCTCGGCAACGCGGCGATCTTCGCCACCCTCGCCAGCGTCTGCATCGTCTCGCTCTACGTGGCCTATCTGCTGGTCACCGTTCCGCTGCTGATCCGGCGGCTGAAGGGCTGGGGCCCCACGACGGAGACCGCCGACGAATCGCTGTTCAGCCTGGGCCGCTTCGGCATTCCGGTCAACGCGCTCGCCGTGGTGTGGGGCATCGCCATGGCGATCAATCTGGCCTGGCCGCGCGCCGAGGTGTACACGCCGCACGGCGGCGGCTGGTGGATGCTCTGGGCCGCACCGCTTTTCGTGCTCACCGTGGCGGCTGTCGGCGCGGTCGTACACCGGTTCGTCGTCGCCGCTCCGCGCGCCGAGACGAGCGGCGAACCCGCCGTCCAACCGGCCTGACCGCATCCATGCCGTGCGCGGCGGTTCTGCCTGCCGCCGCGCACGGATCACTCGAAAAGGGAACACCATGACCGACTCCCCCACGGGCACCGCGTCCACCGAGGCCGCGCGCTCGCACGCTCGCGCCCAAGCCGCGGCCGCGACTCTCGCGGCCCCGAACCTCCCCTCCGACGTGCCGTCCGCCAAGATCACTTGGTCGCAACGCATTCCGCCGAGTGGCTACGCCAATGTCGTTCTGGGTCGCGGCACCCGCGTCCGGCTGAGCGACCCGGCCGGATCCGCCTGCGCCCACGTGCTCCTGCTGCGCGCCGATGCGCCGTGGGAGCGGCTGAACGTGGCCGACACCGTGAAAGTGCCCTGGCAGGCGTATCTTTCGACAGGCCACCCGCTGCTCACCGATCAAGGCCGGGTGCTGGCCACCGTGCTGGCCGACGACTCCGGACACCACGACACGCTCTGCGGGCCCTCTGCCGAGGCCCGCGGGCTGTTGCGCCTCGCGGGAGCCAAGCAGGGCTTGACGGCGCGCGATATCGCGCCGAGCGTCTCGTTCTTCCGCGGCGTCCGGGTGGCCGCCGACGGCGCGCTGGTCGCCACCGGCAGCGCGGCCGCCGGATCGTCGGTGGATCTGCTCGTCCACCTGCCCGCGGTGCTGCTGGTGGCCAATGCCGCGCATCCGCTGGGCGAGCGCGCCACTACGGATCTCGATGTCGTCGCCTGGTCCGCTCCCGAGGACTTGACCGCGACCCACAGCAGCGACCCGGAATACCTGCGGGCCGTGCAGAACACCGAAGCGGCCTGGACGGCCATGACCCTGGAGGCGACGGCATGACCTCGACCCTGTCCCGCGCCATCGTGCTCGACGAGATCGTGCCCGCCTGCGCGCCGTGGTCGACCATCGTCCGGGCGGGCGATCAGTGGGAGATCATCGACCTGCACGGCAATCAGGCGGTCGACTGCCTGCTCTACTCCGCCGCCGACCACGCCGACCGCTACAGCGCCCAGGCCACCGTCGTCGCCCAGCGCAACATCTTCCTGACCACCGGCAGCGTGCTGTTGACCGACGCGGGCACCGCCCTGATGACGGTGCTCGCCGACGAGGTCGGCAATCACGACACCATCGCGGGCGCGTGCTCACAGGAATCCAACACCCTGCGCTACGGGCACCACACCCGTCACCAGCACGCCTGCGTGGAGAACTTTCTCACCGAGGCGATGAAGTGGGGTCTCGGCAAACGGGATCTCGTCTCGAACATCAACTGGTTCATGAACGTCCCGGTCGAGCCGGACGGAACGCTCGGCATCGTGGACGGGTTGTCCGCCCCCGGCAAGAAGGTCACCCTCCGTGCCGAGGTCGACACGCTCGTGCTGGTGTCCAACTGCCCGCAGATCAACAATCCCTGCAACGGTTTCGATCCGACCCCCGTGCGCATGGTGGTCACGCGATGACCGTCGTCGAGGCGCCTGCGCCGGAAGTCGAGATCGAAGAAGCCGTGGGCGCGCGCGTCGAAGTGTTGCGGCCGGGAACGCTTGTCACCGTGCAGGATTGGCCGGGCCGCGTCGGATACTGGCACGTCGGCGTTCCGCCGTCCGGGCCGATGGACGACCTCTCCTTTCGGCTGGGCAACCGGGTGCTCGGTAATCCCGAGGGTGCGGCGGGATTGGAATGCACGCTCGGCGGTCCCGCGCTCCGATTCGCCACCGCCACGTGGGTATGCGTGACGGGCGCGCCCGCGGGGGTGACGGTGAACGGCGCACCGGTCGAACAGTGGCGGACGGTGCGGATTCCCGCGGGCGGTGTGCTGGAGGTCGGTGCGATACGCGGGCCGGGCATGCGGTCCTACGTGCTGATCTCGGGCGGCATCGAGCTGCCCGAATACCTCGGCAGCGTCGCCACTTTCACTCTCGGCCGCTTCGGCGGAAGCACGGGCGCTGCCCTGCGCGAGGGAGAAGTACTACCCCTTGGCGTATCTCACACGCCCCTTGCCACGGCTGTCCCGGCCGACGACCGACCGGTGCTGGCCAAACGCTGGGAACTCGCCGTCACGGAGGGACCGCACGGCGCACCGGAGTTCTTCACGCGCGCCGACTTCGACACCATCATCGGCACCGACTACGAAGTGCACTTCAACTCCGATCGCACCGGCGTGCGGCTCATCGGCCCCAAGCCGGAGTGGGCACGCACCGATGGCGGCGAAGCGGGTCTGCACCCGTCCAACATCCACGACACACCGTATTCCGTTGGCGCACTGGACTTCACCGGCGATACGCCGATCCTGCTCGGACCCGACGGACCGAGTCTCGGCGGCTTCGTCTGCCCGGTCACGGTGGTCGCGGCCGATCGGTGGAAGCTGGGTCAGCTCTGCCCCGGCGACGCTGTGCGTTTCGTGCCGGTGCGCAGCGAACACGCCGCGTCGCTGCGCGATCTGGGTCCCGGCAGACGGGCCTCGTGGCCTTCGGTGCTCTCCCCCGGCGGCGACGGCGACGACGGCGTGCTGCGCCGCGCCGAGGCGGACGACGAGACCGGGGTGACGTATCGCCGCGCGGGCGACGACGGTGTCCTCGTCGAATACGGCGCGATGACACTGGATCTCGGCCTGCGCGCCCGGGTGCACGCGCTGCACCAGCACCTGCTTGCGACGAACCCGCACGGGGTGGTGGAGCTGACCCCCGGCGTGCGGTCCTTGCAGATTCGCGTCGATCCGCACGTCCTGCCGGTGCCGAAGCTGTTGGATCTGCTCGCCGAGGCCGAGCGGGAGCTGCCCGCCGTCGCGGAGCTGGTGGTGCCGAGCCGCACGGTGCACCTGCCGCTCTCCTGGGACGACCCCTCGACCAGGGAGGCGATCACCCGCTACATGCACGGTGTGCGCGCCGACGCGCCGTGGTGCCCGTGGAACATCGAATTCATCCGGCGCATGAACGGATTGCACACGGTCGAGGACGTCTACGACACCGTGTTCGGGGCCGAGTACCTGGTGCTCGGTCTCGGCGATGTGTACCTCGGCGCACCGGTGGCCACGCCGATCGATCCCCGCCACCGCCTGGTGACCACCAAGTACAACCCGGCCCGCACCTGGACGCCGGAGAACGCGGTCGGTATCGGCGGGGCCTACCTGTGTATCTACGGCATGGAAGGGCCGGGCGGCTATCAGTTCGTCGGCCGCACCACCCAGGTGTGGAACCACGCCGCCACCGAGACGCCCTGGCTGCTGCGCTATTTCGATCGAATCAGCTGGTATCCGGTGAGCGCGGAGGAATTGCTCGACATGCGAGCCGATTTCGCCGCGGGCAAGGTGGAGGTGCGCGCCGAGGACGGCGAGTTCCGGCTCGCGGACTATCGCACGTTCCTCGCCGACAACGCCGCCGCCATCGCTCGATTCCGCGCGACACAGGCGGAAGCCTTTGCCGCCGAGCGCGACTCGTGGCGGCTGGCGGGCGAGCTCGGCGCCGATTGAATCGGCTACCAGCCGAGCAGCTCCGCCATGTCGATCCACTCGTCGCCCCAGCGCTGCTCGATCTCGCGGCGCTGGGCCTCGGATTGCTCGGGTGACCAGCCGCAGCGCCGCCAGAAGGCCTCTCGATGTTCCTGCGTCATCCGCAACGGTTCGGTCATGGTGATCGCTCCTGCTCACCGCGGTCGTACCCTTCCGAGTGTGCGCTGAATCACCGCTGCGGGAAGCAAGTTTCGCCGATCTACCGCGTGTGAAAGATGGCGAACACCTTGTCCGGCGGCGACCCGCCGGGCCAAGGCGCGGACGACCCGACTATCGGCGCAGGTCGCGGAAGAACGCGCGGACGTCGTCGGTGAGGAGTTCGGGTTCCTCCAGCGCGGCGAAATGTCCGCCGCGGTCCACGTCGGTCCAGCGGGTGATGGTGTTCTCCTGCTCGTCGTAGCGACGGATGGCGACGTCGTGGGCGAACACGATGACACCGGTCGGCACACCGGAGTTCGCCTTCGGCGGTCCCCAAGGCGCGCCCTGCGCGTAGCCCACGTACGCGGCGGACCCCGCGGTGCCGGTGAGCCAGTACAGCATCGCGTTGGTCAGCAGGCGATCCCGGTCGATGATCTTGTCCGGCTCCACGGCGCGCGGGTGCGTCCACTCGCGGAATTTGTCCATGATCCAAGCCAATTGGCCGACCGGCGAATCGGTGAGCCCGTACGCGAGCGCCTGCGGGCGGGTGGACTGGATCGCGATGTAGCCGAATTCCTCGTTCATGAACGCCTCGATCCGGCGGATCCGGTCGCGCTCCAGGTCGGTCAGCTCGGCGAGTTCCTCCTCCGACAGCGGCAGGCTGGGGAACCCGCCCACTCCGCCGTTGGTGTGCACGCCGAGCACCCGGTCCGGCGCGACCCGTCCGACCTCGGGGCTGACCGCCGCGCCGATGTCGCCGCCCTGCACGCCGTAGCGGTCGTAGCCGAGCCGCCGCATCAATTCCGCCCACGCCCTGGCGATACGTTCGATGGTCCAACCGGATTCGCGCACCGGACCGGAGAATCCGAATCCCGGCAGCGCGGGAACGACGACGTGGAACGCGTCCGCCGGGTCGCCGCCGTGTGCTCTCGGGTCGGTCAACGGTCCGATCAGATCGAGGAATTCGACCACCGAGCCGGGCCAGCCGTGGGTGAGCAGCAGCGGGAGCGCGTTCGGCTCGGGCGAGCGGACGTGCAGGAAGTGGATGTTCTGCCCGTCGATCTCGGTGCGGAACTGCGGATGCGCGTTGAGCTCGCGCTCGGCGGCGCGCCAGTCGTAGCCGGTGCGCCAGTACTCGACCAGCGAGCGCAGCCACGCGGTGGGCACGCCGGTGTCCCAGTCGTCACCGGGCAGCGGTTCGGGCCAGCGCACCGCGTCGAGCCGTCGGTGCAGGTCATCGAGTTGCTGCTGCGGGATGTCGATGCGGAATTCGGTGATCTCGAAGGTCATGAGAACGACGATATGCGTCACCTAGGACAGGTTCGGCCCTAGGTTTCCGGCAGACTTTTCGGCATGTTGGAAACTTCCGCCCGCCTGCTGCGCCTGCTCTCGCTGCTGCAAACGCCGCGCGACTGGACCGGAGCCGAATTGGCCGAGCGTCTCGAGGTGGACGTGCGTACCGTCCGCCGCGACATCGACAAGCTGCGCTCGCTCGGCTATCCGGTGCAGGCCAGCGCGGGGGTCGCGGGCTATCGGCTCGGGGCGGGCGCGAAGCTGCCGCCGCTCCTGTTGGACGACGACGAGGCGGTGGCCGTCGCGATCGGTCTGCGCACCGCGGCGGGCGGGAGCGTCGCCGGTATCGAGGACAGCTCGCTGCGCGCGCTCACCAAGCTCGAACAGGTGCTTCCTTCGCCGTTGCGGCACCGCGTGCAGCTGCTGCACTCGGTGACGGTCACCGTTCCCGCGGCGGGCGCGACCGTCGACCCGGACATACTCACCGCCGTCGCCGCCGCCATCCGCGACCAGCACCGTCTGCGCTTCGATTACCGAAACCACGAGGGCTCCACCGCTTTACGCACCGTAGAACCACACCGGCTCGCGCACACCGGCCGCCGCTGGTACCTCATCGCCTGGGACGTCGACCGCGGCGACTGGCGCACCTACCGCGTCGACCGAATGCACCCGCGCATCCCCACCGGCCCGAAGTTCACACCGCGCGAGGCGCCCGACATGGACCTCTCCGGCTACCTCACGCGCGGGGTGACGACCTCGCCCTACCGCTACGCCGCCCGCATCACCCTGCTGGTTCCCGCCGAAGTAGCCGCCGACCGCATCGCGCCGACGGTGGGCGTCATCGAACCGCTCGATACCGAAAGTTGCCTGCTGCGAACGGGTTCGAATTCGCTCGATGAACTCGCGATCTACGTCGCCCTTTTCGACTTCCCGTTCCGGGTGCACGAACCGCCCGAGCTCGTCGAGCGCGTCCGTGTCCTGGCCGAGCGCTTCAGTGACGCTGTCTCTTGATCCGCGCGCCGGCTTCGGGCGGGGCTTCGATTCCCCGGCGGCGCCCGGCATCGCGAGCCGAGGGACCTTCGCGACGGTGATGGCGAGCGGGTCGGCTTGTCGCCCGAGACCCGAAAACCTGCCCGGCCGTTGCCGCTGGCGCTCGATGGAGCGCTGCGGGAGTCTCACGCAGGTTCGGAAGCGTTCGCCTGGCCGACGATCAGCACCGTCTTACCCTGTGCGTGGCCCTCGGCGACGTGTGCGATCGCGGCCGGAGCCTCACGGAGCGGATACGAACGCTCGATCGCCGGGCGCAGCTTGCCGTTCTCGACGAGCTCGCTGAGGTAGTCGAGGTCGGCGCGCCGCGGCTTCATCAGCAGCGGACGCAAGGTCTGGCGGACGAAAAGGTTTGCCACCACCACCTTTCCGATCCACAGCATCGGACCGAACCAGTCACCGCCCGGGGCTCCGGCCGAGGACACGAAGACGCCCTCGGGCGCGAGCACCTTGCGGTAGTCGGAGAGGCGGCGGTTGCCCGCGAGATCGAGCAGGACGTCGTAGCGTTCGCTCTCTTCGACAAAATCTTCGCGGGTGTAATCGATTACCCGATCGGCGCCGAGCTCGCGCACGAACTCGACGTGGCGCGTGCTGCACACCGCCGTCACGCGTGCGCCCGTCGCCTTGGCGATCTGCACGGCGAAACTGCCCACACCGCCGGACGCGCCGTTGATCAGCACCGACTGCCCGGCGCGCAACCTGCCGACATCGCGCAGGCCTTGCAATGCGGTCATGCCCGAATCCGGCAGGGCGGCAGCCTGTTCGAAACCGAGACCGGCCGGCTTCGGCGCGAGCGTCGCCTCGTCGACGCAGGCGTACTCGGCGAAGGCACCGAAACCTGTTGCGCCATAGACGAGATCACCGGCGCGGAACGACGTGACCGCGGACCCGATCGCGACGACCTCGCCCGCCAGATCGTGCCCGATCACCGGGTCCTTCGGTTTGCGCACACCGAAACCCATCAGCCGGATCAGGTAGGGCCTGCCGGTGAGCAGGTGCACGTCGCCGGAGGCGACCGCGGCGGCCCGCACCCGGACCAGCACCTCGTGCGCGGCGGGCACCGGCCTCGGCGCCTCCTCGATGCGCAGGACGTCGCTGGAACCGTAGCGCGGCGCGACGACCGCGGCCATCACATGCCGTTCGGGCTTCGACATCGCCGCGCGCGGACTGGACGACTCCGACATTACGGACACCACCTCTACTTACACCGTAAGTGTGTTGGCTCGAACGCTACGCTTACGGTGTAAGTCCGTCAAGGAGTGCTCATGCCCAAGCCCGCCGACCGCGTCCGGCTCACCCGCGAGCGCGTGCTGCGCACCGCCGTCGACATGGCCGACGAGCAGGGCCTCGACGCGCTGTCGATGCGCAAGCTGGCCCAAGCCCTCGGCGTCGAGGCGATGTCGCTGTACAACCACGTCGCGAACAAGGACGACCTGCTCGACGGCATCGCGGACCTGGTGGTCGCCGAGATGGCGGCGCCGGAGATCGGCGGCGACTGGAAGGCAGCGCTGCGCACCCGCGCCATCTCCGCACACGAGGTACTGCGCCGCCATCCCTGGGCGACCGGACTCATCGGCTCACGCGTGAACGTCGGACCGGCGATGCTGCGCTACATCGACGCCACCCTCGGCTGCCTACGCGCCGCGGGCTTCACCTACCGACAGGCCGACCGAGCCTGGAACGCCATGGACGCACACATCTACGGATTCACCCTGCGCGAGTCGACCTTTCCCCTCGACCCGTCCGAATACGTCGCAGCGGCAACCCATTTCCTCCCGCTCATCCCGGAATCGACCCACCCCCACATGAACGCCCTCACCCGCCGCGTCATCGACGGCACACACGACGGCACAGCGGATTTCGAGTTCGGCCTCGACCTGATCCTCGACGGCCTCGAGCGCCTACTGGACGAGCGGTGATCCCGTTCGACTGGATCCGTTTACAGCCAGGAGCGAATCCACCCGAGCCCGCGGTCTATCGCGGGCTCATAGCGTTCCGAAACGGTCGGTAGACGTTCGGCGATCACGCGCGGGGCGACGAGCCCGGATTCCAGTAGCGCGGCCACGAAGTTCTGATCCTTTTCACGAAAGGCGCACAGCTTCGCCACGCACAGATCTTCCTTGTCGAGACACCACCCGGTGACCTGCGGTTCACCAGACGGCGCAGCCGTGTTGACGTTCTGCACCTTGACCAGCCGGCTCCGCCACCCGTCAGGCAGCGCGGCGGTCTCCATATCGACGCCGTCGATGCTGAAACCATGCAGATCCTCGAACGCGGAGAACTCACCGGCCACGCCTTCGATGAGGTCCGCGAGCCGCGAGGTCTCGTCGTTGTCGTCGGCGATCGGGAGAATGTCGATCTCCAGTGACATCGTGGCATCCGCGGGAAGCCGTGTTTCATCGAAGGTGCCGAGAATCGCTTGGGAGCCGACCACGATCACCTCGGGCCTGCCGATGATCTGGCACGCCGTCCGGATGGCGTGCTCCAATTGGTCGCGCCGCATCAGCCGGCCCTGCGCAGCGCATCGGCGCGCTCGTCTTGCGGAAGTAACCCACCCATCGGGGAGACCTCACGCATCTCGATCGAATCGCGGTCGAGACCGGTCAGGACACGATGTAGGCCTGGCACATCACCGCGCTCGATCAGCAATTCCCAACGATCGATATTGCGCAGATGCGGCTGGCCGGACACCCCATGACGCAATCGCTGCAAATTGCGTTCGATACGCGGCTTCCAGGATTCGAGGCTCGACCGGGTCAAGTGCGTCGAGAGGCGACGGTGCAACTGCCACGAACGACGCTCGGAACGAGTCCAGTCGGGAGCCGTGCGACGCCGCACGATCTCCAAGCGGTAACCCATGCACGCCAACAGCCGCTCGAGCTGCTCGTCGCTCAGATCCAACTTGCCGGACAACATCTGGCTGATGCTGGATTGACGGACGCCGCTCACCCGCGACAGCTCGGACTGCGTGGTGCCCGTTTCGAGCATCACCTCGCGCAACAGATCGCTCCGGCTGGACATACTGAGAGTATAGCGTCCAGCGCTATAATCCAGACCGGAGCATGCGCCGGTGATCGAGGTAGTAGCGCCCGTTCCGGACGCGTCCGAGCAACCCGTCAGTCGGTGCGGGCGGTGGCGGATGGGTTGGTGGCGTCGCGGATGATCCGCAGCGCGGTGGTCAGTCCGTCGAGGTGCTCCGGGGTGAGCAGTCCGGTGAACCAGCGCTGCACCGCATCGAGGTAGTCCGGCAGGACCTGTTCGAGGCGGCGCGCTCCGGCGTCGGTCAGCACCGCGTGGGCGCTGCGGCGGTCGGCGGGGTCGAGGACGCGCTCGACCAATCCGCCCGCGGACAGACGATCGACCAGGCGGGTGACGCCGCTGGTCGACAGCGAGGTCTGCGTCGCGAGGTCCGTCATGCGCAGGCGACGCCCCGGCGAACGGCTCAACCGCAGCAAGGCGTTCATGTCCAAGCCCGAGAGGCCGTGCGCCTTCCAGGTCGGCTCCATCTTGGCGACCAAGCCGTCGTATGCCTCGTAGAACAGGCCCATAGCGGTCAGTCGGGGGTCGTCGAAGAGATCTGGCTGGCCCATGACTGGGAACCTACCGCATCTCATTGACTCGCGGATAGTTGACATGAGGAATACATCGGAGTAGATATATGCCTACGCAATATTCCGCTCGTCAAATACCGGGGAGTTCTCATGTCACCGCAAACCACCCGCTGGATCGCCGGCTTCCGCTCGGCCGTCATCAGCCCCTACGAGCGGATCAAGCTCACCGAACCGCACGAGTTCGCCGATCAGACCCTGCGCCAAGTGCTGCACCTCGCGGGCGGCGGCGAGCAGATCCGTGTTCACCTGACCAACCGCTACGGGCGGACGCCGCTCGTCGTCGGGGCGGCCAGGGTCGCGCTGCGCAAGAACGCCGATCAGATCGTCCCGGAGACCGACCGCGCACTGCGCTTCGACGGCGCGGAGCGGGTGACCGTGCCCGTGGGCGGTGAACTGATCAGCGATCCGATCGACCTCGCGGTCGAGGCGGACGACGACCTGCTGCTGAGCCTCTACCTGCCCGAACCGACAGGGCTCGCGACCTTTTCGCACATGCCCACCGAAATCGCCTACGTCGCCGCCGGTGACCACACCTCGGCCACCGAAGTGCCTGAGGCACAAGTGATTCCCGCGCGATTCTTCGTGAGCGGCGTCGATGTTCTCGCACCCGCCGAGACCGAAATCGCCGTGGCGTTCGGCGATTCGTGGTTCGAGGGCTTCGGCAGCACGATCGGCGCCAATCGCCGTTCGGTGGACGTGCTCAACGAGCGCGTGTCACGCGGCTGGGTGGTGAACCAGGGCATCGGCGGAAACCGGTTGCTCACCGATGAGATCGGGCAGCGCGGCATGGATCGGTTCGAGCGCGACGCCCGCGACGTCCCCGGCGCGCGCCACGTCATCGTCCACTTCGGTATCAACGATCTGATCCTCGGCGGCCTCGGCGATCAGCCACCCGCCACCGCAACGGAACTCATCGAGGGCTTCACCGAACTGGCCCGCCGCGCGCACGACGCCGGGCTGTCCATCCACGTCGGCACCATCGGGCCCTACGCGGGCTGCGTCTACGAAGGCCCGACCGTCTTCGAGACCCTGGACACCCGGCGCGAGGTGAACGAATGGCTGCGCGGGACGGACATTTTCGACTCGGTGTTCGACGTGGACCGCGCCGTCGCCGATCCCGAGCGACCGGACTACATTCGGCCCGAGTTCGACAGCGGTGACGGCATGCACCTCAACGACGCGGGTGCGCGGGCAATGGCAGAGTCCGTCGACCTCGCGGCGATCTTCGGGTGATGCCAACGGCGGCAGTGCGATTCAGCGCGGCGACAATCCGCGCAGCACGATCTCGACGCCGCCGTGGAACTCGTCGTCGATGGACATCGTCCGCGCCTGGCTGGCGGTCTGCACCAGCAGCGGGAAATCCTCGGTGGACAGCGCGGCGATGGTCGCGGTGCCCGGACCCGCGATCGAGGCGTAGTGCTCGTTCTGCAGGAAGCCGAGCAGGAAGCCGACCACCGTGCGCTGCGCGATCACCCGCTCCGAGCCGGTGAAGCCCGCGTCGGTGAGCACGGTGAGCATGGCCTCCATCCAGTGCAGCGAGGCGGCCGAGGACTGCCGGTGCCGGAGGATCAGCGGAACCGTGGCGGGGTGGTCCGCGACAGCGGCGCGCATCCGAGTGAGCAGGACGGTGACCTTGGCTCGCCAGTCCGGCCCCTCCGGTGGCGCGGTTTCCATCGCGCTCAGCACCCGATCCACCACCAGCACCTCCAGTTGATCCCGGTCGGCGACATAGCGGTACAGGCCCATGGTGGCGATGCGCAGTTCCTTCGCGATCGCCCGCATGGTCAGTCCGTCGAGCCCGTCGCGATCGATGACGGCGAGCGCGGCGGTCCCGAGATCGTCGGTGGTCAGCGAACGAGGACGTGGCATGGGTTGACAGCGTACAAGGTACGCGCATACTGGACGTAGGAGTACGTCGTACACCTACGAAGGAGAGACCATGTCATTGCCGACTTCCGTCGCCCCCCGCACCTTGCGAACCGTCACCGGCGTCGAGGTGCCGGTCCCGGATCCCGATTGCCTCGTCCACCTGCAATTCCGCCGCTTCGCGGGCTGTCCCGTGTGCAACATGCACCTGCGGTCGATCGTCGTGCGTCATCACGAGATCACCGCCGCGAACATCCGCGAGGTGATCGTCTTCCACTCGCATGCGGACGAACTGCGCAAGTACACCGACGAGTTGCCGCTCGACGTGATCGCCGACCCGGATCGGGTGCTGTACCGCGAGTTCGGCGTCGAGTCGTCGCCGCGCGCCCTGCTCGATCCGCGCGGCTGGCCCGCCATCGTCCGCGCCGTCGCGCAGGATCTGCGCGCCGCGCTGCGCCGCGACCGTCCCGCTCCCCCCACTCGGCCCGACGGCGGTCCGCTCGGCCTGCCCGCGGATTTCCTCATCGCACCCGATGGTCGCGTGCTGGCGTCCAAGCACGGGACGCACGTCTACGACCAGTGGTCGGTGGACGAACTGCTGGCTCTGGTGCCCGCCGGGCAGCTTCGATGAGCCCGCTCACCCGGCCGCGTTCGGCGGGCGCCGCACAGCGAGATCCGGTCTCGTTTCCGCGGGCCCGACTCGCCAGGGCGTGCGCACTGCTGTCCGGCGGACTGCTCGCGGGCGCGTTCGGATACGGAGCGGTCAACGTGCTCTACGCCTTTCGCGAGGTGCCGCTCGATGTCCGCTTCACCTTCCACACCGCGCTGATGCAGGTCAACGGATTCGTCATGCAGTCGCTGATGGGGCTGACAATCCTGAGCTGTGCCGTACTCGTCGTGTGCGTTTCCGGCAGACAGCGATGGACCGCCGGAGCCGCTGCGGCACTGGCCTTCTCGTCCTTCTTGATCACGCGCTTCGGCAATGTGCCGATCAACCAGCACATCAAGCGCTGGGCGATCGAGGGACCGCCCGCCGACTACGCCGAGATGCTCGACCGTTGGGAGGCATTCCATTTCGCCCGCACGGGCTGCGCGCTACTGGCCTTCGCGCTGATCGTCCTGCTCACCATCCCGAACTTCGCCGAGAAGGGAACACGCCCATGATGACCATCGAATTGTTCGTCTCCGCAGGCGTTCTCGATGTCGAGCGCAAACAGGCGCTCGCCGAACGTATCCTGCACGCGCTGACCACCGAGGACAGCGCGCCGGACGCGGTACTGAACAAGGCACGCGAACTCACCCATGTGCTCGTTCGCGAACCGGAAGTATGGGCCACCGGCGGCCCCGCCGCACCGCGCTACCTCGTCCGCCTCACGGTCCCCGGCGCGTGGAGCAACAATCCGCATTTCGCCGAGCACGTCGTGCCGATGATCACCGAGGCGATCGCGGCCACCGAGCCCGACCCGGAACGCCTCACCCGCGAACCGCACTGCGTCGTCCAAATCGTCGGCCTGCGCGAACACGGCCTCGCCACCCTCGGCCGCACCCTCACCACCACCGAGATCACCAAACTGATGACCGATGATTACCGCAGCTCCGGCGAAACCCGCCGAGCACCGGACGGTTTCGTCATCGACCCGGTCTGCGGGATGACGGTCGAACTGGCCACCGCTGATTTCACCCTCACCCACAACGGCATCGACTACGCCTTCTGCGCCCCCGTCTGCCGCAAGGTCTTCGCCGAGGAACACGCCATCCCCGCATGACCGCCTCGACGGCCGCCGCCGACGAACCCGGCGGCGGGCTTCGGCTCGGCTCGCGGCCCCGCGAGCGCTGTCCTCTCGTAGCAGCGCCGCCTGCCGAGATCCGCACACCGTCGAACACCACTTCGGGTTCGAATTCCTTGGCACGCAGCACTTTACGCGCACCAGATCTATTGCGACCGATCGGTCGAATATGCGAGACTGCGAGCCGCAACAGCAACCACAGAATTGAACAAAGGATTCACCATGTCGTTCACCAAGCTGCTCGGCGCGGGCGTCGCCGCGCTGGCATTCGGCGCAGTCCTCACCGCCGGTCCGGCGGTCGCCGAGCCGCTCACCCCCGCCCCGGTGGTCGCGCCCGGCGAGCCAGCCCCCGGCGGCGTGTCGTCGGGTAGCGCCGTCCTCGACCCGATCCTGCGCCTCCTGCGCTGCGGCTCCGCCTACAGCTGCGCCTAGATTCCCGGCGCGTAGACCGGTCGACGGCACGGGCGGGATCGGGCCCGCCCGTGCCACGCGGCGCTCATAACGTGCTGCCCCAACCGGACCCACTCGATCCAGGAGCTGTCGTGCTCGACCGCACCGCCTTCCGTGCGATCGGATTCACGGCAAGAGCGCCGCGGGATCGAGGGTGAACTCGAAAGGTGTTCGCACGGTGACCTTCTCACCGGCGGCGATCCGATGTGTCGGCTCGTAGCCGCGGTCGCCGCCGAGGGAGTGGACGAACGCCACCGGCAACGACTCACCCGGCAGTTGCCCTTTGAAGGCGTTGAGCTCGAAGCGCCAATAGTTCGGAATGCCCGCCTCGGCATAGAGGACCGGCTTCACCATCCGGTCCTGCAGTGTGGTCGACTTGGAGACCACTTCGACGGCGAGCTGAACCTGCTCGACGGGAATCCCCCGACCGTCCCAGTCGATCGGTCCGGTGACCACGATCAGATCGGGGATGGGCTCGTCCTCCCCGACCAGGACGCCGACACCGTCCAGCACCTCGAAGCCGTCCGGCTTGACGTCGTCGAGCGCGCGACCGAGCCATTTGATCAGCCACTGATGCCGCGGGCTCAGTGGCGCACCCACAACGAGCTGACCGTTCAATACCTCGTACCGAAGCCCATTCTCAGGCATGCGGTCGAGATCGGCAGCCGTCCAACCGTCGGCGCCCCGACCCCGCATCACCATGAATCACCTCCGTTGCACCGGTAGACCCATCCGTAGCGAGTCCAGCACAGGTGAGGCGGACATCGTCCGCCCCGCCCGAAAGCGCGAACCTACCGAGGGTGACATGTGGTCGGTCCGGGCCGGTGAGGGTGACCTTCAGTCCTTCGGTGAGATGGTCGAAACGACGGCCGCCACGGAAGTCCGTGGCGGCCGTCGTGGTCGAACAACCTACTCCGCGACGATGATTCGGATTTCCTCGTCGGCGGCGTCGGTGGGTTCGCCCGGCGTGACGAACCAGTGGGTGACTTCGCCGTCGGCGAGGTCGTCGGCGAGGTCGTCGGCCGTGGGGAGCACGGAGAGTGCGCCCGCGGTGGCCGTGGCGACGAACTCCCAGAGGGCGGCGCGGCCCGCGGCGGCGGTGGTGAACGTGGTCGACTCGTAGTCGATGTCGTTCTCGTCGCGGACTCGCTCGCCGAGGTCGAGCGCATCGGTCTGGCTCAGCGTGACCGGCGCGCCGTCGACCAGCTCCACGAAGGCCGGGTGCTCCTCGCCGAGCGGGCGGACCCGATCGGCGTAAGACACCGGGTGCCCCGCGGCCGCGGCCAGTTCGGTCTGGACCTGCGGATCGCTCGGCACCAGCCAGTTCACCGCGCCCGCGCCGTCCGGCGCGGCACCGATACCGAAACCGGCTCCGGCCGTGGCGATCTCGTCCGCGCTCAGACCCGAGGCGAACAGGCATGCGGCGCCCGCCTTCTGCACGGCCCAGCCTGCGACCACCGCGTCGACACCGCGCGGCAGCGCCACCGCGACGACGTCGCCCGGACCAGCGCCCCGCGCGATCAGCACCCGAGCCAGCTGCGAGGAACGCCGATCCAGCACGTGGTAGGCGATCTCGTCGCCGTCGGCGAGCAGCGCGGGCGCCTGCGGATCCGCCTCGACGACCTCGGCCAGCACCTTGGCCACGGTCCGCGCGCCGACCCGGTTCGCCGACTCCGGCACCACGGCCGCCGTGGCGACGTGCGACTCGGCGAGCAGCCGGGCCCGTTCCTCGCTGTCCAGGATGTCGATGTCGCCGACCAGCCCGGACGGGTCGCCGAGCAGCGACTCCAGCACCCGCACCAACCGGGTGGACAGCGTCTGCACCTCCTCGGCGGTGAACCGGCTGAGCAGGTACTCGAAGCTGATCTCCAGGATCGACTCGGCCGCCACCTTCAGCGACAGCGGGTAGTGCGTCGTGTTGCTGACGTCCACCCCGGTCACCGACATGCCGTCGATCGAGCTCGCCGCCGCGATCGCCTCGCGGTCGATCGGGTAGGACTCGAACACGTACAGCGTGTCGAACTGCGATCCGGCACCGGCGGCGCGTTGGATGTCGGCGAGGCCGACGTAGTGGTGATCCAGCAGATCCGCCTGCTCGCGCTGCAACTGCCGCAGCTGCTCCTCGATGGTGGCGCGATCATCGATGCGCACCCGGACGGGCAGCGTGTTGATGAACAGGCCGACCATCGATTCGACGCCGGGCAGCTCCGCGGGCCTGCCCGACACCGTGGCGCCGAAGGCCACGTCCGAGCGACCGGTGAGCCTGCCGAGCAGAATGCCCCAGGCCGCCGACACCAAGGTGTTCACCGTGATGCCGAGTTCCGCGCAGTGCTTGGTGAGCCTGCGGGTGCGGTCGGCGTCGATGTGGGTGACCAGCTTGCCGGTCCGGTAGTCCTCGGCCGAACGCGCCTGCGGGGCGAGCTCGGTCGGATCGTCGAGACCGTCGAACGCGCGCGCCCAGGTCCGCAGCGAGGCGTCCAGGTCGCGGCCGGCCAGCCACTCCAGGAACGTCCGGTAGGACGCGACCTCCGGCAGCGCCGAGGCGTCGCCGCGCAGCGCGTACAGCACAAGCAGGTCCTGCATCAGCAGCGGCATCGACCAGCCGTCCAACAGCACGTGGTGGGTGCTGATGACCAGGTGCCAGTGGTCGGCGGCGGTGCGGTACAGGCCGTAGCGCACCAGCGGCGGCACGGCCATGTCGAACCGCTGCGCCAGGTCCTCGGCAAGCCGCTTGCGCAGTTCCGCGTCCCGCTCGTCCTCCGGCAGCCCGGTGAGATCGACTGTGCGCCAAGGCACCTCGATCCGATCCATGGCGATCTGCACGGACTGGCCCGCGGCGTCGGTGACGAACGCGGTGCGCAGGTTCGGGTAGCGGTCGAGCAGCGCCTGCGCCGAGGCGTGCAGCCGCTCGGCGTCCACCTCGCCGGTGAGCTCGATGACGGCCTGCATGTTGTAGACGTCCACGGTGGTCGTGGTCATCTGCGCGTGGAAGAGCAGACCGGACTGCAGCGGCGTGAGCGGCCACACCTCGGTGAGGCCGGGGTAGGTCCGCTCCCACAGCTCGATGTCGGCCTGACCGACCTGCACCAGCGGCATGTCGGACGGCGTGTGGCCGCCCGCACTCGGCCGACGCACGTGCGTGGCCAGCGCGGTCAGCGCGGACACCCAGAGCTCGCCGAGTTCGCCGACCCGCTCGGCCGTGAGCAGACCGGTCGGGAAGGCGAACGACGCGACGAGTTCACCGTCGAGCACCATCGCCTCGACGTCGAGCGCCGCGTCCGCGGGCCGCTCGTCGTCGGCGACGGTCACGATCTCGGCGGGCAGCTCACCCAGGTAGCGGAAGCCGACCTGCGCGGCATCGGCCAGTCCGAGCAGACCGTGGCCTCGTCCATGATCGGGCACGGCGAGCAGCTGCTCCTTGACCGATTTCACGATGCGGCCCAAGGCGTTTCCGCCCGCGAACGCGTCGTCGAGGTCGGTGCCGTCGAGGTCGATCCGCACCGGATGGGCGAGGTCGAACCAGCCGAGCGTGCGCGCCAGCTCAGTGCCACGGGCGGCCCGTGCGGCGCGGCCGTCGCCCGCGCGACGGATCAGCGCGGCGGTGCCGTGCTGTTCGCCGCGCCAGCGCACCAACGCCATGGCCAGGGCCGCGAACAGGCCGTCGGCCGCCGCGCCGTGGTAGCGGGCGGGGACCGTGCTCAGCACCGCCTCGGTGACCTCGGCGGGCACGGTGACCCGCACCCGGTCCACGGTGGCCGCCGTGTCGGTAGCCGGATCGAGCGCCCGCGCACCGAGCTGCGGCTCGGTGGTCGCCGAGATCTCCTGCCAGAACGGCAGTTCCGACTCGTGCGCGGCGGCTTCGTCGTTGGCCACGCTGTGCGCCCAGCGCCGCAGCGTGGTGCCGACGGGGGGCAGCTCGAGCGGCGCGTCGACGCCGAGCTGCTCGGTCGCGGTGGTCAGCTCGCCGAGCAGAATCCGCCACGACCGCGCGTCCATCGCGAAACGGTGTGCCACGACCAGCAATTCGTCGGGACGGTTGTCGGCGAAGGTGAACAGCACGAACTGCGCCGTCACACCGTCGGCCGGATCGAGTCGATCGACCGCCGCGGCGCGCTCGGCCGCGAGCAGGTCGGCCAAGTCGGCGCCCTTCTCGACGCGGACCTCGCTGACCAGCGACTCCACCTCGACGCGGTCGACGGCCTCGAACACCCAGCCGTCACCGTCGGCGCGCAGCTTCGTGCGCAGCGCGTCGTGCCGGTCGAACAGGGCCTCGAGCGCGTCGAGCAGCGTGTACCAGTCGAGCGCGGTGGGCAGCGGCAGCAGCGCGGACTGCGCGTACCGCTGGAACGGCGCACCGCCGGCCAGCGCCGCGGCGACGGCGGGCGGCAGCGGCATCTCGCCGACACCGCCGCCGGGCAGTTCGGCGGGCTGCTCCCGCTCGGCCTGCGTCGCGGTGGCGATGGCCGCCAGCGCGGCGACGCTGCGCTGATCGAACACGTCGCGCACGCTGAACTCGACGCCGAGCGCCTTCGCCCGCGAGACCAGCTGGATCGACAGGATGCTGTTGCCGCCGAGCGCGAAGAAGTCGTCGTCGGCGCCGATGAGCTCGACGTCGAGCACGTCGGCGAACACGCCGGCCACGATCTGCTCGGCCGGGGTCACCGGCGCGCGGAACGCCGCCTTCTCGAAGGTCGGCTGCGGCAGCGCGTTGCGGTCCAGCTTGCCGTTCGCGTTGAGCGGCAAGGCGTCCAGCGCCATGAAGGCGCTCGGCACCATGTAGGACGGCAGCTCCGCCGCGAGCGCGGACTGCAGCTTGCGCTTGTCCAGTTCGCCGGTCTCCGGGTCGATTCCGGCCGCCGACGGCACGACGTAGGCGACGAGCCGATCGCCGAGACCGGGATCGTTGTGCGCGAGCACCGCCGCGGCGGCGATCGCGTCCTGCCGCAGCAGCGCGGCCTCGATCTCGCCGAGCTCGATGCGGAAGCCGCGGATCTTCACCTGGAAGTCGGTGCGGCCCCGGTATTCCAGTTCGCCGTCGGCGTTCCAGGCGACAAGGTCACCGGTGCGGTACATCCGCGCACCCGGCTCGCCGAAGGGGTTCGCGACGAACCGTTCCGCGGAGAGATGGGGGCGTGCGAAGTAGCCGCGCGCCAATTGCGCACCGGCCAAGTACAACTCGCCGGAGACGCCGACCGGAACCGGACGCAGGCGCGAATCCAGCACGTACACCTGGCTGTTCCACTCCGGCGCGCCGATGGAGACCGAGTGCTCGTCGGCATCGGTCACGGCGTGGTTGGTGATCGACACCGCCGCCTCGGTCGGACCGTACAGGTTGAACAGCCCGGCCGCGTTGCCGCGCCGGAACTTCTGCGCGGTCACCGCGGGCAGCGCCTCACCGATGGCGAGGATGCGCCGCAGCGAATGCGGCATGCGGCCTTCGGATTCGGTGAGCAGCGCGTCCAGCATCGACGGAACCACATGCAACGTGGTCACACCCGTCGAACGCATCAACGCGTTCAAGTACGCCGGATCGCGATGCCCGTCGGCCGTGGCGATCACCAAACGACCACCACTGACCGCCGCCGACCAGAACTCCCACACCGACAAGTCGAACGTCGCCGCCGTCTTCAGCAACACCACGTTCTCACTGTCGAGACCGAACTCGTCCGACTTCCACAACAACTGGTTCACGATCGCCGCGTGCGGCACCGCCACACCCTTGGGCTGACCCGTCGAACCCGACGTGAAGATCACATACGCCGTATTCGCCGAAACCAGAACACCATTGCGCTCGGAAGCCGCGATCGGCGCGTCCGAGTACCCGGACAGATCCAGCTCATCGATCGCGACGGTCTGCGCCGCCTCGGTCTCGAACGCGTCCCGCGAGGTGGTCAGCACGCACACCGGCGCGGCCGTGCCGAGGATGTAGTCGACACGATCCACCGGCTGATCCGGATCGATCGGCACGTACGCCGCACCGGCCTTGGCCACCGCGTACATCGCGATCACCAAATCCGCCGAACGACGAATGGCCAACGCCACCCGATCCTCCGGACCCACACCACGACCGATCAAGTACCGCGCCAACCGGTTCACCCGAGCGTCCAGCTCGGCGTAGGTCAGCTGGGTCCGCTCGCCGGACGCCGTGTCGGCGACCAGCGCGACGGTGCCCGGCGCGGCCTCGGCCACCGCGGCGTCGAGCAGCGACACCAGCGTGGCGTCGGTGTCGACGGGACGCGCGGTGTCGTTCCACTTGCTCAGGATCCGTTCGGTTTCCGCGTCGGCGAGCAGGTCGATCTCGCCGACCGGGACCGTCACGTCGGCGATCACCGCGTCGAGCACCCGCACGAACCGGTCCGCGAAGCCCTGGACGGTGGCCTCGTCGAACAGGTCGGTGGCGTAACCGAATTCGGTGATGATCTCGGCCGGGGTGCCGTCGTCGGCGTACCGGTCGTAGAGCGTCACGTGCAGGTCGGTCTTGGCCAGCTGCGAGTTGAAGTTGACCGCGCTCACCTGGAGCCCGGGCAGCGTCAACGTGGTCTCGGCCAGGTTCTGGAAGGACAGACCGATCTGGAACAGCGGGTTGCGCGCGGTGGAGCGCTCCGGGTTCAGCACCTCGACGAGGCGCTCGAACGGAACGTCGGCGTTGGCGAACGCCTCCAGGTCGCGTTCGCGCACGTCGGCGAGCAGGTCGGCGAACCGGTCGCCCGGTCGCACGCCGGTGCGGAACACCAGCGTGTTGACGAACATGCCGATCAGGTCGTCGAGTTCGCGCTCACCGCGACCCGCGATCGGCGTGCCGACCGCGATGTCCTCGGTGCCGGAGAGCCGCGCGAGCAGCACCGCGAGCGCCGCGTGCACGACCATGAACAGCGAGGCGTTGTTGGCGCGCGCCAATTCCGCCAGCTCGGCGTGCCGCTGCGGCGAGAGCTCGAAGCGCAGCGCCTTGCCGTGGAACGACTGCGCGGGCGGGCGCGGCCGGTCCGCTGGCAGCTCCAGCTGATCGGGCAGCCCGGCCAGCGCCTGCTTCCAGTAGGCGACCTGGCGTGCGGCCACCGACTCCGGATCGTCCTCGGAGCCGAGCACCGCGCGCTGCCACAGCGCGTAGTCGGCGTACTGCACCGGCAGCGGCGTCCACTGCGGTGCGTCGCCCGCGACCCTGGCCACGTAGGCCGCCATCAGGTCGCGAGCCAGCGGACCCATCGACGCGCCGTCCGCCGACACGTGGTGCACCACGAACGCGATCACGTGCTCCTGCTCCGAGATTCGGAACAGCGCGACCGCGAGCGGCACCTCGGTGGTGACGTCGAAGGTGGTCATGGCGAACGCGATGACCCGCCCGATCAACTCGGACTCGTCGATCTGAACCGGATCCAGCTGCGGCGGGTTCGCGGGCAGGATCACCTGGTGCGGACCGTCCGCCGAGCTCGGGTAGATGGTGCGCAGCACCTCGTGGCGGGCGAACACGTCGCCGATCGCCTGCTCGAGCGCCCGCACGTCGAGCGCGCCGGAGAGCCGGACGGCAAGCGGGATGTTGTCCACCGCCGAAGTGGCCGTGTCGAACTGGTTGAGGAACCAGTACCGCGCCTGCGCGGGCGAGAGCGGAATCCGCTCCGGCCGTTCGGCGGCGGTCAGTTCCGGACGCGACCGGCCGGAGCCCGCGATGCGCTCCACCCGGATCGCCAGCGCGGCGACGGTGGACGCCTCGAACAGGTCGCGCACCGCGAGCTGGGTGTCCAGCGCCGCGCCGAGGCGCGCCGTCACCTGGGTGGCGACCAGCGAGTTGCCGCCCAGCTCGAAGAAGTCGTCGTCCAGGCCGACGCGTGCCACGCCGAGGACGTCGCCGAAGGTGTTGGCGACGATCTCCTCGATCGGCGTCGAGGGGGCGCGGAAGGCCTTGACCTCGAACACCGGCGCGGGCAGCGCCTTGCGATCCAGCTTGCCGGAGGCGTTGAGCGGGAACTCGTCGAGCACCACGAACGCCGAGGGCACCATGTACGCGGGCAGCTCGCCGCCGAGCTGGGTCCGCACGGACTCGACATCGATCGCCTGACCGGCCGCCGCGATGACGTAGCCGACCAGCTGATCACCGAGCCGCTCGTCCGAGCGCACCACCACGACCGCCTGGGCGATCGCGTCCAGCGCGGTGAGCGCGGCCTCGATCTCGCCGAGCTCGATGCGCAGACCGCGCAGCTTCACCTGGAAGTCGGTGCGGCCCAGGTATTCCAGCTCGCCCTTCTTCGTCCAGGTGACCAGGTCGCCCGTGCGGTACATCCGCTCGCCCACGGCAAAGGGGTTGGCCACGAACCGATCCGAGGTCAGGTCCGGCCGCGCCACGTAACCGCGCGCCAGCTGGACACCGGCCAGGTACAGCTCGCCCGCGACGCCGACCGGCACCGGGTGCAGGCGCGAATCCAGCACGTACACCTGGGTGTTGAACACCGGTGCGCCGATCGGCACCGACACCACGTCGTCCTCGGTGACCTCGTGATAGGTCACGTCGACCGCGGCCTCGGTGGGGCCGTACAGGTTGTGCAGGCGTGCGCCGGTCAGCTCCTGGAGACGCTGCGCCGTCACCGCGGGCAGCGCCTCGCCGGAGGCGAAGACGTTGCGCAGGCTGGTGCATTCGTCCGCGCGCTCCTCGGCGACGAACACCGACATCATCGACGGCACGAAGTGCGCCGTGGTGACCCGCTCGCGCTTGATCACCTCGACCAAGTAGCCGGGATCGCGGTGGCCGTCCGGTTTGGCGACCACAAGGCGCGCGCCGATCTGCAAGGGCCAGAAGAACTCCCACACCGACACGTCGAACGTCGCCGGGGTCTTCTGCAACACCACGTCGGTGCCGTCCAGCCCGTACTCGGACTGCATCCACACCAGGCGGTTGACGATCGCGTCGTGCGCGACGCCGACACCCTTCGGACGACCCGTCGAGCCGGACGTGAAGATCACGTACGCGGTGTTCGACGGACGCAGCGGCGCGCGCCGCTCGGCGTCCGACACGGGGGCGTCGTCGTAGGACGACACATCGAGCGTGTCGATCTCCAGCGCGGTGACCGAGCCGGAGTCGAAGCCGTCCCGCGAGGTGGTCAGCACGCACACCGGCTCGGCGAGGTCGAGCACGTAGTGGGTGCGCTCGGCCGGGTGATCCGGATCCAGCGGCACGTACGCACCGCCCGCGACGCTCACCGCGTACATGCCGACGACCAGGTCCAGCGAGCGGCGCATGCCGAGCGCGACCAGCGTGTCCGGTCCGACACCCGAGGCGATCAGGTGCCGCGCCAAACGGTGCACGCGAGAAGCGAATTCGGCGTAGGAGAGACTCGTCCCCTCGAATGTCAGCGCGATCGCGTCCGGTGTCCGCGCCGCCTGCGCCTCGAACATCGACACCAGGGTCGCGTCCCTGTCGACCCGGTGCGCCGTGTCGTTCCAGGTCCGCACCACGGTGGCGCGCTCGCTCGCGTCCAGCAGGTCGACGTCGCCGAGCACCACGGCCGGGTCCGCGACCACGGCGTCCAGCATCCGCACCAGACGCTCGGCGAACGAGGCCACGGTCGTGCCGTCGAACATGTCGGTGGCGTAGGCGATCTCGGCCTTCATGCCCTCGGCGGCGGTGCCGGTGAAGTTCAGGTGCAGATCGAACTTCGCGGTCACCACGTCCAGCGGCACGCCAGAGACCTCGAGGCCGGGCAGCTCGAAGGTGGTCTCGCCGGTGTTCTGGAACGAGAGCATCACCTGGAACAGAGGGTGCCGCGCCTGCGAACGCGCCGGGTTCAGCAGCTCGACGAGCCGCTCGAAGGGCAGGTCCGCGTGGCCGAACGCGGCGAGGTCGGTTTCCCTTGTCCGCGTGAGGAATTCGGCGAACGGCTGGGCCGGGTCGACGGCGCTGCGCAGCACGAGCGTGTTGACGAACATGCCGATGGCGTCGTCGAGCACGGCCTCGCCGCGGCCGGCGACCACGGTGCCGATGGCGATGTCGTCGCTGCCGGACAGACGTCCCAGCAGCGCAGCGAACGCCGCGTGCACCACCATGAACAAGCTCGCGCCGTGCTCGCGCGCCAGCGCCTCGGCGGCCTGCGCGAGTTCGGCGGAGAGCTCGAACTCGTAGACCCCGCCGCGGTTGGACGCGACGGCCGGACGCTTGCGGTCCGACGGCAGGTCGAGCTGGTCCGGCAGACCGGCCAGGTTCTGCGACCAGTACGCGACCTGCGCCGCGATCAGCGAGTCCGGATCGTCCTCGGAGCCGAGCGTCTCGCGCTGCCACAGCGCGTAGTCGGCGTACTGCACCGGCAGCGGCGCCCAGCCCGGCGCCTCGCCGCGCGAGCGCGCCGCGTAGGCGACCATGACGTCGCGGGCCAGCGGGCCGACCGACCAGCCGTCACCCGAGACGTGGTGCACCACGAAGACAAGCACGTGGGTGTCCGGCTGGGAGCCGTCCATCGAACCGGCGATACGGAACAGCGCGGCGCGCACCGGCACGGCGGCGGTGACGTCGAATCCGGTGAGCACCAGCTCGCCGATGCGCTCCTGAATCTCGGTCTCCGACACCACGATCGGCGTCAGGTCCAGGTTCTCCTGGCCCGCGGGCATGACGACCTGCACGCCCTGGCCGTCGGCGGTCTCCGGGTAGACGGTGCGCAGCACCTCGTGCCGGTCGACCACGTCGGCGACCGCCCTGCGCAGCGCGTCGGTGTCCAACGCGCCGGTGAGCCGCACCGCGAGCGGGATGTTGTTGACCGCGGTCTGGTTGTCGAAGCGGTTGAGGAACCACATCCGCTGCTGCGCGAGCGACAGCGGAATCCGCTCCGGTCGCGGGCCGGCGACCAGTTCGCGCCTGCGTCCGCTGCCCGCCTTCGCCGCGGTCCGCGCGGCGAGCGCGGCCACCGTGGGCGCCTCGAACAGCTCGCGCACGGCGAGGTCGGCATCGACCGCCTCGTTGATCCGCGCGACGACGCGGGTGGCCAGCAGCGAGTTGCCGCCGAGCGCGAAGAAGTCGTCATCCAGACCGACTTCCTCGACGCCGAGCAGCTCGGCGAACACCGTCGCGACGGCCTGCTCGATCGGCGTGCTCGGCGCGCGGAAGGCCGCGGTGCTGACGAACTCCGGCTCCGGCAGCGCGCGCCGGTCCAGCTTGCCGTTCGGGGTGAGCGGCAGGGTGTCGAGCACGACGATGGCGTCCGGGACCATGTACGCGGTCAGGAACTCCGCGACCGCCTCGCGCAGCGCGACCGGGTCGACCGCGGTGCCGGTCTCGGGCACCACGTAACCGACGAGGCGGTCGCCGGCGTGCTCGTCGGCGCGGACCATGACCACCGCCTGGCGCACGCCATCGCAACGCACCAGCGCCGACTCGATCTCGCCGAGCTCGATGCGGAAGCCGCGCAGCTGCACCTGCTGGTCGCTGCGGCCCGCGTACTCCAGGTTGGCCGAGTCGCCGGCGCCGAACCAGCGGCCCACGTCACCCGAGCGGTACATCCGGGAACCGGGCTCCCCGAAGGGGTTGGCCACGAAGCGGGTCGCCGCGAGGCCTGGCCTGCCGAGGTAGCCGCGCGCCAGCTGCGCGCCGGTCACGTAGATCTCGCCCGCGACGCCGACCGGCGCGGGGGCCAGCCGGTTGTCGAGCACGAAGGCGCTCAGGCCGGGCAGGGCGCGGCCGATGACGCTGGCCGGGTTGTCGACGTCGTGGTCGTCCAGTGCGAGGAACGACACGTGCACCGTGGTCTCGGTGATGCCGTACATGTTGACCAGGCGCGGCGCGTCCGCCGGATGGCGCTCGTACCAGCGGCGCAGCTGCCGCAGATCGAGCGCCTCACCGCCGAAGATCACGTGGCGCAGCGCGAATTCGCCGTTGTCGTCGGCGGCGTTCGCCGCACGGTCGGCCTCCACCAGCTGATAGAACGCCGACGGCGTCTGGTTCAGCACGGTGACTCGGTCGCGAACAAGCAACTCGCGGAACAGCTCCGGCGAACGCGAGGTCAGGTAGTCGACCACGACCACCGAACCGCCGTAGGCCAGCGCGCACCACAGTTCCCACACCGAGAAGTCGAAGGCGAACGAGTGGAACAGCGTCCACACGTCGGACTCGTCGAAGCCGAACAGCGGCTGGGTGTTGGCGAACAGCTCCACCGCGTTGCGGTGCGAGACGCCGACGCCCTTGGGCACACCGGTCGAACCGGAGGTGTAGATGACGTAGGCGAGGTTGTCTTGGCGCAGCGGCGCGATGCGGTCGGCATCGGTGACCGGCGCGTCGGACTCGTCCGCGGTCCGCTCGACCAGCAGCAGCGGAATATCGCCCGCCGGAACGGCTTCCGCGTCCGCCGCGGTGGTCAGCACGCACACCGGCGCCGCGTCGGCGAGGGTGAACTCGAGCCGCTGCACCGGGTAGGTGGTGTCGATCGGCACGTAGGCGGCGCCGGACAGCAGTACCGCGTACAGCGCGATCGGCAGTTCCTCGGTGCGCGAAACAGCCACGGCGACCTTGGATTCCGGCCCGACACCGAGTCCGATGAGCGCGCGCGCGATCCGGTTGGCCCTGCGCTCGAACTCGCCGAAGGAGACCGTGGTCTCGCCGAAGCGAATCGCCGTGGCGTCCGGACGACGCCGCGCCTGCGCACCGATCAGGTCGACCAGGGTCGCCGCGGGCGCCTCGACGCCCTCGGTGTTCCATTCGCGCAGCACCAGTTCGCGCTCGCCGGGGGCGAGCAGGTCGATATCGCCGACGACGACGCTCGCGTCGGCCGAGACCGCGCCGAGCACGCGCAGCAGGCGATCCGCGAACCCGCGGACCGTGCTCGCGTCGAAAAGGTCGGTCGCGAAGCTGAATTCGGCCGACATGCCCTGCGGTCCGCCGTCCGCGCCGAGCTTCTCCTCGAGCGTCAGCTGGAGGTCGAACTTGGCAAGCGGCACCGCCATGTCCACGCCAGACACCGTCAGGCCGGGCAGTTCCAGCGCGGTCGGCGCGGTGTTCTGGAAGGTCAGCGCGACCTGGAACAGCGGGTGCCTGCCCGGCGAACGCACCGGGTCCAGCACCTCGACGAGGCGCTCGAACGGCACGTCGGCGTGACCGAAGGCGTCCACGTCGACCCGCCGCACGGTGCGCAGCAGTTCCTCGAACGCGACGCCGGGCTCGATCTCGGTGCGCAGCACGAGGGTGTTGACGAACATGCCGATCAGATCGTCGAGCGCGCGCTCGCCGCGGCCCGCGATCGGGGTGCCGATGGCGATGTCCGACGTGCTGGACAGGCGCGCGAGCAGCACCGCGAGCGCGGCGTGCACAACCATGAACAGCGTCGAATTGTGCTGCTGTGCCAGCGCCCGCAGGGCCGCGTGCACCTCGGGGTCCACGGTGAAGGCCACCGTGTCGCCGCGGTTGGAGGCGGTCGCGGGCCGCGGGCGATCGGCGGGCAGATCCAATTGCTCGACCAGCCCGGCCAATTCGTTCTTCCAGAACTCGATCTGACCGGAGATCAGCGAATCCGGGTCGTCCTCGGCACCGAGCACCGCGCGCTGCCACAGCGCGTAGTCGGCGTACTGCACCTCAAGCGGACGCCACGCGGGCTCGTCGCCGTCCACGCGCGCGCTGTAGGCGATCATCACGTCCCTGGTCAGCGGGCCCATGGAGAACCCGTCGGCCGAGATGTGGTGCACCACCAGCGCGAGCACGTGCTCGGTGGGGCTGATCTCGAACAGGCTGGCCCGGAACGGCACCTCGGCGGTGACGTCGAAGGCGGTCAGCACGACCTCGGAAAGGCGCTGCGGCAGTTCGGCTTCGGTGATGTCGATCGGCGACAGATCCGGGATCACCTGCGCGGTCGGCACGATCTGCTGGTAGCCGACGCCACCGATCTCGGGGTAGTAGGTGCGCAGCGACTCGTGCCGGGCCAGCACGTCGGCGACGGCGACCTGGAGCGCCTGCCGGTCGAGCAGACCCGACAGCCGCACCGCGGCCGGAATGTTGTCGGCCGCGGCCGCCGCGGCGTGTTGGGTTCCGCCGCCCATGTTGAACCGGTTGAGGAACCACATGCGCTGCTGGGCCAGCGAGAGCGGCAGCCGCTCGGGCCGCCGCTGCGCGACCAGCGCCGCCCGCGCGCCCGCGCCCGCCTTCGACTCGGTGCGAGCCGCGAGCGCCGCCACGGTGGAGGCCTCGAACAGCTCGCGCACGCCGAGTTCGGTCTCCAGCGCCGCGGACAGCCGCGCCGCCACCTGGGTGGCGCTGAGCGAGTTGCCGCCGAGTGCGAAGAAGTCGTCGTCCAGGCCGACCCGGTCCAGGCCGAGCACGTCGGCGAAGGTGCGCGCGACGATCTCCTCCACCGGCGTGGTCGGCGCGCGGAACACCGCGGCCTCGAACACCGGCGCCGGCAGCGCCTTGCGGTCCAGCTTGCCAGAGGCGTTGAGCGGGAACTCGTCGAGCACAACGACCAGCGCGGGGACCATGTAGGCGGGCAGCTGCCTGCCGAGGTCCTCGCGCACCACGTCGCCGTCGACGCGCGCGTTCGGCGCGGCAACGACGTAGGCCACCAGCTGATCGCCGGTGCGCTGATCGCCGCGCACCACGACCACCGACTGCGCGATCTCGTCCAGCGCGGTGAGCGCTTGCTCGATCTCGCCGAGCTCGATGCGCAGACCGCGCAGCTTCACCTGGAAGTCGGTGCGGCCGAAGTACTCCAGCTCGCCGTCGGCGGTCCAGGCCACCAGGTCGCCGGTGCGGTACATGCGCTGTCCGTCGGCGAACGGGTTGGCCACGAAGCGATCCGCGGTCAAGTCCGGACGCGCCACATAGCCGCGCGCCAGCTGGGTGCCCGCGAGGTACAGCTCACCCGCGACACCCACCGGTGCGGGCCGCAGCCGCGAATCAAGCACGTACACCTGGGTGTTGAACACCGGGGCGCCGATCGGCACGGTGTCGGTGTCGGCCTCGGTCACCCGGTGATAGGTGACGTCGACCGCGGCCTCGGTCGGGCCGTACAGGTTGTGCAGTTGCGCGCCGGTCAGCTCGCGCAGGCGGTGCGCCGGCTTGGGCGGCAGCGCCTCACCGGAGGCGAACACCATGCGCAGCGTGCCGCAGCGGGCCGCGGCCGCGTCGGCAACGAACACCGCGAGCATGGACGGCACGAAGTGGGTGACGGTGACCCGCTCGGTCGCGATGACCTCGGCCAGGTAGGCCGGATCGCGGTGGCCGTCTGGGCGCGCGACGACCAACCGGGCGCCGATCTGCAAGGGCCAGAAGAACTCCCACACCGACACGTCGAAGGTCGCGGGCGTCTTCTGCAAGACCGCGTCGGACTCGGTGAGCCCGTACTCGGACTGCATCCACACCAGGCGGTTGACGATCGCCGCGTGCGAGACCGCGACACCCTTCGGTCGGCCAGTCGAGCCGGACGTGAAGATCACGTACGCGGTGTTCGACGGACGCAGCGGGGCCCGGCGATCGGCGTCGGTCACCGGCGCCTCGGACACGCCGGACAGGTCGAGCAGATCGATGCGCACCTGCGCGGTGTCGATCTCCAGGTCGCTGCCCGAGGTCAGCACACACACCGGATCGGCCGTGGCCAGAATGTATTCCGTGCGCTCGGCCGGGTGATCCGGGTCGAGCGGCACGTACGCGCCGCCCGCGACGGTGACGGCGTACATCCCGACGACCAGGTCGATCGAGCGCCGCATGCCGAGCGCCACCGAGGACTCCGGGCCGACGCCGCGTTCGATGAGCCAGCGCGCCAGGCGATAGACCCGTCCCGCGAACTCGTCGTAAGTAAGACTCGTCCCTTCGAAGGTGAGAGCGGTCGCGTTGGACGTCTTCGCCAGCTGCGCTTCGAACTTCGACACCAGCGTCGCCGCCGCGTCGACCTCGTGCGCGGTCTCGTTCCAGCCGGACACCACGAGCTCGCGCTCGGCGGTGTCGAGCAGCTCGATATCGCCAACGGCCACAGCGGGATCGGCGGTGATGGCCGCGAGCACGCGGACCAGGCGGTCGGCGATGCGGCGCACCGTCGGCTCGTCGAACAGGTCGCGCAGGTAACCCGCGCGGATGCGCAGGCGCGAATCCAGCTGGGCGATCAGCGTAAGCGGGTAGTGCGTCGCGTCGGCCGCTTCCAGGTCGGCCACGGCCATGCCGTCGATATCGGCGGCCTGCGCGCGCAGACCGTCGGCATCCACCGGGTAGGACTCGAACACCACGAGGGTGTCGAACAGGCCACCGACGCCGGCGGCGGACTGGATGTCGGCCAGGCCGATGTAGTGGTGGTCGAGCAGGTCGGCCTGCTCGCCCTGGGTGCGGGTCAGCAGGTCGCGCGCGGACTCCGCGGGATCGAAGCGCACCCGCACCGGAACGGTGTTGATGAACAGACCCACCATGGATTCCACGCCGGACAGCTGGGCCGGGCGGCCGGAGACCGTGGTGCCGAACAGCACGTCCTCGGTTCCGGTCATGCCGCCGACCAGGATGCTCCACGCCACCTGGAGCACCGTGTTCGGCGTGACGCCGAGCGAGCTGGCCAGCGCGGTCAGGCGCGCGGTCGCCGCCTCGTCGAGGTCGAACAGGTACTCACCGGAGAGCGCGGTGATCTCGCGACCCGCGTCGGGACGCGCGAGCAGGGTCGGCTCGCTCACCCCGCGCAGCGCGGTGGTCCACGCGGCCAGCGAGGCCGAATGGTCTTGGCGCGCGGTCCATTCCAGGAAGTGCCGGTAGGAGCGCACCGCGGGCAGCGCGCTGGCGTCGGCGTGCACCGCGTAGAGCACGATCAGGTCGCGCATCAGCAGCGGCATCGACCAGCCGTCGAGCAGGATGTGGTGGTTGGACACCACGAACTGCCAGCGGTCGGGCGCCACCTGGATCAGCGTGAAGCGGATCAGCGGCGGCGCGGTGAGGTCGAACCGCCGCATGCGGTCGGCCTCGATCAGGTCGGCGGCCGAACCGGTCTCGGTCCGGTCGTGCTCGGCCCACGCGACGCGCACGCTGTCGAGCACCACCTGCACAGGGTTGCCGTCGGTGTCGCTGACGAACGCGGTGCGCAGGTTCTCGTAGCGGTCCACCAACGCCTGCGCGGCCGCCCGCAGCCGGGCCGCGTCGACCCGGCCGGTGAGGGTGAGCACCGCCTGCGCGGTGTAGACGTCCACCGAACTCGCGGCGAGGCGGGCGTGGAAGAGCAGACCCGCTTGCAGCGCCGAGAGCGGCCAGACGTCGGCCAGCGCCGGGAAGCGCCGTTCCCAGCCCTCGATGTCGCGCTGGCTCGCGCGCACCAGGGCGAAGTCGGACGGGGTGTGCCCGCCCGCTCCTGTCGAATTCGCGTGCCGGGCAACGGCGTCCAGCGCGGTGGTCCACAGCTCGGCGAACTCGCGCACCTCGGCGGCGTCGAGCAGCGTCGACGGGTAGCCGATGTTCGCGGTCAGCTTGTCGCCGACCACGATCGCGTTGACGTCCAGCGGCGCCATCGCGGGCATATCGGCGTCGTAGGCGCCGCCGAGCGCGCCGAGTTCCGGCGCGGGGGTCCAGCCGAAGCCACGCAGTTGCTCGGGCACGTCGCTGTCGGAGACGCGGCCCAGGTAGTTGAAGCTGACCTGGCCGGGCAGCTGCGCGGGCAGCTCCGCGGCGGTGCGCCGGTTGAGGTAGCGCAGCAGGCCGTAGCCGATGCCCTTGTCCGGCACCGCGAGCAGCTGCTCCTTGACCGCCTTGACGGCTGCCGACAGCGCGGGACCGCCCGCGAGCGCGGCGTCCACGTCGACGCCGGTCAGGTCCAGCCGCACCGGGAAGATGGCGGTGAACCAGCCGACGGTGCGGGACAGGTCGGCGCCGGGGACGACGTCTTCCTCGCGGCCGTGGCCTTCCAGGCGGATCAGCAGCGCGTCGTCGGTGCGCGCGCCCGCGCGGACGGCTCGCCACTTCGCGGTCGCCAGCGCGAGCGCGGTGAGCAGGCCGTCGTTCACGCCGCCGTGGAACAGCGCGGGCACCGTGGTGAGCAGCGCCTTGGTGGTCTCGGCGGAAACCTCGACCTGAACCTTCTCGATCGCGCCAGAGACGTCGACCGCGGGATCCATCGGACGCGCGGTCAGCAGCGGATCCGGGGTGTCGGTCACCGTACGCCAGTAGGCGAGTTCGCCCACCCGCGAAGCACTTTCGGCCTCGCGCTGCAACGCGTGTGCCCAAGCCCGCATCGACGTGGCAGGGGCGACCACCTCGGGCCGCTGTCCTGCGGTGAGCTGGCCCCATGCCGCGACGAAGTCCGGCACCAGGATGCGCCAGGAGACGCCGTCCACGACCAGGTGGTGGGCGACCACGATCAGGCGGCCCATCCGGCCGCCCTCCGCGGGATCGAGCCACACGAACCGCACCACGACACCGGCCGCCGGGTCGAGCCGGTCCAGCGCGGAATCCAGTGCGGCGGTGGCGATGTCGAGCAGATCGGCGTCGGTGACCGCGGCCGGGAACTCGACGCGCTCGATCAGCGCGTCCACGTCGACGGCGCCGGGCTCGGCGGTCCGCACCACCCAGTCGTCGCCCTCGCGGGACAGCCGCGCGCGCAGCATGTCGTGCCGGTCGATCACCGCGCCGACGGTCGTCGCGATGCCCGCGCGGTCGATGCCGAGCGGCAGCTCCAGCGCGAGGGTCTGGTTGAACCGGCCGAAGGAGCCGGGGCGCTCGGCCATGAACCGCACCACCGGAGTGAGCGGCATGTCACCGACACCACCGCCGGGCAGTTCGGCGAGCGCGGCGACGGCGGGCGCCGAAGCGTCGGCGGTCTCGGCGACCGAGGCCAGACCCGCGACGGTCTTCTGCTCGAACACGTGCCGCGGCGTGAACACCACGCCGCGCGCCTTGGCCCGCGAGACCAGCTGAATCGAGACGATGCTGTCGCCGCCGAGCGCGAAGAACGAGTCGTCGACGCCGACCCGCTGCACACCGAGCACCTCGGCGAACACCTCGGCGATGATCTGCTCGACCGGCGTGCGGGCGGCGCGGAACACCACCTCGGTCGCGAACACCGGCTCCGGCAGCGCCTTGCGGTCCAGCTTGCCGACCGGGGTCAGCGGCACCCGGTCGATCACCATGATCGACGAGGGCACCATGTAGGCGGGCAGCCGGTCCTCGACGTGCGCGGTGAGGGCCGCGATGTCGATGGAATGTCCTTGTGCGGCAACCACATACGACACCAGCGACACCGCGCCAGCGGCGTTCTTGTGGCCGATGGTGACCGCGAAGTCGACGGTCTCGTGCGCCGCGAGGGCGGCGTCGATCTCGCCGAGCTCGATGCGGAAACCGCGGACCTTCACCTGGAAGTCGGAACGGCCCACGTACTCGACCTCCCCGGTGCGGGTCCAACGGACCACGTCACCGGTGCGGTACATGCGCTCGCCGTCGACGTACGGGTTGGCAACGAACCGCTCGGCCGTCAGGCCGGGGCGGGCGTGGTAGCCGCGCGCCAGCTGGACGCCCGACAGATACAGCTCACCCGCGACACCCACCGGCACGGGCCTGAGCTGGGCGTCCAGAATGAGCGACCGCATGCCCCGGATCGGTCCGCCGATGGTCACCGTCTCGCCGACCACCAGCGGATCGCTGATGTTGGTCATGATGGTGGTCTCGGTCGGGCCGTAGCCGTTGTGGAACGCGCGCGGCGTGCCGCCCTCGCCGAGCGGCACGGCCCACTTCGCGACCAGTTCCGGCGGGCACGCCTCGCCGCCCGCGACCAGCACGCGCAGCGTGTCCAGGCCGCTCGGGTCGAAGGTGGCCAGCGCGGCCGGGGTGATGAACGCGTGCGTGACCCGCTCGCCGCGGATCAGCTCGGACAGCTCCTCGCCGCCGTACACGCCGGGCGGCACCACGACCAGCGCGCCGCCCGCGCCCACCGCGAGCAACAGCTCGAGGATCGAGGCGTCGAAGCTGGGCGAGGCGAAATGCAGTGCGCGCGAATCGGAGTCGAGGCCGTAGCGCTCGATCTGCTCGGCGCTGAAGTTGGCGAGACCCGCGTGCGTCACCACGACGCCCTTGGGCACACCGGTGGAACCGGAGGTGTAGATGACGTAGGCCGGGTGCTCCGGACGCACCGGGCGGACCCGGTCGGCGTCGGTGATCGGAGCGCCGTCGAAACCGTCGAGCGCGAGGTCCTCGAGCACCAGCCAGCGCGCCGACTCGGGCAGGCCATCGCGCACCGCGGTGACCGTGATGCCAAGGGGCGAACCGGAATCGGTGACCATGTGCGCGATGCGCTCGGCCGGGTAGTTCGGGTCCACCGGCACGAACGCGGCGCCGGTCTTGGACACCGCCCACGCGGCGAACACCGAATCCGCCGACCGAGGAATGCCGACCGCGACAAGGTCTTCCGCGCCGATGCCTTCGGCGATCAGCAAGCGGGCCAAGCGGTTCGAGCGTTCATCCAGCTCGGCATAAGACAGACTTGTGCCCTGGAACACCACAGCGGGCGCGTCGGGGTTGTGCGAGGCGGCCTCGGCCAGCAGCTCGGGCAGCGTGCGCGGCGGCACCGCCGGTGCGCCGGTGCGCGCGACGAGATCGGCCAGCTCGGCCGCGTCGAGCACGTCGACGGCGCCGACCGTGACGGCCGGATCGGCCGCGACGGCGGTGAGCACACGGACCCAGCGGTCCACGATCTCCCGCGCGGTCGACTCGTCGAACAGCTCGGTGGCGTAGGTCAGCGCGAGCGTCATGCCCGCGACGCCGTTGCCCGCCACCGCGTCGTTCTCCGACAGCGTGAACTGGAGGTCGAAGCGCGCGACGTTCTCTTCGAGATCGAGCGCGGAGACCGAGAGGCCCGGCAGTTCCAGCGCGGTCCGCTCCAGGTTCTGGAAGGCCAGCATCACCTGGAACAGCGGGTTGCGCGACTGCGAACGCTCCGGCGCGAGCAGCTCCACCAGGCGCTCGAACGGCACGTCGGCGTTGCCGTAGGCGTCCAGGTCGGTCTTGCGGACGCGGTCGAGCAGTTCGGTGAACGATTCGCCGTTGTCGATGCCGGTGCGCAGCACCAGCGTGTTGACGAACATGCCGACGAGGTCGTCGAGCGCCTGCTCGCCACGGCCGGCGATCGGGGTACCGACCGCGATGTCGTCGCCGCCGGACAGGCGCGCGAGCAGCACGGCGAGCGCGCTGTGCATGACCATGAACAGCGAAGCGCCGCTGGCTCGGGCGATCTCGTCGAGCGAAGCGATCAGCTCACCGGGCAGCTGGTGGTGCAGCGTCGCGCCGCGGTGCGAGGCGATCGCCGGACGCGGCCGGTCGGTCGGCAGCGCCAGCTCGTCCGGCACGCCGTCGAGGGTGCGCTGCCAGTACGAAACCTGGCGGGCCAGCAGCGAATCCGCGTCGTCCTCGGAACCGAGGACCTCGCGCTGCCAGACCGCGAAGTCGGCGTACTGCACCGCGAGCGGCGACCAACCGGGCGCGCTGTCCTGGGTGCGCGCCGTGTAGGCCAGCATGACATCGCGGGTCAGCGGACCCATCGAGAAGCCGTCGGCGGCGATGTGGTGCACGACCACGACGAGCACATGCTCGTCCGGTCCCGCGGCGTACAGCCTGGTGCGCAGCGGAACCTGTTCGGCCACATCGAATCCCGCGGTGACGAACTCGGTCACCGCGCCGAGCAGCTCGGCCCGCGGCACCGCGACCGGGTGCAGATCGACCGCGATCTCCTCGGCGGGCACGATCACCTGCACCGGCGTGCCGCCGTGCTCGGGGTAGCGGGTGCGCAGCGATTCGTGCCTGCGCACCACGTCGGCCACCGCGAGCCGCAGCGCCTCGATGTCGAGCGCGCCGGACATCCGGATCGCGATCGGCAGGTTGTAGGCGGCCGAGGAGGTGTCGTACTTGTTCAGGAACCACATGCGCTGCTGCGCGTAGGACAGCGGCACCAGTTCGTCGGCGGCGCGCTTGCGCGCGACAAGCGGTGCGCGTCCGTCGCCACCGGTGTGCGATTCCACCCGTGCGGCAAGGGCTTCCACGGTGGACGCCTCGAACAGCGTGCGCACCGGCACCGAGGTGCCGAGCGCCGCGCCGATCCTGGACACCACCCTGGTCGCGATGAGCGAGTTGCCGCCGAGGTCGAAGAAGTCGTCGTCGACGCCGACCCGGGGCAGGTCCAGCACCTCGGCGAAGACCGCGGCCACTGTCTCCTGCACCGGTGTCACCGGGGCGCGGAACGCCCTGGCCTTGGCGGCGGGCGCGGGCAGCGCGCGGCGGTCCAGCTTGCCGTTGACGGTCAGCGGGATCCATTCCAAGCGCACCATGGCCGTGGGCACCATGTAGGCGGGCAGCCGCTCGGCGGCGCCGGAACGCACCACGTCCAGGTCGGGAACCACATCGGGTTCGGCGACGACGTAGGCGACGATGCGCTGATCACCGGGCTGGTCCTCGCGCACGATGACCGCGGCCTGGGCGATGCCCGGCTGGGCGAGCACCGCGGCCTCGATCTCACCGAGCTCGATGCGGAAACCGCGCACCTTGACCTGATCGTCGGCGCGACCCAAGTACTCGAGCTCGCCGAAGCGGTTCCAACGCGCCAGGTCGCCGGAGCGGTACAGGCGCGAACCCTGATCGCCCGGAGTAGCCAGCGGGTTGGCCACGAAGCGGGCGGCCGTCAGGTCGGGGCGCCCGAGGTAGCCGCGCGCCAACTGCGGTCCTGCGACATACATTTCGCCCGCGACACCGACCGGCACGGGCCGCAGCCTGTTGTCGAGCACGTACACCTTGAGGCCCGCGATCGCGCGGCCGACGATGCTGCCGGAGGCGGCTTCGATCGTCGCGGCATCGAGGGCACGGAAGGACACGTGCACCGTGGTCTCGGTGATGCCGTACATGTTGACCAGCACCGGAGCGCTGTCACCGTGACGAGCAACCCAATCCGAGAGACGACGCAGCTCCAGCGCCTCACCACCGAACACGACGTAGCGCAGCGACAGCGGCGCGGCGTCGGCGGCCGAGTTGCGGTCGGCTTCGGCCAATTGGTAGAAGGCCGACGGGGTTTGGTTCAGCACCGTCACGCGCTCGTCGCGCAGCAGCTCCAGGAACTGCTCGGGCGAACGCGAGGTGTAGTAGTCGACCACGACGAGGGTGCCGCCGAACAGCAGCGGACCCCACAGTTCCCACACCGAGAAGTCGAACGCGTACGAGTGGAACAACGTCCACACATCATCAGGACCGAAACCGAAATCACGATCGGTATTCGCGAACAGCCGCACCACATTCCGATGCGCGACCGCCACACCCTTCGGACGACCCGTCGACCCCGACGTGTAGATCACGTAGGCGACATGGTCCGGTGTCAGCGAGGCGCGGCGATCGGCGTCGGTGATCGGCGCGTCGTCGGCGTCGACCACATTGCCGGTCTCCACCGCGAACCCGTCGAGCACCACCGAGGGCAGGCCCGCCGGGATCTCGACCTCGACCGTGGAGTCCAGGACAACGCTGGTCGGACGCGAATCCGACAGCACGTACGCGATACGGTCGGCCGGATAGGTCGGGTCCACCGGCACGTAACCCGCACCGGTCTTCACCACCGCGAGCAGCGCGACGACCAGATCCAACGAGCGCGGCAGGATCACCGCGACCAGCGACTCCGGACCGGCGCCGTCGGCGATGAGCCTGCGCGCCAACACATTCGCGCGCTTGTCCAGCTCGGCGTAGCTCAACGAGTCCGCGCCGAACCGCGCGGCGACCCGATGCGGATGCGCGGCGACCATTTGATCGAACAACTCGACCAGCGTGACGCCGGGCTCGGCGAACCGGCCGACACCGGCGTCCGCGCCCGCGGATACCCAACGCTGCGAAACGTCCAGCCGCTCGGCCTCACCCAGCAGATCGATGTCACCGACGACCACCGACGGGTCCTCGGCCACACCGCGCAGGATGCGCACCAGACGATCGGCGAACGAGGCGACCGTCTCCGGATCGAACAACTCGCTCGCGTAGTTCCACGACATCGCCAGCCCACCGTCGCGGGCCTCGCCCACGGTCAGCTGCACGTCGAATTTCGCGGTGCCCGCGCCGAACTCGACGACATCCAGATCCAAGCCGGGCAGCGCGACGGTACCCATGTCGGCGGCCGAGGCCGCCTCGAAGGTCAACGCCACCTGGAACAGCGGATGGTGTGCCTGCGAACGCGCCGGGCTCAGTACATCCACCAACCGCTCGAACGGCACGTCGGCGTTGGCGAACGCCGCCAGATCCGTGCGCCGCACCTGCTCGAGCAGATCGCTGAACTTGCCGCCCAGATCGATCTCGTTGCGCAGCACCAGCGTGTTGACGAACATGCCGACCAGATCGTCGAGCGCGCGCTCGCCGCGACCCGCGATCGGCGTGCCGATCGCGATATCGGTGCTGTTGGACAACCGTGCCGCCCAGGTCGCCAACGCGGCGTGCACGACCATGAACAACGTCACGCCGTGCGCGCGCGCCACGTCCTCGAGCGCGCGGTGCAGCTCGGCGTCCACCGAGAACGCGTGCAGCCCACCGGCGTTCGACGCGATCTCCGGCCGCGGCCGATCCGCGGGCAACTCGATCTGATCGGGCAGGTCGCGCAGCTGCTCGGTCCAGTAGGCGATCTGCTTGGCCGCCACGGATTCCGCGTCGTCCTCGGAACCGAGGACCTCGCGCTGCCACAGCGCGTAGTCGGCGTACTGCACCTCGAGTGGCGCCCAGCCGGGCGCTTCCCCGCCTGCGCGCTCGGTGTAGGCCACCACCACGTCGCGCAGCAGCGGACGCAGCGAGAAGCCGTCGGCGCTGATGTGGTGCATGACGAGGACAACGACGTTGCTGCGCTCGTCGATGGTGAGCAGGTCGGCGCGGAACGGGATCTCGCTGGTCACGTCGAAATGCACGCTCGCGAGTTCGACGATGCGAGAGGGCAGTTCGGTGCTCGGCACCCACTCCGTGTTCAGGTCGAAGCCCACCTCGTCGGCGGGCAGGACGCGCTGGTAGCCCTCGCCCTCCACCTCCGGGTAGATGGTGCGCAGCGCCTCGTGGCGGGCGATCACGTCGCGGATCGCGGCTTGCAGCGCGACGGCGTCGAGCCTGCCGGTCAACCGGATGGCGACCGGGATGTTGTTCACCGCGGTGCGGTTGTCGAAGCGGTTGAGGAACCACATCCGCTGCTGGGCGAGCGAGAGCGGAACCAGCTCCGGCCGTGCCTGCGCGACCAGCGGCGCCTTCGCGCCGGTACCGGTGGCCGATTCCACCTTGGCGGCCAGCGCGGCGACGGTGGAGGCCTCGAACAGCGTGCGCAGCGGGATCTGGGTGTCCAGCGCCTCGCCGAGCCGGGCCGCCACCTGGGTGGCGACCAGCGAGTTGCCGCCGAGCGCGAAGAAGTCGTCGTCCAGGCCGACGCGTTCGATGCCGAGCACGTCGGCGAACGCGCTGGCCACGATCTGCTGCACCGGGGTGACCGGCGCCTGGAAGACCTTGGCCTCGAACGTCGGCTCCGGCAGCGCCTTGCGGTCCAGCTTGCCCGAGGTGTTCAGCGGGAACGCGTCGAGCACCACGAAGGCCGCGGGCACCATGTAGGCGGGCAGCTGCGTGGCGAGCGCGGACTTGACGCGCTCGATGTCGATGGCCGTGCCCGGCTTGGCGATGAGGTAGGCCACCAGCTGGTCGCCGGTGCGCTCGTCGGCGCGCACCACGACGACCGACTGCGAGACCTCGTCCAGCGCGGTCAGCGCGCCCTCGATCTCGCCGAGCTCGATACGCAGACCGCGCAGCTTCACCTGGAAGTCGGTGCGGCCCAAGTACTCCAGCTCACCGGCGGGGGTCCAGGCCACCAGGTCGCCGGTGCGGTACATGCGCACACCGTCGTGGAACGGGTCGGCGACGAAGCGCTCGGTGGTCAGATCCGGACGGGTGACGTAGCCGTAGGCCAGCTGCGCGCCGGCCAGGTACAGCTCACCGGGCACGCCGACCGGGACCGGCCGCAGGCGCGAATCCAGCACGTACACCTGGGTGTTGAACACCGGGGCGCCGATCGGCACCGTGACGGTGTCGGCGTCGGTCACCTCGTGGAAGGTCACCTCGACACCGGCCTCGGTCGGACCGTACAGGTTGTGCAGGCGCGCGCCGGTCAGCTCGCGCAGGCGCTGCGCGGTGACCGCGGGCAGGCCTTCACCGGAGGCGAAAACGTTGCGCAGGCCGGTGCATTCGGCCGCGCGCGGCTCGACGACGAACAGCGACATCATCGACGGCACGAAGTGCGCCGTGGTGATCTGCTCGTCGATGATCAGCTGGGCGAGGTAGGCCGGGTCGCGGTGGCCGTCCGGCTTGGCGATCACCAAGCGGGCGCCGACCTGCAAGGGCCAGAAGAACTCCCACACCGACACGTCGAAGGTGGCCGGGGTCTTCTGCAACACCACGTCGTCGGCGGCGAGACCGTACTGCGCGTGGCCCCACACCAGGCGGTTGATGATCGCGGCGTGCGAGACCGCGACACCCTTCGGGCGACCGGTGGAACCCGACGTGAAGATCACGTACGCGGTGTTGCCGGTTCGCAGCGGGCGGTGCCGGTCCGCGTCGGTGAGCGGCTCGTCGGAGTAGGCCGACAGGTCCAGCTCATCGATGCGCACCTGGCGCGCGAGCGCGACGCCGAGGTCCGAGCCGGAGGTCAGCACACAGACCGGGCGGGCGGTGTCGAGGATGTGCTCGATGCGCTCGGTCGGGTTGTCCGGGTCCAGCGGCACGTACGCGCCACCGGCCGCGGACACCGCGTACATGCCGACAAGCAGGTCGAGCGAACGGCGCATGCCAAGGGCCACATACGATTCCGGGCCGACGCCGTTCTGCTTGAGCCAGCGCGCCAGGCGGTGCACCCGGCTCGCGAACTCGGCGTAGGACAGACTCGTCCCCTCGAAGGTCAGCGCCGTCGCGTCCGGCGTGCGCGCGACCTGCGCCTCGAAGAGCGCGACCAGCGTCGCGGCGTCGTCGCCCACCGGCGAGGCCAGCGCCGCGTCCACCGCGAATTCGGTGTCGTTCCACTGCCGCAGCACCAGCGCGCGCTCGGCGTCGTCGAGCAGTTCGATGTCGCCGATCACGGTGGACGGCGCGGCGGCGATCCCGCGCAGCACGCGCAGGAAGCGGGCGCCGAAGGTGTCGGCGAAGGCGGCGTCGAAAAGGTCGGTGGCGTAGACGAGTTCGGCGTCCATCTCGGACTCGCCGTCCGGCACCTCGCTCAGCGTGAGCTGCATGTCGAACTTGGCCGTCGGCTGATCGATGCCCAGTTCGGACACGGTCAGGCCGGGCAGCTCCAGCGATGTGCGGCCCATGTTCTGGAACGAGAGCATCACCTGGAACAGCGGGTGCCGCGCCTGCGAACGGGCCGGGTTGAGCACCTCGACCAGCCGCTCGAACGGCACGTCCGCGTGCGCGAACGCCTGCAGGTCGCGCTCGCGGACCTGGGCGAGCAGGTCGGCGAACGAGGCTGCGGTGTCGATCTGGGTGCGCAGCACCAGGGTGTTGACGAACATGCCGACGAGGTCGTCGAGCGCCTGCTCGCCGCGGCCGGCCACCGGGATGCCGATCGCGATGTCGTCGGCGCCGGAAAGGCGCGCGAGCAGCGTCGCGAAGGCGCTGTGCACCACCATGAACAGCGTGGTGCCGTGCGCGTGCGCGACCCGGTTCAGCTCGTCGATCAGCTCTCCGGGCACCCGGAAGCGATGCGTGCCCGCCTGATACGAGGCGACGGTCGGACGCGGCTTGCCCGGCAGGCGCAGTTCGTCGGGCAGGTCGGCGAGCGCCGTACGCCAGTAGTCGAGCTGCTCGGAGATGAGCGAGGTGGGATCGTCCTCGTCGCCGAGGGTTTCGCGCTGCCAGAGCGCGAAATCGACGTACTGGACGGCCAGCGGCGGCCAGCCGGGCTCGGAGTTCGAGGTGCGCGCCACGTAGGCGGTCATCAGGTCGCGCACCAGCGGCCGCATGGAGAAGCCGTCGGCGGCGATGTGGTGCACGACGACCGCGAGCACGTAATCGCGTTCGCCCAGTTCGTAGATGCGAAGCCGCACCGGCGGCTCGGCGGTGACGTCGAAGCCGCGGTTCACGAATTCGTAGAGCGCGCCGTACATCTCGGTCTCGTCGACCTCGACGAGGTCCAGCTCCGGAATGGCCCGGATGGACGGAAGCACCCGCTGGTACGGGACGCCCTCGTGCGACGGGAACACGGTGCGCAGCGACTCGTGCCGCGCGATCACGTCGCCGAGCGCGCCGCGCAGCGCGCTCAGATCCAGCAGACCGCGCAGCCGGACGGCGGCCGGGATGTTGTAGGTGCCCGCCGCCGCGCCCGGCTCGGTGCCGAGATCGAAGCGGTTGAGGAACCACATCCGCTGCTGCGCAAGGGAAAGCGGCGGGTGCTCGGGACGGGTGCGCGCGCTGAGCGCTTGGCGCACACCGGTGCCCGCGTGCGATTCGACGCGGGCGGCCAGCGCCGCGACCGTCGGCGCCTCGAACAGCGTGCGCACGCCGACCTCGGCGTCCAGCGCCTTGCTCAGCCGGGCCGCGACCTGGGTCGCGACCAGCGAGTTGCCGCCGAGCTCGAAGAAGTCGTCGTCCACGCCGACCCGGTCGACGCCGAGCAGGTCGGCGAAGATGTCCGCGACGATCTCCTCGATCGGGGTGGACGGCGCGCGGAAGCTCTTGGCCTCGAAGACCGGCGCGGGCAGCGCCTTGCGGTCCAGCTTGCCGCTGGCGTTGAGCGGGAACGCGTCGAGCACGACCAGCGCCGCCGGCACCATGTACCCGGGCAGCGTCGAGGCCAAGCCCGCCTTGACGGCGGTGCTATCGACGACGGAATCCGGTTCGGCGACAACGTAACCCACCAGCTGATCACCGGCGTGCGGGTCCGTGCGCACCACGACGACCGACTGCGCGACACCCGGCTGCGCGAGCAGCGCCGCCTCGATCTCGCCCAGCTCGATACGCAGACCGCGCAACTTCACCTGGAAGTCGGTGCGGCCCAAGTACTCCAGCTCGCCCTGCTTGGGCCCACCCGTCGCCCGGCCACCGCCCCCCATCGAATCGCTTCGCGATGCAGTCCATCTGACGAGGTCACCCGTGCGGTACATGCGCGAACCGGCGGCGCCGTAAGGGTTGGCGACGAAGCGATCGGAAGTCAGGTCGCTGCGGCTCAGGTAGCCCAACGCCAGCTGATCGCCCGCCAGATACAGCTCACCCGCGACACCCGGAGCGACCGGGTGCAGACGCGAATCCAGCACGAACACCTTCGTGTTCCACACCGGACGGCCGATCGGCACCGACACCACGTCGGCGTCCACGACCTCGTGGTAGGTGACATCGACCGCGGCCTCGGTCGGGCCGTACAGGTTGTGCAGGCGCGCACCGGTCAACTCACGCAGACGCTGCGCGGTCGGCGCGGGCAGCGCCTCACCGGAGGCGAACACCTGACGCAGGCGCGGGGCGGGCACGTTGGCGGCATCGCCGTTCTCGTTGCCCAGCGTGGAGACGAACACCGAAAGCATCGACGGCACGAAATGCGCCGTGGTGATGCCCTGTTCGGCGATGATCTGCGCGAGGTACACCGGATCGCGGTGGCCGTCCGGCTTCGCGACGACGAGGCGCGCGCCGGTCTGCAAGGGCCAGAAGAACTCCCACACCGACACGTCGAAGGTGGCGGGGGTCTTCTGCAGCACGGCGTCGTCGGCGCCGATCGGGTACTCGTGCTGCATCCATAGCAGACGGTTCACGATCGCGGCGTGGCTGACCGCCACACCCTTCGGCCGACCGGTCGAACCGGAGGTGAAGATGACGTAGGCGGTGTTGCCCGGCCGCAGCGGACGCACCCGCTCGGCGTCGGTGATCGGGGCACCGGAGGTCTGCGCGGAGGTGGGCAGGTCCTCGACGTACCGCGCGGCGACCGCGCCTTCGGAGACGAACCCGTCGCGGCGGGTGGTCAGCAGCAGGCTTGGCCGCGCGGTGTCGAGGATGTGGCCGATGCGGTCGGCGGGCTGATCGGGGTCGAGCGGCACGTAGGCCGCACCCGTCTGGAGCACCGCGTACATGGCGACGACCAGCTCCGTCGAACGCCGCATGGCAAGCGCCACCAGCGATTCCGGGCCGACGCCGGAGGCGATCAGTTCCCTGGCGATGCGGTTGACGCGCTCCTGGAGCTCGCGATAGGTGAGCTGCTCGTCCTCGTAGACCAGCGCCATGGCGTCCGGGGTTGCCGCCGCCTGCGCGTCGAACAGCGAGACAAGCGTCTCGGCGGGCACCGCGCGGTCGGTGTCGTTCCAGTCGACGAGTACCTGCGCGTGCTCCTCGGGCGCGAGCAGATCGATGTCACCGATCGGCACATCCGGGTCGGCGATGACGGCCGCGAGGATGCGGTCGAGGCGGCGCGCGAAAGCGGCCACCGTCGGCTCGTCGAAAAGGTCGAGGGCGTAGGAGAATTCGGCCGACATGCCAGCGGCCTCGCCCAGCTCGTCCTGGGTCTCCTGCAGGGTCAGCTGCAGGTCGAACTTGGCGAGGCGGGCGTCGTAGTCGATGCCGTTGACCGAGAGGCCGGGCAGCTGCAGTGTGGCCTGCTTGGTGTTCTGGAAGGCCAGCATCACCTGGAACAGCGGGTGCCGCGCCTGCGAGCGGGCGGGGTTGAGCACCTCGACCAGCCGCTCGAACGGCACGTCGGAATGCGCGAACGCCTGCAGGTCGGTTTCCCTTGCCCGGTCGAGCAGCTCGGCGAAGGTGCCAGCGCCGTCCACCTCGGTGCGCAGCACGAGGGTGTTGACGAACATGCCGATCAGGTCGTCGAGCGCGGCCTCACCGCGGCCCGCGACGGGCGTGCCGATGGCGATGTCGGAGGTGCCGCTTGCCCGCGCGAGCAGCACCGCGAGGGCGCTGTGCATGACCATGAACAGCGAGGCGTTGTAGCGGCGGCCCAGTTCGACGAGGGCGCGCTGGGTTTCGCCGGAGATCACGAACGCGTAGGTGCCGCCCTGGTAGGAGGCGACCGCGGGACGCGGATGATCGGACGGCAGCACCAGCTCGTCGGCCAGGTCGGCGAGTTCGCGCGTCCAGTAGCTGATCTGGCTGGAGATCAGCGAACGCGGGTCGTCCTCGGAACCGAGGATCTCGCGCTGCCAGAGCGCGTAATCGGCGTACTGGACCGGCAATTCGGCCCAGGTCGGCGCCTCCCATGTGGTGCGCGCCGCGTACGCGACGATGACGTCGCGCGACAGCGGACCCATCGACCAGCCGTCGGCGGAGATGTGGTGCACCACCATGCCGAGCACGTACTCGGTCTCGCTGATCTCGAAAAGCCGTGCGTGCAGCGGGACTTCGCTCGTCACGTCGAAGGCCATGGTTGCCAGGTCGATCAGGTGCTCGAGCAGGGTCTCCTCGGTCACCCGGTACGGGGTGAGGTCCGGCACGATCTGGGCCGCGTCGAGGACCACCTGTACCGGGCCGTTCCCGGTCTCCGGGAAGACGGTGCGCAGCGACTCGTGCCTGTCGATCACGTCGATGACCGCGACCTGCAGCGCGGCCACGTCCAGCTCACCGGAGAGCCGGATGGCGACCGGGATGTTGTTGACCGCCGAGGAGGTGTCGAAGCGGTTCAGGAACCACATGCGCTGCTGGGCGAGCGACAGCGGCACCTGTTCGGGCCGCTCGCGCGCGACCAGCGCCTTGCGCGCGCCGTCGCCTGCCTGCGATTCCACGCGGGCGGCGAGCGCGGCCACGGTGGGCGCCTCGAACAGCATGCGCACCGGGACGCGGGTGTCCAGCGCGATACCAACGCGCGAGGCGACCTGGGTGGCGATCAGCGAGTTGCCGCCGAGGTCGAAGAAGTCGTCGTCGACGCCGACCCGGGGCAGATCGAGCACGTCGGCGAAGACCTGGGCGACGATCTCCTCGATCGGCGTTGCGGGAGCGCGGAATTCGCGCACCTCGAACACCGGCGCGGGCAGCGCGCGGCGGTCCAGCTTGCCGTTGACGGTCAGCGGGATCGCGTCGAGCGCCATGAACGCCGAGGGCACCATGTAGGCGGGCAGCCGGTCGGAGGCGGCGCGGCGGACGTCGTCGAGGTCGAGCTCGATACCGGGCTCGGCGACGACGTAGGCGACGATGCGCTGGCCGCCGGGCTGGTCCTCGCGCACGATGACCGCGGCCTGGGCGATGCCGGGCTGTTCCAGGATGGCGGCTTCGATCTCGCCGAGCTCGATGCGGAAACCGCGCACCTTGACCTGATCGTCGGCGCGACCCAAGTACTCGAGCTCGCCGAAGCGGTTCCAACGCGCGAGGTCGCCGGAGCGGTACAGGCGCGAGCCCGCGCTGTCGGCGTCGGCGAGGGGGTTGGCCACGAAGCGGGTCGTGGTGAGGTCGGGGCGACCGAGGTAGCCGCGCGCGAGTTGCGGCCCGGCGACGTACATTTCGCCGACCACGCCGACCGGGACCGGCTGGAGCCGGTTGTCGAGGACGTAGACGCTCAGACCGGAAATGGCGCGGCCGACGATGCTACCGGAGGCGGCCTCGATCGTCGCCGCGTCCAGCGCACGGTACGACACGTGCACCGTGGTCTCGGTGATGCCGTACATGTTGACCAACACCGGCGACGAATCGCCGTGGCGGGCAACCCAATCCGACAGACGACGCAGCTCCAGCGCCTCACCACCGAACACGACGTAACGCAGCGACAGCGGCGGCGCGGCGGGTCCCGCGGCGCGATCGGCCTCGGCGAGCTGGTAGAACGCCGACGGCGTCTGGTTCAGCACGGTCACACGCTCGTCGCGCAACAGCTCCAGGAACTGCTCCGGGGAGCGCGAGGTGAAGTAGTCGACCACGACCACCGTGCCGCCGAACAGCAGCGGGCCCCACAGTTCCCACACCGAGAAGTCGAACGCGTACGAGTGGAACAACGTCCACACATCATCCGGACCGAAACCGAAATCACGATCGGTATTCGCGAACAGCCGCACCACATTCCGATGCGCGACCGCCACACCCTTCGGACGACCCGTCGAACCCGACGTGTAGATCACGTAGGCGACGTTGTCGGGGTTCAGCGGCGCGGAGCGGTCCGCGTCGGTGATCGGCGTATCGGCGAAACCGTGTGCGGCGGTGGCGAATTCGTCCAGGACCACGGTGGGCAGCTCGTCCGGAACGGCCACGTCCACCGAGGAATCGATGACGACGCTGGTCGGACGCGAATCCGACAGCACGTAGGCGATACGGTCGGCCGGGTAGGTCGGGTCAACCGGCACGTAACCCGCGCCGGTCTTCACCACGGCCAGCAGCGCGACGACGAGCTCGATCGAACGCGGCAGGATCACCGCGACCAGCGACTCGGGGCCGGCGCCGTCCGCGATCAGCCTGCGCGCCAACACATTCGCGCGCTTGTCCAGCTCGGCGTAGGTCAGTGACTCCGCGCCGAACCGCGCGGCGACGTGCTCGGGGTAGGCGGCGACCGCCTGATCGAACAGCGCGACCAACGTGGTTTCGGGGTCGGCGAAACGGCCGGTGCCGCCGTCCGTGCCGGAGGACACCCAGTCGCGCGAGACGGCGAGCCGCTCGTCGGCGGCCAGCACGTCGATGTCACCGACCACGACCGCGGGGTCGGCGACGACGCTGCGCAGGATGCGCACGAAGCGCTCGGTGAACGAGGTCACCGTCTCGGCGTCGAACATGTCGGTGGCGAACTGCACCGCCGCCGTCATGCCCTCGGGCTCGCCGTTGCCGCCGCGCTCCTCGGTGATGGTCCACTGCAGGTCGAACTTGGCGATGTCGACCTCGAGCTCGGTGGCGGTCACCGAAAGCCCCGGTAGCTCGAGCGCGCCGTGCGCCATCTCCTGGAAGGAGAGCATCACCTGGAACAGCGGGTGCCGCGCCTGCGAGCGGGTCGGGTTGAGCACCTCGACGAGCCGCTCGAACGGCACATCGGCGTAGGCGAACGCCGCGAGGTCGGTTTCCCTTGTGCGTGCGAGGAAGTCGGCGAACGACGCACCGCTGTCCACGTCGGAGCGCAGCACCAACGTGTTGACGAACATGCCGATCAGGTCGTCGAGCGCCTGCTCGCCGCGGCCCGCGATCGGGGTGCCGATGGCGATGTCACTGGTGCCAGACAGGCGACCGAGCAGCACCGCGAGCGAGGCGTGCACGACCATGAAAAGGCTGACGCCCTGCGCGCGCGCCAAACCCGCGAGCGCGGTGTGCAATTCGGCGTCGATGTCGAAGCGCACCGTGCTGCCGCGGAAGCTCTGCACCGGCGGACGCGGCCGGTCGGTGGGCAGGTCCAGCTGGTCGGGCAGGCCGCCGAGCTGGCGTCGCCAGTAGGCGATCTCGCGGGCGGCCATCGAACCCGGATCGGCTTCGGAGCCGAGCAGTTCGCGCTGCCAGATGCTGTAGTCCTGGTACTGCACCGGCAGCGGCGACCACGCGGGCGCCTCGCCGGCGGCCCGCGCCAGGTACGCGGTGGCCACATCCCGCGAGAGCGGGCCGAAGGAGAAGCCGTCGGCCGCGATGTGATGCACGACGAAAGCGACCGCGTGATCGGGTGTTCCGTTGGTCGACCCGCCGGTCACCTGGTAGATCCGCACCCGGATCGGCAGCTCACGCGCCACATCGAAGCCCGCGCTGGCGAATTCGGTGAGCACACCGGACAACTCGGACTCGTCGATGGCCTGCACCGAGATCGCCAAGTTGATCTCGTCGTCCGGCACGACCTGCTGATAGCCACCGTCGCCGGACTCCGGGAACACCGTGCGCAGCGACTCCTGGCGCGCCATCACATCGTTGAGCGCGGCCTTCAGCGCCGGAATGTCGACATGGCCACGCAACCGCACCACGAACGGCAGGTTGTAGGTCGGCGCGGTCGGATCGAACTGGTTGATGAACCACATTCGCTGCTGCGCCAACGACAATGGCACGCGGGCGGGCAGCTGCTGCGCCACCAGTGGCGGACGCGCACCCTCGCCCGGACCTGCGCTCTCCGCGCGCGCGGCGATACCGGCCACCGTCGGCGTCTCGAACAGCGCCCGGACCCCGAGCTGAATGCCGAACGCCGCACCGATCCGCGACACCACCTGGGTCGCGACCAGCGAGTTGCCACCCAGATCGAAGAAGTTGTCGTCGATACCGATCTGCTGCTGGCTCAGCACATCGGCGAAGATGCCTGCCACGATGTGCTCGGCCTGCGTGCGCGGCGCGCGATAGCCCGCGTCCGCGGCGAACACCGGCTCCGGCAACGCCTTTCGATCCAGCTTGCCGGAGGTGTTGAGCGGGAACGCCTCCAACACCATGACCGACGCGGGGACCATGTAGCTGGGCAGCTGCTCGGAGGCGAAACGCGTCAGCTCCGCAGGATCGATCGAATGACCCGGCGCGGGAACCACATACGCCACCAGCTGCTGACCGGTCGCGGTGTCGACAACGAGCACCGCGGACTGGCTCACCGCCGGGTGCGCTAGCGTCACGGTCTCGATCTCGCCCAGCTCGATCCGCTGACCACGGAACTTGACCTGGAAATCGGTACGACCGATGTACTCCAACGTGCCCGCGGGACTCCAGCGCACCAGGTCGCCGGTGCGGTACATGCGCTCGCCGTTCGTGCCGAACGGGTTGGCGACGAAGCGATCCGAGGTCAGATCCGGACGACCGCGGTAACCGCGGGCCAGCTGGCGCCCACCCAGGTACAGCTCGCCCGGGGCGCCGATCGCGGCCGGACGCAGCCGCGAATCCAGCACGTAGACTTCGACATTCCACTCCGGGATACCGATCGGCACCGTCACCGTGTCGGCGGCGGTGGCCTCCCAGTAGGTCACCGAGACCGCGGCCTCGGTGGGTCCGTACAGGTTGTGCAGGCCCGCGGAGGTGATCGCGCGGAAGCCCGCGGCGGTCTCCGGCGGCAGCGCCTCGCCGATCACGAACACCGCGCGCAGCGTCGCACACTGCTCGGCGGTGGCGTGCGCGACGAACACCGTCAGCATCGAGGGCACGAAGTCGGTGACCGTCACACCGTGGCGCTGGATCATCTGCGCCACGTACAGCGGATCGCGATGACCGTCCGGGGCGGCGACGACGAGCTTCGCGCCGACCATCAGCGGCAGGAAGTAGCCCCACAGCGACACGTCGAAGGTGGTCGCCGTCTTCTGCAAGTAGACGTCGTCGGCGGTGAGCCGGTACTCGTCGAGCATCCACAGCTGCTGGTTGACGATGGCGTGGTGGGTGACCGCCACGCCCTTCGGGCGACCCGTGGAACCCGAGGTGTAGATGACATAGGCGGTGTTGGCCGGGCGCAGCGGCGCGAGCCGGTCGGCGTCGGTGATCGGGGCGTCGGAGAACCGCGACACGTCCAGGGTGTCGATCTCGACTCGCCGCACCGACTCCGGCAGTTCCAGCTCGTCGTGCGAGAGCGTCAGCACGCACACCGGATCGGCGGATTCGAGGATGTAGGCGGTGCGATCGGCCGGATGGTCCGGATCGATCGGCACGTACGCACCACCGGCCTTGAGCACCGCGTGCATGCCGATGACCAGCTCCAGCGACCGCCGCATACCCAAAGCGACCAGCGACTCCGGGCCGACGCCGTCGGCGATGAGGAACCGCGCCAGCCGGTTGACCCGCGCGCCGAACTCGGCGTAGGTCAGCGTTTCGCCCTCGAAATCGAGGGCGATGTTGTCCGGGGTCAGCGGGATCTGGGCGTCGAGCAACGCCGCCAAAGTGGTCTCGGGAACGTCCTGTTCGGCGTCGTTCCACTCCACCAGCGTGGTTTCCCGCTCGGCTTCGGTGGTGACCGGCAGCTCCCACACCCGCGCCTGGGCGTCGGCGGCCAGGAACCGGTCGAAGAACTCCAGGAACCGGCCGTGGTGGGCGCGGGCCTCGTCGGCGGTGTAGAGGTTCGGGTTGGTCTCGAAGTCGATGTGCGAGCGGGTGCCCGACTGATAGAAATTGACGCCCAGGTCATCGATGCTGCCGGTGGACAGTACGTGCATCTGGCCTGCCATCGGGCCGAGCGCCATCTCGCTGGTGAACAGCATGACGTTCACCCACGGGCCGAAGAACTCCGTGGTGACCACGCCGTCGCCCGCCGAGTCGCGGCGGATGTCCTCGTGCCGGTAGCGCTGGTGCCGCAGCGCGCCGGACACCTCGACCTGCACCGACTTCAGCAGCTCGGCGACGGTCGTGTCGTGCCCGACCCGCAGGCGCAGCGGCACGATGTTGGAGACCACGCCGCCGGAACGGCGCATGGTCGCGGTGGTGCGCGCGGTCACCGGCAGGCTGAGGATCACGTCCTCGGCGCCGGTCAGCTGGGCGAGGTAGGTCGCGAAACCGGCGATGAGCAGGCCCGCGGGCGAGTTGTCGTGCTTGGCGACGGCCTCGGCGAGCAGCTCGTCCTGCTCCGGCGAGAGCGCGGCGCTGGAGACCCCGTTGACCGGCGCGGGCGGCGCGGAGCGACCGGCCAGGCTGGAGCCCTCCTCCAGACCCGCGACCCGCTCGGCCCAGTGCTCGCGGTCCGACTGGAAACGGGAGCTGTCGCGGTAGGCGATCTCCGACTCGTAGAGCGACTTCAGGTCGGCGTTCTTGGCCGGGGCAGGCTCGACGCCGTTCACCAGGGCCGTGTACCGCTCGGCGATCCTGGTGACGAAGGTCATCGCGCCGAAGCCGTCGAGGGCGATGTGGTGCGCGCGCGAGTACCAGAACCAGCGGGAATCTTCCAGCCGCAGGGCGGCGGCGCGGACCAGGCGATCGCCGACGATGTTCAGCGGACGGCTGTACTCGGCGCGCATCCACTCGGCGGCCGCGGCCTCCGGGTCGTCGGCGTCGCGCAGGTCGACGTATTCGAGCGTCGAGTCCTGCGTCGGGTCGACGGTCTGGAACGGCTGACCGTCGCGCTCGACGACCTTCAGGAAGCCGGAACCCAGCTCCAGCGCGGCCTCGCGGCTGGCCTGCTCCAGCGCGGCGACATCGAGGTCACCGCGCAGGTCGACATACTGCGCGATGTTGATCGGCACCTGCGGATCGACGTGCTGGGCATACCAGATGCCCAGCTGTGCGGGCGACAGCGGGAAGAATTCGCCACCAGCTTCGCCGTTCCCGCCGAAATCCAGCCGGTCCAACCGTAACCTCGCTTCCGGAACACCACGCAAGCGCTCCCCGACGACACCCGGACAGGGCGCACACCTTTCACAGCGTGGCGCCTGCGTTCCCCGGGTTCAGTTCTCATACTCAATCAGGCAAAAAAGTTCACTGGCACTATCTGTCCAGTGGGCCGATCTTGTTACATGGGGCCGACCGCGCCCACTACCCACCGACCGGCCGAGCCGGGACGTTTCTCGCAGATCACCGGAACAATCTACCCGCGCCTACCCGCACCGACCAACCAAGATCCATAGCGTCGGAACATCACCGCTGGCAGGGCGTTCGGGTGGAGTTTGCTGAATGCGGTGTAGCGGTTCTCACAGCGATGTCGCTCACGGCGCGTGGAGCGGTCGAGGTCGGTCCATGATGCTCCCGCGCCGAGACCCGATCCGCCGGAGGGCCTTCCCCGGCGCGATCTGGACATACCATGCCGCCCAGTCCGCTTCGACTTCGCCACCCGCACGGACACGTCCGGCGTCCACTTTTCGTGAGTGCGGGTGGAACCGATGCGAGCTCGGCAACGTCTAGTGGGTTGTCGGTATGTTCTATGCCCAGCACGGTTGGGGCGGAGTAGCGGAGGGGTCGGGCGTGGGCATCGAGATTCCGGAGCCGTTGCAGTGGGCTGCGAAATATGTTGTGGGGGCTGGGGATTGGCCTGAGGGTGATGAGACCGCGATGCGTCGGGTGGAGTCGGCGTGGTCGGGTTTGGCGGAGACGTTGCGGGGGTTGGATTCCGAGGCGACGTATGTGGTGAAGGCCGCGGTCTCGGCGTTGGATGGTGAGACGGGGGCGGCGTTGACGTCGCATTGGGAGAAGTTGGGTGGGGGTGCGGGGGCGTTCGATGGGCTGATCAAGCATGTGGAGACGTTGGCTGATCAGATCGGGGATGGTGCTGCTGATATCGAGCACACCAAGTTGGTGATCATCGCGTCGTTGGTGATTTTCGCGGTGGAGATGGCTGCGGCGTTGGCGGCGATGGCGACGGGGGTGGGTGCGCCGGCGGGGGCGGCGGCGGGTGCGGCGGCGCGGGCGGCGACGCAGGTGGCGATTCGGGTGGCGATCAAGCAGTTGGTGAAGCGGATCATCTCGAAGGCGGCGGCGAAGGCGGCGGGGCGGGCGGCGTTGCGTGGGGCGTGGGAGGCGGTGTTGGAGGAGGCGTTTTTGGATGTGGGGTTGAAGTTGGCGCAGGTGGCGGCGGATCGGCGGGATCCGTTGTCGAGGGAGGAGTGGGTCGAGTCGGGCAAGACGTTGTTGACCGCGGGGGTGGCGGGGGCGACGGAGGGGTTGTTGGGTGGGTCGGGTGGTCCGGGGCGGGGTGGGAGTCCGCTTTCGGAGGGGTTGAAGGAGGCGGGGAAGGAGTCGTTGACGGGGTTGGCGGGGGAGGTCGCGGCGGCGGCGACGGATGCGGCGTTGAACGATAAGCCGTTCGATTTGGGGGAGGTGTTGACGACGGAGACGTTGACTTCGTCGTTGGCGGGGGGTGTGCAGTCGGGGATCGAGTCGGCGGGGGATCGTGGGGGTGAGGAGGGTTCCGGGGATCAGGGCCAGGACGGTGATGGGTCCGGGGATGAGAATCAGCAGGATGATGCTGATCGGCAGGATGATCAGGGGCAGCAGAACCAGGATCGGAATCAGCAGGATGGTCCCGGCCGAAATGAGCAGGACGGTCCGGGAGGGAATCAACAGGACGGTCCGGGGCAGAATCAGCAAGATCCGGGGCGGACGCAGCCGTCGGGGACACAGAACGACACTGGTCAGCAGACCCAGCCCCCGGGGAATCAGCAGTCGCAGCCCTCGCAGCAGCAGTCGACTCAGCCGTCGGGGCAGCAGTCGCAGTCGTCGGAGCAGCCGACCCAGCCTTCGAGCCAGCAGAACCAGCCGTCAGAGCAACCGACCCAGCCGACCGGTCAACAGAACCCGTCGCCGAACCAGTCCACGCAGCCGTCCGGCCAACCGGCACCGCCGGATCAACCGAGTCAGCCATCCGGGCAGCAGTCACAGTCGTCTGATCAGCCAACCCAGCCATCGACGGGCCAGCAGAACCAGCCGTCAGAGCAACCGACCGAACCGACCGGTCAACAGAACCCGTCGCCGAACCAGCCGACGCAGCCGTCGGGCCACCCGTCACAGCCCGAGCAGCCGAGTCAGCCGTCGGGCCAACAGACGCAGTCGTCGGACCAACCCGCAGGCCAACAGACGCAGCCCTCCGGCCAGCCGCAGTCGTCAGATCAGTCGAGCCAGCCGTCGGGGCAACAGAGCCAGCCGTCGGAGCAACCGACCCCGCCGTCGGACCAGCCGAGTCGGCCTTCGAGTCAGCAGACGCAGCCGTCGGAGCAGCCCACCGCGCCTTCCGGCCAACAGTCGGAGCGGCCGACCGGCCAGCAGACCCCGTCGGCCGGCCAGCCGTCCCTACCCGCAGACCAACCCTCCGGCCAGCAGGCGCAGCCGTCGGGACAGTCGGGCAATCCCGCGCAGCCGCCAACGGGCCAGTCGACCCAGCCCGGCCAGGACACTCAGCCGGACCAGCCGTCGAGCACCAACCCGACCCAGCCTCAGCACCCCGATTCGCCATCGACCACCCCAAGCCCCACGGGCACGACAACCGATCCCTCGACCGGCAGCGACCCATCCACGCAACACCCCGCTCCGGACACCTCCGACCAGTCCGGCCGGGAGAACAACCCCACCCCGAGCACTCCGGCCGGTTCGGTCCCCACCCAGCCGACCACGCCGTCCGCACCGAGCAACCCCACCACCCCGACCTCAGGTGTTCCAGGAACGACTCCTCCCCAAGAACCGTCCCGCACGACAGACGACCGCACCCCGTCTACACCGTCGACTCCAGCGAACGGCGGTCCGTCTACACCGTCGACTTCAGTAGCCACGACGCCGTCGAACCCCGCAACGACACCGTCCACCCCGACCGCATCGAACCCGGACAACACGACTGCCACTCCTCCGGGCACCACCGGCGCTCCCACTTCGAGTGCTCCGACCACCCCTGCGCCAACGACCACCGGCACCCCCGCCCCCTCCGCACCCACCACGCCGAACCCCACCGAGCCCACCCCAACGAGCCCCACCACGCCGAATCCGCCCAGCCCCGTATCTACGGACACCAGCACCGCCTCCGCAACGGCGACCGCCACCCCACCGGCACCCGCGTTCCCAGCGTCCACTCCCATCGAAACCCCACGTCCGGGCGACAGCACACCCGCCGCCACCGCGCCGAGCACGCCGAGCACGCCGACCACCGCCCAACCCGGAACCACCTCGAACCAACCGGCGGCGCCCACCCTGAACACCAACCCGCAAAGCCCGCCGACCCAACGCCCCGGCACCTCACCAAACCCCGCGTCCCCCAGCACATCTCCGGCAGACACGCGAACCCCCGACACTCCGGCAACCCCCACGAACGCCGCCCATCCGACCGGAACCACCCCGAACGCCGCGGATCGGTCCGCACCGAGCCAGCGCACCGAAGCGCCCGCGTCCACACCGGCGGGCACGCCGACGACCGGCCAGCCCGGAACCACCCCGAACAGCACTGCTCAGGCCGCACCGAGCACACCCACCGACGCCCAGCCTCCGCGCCCGGACACGCCCACCAACACCCAGCCCGCAACCACTGCGCGCCCGGACATCCCCAACCGTCAGGCCGACCCCGGCCACCCGACACAGCCCCGTCCGTCCACCGAAGCCCCCACGAATTCGACTCCCCCGCAACAGAAACCGAACCCGCTTGGCCCCGCCAACCGCCCCGGCTTCGACCCGACGACTCACAAATACATCGCCCACTACAACGACGGCCGCCCCATCCCCCGCGACCCGTTTTACGCGGGCCAATACAACCCGCACATCGGCCGCTACCAGCCCACCGAAGCCGAAATCCGCGCCGAACGCGAGCAACTCCAGAACAACTCGAGCGGCACGGACACCGCGACCAACACCACGTCGACCGACCAGACGTCCAACACCCCAACACATCCCGGCAACAGCGCCTACCCGGTCCAGCCGCAGCCCAACGCGACGACACCGACAAGCACGCCTGCTGATCCGGGCCGCCCACAGACGCCCCTCCCCAACGTCCGCGCACCGGAATCATCTCCCCCGCAACACGGTCAGCCGCACACCCGCGCGACCCCGCAGAACCTCAACCCGCACAACACACCCCACCGCGCGGGTCCGCAGCCTCCCCACACGACTCCCCGGTACGCCAACCCGCACAACACACCGGACCGGCCAGCACCCCAGCCTCCCCGCACCACGCCACATAACGCCGACCCGCGCAACAGCCCACACCACCCCGCACCACCACACCGCACGACTCCACAGAACGTCGACCCGCGCCACGCAACCCACCGCCCGGGACCACAGCCACAACGCACCACCCCACAGAACGTCGACCCGCGCCACGCAACCCACCGCCCGGGACCACAGCCACAACGCACCACCCCGCAAAACGCCGACCCACGCAACGCACCGCACCAGCCTCCCCACACCACGCCCCAAAACGCAGACCCCCGCACCAATCAGCAGACCCCCGGCCCGGCTCGGACCGCACAGAACCCCAACACGCCACCGGGCCCCCCGAACCGACCGCAAAACCCGACGTCCCCGCAACAGCGTCAGATCGACCAGGCTCGCTCGGCCCGCGAGTTCTATCGCACCCAAACCCCAGTGGGCGGAACAACTTCCGTCCAAGCACGCGGCATCCACGCGGGCCTCGGAAGACCCGACTACGAAGTCCGCCGGCACCGGCTCCCGTCGGGCGAGTACGTCTCGATCCTGACGATCCGCGTCCACGTCTCCCCCACCGCGGGCATCTCCCCCAACGACCTCCGCCGCCTCCAAGCCAACACCGAGCACGCCACCGACGCCGCCTTCAACTCCGCACCCAGCCTTCTCAGCGGCGACCGCGTCCTAGTCGACGTCGTCTTCACCGACGACCCCACGAACGCCCACCTCGACATCAACGCCACCCCCATCGGCGAGGGCCGCGACAACTGGTCCCCAGGCGACACCCCCACCACTCTCGCCGACAACCTCCGCATGCACCTCGGCCTGATGCCGGCCCCTACCAACGGCGACACCAGCTTCACCCCCGACGACCTCCGTCAACTCAGCAACGACATCGCTGCCGCCAACACCGACACCCGCTTCGACAATCCGTCGGATACACGAATCGAAGGACCGCGTCGACTCTCCCCCGTCGAAAACCCCGCCTACCAGCGGGATGTCGAAGACTCACTCCGCAACGGCAACGAGTTCACCGTCGGCGCGGACCCGCGCACCCATCCGTACGGGCGACTGGTCAACGACGGCGGACCGCTTGTTCCTGGCCGCAGCAACAACTGCCTCGACTGTTCGCTCTCCGCGCTGTCGTCGTTCTATGGCGACCCGCAGGTATCAGCGCCGCGACACGCTGACCGACTACCCGACGGCAGTCTCGACACGCGAAGCGGCGAGCGCGGCGGAATCGAACGCGCGGGTGCGTGGCTGAACCACCCGTGGGTCGACCAATCCGCAGGCAACAAGCCGATGTCGGCTCAGTTCGCCGAGTTGCACAATTTGATCGCTTCCCTCGGCCCCGGTTCGTCAGCACTCGTCGTCAACGAATGGCACGCTCGAGACGCCAATGACAAACCCAAGTACGACGACAAAGGCAACCCGGTCGTCGACGGGTCCCACGCAACGGTCATCGTCTACCCGCCCGGCGCATCCGGGCCGGTGTGGTGGGATCCGCAGTCCGGGTCGACCTCCAACACGCCGCCCGACTGGATGGTCGACGATTCATGCGGCCTCTGGTCCATTCCGATACCCCCTGATCAAGGAGTAGGAAACAATGCCGGATCGGTTCCGAACCAAAACCCAAGTGCTGGAGTACCTGGCGGTGATCCTCGGTCCGAATCGGGAGTTCCGGATTCTGGAGACCGAACACGGTTGGGTATGCCGACCGGTCCTGAACCAGGAGGAGATCGAGAGCGGCCAGGGACTGGGCCTGGGGAATTACGTGGTCAACAAACAGACCGGAGTGGTGACAGAACATCGGAGCCTTCCCCCGAGGCTGATCGGCCAGGAGTACGAGGCGGCGATACAGGCGGGACAACCGATACCGGGCATTCAGGTGTACCCGCCGACCTGGCGGGTCCATCTCGAACGGAACTGGGAGACAGCGGCCGAGATCGAGTACCGAGTACAGGCGGAGTCGCTGACCCGGCCGCCCCAGCCGCCGATCGACCATCAACTGACGATCAACAAGCGCAATCACCACTACTACACGAACACCGAGGCGATCCACGTGACTTGCCGGGAGGCCGCGGGCTGGGCTCAAGCCCGCAGCCAGACGGGAGCCTGGCCGGAGACCGGGACGTTCGAGTTCTGAACTCCCCGTCGGCCAACGACCCGACGACCACACCGGCGACGTCCCCCACAGCGCAAAGCCCGTTCTCCGGGGATGCCCAATCCAGTAGCAGGACAGCACAATCCGCCCCGTCGACCGCACCGACGCCTGCTACCGGCGACCCGTCTAACAGCGTCGACAACCGGCCCACCACACCCGGCAACCAGAAACGCCCGGATAACCGAATTCCTGCACCCGGCCGCCCCGACGACCGCGCGTCCGTCCGGCCGGAGCACCGCACTCCCACCCCCGACCAGCCAACCCGGCCGGAGGAACGCACCCCCACCCCGAACCAGCCGACCCGCCCCGAACCACGGCAGCCATTCTCCGATCACCCAACCCGGCCGGAGCCCCGCCCCACTCAGCCAGATCCGGGCTACCACACCAAAAACCCTGCGCCCCAAGACAAAACGCAGAACCCGAACCGACGCAGCTTCGAAGAATGGCAAAGCCGGTTCCAACAGCACGAATACAACCCCAACTCCAACCCCTGGGCCACCACCCCAGCGGGCTTCCCCACCGACCCCACACCCGCCCCACCCCAATCACAAACTCCCCCAACCACCCCCGGCCCCGCGCAAACCAACCCCACAGACCACCAGACAACACCGATCACCAACACCCCGAGCACCCCTCAATCCCCCACGAACACAACCACACCGGACAACCCCACGCCCCCGGACTCCACCCCACCGATCACCCACACCCCCACCAGCACCGCCCTCGGCGACGACCCCGCCACCCACCGAGTCCAAAACAACCTCCGCAACGAGGGCGACTTCGACGTCATCTTCCACGCCGACCAAAACGGCACCCCCCTCAACAACCTCACCCCCGACCAAATCGTCGACGCCATCCGCAGCAACCCCAACTACAAACCCGGCACCCCCATCCGCCTAATCGCCTGCAACACCGCCAACAACCCCGCCCTGGCCCGCCACATAGCCAATGAACTCGGCGCCCCCGTCCACACCCCTTCCGACGCCGTAGGCACCCCCAACAAACCCAACTCCCCCGCCCACATCCGCAACAACGGCACCTGGACCACCCACCACCCCACCACCCCCGAAGGCCACACCCCTGCCCCCACAACCCACACCCCCGCCACACCCACAACCCCGTCACACCCCGATGAACCCATCGATTACATGGGCGCCGACGAACCCGCAGAGGAGGATCGCGGGCGGTCCAGTCAGGCGGATTCGAGCTTCGATCAGCTGGTCCGAGAGAATCAAGAGATACGTGATACGCCGTACTCCGAGGGTGCAAACAGAAAGATCCGGAGCAAGTGGCCAGAAAGAACGGTCTCCAATGGGGCAGCCCGGGGGACGGTGGGCGGCAATGAATTCCACTCTCGATTTGCCGCTGCAAGTGGAGAGCCCCGCTTGTTGGCCGGCACTGCTGGAGCCGATCTGCAGGATCTACCATCAGAAGGCCATCGCATATTCCGGACGCGAGAAGTCGATGGTTGGGAAAGGGCCTACGATTCGGAGCCAAAAGTCCTGGAGTACCTGACACGCGAAATCTTGCAGGCCGGTTCAGGTAGAGGAGCAGCCGAAGTCGAAGAGGCGATCCGAACGGCGATCGAATCGGCCGAGAAGACCGATGACGGCTACCCTGTCGACGCAGCCGATGTAATACACCGTGCTGCAGAGCAACTCGACATCAGTTTCGAAAATATCGACGTTTCCGTCGACATGGTGATCGACTACCCGCGCGGAAGGAGAGAGTCCCTGGACCCGGAAGAGCAGGTATGCGAGTCATGCCAGGACGTCCTCGAAGATTTCGAAAACGCATTCGACGGAAGAGTTACGGTCAGAGCACAGAACCCGGACGGAGAGACTATGTGGGGTGACCTCTAGTGGTTGACAACAGCACTTCGGCAGCCGACGAAATCCGGCGAACGTTCGATGCGGTTACGTCTGCGGGCTATCGGTCGGAGATGACCCAGGGCGCTGCCGATGCGGAGATCGATTCGATGGCAGCCGCCCAGGGCGTGACCATGGTCCCGGAGGCGGTCCGTGAGATCATGAGGTTGCTCGGCAAAAAGGCCCCAGTATGGTTCTCTGGCACGACATTCGGTGTCGACGCCGTGGACTCTGCGGTCAAGAGGGAAGCTCTGGAATGCCTCGAGGAGGCCGAATCGCACGAGATGCAGGATCCCGAGCATCTACTCGTAGTCGCCGAAGGGGGGTCCTACAGTTACGTCGTAGTCGACGGCGCTGATCTGGCGCACCCAGACCCGCCGTTATGGCTACTCGACGAGTCGGGAAGAATTGAGAAGCGGTGGAACTCCGTGACCTCTTGGTTCGCCCTCCGTGGCGAAGGCGTAATCGAGCGCAAACGCAAGCTGGCCGACCGACGGGCTAAAGGCCGTCCGGATACCCGGAGAGAGGCCTACTTCCGTTGGGGCACTTCCGGAACCGAAGCTTCTGAGAGTTAGCGGCCTTTGTTGCCATTCAGAAAAGCATCCACCCGCATCTCTCAAAACAGGGTTCCAGCTATTCCAACGGCGTCGAGGGGGAGGTTGAACCTACCAGCAATAGGGTCCAAAGCGCGATCGAGCTTCTGAATCAGCAATCAGCACGCAAGGGGATCGAATGCCCAGTTTGAACACCGTCGGGATCTACCGGGAGATGTATCGGAGTCCGAAGGAGGGGTTGCCGTCGCTGCGGGAGGCTCAGGCGACGCAGCCGCTCACGGATCGGCAGGCGATCCTGGAGTACATGCGTTCGGCCCCACCGGTTTTCGATGTGCTGGAGGATGTCACCGATCTTGTGGACGGCAGTACGGTGATCCCCGGTGGGCCGTCTTTGTTCTCGGACGGGAAGTGGATCTGGCGGGTGGACTCGATCCACTACTTGGCGACCTACCGGTTCAACTTCCCGGAGGAGTTCCTGTTCCACGTGCGGGATTCGGGTTATCGGCCGCCGACCGAGGTGCCGGACAGCGACGAGTTCGATGCCGAGGTGCTGTCCTACTTCTGAACCTGCGGCAACCAGGATGTGCCTCTGCGCCGCGTCGCCGGCGTCACCACAGAGGCTTTGAACGCCTCACATAGGCGGTGGCTATGTGAGGCGTACGAAAGTTGTGTGGCAACCGCATACTTCGGGCGGTGGTTGCCGACTCGCCAAGCGCTGGTCAGTGGCGACCTGGTCCGTCCGCTTGGACCGAGTGACGATCGCGGGCCGGGTCGTAGAGGTGCGAGTCGGCGCAGGACAACATGGGCGTCAGGGCACGGCCGACGAGGATGACGGCCGCCTGCCGTAGGTCGGCGGTTTCGACCTGGTCGGCGATGTCGGTGAGCGTGCCGCGCAGGATCAGTTGTTCGGGCTGGCTGGCCCGGTACACGACCGCGACGGGGCAGTCGGCTCCGTAGTCGGCGACCAGTTCGGCAGCAAGAGTCCGGATGCGGGTGATGGCAAGGTGCAGGACGAGGGTCGCGCCGGTGTGGGCGAAGTTGGCCAGTGCCTCGGATTCCGGCATGGCGGTGGAGCGGGCTTGGGTGCGGGTGAGGACGACCGACTGCACGAGTTCGGGGACGGTGAGTTCGGTACCGAGCAAGGCGGCCGCGGCGGCGTAGGCGGGGACGCCAGGGGTGACGTCCCAGGGAATGCCGTGGGCGTCGAGGCGGCGGGTCTGTTCGGTGAGGGCGGAGTAGAGGGACGGGTCGCCGGAGCAGAGGCGGGCGACGTCGCGGCCGGACTCGTGGGCGCGCACCAGGTGGGCGGTGATCTGGTCGATGTCGAGATGCTGGGTGTCGATCAGTTCGGTGTCGGGCGCGCAGTGCGCCAGCACCTCGGGGTCCAGGTAGGTGCCCGCGTAGAGGCAGACCGGGGAGGTGCGGAGGAGGGTGACCGCTCGCACGGTGAGCAGGTCCGCCGCGCCCGGCCCGGCTCCGATGAAGTGCACGGTCATGCGGGTGAGTCTAAATGGGCAGCGTTGGACGAAGTCGCCCCAAGCCCCGCACGTGGTCGGAGTGCTGCTCGAGATGTCTTCGCCGAACTCGGCCGCAGAACCGCCCTCGCCGAGCCCGCCGCAAGCCCCGAGCAGATGTTGATCATCGCCGCCGCCCCAAAGGACGGGCCCGCCGAGCCGGTCTCGGTGCCGCGGCGGATCGAGACCGCTGGGAGTCCGCGCACTGAAGGTGTTCCTATGTGGAGGCGAGCTGTTCGGCCGTCTCGCGACGTTCGGCGTCTGGGATCCCGGATGGCGGAAGTCCGAGAGGACCATGATGCCCGCCTTTAGCGAGCAGCACGACGATCGGACGAGTGGGCGACTCGACGGCCCTCGAACAAGCCGAGCGGAAAGGCGGCCGAACCGAGCAACGCGCCTGCCGCACGGGATAGCGGGCGGCCTTGGTACCGCGCGCGACTCCCCTCGAAGGTCGAGGCGCCGAATCGTCGCCCCCGATCAGGCGGTGGCGTCGAAGTTGGCGATCACCTTGGTCGGCCGCAGCCGAACGACAAGCTCCCCGGGAACTCCGTTGCGCTTGCCGAACTCCTCGGCGCGCTCCTCACCCATATACCGACCACCAAGCGCCGTGGCAGTGCGCAGCAGCTCGTCAGGATCCTCGGACATCGTGACAACACCCTGAATCTGGACCGACGCGTACGGCGGCTCCTCCAGATCGACGCACAGCGCGACCCGGCCGTCGCGCGTGAACGCCTTGCCCTTGGCGGTGTCCTTCCCGGTGTTGAACACGACCTCCTCGCCTTCGACGAGGAACCACACCGGCGTGACGATCGGACGCCCGTCGGCCGCGACGAAAGCGACCTTGCCCGTCCGCGTGCCGTGGTTGAGGAATTCGCGCACCTTGGGATCCGACAGTGAGGTCATGCGCACACCCTAACGGGCGCAGCTACCCATCCTCCCCCAGCAACATCCCCTTCTGCTCCCACACCCGCTCGCGAATCGCGTCCACCACCGCCGCGACCTCCGGCCGCCGCAACGTCTCCGTCCGCGTCACCAACCAGTACGCCAATTGCACCGAAACCTCCTCACGCAGAACCCGCACCAGATCGTCGTGCCGATCCGCCATGAAGCACGGCAGTAACCCCAATCCCGCCGCCGCCCGAGTCGCCTCCACGTGCACGAAAACGTTGGTGGACGAGATGGATTCGCGCATCGCGGGCGCGAAGCTCGACGCCAAGTCGAGATCGTCGACTTGGAGCATCGAATCGATGAAGTAGACCAGCGGATACCGCGCGAGATCCTCGATGCCGGAGGGAATCCCGTTCTCGCGCAAGTATTGTCGCGAGCCATAGAGCCCCAGCCGATAGTCGGCGAGCCGAATGGCTTTGGCGCGGTGCACTTGTGGCTCGCCGACGACGACCTCGATGTCCAACCCCGACCGCTGTTGGGAAGCGCGGCGGGTGGCGGTCACGATCTCGACCGCGATCTTCGGGTGCCTGCGCTGCACCTGCGCCACCGCGGGCGCCGCGAGGTAGGCGCTGAATCCGTCGGTGGCCGAGATGCGCACGACTCCTTCGAGCGTCCGGTTACCGGCCGGGTCCGCGGCGAGCGACTTGACCGCCGATTCGACGGCCTCGGCGGCGGCCAGCGCGTCGCGGCCGAGGTCGGTGAGTTCCCAGCCGCCAGTCACCCGGGTGAGCACGCGCCCGCCGAGGGTTGCCTCGAGCGCGGCGATGCGGCGGGAGATGGTGGTGTGGTTGATGCCGAGCTCGTCGGCGGCGGATACGAAGCGACCGGATCGGCCCACCGCGAGCAACACCAGCAGGTCATCGGCGCTGGGACGGCGGCCGAATCCGGGGGAAGCCGGACTCATGTCTGCATCTTTGCAGATTGGTCGTGCACATCTGGGCATTGCGACCGACACAGATCTGCACGAATACTCGTTCCAGCCATGTTGTGTGGGCCGCATCACAGATGAGGGGTGATGCGGCCCAGGTCATGAAGGAGAGTTCGATGAGCGTGCGCGAAATCGCGACGGACAGCGACCCCAGTCCCACACCGGCCGGCCTACGGCGGGTGGTCTCCGCTTCGATGGCGGGCACGGTCGTCGAATGGTACGAGTTCTTCCTCTACGGCACGGCCGCGACGCTGGTGTTCAGCAAAGTGTTCTTCGCCAAGGGGACCAGCGATCTGGACGCGATCCTCGCCGCGTTCGTCACCTACGCGGTCGGCTTCGCCGCGCGACCGCTCGGCGGCATCGTCTTCGGCCACTTCGGCGACCGCTACGGACGCAAGAAGCTGCTGCAATTCAGCCTGCTGCTGGTCGGCAGCGCGACGTTCCTGATGGGCTGCCTGCCGACCTTCGCGCAGATCGGCTACTGGGCGCCCGCGCTACTGGTGACGCTGCGCTTCATCCAGGGTTTCGCGGTGGGCGGCGAATGGGGCGGCGCGGTGCTGCTCGTCGCCGAACACAGCCCCAATCGCAGTCGTGGTTTCTGGGCGAGCTGGCCGCAGGCGGGCGTGCCCGCGGGCAATCTGCTGGCCACGGTCGTGCTGCTCGCGCTGACCTCGACGCTGTCGGACGCCGCGTTCCTGTCCTGGGGCTGGCGGGTCGCGTTCTGGCTGTCGGCGGTGGTGGTCCTCGTCGGCTACTACATCCGCACCAAGGTCACCGACGCGCCGATCTTCCTGGAGGCGCAGCGCGAGGCCGAACAGGTCAAGGCGACCTCGTTCAGCGTGGTCGAGGTGCTGAAGCGTTATCCCCGAGGCGTTTTCACCGCGATGGGTCTGCGCTTCGGCGAGAACATCATGTATTACCTGGTGGTCACCTTCTCCATCACGTACCTGAAGGTGCACGTCGGCGCGGACACCAAGACCATCCTGTGGTGGCTGCTGGCGGCGCACGCGGTGCACTTCGCGGCGATCCCGCTGGCCGGGCACCTGTCCGACCGATTCGGCAGGCGGCCGGTGTATTTCGTCGGCGCGCTCACCGCGGGCACCTGGGGCTTCTTCGCGTTTCCGATGATGGACAGCGGAAATCACGTGGTCATCATGTCGGCGATCATCGTCGGGTTGGTCTTCCACGCGCTGATGTACGCGGCCCAGCCCGCGATCATGGCGGAGATGTTCCCCACCCGGATGCGGTATTCCGGTGTTTCCCTCGGCTATCAGGTGACCTCCATCGTGGCCGGTTCGCTCGCGCCGATCATCGCGGTCCGGCTGCTCGACAGCTTCGGCTCCTCGGTGCCGATCGCCTGGTACCTGGCGGGCGCCGCGGCCGTGACGGCGGTGACCGTGCTCTTCGCCAGGGAGACAAGCGGTCTCGACCTCCAGGCGGTCGATCGGGCCGACGCCGAGGTGACCGCTCGATGACCGACCTACTCGGACGACGCGCGCTGGTCACCGGCGGTGCGAGCGGCATCGGCGCCGCCTGCGCGCGGGAACTCGCCGCTCGCGGCGCGGAAGTCACCGTAGCCGACATCGACGGCGACGGCGCTCAGAAGCTGGCCAACGAGATCGGCGGAAAGCCTTGGCAGGTCGACCTTCTCGATGTCGCCGCGCTCGAAGACCTGCGCCTCGAGGTGGACGTGCTGGTGAACAACGCCGGAGTTCAACGCATTCACCCGATCGAGGACTTCCCGCCCGCGCAGTTCCGCGACATCCTCACCTTGATGGTCGAAGCGCCGTTCCTGCTCATCCGCGCGGCGCTTCCGCACATGTACCGCAACGGATTCGGACGCGTCGTCAACATCTCGTCGGTGCACGGGCTGCGCGCCTCGGCGTACAAGGCCGCCTACGTGACGGCGAAACACGGGCTGGAAGGGCTGTCCAAGGTCACCGCGCTGGAGGGCGGCCCACACGGCGTGACAAGTAACTGCGTCGACCCGGGATACGTGCGAACACCGTTGGTGGACAAGCAGATCGCCGATCAGGCCAGAACACACGGCATCCCGGAACAGCAGGTGATCGAGAAGATCATGCTCACCGAGAGCGCCATCAAGCGTCTCGTCGAACCCGACGAGGTCGCGGCCCTTGTCGGCTGGCTCACCGGCCCGCACGCGGGCATGGTCACCGGCGCGTCCTACACCATGGACGGTGGGTGGAGCGCTCGATGAGGCGGTCGGTCCGCGCGGGATCAGCCTGCTCGGTTCAACGCCGACAGTGCCATCTCGCGCAGGATCGGCCGCGCCTTGCTCGCGGTCGCGGGCGGCGCGCTGTGCGGGGTCGAGTTGAGCAGGCCGAACGCGGCGTGCGCCTGGACCCGCGCCCCGTCCTCGGGCAGCCGAGGATGCAGTTTGCGCAGCACCTCCACCCAGACCTCGACGTACTGGCGCTGGGTGCGCCGCAGCTCGCGCCGGGGTCCGGCGGGCACGTTGTCCAGGTCCCGGTCCTGAATACGGATGAGCTCGGGCTCGCCGAACGCGAAGTCCAGGTGGAAGTCGACCAGACCTTCCAGCGCCGCCTCGGCGGAGTTCGCGCCGACCACGACGGCCCGGCCGCCCGCCAGCAGCCGCTGGCTGACCCCGACCAGCAGCTCGACGAGCAGCGCCTCCTTGTTCGGGAAGTGCCGGTACACCGCGGGGCCACTGATGCCGACGGCCGCGCCGAGGTCGTCGAGCCGCACGCCGAGGAAGCCCCGGTCCGCGATGAGCCGCGCCCCCGCCTCCAGCAGTTGCTTGCGCCGCTCCGCTTTCAGCTGCTCGCGGCGGGTGAGTGCCACAGCTTCCGTGCCGGTCACACCCGCTCCTTTCACCCGATCTGGACAACTCGGTTAATCGATATTAACCTGAATTCCAGTTATCGGCGACTAACTGGACGGCGGACGTGATGACGGTTACCCAAGAGGTCGGCAACCGCGCGGCGCACGAGGCGCTCACCAGCGACCTGCGCGCACGGCTGGCGGCGGCCGCGCTCGGCGGGCCAGCGAAGGCGCGGGAGCGGCATATCGCGCGCGGCAAGCTACTGCCAAGGCAGCGGGTGGATCAGCTGCTCGATCCGGGCAGCCCGTTCCTCGAGCTCTCCCCGCTCGCGGCGAACGGGATGTACGGCGACGAATGTCCCGGCGCGGGCGTGATCGCCGGGATCGGGCGGGTGTCGGGACGCGAGTGCGTGATCGTGGCCAACGACGCCACGGTGAAGGGCGGCACCTACTACCCGCTCTCGGTGAAGAAGCACCTGCGGGCGCAGGAGGTGGCGCTACAGAACCGGCTGCCCTGCCTGTACCTGGTCGACTCGGGCGGTGCGTTCCTGCCGCACCAGGACGAGGTGTTCCCGGACCGCGAGCACTTCGGCCGAATCTTCTACAACCAGGCCACCATGAGCGCCAAGGGCATCGCGCAGATCGCGGCCGTGCTCGGGTCCTGCACAGCGGGCGGCGCGTACGTGCCAGCGATGAGCGACGAAGCGGTGATCGTGCGCGACCAGGGCACGATCTTCCTCGGCGGCCCGCCGCTGGTGAAGGCGGCCACCGGCGAGGTGGTCACGGCCGAGGAACTGGGCGGCGGCGCGCTGCACTCACGCACCTCGGGCGTCACCGACCACTTGGCCGAGGACGATCAGGACGCGCTGCGCATCGTGCGACGTATCGTGGCCACCCTCCGCCCGCGACCGCAAAGCCCTTGGGAGATAACAACTTCCAGGACGCCCGCGCTACCGGAGTCCGAACTGTACGACGTGGTGCCTGTCGACTTGCGCACCCCCTACGACGTGCGGGAAGTCATCCACCGCATCGTCGACGGCGGTGACGGCGAGAGCGGATTCCACGAATTCAAGGCCGAATACGGCAAGACACTCGTCACCGGCTTCGCGCGTATCCACGGCCACCCGGTGGGCATCGTCGCCAACAACGGCGTGCTGTTCAGCGAATCCGCCATGAAGGGCGCGCATTTCATCGAGCTGTGCGACAAGCGCGAGATCCCGCTGCTGTTCCTGCAGAACATCACCGGCTTCATGGTCGGGCGCGACTACGAGGCGGGCGGCATCGCCAAGCACGGCGCCAAGATGGTGACCGCGGTGGCCTGCGCGCGGGTGCCGAAGCTGACCGTCGTCATCGGCGGCTCCTACGGCGCGGGCAACTACTCGATGTGCGGACGCGCGTATTCGCCGCGCTTCCTGTGGATGTGGCCGAACGCGCGGATCTCTGTGATGGGCGGCGAGCAGGCCGCCTCGGTGCTTGCGACCGTGCGCGGCGATCAGCTGGACAGCAGCGGTCAGCCGTGGTCGGAGGAGGATCAGGAGGCGTTCAAGGCGCCGATCCGCGACCAGTACGAGCACCAGGGCAATCCGTACTATTCGACGGCCCGGCTCTGGGACGACGGCGTCATCGACCCCGCCGACACCAGAACCATTCTCGGCCTTGCCCTTTCGGTTTGCGCCCAGGCGCCGCTCGAACCGGTTTCCTACGGCGTCTTCCGGATGTGATCGCGATGCTGAACAAATCCCACCCCGTCGGTTTCGACACCGTGCTCGTCGCCAATCGCGGCGAGATCGCGGTGCGCGTCATCCGCACCCTGCGCGCCATGGGCATTCGCTCGGTCGCCGTCTACAGCGACGCGGACGCCGGTGCCAGGCACGTCGTCGAGGCCGACACTGCCGTGCGGCTCGGCCCGGCCCCCGCCCGCGAAAGTTACCTGGACATAGCGAAAGTCGTGGCGGCCGCGGTGCGCACCGGCGCGCAGGCCGTGCACCCCGGCTACGGATTCCTCTCGGAGAACGCCGCTTTCGCCGCCGCACTGGCCGAGGCGGGCATCGTCTTCCTCGGTCCGCCCGCCCGCGCCATCGAGATCATGGGCGACAAGATCGCCGCCAAGAACACCGTCGCGGCCTTCGACGTCCCCGTCGTCCCCGGCATCGCCAAGCCCGGACTCACCGACGACGAGCTGATCGCCGCGGCCGCCGAGATCGGCTACCCGGTGCTGGTCAAGCCGTCGGCGGGCGGCGGAGGCAAGGGCATGCGCCTGGTCGAGGATCCTGCGCTGCTGCCCGACGCGCTGGTCAGCGCGCGGCGCGAAGCGGGCGCGGCGTTCGGCGACGACACCCTGTTCCTGGAGCGGTTCGTCACCAGGCCACGCCACATCGAGGTGCAAATCCTCGCCGACCAGTACGGCAACGTCCTGCACCTCGGCGAACGCGAATGCAGCTTGCAGCGCAGGCACCAGAAGGTGATCGAGGAAGCCCCGTCCCCGCTGCTGGACGCGGAGACAAGGGCGCGCATCGGCGCCGCCGCCTGCAACACCGCGCGCAGCGTGAACTACGTCGGCGCGGGCACCGTCGAGTTCATCGTCTCCGCCGACCGGCCGGACGAGTTCTTCTTCATGGAGATGAACACCCGGCTCCAGGTGGAGCATCCGGTCACCGAGCTGGTGACCGGCGTCGACCTGGTGGAATGCCAGGTCAGGGTGGCCGCGGGCCAGAAGATCGGCGCGCGCCAGGAGGAGATCCGCCTCACCGGCCACGCGATCGAGGCGCGCGTCTACGCCGAGGATCCCGGCCGCGGGTTCCTGCCCACCGGCGGCACGGTGCTGGATCTGGTGGAGCCGGAAGGTCCTGGCGTGCGGGTGGATTCGGGTCTGCGCGTCGGCACCGTGGTCGGCAGCGACTACGACCCGATGCTGTCCAAGGTCATCGCGCACGGCCCGGATCGCGCCGCCGCGCTCGGCGCGCTCGACCGCGCGCTCGCCGACACCGTGCTGCTCGGCGTCACCAGCAATATCGAGTTCCTGCGCTTCCTGCTGGCCGACCAGGACGTGGCGGCGGGACGACTCGACACCGGCCTGCTCGACCGCAGGGTCGGCGACTTCCGGCCCGAACCGGTGCGCGACGAGGAATTCGTCGTCGCGGCCGCCTATCACTGGCTGCGCCGCTGGCCCGCCGACGCGAACGATCCGTGGGACGTCCCGTCCGGCTGGCGGATCGGCGTCCACGCGCCCACCCCGATCCGGCTCGCGGGCGGCGACCGCACCGAGCACGTCTACCTCACCGGCCGCCCCGAAGCGGCTCGGGTTCAGATCGGCGACGGCGAATCCCGCACGCTGTCGGCCTCTTTCGCGGCGGACACCGCGGAAAGCGGTGTGCTGACGCTGACCCTGGACGACGTCCGCCGCGACTACCGGGTGGCCGAACACGACGGACAGCTCTGGGTGGCGAGTCCCGCGGGCGTCTCGGTACTGCGCGAGGTCGCCGAGGTCAACGTCCGAGGCGGCGGCGAACACGTCGGCGACGCCGAAATACGCAGTCCCATGCCGGGTTCGGTGATCGCCGTCCCGGTGACCTCCGGCGCGACGGTGGCGGCGGGTGCACCCGTCGTCGTTGTCGAGGCGATGAAGATGGAGCACACGCTCACCGCGCCGGTCGCGGGCGTCGTCGAAGTGCTGGTCGAGCCGGGCGCCCAGGTGCGCCTCGACCAGCCGCTGGCCCGCATCGTCGCCGAAACGAATACCTCTGAGCGAGAAGGAACTTCCGCATGACCGACTTCCTGTCCACCGGCACGCTGCCCGAGGACTACCGCGACCTTGCCCTGACGGTCCGCGATTTCGCCCAGCAGGTGGTAGCCCCGGTCGCCGCCGAGCACGACGCGAACCACACCTTCCCGTACGAGGTCGTCTCGGGCATGGCCGATATGGGCCTGTTCGGCCTGCCCTTCCCCGAGGAGTACGGCGGCATGGGCGGCGACTACTTCGCGCTGTGCCTCGCGCTCGAAGAGCTCGGCAAGGTCGACCAGAGCGTCGCCATCACGCTGGAGGCGGGCGTCTCGCTCGGCGCCATGCCGATCTACCGCTTCGGCGACGAGAAGCAGAAGCAGGAATGGCTGCCGCAGCTGACCAGCGGCCGCTCGCTGGCCGCGTTCGGGCTCACCGAGCCGGACGCGGGCAGCGACGCGGGCGGCACCACCACCAAGGCCGTACTGGACGACGGCACGTGGATCATCAACGGCCGCAAGCAGTTCATCACCAACTCCGGCACGAACATCACCAAGCTCGTCACGGTGACCGCGGTGACCGGCACGACCGGCGGCAAGAAGGAGATCTCCACCATCCTGGTGCCGACCGACACCCCCGGCTTCGTCGCCGAGCCCGCCTACAACAAGGTCGGCTGGAACGCCTCGGACACCCATCCGCTGAGCTTCACCGACGTGCGCGTCCCTGAGGAGAACCTGCTCGGCGAGCGCGGCCGCGGCTACGCCAACTTCCTGCGCATCCTGGACGAGGGCCGCATCGCGATCGCCGCGCTGTCGGTGGGCGCGGCCCAGGGTTGCGTCGACGAGAGCGTGCGCTACGCCAAGGAACGGCTCGCGTTCGGCCAGCCCATCGGCCGCAACCAGGCCATCGCCTTCAAGATCGCCCGCATGGAGACCCGCGCGCACGCCGCGCGCACCGCCTACTACGACGCCGCCGCGCTGATGCTCGCGGGCAAGCCGTTCAAGAAGCAGGCCTCCATCGCCAAGCTGGTGGCCAGCGAGGCCGCGATGGACAACGCCCGCGACGCCACCCAGATCTTCGGCGGCAACGGCTTCATGAACGAATACGCTGTGGCCAGGCATTACCGCGACAGCAAGATCCTGGAAATCGGCGAGGGCACGACGGAGGTGCAGCTGATGCTGATCGGACGGGAGTTGGGCCTGTGACCGAACGACGAATCGTCCAGCGCGGCTTGTGGTTCGAGGAGTTCGAGACCGGCGTCGTCTACGAGCACCGGCCCGGCCGCACCATCACCGAGGCCGACAACGTCCTGTTCACCACGCTGACCATGAACACCCAGGCGCTGCACCTGGACGCGGCGTTCAGCGACGCGCTGCCGCCGTTCAACAAGCGGCTGGTGAACTCGATGTTCACCCTGTCCACGCTGGTCGGGCTCTCGGTCGCCCAGCTGACCCAGGGCACCATCGTGGCGAATCTCGGCTTCTCCGAGATCAACTTCCCGCACCCGGTGTTCCACGGCGACACCCTGTACGCCGAGACCGTGGTCACCGACAAGCGCGAGTCCAAGTCCCGCCCGGGCGAGGGCATCGTGACCTTCGCCCACACCGGGCGCAACCAGCACGGCGAGATCATCGCGACCGCCACCCGCAAGACGCTGGTGCGCATGGCTCCGGAGCAGGCATGACGTGGCAGATGGCGGGACCGGGCTGGTTGTTCTGCCCCGCCGACCGACCCGAACGCTTCGCGAAGGCGGCCGCGGCCGCCGACGTGGTGATCCTCGATCTGGAGGACGGCGTCGCCGCCGGTGACAAGGCAGGGGCGCGCGCGGCCCTGATCGCGTCCCCGCTCGACCCGGAGACCACCGTGGTGCGGGTCAACGCGGCGGGCACCGACGAGCACGCGCTCGATCTCGCCGCCTTGGCCGAGACCGGATATCGCCGCGTCATGCTGCCGAAAACCGAGTCAGCCGAACAGATCACGGCGCTGTCCGACTACGAGGTGATCGCGCTCATCGAATCACCGCTCGGCGCGCTGACCATCGGGCAAGCGGTCACGGCGCCCAATGCGATCGGCGTCATGTGGGGCGCGGAGGACCTGATCGCTGGTCTGGGCGGCACCGCGAGCAGGCACGCCGACGGCGGCTACCGCGACGTGGCGCGGCACGTGCGATCCAGCGCGCTGCTCGCCGCCAAGGCCTACGGCAAGTTCGCGCTCGATTCGGTGTACCTGAACATCCGCGATCTCGACGGTCTCCGGGCCGAGACCGACGACGCGGTGGCCATCGGGTTCGACGCCAAGGTCGCGATCCATCCCAGCCAGGTAGCGGTGATCCGGGCGGCGTACGCACCCGCCGACGACGAAATCGCCTGGGCGAGGCGGGTACTCGACGAGGTACCCAAGCACCGCGGCGTCTTCGCCTTCGAAGGCCGGATGGTCGACGCCCCGGTGCTGCGGCACGCGGAACAAATCTTGCGGCGCGCACACAGCCAGAACTGATCCACCCCACGAGCCAGGAGGTATTGCGGTGCAACCACAGTGGGTGCCGACCGAACGGGACATCGCCGACGCCAAGGTGACCGATTTCGCGCGGTTCGTCGCCGAGCGCACGGGTGTCGCCACCTCGGACTACCACTCGCTGTGGCAGTGGTCGGTGGACGATCTGGCCGGCTTCTGGCGGGCGGTGTGGGAGTACTTCGAGCTCGGCGACATCGACGGCGAGGTACTGGCGAGCACGGAGATGCCTGGGGCCCAATGGTTTCCGGGCACCAAGCTCAACTACGTCGACCAGGTCGTGCGCCAGGCCCGCACCGACCGGCCCGCCATTCTGGCCGTCGGCGAGGACGAGCCGACCCGCGAGGTGTCCTGGGTCGAGCTGATCGACGCCACCGCCGCCTTCGCGCGCACCCTGCGCGAGCTGGGCGTCGGGCCGGGCGACCGGGTCGTCGGCTACCTGCCGAACATCCCCGAGGCGGTGATCGCCTTCCTGGCGACCGCGAGCCTCGGCGCGATCTGGAGCGCGTGCGGGCAGGACTACTCGCCGAAGGCCGCCCTCGACCGCCTCGGCCAGCTGGAGCCGACCGTCCTCGTCACCGCCGACGGCTACCGTTTCGGCGGCAAGGCGCACGACAAGCGCGCCGACATCGCCGCGCTGCAAGCGGGTTTCGGGTCGCTGCGCGCGACGGTCGCCGTCTCGCGGCTCGGCCTCGAGGTCCCGGACGCCATGCCGTGGGCGGACGCGGTCGGCACCGACAACGCCGGGGCCGTCATCGAGACCGAGAGCGTGGATTTCGACCACCCGCTGTGGATCGTCTTCTCCTCCGGTACGACGGGCCTGCCAAAGGGCATCGTGCACGGCCACGGCGGCGTGCTGCTCGAGCACCTGAAAGCCATTGCGCTGCAATCGGATATCGGCACGGACGACACCTTCTTCTGGTACACCAGCCCGAGCTGGATGATGTGGAACTTCCAGATCGCCGGCCTGCTGGTCGGCGCTACGATCGTCTGCTACGACGGCAGTCCGACCTATCCCGCGCCGGACGCGCTGTGGCGCATCGCCGCCGAGACCCGCGCGACCGTGGTGGGGACCAGTCCCGGCTACGTGCTGGCCTGCATCAAGGCGGGCGTCGTCCCGCGCGACGAGCACGACCTCTCGGCGCTGCGCACGGTCGGCATCACCGGCTCTGCGCTGCCGCCCTCCTCGGCGCTGTGGTTGCGCGACAACGTCGGTGAGCACGTTCCGGTGGCCTCCATCAGCGGCGGCACCGATGTTGTCTCGGCCTTCATCGGCGGTGTGCGCACGGTGCCGGTCTGGCCGGGCGAGCTCTCGGCGCCGTATCTCGGCGTAGCGCTCGACGCGTTCGACACGGCGGGCAAGCCGGTGCGCGGCGAGGTCGGCGAACTGGTGATCACCAAGCCCATGCCGTCGATGCCGGTGAGCTTCTGGCGCGATCCGGACGGAAAGCGTTACCACGACGCCTATTTCGACATGTTCCCCGGTGTCTGGCGGCACGGCGACTGGATCACCATCACCGAGCACGGCAGCATCGTCGTGCACGGGCGCTCGGATTCCACCCTGAACCGGCACGGCATCCGGATGGGCAGCGCGGACATCTACCAGTCCGTCGAGCGGCTGCCGGAGATCACCGAGGCGCTGGTGATCGGCGCGGAACAGCCCGACGGCGGGTACTGGATGCCGCTGTTCGTGGTTCTCGCGCCCGGCGCCGAGCTGACCGACGAACTGCGCGACCGCATCAGCTCGACCATCCGCACCGAGGTCTCGCCCCGCCACGTGCCCGACGAGATCCTGGTCGCCCCCGGCATCCCGCACACCCGCACCGGCAAGAAGCTCGAGGTGCCGATCAAGAAACTGTTCCAGGGCGCCGAGGCCGCCCGCGTGGTGGAGCGCAGCGCCGTCGACGACCCGGACCTGCTGGACTGGTACGCGAAGATCCGCCCCGCGCGCTGAATCCAAGCGCCGGTCAGCTGCGGGTTCGGCGAATCGCGCTGCGCCACAACGCTTGCCGCGCGCCGGTGAGGAGGTCGCGCACCCGAGTGCGGCGGAAGGCACGCTGAGCATCCAGTTCCCGCTGCCGAGCCTGCCGCACCTTGGCCGGATCGAGCTCGGCCTTCGCGCGCACGTCCTTCCAGCTCTGGGCCTCGAGTGCCACGGTCACTCCTCCTCTTCGTCGTAGTCGCCATTCGGCCAGCTGGCCGCCGGTCAGCTGCGGATTCGGCGAATCGCGCTGCGCCACAACGCTTGCTGCGCGCCCGTGAGGGTGCGCAGCAGGGTTTCGCTGTGCCGCAGGTCGCCGAGCAGCCGGACCTGGTCGATCAACGCCGAGCGGCGTACCGCGGGCGCGACCTTGTCGGGGTGGCCCGCGTCGAAGGGCGGTCGGGGGTCGTATTCGATGGCGAGCTGAATCGCCTCGGCGCGCTCCTCGCCGAAGACCTCGCCGACCAACCACAGCGCGAGATCGATACCGGCCGAGACACCGGCGGCCGTGGCGATGCGGTCGCCGACCACGAACCGTTCACCGCGTTGGGGCACGGCGCCGAGCAGGCCCAGGGCGCGCTGCGCCGCCCAATGCGTCGTGGCGGGTTGGCCATCCAGCAGGCCAGCCGCGGCGAGCACGAGGGCGCCCGTACACACCGAGGTGGTCCATTCGGCGGTGGTGTGCACGGTGCGCACCCACTCCAGCACCCGCTCGTCCGCGGCGACGGCGGTCGCGGCCGGGCCGCCGGGGACCACGACCAGCCGTGGGGCCGGCGTCTCGTCGAAGGTGTGGGTCACCCCGAGCGCGAGCGCGCCGCTGTCGGTGACTACCGGTCCGATCTCGTGTCCGACGAAACGGACTTCCGCACCCGGTGCGAAGCGCAGCACCTCGTACGGTCCGATCGCGTCGAGCGCCGTCATGCCCGGATACAACACCACCGCGATTTGACATGCCGACACGGCAGCCCCCTTCTCCCGACGACCGCCGCTGCGGCGGACCACCGCAACGGTAACACCGCCGACAACGGACCAGGGCACTGTAGTGACTGACAATTCACTATCTCATTTATGCTCTACCTCGGTTGACTTTGCTGTATGTTCATCATCGTTCGGCGATCGACACAGACAGACTGCTGGTGCCCCCAGTGCGGAAGGCTCGATCGCCGATCTCCGAACGGTTCGGCGCGGCGCATCCCGCCTCGCCGCCGCGGCGAGCCGAGCGGCGAACCGTGTGGTCTCGAAGCGACCGCGCATCGAGACCACACGGAACGGCCGCGGTGCTCGGTCGCGTGCCCAGCGCTCGAGCCGGTCGACGCAGCGCGACCTGGGCAAATCACGGCGGGCGCGAAGTCGTTACGATGTCCGGCATGAGTGTCGACAATCGCCGTACGGCGCGAAAGGCAGTCAGCGGCGACTCGGCACCACGGGAGATCAAGCGGCGGCCGAAGAATCGGCGCGCGCAGATCGCCGCGGCGTCCGCAGCCGCTTTCGGCGCCCTCGGCTATCACGGCGTGAGCATGGAGGACATCGCCTCCGGGCTCGGGATCAGCTCGGCCGCGCTGTACCGGCACTATCCGAGCAAGTACGCGCTGTTCCGCGAGGAGCTCATGCGGGTCGGCCGGGCGATGACCGAGTCGGTCCAACTGCCCGACGACGCCGCCGAACTCTCCCCCGAGCAACGGCTGCACGCGGTGCTGGACGCATTGATCGGCGCCACCATCGAGAACCGCCCGAGTGTCACGCTGGTGCGCTGGGAGGGCCGCTACCTGGAGCCGGAGGACCAAGGGACGCTGGCCGAGCAGCAGGCCACCGTGTTGGACGCGCTCGGCACCGAATTGCGCGGGCTGCGCCCGGAACTCGGCCAGGACGACGCCAGGGTGCTCCGCGCCGCACTGCTGAGCGCCATCACGAGCATCGCCGACCACCACGCCGCGCTGCCTGCCAAATCCCTTGCGCGCCTGCTCCGCTCGGCCTGCTGGTCGCTGGCGAACACCGAACTGCCGCCCGCCGCTGCTGAAGCGGAACCCACGGCGGCGGTGGAGATCCCGGAGTCGTTCAAACACGAGCTGCTGCTGCACAAGGCCGTCGAGCTCTTCCACGACCGCGGCTATCCCAATGTGAGCGTCGAAGAGATCGCCAGCGCCGCAGGGCTTTCCGCGGCATCAGCGGTCTACCGCTTCTACCGCGGCAAGAGCGATCTGCTGGCCGCCGCGTTCCGCAGGGCGGCCGAACGCGTCTCGAACGCGATCGGCCCCGCTGTCGCCGCATCCGACGGACCGGAAGCCGCGCTCACCAAGCTGATCGAGTACTACGTCTCCGGTTCTTTCGCCGAGCGCGACCTCACCTTCGTGTATTTCACCGAGTTCCAACATGTTCCGGCCGAGGAGCGCACCGTCCTGCGCAATATCCAACGGCTCAGCGTCGAGGAGTGGGCCAAGCTGCTACGCGAGGTGCGACCGGAGCTCTCGCCCGCCGAGGCGCGCTTCCTGATCCACGCGGCCTTCGCGCTGGTGATCGATCTCGGCCGCGCGTTCGGCAGCGACCCGATCGCCGCGCAGGACCGGGTGCGACTGCTGATGCAGGTCGCGTTGTTCGGCCGTCCGGCACAGGGCTGAAACCACCGCACCGGGGTCGACAGCCGGATCCATGCCGCGATAATGTTACCGAGCATTCTGGTCCGCATCGGTTTAATCGCGCCCGTTATAGCGGCCGTTACTCCCTGTTTGTGATCTATCATTCAGTTTGATTCCGGCCTGGGAAAGCCTGCTTTACCGAGCATCCGTTTGGGTTAGCATCGCCGCATGGATGCGCAGAAAGGCGGCGCCCGCCGGGAGGCGGCGAGCGGTGAGAACGCACGGGCGATCCGCCGTCGGCCGCGAAACCGGCGGGCGCAGATCGCGGCGACCTCCGCCGAGGCCTTCGGCGCACTCGGTTACCACGGCGTCAGCATGGAAGAGATCGCATCCCGGCTCGACATCAGCTCCACCGCGCTGTATCGCCACTACCCCAGCAAGTACGCGCTGTTCCGCGAGGAGGCGCTGCGGCTGAGCGCGCTCTGCGCGGAGGCGGTGCGCCTGCCGGACGACCTGGCCGAGGCCGACGCGCAGCGCAGGCTCGAGCACATCATCGATACCTTCATCGAGAAGTCGATCGCCAACCGCCGCGGCGCTGCCCTGCTGCGGTGGCAGAGCCGCTACCTCGAGCAGGACGACTACCGGATCCTGATCGACCAGCTGATCGAGGCGTATCGGGTGGTCGGCGCGTTGCTCGCCGAGACACGGCCCGGACTCGCGAACGCGGACAGCGTCGTTCTGGCCACCGCGGTGCTCAGCGTCATCGGCAGCATCTCCGATCACCACGTGTCCATCCCGGTGCGGTCGCTGACCAAGCTGCTGCGCACGGCGTGCCTGGACGTCGTCCGCTGCGACCTGCCGCCGGTCGGCGACGCGCCGTCCACCGAGGGCGCCACCGAGGTCCCGCTCCGGTTCAAGCACGAGCTGCTGCTGCGGCGCGCCATCGAACTCTTCCACGAGCGCGGCTATCCGAACGTCAGCGTCGAGGACATCGCCAATGCCGCCGAGCTGCCCGCGTCCTCGGCCGTCTATCGCTTCTACCGGAGCAAGGGTGATCTGCTCGCCGCCGCGTTTCGCCGTGCGGCGGACCGGGTTTCGGCCGCCATCGGTCCGGCCATCGCCGCCTCCGACGGTGACCCGGAGCGCGCGCTCACCAGGCTCATCGAGCTCTACGTCGCCGGCTCGTTCGCCGAGCGGGAGTTGACCTTCGTCTACTACGCCGAGATCAGCAACGTGCCGCAGGAGGACCGCACCGTACTGCGAAACATCCAGCGGCTCAATGTCGAAGAGTGGGCGAAGCTCGTCGTCGGGGTGCGCCCTGAACTGTCCGCCGCCGAGTCGCGGGTGCTGGTGCACGCCGCCTTCGCCTTGGTCGTCGACCTCGGTCAGTGGTTGGGTCCGGACAATCCGTCCAGCTCGCAGACACGGGTCATCCACCTGATGCAGGTCATCCTCTTCGGAAGGCCCGCGGCGCCGCGTTGAACCACCCGCCGCACTGCGCGGCCGCGCGGCCGAAACCTATTGCTGCGGAGCGGGTACGAGCGGCGAGTTCACCTTGTTGACCAACCACTTGCCGTCCACCTTGGCCATGCGCATCACCATGGACAGCTGGCCGGGCGCGGGCTTGCCCTGGGTGCCGACGCTGGTGATGGTCTGGCCGATCACCACGATCGCCTCGGCCGAGGTCTCGTCGCCGGTCTTCACCGCGCACTGCACGTCGTTGGTCTTGGAGACCACCTCGCCTTGGGACAGCACCTCTTTCAGCTCGCGGCTGGTGTCGTCGAACTGCTTCTTCCAGTCGCCGGTCGCGCCGTCCAGCACCGCGGTGAAGTAGGCATCGAGGTTCTTCGCGTCGTAGTTCGCGAGCACGGGCGCGTACGCGCAGGCCGCCGCCCTTGCCTCCTCGTGCGCCGCGAGCAGGGCCTCGTTGTCCTTGTTCTGCACGAAGAAGTATCCGGTGGACGCGATCGCGCCACCCAGCAGGACGGCTACCGCGGCGCGTGCCGCGACGACGCCCTTGGTTCCGCCGGGGATACGCAGACGATCACGCCAACTCGACTTCACCGCAGTGCCTTTCGCATCTGCGGACGCGATGGCGGTGGCCGCCACCGCAGTGTCCTTCACATCCGCGGAGGACTTGTCGGTGGACAGCGCAGCCTGCGCCTCGGTATCCGCGGCGGCCTGCTCCGCAGACCCGGTGTCCGCCGCGCCCGTCGTCACGGGCGCGGCGCCTTTGTCGACATCGTTGTCACTCATGGCTTTTCCTTCCTATCGCCCGGGAACGGGTCGGGACAGTTCGTTTCCGGTCACACCCGGCGGCGGGCCGGAACCGTTGTCGGGCACGTTGGGCCGCGGTGCGTTGGCCGAACCGCGCACCTGAAGCGCCGGATTGCTGGTGACGCAGTAGTTGTAGAGCCGCACCCTGGTGTCGGTGGTTGCCAGCGTCGGTACGACGGGGATCGTCTCGTAGTCGCAGGTCGGCCGCGGCCAGGGGTCGACGAGGGTGTGGAACGCGCCGTCGTGCGCCGGGATGCCGATCGCCTCGGTGCCGGTGCGCAGCGCGGGGAACAGCGCCGCGATGGCGGGCTGGCGCAGCTTCGCCGACTTGGTGATGGCCACGAAGTTCGTCACCAGATTGGTCACGGGGTCCTCGGTCTCGGCCACGAAGCCGCCCAGCGTCGCCAGCTGGCCGGGCGCCAGGTCGAGGAAGCGCCGGACCTCCTGATCGGCGGCGGTCAGCTGTTCGAACAGCGCGCCCGCACCGGTGGTGAGGGTCGTCAGGTCGGGTTGGGCGTGCGAGGTCGTCTCCGCGATGATCTCGAGGTTCTCGATCAACTGCCTGGTCTGCGGCAGCAGGCCGTCGAGACCCGCCATGGCCCTGCTGATCCCGGAGATCATGTTGCGCAGCCGATCCGGACCGCCCGCCAACGCCTTGTCCAGTTCGTCGACGATCACGGTGAGCCGCTGCGGATTCAGCCCGCCGATCATGCCGCTCACGTTCGCCAGCACGGACTGCACCGAGACCGGCGCCTTCGTCCGCGACACCGGCACCACATCGCCGTCAGCGAGGAAGGGACCGGTGTCGGAGTCCGGCCGGAAATCCAGGTACTGCTCCCCCGCGGCGGACAGGCGACCGACCGCGACGGTGCCGCCGACCGGAATGCGCGCCGAGGACTGGATTTCGGCGACGGCCTCGATGCCGACGTCGGCCACCCGGACCTCGCGCACCAGCCCGATCCTGGTGCCGCGGAACGTGACGTCGTTGTTCGCCAGCAACCCGCCGGAGGTCTGCAACTGCACGGTGACCAGGTACGTGTTCGGCACCGGGTTGAAGCGCAGCACCTGCGAACTCAAGTAGACCGAGCCCGCGACGAGAACCAATACGAGGCCGAGGTTGGCGACGGCGATGCGCTTGCGTACCAGGTAATTCCAGAGCGGGATGTTCATCGTCCGCCCTCCGTGCGCGGCGGGCTGGTGAGCCTGCCGATGACTTTCTCGATGACCTGTGCGAGGCTGCCGATGAAGGCGGGCACGTCACCGAGCTCCGGCGGACGGCTACCGCTGGGATCGGTCAGCGCGCCCAGGCTGAGATACGAAACCGTGGCCGCCACCGACAGATTCGGCCCGTCGAACGACGCCATGACCGACGGATACATCTGATCGAAGCGTTCCAGCGCCTGTCCCAATTCCTCGCCCATCTGGGTGAATCCGGACATCAGCCGTTGAATGCTGTCGAAGAGGCCGACGAACTCCGGCCCGGTCGTCTCGGTGAAATCGCCGAGCGCGGACATGGTCACCGACACCTTGCCGATCAATGCCGAGATATCCCTGTTGTTCTCGGCGAACAGCGCGAGCAGCGCAGGGAAGGTGTCGGCCGCCTCGCCGAGTTCCGCTTTGCGCGCCGCCAATTCGCCGGTCAACAGGTTGACGCCGGAGAGCACGCTGTCGATATCGGCGGTGCGCCGGTTCAAGGCATCGATGGCACTGCTCAATTCGATGAGCAGGTGCGACAGCTGCGGCGCTCGCCCCGCGAACATGGAGTTCATCTCGGCGGTGATCTTGGCGGCCTGATTGAGCCCGCCGCCGTTGAGCAGCATGGAGATCGACACCATCAGCTGCTCCACCGACGCACCAGCGGAGGTGTGCTCGGTGCCGATGGTGTCGCCCGGGCGCAGCATCTCCGTGTTGTCCTGCGCGACGGGCAGGGTCATGGCGACGAAGATGTCGCCGAGCGGGGTGGCCTGCCGCAGTTCCGCGGTGGTGCCGCGCGGCAGCCTGATGTCCTCGCGGATCTCCATTTCCACGTCGGCGACGAAGTTGGTGGTGCTGATCGCGGTCACCACGCCGATGTCGGTGCCGCCGATCTTGACGTGCGCGCGATCCGGCAGATTGAGCGCGTCGCGGAAGGCGGCGTGAATCTTGTAGCCGGGTGCGCCGATGCCCGGCTTGGGCAGCGGCACGTTGTCCACGGTCACCGCGCAGCCGGTCGCGGCGCCGATGCTCGCGGCGACGAGCCCGGCCGCGATGGTGCGGCGCAACGCCGCCCTAGTCCTCATTTCGCAATCCCCAGCAGTGCGGCGGTGAGACCGAAGTCCGGTCCCATGTCTTGGATCTTTCCGGTGCGACAGCCGTCCAGCCGCAGCTGAATTCGCTCGCAGAACAGTGCGAGCGCTTCACCGTCCAGCACGGCTTTGTCGAGCAGGCCGTGCAGTCGGACGGCCTGATGCTCGCGGCTCATCGCGTTGGTGATGTTCTCGAAGAACAGCGGTGTGACGTCGACGATCTCGGTGAGCTGGCGCGAGTTCGCGCGCATCTGTTCGGTGATCGCGACGAAACGGGTGAGCGCGCCCGCCAACTGGTCTCGGTTCTGTCCGACCACTGTCGAGGTGTTGTTCACGAAATCGTTGAGCTGGGTCAGCACCGCGTGCAGGCCGGGCGACTGTTCACCCATCAAACGCACCAATTCGGTGAGCCTGCCGCTGAAGTCGCGCACCGTTTGGTCGTTGGAAGCGATCACCTGGGTGATCTCGTTGAGTTTGACGATGGTGTTGGCGATCTGGTCCTTGTTGGCGAGGGTCACCTCGAAGGCGGCGGAGAGCGCGTCGAGCGTCTCGCGCAACCGGTCGCCGTTGCCGTCGAGCAGCGGGAACAGCACCCGGCTCGCCATCGGCCCGTTCTCGTTGTCGCCCTTCAGCGCCGCGCCGAGCTGGTCGAAATTCTCCAGGATCCGGTCCAGTTCGACCGGAGTCCTGGTGCGCGCCAACGGGATGTGCGCTCCGTCGGCGAGGGTCGGGCCGCCGGTGTAGGCCGGTGCCAGCTCGACGTGCCGGTTGGTGATCAGCTGCGGGGAGACCAGCGCGGCGATGGCGTCGGCGGGCACCTCGACGTCCTTGTCGATGGACATGGTGACCTCGACATAGCTGCCGCGCGCGGTGACGGTGTCGACCCGGCCCACCGGAACACCGAGAACGGCCACCTCGTTGCCCGCGTACAGACCCGCCACGTTCTCGAAATCCGCGCTGATCCGCAATTGTTCGCCGAGATATCGGTCGGGTAGCGAACTCACACTCTCGGGCAGCAGCGAACAGCCGCTGCTCACCGCCGCGACCACGCAGAGGGCGGCCAGTTTCAGTACTCCACGAATAGTCATCAGTTGCACCCCGGTACCGCTTGCGCGAAACACAGCCAGTTGTCCGGGAAAACCCATGGCGCCCAGACCTCGCCGTACGGCCCGTTGCCGAGCGCGTTGTTGAACTGGCGCATGGCCACCGGCATGATCTCGTACAGCCGGTCCAGGTTCTCCCGGTTCTTCTCCAGCCCCTCGGTCATCGTGTTCAGGTTCTGGATGAGCGGCCCGAGCTGGTCGTTGTTCTCGATGCCCATCTCCTGGAGGAGCGCCGACAGCGCCGCGACGTTGTCGAGCAGCTGGCGCAGCAGGTCCTGGCGCAGCGCGACCGCGTTGCCGATCGCCTCACCGCGGGTGAGCAGCAGCAGCACGCTGTTCTGGTTGTCCGCGACCAGCTGCGAGACCTCGTCCATGCTCTTCAGCAGCAGGTCGACCTCGTCGCGGCGGTCGTTGATCACCTTGGCCAGCGCGCCGATGCTGTCCAGCGCCGCGACGGTCAGCTGCGGCGAGTCGCCCATTTGCTGGTCGAACACGTCCAACGCCTGACGCAGCTTGTCCGGATCGATCCGCTCGATCCGCTCGAAGGACGACTTGTACTGCGGGTCCTGGATGACCTTGCCGAGGTTGTACGGAACCGAGGTGTTCGCCAGCCGGATGATGTTGTCCGGCAATCCCTTTCCGTCGCCCGGTGTGAGCTCGATGTGCAGCCTGCCGAGGATGGTCGACATCTTGATCGCGGCCCGCGCGTTCGAGCCGAGTCGCAGATCGCGGCGCACGCGCAGATCGACGACCACCTTGTCGCCGTCCAGCCGCACCGCGCGGACCTGACCGACCTCGATGCCAGACACGTCGACCGTCGCGCCCGCCCGCAGTCCCGCCGCCTGGGCGAACTCGGCCTTGATCGTCTTGTCCGACAGCCGCGCCTCGGACACCACGCTGGATCCGACCAGCAGCAGCGCGACGAAGCCAGCGGCGAGCACGCCGAGCCAGAGGTAGCGGTTCGTCGAGTACCTCGGCAATCGAATCCGCGCCATCATCGACACACCTCCGATTGGGATTCGCCGCCGACCTGCGAGACCAGGCCCGGTGGGAGCAGCACGCCCCACAGCGAGACGTCCAGGCGGCAGATGTAGGCGTTGCCGTACGCGCCGTAGCTGGTGAAGCGGGCCAGCGCGTTGAGCAGGGTCGGGAACTGCACCGCGGCCTTGTCCAGCGCGGCGCCGTTCAGCAGCAGCATGGCGATGCCGGTGGTCGCGTCGTTCTGCGCCCCTGCCAGGTCGGGCTGGACCTGCGCGATGAGCGAGACCAGCGAGTCGGTGGACTTCGCCACCAGATCGACCGACTGCTTCAGCGACTCGCCTTCGGCGTAGAGCGCCTCGACGAGCGCCCTGGACTGGGCGATGAGCGTCTCCAATTCCGCTGAGCGGTTGGCCAATCCGGCGATCACGCTGCTCAGGTTGGTGATCACCTCGCCGAGGATGCGGTCGCGCTGGCCGAAGGTGCCCGCCAGATCGGCGGCCTGGGTGATCAGCGCGCTCAGCGAGACGCCATCGCCCTGTAGCGCCTGAATCAGCGTCTCCGACAGCGAGTTCACCTGATCGGGTTGCAGCACACTGAACAGCGGCTCGAAACCGGAGAGCAGCGCCGAGACGTCGAAGGACGGTTCGGTGTTCGCCAGCGTGATGTGGCCGCCGGGCGGCAGCGGATCGCCCTCATCCTCGCCGGGGACGAGCGCGATGTAGCGCTGACCGATCAGATTCTGGTATCGCACAAGCGCTTTGGTCGACGTGGTCAGCCGCTGGCGGTCCTGGATGCGGAAATCGATGACCGCCTTGTAGTCGTCGTCGAAGTCGATCCGGTCGACGCGGCCGACCCGCACGCCCGCCATCCGGACGTCGTCACCGACACGCACGCCCATTACGTCGGAGAAGGTCGCGGAGTAGGTGTGCGTGTCACCGGGCACCGAGCGTTGCAAGGTAGACCAGATGGTGTAGGTCAGCGTGATGGCCAACACGGCGAAGAAGCCGAAGCCCGCGAGGGCTTTTCTGGATTTCATCTAGTTGCCCCCTTCGGTGCGTGAGGTGTCGTACACGGTCACCGACCCGCCGGCCAGCAGCGGCGTCAGCAGCAGGAGCTGCGCGGCGGTGGGTTGGCCGCCGACGATCGCCGCGACTCCGGCGTGCCCTCGGCCGCCCGCGATCGGCCGCGCCGCCGGTGTGCCCGTGGCGGGCACGGTGATTCCGGGAATCGCGGGGAGACCGGGAATGGCCAGGCCGGGAATGGCGGGGAGGCCAGGAAGCGCAGGCGCCCCTTCGACTCCCGGGAGAGTGAGCGTTGGCTGCGGACCCGCCGCGTCGAGCCAGCGCGGCTGCAACTGTGCCGGATACTCCTGCTCCGGTGCGACTTCAGGCACCGTCGGGCCGCCGCACCGCGGGCCGGTGAGGTAGCCGTAGGTCGGGCAGTCCGCGGCAGTGTACTGCTGGAACGGCGTGAAGCTGACGTCCATCTTCCACACCATCTGGCGGCTCGGGCCGAAGTGGAACACGGTGGCCAGCTTCGCCAGCGACGCGTTGAGGTTGCGCGCGGTGTCCGGGATGGCCTGCGGGTCCTGGGCCAAGCTGCCGAACAGCTCGTCCAAGCCGGGAACCAGATCCTTTGCCGCATCCGGGTTTCGGGCGAACAAGGAATTGACCGAGTCGATGGTGCTGCTCGCGTTGGCCAGCAACGCTACGAGGTTGTCGCGGCGCTCGGTGAGCGTTCGGGCCGCCGTCACCGATTCGGCGAGCACGCCGACCAAGTCGGGCGCCGACTTGCTGAGCTCCGTTGTGGCACGGCCGAGATCGCCGAGCAGCTCGCCGACACCGGGTATCGCGCGCACTTCCGTGACCCAGCGATCGAGCCGCTCGATCGTCGAACCCGGCACGCGCGCGGCGGGATCGAGTGCGGCTGCGAGGGTCGCGAGCACCCGGCCGAGCTTCTCGGGCTGGATGTTGTCGAGCACGTCGCGCAGCACGGTGAGCGTGGTCTGCAATTGCATCGTCGCGGTGCTGGTGTCCTCCGGGATCACGGCTCCAGCAGCGAGTTTCGCTCCCGCCGAGCCGTTGTCGACCAGTTCGATCGCGGTGACGCCGAACAAGTTGTTGGGTACCACCCTGGCGGTGACTCCGGCCGGAATCGTCGGCGCGACGGCGGGTTTCAGGTGGATCTCGGCGCGCTGCTGTTCGCCCTTGGCGACCACCTCGACGGCCGCGACCGTGCCGACCACCATGCCGCGGAACTTCACGTCGGCGCGCGCGGGCAGGCCGTCGCCGGTGCTGGTCAGTTCGGCGGTGACGCGGACCTTGTCCTCGAAGAAGCCGTTGTAGCGCAGCATGAGCAGGCCGAGCAGTATCGCGGTGGCGGTCAGCATGGCCAGGCCGGCCAGGGAGAGCTGGCGGGCGCTCGGCCCGCGGCCACTGGGATCGAGAAGCATGCGCGGCCCCTATCCCGAGATCCGGAAGCCGGGGTCGATGCCCCAGATGGCCAGTGTCATGAACAGATTCGCGAAGACCATCACGACGATCACCATCTTGATGGCCTGACCGGCCGCGACGCCGACGCCCTCCGGCCCGCCCGAGGCGACGTAGCCGTAGTAGCACTGGATGAACGACGCGAGCAGCACGAAGACGACGACTTTGAGCAGCGAGAAGAAGACATCGGTCCCGATGAGGAATTGGAAGAAGTAGTGGTCGTAGGTGCCCGCCGAGGTGCCGCCGAGGAAGAGCACCGAGAGCTTGGTCGCCAGGTACGCCATGGCAAGGCCGACGGTGTAGAGCGGGACGATGGTCAGCGTGGACGCGATCATCCTGGTGCTCACCAGATACGGAAGCGGCCGGATGGCAATGGATTCCAGCGCGTCGATCTCCTCGGAGATCCGCATCGCGCCGAGCTGCGCGGTGAACCGGCAGCCTGCCTGGATGGCGAAGGCCAGCGTCGCCAGGATCGGAGCGAGCTCGCGCGTGGTGGCGAATCCCGAGATCGCGCCGGTCAGCGGGCCCATCGTGAGCAGGTTGAGCGCGGTGAACGACTCCATGCCGACGGTGATGCCGCCGAACGCGCACAGGATGATCACCACGCCCACCGTGCCACCGCCGACGACGAGCGAGCCGTTGCCCCACCCGACGTCGGCGGTCAGCCGCAGCACTTCCTTGCGATAGTGCTTGAGCACGAACGGAATCGCCGCGAGCGCCTGGAAGAATGTGATGGCTTGGTGGCCGAGTCGCTGGTTGGCCCGGTACGGGACGGCGACCGCGGTACCGACGGCCCGGAACGGTTTCAGGGCGGGCGGGGTGTACTTCGTGCCCACCTCAGATCACCTTCGTCGGGAACAGCGTGTTGTACAGCTGGGTGAGGATGATGTTGGTGGCGAAGAGCATCAGCGCCGAGGTGACGACCGCGGAGTTCACCGCGTTCGCGACGCCGCCGGGACCGCCCTTGGCGTGCAGACCGATGTCGCAGGCGATGATCGCGGTGAGCGCGCCGAAGATGGCCGCTTTCACCAGCGCGACGATGAGATCGTTGGCCACCGCGAAGGACGCGAACGAGCCGATGAACGAACCGGGCGTGCCGGATTGGGCGTACACGTTGAACATGTAGGCCGTCGCGAAGCCGACGAACACGATGAACCCGCACAGCAGCATGCTGACCAGCACCGCCGCCACCAGGCGCGGCGCGACCAGCCTGCGCACCGGATCGACGCCCATCACCATCATGGCGTCGATCTCCTCGCGGATGGTGCGTGAGCCGAGGTCCGCGCAGATTGCCGAGCCGACGGCGCCCGCGATCATCAGCGAGGTGACCAGCGGCGCACCCTGCCGGATGATGCCGAGGCCGGCGACCGCGCCGATGAACGTCGTCGCGCCGACCTGATTGACCAGCGCCCCGACCTGAATCGAGACGACGACGGCGATCGGTATCGCGACGAACACCGTCGGCGCGGCGGACACGCTCGACATGAAGGCGCACTGCCGGATGAACTCGTGGTACGGGAAGCGCCGGGCGACGATCGCGCGGAACAGTTCGATCACCGCGTCACGCCCGAGCATCACCTGCCTGCCCAGTGTTTCCAGCGACCGCTGCGGATGACGCCGCCACAGACCCTTCAGATCCTCGACGGTCTGCTCCAGGTCGGTGCGCTCCGGAGAGTCCCCGGGTTCGATCCGACCCGGAGGTCGTTCGATGGTTGTCACGCTGCCCGAGTCCTTTCTCGGCCTGATTTCGCTCACTTCGCCGACCGGTAACGGTGACCCCCTCGAGGGCGCGGAGCGTGTGAAGTGTTGCACAGTGATGGCGGGCGACACAAGTCACATGTGAATAGAAATTCTCAACATTTCCGAGGGGATACTTCCCCACGGGACGAGCTGGCTTCGATTACCGAGTGGCAGTTTCACCTGCGAAGAAGTCCAGGTGATCGCCGTACTTCCGTGCCCATATCAGACACTCGACGCTGGAGAAGTGACCAGACAATCACATCCGTTCCGGACACCATCCACGTAACGTCCGGTCAGCGCACCCCTGGATGGCAGGTGCCCATATGTGTAGACGGCGCACGGGCAACCCGGTCTTATCCGTTGGCAGGTACTCACGCAGAGAACCGCGCCCCGAGCAGGTACACCCGCTCACGCCGGTTCGCTGAGGAAGTGCTGCAACTCCACCAATCCGTAGCCGACGGCGGCGACGCCCGCGGCGAGGGCGCTCAGCACAGTGAGCCAAAGCCCGTAGCGCAGAATCGGATTCACCTTCATCCGCCCACCGAGGATCTTGACGCCGATCACCAAGATGTCGATGAGCCACACCAAGATCATCATCAGGTCATGCACACATTCGAGAAGGTGAGCACCGGCCAGCACACGATCGATCCGAGGAACGAGATCACCACGTCGATGCCGTGCATCTCGCGCAGATGACTCGTGTGGGTCAGCGTCCAGACGACTCCGACCAGCCCGTACGGGATTCCGAGGATGATGAGCGTCCCGAGGAACTCGGAAACCTTCATCTCGTAGCTGAATATTCGATCCAGCCTCTTGAGCATGTACGTCGCATCCTTTCCTGCACCGGCCGCACTCGATCGAGGTCACCCGCGCACACCGAAGAAGATCGCGACGTCGCGGCGTACCCGACCGCTGAGATCCGGTCCGGCATGGTCCCGTATGTTACGCACGATTCACTGCGGAGCGGAAGGCCTTCGCGGATATTTTTGATCAGAACACGACCACACTTCTAGCCGCTCACACCGCCAAGAAACTGGGCAAACTCCGAACACGACGCGGCCTTGTCATGCAGAATGATCGGTAACATAATCGACGGATGGGTGGTCACACCCGAGGAAGACGACGGAAGGACTCCGATGACCGCGGTCGCCCACCCCTCGTACCAGAACGAACCGGCGCCACTGACCAAGGAGCAGACGCGCATCCCCATCAGCTCCGCGCACCGCCCGTTCACCAAGCGGCCGATCAAACTGTCCGACGCGCTGGACTTCTGGTCGTTCGCGGGCGCGGCGGCCAACGTGGCGATGCAAATGGCAAGGCCCGGTGTTGGTTACGGCGTCGCGGAGAGCAAGGTGGAATCCGGTGCGCTGATGAAGCATCCGTGGAAGCGCGCCCGTACCACCACCCAGTACCTGGCGGTGGCGATCCTCGGCACCGACGAAGAGCGCGTGGCCTACCGCAAGGCGGTCGACTCGGTGCATCGCCACGTGCGGTCCGAGCCGGGCGCACCGGTGAAGTACAACGCCTTCGACCGCAACCTCCAATTGTGGGTCGCCGCATGCCTTTACATCGGCTTCGAGGACACCTACCAGCTGCTGCAAGGCAAGATGAGCGACGAGCAGGCCGAAGCCTTCTACGCCTCGTCCTCGACGCTGGGCACCACGCTTCAGGTCACCGAGGACATGTGGCCCAAGACGCGCGCCGAGTTCGACGTCTACTGGAACCAGGCCTGCCGCCAGGCCGTCCTCGACGACTACGTGCGCGCCTACGTCGACGACCTGCTGAACCTGCGCATGATCCACTGGTACCTGCGCCTGCCGTTCCGAAACCTGTTGAAGTTCTTGACCATCGGATTCCTCGCGCCGTACTTTCGCGAGCAGATGCGGTTGGAGTGGACCGCCGCCGATCAGCGCCGCTTCGAGCACCTGTTCGTGTTCGTCGGCTTCGTCAACCGGTTCATCCCTCGGTTTCTGCGGCACGGCGGCAGCCACGCGCTGATGGTCGATCTGCGTCGCCGGATGCGCAAGGAAAAGAACCTCGTCTGAGGGCTTGGCATGCACACCGTCGACATCGCGCGGACCATTCGAGCGCCGATCACCGACGTCTTCGACTGGCTCACCGACGCGACGAATTACCGTCGGGTGCCGGTGGTTCGGCGCGTCACGCTGATTCGTCCCGGTGATGTGCACTGCCACGGTCGCGGTGCGGTGCGGGTGGTGGTCACGCCGCTGCTGCGTCTGACGGAGGAGATCGTCGAGTATCGGCCGCCGACCTTGCTGCGATATCGGATCACCAGGTCGACGCCGCCGCTGCGGCACGACGAAGGGTTCATGGCGTTCCGGTCCGTACCCGAAGGGACTCGGGTGCGGTGGTTTTCGCGTTTCGAGGTGGTTTCGCCGGTACTGCCCGGTGTGTGCACGCTCGCCATGGTGGCCGTGGTTTCCTCGGGATTCCAGCTGGCGCTGGACTGTGCGCAGGGTGAACTGCTCGGGCTGCGATGAGTGCTGTGGGCGGTTCAGCGGCGCTGGGTCTCATCTGCTGAAGTCGTGGAGTCTCGTGGGCGCCGAGGCTCACGGGCAGAGCGCGTGTTCGAGCATGCCGATGAGGTCGGGCTCGGTCTCGGGCGCCTTCGTGAGGGCTACGGTGATCGCGCGCCCGTCGACGGTCGCGCCGGATACCGTGTAGTAGCCGTGGATTCCGCCGCTGTGGCCGAAGTACTCCGCGCCGCAGGGTAATCGGACGGAACCGAGACCGAGGCCGTAGACCATTCCCGACTCCGGGTCCATCGGCACGCCGTCGCGCATCTGCTCCAGTTCCGCCGCGGCCAGCACCCGGCCCGCCAGCAGCGCGCCGTAGAAGCGGTTCAGGTCAGTGCCCGAGGAAACCAGCGCGCCCGACGCCCACGGGATCGACGGCTCGATGCGGGAGACGTCGGTGACGACGCCGTCCAGGGTGGCGTAACCCGCGGGGTGCGGGCCGCGGATGTCGCGTTCGCCAGGACCGGGCAGGTAGGTGTCGGCGAGGCCCAGCGGTTTCAGGATGCGCCGCTCCAACTCCTCGGCGTACGGGGCCCCGGTCACGCGCTCGATCAGGAGCCCCGCGACGAAGTAATTCGCATTGCTGTATTCGTACCGCTCGCCCGGCGCGAACGCCGCCCGCCCGCTGTTGACCATCGCGATGCCGTCGGCGGGCGTCATCGTGCGGTTCTCGAGTCCCGCGCGGTATTCGTCGACGCGCGGGTCTTCCGCGAAGTCCGGCAGGCCGCTCTGGTGGCGCAGGATCTGCCGGACCGTGATCGCGCGCCCATCGATGCCGTCACCGCGCAGCAGACCGGGCAGGTAGGTGTCGATCGGTTCATCGAGGCGCACCTTCCCCTCCGCGACCAGTTGCAACACCAGCGCGCTGGTGAACGTCTTCGTGATGCTGCCGACGCGAGTCCGCTGCGCGGGTTGCGTCGGGATCGGCGCTCCGGTGCTCAGGTCGGCCACCCCCGCCGTGCGGACCACGGTCTCGCCGTTCTCGGTCACCGTCGCGATCGCCCCGACAACCCCCGCCCCGACCACCCGGTCGATGTCCTCCTGCACAGCACTGAGCCGAGCATCCGATACCCCAACCGACTCCGTCGCGCTGTCCGCCGCACACCCGGCGGTCAGCAAGGCCACCGCGGAAACAGCCACAACGATCGGTACGAAACGCATACCTCGACGGTAGGCACCTCCAGCGCCCCGCACATCCGGGACCACCCCGATCTTCCCCTCAGCCCGCAGGACCACCTCCGCGCCGAATTGGCCGCGGCTCCGGTATCGGTGGCTCCGCTGTAACCGTCGGGGCGGCGACCCACCCCGGCTCCACCGCTCCGACTCTTGGCCGTCACAACGAGACCACCGGCCTCCCGAGACCAGTTGCTGGCAGCGGGCACGACGAGGCTGGCCACATTCATGACGGCGCGGTGGGCGGCTGGCCGTCCACGGCCAAGTGGACGAGGTCGGACCAGTGGGTGGCGAGGTAGCCGACGCGTGACCACGACGCGTGGAGCTCGGCGGCGGTGTGATCCGCGGCTAGCACGAGTTCGGCGGCGACGTACGCACCCGCCATGTCATCGACGACCTGCCCGTACCCGGCTGTAGGCGACTGCGGATGGCGAGGTCGGACATGGACGATGACCCAGTTGTCGATCAGTACCCGCACATCGGCGCGGCGCTTGTCGATACGAACAACCTTGGTCGGAAACATGTTTCGGGCGCGATGCAGATGCGCCAGAGCGTGCGCCCATCGCAAGACCAAATGATCACCCGGTCGACGCCCGGTCACACCTCGAAACGCCGCGGACAGTTCTCGCCACAGCGGAAGCGTCGGGCGGTCACCATACCCAGACGTGCGAACAATGCTCTTCGACAACGCTATTCACCAAGTACCGTCGACACACGCTCCAACGCGGCGAGGTATTGCCCGCAGCACGGCCCATGCCCCGCGTGCCTCGACAGCACCAGAGCGGCCCGCTCGAAATCCAGATCGACCGGAACGCTCGCGCAGTCCCGATACTCGTCTTCCCACTGCTCGATACGGTCCATCAACGACAACATCCGTGCCTCTCCCCTGGCGATGGTTAGGGAGCACCACGGCGCCGGACCGACCGCACGGGCCCGAGCCCTACACGACCTCCCGCACGGCCGGTTCACGTATCCGAGACGAGATGAGCAATCGCCTGCGGCCCGACGCCGTGGTGCTGTTCAAGCCTCGCTGACCAGCTTTTTCGATCCCAGGCACAGAACACGCACGCAAGTAATACAGTTCTGCTACCGCGGATCGTCGGCACGGGGACGGGGGACCATGATCGTTACCAATTGGACAGGCGCACACGTGAAGGCGCTGCGTCGTGCTGCCCTGCGACTCACGCAGGAGGAGTTCGCGGAACGGATCGGCTACCAGCCTCCGACTGTGCGGAAGTGGGAGCGCGCTACGGAGTCTCGGCCGGTAAGCGGCAGATCCGCCGCGGACTTGGATTCCGAACTCGCGCGCCTGTCGGACGAGCAAGCCGAACGTTTTTGGGTCGCCCTCGCCGAGAAGCCGGATTCCGGGCATCCTGGTGATGGGGCTGTGTCAGTTCGGCACGCTAGCGCGCCTGGAATCTACTCGTGGGAAGTCGATGATGACATGAGGCGTCGTGAGTTCGGGAAGTTGGCCGCAGTGGCGGGGACTGCCATGATGCTGGACCCGTGGGACGTCAGCGGGGACCGGCTCGGCATGACCGACGTACGCCGTCTGCTCGATGCTGTAGACGTGCTGGAGCGGGAAGACCAGCGAGCAGGTGGTGCACAGTTAGTAAGCATCGCCTTCGAGCAGTTGGCGCACGCCAAGAATCGGCTGGAAACCGGTGCGTTCGATACCTCAACGGGTAACGCGTTCACCAGCGCCGTCGGTGAAATGGCGGTGCTGACCGGTTGGTTGGCCTTTGATGCCGAGATACATCCGCTGGCGCGTCGCTGCTACTCGGATGCGATGGCATTGGCGAGCGAATCCGACAACGCCGATCTGATGGCACACACCTGCTTGTACGCCGCGAACCAATCCATCGCGCTCAGCAGGAACGGCAAGGCCAGCCCGCACCACGCGCTGAAACTCGTCGACCGAGCGCGCGATCTCACGCGGGGTCGTCCGCCGGGACGGATCCACGCCCTCGTCGCGATTCGACAAGCCCAAGCCCTTGCACTTCTCGGCGACCGCACGGGCTTTCAACGCGCGATCACGACAGCGTGGCGGGAACTGGATCAGGCTGCCGAGCACGAACCGATCGCGGAATGCCCGGGGTGGCTACGGTTCGTGAACGACGGTGAGGTTCGCGCTCACGAGGCACGTGGCTTCGGACGCGTCGGCGAAGTCGCCAAAGCCGTGGACCTGCTCGAGGCCGCCGTCGGCGAGCACAACGGGACGCGAAACGGAGTGAACGATCGGGCGTGGCTGGCGTCCGCCCGAGCGGCGGCAGGTGACCTGAATGGAGCCCTCACGGAAGCACTGCCGGTGCTGGATCACTTGGCCGGCACTGTGTCGTCGCCCCGCACCCTCAAAGTGCTCGAACCCGTCCGGCACGCCACCGCCGCGCTGTCGGATGGATCAGAGTTCCGCGAACGTTTCGACGCCCTGACCCGGAAAGCGACTACGGTATGAACCTTTCCTGCACCGTCGAATTCGGATATCTCGACGCCGAACAAGCCCGCACGATCCGTCCCACCGTCGAGGACATCTACCGGCGTTCCTATGTCGAGGCAATCGCATCGGGCGACCCGTTCCATTCGCCCGAGCAGTTCATGCACCGTTTCGACAGCTATACCGACCCCGCGCGCGGCAGTGGTTTCGCGATGGTGTTCGTGGTGATCGGCGGCGAGCCCGCCGGTCAGACGTGGGGATGGACGCTCGGCCCGAACGCGGCGTGGTGGAAACGGTTTCAGCCCGACACCGGCATCGCCGACCGCGATGACTTCATCACCGAGGACGGAACCCGTACGTTCGCGTTGTCGGAAATCATGGTGTGCGCGGAATACACCGGCTGCGGCTTGGCACGAGACCTGCACGACGAACTGTTGGGCAGCCGCCCCGAGCGACGAGCGACGCTACTCGTCGAGCCGACCAACGAGCGCGCTTACGCGGCCTACCGGAAATGGGGCTGGACACGCGCCGGGGTCCTGACCCCGAGCTGGCCGAACGCCCCGACCTTCGACGTCCTGATCAAGGACCTCGACACCGAACGCTGAGATCGACGAGAGTCGTATGGGGGCTGAGAAGATGGAGTGTCGACGGCGACTAGGTGGTCAGCGCTCCACGGCAATGGATTTCGCGGCAATCGCGCAGTGCTCAGCCACCGAGTGGGATCTCCGCCTGATCGTTCCACCGGTACGCACGCCCCTCACGTCGTAGTTCGACGAGGCTCACTCGGTCAACGCGCGCCGTTACCGGTGGCAGGCCACGCAGGGCGGCAACACTCGAGATGAGCGGGGCTGCGCACTGCTGTCGATTGACGTAGCCGATGCCGAGGTGCGGGCGGAACTCGGTGGTCTGCGGCGGCATGTTCGCCGGTCTGGTTGTCGCGACCGCGTCGCGTAACCGACCATGCAGGTTCAGCAGCGGGTCCCACGGTGCGACGGAGAACCGGATCGCGCTACGAGAACCGGTCAACGGGCCGATCTCGAGATCGAAGGCCGCTTGGTCCGACAGGGTCTCGCGGGCAGCAGCGACGACCTCCGACAACTGATCGTCGGACACCTCGCTGGTCTTGCCGAACCCGAGCACCGTGAGGTGCAGGCCGTCCGTCGGAACAGGATCGATCCCATCATCGACCAGCGCAGCCTGACACCGGGAGACGAGATCGACCAATTCGGCGTCGTCGAAGGTCAGATACCAGTAGTAGCCGGATTGCCCTGGCGACCACGCCTTCAGCGTCCAGTGGTCGTGCAGTTCCGACAGCTGCCGAAAGGCCGCCCAATCGTTGTCGCGAATAGCGTCCGCCCGCGACGTCGACGCAGGAAGCGGCAGCGGGAACGGTCGTTTCAACGTGGCGCTCATGTGCTGCCGGGCTCCCTCGGGTCTGCGGGGCATCGCACGGCGAGTGTACGGGCGGCGGCACCGGCGGTCGTCCCGAACAGCGTGCGACGCCGCTCGTCGGACCGGACAACTACGTGCGATCGAGGCGAGTCAGATGGTGGCGTTGGAAGATCAACTAGCGACCATTTGACTACCGTCGAATCCATTTCTCTATCGACGGGAGAGAAATGGTGGTTGCGGGGGTGACAGGCAGACGCTCTGGCGTCGATCGTGCGCTCTGGATGCTCGACTACGGACGTGGGTGACAGCGTGTCAGGCTGGCAATTGCGGTGTACCGCCGAGCGGTTCCAGGCTGCTCTGCGACTACGGAGCCGGTTGCGGCTGTGCCAACGAGGTTCAAGGACGCAATGAGCGTGGCGCACTACCGGACTGGGCTGCCGATCGACACTTTTACGGTGACCATCGACCATTTCGACTGATCCTCGCCCAGTACGACACCGATACCGAAATCAATTCGCACTGCGGAGATTTGAACGGCATTTGATTCATTCGCGCAACGGACTCCGGGCGCGCGACTTTCTCCGAGCCGCGCGGTCTAGCGTCTTACCCGCACGCGAACTGTCGGCTTCGGTTGCCGCGCAGACCTTTCGAGAGCTATGTCGAATAACCGTCGGCGCGGGTGTCGGGGACAATGCGACCTGCCGCGACCAGAGTGCGGAAGGCGGCTCCTTTGCGAGGGCAAGCATCTGCTCGGCAACCGCGGTGCAGCTGCATTGCGCGGTGTGCTTCGGAGACAGTGAAAGGTGTTGTGGGAGCGTGGTGTCCGGTGGCGGATCGGGGGTCGCCGACGCAGGTTCCGATGATGCCGATGAGGGAGACGACCAGACCGCACGCGGTCAGGATGGACAGCGTCGAGTACATCGGATCACTTGTCTGCGGCGCGCCGGAAGCAGTAGGCGGAGGCGGCTAGGTACTGGCGGCAGCCACTGCCGTGGCCTGCGTGCACGGAGAGGATGAACCTCGCCTTGTCGTAGTCCAGGACCTGCGGTTCCGTTGCGCAGTCACGACTTTGGACAAGCCACAGTTCGCGCAAGTCCGAATGCGGTACGTTCATCGTCCACCTCCGCGGAGTTCAGTGCACCCGGCGCCGGGGGCGCCGGCGGAATCGCGCTCGAGGCGGCTGGATCATGACCGCGTCGGGACCGTGCGCCGGATTCCGGAGAGCGGGCGCCCCCATAGGGTCTGGGCACAACCCCGGCGCCGGGTGCGAATACAGACTGCGCGTTGCGATTGGGTACATAACAGTCCGGAATGCGATAAATGCGAGTAATTTTCGAGTGAATCGGCCTGATGCGAGGAAGCGGGTCCTATGGTTGAGGTCGACTGGACGGGCGAGGACGTGCTTGCCCTTCGCACGGCGATGAAGCGAAGTCGTTACGAGTTCGCACGTTTGGTGGGCGTTACCCCGCGCACCGTGGTCTTGTGGGAGAACGGCCGGACAACCCGGATGCACGCCGCAAGCAGGCGACTCCTCGATCGAGTGCTGTCCGAGGCCGATTCAGTCGTCGTCACGCGATTCGAGCGTGCGATCAAGGCGGGTCGCGAAGCGGCAGGCCACACCGACGATGCGAGCGCGGCGCTCGATCGGACAATCAAGCTCGGTAGGGACAAAGCGCCGGCCGGACCGGAGGTTCGGTCGACGCCGATCGGGCTCGACGAGGAAGTCGAGGATGACGACGTGAGAAGGCGGGAAATGCTGGCCTGCATCGGCGCAGGTCTGGCGGGACACGCTGCCGAACTCTTGGCAAGCGAACCGGAGCGGATGCTCGCGACCCTGGACGCCGGGTCGATGAGCGAGCGCAGGCTCGGTTTCCTGGAAGAATCCACCGCGGCGCTGGGCAAGCATGTCGTCCAGGTGCCGCCGCACGAGCTGCTGCAAGGCACGCTCGACCAATTCCGCACGGTGCGCGCCTGTCTCGGTGAGCGCCAGGCCACCCACCATCAAATCAGGCTGGTCCGCACGGCCGGGCGGCTGGCCAACGTGGTCGGTGAGATCTTGTTCAACGAGGGGCATTTCGGCCAGGCGCGGCTGTGGTACGCCACCGCCATCCACGCCGCACAGGACATCGGCGACCGCTACTCGGAGGACATCGCGCTCGCCGGTCTTGCCTACCTGCCCACCTACAGCGACAAACCGAGGGAAGTGCTGCGCCTGCTCGATCCACGTCTCGCGCAAGACCCGGCGACCGGCGCGGCCGCCGCCTGGTTGTGGGGCATGGCGGCGCGCGCGCACGCCGATCTCGGTGACGAACACCAATTCGCCCACTGCATAGACAAATCCGCACGGGCGCTGGACAGCGTGGGGTCCGAGGAGCTGCCGATCGGCATCTTCTCGTTCCGGCCGGAGAAGCTCGCCTTCTACCGCGCAATCGGATACGCCAGGCTCGGCAAGCCCGACGAGACGGCGACCGCCGCAGCCGAAGCCATCTCGCGGTACGACCCGCAGGAGACGATGGAGCCCGCGCTGGTGCGTTTCGAACACGCGACCGCACTGTTGGCTTCCGGCGAAGTGGACGAGGCCTGCGCGGTCGCCACCGCCGCCATCACCGACGCGCACACCTACGTCGGGCTGACGGTCACCAAGCGCGCCAAGCGATTCGACTCGGCCCTGCTGAACGGCAGCGGTCGCGCGGTGAGCGAGTGGCGGCAGCGAGCACGGGAGGTCATCGACACCCAGCGGATGGACGTGTAGCGGGTTCGGCCACGCCAGCGGATCGCCGGAGCTCTCGCGCCCTACGCACGATGAAACGCGTTCGGGCCGAGGGCGCGCCGGTCGGCGGGGCCTGCCTGTGCCCTCGCTCCTGCCGTGCGCGTACTGACGCGCTGCGCACTTGGGGATGGCGAACCGGCGCGCCGCACCTTCAGTCGGATTTGGGTGTCATGGCGGCGATCAGGGAGTTCGGGCGCATGTCGGTCCAGTGGGCTTCGACGTACTCCAGGCAGGTGCTGCGCGGGGCGGCGCCGTAGGCGATGGTCCAGCCGGTGGGGATGGCGGCGAAGATGGGCCAGAGGGAGTGTTCGCCTTCGGCGTTGGTGAGGACGTAGAACTGGGCGTCATCATCGTCGAACGGGTTTGTCATAGTTCACCTTTCGTGCGGGTGGGACGGGTTCATGCGCGGTCGGTGTCGGCCAAGGCCGCGGTCAGCACGTGGCCGATGCGGGCGAGGGCGGATTCGGAGGTCATCCGCCAGTGGGTGGCGGTGACGGCGTGGTTGTGTACGGTGCCGTCCACGGCGTCGGACCATCCGGCGGCGCCGGTCGCGCCGGTCGGATCGTCCAGGGCGGCGGTGAAATACACGAGGTTGCCCTTGTAGCGGCGGGGGCGGTAGCGGGTGAGGAGTTGGAGGGAATGGGCTCCCGCGTCCAGCACCCGGCCGAGTCGTTCGGCACCGAAGGAGGCGAACGGTTCCGGCAGGTCGGCGATGCGTTCGGCGAGTTCGGCAAGGCCGAGTTCGGTGTCGGCATCAGCGGCCTTTTCGCCGAGCAGTCCGCCGAGCAGGTCGGCGAGCGGCACGGTGGTCTCGGCCACGGCTTCCGTGCGCGGGCTGTCCATCATGGCCAGCGTCGCGACGTGCTGTCCCTCGTCCTGCAACTGGATCGCGACGGCATGCGCGAGAACGCCGCCGAGCGACCAGCCGACCAGGTGGTACGGGCCCTCCGGCTGCACGGCGCGGATCTCCGCGACGTAGCGCCGGGCCCAGTCCTCGATCGAATCCGGCAGCGGTTCCGCCGAATTCAGCGCCGGGGATTGCAGGCCGTAGATCGGCCGCTCGGGGTCGATGTGCGCGGCAAGACCGGCGAACGACCATGCCACGCCGCCGACGGGGTGCAGGCAGAACAGCGGCGCCTTGCCGCCGCCCTGGCGCAGCGGCAGCAGCACGTCGAAGGCCTCCGCCGCGTCGACCCGGCCCCGGCCGGACCTGGTCAGCTCGAGCTGGGTGACGAGTCCGGCGGGCGTCGGCGCGGAGAACAACCAGACGACCGGGACCGTTTCGCCGAGTTCCGCGCTCAGCCGCGTGGCCAGGCGGGTGGCGATCAGCGAGTTGCCGCCGCGCTCGAAGAAGTTGTCGTCCAAGCCGATTCGGTCCGCATCGAGCACCTCGGCGAAGACGGCGCACACGGCCTGTTCCAGCTCCGTCGCCGGAGCGCGGAACTCGCGCGCCGCCAGTTCGGGCCGTGGCAACGCAGCCCGATCGACCTTGCCGTTGGCGTTGAGCGGCAGTGCGTCGAGTCGAACGAGCGCGGCAGGCACCATGTAGCTGGGCAGGACCCCCGCGAGCGCTGCCCGCAGCGCGTCGGTGTCCAACGAGGCATGGGACCCGTCGATACCCAACCCGGCACGCGGCCCCTCGATGCCCGATGTGGCGCGCGGCCCGTCAACGCCCGACCCGGCGCGTGGCTGATCGGCGTGCAGCCCAGCGCGTGGCGCCTCCGCGCCCAACCCGGCACGTTGCCCGTCGATGTCCAGCCCAGCTCGCTGCCCCTCGGCGCCCAACCCCGCACGCGGCCCATCGGCGTGCGAACCAGCGCGTGGTACCTCCGCGCCCAACCCTGCCTGCGGCCACCCGGTGCCCAACCTCGCGCCCGGTCCCTCAACACGCGATGCGATGTGCGGCTGCGGAGTGTCGACCGGCGCCGCCGTCGTGAAATAGCCGACCAGCATGGCGTTCTCACCATCCGCTAGGTGCGCGACCACGACGGCTTCCGCGACCTCCGGCCTCGCGCGCATCGCGTGCTCGATCTCGGCCAGTTCGATGCGGTATCCGCGCACCTTGACCTGGAAGTCGCGCCGTTCGACGTAGCAGAGATTCCCTTCGGAGTTCCAGCGCACCATGTCGCCGGTGCGGTACAGCCTGCTGCCCGGCGCGCCGAAGGGGTTGGCCACGAAGCGTTCCGCGCTCAGGTCCGGCCTGCCGTGATACCCGCGAGCCAGCTGCGCGCCGCCCAGGTACAGCTCGCCGGTGACGCCCGCGGGGACCGGGTGCAGCCGGTCGTCGAGGACGTAGACCTGGGTGCCCGCCTCGGGCGTACCGATCGGCACGCTGCCGGTCAGGGTCGCGGTGCCGCTCGCCACGAGCATCCCAGTGCTGAGCGGCCTGGTAACCGCTCCACCGGTCGGCATCGTCGTATCGGCGACGGTCGACGTCAGCATCGCCGCACCAGTCGGCTCCACCACCGCCGCTCCGAGCCGCCCCGCCGCCGCGCCGGTCGGATCAGCCATGATCGAGCCGGCCTGCTCCCACACCGCCGCCCCAGTGGACTCCGCCGCCGCGCCGATCCCCGCCGCCGAACCGACCGCCGTGCGGTACCGAGTCACCGAAACCGCCGCTTCCGTCGGCCCGTACAGGTTGTCGACGCGCGCATCGGTGAGCGCACCGACCTTCGCGAGTGTCGCGGCGGGCAACGCCTCACCGATCACCAACAACCTGCGCAGCGAGCGGGGCAGTGGGCGCCCGCTGGAAATCTCGGCCAACATGGCGAGCAGCGACGGCACGAGCGTCACCGTGGTGACCGAGGCTCGACGGACGAGGTCGAGTACCCCTTCTGGGTCACGCTGTGCGCCCGTCGGCGCGAGCACCACCCGCGCCCCGGTGCGCAGCGCCCACCAGAATTCCCAGACCGAGAGGTCGAAGGCGGCCGAGGTCATCAGCAGGGTGGCGTCGTCGGCGCCGAGGCCGTACTCCGACTGCATCCAGTCCAGCTGGTGCGTGACGGCGCGGTGCGGGACCGCGACGCCCTTCGGGACACCGGTCGAGCCGGAGGTGAAGATGACGTACGCGGTGTGCCACGGCGACAACGCCCGGACCCGTTCGGCGTCGCGGACCGGCGTGGCGTCGACGGAATCGGGGACCGTCGTGATGTCGAACAGCGCCTCGTGGTCGGACACCTCGGCGGGCAGCATCGGCTTGCGCGCCGAGGTGAGCACCAGTTCGGGGTTCGCCGCGGCGAGCACGCCGGTGGTCCGATCGAGCGGATGCGCCGGGTCGAGCGGCACGTAGGCGCCGCCCGCCGTCACCACCGCGTACATCGCGACGAGTAGGTCGACGCTGCGCGGAACCGCCAGCGCCACCAGCGATTCCGGGCCGATACCCCGGCCGATCAGCACCCGGGCCAGCCGGTTCACCCGCGCGGCGAACTCGGCGTAGGTCAGCGTGTGCGCGTCGTCGACGACGGCGATCGCGTCGGGCGTGCGCGCCACCTGCGCCTCGAACGCGGTGACCAGCGTGTCCGGAGCGAACTCCCGGTCGGCGGCGTTCCATGCGAGGAGCATGCGTTCGGTCTCGGCGTCGTCCAGCAGCGGCAGGTCGCCGACCGGCAGCCGCGGCGCGGCGCACACGGCTTTCAACAGCCGCTGCAACCGGCCCGCGAAGCCCGCGACGGTCGCCTCGTCGAACAGCGCCGTGGCGTAGGTGATCGTCGCGGCGAGTCCGGCGGGCGTGCCCTGCGCGTCGTAGCGGTCGGTGACCACCAGGTGCAGGTCGAATTGCGAGACCTCGGAGTCGAAGTCGACCGCGGTCGCGGTCAGCCCGTCCAGGGTGAAGTCGGCCTCGGCCTGGTTGTGGAACGAGAACCCGACCTGGAACAGCGGGTGCCGCGCGGTGGAGCGCTCGGGATTGAGCACCTCGACCAGCCGCTCGAACGGGACGTCGGCGTGCGCGAACGCCGCGAGATCGGCGGAGCGCACCCGTTCGAGCAGCGCGCTGAATCCGTCGCCCGCGTCCACGCGGGTGCGGAGTACCAGGGTGTTGACGAACATGCCGACCACGTCGTCGAGTTCGGCCGCGCCGCGACCCGCAACGGGTGTGCCGACCGCGATGTCGCCGGTGCCAGACAGTCGCGCGAGCAGGGCGGCGAAGGCGGCGTGCACCACCATGAACAGCGTCGCGCCCGACGTGCGACCCAATTCGACCAGGGCCGCGTGGGTTTCGGTTTCGACCGCGAAATCGACGTGCCTGCCGCGAGTGGACACGATCGCGGGCCGCGGCCGATCCGTCGGCAGCGGCAGCTGCGCGGGCAGCTCGTCGAGCGCCTCGGTCCAGAACCGGAGTTGCTGCGCCACCAGCGATTCCGGATCGTCCTCCGAGCCCAGCAGTTCCCGTTGCCACAGGCTGTAGTCGGCGTACTGCACCGGCAGCGGCTTCCATTCCGGTGCGCGTCCCCGCCTGCGCGCGGCGTAGGCGAGCATCACGTCTCGGGCCAGCGGAACGAGCGACGAACCGTCGGCCGCGATGTGATGAATCACCACGACCAGCACGTGTTCCGTTGCCGCCGAGCCATTCTCCGCGATCGGACGGAAGAGCCTGGCGCGCAACGGCACCGCGTCGGTCACGTCGAATCCCGCACCGACGAAATCCGCTACCGCGAGGGGCAGATCGTCGATCGGCACCGCGATCGGCGCGAGCACCGGCGCGCCCGCGTCCCCGACCGGTAGCACCACCTGCACGGGTCCTGCCGTCCGCTGCGGATAGACCGTGCGCAGCACCTCGTGCCTGGCCACCACTTCGGTGATGGCGGCGTTCAGCGCGGCCACGTCGAGCGAGCCGGTCAGCCGCACCGCGAGCGGGATGTTGTAGGCGGTGGACTGGCGGTCCAGCCGGTTGAGGAACCACATGCGCTGCTGCGCCAGCGACAGTGGAACCGGCTCGTCGCCCCTGCGAGCGATCAGCGCGGGGCGGGCGGGCGAAGCGTCTTCGCTGCCCAGCTCGGCGGCCAGGGCCTCGACTGTCGAGTGCTCGAACACCGTGCGCACGCCGACGGTGACGCCGAGCGCCGCACCCAGCCGCGCGGCGAGTTGCGTTGCGGTGAGCGAGTTTCCGCCGAGCGCGAAGAAGTCGTCGTCCAGACCGGCCTCGTCGATCCCGAGCACGGCGGCGACGGTCGCGGCGACCGTCCGCTGCACCGCGGTCACCGGCGCGCGGAACGCGGTAGTGCGGAATTCCGGTTCCGGCAGCGCCTTCCGATCCAGTTTCCCAACCGGCGTCAATGGCAGCGCATCGAGGACCACGATGGCGGCGGGCACCATGTAGGCGGCCAGCGAACGACCCGCGAAAGCGGTCAGTTCCGCGGTGTCGACCGTATGACCCGGTGCGGCAACCACATAGGAAACCAGCGCGGCCACACCATTGGCATCGGTGTGCCCGACGGTCACCGCGTGGTCGACGGATTCGTGCGCGGCGAGCACGGCGTCGATCTCACCGAGTTCGATACGCAGACCACGCACCTTCACCTGGTGGTCGGTGCGCCCGAGGTGCTGGAGCGCGCCGGACGCCGGCCCACCCGTCGCCCGGCCACCGCCCCTCATCGAATCGCTTCGCGATGCGGGCACCCATCTGACCAGGTCGCCGGTGCGATAGATCCGTCCGCCCTCGGGACCGTAGGGGTCCGCGACGAACCGGCTCGCCGAAAGTCCCACCCGCGCATGGTATCCGCGCGCCAAGCCGGGACCGCGCAGGTACAGCTCGCCCGCGACGCCAACGGGCACCGGCCGCAACCGGTCGTCGAGCACGAGCGCGGACATCCCGTGGATCGGCGCGCCCATGTCGAGCGGATCGCCCGGTCGCATCCTTGCGCTGATCGTGGTGATGACGGTGGTCTCGGTGGGGCCGTAGGTGTTGTACATCGACCGTCCGACGCCCCAGCGCCGCACCACATCCGGGCCGTAGGCCTCGCCGCCGACGGTCAACTGCCGCAGCTCCGGCAGTCGCGCCGGATCGAGGGTTTGCAGGACCGCCGGGGTGATGAACGCGTGGGTCACCCGCCGATCGCGGATCAGCGCGGTCAGCTCGGCCCCGCCGTAGACGCTCGCCGGTGCGACGACCATGGTCGCGCCCGCCGAGAGCGCCATCAGCAGTTCCAGCATGGAGGCGTCGAAGCTGGGCGAGGACACGGCGAGCACGCGCGCGTCGGCGGTCACCGAGTACCGATCCCGTTGCGCGCGAGCAATTCCCGCGATTCCCGCGTGCGTCGCCAGGACGCCCTTCGGCACACCCGTCGAGCCCGAGGTGTAGATCATCCACGCCGCGTGGTCCACCCGCACCGGACGCGCCAGCTCGTCCGCGCCGAGCGGCGTCGCGCTGGTCTGCCGCATCCGCGCCACGGTGGCGGGTGCGTCCAGCGCCAGCCATTCGACAGCGCCGGGCAGCGCGGCGTGGACCGCGTCGATCGTGAGGCCGAAGGCCGCGCCGGAGTCGGTGAGCATATGTGCGATCCGTTCGGCCGGATAGGTCGGATCGACCGGGACGAACGCGGCGCCGCTCTTGGCCACCGACCACACCGCGAGCAGCGCCTCGGCCGAACGCGGGATGACGATCGCGACGACGTCCTCCGCGCCGATGCCGTGCCCGGCGAGCAGCCTGGCCAGCCGCGCGGACTGCTCGTCCAGCTCGCGGTAGGTCAGCTCGCGGTCACCGCAGACCACGGCGACACCGTCCGGGTTCATGGCGACGGCCGCCGCCATCATCTCGGCCAGCGTCCGCTGCGGCACCGCCTCGGCGCCGCGCCTGGCGAGCAGTTCGGCGCGTTCGGCGGGCGCGAGCAGTTCGACCGCGCCGATCGGGTGTTCCGGCGCGGCGGTGAGCGTGCCGAGGACCCGGCCGAACCGGCGCAGCAGCCCTTCGGCGGTGTCCGCGTCGAACAGATCGGTCGCGTAGTTCAGTTCGACGGTGAAGTGTCCGTCTGCGTCGAGGTCCGCGGCCACGGTGAACTGGAGGTCGAAACGCGCCACTGGCTCGTCGAATTCGACCGCAGAGAGCTCGAGCCCCGGCACGGCGAAGGTGTCGTCCCCGGTGTTCAGGTAGCTCAGGGCGACCGTGAACAGCGGATGCCGCGCCTGCGTCGTCGCCACACCGAGCTCGTCGACCACCCGCTCGAACGGCACGGTCGCGTGCGCGAACGCCGCCAGATCGGCGGACCGCGTCTCGGCAAGGAGTTCGGTGAAGGACTGTTCGGGACGCGGCCGGGTGCGCAGCACCAGCGTGTTCACGAACATGCCGACCAGGTCGTCGAGCGCCGCCGCACCGCGACCGGCGACGGGGGTGCCGATCGCGATGTCGTCGGAACCGGAGAGCCTGGCCAGCAGCACCGACAGTGCCGCGTGCACCACCATGAACGGCGTCGCGTGCTGTGCACGGGCGAGCTCGCGCACCCGCCCGCCGACGCCGCCGCCGATCCGGGCCCGCACGTTGCCGCCGCGCTTGCTCGCGACGGGCGGGCGGGGGCGGTCGGTGGGCAGGGCCAGATCCTCGGGCAGTTCGCGCAGCGCCTCGCGCCAGAACGAAAGGTCCTCGGCAGCCGCACTTTCGACCGCCGCGGTCTGCCAGATCGCGTAGTCCGCGTACTGCGCGGCGAGCCCCGGCCACGCCGGTGCGGCTCCCAGCACGCGAGACAGGTAGGCGGAGAGCAGATCTCGCAGCAGCGGGCGCATCGAGTATCCGTCGGCGGCGATGTGGTGCAGCACCGCGACGAGCACCCGGCTCGTCGAACTCTCGCGCAGCAACACCGCGCGGACCGGAACCTCGCACGTGACATCGAAACCGGCGGCGAGGAATTCGGCGATCCGATCCTCGAAGCCGCTCGCATCGATCGCTTCGACGTCCAGCCGCACGGGCGCGGGCGCCACGGGCAGGATCACCTGGTGCGCCGTGCCGTCGGCCGCCGCGGGGTAGATCGTCCGCAGCACCTCGTGCCGCGCTACCACGTCGGCGAACGCCGCGCCGAGCGCCACTTCGTCCAGTTCGCCGCGGATCCGCATCGCGACCGGGATGTTGTGCGCGGCCGACGACGGATCGAGCCGGTTGAGGAACCACATGCCGCGCTGGACGGGCGCCAATGGCACCGGCTCGGGACGCGGACCAGCGATCAGCGGAACGACCGAATCGCCCGCCTCGGCGATGATTCCCGCCGCAAGCGCGGAGACCGTCGGCGCCTCGAACAGCAGCCGCACGGGCACGCGCCTGCCCAGCCTTTCGCCGAGTCTGGCCAGCACCCTGGTCGCGCTGAGCGAGTTCCCGCCCAGATCGAAGAAGCTGTCCTCGACGCCGACCGGTCCGCAACCGAGCACGTCCTCGAAGGCGGCGGCCACCAGGCGCTCCGCCGGGGTGACCGGAGCGGTGTAAGCGCGACGATCGAACGCGGGTTCCGGCAGTGCTTTTCGATCCAGCTTGCCGGAGGCGTTGAGCGGGAAGGCGTCCAGCACCACGAAGGCCGAGGGCAGCATGTAGGACGGCAGCGTCACCCGCGCCGCGGCGCGCAGTGCGTCCTGGAGTTCGGCGGTGTTCTCCGGCGTCGGCACGACGTAGCCGACCAGGTGCTCGCCGACCACCAGCGCCGCGGCTTGGGACACGCCGGGCACTCCGGCCAGCACGGCTTCGATCTCCCCGAGTTCGATGCGCTGGCCGCGGAACTTCACCTGGAAGTCGGTGCGGCCCAAGTACACCAGTTCGGCGGAGTCGCCGCTGGTGTCCCAGCGGACGAGGTCGCCGGTGCGGTACATGCGTTCGCCAGGAGCACCGAGGGGGTTGGCCACGAACCGATCCGCGGTCAAGTCGGGTCGGCCGTGGTAACCGCGGGCGAGCTGAGTCCCCGCCAGGTAGAGCTCACCCGCAACCCCGGGCAGGGTCGGCCGCAGCCGCGAATCCAGCACGTAGACACGGCTGTTCCACTCGGGGTTGCCGATCGGCATCACGGTGCGCTCGGTCTCGCCCGTCACATCACGGTAGGTGATGCTCACCGCGGCCTCGGTGGGTCCGTACAGGTTGTGCAGCCGGGCCTCGCTCACCGCACCGAACGCGCGGACGGTCTCGGCAGGTAGCGCCTCACCGATCACGAACACGGTGCGCAGCGCGTCCAGGCGCTGCCCGGAGCTGTGCACGTGTCCGGCGAAGACGCTCAGCATCGACGGCACGAAATCGGTGACGGTGACGCCGTAGCGACCGATCACCTCGGCGAGATAGCCCGGATCGCGGTGCCCGTCTGGCGTCGCGAGCACCACGGTCGCGCCGACGCGCAACGGCAGGAAGTAGCCCCACAGTGAGACGTCGAAGGTGGTCGCGGTCTTCTGTAGGTACACGTCGTCGGCGCGCAGCCGGTACTCCGACTGCATCCAGGTCATCTGGTTGACGATCGCCGCGTGAGACACGCCGACGCCCTTGGGCTTTCCCGTCGATCCCGACGTGAAGATCACGTACGCCGGGTTCCCCGGGTGGATCGGCGCGCCGCGCTCCTCCGTCGCGATCGGATCGTCGGCGTAGCCGTCCAGCGCGACGGTGTCCACGCAGACGACGCGTCCGGTGTAGCCGAATTCGGCACGGTCGCGTTCGGTGGTGAGCAGCGCGGCGGGCCGTGCGGTGTCGAGGATGTGGGCGATGCGTTGGGCGGGGTGGTCGGGGTCGATCGGCACGTACGCGCCGCCTGCCTTGAGCACGGCGTACATGGCGAGCACCAGGTCGATGGACCGCCGAATGGCCAGGGCCACCAGCGATTCCGGACCGACGCCCGCCTCGATGAGATGCCGCGCCAGCCGGTTGGCGCGCTGATCCAGTTCGCCGTAGGTGAGCACCGTGGCGGCCGCGCCGCCGTCGGGGACGTACACCAGCGCGGGATCGTTCGGCGTGGCCGCGGCCTGCGCCTCGAACTCGTCGAGCAGCATCTCCGCCACGAACGCGGTGTGCGCGGAGTCGTTCCATTCGGTGACCACCCTGCGCAACTCGCCGGCGCCGAACAAGTCGATGTCGCCCACCGGCAGATCCGGGTCCGCGATCACCGCCGTCAGCAGCCGCAGGAATCGCTCGCCCATGGTGTGGACGGTCGCGGCGTCGAACAGGTCGGTGGCGTAGGTGAAACGCACCGCGTCGTCGGAGACGGTGAGTTGCAGATCGAATCGGGTTGTCTCGTAGTCGAACTCGTACTCGGCGACGGTCACCCCCGGCAACCGCACCTCGATCGGCGAAAGGTTCTGGAAGAACAGCGCGACCTGGAACAGCGGGTGCCGCGCCTGTGAGCGCGGCGGGTCGAGGACTTCCACCAGCCGCTCGAACGGCACCTCGGCGTTGGCGAACGCGTCCAGGTCGCCCTCGCGCACCCGCCGCAGCACAGCGGCGAAGGAGTCCGCGCCGGGCACCTCGGTGCGCAGTACCAGCGTGTTGACGAACATGCCGACCAGGTCGTCCAGCCGACGTTCGCCGCGACCGGCGATCGGCGCGCCGATGGCGATGTCCGCTGTGCCGGAGAGCCGGGCGAGCAGCACCGCGAGCGCGGCGTGCACCACCATGAACGGCGTCGCGTCGTGCCGGGCGGCCAGCGTGGTGATACCGGTACGCAGCGCCGGGTCGAGCAGCAGGGTTGCGCTCGCGGCGGCGTGCGAGGCGACGGCCGGGCGCGGGCGGTCGGCGGGCAGGTCCAGTTGGGCGGGCAGACCGCGCAGCGCACGCCGCCAGTAGTCCAGCTGACGTGCGGCGGTCGACTCCGGATCGTCCTCGGCGCCGAGCAATTCGCGCTGCCAGAGCGCGTAGTCGGCGTACTGCACCGGCAGTGGCGTCCAGTCCGGCTCCGCCCCGGTGACGCGCGCGGCGTAGGCGGCGGCGAGATCGCGAGCCAGCGGTCCCATCGAGAAGCCGTCGGCGGCGATGTGGTGCACGACGAGGGCGAGCAGGTGCTCGTGCTCCGAGAGCTCGGCCAGCCCGATCCGCAGCGGCACCTCGGCGGTCACGTCGAACGGCTTGGCGACGAAGCCGACGAGGGCAGCAGCCGGGTCGGCGGAGTCCAGCTCGGTGATCGACGGCGCGGCGGCGTCGAGGATCCGCTGGTGGCCGACGCCGTCGCGGTCCGGGTAGACCGTGCGCAGCGTCTCGTGCTTGGCGATCACGTCGGCGATCGCGGCGGTCAGCGCCGCGGTGTCCAGCTCGCCGACGAAGCGGATGGCGACCGGGATGTTGTTGACGGTCTCCGCGGGATCGAAGCGGTTCAGGAACCACATGCGCTGCTGAGCGGGCGAGAGCGGAATCGTGTCCGGACGCGGTCCCACTGCGAGTGCGGGACGGCGGGCCGCTCCCGTGCGCTCGACCGCCCGCTCGGCGAGTGCCGCGACCGTCGGCGCGTCGAACAACGTCCGCACCGGGATGTCGGTGTTCAGCTCGGCGCCGAGCCGCGCGGCCAGCTGGGTGGCGATCAGCGAGTTGCCGCCGAGCGCGAAGAAGTCGTCGTCCGCGCCGACCCGTTCGACGCCGAGCAGCTCGCCGAACAGTGCCGCGACGGTTCGCTCGGCGTCGGTTTCCGGTGCGCGGAAGGCCGCCGACTCGACGACGGGCGCGGGCAACGCCTTGCGGTCCAGCTTGCCGGAGGAGTTGAGCGGGAACTCGTCGAGCACCACGAACGCGGAAGGCACCATGTAGCCGGGCAATCCGGCGGCCAGCCGCGCTCGCACGGCACCGATATCGATCGACGCGCCAAGCAGATACGCGACAAGCTGGTCGCCGCCGGACACCTGCCCGCCACGAACGACCACCACCGCCTGGTCGACACCGGCCACGGCGGTGAGGGCGGCTTCGATCTCGCCGAGCTCGATGCGCAAACCGCGTAGCTTCACCTGGAAGTCGGTGCGGCCCAGGTACTCCAGTTCGCCGTTAGGTGTCCAGACCACCAGATCGCCGGTGCGGTACATACGTTCGCCAACCGCGCCGAAAGGATTGGCCACGAAGCGATCCGCCGTCAGCTCGGGCCGCGCCACATAGCCGATCGCCAACTGCCCACCCGCCAGATACAGCTCGCCAGGCACGCCGACAGGCACCGGCCGCAGCCGCGCGTCCAGCACCAGCAGGCGGGTGTTGAACACCGGCCTGCCGATCGGCACCGAGTCCGTGTCGGCGTCGGTGACCTCGTGATAGGTCACGTCCACGGCGGCCTCGGTCGGGCCGTAGAGGTTGTGCACCCTGACTCCGAGAACGCGCCGCGCCCGCTGGGCGACGGCGGCGGGCAGCGCCTCGCCGGACGCGAAAACCCGCCGCAGCGCGGCGCGTTCCCGGGCCAGCGGCTCGTTGAGGAACACCGCGAGCAGCGAGGGCACGAAATGCAAGGTGGTCACGCGCTCGGCCGCGATGAGCCGGGCCAGGTACGCGGGATCGCGGTGACCGTCATGGCGCGCGACAACCAAGCGTGCGCCGATCTGCAACGGCCAGAAGAACTCCCACACGGACACGTCGAAAGTCGCGGGTGTCTTCTGCAATACCGCGTCGTCCGGGCGCAGCCCGTAGCGATCCTGCATCCAGACCAGCCGGTTGACGATGGCGGCGTGCGACACCGCGACGCCCTTGGGGCGGCCGGTGGAGCCGGAGGTGAAGATGACGTACGCGGGGTGGCCCGGCGCGAGCTCGCCGATCCGGTCGGCGTCTGTGAGCGGGTCGTCGGCGAAGGCGGACAGATCCAAGCGATCCATCCGAACCTGCCGCGCCGCGGCGACTTCCAGATCCATCCCGGAGGTCAGCACGCACACCGGACGTGCCGTGGCCAGCACGTACTCGATGCGGTCGGCCGGGTGATCGGGATCGATCGGCACGTACGCGCCGCCCGCCGCCGTCACCGCGTACATCCCGACTATCAGGTCGAGCGAGCGCCGCATGCCAAGTGCCACACAGGAATCCGGGCCGACGCCCTGGGTGACCAACCAGCGCGCCAACCGGTGCACGCGAGCGGCGAACTCGCCGTACTCGAGGCTGGTTCCCTCGAAAGTCATGGCGACAGCCTCGGGTGTGCGCGCGACCTGCTCCTCGAACAGCGAGATCAAGGTGTGCGGGCTGGCCGCGACCGGGTGCGCGGTGTCGTTCCACCGCTCGAGCACGAGCGAGCGCTCGGCCCCGTCCAGCAGTTCGATATCGCCGACTCGGAGAGCCGGATCGGCCACCACCGTCTCCAAAATCCTGACGAACCGCGCCGCGAAAGACTGGACCGTCGCGCGATCGAACAGGTCGGTCGCGTAGCGCACCAGCGCGCGCAGCGCCGTGCCCGAACCCTGGTGATGTTCGACCAGCTCCAAGGCCAGATCGAATTGCGCGACGCGATTGTCGAGCGGGTAGGCCGACACCTCGAGCCCCGGCAGCTCCAGCACTGTGTCGTCGCGGTGCTCGAAGGTCAGCAGCGTCTGCACGATCGGCGAATGCGATTGCGAGCGAGCGGGGTTGATCTCCTCGACGAGACGCTCGAACGGCAGATCGGCATGGGCGAAGGCGCGCACGTCGACCTCGCGAACCTGCCGCAGCAGATCGGCGAAGGACGTGCCGGCGCGCACCTCGGTGCGCAGCACGAGGGTGTTGACGAACATGCCGACCAGCTCGTCCAGCGCCTGTTCGGCGCGTCCCGCGACAGGCGTGCCGATCGCGACGTCCTCGATCCTCGCCAACCTGCCGAGCAAGGTGGCGAAGGCGGCGTGCACCACCATGAACGAGGAAACACCGTGTCGCCGGGCGAGTTCCGCGATCGACGCGGTCAGCTCGGCGGTGACAGCGAATTCCACCGTGGCGCCACGCCCGGTGGCGACCGGCGGACGCGGGCGGTCGGTGGGCAGCTCGAGTACCGGCGCCAGGTCGGCCAGCTCGGCGCGCCAGTGCGCGATCTGCTTGGCCAGCACCGATTCCGGATCGGAAGCCGCGCCGAGTACCTCGTGCTGCCACAGCGTGAAGTCGGCATACTGCACCGGGAGCGGTCGCCACTGCGGCGCGGTGCAGGCACTGCGCGCCGTGTAGGCCACCATGAGATCGCGGGCCAGTGGCGCGGTGGACACGCCGTCGGCCGCGATGTGGTGCACGACGACGACCAGCACGTGGTCATCCGACGCGGCGCGGAAGAGCTTGGCGCGCACGGGCACTTGGCCGCGCAGATCGAACGGCAACGCCGCGAAGACCGCGACGAATTCGGGAAGTTCCGCCTCGGAAACCGTCACCGGAGCCAATTCCAGCGCGGGCACTTCCGCGCGCACCGACTGGAAGGGGCCGTCACCATCGGACGGGAAGACCGTCCGCAGCGACTCGTGCCGCGCGATCACGTCGCCGAGCGCGGCGGCCAGCGCCACGATATTCAACGCACCGGTCAACCGAATGGTGATCGGGATGTTGTAGACCGCCGATTCCGGATCGATCCGGTTGAGCAGCCACATCCGAGTCTGCGCCAGCGACAAGGGAATCCGCTCCGGCCGAGGACCCGCCGTCAGAGCCGGACGTGACTCGTCCCGCTCGGCCGAATGACGCACGCGCACCGCGAGTTCCGAAACCGTCGGCGCCTCGAACACCTCGCGCACCGTGAGCGCACAACCCAGTGCCGCGTTGGCGCGCGCGACCAACCGCATGGCGAGCAGCGAATTCCCGCCGCGCGCGAAGAAGTCGTCGTCCGCGCCGATGCGCGCCGATCCGCCGAGCAGGTCGGCGACCAGGGCCGCGAGCACCGATTCCGCGCCCTCCCTCGGCGCGCGGTAGGCGACCGCGCCGCCACTGACCTCGACCTTCGGCAACGCCGCGCGATCCAGCTTGCCGACCGTGGTGAGCGGCATCTCGTCCAGCACGACCAGGTGTGCGGGCACCATGTAACCGGGCAGCCGCTCGCGCACGGCGTCCAGAACGGCGTCGGCCGCGACCTCCCCGCTGACATAGCCGACCAGACATTCGTAGCCGGAGCTGTCCTTCGCGACCAGCACGGCCGCGTTGGTCACGCCGGGCACACCGGTCAGCGCCGATTCGATCTCGCCGAGCTCGATCCGCTGTCCGCGTAGCTTGATCTGGAAATCGTTGCGGCCCAGATAGATCAGATCGCCCGAGCGGTTCCAGCGGACCAGATCACCGGTGCGATACATCACCGCGCCGGGCACCCCGAACGGGTCGGCGACGAACCGCTCGGCGGTCAGCCCGGAGCGGCCGTGGTAGCCGCGCGCCAGCTGATCACCCGCAAGGTACAGCTCGCCGGGCACGCCGGTCGGCACCGGCCGCAGCCGCGCGTCGAGCACGTAGACGCGGGTGTTCCAACACGGACGCCCGATCGCCACATCGCGGCCGGAAGCCACGTCGGCGTCGGTGAATTCGTGATAGACCGCCGAGATCGCCGCTTCGGTCGGGCCGTAGGCATTGTGCACCGCGCCGTCGAAGCTGGCGCGGATCGCGGCGAGCAGATCGGGTGTCAGCGCCTCGCCGCCGCAGTGCAGGTGCCGGAACGAACGCAGCGCGTCGCCCATGCCCTCGCCGATGAGCGCGGCGAGCACCGAAGGCACGTATTCGGCGATGGTGATGCCGTGCTCGCGCAGCAGCCCGGCGAAGTAGGCCAGGTCCAGGTGTCCGCCGGGCTTGGCGATCACCAGCGGCGCGCCGACCGCGACGGGCAGGAAGCACTCCCACACCGAGACGTCGAAGGTCAGCGGCGCGCGCTGGAGGACGCGGTCGGCCGCGGTCACCTCGTAGCGGTGCTCGAGCCAGCGCAGCTGGTTCATGATGGCGCGGTGGGTGACCGCGACGCCCTTGGGCCGTCCGGTGGAGCCCGAGGTGAACAGCACGTACGCGGTGTTGTCCTGGCGCAGCGCGGTGCGGCGCTCGGCGTCGGTGACCGGCTCGGCCGAGTAGCCGGACAGGTCCAGCTCGGCCGGGCGAAGCACGCGCGCGTCGAGCGGCGGGAGTTCCGCGCCGCCGACGACCAACACCAATGCGGGATCGGCACTTTCGATCACCTGCGCCAGTCGGTCGGCCGGATGTGCCGGGTCGAGCGGCAGGTACGCGCCGCCCGCGCGCACGATCGCGAACATCGCCACGAGCATGTCCAGCGAACGCAGCGCGGCCAGCCCGACGATGGTTTCCGGGCCGACGCCCTCGGCGATCAGATGCCTGGCGAGCCGGTTCACCCGCACGGCCAGCTCGCCGTAGGTCAGGGACTCGTCCTCGCAGGTCACCGCGCGGGCGTCCGCGTCGGCGGCGGCGCGCACCGTGAGCAGGTCGCCGAGGGTCTCGGCGGGCAGTGAATGCGCCGTCGCGTTCCGGTCGGCGAGCAGCATCCCGCGCTCGGCGACCGACATCAGTTCCACATCGCCGACCGCGGTCCTGGTGTCGCGCGCCATCGCGCGCAGCACCCGCTCGAACCCGGCTAGGAAACCGGTGACCGTGCGCTCGTCGAACAGGTCCAGCGCGTAGTGCAGGTGCACGTCGATGCCGTCGGGCTCGCCGTCCGCGTCGTAGCGGTCGGTCAGTGTCCAGTCCAGGTCCAGCTGGATCGGGGCCGGACCGATGTCGAGCGCGCCGATGGCGAGGCGCTGCAAACGGAAGTCGGGCTTGGTCTGGTTCTGGAGCGTCAGCGCCACCTGATAGAGCGGCGAATGCGCCTGCGAACGAATGGGATTCAGCGTGTCGACGAGCTGTTCGAACGGCACGGCCGCGTGCTCGAAGGCGGCGAGGTCGGCGGAGCGGACTTCGGCGAGCAGCTCGGCGAGGGTGGCTTCGGCGCGGACCTCGGTGCGCAGCACGAGGGTGTTGACGAACATGCCGACGAGCTCGTCGAGCGCCTCGTCGCCGCGCCCGGCCACCGGCGCGCCGACGGCGATGTCGCCGGTGGCGGCCAGCCTGCTCAGCAGCGCGGCCAGCGCGGCGTGCAGCACCATGAACGGGGTGACCCGGTATTCGGCGGCCAGCTCCTGGATGTCGCGGTGCAACGCGGCGTCGAGCCGTCCGACGACCGCGCCGCCGCGATTCGAGGCCACCGCGGGGCGCGGACGGTCCGAAGGCAGCGCGAGCACTTCGGGCAGGCCCGCGAGCCGGTGCGTCCAGTAGCGCAGCTGCCCGGCCAGCACCGACATCGGGTCCTGCGCGTCGCCCAGCGCGTCCCGCTGCCACAGCGCGAAATCGGCGTACTGGACGGGCAGCGGACGCCAGGCGGGCGCGGACCCCGCGCAGCGCGCGACGTAGGCGGCGGCCAGATCGCGAGTCAGCGGCGCGAAGGACCAGCCGTCGGCCGCGATGTGATGCACGACGAACAGCAGCACGTGTTCCTCCTTGGCGCCACCGTCCGCGAGCCGGAGCAGCCGAACACGCAGCGGCACTTCGGAAGTCACGTCGAACCCAGTGTCGGCCGCAGCGGCGATCAGAGCGGGGAGCTCGGCCGCGCGCACTTCCTGGGGCGCGAGGTCGACCAGCCGGGTACCAGCCGGCAGCACCAGCTGGGTGGCCGCGCCGTCGTGTTCCGGGTAGAGGGTGCGCAGCGTCTCGTGCCTGCCGATCACATCGGCGACGGCCGCGTCCAGCGCGGACACGTTCAGCGCGCCGGTCAGCCGCAGCGCGAACGGGATGTTGTAACCGCCTCCGGCACTGTCGAATCGATTCAGGAACCACATGCGCTGCTGGGCGATCGAGAGCGGAACGGACTCGCCGCGTTCCCGCGCGAGCAGCGGCGGCAGCGTCACCGGCGCGGCCGGGCCGTCGAACCTCAGGTGCTTCGCCAGCTCGCGCACCGTGGGCGCGTCGAACACGGCGCGCACGGGCACCTGCGTTCCAGTCGCTTTGGACAGCCGCGCGGCGAGCTGGGTCGCGATGAGCGAGTTGCCGCCGAGTGCGAAGAAGTCGTCGTCCGCGCCGACCCGCTCGGCGTCGAGCAGCGCGTGAAAGGTCTCGGCGACAAGGGCTTCCGCAGGGCCGCTGACGGCGCGGAATTCGACGGTCCGCGGCGCGGGCGCGGGCAGCGCCCGGCGATCCAGCTTGCCTGAGGCGTTCACCGGGAAGGCGTCCAGCACGACGAACTCCGCTGGCGCCATGTAGGCCGGTAGTCGACGGGCGATCTCCGCGCGAACCAGGTCGAGATCGAGCGCGGTGTCGGGCACCAGGTACGCCACCAGCTGATCGCCGGTGCCGTTGTCGTCGCGCACCAGCACGGCGGCCTGGGCCACCCCGGGAGCCGCGAGCAACGCCGTTTCGATCTCGCCGAGCTCGATGCGCAGGCCGCGCACCTTCACCTGGAAATCGGTGCGGCCGAGGAACTGGACCTCCCCCGCCGCCGTCCAGCGCACCAGGTCGCCGGTGCGATACATCCGCTCGCCGGGTTCGCCGAAGGGGTTGGCCACGAAGCGATCTCCGGTGAGATCGGCACGGCCGAGATAGCCACGGGCCAGCTGCGCACCGGCCAGATACAGCTCGCCGGGCACGCCGATCGGAACCGGCCGCAGGCGCGCGTCGAGGACGTACATCCGGGTGTTCCAGACCGGTCCACCCATCGGCAGCACGCTGGTGTCCGCATCGGTGACCTCGTGCGCTGAAACTTCGACCGCCGTCTCGGTGGGCCCGTACATGTTGTGCACCCGCGCCGAGGTCAGCGCGCGCATCCGCTGCGCGGTGGCGGCGGGCAGCGCCTCCCCCGAGCAGAAGACGTGCCGCAGGCTGGGCACCTCGGGTTCCTCGGCGACGAACGCCGCGAGCATGGACGGCACGAAGTGCGCCGCGGTGACGCCCTCGCGCCGGATCAGCTCGGCAAGGTAGGCGGGGTCGCGGTGACCGTCGGGGCCGGCAAGCACCAGTCGCGCGCCGACCTGCAACGGCCAGAAGAACTCCGGCACCGACACGTCGAAGGCGACCGGCGTCTTCTGCAACAGCACGTCGTCGCCGTCCAGCGCCACGTACGCCGACTGCATCCAGCGCAACCGGTTCACGATCGCGCCGTGGCTCACCGCGACACCCTTGGGTGTGCCCGTCGAACCGGAGGTGAAGATGACGTACGCGGTGTTGTCGGCGCGCAGCGCCCCGCGACGTTCGGCGTCGGTGATCGGCGCGTCGGAGTAGCCGGACAGGTCCAGCCGGTCGATGCGGACCTGTGCCGCGGCGAGGTCCAGATCCGCGCCGGAGGTCAGCACCGCGACCGGAATCGCGGTGGCGAGAATGTGTTCCGTGCGCTCGGCCGGATGGTCCGGGTCGAGCGGCACATAACCGCCGCCTGCCGCCGTGATCGCGTACATGCCGACCACCAGGTCGATGCTGCGCCGCATGCCGAGCGCAACCAGCGAATCCGGGCCGACGCCCTGCGCGATCAGCCAGCGCGCCAGCCGGTTGACCCGCGCGGAAAGCTCGCTATAAGTGAGCGTCGCGGAGCGACTCGGTGAGGGGTGGTGGCCGGGCGACGGGTGGGCAAGCGTCGCGTAGCGACTCGGTGAGGGGTGGTGGCCGGGCGACGGGTGGGCCTGCGTTTCACCGTCGAAGGTGAGGGCTGGGCGATCAGGGGTGCGCGCGACTTGCGCGGCGAAAAGCGCGGGGAGCGTGGCCGTTTCGTCGACCGGATGTTCCGTTTCGTTGAACCGGTCGAGCACGAGTGCGCGCTCTTCGGCGTCGATCAGTTCGATCTCGCCGACGCGCGCCGTGGCATCGGCGGCCACCGCGACGAGCATCCGGCGCAGCCTGGCGACGAACGCCGCGACCGTCGCGGCGTCGAACAGATCCGTGGCGTAGCGCAGGCTGCCGCCCAGACCGTCCGGACGTTCCGCGAGCACCAGGTGCAGGTCGAATTTCGCGCCGTCGTCAGGGATGTCGATCGGCTCCACGGTCAGCGACGGGATCTCGACGGCCGGCAGCGCGCGCGGGGCCGCGCCGAAGCTGAGCAGCACCTGGAACAGCGGATGCGCGCCGGTGCTTCGATCGACGTCCATCGCGTCGACCAGCTGCTCGAACGGCAGCTCGGCATTGGCGAACGCGGCCAGATCCGCATCGCGCACCTCGGCGAGGAAGTCCTCGAAGGCGGTGTCCCAGGCGACCCTTGTGCGCAGCGCGAGGGTGTTGACGAACATGCCGATCATGTCGTCGAGCGCGCGTTCACCGCGCCCGCCGATGGGCGAGCCGACCACGATGTCGTCGGCGCCGCTCGAACGCGCCAGCGTGGCCGCGAAGGCGGCGTGCAGCACCATGAACAGCGTCGCGCCCGACCGCGCGGCCAGCGCCCGCAACCCGGCGGCCACCTCGGCATCGATCGCGAAATCGACGGCCGCGCCACGCCGGCTCGGCTGTGCCGGACGCGGCCGGTCGGTGGGCAGCGGCAGCTCGGCGGGCAGGCCGTCGAGGGCGTCGCGCCAGAATCGCAGCTGCCGGTGCGCCAGATCGCCGGGCCGTTCCGGCGAGCCGAGCAGCTCGCGCTGCCACAGGCTGTAATCGGCGTATTGGACCGGCAATTCGGCCCAGTCGGGCCGGTGACCGATCAGCCGGGCGCGGTAGGCGCGGATCAGATCGGTGACGAGCGGCGTCATCGAGAGGGCGTCGGCCGCGATGTGGTGGACGACGAACACCAGCGCGTATTCGTCGGCGGGCACGCCGCGCGCGTAATCGACCCGGTCGAGAGCGAGCAGCGCGACGCGTGCGGGCAGCTCGGTGGTGACGTCGAAGCCGCCGCCCGCGATGGCCGCGACGGTGGCGGCCAGCTCGGCCCGCTCGACCGGCACCGGATTCAGGCTCAGGCCGATGTCGTCGGCGTCGATGATCGACTGGTAAGGGCCGTCCTCGCTCTCCGGATAGCTGGTCCGCAGCGATTCGTGCCTGGCGAGCACGTCCAGCACAGCGCGCTCCAGCGCGCGTACGTCGAGCCTGCCGGTCAGCCGCAGCACCACCGGCAAGTTGTAGACGCCGGGCGAATCGTCCTGGCTCTCCAGGCGATTGAGGAACCACAACCGCTGCTGGGCGGGCGACAGCGGGATACGCTCCGGCCGCTCGCGCCGCGCCAGGGTCGGCCGGGTCACGCCCGCCTCGGCCAGCTCGGCCACGGCCGCGGCGAAGGACTCGACCGTCGAGGCTTCGAAGAGGGTGCGCACAGGCACGCGGGCGCCAAGCACCTCGCCGGTGCGCGCGGTGACCTGCGTGGCGTCCAGCGAGCTGCCGCCGAGCGCGAAGAAGTCGTCGTCCAGTCCGGCGCGATCGACTCGCAGCACCTCGGCGAACACGGACGCGACGAGCCGCTGCGTCGCGTCGACGGGCGCGCGAAAACTGCTGGCCCGCAACACCGGAAGCGGCAGCGCGGCACGATCGAGCTTGCCGCTGGTGTTCAGGGGGAATTCGGTCAGCTCGACCAGCGCGGTCGGCACCATGTACGCCGGGAGTGCCCGGCCGAGGCCGGACTTCAGCGCGTCCAGGTCCAGTTCCGCGCCGGGCGCCGCGACGACGTACCCGGCCAGATAGTCGCCGCTCTCGGCGTCGACCAGCCGCACGGCGGCCTGACCGACCTCGGGCGCGGCGAGCAGCGCGGTCTCGATCTCGGCGAGCTCGATGCGCTGGCCGCGGAACTTCACCTGGAAATCCACGCGGCCGAGGTAGACGAGCTCACCGTCCCGGCTCCACCGCACCAGATCGCCGGTGCGGTAAATGCGTTCGCCGTTGCCGCCGAAAGGGTTGGCCACGAAGCGGTCCGCGGTCAGGTCGGTGCGGCCGTGATAGCCGCGGGCCAGCTGCTCGCCCGCCAGGTACAACTCGCCGGGTACCCCGATCGGCGCCGGTCGCAGTCGCGAATCCAGCACGTAGACTTGGGAATTCCATTCCGGCTCACCGATCGGCACCAGAGGTGTGTCGTCGGCGGTGGCCTCGCCGTAGGTGATGGACACGGCCGCTTCGGTGGGGCCGTACAGGTTGTGCAGTCCGGCGTCGCACACCGCGTGGAAGGCCGCGACGGTCTCCGGCGGCAGCGCCTCGCCGATGACGAAGACGTCACGCAGTGAGCGCAATTCGTCGGCCTCGGCGTGCGCCGCGAATACGGCGAGCATCGACGGCACGAAGTCGGTGAGCGTGACACCGTGGCGGGCAATGGTTTCCGCGATGTAGCGCGGGTCTCGGTGGCCGTCGGGTGCGGCGAGCACCAGGGTCGCGCCCGCGCGCAACGGCAAGAAGTAGCCCCACAGCGAGACGTCGAACGTCGTCGCGGTCTTCTGCAAGTACACGTCGTCCGCGCGGACCCGGTATTCGTCGTGCATCCAGGCCAGCTGGTTGGCGATGGCGCGGTGGCTGATCGAAACGCCCTTGGGCCGCCCGGTGGAGCCCGAGGTGAAGATGACGTAGGCCGGGTGCTCGGGATGCAGCGGCGACGTCCGATGCGCGTCGGCGATCTTGGTGGCCGGGTATTCGGCGAGGTCCAGTTCATCGAGATGGTGCACGAGGACGGTCGACGGCACCGTCTCGGGCGGTGTGAAACCGGCGGCGCGGGTGGTCAGGATGGTGTGCGGCGCGGCCGTGTCGATGATGTGGCCGATGCGTTCGGCGGGGTGCGCAGGGTCCACCGGCACGTACGCGCCGCCGGCCCGCAGCACCGCGTACATCGCGACCACGAGGACGATCGAGCGCGGCATGGCCAGCACCACAAGCGATTCCGGGCCGACGCCCGTGGCGATCAGCAGCCGTGCCAACCGGTTCGCGCGGTCGGAGAGCTCGGTGTAGGTGAGTTCGGCGCCACCGTCCGCGACGAGGGCGACCGCGCCCGGGGTGCGGCGGACCTGGTTGTCGAAGCCCTCGTGCAGGAAGCGGTCGGCGACCCGGTGGCCGCTGGCGTTCCAGCTCGCGGTCACGTAGTCGAACTCGCCCGCGTCGAGCAGTTCGATATCGCCGACCGGTGCGTCCGGCGTGGTGACCGCGGCGCGCAGCAAGCGGACGAACTTCGCGGCGAACTCGCGCACCGTCGCGGCGTCGAAAAGGTCGGTGGAGTAAGTGAATTCGGCGCGGTAGCCGTTGGTGACGGCAGCGTTGGCGGCGGAGGCGGCAGCGTTGGCATCGGTGGCGGCGTTGTCGGCGGCATTGGGAGCTGCGCTGCCGATGGCCGTGGCGGAGGCGGCAGCGTTGGTGGCCGTGGCGGAGGCGGCACCGTCGACGGCGGTGTTGGCGTTGACGACGACAGGATCGGACAGCGTGAGCTGGAGATCGAACTTGGCGAACCCGGATTCGAAATCCACCAGCTCCGTGTCGAGCTCGGGCATGGCCAGCGCGACCGGCGCCATGTTCTGCATGAACAGCGCGACCTGGAACAGCGGATGCCTACCCCGCGAGCGCGCCGGGTTCACCGCCTCGACCAACTGCTCGAACGGAATGTCGCTGTGGGCGAAGGCGCGCAGATCGCGTTCGCGCGCGTGCCCGACCAGCTCGGTGAAGCTAGCGGCGGCCGACACCTCGGTCCGCAGCACGAGGGTGTTGACGAACATGCCGACCAGGTCGTCGAGCGCGAGCTCGCCGCGGCCCGCGACGGGGGTGCCGACGGCGATGTCGGAGGTGCCCGAGAGCCGAGCGAGCAACGCCGCCAAAGCGGCGTGCAGCACCATGAACGGGGTAGCGCCGCAGCGCGCGGCCAGCCGTTCCACGGCGGCGCGCAGGTCGGCGTCGAGCGCGAATTCGTGGGTGGCGCCGCGGTAGGACGCGACGGCGGGGCGCGGGCGATCCGACGGCAGGTCCAATTGCGCTGGCAGCTCGGCCAATTCGCTCCGCCAGAAGCTCAACTGACGCGCCGCCGCCGAGTCCGGGTCGTCCTCGGCGCCGAGCACCGCGCGCTGCCACAGCGCGTAGTCCGCGTACTGCACCGCGAGCGGCGACCAACCAGGGGCCGTACCCGCGCGGCGCGCGGTGTAGGCGGTGACCAGGTCGCGCATCAGCGGACCCATCGAGACACCGTCGGCGGCGATGTGGTGCACCACCAGCACCAGCGTGTGGTCCTGTGGCCCGCTGCGCAGCAGGCGCACCCGCACCGGGATCTCCTCGGCGACGTCGAAGCCCTGGCTCGCCACGGCCCGCACCGCGTCGGCGAGCCGCTCCGCGGGAATCTCCGAGGGCGTCAGATCGAAGACGGCGTGCACCGACCGCACCACCTGCGCCGGACCCGCCTCGGTCTGCGGGTAGACGGTGCGCAGGATCTCGTGGCGCGCGACCAGATCGGTGATCGCGGCCGAGAGCGCGGAGACGTCCAGCGCGCCCCGCATGCGCAGCGCCACCGGTATGTTGTCCACGGCGGCGTTGTGCGCGGTGCGGTCCGGACTCGAATCCGCGCCGAGCCGATTGAGAAACCACATGCGCCGCTGCGCGGGCGAGAGCGGGATGTGCGCCGGACGCGGGCCCGCGGCCAGCGCCGGACGCGGTGCCGAGGAACCCGACAGCGCGGCAACCGCCGCCACCGTGGGCCGATCGAAGAAGTCCCTGACGTCGATCGCGACGCCGAGCGCGGCCGACACCCTGGCGATCGCCCGCGTCGCGAGCAGGGAGTTGCCGCCCAGCGCGAAGAAGTCGTCGTCCGCGCCGACCCGCGGCGCGGCGACCAAGTCTGCGAAGATCTCCGCGACCAGGCGCTCGGCCTCGGTGGCCGGTTCGCGGTATTCGACTGCGGCGGCGCCGAAGTCGGGTTCGGGCAGCGCGCGCCGATCCAGCTTGCCGTTCGCGTTGACGGGCATCTCGTCGAGCACCTGCACCAGCGCGGGCACCATGTATTCCGGCAGGTGCGCACGCGCGGTTTCCAAGACGGCCGCGGTGTCGACGACGCCGCCCGCCGCGACCACGTAGCCGACCAGGTGATCGCCGCCCGCGTGCCGGTGCAGCACCACCGCGGCCTGGGCCACCTGCTCGTCGCGCAGCAGACCGGCCTCGACCTCACCGAGTTCGATGCGCAGCCCGCGCAGCTTGACTTGAAAGTCGATGCGGCCCAGGTATTCCAGCTCGGACGGCCCGCCATCCACCCCCGGCGTCCAGCGGACGAGGTCGCCGGTCCGGTACATCCGCTCGCCCGGCGCGCCCTCTGGATTCGCCACGAACCGGTCCGCGGTGAGGCCGGGGCGGGCGACGTAGCCGCGGGCCAGCTGGACGCCGGAAAGGTAGAGCTCACCGACCACGCCCGCCGGGACCGGGCGCAGGTTGTCGTCGAGCACGAGCAGTTCGGTGTCGTCGGCGGGGACGCCGATCGGCACGCTCGCGGTGTCGGCGGCGGTCACCTCGTGCGCGGTCACGTCCACCGCGGCCTCGGTCGGCCCGTACAGGTTGTGCAGGGTCGCGCCGCTGACGTCGCGGAAGGCGGCCGCGGTCGCAGCGGGCAGCGCCTCGCCGGAGGCGAACACCAGGCGCAGGCTGTCCACGGCGGTCTCGATCTCGGGTTCGGCGACGAACACCGCGAGCATCGACGGCACGAAATGCGCGACGGTGACGCCGTATTCGGTGATCGCGCGGGCCAGGTAGGCCGGATCGCGGTGTCCGTCGGGTTCGGCGATCACCAGGCGCGCGCCGATCTGCAAGGGCCAGAAGAACTCCCACACCGACACGTCGAAGGTGAACGGCGTCTTCTGCAACACCACATCGTCTTCGGACAGTCGGTACAGGCGCTGGCGCCACCGCAGATTCGCCAGGATCGAACGGTGCGAGACCACGACGCCTTTCGGGCGGCCGGTCGAGCCGGAGGTGAAGATGACGTAGGCGGTGTTGTCCGCGGCGGGCAGCGGCAGGATCTCGTTGTCGGGTCGACCGGCGGCACCGAGCTGTCCACCCGCTGCGCCGATCTGCCCGCCCGCTGCGCCGGGCTGTCTACCCGCTGCGCGGAAGGCGGCCTCGAATTCATCGATGCGCAGCACCCGGCTGTCGGCCAGCGACTCCGGCTGGTCGGCGGTAGTGGTGAGCACCAGAATCGGCGCCGCGGTCTGGAGCACGTAGGCGATGCGCTCGGCCGGATGCTCCGGGTCGATCGGCACGTACGCGCCGCCCGCCTTCAGGATCGCGTACATGCCGACGAGCAGTTCGAACGAGCGCCGCACGGCCAGCCCGACCAGGGCATCCGGTCCGACACCGAGCTCGTGCAGCCGCCGTGCCAGCGCGGTGGCGCGCGCGTCGAACTCGGCGTAGGTGAGGGTGGCGTCGCCGTATTGCAGCGCGACGGCGTCGGGGGTGCGCCGCACCTGCTCCTCGAATTCGCTGACCAGCGTCTCGACGGGGGTGAAGGCGGTCGGCAGCACGTCGGCGGCGATCAGCAGCGCGTCGTCGAGCAGTTGGTCGAGGACCGCGCCGAGTGCGCCGTCGCCGGATTCGAGCAGCTCGGGCAGTTGTCCGGAGATCACCACGGAGACAAGGGCGTCCGAGCTCAGACCACCGCCCATGGCCGCGCCGAGTGCGGCGATCTCGGCGGCCAGCGCCGCGTAGGCGATAGCGGTGTCGCCGTGCCGCAGCGCGATCCGGTCGGGCGCCAGGTCGGCCACGGTCTCGATGAGGCCGGGTAGGTCCTCGACGCCGTATGCCCGGCGCAGCATGGCATGTCGGGGGTGGTTGCGGTTGCCGAGCCCGCTGGATGCGACCGATTCTGCGTGAGACATCAGCTAATTCCTTTCGGAGACCACGGCCTGAGCCTCGGCGAGGAGGCGGTGCAGCGCGGCGGCGAGGCCATCGCCGCCGAGCGCCGCGAGCACGCCGGGCACCAGCCCGGCGAGCGAGACGTTGATGAGGACTTCCGGCGTCGCCGCCGCGCCCATGGCCTTGGCGACGGTGGCCAGCTTCGCGGCGAGATCGGCGTAGGACACGCGGTGCTCGCCGTGACCGAAGGCGAACGCGTCTGGGGCGACAACGGCGGCCGAGGCGATCAGGTCGGGCAGATCGGCGATCGTGGCTGTCGGCGCTGCCGAGGGGCGCTGCTCGTCGTCGGTGCGGATGTCGATGGAGCGGATCGCGACGGTCGGGTCCGCAGCCACGGCGGTGAGCACCAGCAGCAGCCGTTCGGCGTACCGCTCGACGGTCGATCTGTCGAAAATGTCCGTCGCGTAACCGAATCGGAGCGCGAGCCCGGATCGCGCACCGGCGCTGTCGAAGCGCTCGATACCGGTGAGCTGTAGGTCGAACTTCGCCTCGTCGGGCGCGGGGTCGAGGACTTCGACCGCGAGGCCGGGCAGTTCGACGCGGCCGGCTGGCATGTTCTGGAAGGTGAACATCACCTGGAACAGCGGCGTGTAGGCACTGGATCTGGTGCGGCCCATGGCTTCGACCACCTGATCGAAGGGCACGTCCGCGTGCGAGAGCGCGGCCAGATCGCGATCCCTGGCCTGACGCAGTAGATCGGCGAAGCCGGAGCGCGGGTCGATCTCGGTGCGCAGCGCGACGGTGTTGACGAACATGCCGATCAGGTCGTCGAGTTCGGCCGCGCCGCGCCCGGCCACCGGTGCGCCGATGGTGATGTCGGAAGCGCCGGACAGCTTGGCGAGCAGCACCGCGAGCGCGCTGTGCATCAGGGTGAACAGCGTGGTGCCGTGCTCGCGCGCGATCAGCTCGAGTTTCGCGGTCAGCTCGGCATCGATCTCGAAATCGACAGCCGCGCCGCGCATATCGCGGTGCGCCGGGCGTGGGCGATCGGTCGGCAGCGCCAAGACTTCGGGCGCGCCCGCCAATTCCGTTGTCCAGTGGTCGAGTTGCCGTGCGTGCAATGAGTCGGGGTCGTCGGCAGCGCCGAGCATGGCGTGTTGCCATTCGCTGTAGTCGCCGTACTGGATCTCGAGTGGGGCCCAGCCGGGCGCACGGCCCGCCGCGCGATCGACGTAGGCGCGAACCAGGTCCCTGGTCAGCGGTGCGATGGAGTAGCCGTCGGCGCAGATGTGGTGCATGACTACCACGAGGACGTGCTCGTCGGCGGCCGGTGTGAACAGTGCGGCACGGACCGGAGGCGCGGCGGTCACGTCGAACCCGACGGCGACGAATTCGGCGATGCGGGTGTCGACCTCGTTGGGCGGCACGGGAATCGGCGTCAGGTCGAAAGCCACCGCGGCGGCGTCCAACACGTCCTGCACCGGACCTTCCGGTAGGTCCGGATAGCGGGTGCGCAGCGCCTCGTGCCGCGCACGGACATCCCGCGCGGCCGCCGTCAGCGCGTCGTGGTTCAGTGCGCCGGTGAGCCGGATGGCCGCGGGGATGTTGTACGCGGCCGAGTCCGGCGCGAGCCGGTTCACCACCCACATGCGCTGCTGCGCCGGAGCGAGCCGGGTCGGGCGGATGGGGTCGCGCCGCACGAGAGCGGGTCGCGCCTCGGCGTCGTCCAGATCGGCGAGCCGCAGGGCGAGCCCGGCCACCGTCGGCTCCTCGAACACCGCGGCGACCGGCACCCGCACGCCGAGTTCGGCGCCGAGCCTGGCCGCCAGCCGCGTCGCGAGCAGGGAATTGCCACCGAGGGCGAAGAAGTCGGTGTCGGCGCCGACCCGGCTCGCCTCGGGTTCGTGCGCGCCGTCGATTACCTCGGCGAAGGTGGCGGCGACCAGTCGCTCCAAGTCGGTGGCCGGTGCGCGGAAGGTCGCCTCGGCGAACACCGGCTCGGGCAGCTTCGCCCGATCGACCTTGCCATTGACGTTGAGCGGCAACGCATCCAGCACGACGATGGCGGCGGGCACCATGTACGTCGGTAGCCGCGTCGCGAGCGTCGCCCGCAGGTCCGCGGCGGACGCGGCATGCCCGGTTCCCAGGACGACGTACGCGACCAGCCGCGCACCCGCCCGCTCGTCCGCCTTGGCGACGGCCACCGCGGCCCGCACCTCGGGCAGGCGCAGCAGCGCCGTCTCGACCTCGCCGAGCTCGATGCGGAAGCCGCCGATCTTGACCTGGAAATCGGCGCGCTCCAGGTATTCGAGCTCGCCGTCGGCGCGCCACCGGACGATGTCGCCGGTGCGGTACATCCGCGACACCCCGCCCGCGAACGGGTCGGCCACGAAGCGATCCGCCGTCAGTCCGGGCCTGCTCTGGTAGCCGCGCGCCAATTGCGCGCCCGCCAAATACAATTCGCCCGCGACGCCGACCGGGACCGGCTGGAGTCTGCCGTCCAGCACGTAAACCCGGCTGTTCCAGGCGGGCGCGCCGATCGGCACCGCACGGCTCGGTATGTCGACCACCTCGTGCGCGGTGATCGAGACCGCCGCCTCGGTCGGTCCGTAGAGGTTGTACAGCCGCGCGCCTGCCGCCCGCTCGAGGAACTCGGCCGCGGTCGCGGGCGGCAGCGCCTCGCCGATGGCGAGTACCTGCCGCAACCCGGCGGGCAGCGGGTCGTCCGGTGCCGCGGCGAGCAGCATGCCGACCAGGGACGGCACCGCGTACAGCACCGTCACGCCATGCCGCGCCATCAGCGCGCGCAGCCGGTCCGGATCGCGTTCGTCGCCGGGCCGGGTCACCACCAGCGCGCCACCGGTGACCAGCGGTGACCAGAACTCCCACACCGAGAGGTCGAAGGTCGCGGGCGTCTTCAGCAAAGTGCGGTCGGCCGGGCCGAGCGCGAAACGCGCACGCAGCCAACTCAACTGGTTGACGATCGCGGCGTGCGGGACGGTGACGCCCTTCGGCCGCCCGGTCGAGCCGGAGGTGAAGACGACGTAGGCCGGGTGCTCCGGGCGCAGCGGCCGAATCCGCTCGCCGTCCGTGATCGGCGCCGCCGACCGGTGCGCCGCCTCGAGCCAGTCCACCTCGAGCACGCGCACCGGAGTCTCGATCGGCATGCCGTCGGCCACCGTGGTGAGCGCGCAGACCGGAGCGGCGGTGTCGACGATGTAGGCGATGCGATCGGCCGGATGATCCGGATCGACCGGCACGTACGCGCCACCGGCTCGCACCACCGCGTACATGGCGATCACCAGCTCGACGGACCGGCGCATGGCCAGCACCACGGTGCGCTCCGGGCCGACCCCGTGACCGATCAACGCCCGCGCCAGCCGGTTGACGCGGGCATCGAACTCCGCGTAGCTCAACGACTTTCCGGAATCAGCATCGATCAACGCCGGAGCGTTCGGCGTCCGCGCCGCCTGCCGGTCCACCAGGTCGGCGAGTGTCACCGGCTCGACCGGATGGGCTGTGGCGTTCCACTCCCCCAGCACACGCACACGCTCGTCACCGAGCAGATCCAGGTCACCGACCAGCATGTCGGGCTGTGCGACAACGGATTCCAGTACATCCACCAGTCGGCTGATCACCCGCTCGGCGGTGCCGGACTCGAACAGATCGGTCGCGTAGCCGAGAGTCAGCTCGATGCCCTCCGGCGTGCCGTCGGCGGCGTAGCGGTCGACGGCGAACAGGTGCAGATCGAATTGCGCGACGCCGTTGTCGAATTCGAGCTCGCACACGGTGAGGCCGGGCAGCCGCAGTTCGCCGCGCTCGTGATTCTGGAACGAGTAGCCGACCTGGAACAGCGGATGCCGCGCGGTGGAGCGGTTCGGCTCGAGCACCTCGACCAGCCGCTCGAACGGGGCGTCGGCGTGCGAGAAAGCGGCGATGTCGGCGGCGCGGGCGTGCCCGAGCAACTCGGCGAAGGGCTGTGCGCCCTCGACGCGGGTGCGCAGCACCAGGGTGTTGACGAACATGCCGATCACGTCGTCCAGTTCGGCCTCGCCACGCCCGGCGATCGGGGTGCCGACGGCGATGTCGCCGGTGCCGGACAACCGGGCGAGCAGCGCGGCGAACGCGGCGTGCACGACCATGAACAGCGTCGCACCGTGCGCGCGGCCGAGACCGATCAGCTGCTCGTGCAGCCGCGGCGGCACCGGCCGGGTCGTCTTCGCACCGCGCAGACTCTGCCGCGCCGGGCGCGGATGGTCGGTGGGCAGCGCGAGCTGATCGGGCAGTCCGGCCAGCGCCTCGGTCCAGTAGGCGATCTGCTCGGCGGCGCGGGAGTCCGGATCGTCCTCCGCGCCGAGCAGTTCCCGCTGCCAGAGCGCGTAGTCGGCGTACTGCACCGCCAGCGGCGACCAGGACGGCGCTCGGTCGTCGAGGCGGGCGGTGTAAGCCGTCATCAGATCGCGCACGAACGGCGCGATCGAGGATCCGTCGGCGGCGATGTGGTGCAGCACGCCCGCAAGCACGAAATCGCCGGTGCCGACGCGGAACAACCGCATGCGCACGGGGATCTCGGCAGTGACGTCGAAGGCGGTGCTCGCCAACTCCCGAACACGCTGCGGCAATTCGGCTTCGGCGACATCGACGGAATACAGCGCCGGAACCGCTTGCGCCGCAGAGAGAATGCGCTGCGACGGCACGCCGTCCAGCTCGGGATAGGTGGTGCGCAGCGATTCGTGTCTGCCGATGACATCGGCCAGCGCCGATTGGAGCGCGGGTACGTCCACGTCGCCGGTCAGCCGCAGTGCCAGCGGGATGTTGTAGGCGACGGACGCGCCGTCGAAGCGGTTCAGGAACCACATCCGCCGCTGCGCGGGCGAGAGCGGCAGCGTCTCCGGTCGCGCACCGGCCACCAGCGGCGGCCGCGCGGTTCCGGCCTCGCCCGCGGTGACGGTCGCGGCGAGTTCGGCGACCCGCGGCGCCTCGAACAGCGCGCGCACGCCGACCGGCCTGCCCAGCGCGGCGCCGATGCGGGCGGCGGCCTTGGCGGCGAGCAGGGAGCTGCCGCCCAGGGCGAAGAAGTCGTCGTCGGCGCCGACCCTGCGCGCTTCGGCGGTCAGACCGAGCACGTCGGCGTACACACCGGCGACGATCTCCTCGACGACCGTAACCGGCTTGCGGTAGGTGGTCGACGCGAAGACCGGCGCGGGCAGCGCCGCGCGATCGAGTTTCCCGTTGACCGTCAACGGGATTCGCTCCAGCGTGACGATCGCGGCGGGCACCATGTGTTCGGGCAGCGTCCGCGCCAGCTCTCCCCGCAGCGCGGCCGCGTCCACCGAGCCGTCGGCGACGACGTAGGCGACGATGCGCGCCTCGTCCACCAGATCGGTGCGCACCACCACCGCGGCCTCGCGGACCGCTCCGGTGTCCAGCACGGCCGCCTCGATCTCGCCCAGCTCGATACGGAAGCCGCGCAGGTTCACCTGCTGGTCGGCGCGGCCGAGGTATTCCAGGTCGCCCTCGGCCGTCCAGCGCGCCAGGTCGCCAGAGCGGTAGGCGAGCGAGCCGTCCGCGGCGTAGGGGTCGGCGACGAAGCGGCTCGCGGTGAGCGCGGGCCTGCCGAGATAGGCGCGGGCGAGCTGGCCGCCGGAGACGTAGATCTCGCCGGGGACACCCACCGGAACCGGCCGCAGCCGCGCGTCGAGCACCCGCACCGCGAGGCCGGGAATCGCACCGCCGATGACGCTCGCCGAGCCCGCGCCCGGCTCGATCGGACGGTACGACACGTGCACCGTGGTCTCGGTGATGCCGTACATGTTCACCAGGCGCGGCCCGTCGGGATACCGCGCGAACCAGCCGGCGAGCCGCTGCGGCTCCAGCGCCTCACCGCCGAAAACGACGTGGCGCAAGGCGAATTCGGCGGGCTCGACCGCGGCGTCGGCGGCGATGAGCTGGTAGAAGGCCGACGGTGTCTGGTTCAGCACCGTCACCTTGCGCTCGACGAGCAGGCGGCGGAACTGTTCCGGCGACCGCGAGGTGAAGTAGTCCACCACCACGAGTTCGCCGCCGTACAGCAGCGCGCCCCACAGCTCCCACACCGAGAAGTCGAAGGCATAGGAGTGGAACATCGTCCACACGTCCGAAGGCCCGAACTCGAAGTGGCGCCGGGTGTTGTCCAGCAGCCGCAACACATTGCGGTGCGGGACGACGACACACTTGGGGCGGCCGGTGGACCCGGAGGTGTAGATGACGTAAGCGGTCTGCGCCGGGTGCAGTGGCGCGCGGCGGTCGGCGTCGGTCAGCGGCTCGGCGCTCACCGACTCGAGGTCCGCGTCCACGTCCAGCACCGGGCCGCCGAACCAGTCGGGCGGCAGGCCCGTCGTCGCGGAGCCGACGGCGCAGATCGGGCGCGCGTCGTCGATCATGTACTCGATGCGGTCGGCCGGGTAGTCGGGATCGACCGGCAGGTAGGCGCCGCCCGCCTCCAGGACGGCCAGCAGCGCGACGACCAGCTCGACGGAACGCGGAAGTGCCACCGCCACCAGGCTTTCCGGACCCACACCCGCGGCGATCAGCCGCCGGGCCAGCCTGTTCGCCTTGGCGGACAGCTCACCGTAGGTCAGCGTGTCCTCGCCCGCACGCACGGCGACGGCCGCCGGGTCGAGCGCAGCGGCGCGGCGGAAGCGGTCCACCAGCGTCTCGCCGGCCGCCGCCAGATCGGGTCCGGTACTTGCCCATTCGACCAGCGCCCGCCGCTGCTCCTCCGCGGAGAGCAGCTGGATGTCGCCGACCACCACCGTCGCGTCGGCGGCGACCGCGGCGAGCACCTGGGTGAACCGGCGGGCCAGCACCGCGACCGTGTCCGGCTCGAAAAGGTCGGTGGCGTAGGTGATCTCGATGTCGATGCCATCGGCGCGGCCGTCCGCGTCGTCGGCGGCGAGCACGGTGAACTGGAGGTCGAACTCGGCCGCGACCGCGTCCAGCTCGACCGGACGCACCCGAAGCCCGGCGAGCTCGAGCGCGGGAACGGTGAAGTTCTGCATGGTGAGCGCCACCTGGAACAGCGGGTGGCGGTTGCGCGCCCGATTCGGGGCGACCAGCTCGACCAGCCGCTCGAAGGGCAGGTCGGCGTGCGCGAGCGCCTCCAGGTCGCGCGACCTGACCTCGTCCAGGACGGTCTCGAACCGCGCGCGCGGATCGATGCGGCTGCGCAGCACCAGGGTGTTGACGAACATGCCGACCAAGCCGTCGAGTTCGGCCTCGCCGCGCCCGGCGACCGGGGTGCCGATGGCGATGTCCGCGCTGCCCGACAGCCGGGCGAGCAGCACCGCGAGCGCCGCGTGCACCGTGCTGAACAGCGTCGTCTCCCGCTTGCGTGCCAGCTCGCGCAGTTCGCTGTGCAGGTCGGAGTCGATGCGCAGCCGGTGCGTCGCGCCGCGGTGGGTGGACACGGCCGGACGTTTGCGGTCGGCGGGCAACTCCAGCTGATCGGGCAGGTCGTCGAGGACGCGCCGCCAGAACTCCAGCTGGCGGTGCGCACGCGACTCGGGATCGTCGGCGTCGCCGAGGATTTCGGCCTGCCACAGGGTGTAGTCGGCATACTGCACGGGCAGCGGAGCCCACCCCGGCGCCTCGCCGTCGCGGCGGGCGGCATAGGCGGTCATCAGGTCGGTGGCCAGCGGGCCGAGCGAGAATCCGTCGGCCGAGATGTGGTGCAGCACGAGCAGCAGCACGTGTTCGGCCGTTTCGGTCCCGGTCAGCGCGAACAGGTGGGCGCGCAGCGGCGTCTCTTCGGTGAGGTCGAAAGCGACTGCGGCGCAGGCGGCGAGGCGTTCGGCCAGCGCCGACTCCGCCACCGCTTCGCGGCGCAGCACGGGCGTCCGGCGCGGCAGGATCACCTGTTCCGCGCCGTCCGGCCCGGCCGGGTAGACGGTGCGCAGCGCCTCGTGCCGTTCGACGACATCGCCGAGCGCCGCGGTGAGCGCCTCGACATCGAGGTCACCGTCGAGCCGGAGCGCGACCGGAATGTTGCTCACCGCGTCACCCGGCCCGTCGGCGTCGGCGAGGAAGCGGTTCAGAAACCAGATCCGCTGCTGCGCGGGCGAGAGCGGCAACCGCTCCGGCCGCGGCCGCGCGGTGAGCGCCGGACGCCCGCCGCGGCCGCGCAGCGCTTCGGCTCGCGGCGCGAGGGTCAGCACGGTGGGCGCGTCGAAGAGCAGCCGGACCGGCAGCTGGGTGTCCAGCGCGGCGCCGAGCCTGGCGACCACCCTGGTCGCGGTGAGCGAATTGCCGCCGAGCGTGAAGAAGTCGTCGTCGAGACCGACGCGCGGTACGCCGAGCACATCGGCGAAGACGCGCGCGACGATCTGCTGCGCGGGCGTCTCCGGCGCGCGGAAGGCCGCCGCCTCGAACACCGGCGCGGGCAGCGCCTTGCGGTCGAGCTTGCCGGAGGCGTTGAGCGGGAACTCGTCCATCGGAACGAAGGCCGACGGGATCATGTAGGCCGGAATACGCTGCGCCAATGCGGCTTTGATCGTGTCGGCGTCGATGACGGACGAGCTGATCAGGTAGGCGACGAGCTGGATCTCGTCGCGCACCACGACCACGGCCTGGTCGACCTCCGGCAACGCGGTCAGCGCGGCCTCGATCTCGCCGAGCTCGATACGCAGCCCGCGCAGCTTGACCTGGAAATCGGTGCGGCCCAGGTATTCCAGCTCCCCGTGCTCAGGCTGACCCGTCGACCGGCCGCCCATCGAATCGCCTCGCGATGCGGGCACCCATCGGACGAGATCGCCGGTGCGGTACATGCGCTCGGCGCACGCGAACGGGTTGGCCACGAACCGATCCGCCGTCAGGTCGGGCCGCCCCACGTAGCCGCGCGCCAGCTGCGCGCCCGCGAGGTACAGCTCGCCCGGCACGCCAACCGGGACGGGACGCAGTCGCGAATCCAGCACGTAGACGCGGGTATTGGCCACCGGAACGCCGATCGGCACACTGTCGGTGTCCGTGTCGACCACCTCGTGATAGGTGACGTCCACGGCCGCCTCGGTCGGCCCGTACAGGTTGTGCAGCCGGGCGCCGGTCAGCGTACGCAGCCGCTGCGCGGGTCCCGGCGGCAGCGCCTCGCCGGAGGCGAACACCATCCGCAGCGAATCGCACCGCGCCACTTCGGGTTCCGCGACGAACACCGCGAGCATCGACGGCACGAAGTGCGCCACCGACACCCGCTCCCGACGTATCACCTCGGCCATGTAGCGCGGGTCGCGATGGCCGTCCGGGCGCGCCACCGCCAATCTGGCGCCGATCTGCGAGGGCCAGAACAACTCCCACACCGAGACATCGAATGTCGCGGGCGTCTTCTGGAGGACGACGTCCTCGGCCGTGAGTTCGTACTCGGCTTGCATCCACAGCAGCCGGTTGACGATCGCCGCGTGCGACACCGCGACGCCCTTGGGCTCGCCGGTCGACCCCGAGGTGAACAGGACGTAGGCCGCGTTGGCCGGGACGAGCGCGCCGAGCCGGTCGGCGTCGGTCAGCGGGGCGTCGGAATAGTCGGTGAAGTCGAACCGGTCGACGTCCAGCACCGCCCATTCCCGCGAACCGCCCTCGAACGAAGTGAGATCCAGTCCGTCGTCCGTGCGGCTGAGCACACACACCGGCCGCGCCCCGCGTAGCACGTGTTGGATGCGCTCGGCCGGATGATCCGGGTCCACCGGGACGTAGGCGCCACCCGCGGTCAGCACGGCGTACATGGCGACGACCATGTCCAGCGAGCGGCGCATGCCAATCGCGACGGTCGTCTCGGGGCCGACGCCGATGGATACCAGCAGCCGAGCCAGGCGGTTGACCCGGCCCGCGAACTCGGAATAGGTGAGCGAGTAGCGACTCGCCGAGGGGTGGTGGTCGGGCGACGGATCAGCGAGCGTCGCGTACCGATTCGATGCCCGGTGGTCGCCCTGCAACGGGTGGGACAGCGTCGGGTTGGAATTCGGTGCCGAGTGGTCCTCAGGCGACGCGTGGGCCAGCGCCGCGTAGCGATTCGGTGCCGGGTGATCATCCGGCGACGCGGTGGGCGGCGTCGCGTGGCGATTCGATGCCGGGTCGTCGTCCGGCGACGCGTAGGTCGGCGCCGCGTAGCGATTCGATGCCGCGTGGTCCTCCGACGCCGCGTTGGCCTGCGCCGCGTAGCGGCTCGATGCCGGGTCGTTGTCCGGCAACACGTTGGCCTGCGCGGCGTAGTGACTCGATGCCGCGTGGTGGCCGGGTGACGGAAGGACCGGCGTCTCCCCATCGAAACTCACCGCGACCGCGTCCGGCGTGCGCCGCACCTGCGCCTCGAACAGCGACACCAGCGTCGCGAACGGATCGAGGGCGCGCGCGGTGGCGTTCCACGTGCCGAGCAGCCGGGTGCGTTCGGCGGCCGACAACGTGTCGATGTCGCCGACGAGCACCCCGGTGTCGGCGCAGACCGCGTCGAGCACGCGCTGCAACCGGGCCGCGAACGAGGCGACGGTCTCGGCGTCGAAGAGGTCGGTCGCGTACTCGAAAGCGGCGTCGAGGCCGTCGGCCGCCTCGGCGAGGGTGAGCTGGAGGTCGAATTTCGCCGTGTGCGTGTCGATGTCGAGTCGGTCGACGCGCAGGCCCGCCAGCTCGACGGCGGCGCTCGCGGTGTTCTGGAAGTCCAGCATCACCTGGAACAGCGGGTGCCTGGCCGCCGCACGCTCGGGCTCGAGCGCCTCGACCAGCCGCTCGAACGGCACGTCGGCGTTGGCGAACGCGCGCAGGTCGCCGTCGCGCGCGGCCGCGACCAGCTCGGCGAAGCTGGCCTCGGGACGCACGTCGGCGCGCAGCACTAGGGTGTTGACGAACATGCCGACCAGCTCGTCGAGCGCCTGCTCGCCGCGGCCTGCGACCGGCGTGCCGATCGCGATGTCGCGCTGACCGGATAGCTTCGCCAGCGTCGCGGCGAAGGCCGCGTGCAGCACCATGAACAGCGAGGCGTTGGCGGACTCGGCGATCTCGCGCAGGCGGCGGTGGGTCGCGGCGGAGATGTGGAAGGTGTGCCGAGCGCCGCGCCCAGAAGCGGCGGCGGGGCGCGGCCGGTCGGCGGGCAGGGCGAGGAGATCCGGCAGGTCGGCCAGTTCGGCGGACCAGAAGCGCAGCTGCTCGGCCAGCAGCGAGCCGGGATCGTCCGCCGAGCCAAGGGTTCGGCGCTGCCACAGCGTGTAGTCGGCGTACTGCACCGGGAGAGGCGACCACTCCGGCGCGAGGCTGTCGCGGCGAGCGGCGTACGCGCGCAACAGGTCTCGCGTGAAGGGCGCGATGGACCAGCCGTCGGCGGCGATGTGATGCATGGCGACGACGAGCACGTGCTCGTCATCGGAGCGCCGCAACAGTGTCAGCCGCACCGGCGGCGCTTGGGTCACCACGAAAGGCGTTGCGGCCAGAGCATGTACCCGTTCGAGCAGGTCACCGGCTTCCTCGTCGATCGCCAAGACGGGGCCTCGCTCGGCGGGCAGCACCTCTTGCCGAGCGATGCCGTCGACGGCCGGGTACCTGGTCCGCAACGCCTCGTGTCTGGCGACGACATCGCCGACGGCTGCGGCCAGCGCCGCCCGGTCCAGCGGGCCGGTCAGGCGCACCGCGGCGGTCAGATTGTTCGCGGTGGACGCCGCGTCGAACTGATTCAGGAACCACATGCGCTGCTGCGCGTAGGAGAGCGGCACGAGATCGGGGCGCTCGACGGCGACCAGCGGATGACGGGTGCGTGCGGTCTGCGCGTCGGCGAGCGCGGCGGCCAGCGCGGCCACGGTGGGGTGTTCGAAGAGCAGCCGGACCGGCACGTCGACTTCGGCGCGTGCGGCGAGGCGCGCCGCGATTCGAGTGGCTACCAACGAGTTTCCGCCAACGGCGAAGAAGTCGTCGTCCAGGCCGACGCGATCGAGTTCGAGCACTTCGGCGAACACCTCGGCCACCGCGCGTTCGGCCGCGGTAACTGGAGCGCGGAATTCCTTGGCCGCCAATACCGGATCGGGCAGCGCCTTGCGATCCAGCTTGCCCGAGGGGGTTAGCGGCATGGCCGTCAGCGCGACGTAAGCGGTCGGCACCATGTAGGACGGCAGCGTCGCGCGCAGCCTGCTCGTCAACGCCGCGGCCACCTCGTCCTCCGGGAGGTCGGTCACCACGTACGCCACCAGCAGCTCACCGGCCGGATGGGCGAAGACCCGCACCGCGGCGGCCCGCACATCCGCGGCTGCGAGCAGTGCGGCCTCGATCTCGCCGAGTTCGATTCGCTGGCCGCGCAGCTTCACCTGGAAGTCGCTGCGCCCCAGGTACTCCAGCTGCCCGTTCCGGTTGCGCCGCACCAGATCTCCGGTGCGGTACATCCGCGCGCTCGCGGGTCCGTACGGATTGGCGACGAACCGTTCGGCGCTGAGCTCGGCGCGGCCGTGGTAACCGCGCGCGACCTGTACCCCCGACAGATACAGCTCGCCGACAACAGTTTCCGGCACCGGGCGCAGCCGACCGTCGAGCACCAGCACCTGACTAGCGCGCACCGGCCGCCCGATCGGGGTCGGGCCCGCCGTCGCGACGACCGGCGCGTGCGTCGCATGCACGGTGAATTCCGTTGGGCCGTAGAGATTGTGTAGTTCGGCGTGACTGACGGCAGCGAATGCCGCCACGGCCTCGCCGGTCATCGCCTCGCCCGCGACCAGGACGGTGCGCAGGGAGGCGAGGGAGGCGGCGGGCGCGGCGGATGCGAACACCGTGAGCATCGAGGGGACGAAGGAGGTCATCGTGACGCCGTGCGCGGCGATGGTCGACGCGAGGTAGGCGCTGTCGCGGTGCCCGTCGTGTTCCGCGACCACCAGCCGGGCGCCGCTCGTCAACGGCGCGAACAGCTCCCAGACCGAGACGTCGAAGGTCGCCGGTGTCTTGAACAGCACGACGTCGTCGGGGCCGACGCCGTATTCGCCGACGATCCAGCGGATCTGGTTGGCCATCGAGCCGTGCTGCACCGCAACGCCTTTCGGGCGTCCGGTAGAGCCGGAAGTGAAGATCACGTAGGCGGTGTTGGCGGCGCGCAGCGGTCGCCTGCGTTCACCGTCGAGCACCGGAGAGTCCGCGTATGCCGTCAGGTCGAGCGCGTCCACCTCGATGACCGGGACATCGTCGGACGCCCAACCGTCGACGGATCGGGTCAGCACGCACGCCGGACGGGCGGCGGCCAGCACGTGGGCGATCCGCGCCGCCGGTTGATCCGGATCGACCGGGACGTACCCGCCGCCCGCCGTCAGCACCGCGTAGGCGGCGATGACGAAGTCGGCACTACGCCGCATGCCCAGCACGACCAGCGTCTCCGGGCCGACACCGGCGTCGATGAGGTGTCGGGCCAACCGATGCACCCTGGCCGCGAATTCCGCGTAGGTGAGGGTGCGCTCGCCGTCGATCACCGCGACGGCGGTGGGACTGTGGCTGACCTGCGCTTCGAAACCCGCGAGCACGGTTTCCCCCGCGGTGAGCTCCGCGAGCGCGGAGACCGGGACCGCCGAACCCAGCGCCCACGACGAGCCTCGCTCCGCCGACAAGCCCCGCCCCGCCGACGAGTCCAGCTCGCCGAACGAACCCAACGCTGCCGACGACCTCGGGTCCACCGGCGAACCCGGCGCGTCTGAACCCAGTTCCACCGGGAAGTCCTGCGCCACCGACGGATACGGCTCCACGGCCGTACCCAGCTCGATCGCCCACCGCAATTCGGCGGTGTCCAGCAGCGGCAGATCACCGACCGCGGTCTCCGGACTACTGGTCAGAGCTGCCAACACCCGCAGATACCACCGCGCGAAGTCCGCGACGGACGCCTCGTCGAACAGGTCTGTGGCGTAGGTGAATTCGGCCGGAACCCCCGCCGGTGCCGAACCTTCCCCGAGTCCGGCACCGGCGAAGCCTGCGGTGACCGTGAGCTGGAGATCGAACTTGGTCACCCCGGTGTCCAGGGTACCGGTGCGCACCGACATTCCGGGGAGCGCGAACTCGATGTCGGCGGCATTGTCGACGGAGAGCAGCACTTGGAAGAGCGGATGCCTGGCCTGGGAGCGCGGCGGGTTCAGCGTCTCGACCAGTTGCTCGAACGGAACCTGCGCGTGGCCGAAGGCGGCGAGATCGACCGAGCGCACTCCGGCGAGCAACTCGGCGCCGGTCACCGCGGCGTCGACCCTGGTCCGCAGCACGAGCGTGTTGACGAACATGCCGATCAGGTCGTCGAGTTCGCGTTCGCCGCGTCCGGCCACGGGAGTGCCGATGACGATGTCCGCACTCCCCGACACCCGGGCGAGCAGTACCGCGAGCGCGGCGTGCAGCACCATGAATTCGGAGAGGCCGTTGGCGCGCGCGGTCGCGGTGACGCGCCCGGCGACCGCGGCGGGCACCTCGAAGCGGTACACCGCGCCGCGTCCGGTCGCGATCGCGGGACGCGGCCGGTCGGTGGGCAACTCCAGCAGATCTGGGGCATCGGCCAGCGCCTCGGTCCAGTAGGCCAGCTGACGGGCCAGCGGCGCGTCCGGGTCCGACGCCGCGCCCAGCGACTCCCGCTGCCACAGACCGTAGTCGGCGTACTGCACCGGGAGCGGCGCCCAGTCCGGAGCGGCGCCCGTCCGGCGGGCCCGGTACGCCGTCGCCACGTCGCGGGCCAGCACGCGTAGCGAAAGTCCGTCCGCGGCAATGTGATGCAACACGAGCGCCAGCGCGTAGCCGTCGGCGTCCACGGCGAACAGCCGGGCGCGCAGCGGGATCTCCCGCTCCAGGTCGAATCCGGTGGCGGCGAATCCGGCGAGTTCCGCGTCCAGTTCGTCCGCGCCGATCGGCTCGGCCGTCGCGAACACCTCGACCTCGTCGGCGGGCAGCACGATCTGCTCGGCTGGAACGCCGGACTCGTCGAGCACCGAGGGGAACACGGTGCGCAGCACCTCATGCCGCGCCATCACGTCGGACACAGCCAGCCGCAGCGCGGTGACGTCCACGTCGCCGCGCAGCCGCACCACGAACGGCATGTTGTAGTCGGCGGAGCGTTCGAATCGGTTCAGGAACCAGATCCGCTGCTGCGCGAGAGAAAGCGGAACCAGCGGCGGCCGCGGTACCACCCGCAGCAGGCGGGGCGCGGACGCGCCGCCGGTTCCGCCCGCCCGCTCGATCAGTTCGGCGAGATCGGTCACCGTGGTGGCGGTGAACAATTCGCGAACCCCGAGCGGGCAGCCCAAGTCGGCGGCCAGCCGGGCGGCCACCTGCGTGGCCACCAGGCTGTTGCCGCCGAGTGCGAAGAAGTCGTCGTCGCGGCCGACCGACTCGCGGCCGAGCACCTCGCCGAACACGCGGGCGACCGCCTGCTCGACCGGCGTGACCGGTGCGCGGTATGCGCCGGTGCCGCGCAGCGGCGCGGGCAACGCGCCGCGATCCAATTTGCCCGAGGCGTTGACCGGCAGGGCATCGAGCACCACGTAGGCCGCGGGCACCATGTAGCCGGGCAGTGCCGCGGCCGCCGCGGCGCGCAGCTGCTCGGGACGCACGGTGCCGGGCTCGGATTCGACCGCGTAGGCCACCAGCTGCTCGCCGGTGCCCGCGTCGTCGCGCACCACGACGACGGCGCGCACCACCGAGTCGACCGTGCCGAGCACGGCCTCGATCTCACCGAGCTCGATCCGCAGGCCGCGCAGCTTCACCTGGAAGTCGGTGCGGCCGAGGTATTCCAGCTCGCCGTTGGTGGTCCAGCGCACCAGATCGCCGGTGCGGTACATGCGCTCGCCCGGCGCGGCGGGGCCGTCCGGACCGGCGAACGGGTCGGCGAGGAAACGCTCGGCCGTCAGGCCGGGCCTGGCCACGTAACCCCGGGCGAGCTGTACCCCCGACAGATACAGCTCACCCGGAGCCCCGACCGGAACCGGCCGAAGCCGCGAGTCGAGCACATAGAGCCGGGTGTTGAACACCGGCGCGCCGATCGGCACCGAGAGGGTATCGGTATCGGTCACCTCGTGAAAGGTGACGTCCACCGCGGCTTCGGTGGGACCGTACAGGTTGTGCAGTCGGGCCCCCGTCAGCACCCGCAGTCGCTGGGCCAGCGACGCGGGCAAAGCCTCGCCGGACGCGAACACCGCGCGCAGCGTCGCCTCGCGCGCGATGTCCTGCTGCGCCAGAAAGGCTTCCAGCATCGACGGCACGAAATGCGCGACGCTGACGCGGTATTCGGCGATGACTTCCCGCAGGTAGGCCGGGTCCCGGTGTCCGTCGGGCTGTGCGAGCACCAGTTCGGCGCCGATCTGCAAGGGCCAGAAGAACTCCCACACCGACACGTCGAAGGTCGCGGGGGTCTTCTGCAACACCACGTCGGCGGGTGTCAGCCGGTAGGTCTCCTGCATCCACACCAGCCGGTTCACGATGGCGCCGTGGGTCACCAGGACGCCCTTGGGCTTGCCGGTGGAACCAGAGGTGAAGATCACATAAGCGGGGTGGTCCTTTCGCAGCGCCGCGATCCGTTCGCGCTCCCACACCGGGCCCTCCTGGTACCCGGCGAGGTCCAGGCGATCCAGCCGCACCGTCGGCGCGTCGAGCTCCAGGTCCTCGGCGCCGAGGACGCAGACGGGACGCGCGGTGGCAAGGATGTGCGAAGTCCGCTCGGCCGGATGATCCGGGTCGAGCGGCACATAGGCCGCGCCAGCGGTAAGCACCGCGTACATCGCGACGACGAGCTCCGGCGACCGGCGCAGGTGCAGCGCGACCAGGCTTTCCGGCCCGACACCGCGCTCGATGAGATACCTGGCCAGCCGGTTCACCCGGGCGGCCAGCTCACGGTAGGTCACGGTGCCTTCCGGCACGCCCGCGAAACGCAGCGCGACCGCGTCCGGAGTGCGGGCGACCTGCGCCTCGAACATCGACACCAGAGTCGCGGGGGAATGCGCCCCGGGGGCGTGGGCGGCGAGCAACGCGTCGACGTCGCAGCCGGTGGCGTTCCAAAGCCGGGTGCTCACCTCGACTTCCAGCTCGGTCGTCACGTCGATCGCGGCAAGCGGCGTGTCCAGGTCCGTGGCCACCAAGCGCTCCAGGTACTGGAGGAAGCGGGCGTGGTGGCGAGCCAGATCGTCGGCCGCGTAGAGGTTCGGGTTCGCCTCGAAGTCGACGTGCACGCGGTCGCGTTCGCCGTAGTAGACGTTCAGGCTCAGATCCTCCACCGGCCCGGTCGAGAGCACGTGGTACCGGCCGGTCGTGGTGCCGAGCGTGAGGTCGCTGCGGAACAGCATGATGTTGGCCAGCGGCCCGAACAGCGCGCGCCGGGCCGGGCGGCCGTCGTGTTCGGCGTCGCGGCGGATGTCCTCGTGCCGATACCGCTGGTGCCGCAGCGCCCCGGCGACCTCCACGCGGGTGGCGCGCAGCAGGTCGCCCCAGGTGGCGGCGCCCAACGTCATCCGCAGCGGCACGATATTGGAGAGCATGCCCGCCGAGCGCCGCATCGCGGCGGTGGTGCGCGCGGTGACCGGCAGACTCAGCACCACGTCGTCGCGGTCGGTCAGGCGGCCGAGGTAACCGGCGAAGGCCGCGAGCAGTACGACCGCGATCGTCGAATCCTGGCTCTCGGCAACCGCGTTCATTCGTTCGACCAACTCGTCGGGCAGTCCGCGTCCGACGATCAGGTTGCTCGCCGCACGCGGCGCGGTACGCGGGTCCAGGCTGGTCACGCCGTCCAACCCGGCAACCCGTTCGGCCCAGTGCGCGCGGTCGGTCTGGTAGCGCCCGCTCTCCCGGTAGGCGATCTCGCCCTCGACCAGCGCCTCCAGGCTGCCCGGCCGGATCGCTTCCGGCTCAGTGCCGAGGACCCGCGCGGTGTAGCGCTCGGCGACCCGCATGGTGTTGGTCAGCGCGCCGTAGCCGTCCAGCACGATGTGGTGGGCGCGCAGGTACCAGAAGTAGCGCCGGTCGGCGACTCGCAGCACCGCGCCTGCGAACAGCCGGTCGCGCACCAGGTCCACCGGTGCGCTGGCGTCGGCGCGCATCCACTCCGTCGCGGCGGCGATCGGATCGGCGTGCGAGCGGAAGTCGATCAGCGGAACCTCGATGGACAAATCGGGATCGACGCACTGGTACGGCGTGCCGCCTTCCTCGCCGAGCCGCACCAGCGTCGACCCGTAGTCGAGTGCCGCTTCGCGCGAAACCTCTTGCAGCAGAGCCGCGTCCAGCTCGCCATGGACGTCGACGTATTGCGCGACATTGATCGGGATCTCGGGCTCGAGCAGCTGCGCGTACCAGAGGCCGAGCTGCGCGGGAGCTAGCGAAAACGGTGTGGGGGACGGTGTATGGCTCGCCGCGTTCCCGTTCGGCCGCGCGCTGAACCCACCCAACTCCGTACCGTGCACCAGAGCCTCCTCGTTAGCGAAACAACAGCTGGCCGAGCGCTTTTGGGCAGCACGAATAGAGCGGCATGGTGCCGCCGTAAGGCGATTCGGCGAGAGCGCGGACGGTGACGGCGTCACCCCGCGAGATCCAACAATTGGTGAGACGAGATCGGCGGCCGGAGAGCCACCGGGCCTAACTCTTGATCGTTCCTCCAACTCCGCTGCCGGGGGGTCGGTCCACGCCCCCGGTGGTGTTTCCTACATCACACGGATGTCACCGCGCATTGCGAACATTAGGCGGTCAGGAAATAAAAAGGAACAAGTTCAGCTAAAAAAATCTGGACGCTTGTCCATCTCAATCTCGGAAGACAGTTAACTCCGAGCAGATTTGTGCGCGCGACCACAATCAAGGTCGCTATGTGAGCTACCGCACTTTCGGATGTGCAGACTATGAGCCGGAACGTTGCATCCGCGTTGCATCGGCGCCGAGGCGGCGATCGAGCACCCGAATCTTGGCCTCGATCTGCGCATACAGCGGAGAATCGCGATCTACTACCGACCGGTACGCGGCCCATGCCGCGGCGTCGTCGCGGCCCTCCGCGCCCGCGGTCCACCGCCGCAACACCGAGGCCTCGCGCGAACCGAGAACCGCGGCGCGCAACCGGACGCGCAGTTCGTCACGAATATCGATAATTCCCGGAGCGGTGGAACGCGGCAGCACCGGACCGGCATAGAGACGTAATGCGGAATCGACATCACCGGAATCCAGCGCGGCCCGCAGCGCCTCCACATCGGTTGCGACGTGGACGCGCAACTTGTATGGGCGCGAGCCGAATACGGTCGGTCCGACCACCGAGCGCAGCCGGGACATGGCGGCGCGGATCGTTCCGTTGTCCAGGTCGGTGTCGTCCAGCAGCAGCGCGAGGTGGTCCGCTCCGAGCCCTTCCGGATGTTCGGCCAGCAGCAGCAGGATCTCGGCGTGCCGCTGCGACAACGGAACTCGGTCGCCCGCGATGGTCAACTGCGGCTGGCCGAGACCGAGCACGTCGAGTCCGAGCCCGCGCGACTCGGCGGGCGCCGCGGGTTCGGGCCGGTCCCGTCCCGGCCCGCCGTGCCTGCCCGAGCGCATCGCGCTGAGCAGGAGGTCCATCTCCGCCGCGGTGGCCGTCGCCTTGACCAGCGCCAGTATCTCCGGCTTCGCCACCCGCACACCGCCGGCTATCACCAGGACACCGACCAGCCTGCCGTCCGGATCGTGCACGGGCGCCGCGGCGCCGGTGATCTGGTGCATGCGGTGCAGGAAGTGCTCGGGACCGTGGATCCAGGCGGCGCGGCCGGTGCGGACCACCAAGCCGACGGCATTGGTGCCGACCCGGCGCTCACTCAGATCGTCGCCCGCGCGCAAACCGATTTCGGCGGCGGCGGCGACTTGCTCGGGTTTGCCGTGCACCCAAAGGACTCGGCCGAATTGGTCGGCGATCAAAACGATCAAGCAGGTGCGGGCCGCGTCCTCGACGAGCAATTTGTCGACGAGCGGCATCAGGGCGGCCATTGGATGGGCGTCGCGGTAGCGTTGCAGATCGGCGCCGCGCAGGCCGCGCTCGCTGAGCACGTCCATTGGATCGACGCCGCTACGCAGGCTGCGCAGCCAGGATTCCAGCACGAGCGGACGCAGCAGACCGGCTAGCTGCGACAGCTGTTCGCCACCCGCGCTAAGATATCCGTGTGCTTGTGCGGCATAGGCTTCCAAAGCGCCGAGTTGCGTGCCGGGTTCGACGCCGTGCCGTGGGGACCGCCCACCTGCAAGATTGCTGACCATTTGCCTTTCTTTCCGCCACAAACTGTACCGGCGCGTATTCAGGGGTAAGGGCGGTTATTCCGGTTTGTCCGCCAGCTCACACCCGGGGCGGACCTCCTCATTTTGTGACCCATTCGTCTTTCACTTCACGATGTGAGCCAGCCCGCGGCGTGTTCGGCGAGCATCACCGCCGTGGCCTGCGGTCCTCGACTCAGCGGCACCGGAACCACCGACAGATCCACCACGGACAAGCCGCTCACCCCGCGCACCGCGCACCGCGCGTCGACCACCGCGTGCTCGTCCCGCTCGCCGCCCATCCGGCAGGTTCCCGAGAGATGTTGCGAGGTGGAAAGATTCGCGCGGAGCCAGGCGTCGTCGCCGCCCTCCGGCGGCGGGCGACACGGGTACGCACCCGGTATTCGTCGCAGCACATCCGCGGCCAGTGCGACGGCCTCCCGCAACCGCGCGCGATCGGCCGAACCCGCGAGGTAGCGGTGCTCGATCCGGAGCGGGGCGAGCGGATCGGGGCCGCGCAATCGCAACACACCAGCGGACTCGGGACGCATCAGCGCGACGCCCATGCGGTGCCGGTCACCGGCGAACGGGACTGTGTAAGGCCGGATTTCGATGTCGTCGAGACTCAGCACGTACTCCAGCGGCACCGCGGCGGGCGTCGGAACGTCGAGCTGGTATTCGAGACCGATCTCGGGATGATCGTCGAACCGGGCGCCGACAGGCGACGACGCGACGACCGGTATGCCGAGCGCCCGGAGCTGGTCCGGCGGACCGATCCCGGACCGCAGCAGCAACGCCGCCGACTCCACGGCACCCGCGCACAGCACGATCCGATCGGCCGTCGTCGTGCCGGTGGTCTCGCCGAGCTTGTACTCGACGCCGACCGCCCTGGTACCGCGGAAAAGGATGCGCGACACCACAATTCCGCCCCGCACCGTCAGATTCGGACGGCCGAGCGCAGGCAGCAGATAAGCCGACGCGGTGCCGACCCGCGCACCGCCGTCGACATTGCACGGCACCGGGCCAACGCCTTCGGCGGGACCCGTCCCCGGCAGCGCGTTCAAATCGGGCACCTCGGCGAAGCCCGCGGCGCGCGCCGCCGCGGCGAACTCGCGACTCACCGGCGTCGGTACGGCCGTGCGGCGCACCGGGATCGGGCCGCCGCGACCGTGGCCGGGCCGGTCGCCGTAGTCGCGGTCGTCCTCCAGCTTGCGATAGGCGGGCAGCACGGACTCGAAGGACCATTCCGCCGCCCCGCCGAGCGCCGCGCTCCACGCCGCGAAATCGGCCGAGGGCGCGCGCACGAAATAGCTGCCGTTGATCGTGCTCGAGCCGCCGAGCGCCCGCCCGCGCACCAGGTTTCCCTCGACGGCGCGAGCGTCGTCCGAGCTCGCCGCCAGCGTCGCGGAATACCGCCACAGCCACCGCGACTCCGGCCCGATCGGCAGCCGCGTCGCATCGCGCAGCGCCGCGGGCATGTCGGCCGCGGCCGACCACACCGGGCCCGCCTCCAGCAGGCGCACGGTGTGGTCCGGCTGTTCGCTCAGCCTTGCCGCGAGCACGCAGCCCGCGGTGCCGCCACCGACGATCAGGGTGTCGACCATAGGAACCAGCTCATCCGACGGGCGGGCCGTCGGCCCGGCAAACAACGATCAGCGCGGTGGCGCGGTGGATTTCACCGCGACGGCGCCGTGGGTTTGAGCGACTCGACGCTGCGCGCCCGGTAGGCGCCGAGCCAGAGCCCGGTGCCGTAGGCGATGTCGTCGAGGCGCTTGTAGGCCAGGTAGCGGAACGGGTCGAGCCCGCCCGCGTCGCGGTGGGTGAACCAGTCGGCGAGGCCGTCGGCCACCGCCATGGTCACCGCGATCCGCCGGATACGCCGGGAGACCAGCATCGCGAGCACGGTCACCGGCCAGTAGTGCCTGCACATCGCCGACGCCAGCCGCCACAGCCCCGCGAAGAACCCGCGGGCGAGGTAGATGGCCGCGATGCGCGTCGGGTTGTCCAGCGCGGTGAACACCCGGCGCAGCCGCGCGAGCGCGGTGGCCAGGGTGACGATGCCGCCGAACAGGCCCCACTTCGTCATCGTCCCGAACAGCACCGCGGCGAGCACCGTCCAGGACGGCACCGACAGCGGTGAGACCATGCCATTGCCGTGCCGCTCGCCGAGCGGCGCCGCGCCGGTGCCGTAGAACAGCTTTCGCCCGAACCAGGACGGGAACGAGACGCGGTGATCGTGCGCCACGTGCGCGGCGGGCTCGTAGCGCAGCCGCCAGCCCGCCCGCTCCAGCCGCCAGCACAGGTCCACGTCCTCGGCGACCCGCATGGTCTCGTCGAAGCCGCCTTCGGCGAGCAGCGCCTGCCGCCGCACCAGCAGCGCGGCGCTCGGCACGTACGAGACAAGGCCGCGGGATTGCACGGCCGCTTCCCGCCTGCCCAGGTCGAGCGAGGAGCGGGTGTGCTCGTAGCGGGCCAGCGCGTTGGACTCCGGATCGAGCGCCACGATGCGCGGTGCGACGAGCGCGACCTCGGGATCGCTGAAGTGCCCGAGCATCACCTCGAGCCAGCCGCTGCGCGGCACCACGTCGGAGTCGAGGAAGGCGACGAATTCGCTTGTCGCCGCCCGCAGCCCGGCATTGCGGGCCGCCGCGGGACCCTGCCGCCGGTCGTGGCGCAGCACGGTGACCCGGCAGCGGGTGCCCCGCGATTCGGGAATCCGCACCGGTTGGTCGGAGCCGTCGTCCACGACGATCACGTTGTGGCCGCGCAGCGCAGCCAACAGCCGGGCAAGGCCGTCGGCGTTGTTGTGCAGCGGCACGATGACGGTCACGTCGTCGGGCGAAGGCAGCAGTTGCGGCCGCGGGTTGGCGACTCCGGAATCGAGCAGCCGTCTGGCAACAACCGCCGACTTGGGGTCGGTGACCTCGAGGTACCCGTCGCCGATCATCTCGGCGGCCTCCGGGGCAAGTCGCAGCAACCTGGCGGGTGAGCCCCCGATCAGGATGCGTCCCCCGGAGTATGCGCGTACCCGTGGATCGATCCGTACCCCGAAGCCGTCGGGCAGTCGATCATGGCGCATTCCTGGCATGCTAGGCGGAGATTCGCGCGCGGGCATCATCGGTCCCGAAAAAAGGATCGAATTCCGCGCGAATAGGCCCGTGACCGTGCGCCGCCCGCACCGCGGCGTGTTGCGGTGAAGTTGCGGACACCTCGATCGCACTGTGTAGCAACATGTCGGCTATTCATCGACCGACCCTCGATCCGCTGCGCTCGCCGGCTGGCAGCGCACGGCTGGCAACCGGCGGGTGATCATGCCAGGGGACTCTCGTCACAGGCGCGCGACGGACGCCGGGCCGAGAGGGTGAGCGGGATCGGCCCCGCCTTGCGTGCCGTGCCTCGGCGCGGCGCCGCCCGGCGCGAGTGGTCCACCGTGGAGCGGGGAATGGTCCGTCCGGTGTCGGCAAGCGCGGCCTCGCCGTAGCCCTGCACGCACTCCGGGTCCGGTCCGTCGGCGGGCAGTCCGGTGAAGAACTTCGCCGCCATGCAGCCGCCGCGGCAGGCGTCGTAGTGCGCGCATCCAGAGCAGGCGCCGCCGCCGCTCGGCGCGCGCAGCTCGGAGAACAGCTGCGAGGTCTGCCACACGGCGCGAAAACCGCCGTCGGACACCACGTTTCCGGCCAGGAAGCGGTCGTGGATGGCGAACGGGCAGGCGTACACGTCGCCCACCGGGTCGACGAGGCAGACCACGCGGCCCGCGCCGCACATGTTCAGACCGGGCAGCGCCTGCCCGAAGGCCGAGAGGTGGAAGAACGAGTCGCCCGTCAGCACGCCCTCGCCGTTGCGCAACAGCCAGTCGTAGAGCACCCGCTGCTGGTCCGGCGTGGGATGCAGCTCGTCCCACACGTCCGCGCCGCGACCGGAGGGCCGCAGGCGGGTGAGACGCAATGTCGCGCCGTACTTTTCGGCGATCGCGCGGAACTCGTCGAGCTGGCCGATGTTGTGCCTGGTCGCCACGACGGAGAGCTTCGCATCCTTGAAACCGGCGGCGGACAGGTTCTCCAGCGCCCGGATAGCCATGTCGTAGGAGCCGGGTCCGCGCACCGCGTCGTTGACCGCCGCGTCCGCGCCGTCCAGCGAGATCTGCACGTCCACATAGTCGCTCGCGGCCAGCCGGGCCGCGACATCCGGCGTGATGCGAACACCGTTGGTGGAGAACTTGACTCCCACGTTGTGCGCGGTCGCGTAGTCGACCAGCTCCCAGAAGTCCGGGCGCACAGTGGGTTCACCGCCGCCGATGTTGACGTAGAACACCTGCATGCGCTCGAACTCGTCGATCAGCGCCTTGCACTGCTCGGTGCTGAGCTCGCGCGGATCGCGACGCCCGGACGACGAAAGACAGTGCACGCAGGACAGATTGCAGGCGTAGGTGAGTTCCCAGGTGAGGCAGATCGGCGCGGCGAGGCCGCTCTCGAAACGATCGACGAGCCGCACCGCCCGATCGGCTTGCGACGCGGCACCGGCGGACGCGGCGCTCGATGATGCAGCGCCGCCCGACCGCGGGACCACCCCCGCATCCGGCCGGACGGCCTGCGCCAGCGCGGGCTTGGCTCCCGCGGCGCCGGCCGAATGCACCGGCGCGCCGATGATCATGTCACCTTCGGCGAGTTGCGCGAGCGCCCGCACGTACGGCGCGGCGCCTTCGTCGGCCACACCTGCCGCGCGCAGGGCCGAACGTGCCGACGCGTGCTCCGGCAGCGACCGCACGATCTCGACGACGCGCGGACTCTTCAGGAACGAGAGCTTGCGCGTGCCGAAGTGGTAGAGCAGCGCGCCGAAGGGTTCGGGCCGCAGCGCCACCCTCGGATGGAGTTGCCATCGGGCATCGAGATCGAGCATGCCGGTCGCCCCGTCAGTAGACGCCGCACATGCCGTCGATGGACACCTCTTCGATGAGGCTCTCCTCGACGAGCTCCGCTTCGTCGGTGTCGCTCGGTGCGATGAACTGATGCGGCATGAGAACCTCCGAGTTGACGACGGAACGCGACCACCTGTGTAGTCCCTGTCACACCATAGCGACAAGCCCCGCAAAAGTGAAACACGTTCCAATCGATGGGACCCACCCTTCCCTATCGCCGCACCAGTGCGCCCCAACCGCCGGTCGCGCGGGCACCGGCCGCACCCCCACCGGTCGACAGCGCCGCACTCTAGACTTCGGGTGTAGCGCAGCTGAACAGAACGTGACGGGCGGCACATGCCCGCGGCAGTAGAGGTGGCATGGGAGTCGGTCGAATGCAGGCGAGCGGGGGCGGAAACACACTGTCGGAGTCCGAGATCGTCGAGGCCGCGCTGCGCGTGGTTCGCGCGGATGGCGTGGAAAAGCTGTCCATGCGGCGACTTTCCCGCGAACTCGGCGTCTCCCCCATGGCGCCGTACTACTACGTGGCCGACAAGCGCGAGCTGCTCGACCTCGTCGCCAGCGCCGCACTCACCGGAGTGCGCAAGCCACCGCCGGAATCCGGGCCCTGGCAGCAGCGCCTGCGCGAACTCATCGATCAGATCGATGAGAAACTGCGCAAGCACCCCGGGCTCGGCGATGTGCTCATCGAGCAGATGCTGGGCAAACAGCTCGATCTGATCGCAGCCATCATGGAGATCCTGTTCGAGGCGGGGTTCTCCGACCGCAACGTGCTCGCCGCCTACGCGACGATCCACACCTACCTGTTCGGCCGCAGCCGGGTGAACCCGCGCGACCGTGCCCCGCTGTCGGAAGTCGCGCTGCCGGAGTCGGTGGAGCGGGCCACGAAGTACATATCCGACCTGCGCGGCAAGTACGCCTACGACTTCGGCATGGAGGTGCTGATCGCCGGTCTCGAGGCCCAGCTTGTCCACCAGCCGGACCGCGACGTACGATGAAACTGAAACACGTTCTAGTTTTGTCGGTGGCCGCCGGACCAGCGGCCGCCGACGGTGCCGGATTCGAGAGGACGTCATGACAACCGTCGAAGTTCCCCACGGCTCGCGCTCGTTCGTGCTGCGGGTTGCCGCGGTCATCGCCGAGACGGCCGACACCAATTCGCTGGTCTTCGACGTCCCCGACGAGTTGCGCGAGAAGTTCCAGTACAAGCCGGGCCAGTTCCTCACGCTGCGCATCCCCAGCGACCTGACCGGCTCGGTGGCCCGCTGCTACTCGCTGGCCAGTTCGCCGCACACCGACGACCAGCCCAAGGTCACCGTGAAGCGCACCGACGGCGGGTACGGCTCGAACTGGGTGTGCGACAACGTGAAAGCGGGCGATCAGCTCGAGGTGCTGCCGCCCTCCGGCGTCTTCACACCGAAGAACCTCGACGAGGATCTGCTGCTGTTCGGCGCGGGCAGCGGCATCACGCCGGTCATGTCGATCCTGAAGTCCGCGCTGGCCCGCGGCAACGGCAAGATCGTGCTCGTCTACGCCAACCGCGACGCGGAAACCGTGATCTTCGCGCGCGAACTGCGCGAGCTCGTCGAGAAGCACCCGCAGCGGCTCACCGTGATCCACTGGCTCGAGCCGCTGCTCGGCCTGCCGACCGCCGACACGCTCGCCACCCTGGTCGCGCCCTACACCGGCTACGAGGCGTTCATGTGCGGGCCGAAGCCGTTCATGGACCGGGTGCACGACGCGCTCGGCAGCCTCGGCGTTCCGCGCTCGCGCACGCACGCCGAGGTGTTCAATTCCCTCGCCGGAGACCCGTTCGCCGACCAGGCGCCGGTCGAGGTGAGCGACGAGGAGGCCGCCGACGCGGCGACCGTCGAGGTGGAACTCGACGGCGAGGTGCACGAGCTGAGCTGGCCGCGCAAGCAGACGCTGGTCGACATCATGCTCGCCAAGGGTCTCGACGTGCCCTACTCCTGCCAGGAGGGCGAGTGCGGGTCCTGCGCCTGCACGGTGCTCGAGGGCAAGGTCGAGATGGAGAACGCCGAGATCCTCGACCCCGAGGACATCGAGAACGGGTACATCCTCGGCTGCCAGGCGCGGCCGGTCACGGATCGCTTGCGCATCCAGTTCTGAGCGAAGCGTGGGTGCGCGTGGTGCTCGAGCGACGCGGGCCCCTGCGCGATGCGATCTTTTTGCCACGCACTCGACCCAGCGGCCGAGTGGCCGGCACCATGCGGTCCCCCGGCCGCTAGGTTGTCGGGCGCTGAGGACCGTGCGATCTCCGGGCCGCGCGGCGCTCGATGCGGTCCGGTCGCCGGGCGGCGCAGACGGCTAGGTGGTCAGCGCGCGGCTCGGTAGGCGCTGCGCTCGGATGCTTCGAGGTGTTCGGTGGCGTAGCCGAGCGCGGTGCGGCCCATTCGGGGTGCGTGCTCGTCCAGGAAGCCGGTCAGCAGTGCACGGTCGATGCGCTTGCCGACCTCGCGGAGCATCCAGCCGACCGCCTTCTGGATGAGGTCGCGGCGGTCGGTCAGGAGTTGTTCGCAGAGCTGGAAGGTCGTGCTCGGGTCGCCCGCCTTGATGAAGGCGAAGGTGGTCAGCAGGGCGACGCGGCGCTCCCACAGCGAATCCGCGGCGGCCAGTTCGAAGAGCAGATCCCGCGGCCGGTCCAGCAACCACGGGCCGAGGACGTTCTCGGCGGACACGTCGACGAGGTCCCAGTTGTTCACCCGGCCGCGGCGCACGGCGTCCAGGTACAGCCGCACCATCTTCTCCTGTCCCGCCACGTCGAGCGTGCGCGGCTTGGCCGCCTTCGCGAAGCGTGCGTTCAGGATGACCAGACCGGCGAGGCGCTCCTCGTGCACGGCGCTGTCGAGCAGGTCGTCGATCTCGGTGAGGTCCAGTGCGGCAAAGCGTTTGGCGACCGCGCGGGTCGTCGGGACGCGCACCCCGATGAACACGTCGCCCTCGCCGTACTCACCGGGACCGGTCTTGAAGAAGCGCTGGAGATGGATCGCATCGGCGGGGTCGGCGACCTCGGCGAGCGCCTGCCGCACATCCGCCGCGGTCGGCGCGGTTTCGATCATGAACAGCCCTCCGATTCCTCGGCATAGCGCGGGATCCACTCGACCACACCCATTTCAGCACGAGCCGCCGAACCATTAGTCGCGGTACCCGTTGCGGTTCTTGCCATTCCAGTCGCCCGGCTCGACTAGGTTGGCCCACCTCCAGCTCAGGGGCGATGCGGACACCGTTGGTCCGGTCCGTATCGCGCCGGGAAAGGAGGTGACGGGTTGGCGAAACATCGCCGGAAGAAGAGCACGACCCCGGTCGATTACGGCATTGTCCTGTGCGGGGCTGCCGTGATCGCCGGGGCGCTCCTGTTGGTCCGCCGAGTGTGGGCCAGCTGAACCCATCAGGGTGGGGCGTCGTTGGCGCGGCGTCCCACCCGCTCGGCATCACTCGCGTGACCTGTCCGATGATACTTGACACTGTCCAGCTGAACAGTGTTAATCGCACCCAACCGCCCTCGACGGACTCGAGCCTGCGGACTGCTGCTCCGGAGACGACCGGCGAACGACAATCAAGGCTGGGCGCCGAGGATGCGGCCGGATTCGAAGGCCGCGGCGCTGGCGGGGAGTGTGCCGGGGCGGCCGCTGTTCAGGACGCGCACGACGCCGTTGCCGGTGGTCGGCCTGCCGAGCGCGTCCATCCGCCGAATGGTTTGCGCGGCAACGGCTTGCGCGCTGTCGAACAGGCGGACACCGACCGGCAGCGCCGCCACGATGGCGTCGATGACCAGCGGGTAGTGCGTGCAGCCGAGGACGACGCCCTCCACGTCGTCGGGCGTCTGCTCGGCGGCGCGGGTGATGGAATCGCGGGCCGCCACGAGATCGCCTCGGTCGATGGCGTCGGCGAGGCCGTGGCAGGCGACGCCGACCACCTTGGCGTCGCCGCCAAACTCCGCGATGAGGTCGGCCTGGTACTTGCTCGCGGTGGTCGCCGCGGTGGCCCACACCGCGACCGAGCGGCAGGCCGCGGCCGCGGGCTTGATGGCGGGCACGGTGCCGATCACCGGGATGCCGGGGCCGACGTCGGCGCGCACGTGTTCCAGCGCGGTGACGCTGGCCGTATTGCAGGGCAGCACGATCACTTCGGCGCCCGACTCGACCGACGTGCGTGCCGCGCTCACCACGCGATCGACGGTCCACCGCTCCGGCTTCGGGCCCCAGGGAGCGCCGTCCGGATCGAGTTGCAGCAGCAGGTCCACGTCCGGCCGCAGCTTGCGCAGCCAAGCGGCCGTGGGCAGCAAACCCAGCCCCGAGTCGATGAGCGCGACGATCACATCGACCACCGTATTACAGGCGCATCCCCCGGCCGAACCGTCTCAGGTGGACGCGAGCAGGTCGGCGACCGGCGCCGCCGCGGCGATCTTGGCGCGGGCCTTCATGACCTGGCCCGTCATCCCCGCCCCGACGACGCCGGTGAGGACGCCGTTCTTGGCGTAGTAGGCGAGGAACTTGCGGCCGTCGTCGGTGACGACGGTGACCTCGTCGGCGGCGCTCGGGGTGCCGAGGGCCTGGATCTTCACGTCGTACTGGTCGCTCCAGAAGTACGGAACCCGCGCCGCGCTCGGCGGCTCGGCGCCGAGCAGCGCGCAGGCCAGCAGTTTGGCTTGTTCGCCCGCGTTGGTCCAGTGCTCGACCCGCTTGCGCTCGCCCGTCTCGTGCCGCCACGCGGCGACATCGCCAACGGCCCACACCCGATCCGCGGAGGTCCGGCCGACCTCGTCGGCGAGCACGCCGCCACCGTCGGCGGGTTCGGCGAGGGCGATCCCGGAATCGCTCAGCCATTCGGTCACCGGTCGCGAGCCGACGCCGATCACGACCAGGTCCGTGAGCAGCTCCGTGCCGTCGGACAACACCGCGCCGCGCACCCGGCCCGCGGCGTCGGCGAGGAAGGTGTCCAGTCCGGTGTGGCAGCGCAGGTCGACGCCCTCGGCGCGGTGCATGCGCGCGACCAGCTCGCCGACCCGCTCGCCGAGGACGGAGGCCAGCGGCGTCGGTTGCGGTTCGATCAGCGTCACCTCGACGCCGCTCGCGCGGAAACTGGCCGCGAGCTCGCAGCCGATGAAGCCCGCGCCGACCACGAGCGCCCTTGTGGCGCCGCGTAATTCGTCGCGCAGCGCGGCCGCGTCCGCGTGTCCGCGCAGCACGTGCACGCCCGTCAGTTCGGGGAGGCCGGGCAGGCGGCGTGGACGCAGACCCGTCGCGATGACGAGCTGGTCGTAGTCGATGGCGCCGCCGTCGGCCAGGGTGATCCGCCGCGCCGCGGTGTCCACGGCGGTCGCCGTGGCGTTCAGGCGCAGCTCGATCCGCTTCTCCTCGAAGAATTCCGCGGGGCGCAGCGTGGTGTCGTCGGTCTCGCCGCGGACGAATTGCTTGGACAGCGGCGGGCGGTCGTAGGGCAATCGCGCCTCGTCGCCGACCAGGACCAGCTCGCCGGCGTATCCGGCGCGGCGCAGTTCCTCGGCGGTGCGCAGCCCGGCGAGTCCGGCCCCCACGATCACGATCGGCGCGGTCATGCGGCAATCCCTTCATCCGTCGGTACGACCCTCACCCTAGCGTCTGCTTGGTTCAGTTCGGATGTGTCGGCAGTCACTCTCGAAAGGGGCCGGGGATCGCCACGCAATCGTGTCCGTACCGATATTGATCGGGCGGTCAATCAGGACTATACCGAGGTCAGAACATAATTCGAGCCCTAGGAGGCACACCATGTTCACCGAGAGTCGCGCGCAGGACCTGCTTGCCGTCATCCTCGGCGCCTTCACCGCGCTGTCCCCCATCTGGGTGGACACGAACGACAGGGCAATGTGGACGATGATCGTCCTCGGCGTCTTGATCGCCCTCACCGGCCTGGCCCAGATGGCCCGACCGGCCATGGCTATGGCCGACTACGCGATGGCGCTGTTCGGCGCACTGCTGTTCATCGCGCCATGGGCGATGGACTACACCGAGTTCCGCGGTGCATCCTGGACCTCATGGGTCGTCGGCGTGGTCACGGTTGTCGTCGCGATCGCTGCGCTGCCCGCGGTCACGGCGCGCATGCACCGGACGACGAGCGGCGGAGTTGCTCCGCACCTCTGATGCGTGACGTGCGAATCCTGAACCGCGAACCGGTCTTCGGCCGGACGGCAACGAGGACGCACCACTGATGCAGATGCCCAAACCCGGTCGCCACTTGGTCCGGCGACCGGACGATCCCGCCCGGACCGGGCGCCGCCGCAGCGCCAAGATCGACGGCGACGCCCGGCAACTCATCCTGGACGCCGCCGAAAACCTTTTCGCGGCACAGGGATTCGACGCCACCGCGACGGCGGCCATCGCCGCGGGCGCCGGCGTCCCCAAAGGCCTTGTCTTCTACTACTTCCCGACCAAGGATTCGATCCTGTCCGCGCTCATGGCCGAGCGCATGCCCACCCAGCCGATCGACGACATCGGCGCCGTCGTAGCCCCCGGCGATCCGGCCACGAGCCTGGTCAACCTCGACGCCGCGCTGAACCTGCGCGACCACCACTCCTCGGTGCTGCGGGTGATCATGTGGCGCGAGGCCGACACCCATCCCGACGTGCGCCGCCAACTCCGCCACCTGCGCGACCAGCTCCTCGACGTGACCGCCCGCGTCCTCCAGGCCAGCGCACCCGCCCCCGTCCGCCCCGGCACCCTGCGCGCCTGCGCCGCCGCCTGGGTCTCGGCCATGTTCGCCATCGCGAGCACCGACCGCCTACACGCCCTCGACGGCATCCCCCTCCCCACCACCGACGAAATCCTCAACGTCGCCCAAGTCGTCGCCGCAGGCATGACCCAACTCGGCTGACGCCGGTCCGCGTGGTGGCTGTCGTAGCATGGAATCGTGACCGCCGCGCGCGACTATTCCGAGCTCCACGCGCTCATCGACCAGCTGAATCCCAGCCAGGCCGACGAGGTGCGTCGCCACGTGCTGCGACTGGTCCAGCCCCGTTCCGAGCGGTTCTCGGTCCTCCGAACATTCGACGGTCCGTCGACAGACCTCGGCGCGCGCGCCAAGGACGTCCTGCGCGACGAAATCGGCGAATCAGATGCTGATCGTTGACACCGGGCCACTCGTCGCCTACCTCAACCGCCACGACAACGACCACCAGCGCTGCGCCGAACTCTTCACCGGACGAACCGACGAGTTGCTGCTGACGCCTTATGTCGTCACCGAGGCCTGCTACCTGGTTTGCAAGTACGTCGGCGCGGCGGCCGAGATCAATCTCGTCGAAGCGATCGCGGCGGGCGACCTGACACAGGTCGAAATCACCGATGCCGACCTGCACCGGATGGCCGAATTGATGACGCAGTACCGTGGCTTTCCGCTCGGCGTGGCGGACGCCTCGGTCATCGCCGTCGCCGAGCGCCTCGATGCGGTCGAGATCGCCACGCTGGATCATCGCCACTTTCACGCCGTGACATTGAGGCACACGCCGGGCTTCAAGCTCCTGCCCTGAGGCACCTGCGGAGTCGACACGTTCGGTGCCGCTGAATGGCGCTAATCCTCGTGGTCGGTGAGGAATTCGATGACGTCGGGGGCGAAGCGGGGGTGTTTGACGGTGCCCATGTGGGAGGCGCCGGGGTAGATGTGGAGGCGGGAGTCGGGGATGCCGTCGGCGGTGTGGCGGAAGGTGGCGGTGGAGTAGAACTCGTCGCGTTCGCCGCCGATGACGAGGGTGGGGGCGGTGATTTCGCCGAGGCGGTCGGAGACGTCGAAGGCGTCCTCGGCGCGGACGAAGGCGAGGGTGTCGGACGGGTTCGCCGGGCGTGCGAACGGATCGAGCAGCCACATCGCGCCCTTCATGAGGCGGTCGGTGAAACCGGACGGCGCGGGAATCATGTGGTGCAGCGCTCTGCGGCCCTCGGCCGCCGCTTCGGCGTAGTTCAGCTGCGCGGTGCGCGCCGCGTCCTCCAGTCGATAGCCCGAGGCGCCGATGACGAGCCTGCGCACGACATCCGGATGGTCGGCGGCCAATTGCAGCGCGAGCGACCCGCCGGAGGAGATGCCGAGAACGTCCACGGGCGTGTCGAATTCGGCGCGCAGCGCCTGGGCGTGGTGGGCGGCGATCTCGGACATCGTGGTTCCCGCCGCCATGCCGGGCGCCCTGTTCACCGCGTACACGCGAAAGTGCCTGGCCAGCGGCGTCAGAGTCTTGATCTCGGACTCACGCATCCACCCGGTCGGGTTGGCGTGGTTGGGAGTGAACCACCGCAGGAACACCAGCGGACGGCCGGAACCCATGGCGAGATAAGGCATTCCGTGCTCGAGCGCACCCTCGACGATATCGAGATCGGTGTGCGCGGACCTGCTCATGTTTCCCTCCGATGACGGCGACGGCTCGACATGTCGACCGTATCGGCAGGCTCCGACAAAACGCCGAAGGCGGGCCCCGCGTCGGAAACCTGTCGGCTCGACCTCGGGTACCGAGCTGCCCTCGGGACACCGCTCGCCGCGATGCGCAACCGCCCCTAACGAGCCTCTGTCCGGTCTGCGGGGGCTAGATGCCGCTGGAAGATCAGTTTCAGCGCTCGTGCGGCCCCCTCCGGATCACTCCACAGATGCCCACAGGCCCGACAACTCCAGTCCGGGTTGCCCGCTACGACGACGCACCCGCCGAGCGATATCAATCCGGCCGCCGCCAGAGCGCGGGCAGAAGGCGCGGGCATGCCGTAGAGAATCGGGATTCCGCGCAGTTTCCAATCCTGATCCAGACGATCGTCGGCCGGTCGAGGTCCCCCTTGGCGCGGCCGAGGAGGATGAAGTCCTCGTCCTTCGTGACGATGGCCGCGCCTCGACGTATTCCCTCGTTCCACACTTCCGGGTCCGAGGCAGAGGTCATGTCGAGATCACAGACATGGACGGCATCGTGCCCCTCACTGGCCAGCGCCCGCGCCAATGCGGGCGGAAGCTGCGCATCCACAAGGAACTTCAAGAGGCGGTCCGCAGGATCGGATGATCGATCTCGGCGGCAGCGAACGCCAGACAGGCGCGAATGTCTTCCAGTTCGAGGTACGGATAGTCGGCGAGGATGGACTCTTCGGTCTCACCGGCAGCCAAGAGCTCGAGCACGTCCTTCACCCTGATGCGCATGCCGCGGATACAAGGCCGCCCACCGCACTGGTTCGGATCGAACGTAATCCTGGACACCGGCCAAGTGTACCCGTCAGCCACAATCGCTGGCCGGGAGCGTGCCGACGCCACGCTTCGGGCTCACAGGTCCGGCTCACCGGGCTCGGGCGGCTCGACCGCGCCGAAATCGCCTCCCGGCTCGGCAGCGACCAACTCCAGCAGCGCCGGGTCGGCGTGAACCTCGGCGGTGTGGCGCCATTGAGTGAGCAGAGTCGCCAGGGGCGCGAGGTTCTCGAGTGCTGCCGAACCCTGAGCTACAGCAACCAGTTCGACGAGGAACTGGTCGATATCCTCCGCGGGCAGGAAGGTCACCCACGGCACGGCGTCGGGCAGCACCTCGCGCACCGCGTCGACACCGAGCCGCCTGGTCAACCCCGCCAGCAAACGTGCGGTGAAATCGACGACCGTGCCTTCGGCGTCCAATTGCGAGACGCGCATCAGCGCCAGATCGTCGGCATTCCTGCGCCGAAGGCGAAGTGCGCGAACCTGATCCAGTACACTCCCCCGAAACGCCGAACGGCGCCGCTCCTGGTGGAGCGGCGCCGTTGGGAGATCGGTGATTCAGGGAATCACTTGATGATCTTGGTGACGCGGCCGGCGCCGACGGTGCGGCCACCCTCGCGGATCGCGAAGCGCAGGCCCTCTTCCATGGCGACCGGCTGGATGAGCTTGACGCTCATCTCGGTGTTGTCGCCCGGCATGACCATCTCGGTGCCCTCGGGGAGGGTCACGACGCCGGTCACGTCGGTGGTGCGGAAGTAGAACTGCGGGCGGTAGTTGTTGAAGAACGGGGTGTGGCGGCCGCCCTCGTCCTTCGACAGGATGTACGCCTGGCCCTCGAAATCGGTGTGCGGGGTGGTGGTGCCCGGCTTCACGATGACCTGGCCGCGCTCGACATCCTCGCGCTTGATACCACGAACCAGCAGACCGACGTTGTCGCCCGCCTGGCCCTGGTCGAGCAGCTTGCGGAACATCTCGATACCGGTGACCGTGGTCTTGGTCTTCTCCGGACGGATGCCGACGATCTCGACTTCCTCGTTCACGTTGATCACGCCACGCTCGACGCGACCGGTGACGACGGTGCCACGACCGGTGATGGTGAACACGTCCTCGACCGGCATCAGGAACGGCTTGTCGGTCTCACGGACCGGGTCCGGGATCGACTCGTCGACGGCGTCCATCAGATCCAGCACGGACTGGGTCCACTTCGGGTCGCCCTCGAGCGCCTTCAGACCGGAGACACGCACGACCGGCGCGTCCTCGTCGAACTCCTGGGCGGCCAGCAGCTCGCGGACCTCCATCTCGACGAGCTCGAGGATCTCCTCGTCGTCGACCATGTCCGACTTGTTCAGCGCGACCAGGATGTAGGGCACGCCGACCTGACGGGCGAGCAGCACGTGCTCACGGGTCTGCGGCATCGGGCCGTCGGTGGCGGCGACCACGAGGATGGCGCCGTCCATCTGGGCCGCACCGGTGATCATGTTCTTGATGTAGTCAGCGTGACCAGGAGCGTCGACGTGCGCGTAGTGGCGCTTCTCGGTCTGGTACTCGACGTGGGAGATGTTGATCGTGATACCACGAGCCTTCTCCTCAGGCGCCTTGTCGATCTGATCGAACGCGAAGCTCTCGTTCAGATTCGGGTACTTGTCAGCCAGCACCTTGGTGATCGCCGCGGTGAGCGTGGTCTTGCCGTGGTCGACGTGACCGATGGTGCCGATGTTGACGTGCGGCTTCGTCCGCTCGAACTTCGCCTTCGCCACTTTTGGGTCCTCCTGGACTTGTTGGTGCGTGCATTTGCAGCAGTGCGTGGGTCATCCCCGCGGATGCGGGGATCTGGTAGTACTGACGCCCGGCTGGGGCCAAGTGTGCCACTTGGCCCCAAACGATTTACTCGCCGGTCGCCTTGGCGATGATCTCCTTCGACACGTTGGCCGGAACCTCCGCGTACGAATCGAACACCATGGAGTAGTTCGCCCGGCCCTGGGTCTTCGACCGCAGGTCACCGATGTAACCGAACATCTCCGAGAGCGGAACCAGCGCCTTGACGACACGGGCACCACTGCGTTCCTCCATGGCCTGGATCTGGCCACGGCGGGAGTTCAGGTCGCCGATCACGTCGCCCATGTAATCCTCGGGCGTGGTGACCTCGACAGCCATCATCGGCTCGAGGATCACCGGACCGGCCTTACGGGCCGCTTCCTTCAGGGCCTGCGCGCCTGCGATCTTGAATGCCATTTCCGACGAGTCGACGTCGTGGTAGGCACCGTCGAGCAGGGTGACCTTCAGGTTGACCAGCGGGTAGCCAGCGAGCACACCGTACTGCATGGCGTCCTGGGCACCGGCGTCGACCGAAGGGATGTACTCCCTCGGCACGCGGCCACCGGTGACCTTGTTCTCGAACTCGTAGTGCGCGCCGTCCTCGCCGACGAACGGCTCGAGGGCGATGATCACCTTCGCGAACTGACCGGAACCACCGGTCTGCTTCTTGTGGGTGAATTCGAGCTTCTCGACCGTCTTGGTGATGGTCTCGCGGTAGGCGACCTGCGGCTTGCCGACGTTCGCCTCGACCTTGAACTCGCGCTTCATGCGGTCGACGAGGATGTCGAGGTGGAGCTCGCCCATACCGCCGATGACGGTCTGGCCGGTCTCGGCGTCCAGCTTGACCGAGAAGGTCGGGTCCTCTTCCGAGAGACGCTGGATCGCGGTGCCCAGCTTCTCCTGGTCGGACTTGGTCTTGGGCTCGATGGAGACCTCGATGACCGGGTCCGGGAAGGTCATGGACTCCAGCACGATCTGGTTCTGCGGATCGCACAGGGTGTCACCGGTGGTGGTGTCCTTGAGGCCGATGACCGCGTAGATGTGGCCCGCGGAGGCCGCACCGACCGGGTTCTCCTTGTTGGAGTGCATCTGGAACAGCTTGCCCAGACGCTCCTTCTTGCCCTTGGTCGAGTTGATGACCTGGGCGCCGGAGTCGACCTTGCCGGAGTACACGCGGACGTAGGTCAGCTTGCCGAAGAAGGGGTGCACCGCGATCTTGAACGCCAGCGCCGCGAACGGCTCGTCGGCGCTCGGCTTGCGGGTCAGCAGCTCCTCTTCCTTGCCGGGCACGTGGCCGGTGGTGGCCTCCACGTCCAGCGGCGAGGGCAGGTAGTCGATGACCGCGTCGAGCATGGGCTGCACGCCCTTGTTCTTGAACGCGGAACCACAGAGCACCGGGTAGAGCTCGGAGTTCACCGTCATCTTGCGGATGGCGCCCTTGATCTCCTCGACCGTGAGCTCCTCGCCGCCGAAGAACTTCTCCAGCAGCGCCTCGTCCGACTCGGCGACGGTCTCGAGCAGCTCCTGGCGGTACTGCTCGGCCTGCTCCTTCAGCTCGGCCGGGATCTCGGTGACCTCGTACTGCTCACCGAGCTTGGTCTCACCGCGCCACACCTTGGCGTTGTTCTCGACCAGGTCGACGATGCCCTCGAAGGTGTCCTCCGCGCCGATCGGCAGCTGGATGACGAGCGGCTTGGCGCCGAGGCGCTCCTTGATGGTGCGCACGGTGAAGTAGAAGTCCGCACCGAGCTTGTCCATCTTGTTGACGAAGCAGATCCGCGGCACGTCGTACTTGTCGGCCTGACGCCACACCTGCTCGGACTGCGGCTCGACGCCTTCCTTGCCGTCGAACACCGCGACGGCGCCGTCGAGCACGCGCAGCGAACGCTCCACCTCGACGGTGAAGTCGACGTGCCCGGGGGTGTCGATGATGTTGATCTGGTTGTCTTTCCAGAAACACGTGGTAGCCGCGGAGGTGATGGTGATACCACGCTCCTGCTCCTGCTCCATCCAGTCCATGGTGGCCGCGCCATCGTGGACCTCACCGATCTTGTAGGTGATGCCGGTGTAGAAGAGGATGCGTTCGGTAGTGGTGGTCTTACCGGCATCGATGTGCGCCATGATGCCGATGTTTCGGACCTTGTTCAGGTCGGTGAGCACGTCCTGTGCCACGGAAATCTTCCCCGCTCGTAGCTAGTTGGGATCTTCGGGTTCCAGACCCTGTCGGGTCATCACTATGTCAACGCCGGGAGGGGCACCGAAGTGCCGCCTCTCGACTGTGAGCCTTCCGGCGCCGACACGGAGCGACGGGCCGGCCGACAATCACCAGCGGTAGTGCGCGAACGCCCGGTTCGACTCGGCCATCTTGTGGGTGTCCTCGCGACGCTTCACCGAAGCGCCAAGGCCGTTGCTGGCGTCGAGCAGCTCGTTGGCCAGACGCTCGACCATGGTCTTCTCGCGACGCGCGCGGGCGAAGTTGACCAGCCAGCGCAGCGCCAGGGTGTTGGCACGGCCGGGACGAACCTCGACCGGAACCTGGTAGGTGGCGCCACCGACGCGGCGAGGCTTCACCTCGAGCGACGGCTTGACGTTGTCCAGCGCGCGCTTCAGGGTGACGACCGGGTCGGTGCCGGTCTTCTCGCGCGCCTGCTCGAGCGCGCCGTAGACGATGCGCTCGGCGGTGGACTTCTTGCCGTCCAGCAGGATCTTGTTGACCAGCTGGGTGACCAGCGGCGACCCGTAGACCGGGTCGTTGATCAACGGACGCTTGGGAGCGGGGCCCTTGCGCGGCATATCAGCTCTTCTCCTTCTTCGCGCCGTAGCGGCTGCGGGCCTGCTTGCGGTTCTTCACACCCTGGGTGTCCAGCGAGCCACGGATGATCTTGTAGCGGACACCGGGGAGGTCCTTCACACGACCGCCACGGACGAGCACCATCGAGTGCTCCTGGAGGTTGTGGCCTTCGCCGGGGATGTAAGCCGTGACCTCGACCGCGCTGGTCAGGCGAACACGCGCGACCTTACGCAGCGCGGAGTTCGGCTTCTTCGGGGTCGTGGTGTACACGCGGGTGCACACGCCACGACGCTGCGGGCTCCCCTTGAGGGCCGCGGTCTTGGTCTTGGCGACCTTGTCACGGCGACCCTTGCGGACCAGCTGGTTGATGGTTGGCATAGACCGGCTTTCCTTGTTGTCTAACGCGGTGTCTGGAACTTATGTCTTGTATTCATCGAGTCTTCACTCGCACGTCCAACCACGTTTCTCGCGTCCCGAGGTCGGGCGTGTCGTGCGTGAGACAGGACCCTGATTCCGGGCACGCCGGGGAGGTCGGCCGCTTTCGCTGGCCTACGTCGAACGCACGAACTTGCCCGCATGCTTCCGGGCACAGCGATCCACGATACTCGCGGGCTTCGCGAAGGGTCAAAGCGGGGTCCGGCGTGGGCGCGTTTACCTGGCCAGATTCAGGGTCAGCTCCACCAGTTGCTTGGCCGCCGCGCACGGATCGGGATGCGTCGAACCCGCGCGGTAGTTGATCCACCAACCGACCACGCCGCTGTCGGCCGCGCTCGCGCTGACGCCGCACGAATCGGGGTCGCCGGGGCGGCGGGTCTGCAACGCGCGACTGCTCTGGACGGTGGTGTTCTCCGAGAGGTAGCCGAGCTTGTCGTTGGTCGCCTTCTCGTTGTTCAGCGAGCCGATCTCGTACCAGTTGAGGGTGACCATGGCCCGCCCGCCGGGCGCGTCCTCGACGTCCCACATGCACACCGCGCCGTTGAACGAGCCCTGCACGAACCGCGCGTCGCCGACCGCCTTGCCGATCTTGGTTGGCTCCACCACCTCGCATTCGCGCAGCAGCTTGTCGAAATTCGTGTTGATCTGCTGACTGCCGCCCGCCGGGAACGCCTCGCCCTCGATGGTCTTACCGCAGCCCGTCATCGTGAGCGCCAGCGCGGCGGCCGTCGCGGCGAGCACCGCGTTGCGCGTCTTCGAATGTGCACTCATGCCCGTCCCCTCACTTCAGCCGCTGCACGGTGAGTTCGGCCAGCTTGCGCGTCTTCTCGCACGGATTCCCCGCGGGCGCGAACGCCCCGTACGACATCGACCATTCGAAGAAGTCGTCGTCGAGTTGCACGGCCAGATCGCAGACCGTGCCACTGGGATCCAGCGCCTGGAATCCCGGCTTGCCGCCCACCTCGATCTTGTCCGGCTCCCGGCCGACGCTCGCCACCCATGCCTTCTCCCGGTCGATCGGGCTGCCACGGTAGGACGCGAAGGTGACGCTGGGCGAAGCCAATCCGGCCGACTGGTAGTTGCAGCCGACCGAGTTCTTGAACACGGTCGAGATTTGGCCGAGCCCCGCGATCTCGCGCACCTCGTCGTCGGTGACGTGCCCGCATTCGCCGACGAACGGACCGAGCGTCGCGACCTTCGGCGGCGGGCGAAGCGGGGTGTTCGACGACCCGGAATCGTCGTCCGAACCGCACGCCGACAGCGTCAATGTCAGGGCGAGACAAGTGATGAGCGCCGACGCGATCCGCATGATTCGAACTCTACTTGTTCGGCGGGCGCGGCCTCCTGGTCAAAGATTCCCGCGGGCGGCCTGCTCGCGTTCGATCGCCTGGAACAGGGCCTTGAAGTTGCCCTTGCCGAAGCCGAGGGAGCCGTGGCGCTCGATCAGTTCGAAGAAGACGGTGGGTCGGTCGGCCAGCGGCTTGGTGAAGATCTGGAGCAGGTAGCCGTCCTCGTCGCGGTCGACGAGGATGCCGCGGCGCTGCAATTCGGCGACCGGCACGCGCACCCGTCCGATGCGGGCGCGCAGTTCCGGGTCCTCGTAGTAGGTGTCGGGAGTCTCGAGGAATTCGACGCCCGCCCGGCGCAGGTGGTCGACGCAGGTCAGGATGTCGCTGGTGGCCAGTGCGATGTGCTGGACGCCCGGCCCGCGATAGAAGTCCAGGTACTCGTCGATCTGGGAGCGCTTCTTGCCGACGGCGGGCTCGTTCAGCGGGAATTTCACCCGGTGGTTTCCGTTCGCGACGACCTTGCTCATCAGCGCCGAGTACTCGGTGGCGATGTCGTCGCCGACGAACTCGGCCATGTTCGTGAAACCCATGACGCGGCGGTAGAACTCGACCCAGCGGTCCATCATGCCGAGCTCCACGTTGCCGACGACGTGGTCGATCGCCTGGAACAGCCGGTTCGGCGCGCCCTCTGGCGGCTGGTAGCCGGAGCGCCGCGCCACATAGCCCGGTCGGTACGGACCGTAATAGTTGGAACGGTCGACCAAGGTGTGCCTGGTCTCCCCGTAGGTCGCCAGCGCCGCGGTGCGGATGGTGCCGTTCTCGTCGCTCTCGTCGTGCGGTTCGACCAGGACCGTCGCGCCGTGCGTGCGGGCCCACTCGATGCAGCGGTCCACGTCGGGCACCTCGAGCGCGATGTCGACGACGCCGTCGCCGTGCCGCTGGTGATGGGCGATGAGCGGGCTGTCCGGGTGCACCGCGCCGGTGACGACGAACCGCGCCGCGCCGCTGCGCAGCACGAAGGCCTTGTGGTCGCGGTTGCCGGTCTCGGGGCCGGAGTACGCCTCCAGCCGGATCCCGAAGGCCGATTCCAGGAAGTGCGCGGTCTGCGTCGCGTTGCCGACCACCCAGACCAGCGCGTCCCAGCCGATGACTGGGAAGGGGTCGACGCTGTCGTCGTGGTCGACGAGTCCGACGAGCCCGCGCAACTCGCCGTCGGTCGGCAGTTCGATGGTCATGGATCAAGCAAATATCCGCCGCCGACCGGTAGGCAACCGCTCCGATTTTCTGTAGACACAGTGGCGGATTCGGCTAGCAAAGCCCGCGAGATGCTGGACAATTTGAATAGTACTCACGGGACACCACGCTGCCCCCGCCCGCGCCCCCACAGGAGGTCGCCATGTCACGCACCCCGGCGAAGCTGGACGAGCTCGACCTCGCCATCCTGACCGCGATGCACGAGCACCAGAAGGCCGGAATCCTGGAGCTCTCCCGGCGCACCCGGGTGGCGCGGGCGACCGTGCAGTCGCGCATCGGGCGCATGGAGGAGGCCGGCGTGATCGCCTCCTACGACCCGCAGATCGATGTCACCGCAGCGGGATTCGACGTACAGGCCTTCGTCACGCTGGAGATCGCCCAGGGCGCGCTCGACACCGTCGCCGCCGAACTCGACGCCATCCCCGGCGTGCTCGAGGCGTACGCGACGACCGGATCGGGTGATGTGCTGTGCCGCATCGGCGCCGACTCGCACGCCGGGTTGCAAGCGGTACTGCTCAGCATCGACCGGACCAGTTCGGTGGACCGGTCGCACAGCGTCATCGTGCTGTCCACGGTGGTGCCGCGCCGGACATTGCCGCTGCTGCGCACGCTGACGCCGACCGGAAGCAGCAAGGCCCCCGCCTACCGCGACTCCCACGAGCGCTGACTCACGGCCGCAGGTCCGCGCCGACCTCGAGAATCTCCACGCTCGGCCGCTTGTCGTCCTCCAGGAAGGCAAGCAGCGCAAGCGCTTCCGCCTCCACCTCGGCGCGCTCGGCGGACGACAACGCGCGACTCGGGCTGATCCGCAGCCGCGCGACCCCGGACTGCGGGAAGATCTTGTACACACCCGCGACGAAACCGTCGACCAGCACCGGAGCCACCGCCGTCGCGTACGCGCGCAGGGTCGGCGTCGCACCGTTCGGCACGATCCTGCTCCGATCCTGGTGCGAGAGAACGGCATTGTCGTACCAACCGAGCAGCCGGACCGGCGCGGGCAGGTCCGGGTCGGCCAGTTCGGCGTCGGCGAGGTCGTAGAGGGTGCGGCCGCGCTCGTCGGTGTAGGTGCGCAGCCGGTCGCCGAGCGCGTCGACGGCCTTCTTCAACCCGGTCAGCTTGGACCAGGTCTGCATGTCCATGGTCGTCGCGGGGCCGAACGCGCGCAGATACCGGACGAGCAGCTCCGCGAGCGGGTAGTCCGGGTCCAGCGGCGCGCCGAGCCACGGCTCCACCCGCGACCACACCGGACGGCTGCTGTCCTTCCACTTCCCGCGCGGCGGCGTCTGCAAGACCGGCAGCTGATACAGCCAGGTCTGCACCACCGCGCCGGGATCGCGGTCCGGAAAGCACGCGGCGGCGCGGGCCCGCAGCTCGGCGGCGGGCGTCGGCTCGTCGCCGAGCGCCTCCTCACCGCGAGCCCGTACCTCGTCCGGGTCGAGGCCGACCATCGCGCCGAAGTTGAAGCCCTTGCGGAACGGGACCTTCTCCAACTCCGGCTGGATGTGCGGCGCGATGCGCAGCGCGTCCGGCGGCGTCACCAGGTGAATGGTGCCGCGCATCAACGTGATTCGGACCAGCGAACGGTCCTCCAGCCCCGCCGAGACCACCTCGGGATCGAAATCCGCCAGGCGGCTCCACAATCCGACGAACGGCGGCGGCACATCCTGCGCCTGCAGGCCGACCAGGTGATCGCACATCCGCGCCACCGTCAGCGACGATCGCTCCAGCAGGTGCTGGCGCTGCAACAAGGTCCGGTTCAACACCCGGTGGGAAAGCGTCATGACGCGGTGGCAGCGATCAGCGCAGGGTGACGACGACCTTGCCGGTCGCGGTGCGGTTGTCCAGCGAGGCAACGGCTTCGGCGGCCCGGTCCAGCGGGTAGAGCACCGGCTGCGGCGGCGCGATCTTGCCGGAGGCCAGCAGCGGCTCCACCTCGGCCCACTGTTCGGCCAGGTAGCCCGGGTGCGTCATGACCCACTCGCCCCACGCCGCGCCCGTCACCTCGACGTTCTTGAGCAGCAGGCGGTTCACCTTCACCGTCGGGATCTCCCCCGCGGTGAAGCCGACGACGAGCAGCCGACCGGCCGAGGCCAGCGAGCGGATGCTGTCGGTGAAGCGGTCGCCGCCCACCGGGTCGAGCACGATGTCGACGCCGCGGCCGCCGGTCAGCTCCTTCACCGCGGCGAGCCAGCCGTCGGTGAGCACCACGTCGGTGGCGCCGTTGGCCTTGGCCACCTCGGCCTTCTCCGGCGTGCTCACCACCGCGATCACTCGGCCCGCGCCAAGCGCCGCGGCCATCCGCAGCGTCGAGGTGCCGATGCCGCCGGCGGCGCCGTGCACGAGCACCGTCTCGCCCTCGGCGAGCCTGCCGCGGTTGCGCAGGCAGAAGTGCACCGTCAGATCGTTGAACAGGATGCCGGCGCCTGCCTCCAGGGAGATGTTGTCCGGCAGCTTGAACACCATCTGCGCGGGCGCCACCGCGACCTCGGCCATGGCGTTGCCGAGCAGCGTCAGCGCGACAACCCGGTCACCGGCCGCGACATGCGCGTCGGCGGGCGCTTCGCGCACCACGCCCGCGACCTCGCCGCCCACGACGAACGGCAATTCCGGCTTCATCTGGTACAGCCCGCGCGTCATCAGCACATCGGGAAACGCGACACCCGCGGCGTGCACGTCGATCACCACACCGCCCGGATACGAAGCGGGCTCGGGAATCTCGACGACCTCGACCGCTTCCGGTCCTTCCAGCTTGCTGACCTGGGCTGCGCGCATGTGCCGACCTCTCTGTCCGATTCGACGACATCGGTCGTCGTCGATGACACCGTGACCAACATAACGCTAAGCTGGGCGCGACTTTCAGGTCGGGGAGAAGGGGGCTTTTCCATGGTCGACGGCGCACAGCCTGCCGCACAGTTGCAGGTGAATCCGCAAGCGCTACAGACGTTCGCGAACAATTTGGGCGCCGAGGCGGGGCTGATACGCGGGCTCAACATCGGCAACGGATTCAATCCGGCCGTCTCGGCCCTGCAAGGCACCCCCTTCGGCAACTCCGCGGGCCGCGCGACCGACCTGACCAACCAGTGCCTGCACCGCATCGCCGACCGGCTGGAGAAGGTCGCCCAGAGCACCCGCACCGCGGCAGGCGCCTACGAAGTCGCCGAGAACGACTTCGCGGCCCGCCTCCGCACCATCGCACTCGAGCTGCCATGACGCTCACCATCGCGAACGTCTCCGCATGGCAGCCCGACCAGATCGGCACCGCGGGGGCGAACGCCCGCAAGCTCTCCGAGCAACTCGACGCCGCGGTGCGCAAGGGCTCCGACGACACCGCACGGCTCGGCACCGACAAGGTGTGGTCCGGCGCGGCCGCCGACGCCGCCAACCAGCGGATGGACACCGAGAAGAGCCGGTCCGGCGCGGTGAGCGCCGCCCTGCTCGAGCTCGCCACCGCCTTCGAGGCCGAGGTCGGCAACCTGAACGAAGCCAAATCCAACGTGCTGCGGCTGCGCGACCAAGCGGCGAGCGCGGGTCCGGTCCCGGCCGCGGGCATGGGCCTGATCACCGGGTTCACCGTGAACGACAACGGCACCGTCGACGCCACCGCGCGCACCGAGGAGCTGCTCCGCGACCTCACCGGCCAAGCCGCCGACGACCTGCGCCTTCGCATCCGCGCCGACGCCGCGAACTGGGAAACCCAGATCACCACCGCGCTGCAAACCGCCGAGAACGTGGCCACCGAAGCACAACGCAAGGTCGACACCGCGATCACCAAACTCCAGTCGGCCCTCGACGGCCTCGCCGACCCCAACCTCATCCCGCCCCCATCGACCACCACCACCCCGGCCGCCACAACCCCACCCACCACGCAATCCCCGAGCAAGCCGAACTACGTGATGTCCGGCGGCAACAACAGCTACTCCGGCTCACCCTCCGATTCCTCGTATTCGGGCGGGCCGAGTTCGAGCGCCCCCACCGGCCCGATGCCGACCGGGGACAAGGCCAAGTGGATCCAAGAGGCGATCCAGGCATTGCGCGCCAAGGGATACGACATCAGCGACAGCGACGCCGCGATCATCTCGATGATCATCGACAAGGAATCCGGCGGAAACCCGCACGCGATCAACCTCTGGGACAGCAACGCCGCGGCGGGCATTCCGTCGAAGGGCATCATGCAGACCATCGACCCGACGTTCAACTCCTACAAGCTGCCCGGCCACGACGACATCTGGAACCCGGTCGACAACATCATCGCCGGAACGCGCTACGCCATCGAGCGCTACGGATCGCTCAGCAATGTTCCAGGTATCGCGGCGATGAGCCGGGGAGAGGGGTACGTCGGCTACTGATCACCGGCGGTTTCGCGGCTCGGGCGTTTCACCGGGCGGCCCGGCCCGCGGACGATTCGGGGTGTGGTGCGGGGGTTCGTATACCAGTGAGTACAGGCGGCTCGACGCGAGGGTGTGACGTACGCCCCGTAAAGTCGTCTCACAACAGCACCGCAAGAAGACGCGGCACAACGTGCAGCGCGAGGAGCACAAGTGTCACTCGATCAGCCACTCGCCCCGCTGACCCAGGAGGGCATGGGCTATGCCTCGGCGTGGCCGGTACGGGCTGGCGATGTGGATCCGTACGACCGATTGAGGTTCGACGCCGTCGCCAGATACCTGCAGGATATCGCCTGGGAACAGTTGCATCACACGTTCCTGCACCGGTCTGATCCGAGCTGGATCGTTCGCCGCACGGTCATCGACGTCATCCGCCCGATCGTCTGGCCGGACCAGGTACACCTGCTGCGCTGGTGTTCGAGCATGTCGACCAGGTGGACGAACATGCGGGTGCGGATCACCAGCGACAACGGCGGGCTGATCGAGACAGAGGGCTTCTGGATCAATATCAACGAGTCGACCAACCGGCCGACCAGGATCAGCGACGAGGGCCTTTCCTACCTGGCCAGGACCGCGAGCGAGCACCGGCTGCGGTGGCGGCCGTACCTGACCGACTCGACTCCCCCGGAATCGGACACCGACCTACCATTTCCGGTGCGGGCCACCGACATCGACCAGTACAACCACGTGAACAACGCCTGCTACTGGCAGGCCGTCGAGCAGTTCCTCGTGGACTATCCGAAATTGGTCGCGGGCCCGCACCGCGCGGTGATCGAGTACGTCGCCCCGGTGCTCGCGCGCCAGCACATCAGTGTGCGCAGCCGCTACGAACCGGGCGACCGCAACGGGCGGCCGGTGCTGCGGCTGTGGTTCGTGGTCGGCGGGACGACCACGACCGTCGTGCGCATCATGCCGCTGCCCGGCTGACGCGCTGAACGCCCTCCGGCCGAACCCGTACGCCAGACGATCCGACCGCCGGGCAGATCACGCGGACCCGCCCGACGGCCTCGGCGCTCAGCCCCGCGCCGCCTTGAGCAGGTCCTCGCGGGTGGTGAACTTGACGCGCGGACGGCCAGCGGCCTTGCCCGCCGCCTTCTCCGCCTGATCGATGGACTTCCAACCGGCGCGGTCGACGAGGTCGGCCTGCCGCTGCGCGATCAGCGCCTTCAGCGCGCCCCGATCACCCTGCGGCGCAGCGAGTTTGCCCGCGATGAAGTCGGCGACGAGCTGCTCGACGGTCTCCTCGGAGTCGACGCGGTTCGAACCGATGACCCCGCGCGGACCGCGCTTGATCCAGCCGCTGACGTACACGCCGGGCAGCGGGACGCCGTCCTCACCCAGCACCCGGCCGTGCTCGTTCGGCACTACTGCGCGGCGCTCGTCGAACGGCAGTCCGGCGACGGGCTCGCCGCGGTAGCCGATGGAGCGCAGCACCAGCGAGGCGTCCAGCCGATCGGTCCGGTCGGTGGCGCGGGCGACCAGCTGGCCACCTTCCTCGACCAGTTCGTTGCGCACGAATTCGATGCCGTCGACGCGCTCGGCGCCGGTGACCGCGGTCGGCGAAGCCAGGTAGCGGAAGACGATCCGCTTGTTGGCGGGATCGCGGCGACCGGCGGCGTACTCCTTCGCCAGGGTGTACTTCAGCTGCAACGACGGCTCGACCTCCGGGTCGTCCAGCAGCGCCTGGCTGGCCGGGTCGAGGTCGAGTTCGGCCTCGTCGACGATCACGTCGACGCCCTTCAGGTGGGCGAGCGCGAGGAACTCCGGCGAGGTGTAGGCCGCTTGCAGCGGACCGCGCCTGCCGAGCACGACGACCTCGCGGATGTTGCTGCCGCGCAGGGCATCCAGCGCGTGGTCGGCGATGTCGGTCTTGGCGAGTTCGTCGGGGTCGACGGTGAGCACGCGCGCCACGTCCAGCGCGACGTTGCCGTTGCCGACGATCACGGCGCGCTCGCCGGACAGGTCGAACTGCCGGTCGGCGTAGTCGGGGTGGCCGTTGTACCAGGCGACGAACTCGGTCGCCGAGTGGCTGCCGGGCAGGTCCTCGCCGGGAATGTTCATGTGGCGATCGCTGGCCGCGCCGACCGCGTAGATCACCGCGTGGTGGTGCCCGAGCAGCTCCTCGTGCGAGATGTGTGTGCCAACCTCGACATTCAGGTAGTACTGCAGGGTCTCGCGGCGGAACGCGGACTCGAACATGCCCGAGACCGTCTTGGTTCCCGGGTGGTCGGGGGCGACGCCCGCGCGCACCAGACCCCACGGCGTCGGCAGCCGGTCGAACATCTCGACCTCGGCATCGCAGCGGCGCAACAGTTCGTCGGCGGCGTAGCAGGCCGCGGGCCCGGCGCCGACGATGGCGACGCGCAGGGTGCCGAGTTCCTTCGGCGGGCGCTGCGGCGGCACGATCGGGTCGAAGTTGGATTCGAGCGGGTGCCGTTCGAAGTAGGCCGCGTTGATGTCGCGGAACCGCGCGAGCGAGGCCGCCAGATCGTCCTCGGGGAAGATGGCCTCGACCGGGCACGCGTCCACACAGGCGCCGCAGTCGATGCAGGTGTCCGGGTCGATGTAGAGCATTTCGGTCGTCGCGAACTCCGGCTGGTCCGGCGTGGGACGAATGCAGTCGACCGGGCACTCGGAGACGCAGCTGGCGTCGTTGCAACAACGCTGCGTGATTACGTAGGCCATATTGTGCAGATCCTCGAAAATGTACGTGGGCTGGTGCCACCCTGGGTTGCGGTGGGCCGCGGTGTCACAGCGAGCGGATAGCGATATGTGACGCCGCTTTCAGTGTGCCTCGAGAGTGGCGTACGCCTCTCTTCGGACTGCCTACGTGCCTATCACACCCCGGTCACAGGCGGAGGCTTACGGTATTGCCATGGTTCGGACCCTGATCCTGATGCGGCACGGCAAGTCCAGTTACCCGGACGGCGTCGGCGATCACGAGCGCCCGCTCGCGCCGCGCGGACAACGGGAGGCCGGGCTTGCGGGCGACTGGCTGCGCGAGACCCAGCCGCCGATCGACGCGGTGCGCTGCTCGACCGCCGTACGGACCCGCGAAACACTGGCCGCCACCGGCATCACCGCCCCTGTCGTCTACGAACGCGGCATCTACGAAGCGTCGCCGCGGACCCTCATCGAACTGATCCAGCTCAGCGACGACGACGTCGAGACCCTGCTGCTGATCGGCCACGCACCCGGAATGCCGTGGACCGCATGGGAACTCGCGGCCAATCGCAATTCGAATCAGGCTGTCGAGCTGAGCAGGAAGTTCCCGACGTCGGCGCTCGCCGTGCTCGAATTCGACCGCCCGTGGTCCGACATCGACGCGGGCACCGGCGAACTCGTGCGCTTCCACATTCCCCGCTGAGCTACCCCGGCGTCGGCGGACGCCGGTCATTTCAGCAGTTTGCCGCCCACCACGACGCCGACGCCGAGCAGGATCAGTAGCAGGAACGCCACGAATCCGTTTGTCAGCCACCAGACGACGCCTAGCGCGACGACGAACGGCGCCACCGCGATCGCGGTGATCACGGGACTCTCCTTGACCGTGGCCCAGGCCGAGCGGGCCCGGATCCGGTCGATTTCCTTTCCAGGCATGCCACCAGGGTAAGCCCGTTTCGGCCCGCCGACTCGGTACCGCCGATATCGGCCGACATGTCGGTGGGCGGTGGGATGCTGACCCGATGGATTGGAAAATCGAACTCGTCGCGATTCCCGTCACCGACGTCGACCGGGCCAAGGACTTCTACACCCGCATCGGCTTCAACGCCGACCACGACCACTCGCCGAGCGAGGACATCCGCTTCGTGCAGCTGACACCGCCCGGTTCGGGCTGTTCGATCTGCATCGGCCGCGGCATCACCGAGGCAGCCCCCGGCAGCGTCGAGGGCATGCAGATGGTGGTCGCCAGCGCCGAGAAGGCCTATCAGCAGCTGATCGAGGCGGGCGTGGACGCCACACCCGTGCAGGACATGGGCTGGGGCCTGTTCACCTTCTTCAGCGATCCCGACGGCAACAAGTGGGCCGTCCAGGAACTGCCGAAGTACAACTGACCCGCGCCCTTCCCCACGTCGTGCCGCACGCCACGCACGGTCGGCAGAATCGGTGTTGCTTGGAGTGCACTCCAGGTGATTAGCGTCGTCCGTGTTCGACGAGAGGGGTGAGTTCA